>NZ_KB891855.1 GCF_000373585.1 Streptomyces sp. MspMP-M5
CTGGGTTGATAGGCCAGATATGGAAGCATCGTAAGGTGTGGAGTTGACTGGTACTAATAGGCCGAGGGCTTGTCCTCAGTTGCTCGCGTCCACTGTGTGGTTCCCGGGTTGCGAACAGTCGCAGCGTCGGTACAAGAACCACTTCTTTAACTGAAGAGTGTGCTTGTTCGCTTGAACCCGAATGGGTTTCGGTGGTTATAGCGTTAGGGAAACGCCCGGTTACATTCCGAACCCGGAAGCTAAGCCTTTCAGCGCCGATGGTACTGCAGGGGGGACCCTGTGGGAGAGTAGGACGCCGCCGAACAATTTGTGAAGGACCCCTGGTCCCAGCGTTCACGCTGGGACCAGGGGTCCTTTTGTTTTGCCGGAGCGCGCCGAACGGGTCGGTGCGTGAGAATGAATGCAGTACCGAAGACAGGAGTCACGTCGATGTCCACCAACCCTTCCGACGATCGTCCGGAGCGCCGGCCGAGGCGCGACGGCGGTGACCATGGTGGCTTCCGGCGCGATGACCGGGGGCCGCGGCGCGACAGCCGGGACAACCGCACCGGCCGCGACAACCGTGGTGGTGAGCGCGGCGGTTTCCGACGCGACGACCGGTCCGAGCGGCGCGATGAGCGGCGGGACGAGCGGCCCGGTGGCCGCGGTGGGTTCCGGCGTGACGACGAGCGTGGCGGCGTCCGGCGGGACGACGACCGCGGTGGGTTCCGTCGGGATGGCGAGCGTGGTGGGTTCCGGAGGGATGACCGGGATCGGGGGCCGCGGCGGGATGACCGTGGTGGGTTCCGGCGTGACGAGCGCGGCGGCGAGCGCGGTGGATTCCGGCGCGACGACCGGTTCGAGCGGCGGGACGACCGGGGCGGGTTCCGGCGGGATGAGCGTCGGGACGATCGCGACCGTCGGGACGATCGCGACCGTGGCGGGTTCCGTAGGGACGACCGGTTCGAGCGGCGCGACGAGCGGCGCGACGAGCGCGGCGGTGGCCGGGGCGGGTTCCGTCGCGACGAGCGGGACGACCGTGGGGGTTTCCGGCGGGACGACCGTCCGCGGGACGACCGTGCGCGGGCGCCGCGGCGGGACGACGACCGCGGTGGCTTCCGGCGTGAGGACAACCGCGGTGGGTTCCGGCGTGACGACGAGCGTGGCGGCGTCCGGCGGGACGACGAGCGCGGTGGGTTCCGTCGGGATGGCGAGCGTGGTGGGTTCCGGAGGGATGACCGGGATCGGGGGCCGCGGCGGGATGACCGTGGTGGGTTCCGGCGTGACGAGCGCGGCGGCGAGCGCGGGGCGCGGCGGCCCTACGGTGGCGGGCGCGGCCGGGACGACCGGCGCGACGACCGTCGGGACGGGGCGCGTCGGGACGACTGGCGGGACCGCGACCGAGAGCCGATCAAGCGGCTGCCGATTCCGGAGGACGTGACCGGCGAGGAGATCGACAAGGCGGTGCGGCAGGAACTGCAGAGCCTGCCGAAGACGCTGGCGGAGGACGTCGCCAAGAACCTGGTGATGGTCGCGCGGCTGCTCGACGAGGACCCGGAGAAGGCGTACGGGTATGCGCGGGTGGCGCTGCGGCTGGCGTCGCGGGTCGCGGCGGTCCGGGAGGCGGGCGGCTTCGCGGCGTACGGGGTCGGGAAGTACGCCGAGGCGCTGAAGGAGTTCCGGGCGGCGCGGCGGATGACCGGCAGCGCGGAGCTGTGGCCGCTCATGGCGGACTGTGAGCGCGGGCTCGGGCGGCCGGAGAAGGCGCTGGCGATGGCCGGTGAGCCGGAGGTGCAGCGGCTGGACAAGGCCGGGCAGGTCGAGATGCGGCTGGTCGCGGCCGGGGCCCGGCGGGACATGGGGCAGGCGGACGCCGCGGTGGTGACGCTGCAGAGCCCCGAGCTGGCGTCGAACGCGGTGCACCCGTGGACGGCCCGGCTGCGCTACGCGTACGCGGACGCGCTGCTGGCGGTCGGGCGCGAGGGCGAGGCGCGGGACTGGTTCGCCAAGGCGCTGGAGGCCGATCAGGCGGGGACGACGGATGCGTCGGACCGGCTGGCCGAGCTGGACGGGGTGCAGTTCACCGACGCGCTGGTCGAGGACGACGAAGAGGCCGAAGAAGAGGCCGGAGCGGAGCAGGCGGCGGGTGAGGCCGCGGCCGGCGGCGACGCGGAGAAGACCGAGTAGGTCGCCGGTTGGTGAGTGACGAGAAGGGCGGGCCCGTGCGGGTCCGCCCTTCTCGTTGTGGGGGGTGTTGTGGGGTGGATCAGGGTGCGTACGGGGCGATGGGGTTGTGGAGGGTGCCGATGAGCTGGAGGGCGCCGGCCGGGTCCTGGAGGTCGACCATCTGCTGGTTGTTGCGCAGCTGGAGGCGGTTGAGGCAGGAGAGGGCGAACTCGGGGGCGAACATGTCGTACTCGGCGAACTTGTCGGCGAGGTGGGGGTGGGCCGCCTGGTAGTCGGTGACGGTGGCGGCGACGGTGCGCCAGAAGGTGTCCTCGTCGAGGACGCCGCGGTCGTCGAGGGTGGCGCCGAGGAAGCGGAAGAAGCAGTCGAAGACGTCGGTGAAGACGGAGAGCAGCTTCTTGTCGTCGGGGACGTCGGCGCGGATGCGTTCGACGGTCGGCGGGAGGACCGCGTCGGCGGACATCACGGCGATCTCCTCGGCGATGTCCTTGAAGATCACGCGGGCCACCGCGCCGTCCTCGATGACGAGGATGGCGTTCTCGCCGTGCGGCATGAAGACCAGGTCGTAGGCGTAGAACGCGTGCAGGACCGGGGTGAGGTAGCCGTCGAGGTAGCGGCGCAGCCAGACCTCGGGGGCCAGGCCGGACTCGGCGATCAGGGCGGCGGCGAAGGAGTCGCCGGCGCGGTCGACGTGGAGGAGGGAGGCCATGGTCGCCAGCCGCTGGCCCGGTTCGAGGGTGGGGACCGGGCTCTCGCGCCAGAGGGCGGCGAGCATCTTGCGGTACGGGGAGCCCTTTTCGGTGGCGGCCTCGTACTGGCGGTGGTGGTAGCCGATGGCGGCGCGCTCGCGGATGATCGAGAAGCGGGCGGCCTTGAAGGTGTCGTCGGCGTCGATCAGGCGGGCCAGCCAGTCGTTGATGGCCGGGGTGGCCTCCATGTACGAGGCGGAAAGGCCGCGCATGAAGCCCATGTTGAGGACCGAGAGGGCCGTTTTGACGTAGTGCTTGCCGGGGTGGCTGGTGTTGAAGAAGGTGCGGATGGACTGCTGGGCGAGGTACTGGTCGTCGCCGGGGCCCAGGCAGACCAGGCGGCGCTGGGCGACCTCGGCGGCGAAGGTGACGGAGAGCTTGTTCCACCACTGCCAGGGGTGGGTGGGGAAGAGGTGGTAGTCGGCGGGGTCGAGGCCGAGGCCGGTGAGGGTGGCGGTGAAGCGGGCCCGGGTCCCGGCGGGGAGTTCGGCCTCGATGAGCGTGTCGTAGTCGAGGCCGGCGCCGGCGGTGAAGGTGCTGTGGTCGCGGTGGGCGGCCAGCCAGATCAGCTGGAGCGGGGCGGCGGCCTCGGGGGCGTAGGCGTGGTACTCGTGGACGCCGAAGCCGAGGCGGCCGTTGTTGGCGACGAAGCAGGGGTGGCCCTCGGTCATGCCGGTCTCGACGGCCTGGAAGCCGGCGCCGGCGAGTTCGGCGGCGGTGGGGGCCTTGCCGGCGAGCTTGTAGGCGGTGCCGGAGAGGGTGGAGCTGATCTCCTCCAGGTAGACGGGGAGGACGTCTGCGGCCAGGCCCAGGGAGGTGTGGAACTCGGTGATGAAGTCCAGGGCGTCCAGGGGGAGTTCGGTGCCGGCGCGGTGGCGGGTGATGCCGTCCGGGTCGATCTGCCAGTGGTCGAGGGCGCGTCTGCGGGCGGTGAAGCGGTAGGTGGTGGTGGCGTCGTCGCTGTGGACGGCGTAGCGGCCGTCCTCGGGCAGCGGCTCGGGCGTCAGGAGGCGTTCGTGGGCGAACTCGGCGAGGGCCTTGCGGACCAGGGCGCGGTTGGCGCGGGCCCACAGGTCGGGGGTGAGGTGGGCGACCGCGTCCTGGGCGGGCTGGTGCGGGGCGGGGGAGGGGGTTTCCCGGGTGGTCATCGGTGGGCTCCTCGGGTGGCCAGGAACTGGTCGCGGGTGCAGGTGCTGAGCAGGGCGTCTTTGGAGGGCAGCGAGACGGTGCGGACGACTTCGAAGCCGACGGCCTCGTTGAGGGCGTGCACCGCGGTGTTGCGGGTGTCGGGTTCGACGACCACGCGCCGGGTGTCGGGGTCGGCGAAGAGGCTCTCCATGACCGTGATGAGGACGGCGTGGGTGAAGCCGTGGACGGGGGTGTCCGTGGGGGCGGTCAGGAAGTGCATGCCGACGTCGCCGGGCCGGGCGGCGTGGATGCCGACCAGTTCGCGGTGGGCGGGGTCGTAGCGCTCCATGAGGAAGGCGGGGGTGCCGTCGTGCAGGCCGAGGAAGGCGTCGTGGTGCGGATCGGCGTCGATCCGGGCGAACTCCTTCTCGACGGCCGGCAGGTCGCAGTCCTGCATCAGCCAGAAGACGGCCTTGGGGTGGGTGACCCAGGAGTGCAGGACGGCGGCGTCGGCGGCGGGGTCGACGGGCCGCAGGGCGAACTCCCCCAGCGCGGGGTCGGTGCGGGTGAAGACGGGGGCGTTCATGCGGGTATCTCCATCGGGTCGTGCGGGCCGGCCGGGGCGGCGAACTCCTGGAAAGCGATGGCCTTCTCGACCGGGTAGTACTCGCGGCCGAGCAGCTCGCGGACGATGCAGGAGTTGCGGTAGGCGGCCATGCCGAGGTCGGGCGTGACGAAGCCGTGGGTGTGCAGCTCGGCGTTCTGCACGAAGATGCCGTGGCCGGTGGTGTCGATGCTGTAGTTGCGGGCGACGTCGTAGCGGCCGGCGGCGTCCCAGGCGATCCGGTCGCGGACCGGGTCCAGGAAGTCGGGTACGCGGTAGCGGTAGCCGGTGGCGAGGATCAGGCCCTGGGTGGCGAGGGTGAAGTCGCGGCCCTGTTCCTCCTGGCGCAGGCCGAGGGTGTAGGTGCCGGTGGCCTCGTCGTAACGGGCGTCCTGGAGTGCGGTGTTGGTGAGCAGGCGGGTGCGGACCGGGCCGGCCAGGCGCTTCTGGTAGAGCAGGTCGAAGATGTCGTTGATCAGCTCCGAGTCGATGCCCTTGTAGAGGTGCTTCTGGGTGGCGTTGAGGCGGTCGCGGGTGGCCGGGGGGAGGGCGTGGAAGTAGTCCACGTACTCCGGGGAGGTCATCTCCAGGGTGAGCTTGGTGTATTCGAGGGGGAAGAAGCGGGGGGAGCGGGTAGCCCAGGTCAGGTGGTAGCCGTGGGCGTCGATGTCCTGGAGGAGGTCGTGGTAGATCTCGGCGGCGCTCTGGCCGCTGCCGATGATGGTGATGCTGTCCTTGGCCTGGAGGGCGGCCTTGGCGTCGAGGTAGCCGGCGTTGTGCAGGGCGTCGCCGCCGAGGTCCCGGCAGGCGTCGGGGAGGTGCGGCGGGGTGCCGGTGCCGAGGACGAGCTTGCGGGCCCGGAAGGTGTGCCGTTCGCCCTGGTGGTCGGCGTGGACGAGGTAGACCTCGGCACTCTCGTCGTACTCGACGGTGGTGACCTTGTGGGAGAAGCGGACGGTGTCGAGTTTCCCGACGGCCCAACGGCAGTAGTCGTTGAACTCGGCGCGCAGCGGATAGAAGTTCTCGCGGATGTAGAAGGAGTACATCCGGCCCGATTCCTTCAGGTAGTTGAGGAAGGAGAAGGGCGAGGTGGGGTCGGCGAGGGTGACCAGGTCGGCCATGAACGGGACCTGGAGGTGGCTGCTCTCCAGCATCATGCCGGGGTGCCAGTCGAAGGCCGGCCGGTCGTCGAGGAAGAGGCCGTTCAGCTCGTCGATGGGGGCGGTCAGGCAGGCCAGGCCGAGGTTGAACGGGCCGAGTCCGATGGCGAGGAAGTCGTAGGGGGTGTCGTGGGGGACGGTCACGGGGGGTCTCTCTCCGGAGATGGTCGAACGGTTGCGTCGGGTCAGGGGGCGCTGAGGGCCGGGGCCGGGCGGCCGGCTCCGGGCTGCTCGGCGAGGTGGCGGCCGGCGTGCTCGGCGATCAGGTCGAGGACGGTGGCGATGTCGTCGAGCGTGGTCTCCGGGTTGAGCAGGGTGAACTTCAGGTAGTGCCGGCCGTCGACCTTGGTGCCCGCGACGATCGCGTCACCGGAGGCGAAGAGGGCTTCCCGGGCGTGCAGATTGACCCGGTCGGTGAGTTCGGGGTCCTGGGGGCCGCCGGGGAGGTAGCGGAAGACCAGGGTGCTGAGCTGGGGCTCCACCACGACCTCGAAGCGCGGGTCGTCGTGCAGCAGTTTCCAGGCGTCGGCGGCCCGGTCGACGACCTCGTCGAAGAGTTCGCCGACGGCCTGTGCGCCCATGATGCGCAGGGTCAGCCAGAGTTTGAGGGCGTCGAAGCGGCGGGTGGTCTGCAGCGACTTGTCGACCTGGTTGGGGATCCGCTTCTCGACCATCCGGCGCGGGTTGAGGTAGTCCGCGTGGTAGGTGACGTGCCGGAGCGTGGCACGGTCGCGGACCAGGACGGCGCTGGAACTGACCGGCTGGAAGAAGGACTTGTGGTAGTCGACGGTCACCGAGTCGGCGCGTTCGATGCCGGTGAGCAGTTCGCGGCGGCGGGAGACCAGCAGGCCGCAGCCGTAGGCGGCGTCCACGTGCATCCAGGCGCCGTACCGGGCGGCCAGGTCGGCGATCTCCGGGAGCGGGTCGATGGAGCCGAAGTCGGTGGTGCCGGCGGTGGCGACGATCGCCATGGGTATCAGGCCGTCGCGGCGGCAGCGCTCCAGTTCGGCGGCGAGCGCGTCGGTGCGCATCCGCTTGGTGTCGTCGGCGGGGACGGCGATGACGGCCTCCGCGCCCAGGCCGAGCAGGGTGGCGGACTTGCGGATGCTGAAGTGGCTGCAGGCGGAGGTGAGGATGCGCAGCCGGGGGAGCAGGTCGGTGAGCCGGGTGCCTTCCGGGGTGGACTCGTGGGCGAGTTCGCGGCGGCAGGTCTCGTCCCGGGCGAGCAGCATGGCCTGGAGGTTGGACTGGCTGCCGCCGCTGGTGAAGATGCCGTCGGCGGCCGCGCCGAGGCCGATCCGCTCGGCGGTCCAGTCGATCAGGCGGCGCTCGATGAGGGTGCCGCCGGCGCTCTGGTCCCAGGTGTCCAGGGAGGAGTTGACGGCGGAGAGCACCGCCTCGCCGACGAGGGCCGGGATCACCACGGGGCAGTTGAGGTGCGCGAGGTAGCGCGGGTGGTGGAAGTAGATGGCGTCGCGGAGGTAGACGCGTTCCAGCTCGTCGAGCGCGGCGGCCGGGTCGTGCAGCGGGGTGTCGAGGTCGACGGCGGCGACGGTGGGTGCCAGCTCGTCGACGGAGACGCCGGTGAAGGGGCGCTCGGTGGTGGCGAACCGGTCGCTGAGCCGGGTGACGCTGTCGGTGACGGCGGTGCGGTAGCGGTCGGCGGTGCGGTTGTTGAGGAGATAGGTGCGGCTGTCGGCCGGGTCCTCGGCGGGGTGCGCGAGGCGACTCATGAAGGGCCCTCCCTGGTGCGGGTCGACCGCGTCCTGTGCAGGTGCGGAGGTGTGCACAGGGGCAGGGGGACCCGCCCGGTGACGCAGTGAGGTAAGCCTAACCTAACCGGATCACCGGGTGGCTGCGGGGTGCCGGGACGGGCCGGTCCCGCGGCGCCTCAGCAGCTCCCTTCGTCGAGCGTGCGCAGCACCAGACCGGTCGCCGGCTTGGGGCCGAACGAGGTGGACTTACGGGGCATCGTCACGCCCTGCTGGGCGAGTTGACGGACGGTCTCCTCCGAGGTGGCGCGCATCAGCACGGCCGTCCCGCCGTGCCGGGCGGCCTGCGCCACCGCGGCCTCGGCGTGGTGCAGATAGCAGATGTCCGACGGGCGGTCCGGGATTCGCCAGACCTCGTCCAGCAGCACCGAGTGCAGCACCGTCGCGTCCAACCGCCGCCAGGCCACGGGCCGGTCGGTGCGGATCGCGCCCTCCAGCAGCCGCGGATCGGGGCGGTCCAGGAGGTGGAAGGAGTCCGGGCCGCCGGACAGCACGAAGGCGTTGCCGGGCGTCTCGGTCAGCGCCTCCAGGGCGGCGGGCAGCCCGCCCGGCAGCCGGGAGACCCGGAACGCGCCGGCCACGTCCGCCAGCGCCTTCTCCGGGGGCAGGTGCGGCAGCACCCGGTGGATCGCCCGGACCTGGAGCGGATAGCGGGCGGTGTCGACCAGGAGCACCAGCCCGGACGCCCAGGGGGAGTCGGGGCCGGCGGCCGCCCGCTGCTCGTGGAGCCGCTGGTAGGTCGCCCAGCGGTGGTGGCCGTCGGCGATCAGCGCCTCCCGGAGGGCCAGGTCCGCGTCGACGGCGGCCAGCTCGGCCGGGTCGGTGAGCGCCCACAGGCGGTGGGCGAAGCCGTCCTCGGTGGTGGTGGCGAGCAGCGGGGTGCGCAGGACCGTGCGCTCGATGACCGCGGTGGCGCCGTTCGCGGTGCCCTGGCCGCGGTACGACAGCAGCAGCGGCTCGAAGTTGGCGGCCGCGGCCCCCATCAGGGCGGCCCGGTCCTCGACCACCTCGGGGATGACGTCCTCGTGCGGCAGCACCGGGCCGTCCAGCCGGAGCGCGCCGATCAGGCCGCGCTGGAGGACGTCCCCGGCGCGCTGCTCGTAGACGTACAGCGCCGGCTCCGGATCCGGTGTGAGGATTCCCTCCTCGCGCCAGCGGCGCAGGGTGTCCGCGGCCTGGCGGTGCCGGGCGGCCGGATCCACCGCGTGCGGCAGGATCAGCCGGACGATGTTGTACGGGTCGGAGGTCTCCAACTCCAGGACCTCGTCCGGGCGGACCACGACGTCGTAGGGCGGGGAGGTGACCGCGGTGAGGCTGCTGACCCGGTCCGGTGCGTAGCGCAGGCCGCGGAACGGGAGGAGGCGGAGGCCGTCGGAGGTGGTCATTGAAGAATGCTAAGCCGGGAAGGGGGTGCGGGATGATCGGGGGAGAGGCCGCGATCGGCCAGAAATATCGACCGGGCGAGCCTGGTAGGGCACCGAGGAGCGAGGAGCAGGACGGCATGGGCGAGCAGGGTGGCGAACGGTCGGGCGACGGTGTGCGGGGCCGGCCCGACGGGTGCCGGGACGCGCTGAGCGCGGCGTACGACACGGCGCTGCTGGATCTGGACGGCGTGGTCTACGCGGGCGGAGCGGCCGTCGAGCATGCCGTGGCGTCGCTGACCGCGGCGCACGAGGGCGGCATGCACCTGGCATACGTGACCAACAACGCGTCCCGGACGCCGCAGGCGGTCGCCGGCCAGCTGGCCGGATTCGGTCTGCCGGCGACCGCGGAGGACGTGATCACCTCCGCGCAGGCGGTGGCCCGGCTGATCTCCGAGCAGGTGCCGGACGGCGCCCGGGTGCTGGCGGTCGGCGGTGAGGGGCTGCGGGTGGCGCTGCGCGAGCGGGGACTGGTGCCGGTGGCGTCGGTGGACGACGACCCGGCGGCGGTGGTCCAGGGCTTCGACCCGTCGCTGGACTGGGAGCAGCTGGCCGAGGCCGCGTACGCGGTGCAGCGCGGGGTGCCGTGGTTCGCCTCCAACACCGATCTGACCATCCCCAAGGAGCGCGGGATCGCGCCCGGCAACGGCGCGCTGGTGGAGGTGGTGCGGATCGCCGCCGGCGGGGCGCCGCAGGTCGCGGGCAAGCCGCAGCCGCCGATGCACCGGGAGACGGTGCTGCGGACCGGTGCGCGGCGGCCGCTGGTGATCGGCGACCGGCTCGACACCGACATCGAGGGCGCCTGGAACGGCGGTGTGGACTCCCTGCTGGTGCTCACCGGCGTCACCACCCCGGCCGACCTGCTGGCCGCGCCGCCCGCGCACCGGCCGACGTATGTGGACGCGGATCTGCGCGGGCTGCTGCGGCCGCAGCCGGAGGTGGCGACCGACGGCGCCGGCTTCCGCTGCGGCGGCTGGCGGGCCGAGGCGGCCGGCGACGAACTGCTCCTGGACGGCGCGGGCGCACCGCTGGACGGGCTGCGGGCGCTGTGCGCGGCCGCCTGGACCGCGGCGGGTGAGGGGAGTTGCCCGGCGGACGCGGCCAAGGCGCTGAGCCTGCTGGGTATGTAACGGCACGTCAGTTATCGGAGTGGGGGAAGCCGTCGGGCCCCGCCGGGAGCGGCGGGGCCTCAGGGGGCGGTGGGGTGCGGCTCACTCCTCGCCGGTGGCGGCGGCCGCCGTGGCCGCCGCGGTCAGCTCCGCGATCAGGTCCTCCTCGGTGGCGCCGCGCCGCCAGTAGCCGGTGAACTTCACCGCGCGGCGGTCGAATCCGCGCTCCCCGACGAGGTGCCGGCGCACCGCCTTGACGGTGCCGGCCTCGCCGGCGATCCAGGCGTACGGGGTGCCCTCGGGGAGGTCGGCGGCGCGCAGCGCGTCCAGGACGGGCTCGCCGCGGCCGGGCCCGGCGTGTTCCCGGACGAGCCAGCTGACCTCGGTGTCGGCGAAGGTCGGCAGCGGCCGGCGGTCGTCCTCGTGGCCGATCTCGATCCAGACCTTGGCGACGGTGCCCGGGGAGAGCCAGGCCAGGATGCCGGCGATGGCCGGGAGGGCGGTCTCGTCACCGGTCAGCAGGATCCAGTCGGTGCCGGGCGGCGGCCGGAAGTCCACCCCGCCGTTGTCCTCGACGGCCGGGGCGAGGACGGTCAGCCGGTCGCCGGGCCGGGCCGCGAGCGCCCAGCGGCTGGCCGGGCCCCCGGCCGGCGAGGCCGGGTCGTCGGCGCCGTGCAGTGCGAAGTCCACGTCGAACTCGCCGAGGTGGGGGCGCTGTTCGCGGATGGTGTAGGAGCGCATCACCGGGCGCTCGGCCGGGTCCTGCGCCCGCCAGGCGGCGTACCAGCCGTCCCCCGTGTCCTCGAAGACCGGCGCGGTCTGGTGGGGCTGCGGGAGGAACAGTTTGAAGCGCTGGTCCCGGCCGCCGGACGCCAGTTCCGCCAGCCGTTCGCCGGTGAAGGTGATCCGGACCATGGACGGGCCGAGCCGCCGGGTGCGGGCGACCCGGACGTCGAAGAAGCGGAACGGCGCGGAGGTGGGGGCGGCGGTCGCGGTCATACGGGAACCTCCCGGGACGGAGAACGGGCTGGGGCGGGCGGGCCGGGCCGGCGGGAAACCGGCCCGGCGGTGCGTCAGTTGACCTTCTTCGCGTGCTCGATGGCCTGGGCGAGCGACTCCAGGAGCGGGGCGGCGCCGGCGTAGGAGAAGCGCGGCTCGCTGGCCCAGGGGGTGATCTGGCCGGCCTTGACGGCGGGCAGCTTGGCCCAGGACGGCTTGGCGGCCAGGTCCTTGGGCTGGAGGGTGGCGGTCCGGTTGTCCAGCAGGAGCACGTCGGCCTTGTACTTGTCGGCGTTCTCCCAGCTCAGGCTCTCGAAGTAGCCGCCCTTGTCGAGGTGGTCGGGGACGATCAGGTCCACGCCGAGGGACTTGAAGTACATCAGGTCCGCGTTAATGCCGGGGTTGGAGGCGTAGAAGAAGTCGGCGGCGCCGGAGCAGGCGAGGACCTTGACGGGGTGGGCGGCGGCGGCCTTGCGCAGGCGGGCCGCGGCCTTCTCGAAGCGGGCCTTGGCGTCGGTGACCTTCTTGGCCTTCAGGTTCGCGCCGAGCGAGGCGGCGAGCTCCGCGTACCGCCCGATGATCCGGTCCAGCGGCACCCGGGACGAGGTGATGGCCACCGGCTTGGCCAGCTTGGTGATCTTGTCCTTGCTGTCGTCCGGGACGAACCACAGCGCGCCCGGCTCGTACATGTTGGTGACCAGCAGATCGGGGGCGAGGCTCGCGTACTTCTCGACGTTGAACTGGTTGTAGGCGTTGCCGAGGATGGTGACCTTGTCGATGTCGAGGTCGCCGGCCTGCGGGTCGGGCTTGCCGTTCGCCAGCTTGGTGGGGCCGAAGACGCCGGCGATCTGGTCGTCGATGCCGAAGTCGTGCAGGGCCGCGGCGGTGCCGGTGAAGGCGACGATCCGGTGCGGGGTTTCGGGCAGCGAGACCTTCTGCCCGCGGTCGTCGGTGAAGGACCACGGGCCGCCCTTGCCGCCACCGCTCGCGCCCGCCGAGCCCTTGCTCCCGCCGCAGGCGGCGAGCAGGGCGCCGATGCCGACGGCGCCGCCCGCGGCCAGGACACCGCGTCGGGACAGGGATACGCTGCGAGGGGTTCTCATGGCTTCGTGCTTCTCTCTGGAGGCGGATCGCCCCAACGGGCATGGCGGGTGGGCCGGAACCGGAAGGGCCGGTAGATCGACTGCTTGTGAGGGTAGGCTAACCTAACCGGTGTGTTGGTTGACAGCCCCCCCGTTGACAGTCCGCCCGACGCGGCGACGGCTCCCGGCGCACCCCGACGGCGGCACGCCGTCCGTGCCGCGGGGCTGACCGCCTCCCTCGCCCTGCTCGCCGTCGTCGCCGTCCTCGGCATCGCCGTCGGCGCCAAACAGATACCCCTCGACGACGTCTGGCACGGGGTGTTCCACTACTCCGGCTCCGACACCGACGTCGTCATCCGCGATGTGCGGCTGCCCCGCACCCTCCTCGGGCTGCTGGTCGGCGCCGCCCTCGGCCTCGCCGGCACCGTCATGCAGGCGCTCACCCGCAACCCGCTCGCCGACCCCGGCCTCCTCGGCATCAACGCCGGCGCCTCGGCCGCGGTGGTCTCCGGCATCAGCTTCTTCGGCGTCACCTCGCTGTCCGGCTATGTGTGGTTCGCCTTCGCCGGCGCCGCCCTCGTCTCGGTCGCCGTCTATGTGCTCGGCGGCACCCGCAACGCCACCCCGGTCCGGCTCGCGCTCGCCGGCACCGCGCTGACCGCCGTCCTCACCGGCTACCTCAACGCCGTCAATCTCATGGACTCCGCGGCGCTGGACCGGATGCGGTTCTGGACGGTCGGCTCGCTGGCCGCCGCCACCATGCCGACGGTGACCCGGATCGCGCCGTTCCTCGTGGCCGGCGCGCTGCTCGCGCTGCTGCTCGCCCGTCCGCTCAACGCCGTCGCGCTCGGCGACGACCAGGCCCGCGCCCTGGGCGCCCGGCTGACCCGCACCCGGGTGCTGGCCATGCTCGCGGTCACCCTGCTGTGCGGCGGTGCCACCGCGGTCTGCGGCCCGATCGTCTACGTCGGCCTGATGGTGCCGCACGCGGTGCGCGCCCTCACCGGGCCGGACCTGCGCTGGATCCTGCCGTACTCGGCGGTGCTCTCGCCGGTGCTGCTGGTCGGCGCGGACGTGCTCGGACGGGTGGTGGCCCGGCCCGGCGAACTCCAGGTCGGCATCGTCACCGCGGTCGTCGGCGGCCCGGTCTTCATCTACCTCGTCCGGCGCCGGCGGATGGCCCAACTGTGAACGGACGGGACGGACATGACGCACGTGACGGACGCGATGAAGGTGACGGGCGCGGCGGGCCGGGCGAGCGACGCGAACGAGGAGAGGCAGTGAACGCGACAGTGAAGCCCGGAAAGGCCGGACCGGCGGGGCAGGCCGCAAAGGCCGGGAAGCCGGAGCGGCCGCGGCGGACCCGCACGGTGCGGACCGCGGGCGGCCTCTCGCTCCGGCTGGACCTGCGCGCCGTCCTGGCCGGCGCGCTGCTGCTGGCCGTCGCCGCGGCCGCCGCGGTCGCCCTGATCGGCTCCGGCGACTTCCCGATGACCCCCTCGGAGGTGCTCGCCACCCTGACCGGCGGCGGCACCACCGGCCAGGAGTTCATCGTGCACGAACTGCGGCTGCCGCGGGTGCTGGTGGGGCTGCTGGTCGGCGCCGCCTTCGGGCTCGGCGGCGCGGTCTTCCAGGCCGTCTCCCGCAACCCGCTGGGCAGCCCGGACATGCTCGGCCTCTCCCAGGGCTCCTCGGTCGGCGCGCTGGTCGTGATCGTGTGGTTCCACGGCGCGCCCTTCGCGGTGGCCGTCGGAGCCGTCGTCGGCGGGGTGGCCACCGGTGTGGCCATCTTCCTGCTCGCCTGGAAGCGCGGCGTCCACGGCTACCGCTTCATCCTCGTCGGCATCGGCGCCGCCGCCATGCTCTACGCCGTGGTGCTCTACCTCCTGACGAAGTCCACCATCTACGACGCGGCCCGGGCCACCACCTGGATGACCGGTTCGCTCAGCGGCCGCGACTGGAGCCAGGTCGGGCCGCTGGCCGCGGTCTGCGCGGTGCTGGTCCCGGTGGTGCTGCTGTGCGCGCGGCCGCTGCGGATGCTGGAGATGGGCGACGACGCGGCCGCCGCGCTGGGCGTGCGGACCGAACGCGTCCGGATCACCGCCCTGTTGGCCGCCGTCGTCCTCGTCGCCGCCGGCACCGCCGCGGCCGGCCCGATCGCCTTCGTCGCCCTCACCGCGCCCCAGCTCGCCCGCCGGCTGACCCGTTCACCCGGCCCCAACCTGCTGCCCGCCGCCCTGATGGGCGCCGCCCTGCTGGTCGGCGCTGACTGGGCCGCCCAGCGGCTCTTCGGCGCCGACCAGCTGCCGGTCGGCGTGGTGACCGGCGTCCTCGGCGGCGGCTACCTGCTGTGGCTGCTGGTCGTCGAGCGCAGGGCGGGCCGGGTGTGAACAGCCGACCGCCCGCCACCGCGCCTCCCGGAGCCCCCACCGGCGACCCGACCACCCCGACCACCCCAGGAGCCACCCAGTGAGCCGTCTGACGGCCGAGAACCTCACCCTCGCCTACGACCAGCGGACCATCGCCGAGAACCTCACGGTCGCCATCCCCGACCACTCCTTCACCGTCATCGTCGGCCCCAACGCCTGCGGCAAGTCCACGCTGCTGCGCGCCCTGTCGCGGATGCTCAAGCCGGCCGCCGGCGCGGTCCTGCTCGACGGGCAGCGGATCTCCTCGCTGCCGGCCAAGCAGGTCGCCCGCACCCTGGGCCTGCTGCCGCAGTCCTCGGTCGCCCCGGACGGCATCACCGTCGCCGACCTCGTCGCCCGCGGCCGCTACCCGCACCAGGGACTGCTGCGCCAGTGGTCGGCCGAGGACGAGCGGATCGTCCAGGAGTCGATGGCCGCGACCGGCGTGGCCGCGCTGGCCGACCGCTACGTCGACGAACTCTCCGGCGGACAGCGGCAGCGGGTCTGGATCGCCATGGCCCTGGCCCAGCAGACGCCGCTGTTCCTCCTCGACGAGCCGACCACCTACCTCGACATCCAGCACCAGATCGAGGTCCTGGACCTGTGCGCCACCCTCCACGAGGAGCAGGGCCGCACCCTGGTCGCGGTGCTGCACGACCTCAACCAGGCGGCCCGCTACGCCACCCATCTGATCGCCATGAAGAACGGCGCGGTGGTCGCCGAGGGCGCGCCGTCGGAGATCGTCACCGCCGAACTGGTGGGCCGGGTCTTCGGCATCGACTGCCGGATCATCGACGACCCCGAGACCGGCACCCCGCTGGTCGTCCCGGCCGCCCGCCGGCCCCGGGAGGCCGCCGCGGCGGCGTCGGCTACAGCAGCGTCCTGAGCCGCATCAGGTCGCGCAGCCCGGCCTCCAGCCGCACCCGGCCGCTGCCCCAGGCCCGGGCGAAGTTGAGCCGGCCGTCCACCAGCGCGACCAGGTCGTCGCCGGACATCGTCAGCCGGATCTCGGCCTTCTCCGGCGGCGGCCCGGCGACGCAGGTCACGTCCCGCAGGCCGCCGTCGGCCAGCCGCCCGACGAAGGTGGTGTCCAGGTCGGTGATCCGGCAGCTGACGGAGCGGTCGAGCGCGGCGGCGCTGCGCACCCCGCCGTCCGCCGAGGAAAGGTTGTGGGCCAGCCGTTCGAGCGCGGCGCGGCACTGGTCGAGAGTTGCCATCGGGCCCGACGATACGCCAGGTCACGGACGGCCGGGGGCGCACGACCGAGGTAGCGTCGGGGGCATGGCAGACCCCATGAACGGCCCGGAGCCGGCCCCGGCCGCGCAGCAGGCCACCGAGGCCCCCGAGGCGTCTGACGCCCCCGAGGCGCCCGCATCCGCGGAGCCCGCCGAGCCCGCCGGCCCGCGGCCGCTCGGGGTGGCCGCGGCCCCCACCGGCCAGGCCGCGGTCGACGCCGTCCTGCGGCGGCTGGCCGAAGCCGACCACCTCCCGGTGAGCGGCCACCTGGACATGTACGAGGATGTCCACCGTGGGCTGCGCGACGTGCTGGCCTCCCTCGACCAGCACCCCGGGCCGCCCGCCCCGTCCCCGACGCACGATCCGGCCGGCCCGGCCGGCCCGAACGGTAGGAGCTGAACCACAGGTGGCAGGAGTGGCACGACGCCGTCTCGACGCGGAGCTGGTGCGCCGCAAGCTGGCCCGCTCGCGGGAGCACGCGAGCCAGCTGATCGCCGCGGGCCGGGTGACCGTCGGCGGGGCGACCGCGACCAAGCCGGCCACCCAGGTGGAGACCAGCGCGGCCGTGGTCGTCCGCGAGGACGAGAGCGACCCGGACTACGTCTCGCGCGGCGGCCACAAGCTCGCCGGGGCGCTGGCCGCCTTCGTCCCGCGCGGGCTGCGCGTCGAAGGCCGCCGCGCCCTGGACGCGGGCGCCTCCACCGGCGGCTTCACCGACGTCCTGCTGCGCGCCGGCGCCGGCCATGTCGTCGCCGTGGACGTCGGCTACGGACAGCTCGCCTGGCAGCTGCAGAGCGACGAGCGGGTCACCGTCAAGGACCGCACCAACGTCCGCGAACTGACCCTGGATCAGATCGACGACCGGCCCGTCGACCTCGTCGTCGGCGACCTCTCCTTCATCCCGCTGGGCCTGGTGCTGCCCGCGCTGGTCCGCTGCGCGGCGCCCGACGCCGACCTGGTGCTGATGGTCAAGCCGCAGTTCGAGGTCGGCAAGGAGCGGCTGGGCAGCGGCGGGGTGGTGCGCAGCGCCGCGCTGCGGGCCGAGGCGGTGCGCGGCGTCGCGGACCGCGCGGCCGGGCTGGGGCTGGGCGTCCTCGGCGTGACCGCCAGCCCGCTGCCCGGTCCCTCGGGAAACGTCGAGTACTTTCTGTGGCTGCGCGCCGGGGCGCCTGCACTCGACCCGGCGGATGTCGACCGTGCAGTGGCGGAGGGGCCCAGTTGACCACTACCCAGGCAGTTGAAGGCAGCGCGGCACAGCAGGACGGCCGCACCGGGCGGACGGTGTTCCTGCTCGCGCACACCGGCCGTCCGGCGGCCGTCCGCAGCGCCGAACTCGTCGTCCAGGGACTGCTGCGCAGCGGGATCGGGGTGCGGGTGCTGGCCGAGGAGGCCGCGGACCTGCCGCTGCCGGCCTCGGTCGAGCGCGTGGAGTCCGAGCCGTGCGCGGCCGAGGGCTGCGAACTGCTCGTCGTCCTCGGCGGGGACGGCACGCTGCTGCGCGGCGCGGACTTCGCCCGGACGTCCGGGGTGCCGATGCTGGGCGTCAACCTCGGCCGGGTCGGCTTCCTCGCCGAGGCCGAGCGCGACGACCTCGACAAGGTCGTCGACCGCGTCGTCACCCGCTCCTACGAGGTCGAGGAGCGGATGACCCTCGACGTCCTGGTGCGCAACAACGGCGCCGTGGTGCACACCGACTGGGCGCTCAACGAGGCGTCCGTGGAGAAGGCCGCCCGCGAGCGGATGCTGGAGGTCGTCACCGAGGTGGACGGCCGGCCGGTCTCCCGCTTCGGCGGCGACGGTGTGGTCTGCGCGACCCCGACCGGCTCCACCGCCTACGCCTTCTCGGCCGGCGGCCCGGTCGTCTGGCCGGAGGTCGAAGCGCTGCTGATGGTCCCGATCAGCGCCCATGCGCTGTTCGCCAAGCCGCTGGTCACCTCGCCGGCCTCGGTGCTGGCCGTCGAGGTCCAGCCCAAGACGCCGCACGGGGTGCTGTGGTGCGACGGCCGGCGCAGCGTCGAGCTGCCCGCCGGGGCCCGCGTCGAGGTCCGCCGCGGCGCCGTCCCGGTCCGCCTGGCCCGGCTGCACCACGCCTCCTTCACCGACCGGCTGGTCGCCAAGTTCGCCCTCCCGGTGGCCGGCTGGCGGGGCGCGCCCCACTAATCCGACGGGCCGCGCGGCGGCGCCCGCTACGCGCCGCCGCCCGCCAGCAGCTCCCGGGCCCGGGCCAGCGCCGTGTCGCGCCGGGCGGACAGCTCCGCCTCGGTGAAGACCGGGGTGGGTACGGCGGGCGGGATGCCGGGCCCGTCGAAGGTGCGGCCGCCGGCCGTCAGGAACTCCTCGTTCGGCAGGCCGAAGCTCCAGCCGTTGGGCAGCGCCCGCTCCAGCACGTCGGAGAAGACGCCCTGGGTGTTCTCGCCGATCCGGGTGGGCGCGGGGGAGCGGCCCATCAGGGACTGGGTGAAGGTCTCGCCCGCACTGACCGTCAGCCGGCCGGTGAGCACGGCCATCGGCCCGGTGTAGACCGGCCCCCGGTGCGGGCGGACGGTGAGCGGCTCCGGTGCGGTGAAGCGGTCCGGGTACCGCGGGTCGTTCCGGACCCGCTTGCGGTACGCGAGGTAGGGCCGGTCGGTGAGCCGGGAGGCGATCCGCAGGCCGAGGGCGTCCGAGCCGCCGCCGTTGAGCCGCAGGTCCAGGACGAGGCCGCGGAGCGCGGTCGGGCCCTGCGTGCGGGCCTCGGTGAAGACCGCGTCCAGCGCCCGGTCCAGCTCGGCCACGTCTCCCGCGTAGTCGCCCTGCTCGGTGTACTTGGCGAACTGGGTGACCCGGAAGTAGCCGATCCGGCCGGGCAGATCGGCGTAGGAGAGCCTGCCGCCCGCCCATTGCCGCCGGACGGTGCGCGGGCCGAGGTTCGCGGCGAGCGCCGCGTCGACCCGGGCGGTGAACGCGGCCGTGGGCAGCACGGTGCCGGGCCGCGCGCCCGCGAACCACCGGTCCGGCCCGGTGACGACCCGGGTGTGTGCGTCGTGCAGCGGCTCGATCATCGCGCGCAGCACCGCGAAGAGTTCGGCGTCCGTGGTCCGGGCGGTGATCCGGGGGCGGTAGCGGTCCCGGACCGCGTTCCAGTCGATGCCCTTCGCCCGGAAGAAGGGGTAGTTCTCCGCATACGTCCGCCAGAAGACGTCGAAGACCGCCCGCGGGTCGCGGGACGGCCGGGCGGCGCAGCGCTCCGGCAGCGCGCCGGCCCGGCGCAGGGCGTGGTGGCCGACGTTGTCGGCGAAGGCCATCCGGGCCCGCCCCGCGCCCGCCGGGGCGACGGTGAGCGGCGCCGAGTCCGGCACCGTGAAGCGCAGCGTGCCGTCCGCGCCGGGGGCGCCGGCCCGGGTGCCGGTGACCGCGCCCGGCAGGCAGCTGACGGCGGTGGTCTCGTACGTCTTCAGGGTGCGGCCCTTGATCGTGACGAGGGTGCCGTAGCCGTCGGTCCGCCAGACGCCGTCCAGGGAGGGCGCGGCGGCCGGCGCCCCGGCGGCGCGGGCGGGGGCCGGGGCGGTGCAGCCGGTGAGCGTGGTCGCCAGGGCGAGGGCCGCCAGGACGGCGGGGCGCAGGGCGCGGGACGGGCGGGGCGCTGCCGGATCACTCATGGGGTACCTCGGGGAAGTCGGGACGGGTCCGGGAAGGGGACGGCCGCCGGGCCGGAAGCCGGGAACGGCCGTGCCGCCGGCCGTCGGAACGGGCGCCCGGCCGGGCGCCGCCGTACTGCCCCGCCAGCGTGCCCGCCGGGCCGGGCCGGGCACCATGCAGCGGCCACCCGCCTTCCCGGTACGGTTTTCCGCACGTCGGGGGCGTGCGCCGGGCCGGGCAGGGCCGGAGCCGGATGCCGGTATGGGGGAGGCCGTCGCGGGGCGACCCCCGGACCTCGTAAGGTCGTACCCGTGTTGGAGGAGATGCGGATCCGGTCCCTGGGTGTCATCGACGACGCGGTCGTCGAGCTGTCACCGGGCTTCACGGCGGTGACCGGCGAGACCGGCGCGGGCAAGACCATGGTCGTCACCAGCCTCGGCCTGCTGCTGGGCGGGCGCGCGGACCCCGCGCTGGTGCGGATCGGTGCCAGGGCGGCGGTGGTCGAGGGCAGGATCGTCCTCAATTCCGCGTCCCCGGCGGCCGTACGGGCCGAGGAGGCCGGCGCGGAGCTGGACGAGGGCGCGCTGCTGATCAGCCGCACGGTGTCCGCCGAGGGCCGCTCGCGGGCCCATGTCGGCGGCCGTTCGGTCCCGGTCGGGGTGCTCGGCGACCTCGCCGACGACCTCGTCGCGGTGCACGGCCAGACCGACCAGCAGGGCCTGCTGCGGCCCGCGCGCCAGCGCCAGGCCCTGGACCGCTACGCCGGTGACGCGGTCGCCGTCCCGCTCGCCAAGTACACCGCCGCGTACCGCCGGCTGCGCACCGTCGCCGCCGAACTGGACGAGCTGACCACCCGGGCCCGGGAGCGCGCCCAGGAGGCCGATCTGCTCCGCTTCGGCCTGGACGAGATCGCCGCCACCGAACCGCTGCCCGGCGAGGACACCGAACTCGCCGCCGAGGCCGAACGGCTCGGCCACGCCGAGGCGCTGGCCTCCGCCGCGACCCTCGCGCACGGTGCGCTGGCCGGCAACCCCGAGGACCCCGAGGGTGTCGACGCCACCACCCTGGTCGCCGGCGCCCACCGCGCCCTGGAGGCGGTCCGCGGCCACGACGAGGAGCTGGCCGCGCTCGCCGACCGGCTCGGCGAGCTCGGCATCCTGATGGCCGACGTCGCCACCGAACTGGCGAGTTACGCCGACGGCCTGGACGCCGATCCGCTGCGGCTGGCCGCGGTGGAGGAGCGCCGCGCCGCGCTGAACCACCTCACCCGCAAGTACGGCGAGGACATCACCGCGGTGCTGGCGTGGTCCGAACAGAGCGCCGCCCGGCTCGCCGAACTCGACGGCGACGACGACCGGATCACCGAGCTGGCCGCCGAGCACACCGCCCTCCGCGCCGAACTGGGCGAACTCGCCCAGCAGTTGACCGACGCCCGGACCGCCTCCGCGGAGCGCTTCGCGGCCGCGGTCACCGCCGAGCTGGGCGAACTGGCCATGCCGCACGCCCGGGTGAGCGTCGCCCTCCACCAGAGCGAACTCTCCGGCGACGCCGCGGAGACCGACGGCATCGAGGTGAACGGCCGCACCGTGGCCTACGGCCCGGCCGGCGCCGACGAGGTCGAGATCCTGCTGGCCCCGCACCCGGGCGCCCCGCCCCGGCCGATCGCCAAGGGCGCCTCCGGCGGCGAGCTGTCCCGGGTGATGCTGGCCGTCGAGGTCGTCTTCGCCGGCTCGGACCCGGTGCCGACCTATCTCTTCGACGAGGTGGACGCGGGCGTCGGCGGCAAGGCGGCCGTCGAGGTCGGCCGGCGGCTGGCCCGGCTGGCCAAGTCGGCGCAGGTCGTGGTGGTCACCCACCTCCCGCAGGTCGCCGCGTTCGCCGACCGGCAGCTGCTGGTGGAGAAGACCAACGACGGCTCGGTGACCCGCAGCGGCGTCACCGTCCTGGAGGGCGAGGACCGGATTCGCGAGCTGTCCCGGATGCTGGCCGGCCAGGAGGACTCCGAGACGGCCCGCGCACACGCCGAGGAACTGCTGGAGACCGCCCGCACGGGCACCTGACCGCACCGGTGGCGACGAAGACGACGACGAAGACGAAGGCGACGAAGGGGAGCGGCATGGCGAGGGCAGCGGGCGGCCGGGCGCCGGCACGGAGCACGGCGCTGCTCGCCGCGGCGGCCGCGACCCGGGCCGGCTACGAGGCGCTGCGCCGCCGGCCCCCGGGCGGCGCGGCCCGGTGGGAGCGGAAGAACCACGCGGGCCGGACGGTCACCCTGCACGCCGGCCCGGCGGCCACGCTCGGCACCGCGCTCGCCGCGGCCACCGCGCCGCGCCTGCCCGCCCGGGCGCGCGGCGCGGCGGCGCTCGCCGTCCTGGCCGCCGGCGCCTGCGGGGCCTACGACGACCTGGCCGGCGCCGGCGACCCCCGCCGCGGCTTCCGGGCGCATCTGGGCGCGCTGCGGCACGGCGAGGTCACCAGCGGGGCGGTCAAGCTCTTCGGGATCGGCGCCGCCGGGCTCGCCGCCGGCGCCCTGCTCAAGGACCGCCCGGCCGACCGGCTGCTGGCCGGCGTGGTGATCGCCGGCTCGGCCCACCTGGTCAACCTCCTCGACGTCCGGCCGGGCCGGGCCGTCGGCGCCGCCCTGGCGCTGGCCGCACCGGGGCTGCTGCGCCGCGGTCCGGGCGCCGCGCTGGCCGCCGTGCCCCTCGGCGCCGCGGCCGCGCTCGCCGCGGACGACCTCGGGGAGCGGACGATGCTCGGCGACGCCGGCGCGCACGCCCTCGGCGCCGCCCTCGGGCTGGCCGTCGTCGCCACCAACCCGCGGGCGGGACTGGCCGCGCACGCCGCCGCGCTGGTCGCCGCGGCCGCCGCCGGCGACCGGGTCAGCCGGCTGGCCGGGGCGCTCTGACGCAAGCGGTGCCCGCGCCGCCCGCCCGGTGCGCGCGGCTCGGGGAGAGAGATCCGGAGCGACCCGATCCGGACAGTCAGGGACGGGTTCCGGACAGTGGCGGAGGCGGACCGGAGGGGTGGGTTCACCCCCATCGGGTGGCGGTCCGCTCACCCACTGGGTCACCCATGTGGGTGAATCCGTGGAACCGGGGGTGAGAGTTCCCACCGGAACGGCGTCTGCACGGTGCCGAATTGACGCTCCCGGACTGGCATCCTGGGCGCGGTGCGCAGTGCCGGGGCGCGCCCGCTCCGTCCTGCCCGCAGGCCGGAGCGTCGGTGCGCCCCGGCACCTCGCGGCA
Organism: Streptomyces sp. MspMP-M5; assembly: GCF_000373585.1. GTDB lineage: Bacteria > Actinomycetota > Actinomycetes > Streptomycetales > Streptomycetaceae > Streptomyces. The sequence goes on from NZ_KB891855.1 coordinate 22,701, forward strand.
CCTCGCAGCGCCGAACCGCCCCACCGGTACGGTCCGTACCGCCCCGACCCAGGAGCCCGACCTCGTGACCAGCACCCCGGCCCGGCCGCACGGGCTCTCGCCGCTGCGCACGGTCCAGGTGCTCGGCCACGGCGGCGCCGGCAGCGCGGCACACGTCCGCTCGCTCGCCGAGGGGCTGGTCGCCCGCGGCGTCCGGGTGACGGTGTGCGCCCCGCCGGAGGCCGAGGACGCCTACGGCTTCACCGCGGCGGGCGCCCGGTTCGTCCCGCTCGTCCCGCGGATGGACCCGGCGGGCATCACCGCACTGCGCGCCGCCTGCTGGGACGCGGACCTCATCCATGCGCACGGCCTGCGGGCCGGACTGCGCGCCTCGATGGCGCTGCGCGGACTGTGCCGCCCCCGGGGCGGCCGGGTGCCCCTCGTCATCACCTGGCACACCAAGGCGCACACCGAGGGCGCCCGGGCCGGGATGGCGCACCTGATGGAGCGGCGGGTGGCCCGGGCCGCGGCGGTCGTCCTGGGCGTCTGCTCCGACCTCGTCGACCGGGCGCGCGAGCGCGGCGCCAAGGACGCCCGCCTCGCGCCGGTCGCCATCCCGCGCCCCCGGCCCGGCCGGTCCGGCGCGCCGGCCGCCGACCCCGAGCGCGGCCGCGACAAGGAGCGCGCCGAACTCGGCGTGGTGGACCGGCCGTTGCTGCTCGCGGTCGGCCGGCTCGACCCGTCCCAGGGCCACGACCTGCTGCTGGACGCGGCCCACGCCTGGTGCGGACTCGACCCCCAGCCGCTGCTCGCCATCGCCGGCGAGGGCGGCGAGCGCGCCGCGCTGCAGCGCCGGATCGACAGCGAACGGCTGCCGGTCCAGCTGCTCGGCCGCCGCGACGACGTGCCCGAACTCCTCGCCGCCGCCGACCTGGTGGTGCTGCCCAGCCGCTGGGAGGCGCGCTCCCTGATCGCCCAGGAGGCGCTGCGCGCCGGCGTCCCCCTGGTGGCCACCGACACCGGCGGCACCCCCGAACTCGTCGGCCGGGCCGCCGAGTTGGTCCGCTACGGCGACACCACCGGGCTGGCCCGTACGGTCCTGGACCTGCTGGCCGACCCGGTGCGCCGCGACACGCTCGCCGCGGCCGGCCGCGCCCAGGCCGCCGGCTGGCCCAGCGAGAACGACACGGTCGCCCAGATCCTCAGCGTCTACGACGAACTGACCCAGCCGCCGCAGCCGCCCCCCTGACCCCCGCCGGCTCGCCCTGGCGGCCGGTGTCAGCGATCGGTGTGCCGCCGCGCCCGCAGGGCCAGCCGCAGCCCCAGCACGGTCTGCGGATCGTCCAGCTCCGTGCCCAGCAGCTGGGAGATCCGCGCCAGCCGGTCGTAGAGCGTCTGGCGGTTGACGTTCAGGTCGCGGGCGGTCTCGGCCTTCCGGCCGGCGCTGGCCAGATACGCCTCCAGGGTCGGCAGCAGCGGCTGGCGGGCGCCCCGGTCGTGGGCCAGCAGCGGGCCGACGGCGCGCTCGACGAAGTCGGTCAGCACCCCCTCCTCACCGTGCTCCCGCATCCGCCACAGCAGCAGCTCGATGTCCAGGCGCCGGGCGTCGTACCAGGGCGCCTCCGGCAGCCCCTGCGCCGCGGCCGCCGCCTCCGCCGCGTGCCGCAGCCCGGACCCGGCCGCCGCCCAGTCGCCCGCCGTGCCGACCACCACCACCGGGCTGTGCGCCGACGGCCGGTCCAGGCCGGCCCGGACGACCCCGGCCCGCAGCGCCTCGGCGATCCGGTCGGCCAGCGCCGCCCGGTCCTGGCCCGCCCGCAGCGCCACCAGCAGCGGCACCCGGCCCTCCACGGGCCGCACCCCGAGCAGCACCGGCACGCCCGGCGCGGCCAGTTCCTCGCGCAGCGCCTGGGCCAGCAGCGCCCAGTCGCCCGGCGAGGGCAGCGCGGCCGGCAGCCGCATCACCACCGGCAGCACCGGGTCGGCGCCCGGCCGGAAGCCCAGCAGCCGGGCCTGCGCCGGCGCCTCGGACGCCGAGACCCGCCCCTCGGCCAGCTCGGCGAGGAAGTCACCGCGCCCGCGGGCGGCCAGCACCTCCTCCTGCCGGGACTGGAGCATCACCACGGCCAGCAGATCGGCGGCCCGCTCGGCGGCGATCCGGTGCACCGGCGCCGGCGGCCCGTTCACCGGCAGCAGCACCAGCCGGGCGCGCACCGCGTCGGGCCCGTGCCCGCCGCCGGGCACCTCGATCCGTACGCCGGAGTCCCGCAGCCCCTCCCAGGCCAGCAGCGGATCGGCGTCCGCCCCGCCGTCGCCACCCTCCGGCCCGGCCGCGTACAGCGGGCTGCCGTCGGGCGCCTCCAGGCACAGCGGGTTGCCGGTGAAGACGGCGAGCAGCCGCAGCACCTCCGGCGCGCCGCCGCCCCGCAGCAGCACGTCGGTGCAGCGCCGCAGCAACGCGTCGGCGCGCCGCAGCAGCGTGTAGTGGCCGTTGATGATCTCGGTGTGGATCTCCTCGGTGACCGTGACGTACGGGACCTCGCGGTGCAGCTGGACCAGCGGCAGTCCGCAGTCCCGCGCGGCGTCGATCAGCGCCGCCGGCAGCGCGTCGAACCGCGAGCCCAGCTCGACGACGAGCGCGGCGATGTCCCGGTCGGCGAGCCGGCGGATGAAGGCGCGCTGCTCCGAGGGCCGGGTGCCCACCCCGAGGCCGGTGGTCAGCAGCAGTTCGCCGCCCTTGAGCAGCGAGGCGATGTGCGGGACCTCGCCGGCGTGCACCCAGCGCACCGACCGGCCCAGCCGGTCCTCGCCGGCCAGCACCTCCGGCAGGCCGCGCCGCAGCGCCGGCAGTTCCAGCGCCCTGCGTACCGTGATGTCGGCGTCGATCCTCGCGTGCGGCCCCATGGCGCGAACGCTACCGCGCGCCGGCCGATCCGGAGGGGTGCGATCCGGATGGCCCCCGCCCGACCCACGCGCCGCCCCACCCGCACTACCCGCCCGGCCGTTCAACTCCCCTTACCCTCCGCCCACTTGACGATCCCGGCGGCGACTGGGCAGGGTGCCCGCACCTCACACGGAGAGCGCTCACCCCACCCCCCACAAGGAGCCTCCTCATGATCACCCGACGCACCCTGCTCGGCGGACTCGCCGCCGGCGCCGCCACCGCCGCCCTCGCCGGCGGGGCCGCCGGCGCCCCCGCCCGCCCCGCGGCGGCCGGCCTCCCGCTGCACATCGTCAACACCTCCGGCGCCTACGCCAACGGCTCCGTCTGGATCTACGTCCTCGGCAACGACGGCACCCGGCAGGTCAGGGTGACCCCGGACGGCGAACTCGCCCCCGTCGCCCTCTCCGACAACGGCCCGGACGGCTTCACCGACTACGCGATACCGCTCGCCGCCACCGGCACCACCACGCTCCGACTGCCCCCGATGTCCGGCCGGATCTACACCAGCCTCGGCGCCAAGCTCAGGATCAAGGCGGTCGCCGACGGCAACGGCAGGCCCGCGCTGGCCTACCCGGCGGGCTGGGTCGCCGGCGATCCCAACTACGACGTGCTGCACGACTGCGTCGAGTTCACCCACGACTCCGGCGGGATGTACTGCAACACCACCATGGTCGACATGTTCAGCGTCCCGCTCGCCCTGCGGCTCACCGGCGCCGCCGACCAGACCACCGGAACCCTCAAGGACGGCGCCCGCGCCCGGATCTTCGCCGATGTCAGGGCCGCCGAGGGCTTCGACCGCCTGGTCGTCGGCGACCGCCGGGTGATCGCCCCCGGCCACGGCCTGGACAGCGGCCTGTTCGCCGCCGACTACCTCGCCCCCGCCATCGACGCCGCGTGGTCCGCGTACACCGCCAAGGACCTCACCGTCACCACCACCGCCGGCACCTTCACCGGACGCGTCAGCGGCGACCGCCTCACCTTCCACGGCCCGGCCACGGTCTCCGTCGCCCGGCCCACCACCCGCGACGTCCTCTTCTGCGACGGCACCCTGGCCGCCCCGAACGACGGCACCCGCGGCCCGGTCGCCGCCGTCCTGGGTGCCGCCCTCAACCGCTCCACCCTGGCCACCCACGCCGCCCAGCCGGTCACCGACCCGGCCGCCTTCTACCAGCAGCCGCTCACCAACCACTACGCCCGGGCCATGCACACCGCGACCCGGGACGGCAGGGCGTACGGCTTCGCCTTCGACGACGTCGCCGGCTTCGCCTCGTACATCGAGGACCACGCCCCCAGGGAACTCACCCTCACCCTGACGCCGTTCTGACCCACGGAAAGCCACTCACCGAAAGCCGAACTCCGACGGCAGCGAAGCCCGATGGGGGTTGGTGCCCCGAAGGGGGCACTAACCCCCGTACGCCCCGCTCGCCGTCAGCCGCAGTGCCGTGTCGATCAGCGGAACGTGGCTGAACGCCTGCGGGAAGTTCCCCACCTGGCGCTGGAGCCGGGAGTCCCACTCCTCGGCGAGCAGCCCCAGGTCGTTGCGGAGCGAGAGCAGCTTCTCGAAGAGCTTGCGGGCCTCCTCCACCCGGCCGATCATCGCCAGGTCGTCGGCCAGCCAGAACGAGCAGGCCAGGAACGCCCCTTCCTCGCCTTCGAGGCCGTCCACGCCGAGCCCCTCGCCGGCCGTCGGGTAGCGCAGCACGAACCCGTCCTCGGTCGACAGCTCCCGCTGGATCGCCTCGATGGTGCCGATCACCCGCTTGTCGTCCGGCGGCAGGAACCCCACCTGCGGGATCAGCAGCAGCGAGGCGTCCAGCTCCTCCGACCCGTAGGACTGGGTGAAGGTGTTCCGCTCCTTGTCGTACCCGTGCTCGCAGACGTCCCGGTGGATGGTCTCCCGCAGGTCCCGCCACCGCTCCAGCGGCCCGTCCACGTCCCCGGACTCGATCAGCTTCACCGTGCGGTCCACCGCCACCCAGGTCATGACCTTGGAGTGCACGAAGTGCCGGCGCGGCCCGCGCACCTCCCAGATGCCCTCGTCCGGCTCGTCCCAGTGCTTCTCCACCCACTCGATCAGCTTGATCTGGAGCAGCGAGGCGTAGTCGTTGCGGGCCAGCCCGGTCATGTGGGCCAGGTGCAGCGCCTCGGTGACCTCGCCGTAGACGTCCAGTTGGAGCTGGTCGGCGGCGCCGTTGCCGACCCGCACCGGGCGCGAGTCCTCGTAGCCCGGCAGCCACTTCAGCTCGGTCTCGCCCAGCTCCCGCTCACCGGCGATGCCGTACATGATCTGGAGGTTCTCCGGATCGCCGGCCACCGCCCGCAGCAGCCACTCGCGCCACGCCCGGGCCTCCTCGCGGTAGCCGGTGCGCAGCAGCGACGACAGGGTGATCGCCGCGTCCCGCAGCCAGGTGAAGCGGTAGTCCCAGTTGCGGACCCCGCCGATGCACTCGGGCAGGGACGTGGTCGGCGCGGCGACGATCCCGCCGGTCGGCGCGTACGTCAGCGCCTTCAGCGTGATCAGCGAACGCACCACGGCGTCACGGTAGGGCCCGTGGTAAGTGCAGTGCTCGACCCACTCGCGCCAGAACTCCTCGGTGGCCTCCAGCGACCCCTCCGGGTCGGCCACGGCCGGCGGCTGGTGGTGCGAGGGCTGCCAGCTGATCGTGAACGCGATCCGCTCACCCGGCGAGACGGTGAAGTCGGAGAAGGTCGTCAGGTCCTTCCCGTACGTCTCCGCCTCCGTGTCCAGCCACACCGAGTCCGGACCGGCGACCGCCACCGTCCGCTCGTCGATCTTGTGCACCCACGGCACGACCCAGCCGTACGCGAACCGCATCCGCAGCTCCGAACGCATCGGGACGCGCCCGCTGACGCCCTCCACGATGCGGATCACCTGCGGTGCGCCGTCCCGCGGCGGCATGAAGTCGATCACCCGGACGGTACCGCGCGGAGTGTCCCACTCGGACTCCAGCACCAGGGAGTCCCCGCGATAGCGCCGCCGGTCCGCGGCCCGGGGCGGCTCACCGGCCGGGCCCATCCGCCAGAAGCCGTGCTCCTCGGTGCCCAGCAGCCCCGCGAAGACCGCCATGGAGTCGAAGCGGGGCAGACACAGCCAGTCGACCGTGCCGTCCCGGCACACGAGCGCCGCGGTCTGCATATCGCCGATAAGTGCGTAGTCCTCGATGCGCCCGGCCACGTGCATCTCCCGTCGAACTGGAGTCACGCCCCCATGGGACGTTCTGTGCTGTCCGTCCTGCCCATGAAACGTCGCCGAGCAGCGGGACCGGAAATCGGGCTGGGGCACCACCCAGCGAAGCTGGGGGAGGGCGGCGCCTTCCCGGACGGCTCGTAGCGAGTGTCCGAGCAGGATACGACGCAGGGGGGTGCTGCGCGCGATGCTCGCGTCGAGTGGGGGTGCTCCGAACGAGTGGCCTGCGGAACGACCGCCTCCGGTGCGTGGCCGGACACGACCACGCCCGGTCGCTGATAGCCTGGTACCCCGTGGACCGGTGGGACCCAGCAGAAATGCGGCACCCCCGAACCGCAGCGACGGCACCCCTGAATCCCAGGCCGGCGCCACCTCGCACCTCTCCACCTCGCGACCACGGGAGCCCCCTCTTGGCCATGCCGCCCTCTGCTTCTCGAAAGAATGCAGCCACGACGACCAAGCACCTCTTCGTCACCGGGGGCGTCGCCTCCTCGCTCGGCAAGGGGCTCACCGCCTCCAGCCTGGGTGCGCTCCTCAAGGCGCGCGGTCTGCGGGTCACGATGCAGAAGCTCGACCCGTACCTCAACGTCGACCCCGGCACGATGAACCCGTTCCAGCACGGTGAGGTCTTCGTCACCAACGACGGCGCCGAGACCGACCTCGACATCGGCCACTACGAGCGCTTCCTCGACGTCGACCTCGACGGCTCGGCGAACGTCACCACCGGCCAGGTCTACAACACCGTGATCGCCAAGGAGCGGCGCGGCGAGTACCTCGGCGACACCGTGCAGGTCATCCCGCACATCACCAACGAGATCAAGCACCGCATCCGGCGGCTGGCCACCGAGGACGTCGACGTGGTCATCACCGAGGTCGGCGGCACGGTCGGCGACATCGAGTCGCTGCCGTTCCTGGAGACCGTCCGCCAGGTCCGCCACGAGGTCGGCCGGGACAACGTCTTCGTCGTGCACATCTCGCTGCTCCCGTACATCGGCCCGTCCGGCGAGCTGAAGACCAAGCCCACCCAGCACTCCGTCGCCGCGCTGCGCAACATCGGCATCCAGCCCGACGCGATCGTGCTGCGCGCCGACCGCGAGGTGCCCACCGCCATCAAGCGCAAGATCTCGCTGATGTGCGACGTCGACGAGGCCGCGGTCATCGCCTGCCCGGACGCCCCGTCGATCTACGACATCCCCAAGGTCGTGCACGCCGAGGGCCTGGACGCCTACGTCGTCCGCAAGCTGGACCTGCCGTTCCGCGACGTGGACTGGACCCAGTGGGCGGACCTGCTCGACCGGGTCCACAACCCCTCGCACGAGGTCAAGGTCGCGCTGGTCGGCAAGTACATCGACCTGCCCGACGCCTACCTCTCGGTCACCGAGGCGCTGCGCGCCGGCGGCTTCGCCAACAAGGCCCGCGTCAAGATCAAGTGGGTCACCTCCGACGACTGCAAGACCCCGGCCGGCGCCCGTGCGCAGCTCGCCGACTGCGACGCGGTCTGCATCCCCGGCGGCTTCGGCGACCGCGGCGTGGACGGCAAGGTCGGCGCGATCACCTACGCCCGCGAGAACAAGCTCCCGCTGCTCGGCCTCTGCCTGGGCCTGCAGTGCGTGGTGATCGAGGCGGCCCGCAACCTCGCCGGCGTCGAGGGCGCCAACTCCACCGAGTTCGACCCGGCCGCCACCCACCCGGTGATCTCCACGATGGCCGAGCAGATGGACATCGTCGCCGGTGAGGGCGACATGGGCGGCACCATGCGGCTGGGCATGTACCCGGCCAAGCTCGCCGAGGGCTCCATCGTCCGCGAGGTCTACGGCGGCGAGCCCTACGTCGAGGAGCGCCACCGCCACCGCTACGAGGTCAACAACGCCTACCGCGGCGAGCTGGAGAAGAAGGCCGGCCTGCTCTTCTCCGGCACCTCCCCGGACAACAAGCTCGTCGAGTACGTCGAGTACCCGCGCGAGGTCCACCCCTACCTCGTCGCCACCCAGGCGCACCCGGAGCTGCGCTCCCGCCCGACCCGCCCGCACCCGCTCTTCGCCGGCCTGGTGAAGGCGGCCGTCGAGCGCCAGCAGGCGGCGAAGGCGACGGGCGCCGAGAAGTAGGCGGCACCTGGCCGGTTACGGTTGCCGGGGTACGGTCCCACGCCGTGGGGCGGTACCCCGGTTTTCGTGTCGGCACAGGACTCACTGGAGGTACGCATGGCGATCAAGGACACCCCGGAGGAGTGGACGGTCACCGCGTCCGGCACGCCGTTCACCGGCGCCAAGACGAGCGTGCGCACCGACCACGTCGTCATGCCGGACGGCTCCACCGTCACCCGCGACTACCAGGTCCACCCCGGCTCGGTGGCGGTCCTCGCCCTCGACGACGCCGACCGGGTGCTGGTGCTGCGCCAGTACCGCCACCCGGTGCGGCAGAAGCTGTGGGAGATCCCCGCCGGCCTGCTCGACGTCCCCGGGGAGAACCCGCTGCACGCCGCCCGGCGCGAGCTGTACGAGGAGGCGCACGTCAAGGCCGAGGACTGGCGGGTGCTGACCGACGTCTACACCACCCCGGGCGGCTGCGACGAGGCGGTGCGGATCTTCCTCGCCCGCGGGCTGTCCGAGGCCGACGGCGAGCGGTTCGAGGTCTCCGAGGAGGAGGCCGACATGGAGCTGGCGCGGGTCCCGCTGGACGAGCTGGTCCGTGGCGTGCTCGCCGGCGAACTGCACAACAACTGCCTGGTCGTGGGCGTGCTGTCGCTCACCGCGGCGCGGGCCGGTGACGGGGCGGACGCCCTCCGGCCGGCCGACGCGCCCTGGCCGGCCCGCCCCTTCGACGCCTGACCCCGGGCCGGGCGCCGCTCCCGGCTCCCGCCCCCGGCCTGCGCCTTCCGGTCGGATGATCCACCGATCCGGTCGAGTGACCCAACGGCCCCGCTCCGCACGGAACGTGACGGCCCGTGAACTACGCTCGACAGCGTCCCCGCGCGCGCCCGCGGCGGGGACGCGACGCGCAGGCGGACGGGAGCGTGACCGGTGACGGACCAGGCGGTGGGCGGGGGGCACCTCGCGCCGGAGGCGGCGCGCGGGTCCGGCACGGCGGCCCGGGAACGGCGGGCGACCCTGCCCCGCCAGGACGGTGCCGCCGCCCGCTCCGGCCTCCCGGGATTCGCCGGCCGCCGCCACGAACTCAAGGCGCTGCGCGCCGACATCGGCCGGGCCGGACTGGACACCCTCACCGGCCGCCGGGGCGCCCGCAGCCGGGTCCTGCTGATCGCCGGCCGCCCCGGCTCGGGCCGTACGACGCTGGCCGAGGCGCTGCTGCGGGAGATCGAGGACGGCTACCCCGACGGGGTGCTGCGCGCCGCGCTGACCGGCCGGGACGGCGCCCCGGTCGGCCTCGCCCGGACCGCCCGCGACCTGCTCGCCGAACTGGGTGCCGACGCCGCGCCGGGCGCCGGCGAGGACGAGCTCGCCGAGGCGGTGCGCACCGCCCTGGCCGGGCGCCGCGCGGTCCTCCTGCTGGACGACGCACCGGGCGCCGAGGACGTCGAACCGCTGATCCCGGACGCCCCCGACTGCCTGGTCGTGGTGGTCGCGCAGGGCCCGCTGACCGGCATCCCGGACGTCCGGCCGTGCGCCCTGGGCGGGCTGGACACGGCGGCCGGCGTCGAGATGCTGTGCCACTACGCCGGGCCGACCCGGATCACCGTCGATCCGCGGACCGCGGAGTCCGTCGCCGAGGAGTGCGGCGGTCAGCCCGCGGCGCTGATACTGGCGGGCGCCTGGCTCGCCGCCCGCCCCAAGCTCTCCGTCGCCGACCTGCGCCAGGCGCTGCTCGCCGTCCCGCTGCCGCCGGACCTGCCGGCCGGCGACCGCCCCCTGCACCGCGCCTTCCGGCTCACCTACGACGCGCTGCCGCAGCCCGCCGCGCGGATACTGCGCCTGGCCACCCTCGCCCCGGACGGCCTGGTGGACGCGCACACCGCGGCCGCGCTGGGCGGCTGCTCGGTCCCGGCCGCCGCCGCGGTCCTGCACGACGTCGCCGCGCTCGGCCTGCTGCGGCCCGTCCCGGAGGAGGACGGCCCGGGCGCCCGGCACACCGACGACGCGACCGGCCCCCGGTACCGCCTCCCCGGCTGCCTCGCGCCGTTCTCCCGGCAACTGCTCCGCGCGCACGAGCGGCCCGCCGACGTCCAGCTGGCCCGCGCCCGGATGCTGGAGCGGACCGTGCGGCTGCTCCAGTCCTGCCGGGCGGCCGCCGAACCCTCCGGTTCCCCCGCCCGCCGCAAGGCCGCCGAGCTGCCCCGCTCGCTGCGCTTCGCCACCCGGGCCGCCGCCGCGCACTGGCTGCGCACCCGCCGCGGCGCCCTGCTGGACGCCGCCCGGATGGCCGTCGCGGACGGCCAACTCGACACCCTGGACCGGCGGTTGATCGCCGCGCTCACCCGCGCCCTGCTCACCCACCACGGCCCCGAGGCCGCCGCGCCGGACCTCTACGCCCTGCACGAGCTGGTCCTCCAGGTCGCCGAGCGGCGCACCCTGCCGCGCGAGCGGGCCGCCGCCCTGCTCAACCTCGGCGACCTGGACGCCGGGGCCGGCCGACGGGAGCAGGCGCTCACCCGCTACCGCGGCGCGCTGGAGGCGGCCCGCTCGGTGAAGGACCCGGTGGCCACCGGCCGGGCGCTGGAGTCGCTCGGCGACACCTACACCGAGCTGGGCGACTGGATCCGGGCCGCCGACTGGTACGGGCGGGCGCTGGAGCTGCGGCTGGCCCGGGGCGAGTGGGCCGACGCGGCCCGGCTGCACGCCCGGATCGGCGCCGCGCACGGCCGCGCGGGCCGCTACGAGCAGGCCCTGAAGGAGTGCCGGGCGGCCGCCCGGACCTTCCGCAGGCTGGGCGACGCCGCGGGCCAGGGGCATGCGGCGGAGGCGGCCGCGGAGGTCCACGAGCACGCCGGGAAGCTCAACGAGGCGCTGCACAGCTGCCTGGCGGCGCTCGATTTCGCCCGGGCCGCGGCCGATGTGACGAAGGAGGCACGCCTGCAACTGCGGATCGCGGAGCTGCTGGACCGGCTCGGAGACCCGGCGGCCGCACGGCTCCACCGGGCGGTGGGGGAGCGACTATGCGAGGAGCACCCCGAGTGACCTACGAAATCGGTAGTGGTCTTCCGGAAAATTATGTCTTTGCAAGGCTAGACAACACGAGGTCCTTCAATAGACTGGTCGAGCCGCGTTCGGCGCGGTCAGTTCCGTCATGCATGGCATGAGGGATAATTCCTTCTGCAAGCTCTTTTAAGGACCGTGATCGACGTGAAGGTCGGTATCCCCCGCGAGGTCAAGAACAACGAGTTCCGCGTGGCCATCACCCCCGCCGGAGTCCACGAGCTGGTGCGCAACGGCCACCAGGTCTTCATCGAGAAGGACGCCGGCCTCGGCTCGTCCATCCCGAACGAGGAGTACGTCTCCGCCGGCGCCACCATCCTGGACACCGCCGACGAGGTGTGGGGCACCGCCGACCTGCTGCTGAAGGTCAAGGAGCCGATCGCGGAGGAGTACCACCGCCTCCGCAAGGACCAGACCCTCTTCACGTACCTCCACCTCGCCGCGTCCAAGGAGTGCACGGACGCCCTGCTGGAGTCCGGTACCACCGCGATCGCCTACGAGACCGTCGAGACCGCCGGCCGCGCGCTGCCGCTGCTCGCCCCGATGTCCGAGGTCGCGGGCCGGATCGCCCCGCAGGTCGGCGCCTACCACCTGATGCGCCAGGCCGGCGGCCGCGGCGTGCTGCCCGGCGGCGTCCCCGGCGTCCAGGCCGGTAAGGCCGTCGTCATCGGCGGTGGCGTCTCCGGCTGGAACGCCGTCCAGATCGCCGTGGGCCTGGGCTTCCACGTCACCCTGCTCGACAAGGACATCAACAAGCTCCGCGAGGCCGACAAGATCTTCGGCACCAAGGTGCAGACGATCGTCTCCAACGCCTACGAGCTGGAGAAGGCCGTCGTCGAGGCCGACCTCGTCGTCGGCGCGGTCCTGATCCCGGGCGCCAAGGCCCCCAAGCTCGTCACCAACGAGCTGGTCGCCAAGATGAAGCCCGGCAGTGTCCTTGTCGACATCGCGATCGACCAGGGCGGCTGCTTCGAGGACTCCAAGCCGACCACGCACGCCGAGCCGACCTTCACGGTCCACAACTCGGTCTTCTACTGCGTCGCCAACATGCCCGGCGCGGTGCCCAACACCTCCACCTACGCCCTCACCAACGCCACGCTGCCCTACATCGTGGAGCTGGCGAACCGCGGCTGGGTCGAGGCGCTGCGCCGTGACCCGGCGCTGGCCAAGGGCCTGAACACGCACGACGGCAAGGTCGTCTACCCCGAGGTCGCCCAGGCCCACGGCCTGGAGTACGTGGAGCTGCGCACCCTCCTCGGCTGACGGCGTCAACTGCACGCGTCAAGCGCCGCACAACCGGCCGGGCCCGCTCGAGCGGGCCCGGCCGGTCGCGTGTGCGACGCGCCCCGGGGGCGGCTCCCGGCGGCCGACTCCCAACTCGCCGTGAACGTAGCCCTTTAACCGATTCGCGTACCCCCGAAACATCCGTCTTGTGTGCTGTGCACTCTTGACATCGGGGGGTTCCGTTACCGACACATCGGACCGGGTCCGGCGGATTGTGTTGCTGCGGACGCCCGACACGCCATAGAGTCGCCAACCGTCGGCATGGTGCACGCTGACCTATCGATAAGTTTCCTGGTCACATCCAAGGAGGTAAGACGACTTGTGAATGAGTCGACATTTACTCCCGGAGGTGGTCGGCCAGGAGCGGTTGCACGGGGCCAGGGTCCCTCGGGGCGCGAGGCTGTCGGCTCCGTAGTGGTCCACACCTTCGCAGCCCAACAGAGCACTTCCACGACAGCCCACCAGAGCATGGACGGCCAACACGTGAACGCCATGGCCGGCGACCGGGGCAGTGGAGAGCCCGCCCGTCTCGCCGACTACGACGACCTGCCCCAAGGGCACTTCTACGACCCGGATGCCGAGTACGAGCCGGACCCGGAATACGCGGCGACGCTCGCGCCGGACGCGGCGCGTCAGCGCCGTGAGCGGGTCGGCCCGACCGGGCGCCCGCTGCCCTACTTCCCGATCCCGGGGCCGCTTTCGGAACACGGCCCGGCGAAGATCATCGCGATGTGCAACCAGAAGGGCGGGGTCGGCAAGACCACCTCGACCATCAACCTGGGCGCCGCGCTCGCCGAATACGGCCGCCGGGTGCTGCTCGTCGACTTCGACCCGCAGGGCGCCCTCTCGGTCGGACTCGGCGTCAACCCGATGGAACTGGATCTGACGGTCTACAACCTGCTCATGGAGCGGGGCATGTCGGCCGACGAGGTCCTGCTCAAGACCGCGGTCCCGAACATGGACCTGCTGCCCAGCAATATCGATTTGTCAGCGGCAGAGGTGCAGTTGGTCAGCGAGGTCGCCCGCGAGTCGACGCTCCAGCGGGCGCTGAAGCCCCTGCTGCCCGACTACGACTACATCGTCATCGACTGCCAGCCCTCGCTCGGCCTGCTGACCGTCAACGCCCTGACGGCCGCTCACAAGGTCATCGTGCCGCTGGAGTGCGAGTTCTTCGCGCTGCGCGGTGTCGCGCTGCTCACCGAGACCATCGAGAAGGTCCAGGAGCGGCTCAACCCCGACCTCCAGCTGGACGGCATCCTGGCGACGATGTACGACTCCCGCACGGTGCACAGCCGCGAGGTCCTGGCGCGCGTCGTCGAGGCTTTCGACGACCACGTCTACCACACCGTCATCGGCCGTACCGTCCGCTTCCCGGAGACCACCGTCGCCGGTGAGCCGATCACCACCTACGCCTCCAACTCCGTGGGGGCCGCGGCCTATCGCCAGCTCGCCAGGGAGGTGCTCGCCCGGTGTCACGCCGAGTGAGTCTGCCCGGCGCCGACGAACTGTTCCGCACCACCGGGGGAGTGGCCCTTCAGGCGTCCACTCCCCGCCGTGCGCCCGGCGGCCAGGACGCACGGGTGCCCGCGCCGGCCGGCGAGCCGGACCCCGCGTCGGACGCGTCCGAGGAGGCCCCCGCGGCACCGGCGGCCGAGGGCGGTGCCGCCGGCGCGGCGCGTACGGCGTCCGCCGCGGAGCCGGCCGAGCACGGCGGCCGCGAGCCGGAGCCGGAGGCCGGGGGGCGCCGGACACCGGCCGGCCGGGCGGCGACCCGCGCCGAGCGGGAGGCCGCGGCATCGGCCGGTGAGTCGGGCCGCCGCCGGTCGCGCGGCGCCAACCGCCGCCCCAGCGGCCGCGAACGGCACGACGAGAAGATCACCGTCTATGTCTCCGCCGAGGAGCTCATGGACCTCGAACACGCCCGCCTGGTGCTGCGCGGCGAGCACGGCCTGGCGGTCGACCGCGGCCGGATCGTCCGCGAGGCGGTGGCCGTGGTCCTCGCCGACCTGGAGTCCCGCGGCGAGGCCAGCATCCTGGTCCGGCGGCTCCGGGGCCGTTAGGGCCGCTCAGGGCCGTTTCTGGCCCGTCCGACACGCCCTGGGGGCCGGTCCCCGGCGTGCGGCGGGATAGCCTGGGCCACTCCGGCGGGGTGTCCCGCCCGTGACCAGCCCGCCGCCCCGGCGCGGGACCGCAGCACCCTGGACCGCCATGCCGACGACCGACGCCGACGACCCCGCCCCGGCCCGCACCCGCCGCGCCCTCGGGCGGGGCCCGGGCACCGCCCCGGAGACGGCGCCCGAGGCGACCGCGGAGGACGCCACGGAAAGCCGTGCGCAGGCCCCCGCCGAGGGCGCCCCGCTCGGGGGCGTACCGACCGAGGAGATCACGGCCGGGGAGACGCCGGTCGAGGAGGTCCCAATTCACTCCGAGGATGCGGCGGGCGATCCGGCCACAGAGCGGGCCGTGGAACAGGCCGGGGACGAGGCGGACGACGGGGGCGCAACGGCCGAAGAGGCCGAAGAGGCAGCCCCGGTGGCCGGGGACGGCCGGTTCACGTTGCGGCTGGACAACTTCGAGGGGCCCTTCGACCTCCTGCTCCAGCTGATCTCCCGGCACAAGTTGGACGTCACCGAGGTCGCGCTGTCCAAGGTGACCGATGAGTTCATGGCCCACATCCGGGCCATGGGGCCGGACTGGGACCTCGACCAGACCACCGAGTTCCTGGTCGTCGCGGCCACCCTGCTCGACCTCAAGGCGGCCCGGCTGCTGCCCGCCGCAGAAGTGGAGGACGAGGCCGACCTCGCCCTCCTGGAGGCCCGGGACCTGCTCTTCGCCCGGCTGCTCCAGTACCGCGCGTACAAGCGGATCGCGGAGATCTTCAGCGGCCGGCTGGCCGAGGAGGCCCGGTGCCACCCCCGTACCGTCGGGCTGGAGCCGCACCACGCCGAGCTGCTGCCCGAGGTCGTGATCAGTATCGGGGCCGAGGGGTTCGCCGCGCTCGCGGTCAAGGCGATGCAGCCCAGGGCGAAGCCGCAGGTCTACGTCGACCACATCCACGCGCCGCTGGTCAGCGTCCGGGAGCAGGCCGGGGTGGTGATGGCGCGGCTGCGCGAGGCCGGTGCGGCCGGCTTCGCGGAACTGGTCGCCGACGCCCCCGACACCCTGACCGTCGTGGCGCGCTTCCTGGCGCTGCTGGAGCTCTACCGGGAGCGGGTGGTCGCCCTGGACCAGGAGGAGGCGCTGGGCGCCCTGACGGTCCGCTGGACGGGCGAGGAGGGGGCCGTCCCACAGGTCACCGACGAGTTCGACCGGGCCGCGGGCGACCCGGCGGAGAAGAACGCGGCCGCGGCAGGCCGCGCGCAGAGCGACGAGCAGGAGGAGCCGGCGTGAGCGAACCGGGCTACGAGATCACCGAGCAGGGCCCGGGGGAGCGCCCCGGCCCCGCGGAGGCGCCGGCCGGCGCGCTGGGCGTGGCAGAGCTGGAGCTGAAGCCCGCGCTGGAGGCCGTCCTCATGGTCGTCGACGAGCCAGCCACCGAGGAGCACCTGGCCCGGGTGCTCCGGCGTCCCCGCCGGGCGGTCGCGCTGGCCCTGCGCGAGCTGTCCGACGACTACACCCGCCAGGGCCGCGGCTTCGACCTGCGGCTGGTGGCCGGCGGCTGGCGGTTCTCCTCCCGGGCGGCCTACGCGGACGCCGTGGAGAGCTTCGTCCTGGACGGCCAGCACGCCCGGCTGACCCAGGCCGCATTGGAGACTCTGGCCGTGGTCGCGTACCGTCAGCCGGTCAGCCGTTCCCGCGTCTCGGCCGTCCGCGGGGTCAACTGTGACGGCGTGATGCGCACGCTCCTCCAGCGCGGCCTGGTGGAGGAGGCGGGGACGGAACCTGAAACAGGTGCGATCCTGTACAGGACGACGAATTACTTTCTGGAGCGGATGGGCCTGCGCGGCCTGGACGAGCTCCCTGAGCTGGCACCGTTCCTCCCGGAGGCGGACGCGGTCGAGGGCGACTCCCCGGAAGGTATCCCGTCGTTCGACGTAGACGACAGCGGCGACTCTCAGACGGATCATTGATGCGAAGCAGCGGCAGGAACAGCAGCGGTAGGGGCAACTACCGGGGCGCGGGCAACAAGCGGGACGAGAAGCAGCAGCGGTCCGGCCGCCCCCGCCCCGAGGAGCGCCGCTACGACGTGGGCGGATCCGAGGGCGGTGACGAGCGCCGCGGCGGCAAGTCCGGCGCCCGGGGCGCGGCGGCCCGGGGCGGCGCCAAGGGCGGTCCCCGCACGGGCGCGGCCCGCAGCGGCGGACCGGGCGGCAAGGGCGGCCAGCAGCAGCGCGGCCGCGGCCAGGCGCCCGCACGCCCCCGCGAGTACGACGCCAAGATCGAGGAGCGCAACCGCGCCCGCTACGACAAGCCGCAGGTCAAGACCCCCAAGACCTTCCCCGGCGCCGAGCAGGAGGGCGAGCGGCTGCAGAAGGTGCTGGCCAGGGCCGGTATGGGCTCCCGGCGCGCCTGCGAGGAGCTGATCGACCAGGCCCGGGTCGAGGTCAACGGCAAGATCGTCATGGAGCAGGGTCTCCGGGTCGACCCGGAGAAGGACGAGATCAAGGTCGACGGCCTGACGGTCGCCACCCAGTCGTACCTCTTCTTCGCGCTGAACAAGCCCGCCGGCGTGGTCTCCACGATGGAGGACCCGGACGGCCGCCAGTGCCTGGGCGACTACGTCACCAACCGGGAGACCCGGCTGTTCCACGTAGGCCGGCTGGACACCGAGACCGAGGGCATCATCCTGCTCACCAACCACGGCGAGCTGGCCCACCGGCTGACCCACCCCCGCTACGGCGTCACCAAGACCTACCTGGCGGCCATCCAGGGCCCGCTCCCGCGCGACCTGGGCAAGCGGCTCAAGGACGGCATCCCGCTGGAGGACGGCTACGCCCGCGCCGACCACTTCCGGGTCGTGGAGAACACCGGCAAGAACTACCTCGTCGAGGTCACCCTCCACGAAGGCCGCAAGCACATCGTGCGCCGGATGCTCGCCGAGGCCGGCTTCCCGGTGGACAAGCTGGTGCGGACGCACTTCGGCCCGATCGCGCTGGGCGACCAGAAGTCGGGCTGGCTGCGCCGGATGACCAACACCGAGGTCGGGATGCTGATGCGCGAGGTCGGCCTCTGACCGTCGGCTCACCGCCGTCCCGGGCCGGCCGTCGCTTGCGGTGGCCGGTCACCACCCCTTAGTGTCATCGTGACGATTAAGGGGTGGTTTTCTCATGGGGGCAACGATGGGGGCGGCGACCGGATCGCTCATCGGGCTGGCGCTCGGTGACGCGCTCGGCCTTCCGACGGAGTTCGACGACGTACCGGCGATCCTCGCCCGGTGCGGCACCTGGCGGCAGCTGGCGCTGCCCGAGCCCGCCCGGGTCACCGACGACACCCAGATGACGCTGGCACTGGGACAGGGGCTGCGCACGGCCCTGGACGCCGGCGAACTGACCGCGCGGACCCTCGAACCGCCGGTCCGGCAGACGTACGTGGCCTGGTGGCGCTCGCCCGAGAACAACCGCGCACCCGGTTACACCTGCCTCCGCGCCTGCGAACTGCTCGCCGACCCGGACCGGCCCTGGGCCGACGCCGGCCAGATCGGCTCCAAGGGCTGCGGCGCCAACATGCGGGTGGCACCCGTCGGGCTGGTGCCCGAACTGACCGCCGAGCAGCGCTCCGGCGCCGCCCAGCTCCAGTCCGCGCTGACCCACGGGCACCCCACCGCGCTCGCCGCCAGCGACCTCACCGCGTACGCCGTGCGCGCCCTCGCCGACGGCGCCCGCCCGGCCGAACTCCCCGGCCTGCTGCGGCAGTACGCCCACGCCCAGCGCACCCGCTACCGCGAGGACTGGCTCGGCGACCTCTGGCGGCGCTCCCAGGCCCCGTCCGCGACGGCGTTCATCGCCCGGGGCTGGGACGAGTGCCTGGGCGTCCTGGACCGGCTGGACGCGGCGCTCGCCGCACCGGACCGGGAGGCCGACCCGTGCCGGGCCACCGGCGCCGGCTGGATCGCCGAGGAGGCGCTGGCCACCGGCCTGCTGTGCTTCCTGCTCTTCCCCGACGAGCCGGTCACCGCGCTGCGCCGGGCCGCCTGCACCTCCGGCGACTCCGACTCCATCGCCTGCCTCACCGGCGCCTTCGCGGGCGCCCTGCACGGTGCCGGGGCCTGGCCCGGGGAGTGGGCCGCCCGTATCGAGTACCGCGCGGAACTCCTGGCACTCGGGGCGGCCTGGGATGTCTGAGAAGCCCATGGCTCCCACAGCCCCCGAGGTCGCGGGCCGGGACGCGGTCCTGCGGGCGGCCGGGCTGCCCGCCATCGACCTGGATGCCCTCGTCGCGGGGCAGCGCGACCCGCTGCTCTTCGCCACCGTATCCGGCGCCCACCTCTACGGCTTCCCGTCCCGCGACTCCGACGTGGACCTGCGCGGGGTCCACCTGCTGCCGGTGACCGACCTCGTGGGCCTGCGCGAGCCGGAGGAGACCCGGACGCTGATGGGGGAGCAGGACGGCGTCGAGACCGACCTCGTCACGCACGACCTGCGGAAGTTCGCCCGGCTCCTGCTGCGCCGCAACGGCTACGTCCTGGAGCAGCTGCTCTCCCCCCTGGTCGTGCACAGCACCCCCGTCCACGAGGAGCTGACCGCGCTCGCCCCCGGCCTCTTCACCGTCCACCACGCCCACCACTACCGGGGTTTCGCGGGCACCCAGTGGCGGCTCTTCGAGAAGACCGGCGAACTGAAGCCGCTGCTCTACACCCTGCGGGTCCTGCTGACGGGCATCCACCTCATGGCCACCGGGCGGCTGGAGGCCCATCTGCCCTCCCTGGCCGGCGAGCCGGACGCCCCCTCCTATGTGCCGGAGCTGATCGCCGCCAAGGAGGCAGCCGAACACGGACCGGCCGGCGACGTGGTGGCCCCGGACCGGCTGCGCGCCGACATCACGGCGCTGCACGCCCGGCTGGACGCCGCCCAGGCCGCCACCGCCCTGCCGGACGCCCCGGCCGGCCGGGACGCGCTGCACGATCTCGTCGTCCGGGCCCGGCTGGACGGCGCCGCGGCCGCCGGCTGACGGAGTCAGCCCCGCAGGGCCGAGGCGCGGCGGGTGCGGTGCAGGAAGTCCGCCACCCGGGCCCGGTCCGGGCCGGCGGGCAGCGGCGAGCCGGGCAGCGCCGCCTCCGCCTCCGCGGACAGCACCGCCAGCCGGCGCTCCACCTCCTCCCAGGGCACCTCGCCGCGCCGCACCGCCAGCAGCTCCTCGCGGGCCGCGCCGACCTCCAGCGTCAGCACGCCCGTACGCAGCAGGTCGCGGGCGCAGGTCATCAGGCGCAGCAGGTGCATCGCCGGCTTCCAGCGGGGCGCGCCGTGCCGCGCGAGGTCGGCCCGCAGCTGCTTCAGCTGCCCGGCGGCGTAGCGGACGTAGGTGCCGTGCACCGCGCGGGAGAGGAACGCGCCGCGCAGCGCGAGCAGCTCCCGGCCGGTGGCGTCGGCGTGTTCCACGAGCGGGGAGTGCAGGCACTCCAGGGCGGTGGGGTTGGCGCGCAGCGCCAGCTCGCAGAACCGCTCCAGCTCCCAGGAGAACTCCTCCTCGCGCGGCCCCTCCACATGGGTCGGCGGCTTCTCGAACCGCCAGAAGAGGGCGGTGGGCGCGAGATAGACCCCGCGCCGGTCGGTGTCGCTGGCCTCGGTGGCCAGCCCGAAGGCGCGCGAGCCCATCACACACGCGTAGACGGTGTGCCCGGTGACGAGTTCATGACCTGTGGGGGCCGGGGGAGCGGACGTCATGCCGGGATTGTCGCCGGGCGGACGTGCTGCCGGCCACCGGATTCCCGGAGCTCGGAACACGGCTGTCGGTGGCGCTGGTTACGCTGAGCAGTGCGTACGCGGACGTGTACGCGGCACACGACGCAGGGGAGCAGGGACGTGGCGGTACGGGCCGTGCGCGGGGCCGTCCAGCTGGAGCGGGACGACGCGGAGCACATGCGGGAGCGGGTCGGCGAGCTGCTCACCGCGCTGTTGGAGCGCAACGGCCTGGTGCCGGACGACCTGATCAGCGTGTGGTTCACCGCCACCCCCGATCTGCACAGCGACTTCCCGGCCGCCGCCGCGCGCGCCCTGGGGATCACCGACGTCCCGCTGATCTGCGCCCAGGAGCTGGACGTGGCCGGCGCCATGGAGCGGGTGGTGCGGGTCCTCGCCCACGTCGAGACCGCGCTGCCCAAGGCCGGCATCGCCCACGTCTACCTCGGCGCGGCCGCGGCGCTCCGGAAGGACATCGCCCAGTGAGAACCGCACTCGTCATCGGAACGGGCCTGATCGGCACCTCGGCCGCCCTGGCGCTCAGCGCCCGCGGCGTGCAGGTCCACCTGGAGGACCACGACCACGCCCAGGCCCTGACGGCCGCCGCGCTCGGCGCCGGCGCCGCCGAGCCGCCCGCGGAGCCCGTCGATCTCGCCATCGTGGCCGTGCCCCCGGCGCATGTCGCGGCGGCGCTCGCCGAGGCGATCCGGCGCGGCGCGGCCCGGGCGTACATCGACGTCGCCAGCGTCAAGGGCGGCCCCCGCCGCGAGCTGGAGGCGCTCGGCTGCGACCTCAGTGGCTACCTCGGCACGCACCCGATGGCCGGCAAGGAGCGCTCCGGCCCACTGGCCGCGACGGCCGACCTCTTCGAGGGCCGCCCCTGGGTCCTCACCCCGTCCCCCGGCGGCGACACCGAGGTGCTGAACCTCGCCCTGGAGCTGGTCGCGCTGTGCCGGGCCGTCCCCGTGGTGATGGACGCGGACGCCCACGACCGCGCCGTCGCCCTGGTCTCGCACACCCCGCAGCTGGTCTCCAGCCTCGTCGCGGCCCGCCTCAAGGGCGCCGACGAGACCGCCGTCCGCCTCTGCGGCCAGGGCATCCGCGATGTGACGCGGATCGCCGCCTCCGACCCGGCGATGTGGATCGACATCCTCTCCGCCAACCCCGGCCCGGTCGCCGACGTCCTGGCCGAGATCTCCGCCGACCTGGACGCCACGGTCCGCTCGCTGCGCTCCCTGGAGTCCGCCGACGACGCCAAGCGCGGCTCCGGCGCCCACGGCATCGAGGACGTGCTCCGCCGCGGCAACGCCGGCCGCGAGCGGGTCCCCGGCAAGCACGGCGCCGCCCCGGCCGCCTACGAGGTCGTCGCGGTCTACATCGGCGACCAGCCCGGCGAGCTGGCCCGGATCTTCGCCGACGCCGGCCGCGCCGGGGTCAACATCGAGGACGTCCGCATCGAGCACGCCACCGGCCAGCAGGCCGGCTTCATCCAGCTGATGGTCGAACCGCAGACGGTCCCGGTGCTCACCGCGGAGCTGCGGGAGCGGGGGTGGTCGATCCGGCAGTGACACCGTGGACGGCGCGCCGCGGGCGAGCCAGTAACCTTGTCCGAGGCCCCGGTCCCTTCGTCGGCCCCTCCGTCGCACCCCCGACCGCCGGTCGACGACCGGACCTGGCGCCCTGGACCGCGCCCCGTGTGAATCAAGAAAGGTGTTCGTCACCGTGGAAACCGCCGATCGGACCGCCCCGGCAGCAGTGATTGTCGCCATCGACGGCCCCGCAGGCACGGGCAAGTCCAGCACGTCCAAGGCCGTCGCCGGCAAGCTTGGCCTGGGCTACCTCGACACCGGCGCGCAGTACCGCGCGATCACCTGGTGGATGCTGACCAACGGCATCGACGTCGACGACCCGGCCGCGGTGGCCGACGCCTGCGCCAAGCCCGTGATCGTCTCCGGCACCGACCCGGCGGCGCCGACCATCACCGTCGACGGGGCCGACGCCGCGGGCCCGATCCGCAGCGCCGAGGTCACCGCCGCGGTCAGCGCGGTCAGCGCGGTCCCCCAGGTGCGCGCCCTGATCACCGACCTCCAGCGGACCATCGCGGCCGAGGCCCCGCACGGCATCGTCGTCGAGGGCCGGGACATCGGCATAACCGTCCTGCCCGACGCCGACCTCAAGATCTTCCTCACCGCCTCCCCGGAGGCCCGGGCGGCCCGCCGCAACGGCGAGCTCAAGGGCACGGGCTCCCAGCAGGCGGCCGACCTGGCCGCCACCCGCGAGGCGCTGGTCAAGCGGGACGCCGCCGACTCCTCCCGCAAGACCTCGCCGCTGGCCAAGGCCGACGACGCCGTCGAGGTCGACACCACCGACCTGACGCTGGATCAGGTCATCGAGTGCGTGGTCACCCTCATCGAGGGCGTCAGCGCCGAGAAGGCGGGGCGGGACACCCGGTGACCGACGGCGCAGAGGCACCGAGCCCCCGCGGCGCCGCGGTCGGCCGACGGATCGGCATCGGGCTGATGTACGGCCTGTGGAAGCCGCGGGTGCTGGGCGCCTGGCGGGTGCCGGCCTCCGGACCGGTGATCCTCGCCGTCAACCACTCCCACGGCATCGACGGCCCGATGCTGATGGGCACCGCGCCGCGGCCGGTGCACTTCCTGATCAAGAAGGAAGCCTTCGTCGGTCCGCTGGACCCGTTCCTGCGGGGCATCGGACAGCTGAAGGTGGACCGCCAGGCCGCCGACCGCAAGGCGATCACCGACGCGCTCGGGGTGCTGGCGGCCGGCGGGGTGCTCGGGATCTTCCCCGAAGGCACCCGGGGCGAGGGCGACTTCGCCTCGCTGCGGGCCGGGCTGGCGTACTTCGCGGTGCGCTCCGGCGCCCCGGTCGTCCCGGTGGCGGTGCTCGGCGGCACCGACCGCCCCAGCCGGCTCTCCCCGGCACTGCCGCGGCTGCGCGCCCGCATCGACGTCGTCTTCGGCGACGCTTTCGAGGCGGGCGACGGGAGCGGGCGGCGCACCCGCAAGGCGCTGGACGAGGCGACCGTGCGGATCCAGGAGCGGCTGACCGCCCACCTGGCACAGGCCCGGCGCCTTACCGGGCGCTGACCGACACTTGAGCAGTGGGCCCTGCCTTCAGCGGCCCACCGACCACATGGATGAACGAGGAACGGACTTCATGAACGAGCAGATCCCCACCGGCGAGGAGCACGGTGCGCTTGGCGACGCCGAGTACGCGGAGTTCATGGAGCTCGCCGCGGAAGAGGGCTTCGACCTGGAGGAGGTCGAGGGCGACATCGCCGCGGCCGGCCACGGCCCGCTCCCGGTCCTCGCCGTCATCGGCCGCCCGAACGTCGGCAAGTCGACGCTGGTGAACCGCATCATCGGCCGCCGTGAGGCGGTCGTCGAGGACCGGCCGGGCGTCACCCGCGACCGGGTCACCTACGAGGCCGACTGGAACGGCCGCCGCTTCAAGGTCGTCGACACCGGCGGCTGGGAGCAGGACGTCCTCGGCATCGACGCGTCCGTGGCGATGCAGGCCGAGTTCGCCATCGAGGCCGCCGACGCGGTGGTCTTCGTGGTGGACGCCAAGGTCGGCGCCACCGACACCGACGAGGCCGTGGTCAAGCTGCTGCGCCGCTCCGGCAAGCCGGTCGTCCTGGTCGCCAACAAGGTCGACGGCCCGTCCGGCGAGGCCGACGCCGCCATGCTCTGGTCGCTGGGCCTGGGCGAGCCGTACCCGGTCTCCGCGCTGCACGGCCGGGGCACCGGCGACATGCTCGACGCGGCGCTGGACGCGCTCCCCGAGGCGCCCGAGCAGACCTTCGGCACCGCCGTCGGCGGCCCCCGCCGGATCGCCCTGATCGGCCGCCCCAACGTCGGAAAGTCCTCGCTGCTGAACAAGCTCGCCCGCGAGGAGCGGGTGGTCGTCAACGAACTCGCCGGCACCACCCGCGACCCGGTCGACGAACTCATCGAACTGGGCGGCAAGACCTGGAAGTTCGTGGACACCGCCGGCATCCGCCGCCGGGTGCACCTCCAGGAGGGCGCCGACTACTACGCGTCGCTGCGCACCGCCGCGGCCGTGGAGAAGGCCGAGGTCGCGGTCGTCCTGATCGACGCCGGCGAGTCCATCAGCGTCCAGGACCAGCGGATCATCACGATGGCCGTGGAGGCCGGCCGGGCCCTGGTCATCGCCTACAACAAGTGGGACAACCTCGACGAGGAGCGCCGCTTCTACCTGGAGCGGGAGATCGAGCGGGACCTCGTCCAGATCCCCTGGGCGATGCGGGTCAACGTGTCCGCGCGCACCGGCCGCCACATGGACAAGCTGGTGCCGGCGATCGAGACCGCGCTGGCCGGCTGGGAGACCCGGATCCCCACCGGGCGGCTGAACGCCTTCCTCGGCGAGATCGTCTCCTCGCACCCGCACCCGATCCGCGGCGGCAAGCAGCCCCGCATCCTCTTCGGCACCCAGGCCGGCACCAAGCCCCCCCGCTTCGTGCTCTTCGCCTCGGGCTTCCTGGAGGCGGGCTACCGCCGCTTCGTCGAGCGGCGGCTGCGCGAGGAGTTCGGCTTCGAGGGGACGCCGATCCACATCTCGGTGCGGGTGCGCGAGAAGCGCGGCACCAAGAACAAGAAGAAGTAGCGGCGGCCCCGCCCGCGGCGGTCCGGCAGAGAGTCAGCGGCCGCCGTGGGGCCGGGAGCCGTCCCGCGGACCCGGTGGCAGCGCCGCCGGGAGCTGGCCCCGCGGCCGGAACGGCTGCCGGCCCACCACCTCCCAGTGCCCCGTCGACGGGCCCCCGCGACCCCAGTTGCCGCCGCGCAGCGACTCCGGCACCTCCGGCTCGTCCGTACGGTCCCCGGGCAGGGCCCGGAAGGCGCGGCGGTACTCGGCGTACAGCGCGTCGTAGATCGGCGTGGCCGAACCGCGGTCGGCGCCGCGCGGCGCCCCGTGGTCGCGGGCCGGACGCATGCCGGGGATGGGGTGGGGGAACTGGGCGCGGGAGGGGTCGTATGCGTGCACGTAGGTGCCAACGACCCCGATGCCCGCGGGATGCGGCTTTCTGGGCGAAATGGCCGATCGCGGGAGCAATCCCGCCCCATTGGGCGGTCTTGCTCCCGCGATCGGGGGCGGACGGTCAGGTTCCGGCCAGCGGCATCGAGGCCGCGACCAGCAGGCCCTTGGCGGCCGCCTGCTCCAGCGCCTGCCGCATCAGATCCTCGCGCGGCTGGTGGCCGATGGTGCCCGAGGGCGCGGCGTACATCAGCACGGTGTGCGCCTTGTTGGCCGCGGTGCGCCAGCCGTCCGAGACGGCCAGCGGCTGGTGCGCCTGCCACCAGGCGGACTGGCTGCCGGCGGTGCCGGGCTGGAGCACCGCGTGCAGCTTGCCCATGGCCAGCAGCGCGGACCAGCCCTCGATCGGGGCGGGGAGGATGTTCATGTCCGTCACCGGGGCGAAGCCGTGCTCCAGGAGCAGCGGCAGGAAGTCGTCCTCCAGGCTCGTCGAACCGGGGCGGGCGATCGGGCCGTTGGGCTCGACGACGAGGGCCGGGTGCAGCTCGTCCTTGATCAGTACCAGGCCGCAGGTGATGCCGAGGGTGGCCTGCCGGTCGGTGGTGGGGATCGGGGCGGCCGGGGCGCTCGCGGTGCGGGTGTCCTCGCCGGTGATGGAGCGCACGGCTCCCCGGAGCTGCTCCTCGGAGACCGGCACGACCTGCGAGGGGATGCAGGTGGCGTGGGCGAACGCGAGCACCGCGGTCTCCTCGCCGACGAACAGGACGGTGCTGGTGCGCTCCTGCTCGCTGTTGCCCGGCGTCCGGCACGAGGTGCAGTCGTAGCTGCCCGGGGCGTCTTCTCCGGCCAGCAGGCGGTCGGCTTCTTCGTCGCCGATCTCGGCGCGAACGTCGTCGCTGACGTCGAGCATGCGCGGCACGGGTGGCTCCTCGATCTTCATGAGCGGCTGCCGGGCGGTCTCCCGGCTTGTACAAGGACAACGGGCGACCCCCGGGAGAGTCACGCGCGGACGCGAACAGAATCGAACCAACGCGCCGCACGGCAGGGAACCGGTGAAAAGTCGTCTCTGATCGGTCAGGCATCGCCAATTCCTGCGGAGAACATGGCGCAAATGGGCTCCGTTTTGTACACGGACGGGGTGGGGTGGCTCCCCGGAAGGGCGCGGCGCGCCGGTGCCCGGCGGCCCGCTGCCTACCGTCACCGGCTATGTCGGACATCTCTTCGGCGCCGCGGCGCCGCGTGGAATCCGTCGGGCTGCTGGTCACAGCGGCCGCCGCCCTGGTCCTGTGCCTGCCCGGCGGCGCCACCGCCGACGGGGCGCCGGGTGGGGACGGCGGTGGAGAGGACGGCGGCCGGCCGCCGTACGCCTGTGCCGACGACCAGTGGCCCTGGGGCTGCCTCGCGGAGTGCGAGAGCGGTGGGGACTGGCACATCAACACCGGCAACGACTACTACGGTGGTCTCCAGTTCTGGCAGCCCACCTGGGAGCGGTTCGGCGGCCTCAAGTACGCCAAGCGGGCCGATCTGGCCACCCGGGACGAGCAGATCGAGGTCGCCAAGCGGGTCCAGGCCGAGCAGGGCTGGGGCGCCTGGCCCATCTGCGCCCGGCGCTACGGCCTCCTCGACGACCGCAGCTATGTCGTCCGCCGCGGCGACAGCCTCGCCGGGATCGCCCGGCGCCACCGGGTCAAGGGTGGCTGGCGGCAGCTCTACAAGGCCAATCGCACGGTCGTCGGGGAGCGCCCGAACGAGCTGTGCGCCGGTCTCCGGCTCAGGCTCCGCTGACCCGCGGTCGCCGCCGGGCGCAGTGCCCGCCCGCTGGAGAGTTCCCGCCCCGCCATACCGATGCCCTAACTTTTTCGGCACGACTTGGCCAATACCCCCAACCCCGAAGGCCGTTCCGGGGTCTTACTCTTCAACAGCCGGGCGACCGGGCGCCGTCGTGCGCCCGGCGGCCGGGAACCGCGGGGGAACCAGGACGAGTGCGAGGGACCAGGGGACACGGGGACGGATGCACATCTCATTCCTGATTCACCATGCGTACGGCACCGGCGAGACGGTCCGGGCGACCTTCGGCCTGGCGAACGCCCTCGCCGAACGGCACGACGTGGAGATCGTCTCCGTCCTGCGGCACCGCGACACCCCGGCGCTCGACCTCGGGCCCCGGGTCGCGCTGCGGCACCTGGTGGACCTCCGGGAGCACGGGCCGTCCGGCGACCGTACGGACCCGGCGCGCGGCCGGCCCGCCCGCATCTTCCCGGCCGCCGAGCCGGGCTCCGGCCAGTACAGCGAGCTGACCGACCGCCGGATCGCCGAGCAGCTGCGCCGGACCGAGGCCGATGTGGTGGTGGGCACCCGGCCCGGCCTCACCGTGCACATCGCCCGGCAGACCCGCCGCGGGCCGCTCCGGGTCGGCCAGGAGCCGCACTGCCTGGCCGCGCACGGCCGGGCGCTGCGGCTGGCGCTGCGCGGTGCCTACCCGCGGCTGGACGCGCTGGTCACCGCCACCGAGGCGGACGCCCGCGCCCACCTGCGGCTGATGCGGCTGCCCGGCGTCCGGGTCACGGCGGTGCCCCGGGCGGTACCGGCCCCGAGGCTGGCGCCCGCCGACGGCACCGGCCGGTGGGTGGTGGCGGCCGGGCGCCTCACCCGGGCCCGGCGCTACGACGTGCTCGTCCGGGCCTTCGCGGCGGTGGCCGCCGAGCGCCCCGACTGGCGGCTGCGGATCTACGGCGGCGGCCCCGAGAAGCCCGCGCTGCGCACCCTGATCGACGAGCTCGGCCTCTACAACCACGTCTTCCTGATGGGGCCGGCCGGCCCGCTGGAGTCCGAGTGGGCCAAGGGCGCCGTCGCCGTGGACCCCGCCTGCCGGGAGCCCGCCGGGACGGCCCTCGCCGAGGCGATGCGCTGCGGGCTGCCCGTCGTGGCCACCGACAGCCCCTACGGGCCGGGCGAACTCGTCGAGGACGGCGTCACCGGGCGGCTGGTGCCCGCCGGCCACCCCGCCGCGCTGGCCACGGCCCTGCTGGAGCTGATCGGCGACGACGCTGCCCGGACGCGGATGGGCGCCGTCGCGCTCGCCTCGTCCGCCCGCTTCGACCCGGCCGAGGTCGCCGGGCGGCACGCCGCACTCTTCGGCGAACTGCTCGACCGGCGGCGCGGCAGCGGACTGCGCGGTTCGCTGCACCGCGCCCGGGGCGCGCTGATCGGCGGCGCCTACGCCACCAAGGATGCGGCCCGCGCCGCGGTGAGAGGGGTGCGGACGGTTTGAACGCCTCGACGCAGTCACCCGTGACCGGGCCCGGAGCGGCCGGCCGCCCGCGGCGGACCGCCGCCACAGGAGGAGGGGCGCCGGTGCCCGTGGACTTGAAGGCCGATTGCATCGCGGACTCCGCGGGCGGCCTCACCTTCGACCTGGACGTCCCGCACGGCACCGGCACCCCCTGGAGCGCGGCCCTGGTACTGCGCCTGAGAGGCGGCGCGGATGAGACCGGCGGCGCCGCCGACAACGATGCCGACGACGAGGTGCGGCTGCCGCTCGGGCCCAACGGCAACGGCCGGCTGCGCGCCGTGCTGCCCAGCACCGTCGCGCTCGCCGAGGGCCGCTGGCACGCCTATGCCGACCTCGGCGACGGCGCCGACCCGCGCCGGCTGCTGCCCGGCGTCAACGACCTGCGGTCGCTGGTGGACCGCCGGCCGCTGGCGGGCATCGGCCGGCTCGGCGTGCGCATCCCCTACGCCACCAAGCTGGGCAACCTCGCCCTGCGCAGCTGGCTGCGCGGGCCGCACGCCGAGGCCGGCGACATCCTCGTCGCCCCCGAGGGCATCACCGTCACCGGCCGCCTCTACGGGGCGGTCCCGGGGGCCGGCGCCCGGGCGGAGGCCCGTCCCCGCGGCGCCGGCCAGGACCCGGTCGCCATCCCGCTGACCGTCGACGGCCCGGACTTCCCCTTCCACTTCACCCTCCCCTACGGCGAACTGGCCGCCCGCCGGCTCCACGGCAACGAGCACTGGGACCTGTGGCTGCGCCCCGCCGAGGGCGCGCCGAGGGTCCGCATCGCCCGGCTCCTGGACGACGTCCCGGAGAAGGAGCAGGTGTTCAGCTACCCGGCGCGGCCGGTCCCGTCCCCCGGCGGCGAACTGCGCATCGGCCCCTACTACACCCTCGACAACGACCTGGCCGTACGGGTCACGGGCCCGGCCGGCCGGGGCACGTCCTAGGAGGCCCGGCCCGTGGAGCGGGGGCCGGGCGGGGAGTTGCTGGGGATCGGGGAGCTGGCCCGTCGCGCGGGGGTGACGGTCAAGACGGTGCGCCACTACTCCGATGCCGGGCTGCTGCCGGCGGCCGGGCGGAGCGCCGGCGGGCACCGCCGCTACGCCCCGGACGCCCTGGACCGGCTGCACCGGATCCGGGATCTGCGCGCCGTGGGGATGCCGCTGCCCGCCGTGGCCGAGGCGCTCGCCGGCGGCTCCCTGGAGCAGGCGCTGGCCGACCAACTGGCCGCCGTCGGGGACCGGTTGGTCGCGCTGCGCTGGCGGGAGGCCGCCCTGCACGCGCTCACCGCCGCCCCGGAGGAGCGCCGCCCGGAGCTGTTGCGGTTGCTGGGCGGCCTGCCGCAGCCGCCCACCACGGACGCGCTGGTCCGCTTCTGGCACCGGCAGCTGCCCCGCGCGCTGCCGCCCGCGCTGCGCGCCGCCGTCGTCGACGCCGCGGTGCCCGCCCCGCCCGCCGACCCCCGTCCCGCCCAGGTCGTCGGCTACGCCCGGCTCCACGCGCTGGCCGCGGACCGCGACGGCGGGATGGCCGTGCGCTGCCGCCGGGTGCGCGCGGCCGCCGCCCTGCCCGGGGAGACCGACCCGGTGGCGCTCTACGAGGGTCTCGGCGAGGCGTACGCGCTGGCCGCCACGGCCCTCGTCGCGGGCCGCCGGCCGGCGCCCGGGGACGAGGTGGACTGTTTCGTGGCCGCGCACGCCCGCGCGTACCGGCGGCGGGACGGCGCGGCCTTCCGCGCCGGGCTGCGGGCGTCCCTGCGGGCCGGTGACGATCCGCGGATGCGGGCGTACTGGCGGTACGCCGACGAGGCGGCCGGCGGCGCGGGCCCGTCGATGGGCGCCGCGCACGACTGGCTGGTCGCCGCCCTCGACGCCGAGGACCCGGCCGGAGCGTGAGCCCGCCCGCGGGGCGATGTGCGGGAAATGTGTGTGGAATGTGTGTCGTTGGCCAATTCCGGGACGGCCGGAAAAGGGTGTCGGGTAAGGGGATTCCGGGGCGGCCGGACGATTAATTCCGGCGTGCTGTCCGGGCTTGCCCGAAGCGGCGGCACACCCTTCCGTATCCGATCAAGGGGGAATTCCGGCCGCTTTGTTTTCCACCCGGTTGCGGTGGTGTACCGCGCGTAAGGGTGACGGGTGTTCCGGCAAACGCGGGAGCGTTCGCCGTGACACAAGTGTGACCAATGGCGGACCGCCGTGGGACGGCATCGTGCGGGCGACCGCCCTTCCACGCGCCGCCGCGGGCGCCTACGGTGGCTGCCATGGCACCCGAACCGAACCTTCCCGGCGACGTACCGGAAATCGACGACGACCCCGAGGCGTATGTCGGCCTCAGCCAGGCGGCTGCCGAGGGGCGGGCCCGGGACCAGGGCTGGAGTACCGTCCGGGCGCTGCCGCCGGGCGCGATGATCACCATGGAGTACGTCGTCGGCCGGATCAACTTCGAGGTCGCGGGCGGCGTGGTGGCGCGCAGCTGGCAGGGCTGACGGGCGGTCCGCCCGCGCCCGGCGGACGACGGCGAAGGCCCCGGCCGCTTCCCAGAGGGAGCGGCCGGGGCCTTCGTGCGGGGCGGGGGTGTGCGTACCGGGCCCCGCCGCCGGGGTGGTCAGCCGGCGCCGTTGCGGGGGCGGCCGGCCGTCGGGCCGAACGGTGCGGCGCCGCGCGGGACGCGGTCCGCGTGCGGCGGCCGGCGGCTGCCGGTCGGGGTGACCGGGGTGCGCTCGGCGCGCGAGGTGTGCGGGCGCGGCGGGTGGTGCGGCCAGCCCTCCGGGGCGCGGGTGGCGCGGCCGCCGGTGGCGGCGCCGACCGCCTCCCGCACCAGGAACTCGCCGTCCGGCGCGATCCGCTGCCGGGAGACCTCGGAGGCCAGCGCGCCGGCCGGCAGCGGGCCGCGCAGCGAATCGGGGCGCAGCCGCAGCCACAGCCGCAGCAGGACGCCCATGAGCCGGTCCTCGACCCAGGTGATGCCGGGCTCCAGCCACGGCATGGCCAGCAGCACCAGCAGGCCCGCGGCCCAGCCCAGCAGGACGTCGCTGACCCAGTGGGTGCCGAGGTAGACGGTGGTCATCCCGACGCCCAGCGCGCCCAGCGCGGCGATCACCGACAGGGTGCGGCGGCGCAGCGGGGTGGTCGCCAGATAGGCCAGCACGCCCCAGGTGACCACGGCGTTCGCGGTGTGGCCGGAGGGGAATATGTCGCCGCCCAGCCACATCTCGTTGGAGCCGACGGTCGTCGCGTAGTGCGGACCGAGCCGGCCCATCCCGAGCTTGGCGGCCCCGACGGTGATGTTCAGCAGCAGCAGCGAGGCGCCGAGCACCAGCAGCGGGTGGAGGTTGCGCTGCCGCCAGCAGCGCCAGCCCAGCCAGGCCGCCACCGCCACCGCGGTCGGGCCGCGCTGCCCCAGCACGACGAAGTAGTCGAGGAAGGCATGGATCGCCGGCCACTGCTTGTACGGCCGGAACAGCATCAGCTGCCAGTCGATGGTGACCAGGGAGGTGTCGGCCAGCACTCCGACGACGATCACCGCATACACCGCCAGCGTGCCCCAGAACAGCCACAGGCGGGTCCGGGTCATGCGCGGCGGTCTGACGCGATCGGTCGGGAGGCGCTCCTCCATCTGGTCGAGCTTGTCATCGGTACGCACTCAAACGACGTTACCGCGTGTGATGTATGCACTTGGTCAAACCGTGCGCTTTGTAATGACGATGTGATGTGGAATGGGTCTCAATCCCGGCCCGCTTCCCGGGATTTCGAAGAGAATTCCTCGGGCCCCGGATTCCGTTCCGGCCATCCGCGTGTCGCCGTCATAGGTGTTTATCTGTTTTTCGGCCGCGGAGTTTATCCGTCATTCGCACGGGTGTCGCGGCGCGTTTTCCTCGGCGGGGCGATTACGGAGCGGGATCTTCCGGTCACGGCGGGCCGGAGCCGTTGAGCCAGAACGCGCCGTAGACCGCCGAGCCGGCCGCCACCACCCCGATGACCAGCCACGACCGCACCGGACGCCAGCGGGCCAGCCCCGCCGCGAGCGGCAGCAGCAGTGGGAAGGCGGGCATCATCAGCCGCGGTTTCGACCCGAAGTAGCCCTTGGCGGTGAGCGCGATCAGCAGCACCGTCCCGCCGTAGACCGCCAGCGGCAGCGGCTGGCCCTTCCGTACACCGTGCACATACAGCCAGATCACCAGCGCGACGCCGGTCAGCAGGGCGAGGCCGGCGGCGAAGGCGGGGCCGGTGAGCTGCTGCCAGACGAAGGCGGCGAAGGCGAGGCCGCCGTCGAAGCCGTTGTGCCAGCCGGCCTGGACGTCCAGGTAGCCGGTGAGCGAGCCCTCGCGGGCGCCGACCCACAGGACGTAGGCGCACCAGCCGAGCGGGGCCAGGGCCACGCCGAGCAGCATCCGCCGGTGCCGGCCGCGGAGGAAGGCGCGCGCCCGGACCCCGCCGGCTCGCTCGTTCGCCACCGTCACCGCGGCGCTGATCCACACCGCGGCGACCACCGCGGCGCCCACCGGCCGGGTCAGCCCGGCGAGCGCGGCCAGCGCGCCGGCCCAGACCCAGCGTCCGGTCAGCACGCAGTAGAGGCCCCACGCCGCGAGGGCGGTGAACAGCGACTCCGAGTACGCCATCGACTGCACGATTCCGACCGGCAGCGCGGCCCACAGCGCGGCCAGCAGCACCCCGGCCCGCGGCCCGTGCAGCCGCTCGCCGGTGACGTACAGCGCCGCCGCCGCGGCCAGCGACGCCGCCCAGGCCACGGCCATCCCGGCGTCCGCGGCGGACAGCGGGGTGAGTGCCGACAGGCCCCGCTCCAGCCAGGGCAGCAGGGGGAAGAACGCCGCATCGGAGTGGACGTCGCCGTTGGGAAGGTGGACGGTGTAGCCGTAGCCCTGCTCGGCGACCCGGGTGTACCAGAGGGAGTCCCAGCGGGCGGTCAGCAGGGTGTGCCAGTCCTTGCCGTCGGCGGCCGACCAGGCCATGAGCACGATCAGGCCGAGCAGCCGGATCGCCGCGTACGCCGCCAGGCCGGGGAGGGCGCGGCGCAGCGCGGCACGGACGGCGGGCGGACACAGGGCCCGGCCGGGTGCGGCGGTGGAGGCAAGATCGTTCACCCGGTCGATTATCCAGGTGACGGGGGTGGTGCCGTGCGGGGCGGTGGGGCAACGTCGGGGCTGCGACGAGCGTCTCACCGTGAGGTGGGCCACGCGGGCCTCGTGGTGACTCGCGTAGTCTGACGTCTCAACTCGCCCGTGCCGCCGGTTACGCCGGCGCGTCGTCGCGCCCTTGACCGCGGCCGCGGGACCAGTACGGCGAGCGCATGACAGGAGGTACTGGATGTCAGGGACGACCGCGTCCGGCAGGGGGCGGACGGGTGGTGTTCCCGGGCACACAGGCGGCGGCGTGAACCGCTGGACGGTGCTGACGGTGCTCTGCGTCAGCCTGCTCTTCGTCGCGCTGGACACCACCATCCTCTATGTGGCGGTGCCCTCCATCACCGAGGACCTGCGCCCCGGGCCGGTCGAACTGCTGTGGATCGTCGATGTCTACCCGCTGATCGCGGCCTCGCTGCTGATCCTCTTCGGCACCCTCGGCGACCGCGTCGGGCGCCGCCGCATCCTCCTGCTCGGCTACGGGCTCTTCGCCCTGGCCTCGGCCGCCGCGGCGCTCGCGCCCAATCCGCAGATCCTGATGGCGGCCCGGGCGCTGCTCGGCATCGGCGGCGCCATGATCATGCCGGCGACGCTGTCCATCCTGCGCCAGGTCTTCCCCGACCGGCGGGAGCGGGCGGTGGCGATCGGGGTGTGGAGCGCGGTGGCCGCGGTCGGCGCCGCGGTCGGACCGGTGCTCGGCGGCTTCCTGGTCGAGAACTTCTGGTGGGGCTCGGTCTTCCTGATCAACATCCCGATGATGGCGGCGATGTTCCTGATAGGGCGTTGGCTGCTGCCGGAGTCGCGGGGCGAGCGCAACGGGCCCTGGGACCTGGCCGGTGCGCTGATCGCCGCGCTCGGTGTGCTGGGCATCGTCTTCGGCGTCAAGCGGCTGGGCAGCGGCGCGCCGGTCGTCGGGGTGACCACGCTGCTGCCGATCGTCGTCGGCGCCGCGCTGCTGATCGTCTTCGTCCGCCGGCAGGGCCGCCGTGCCCATCCGCTGATCGACATGCGGCTGTTCGCCCGGCCGGCGTTCGGCACCTCGATCGGGTGCATCGTGCTGGCGATGCTCGCCCTCGTCGGGCTGCAGCTGATCGCCGTCCAGTACCTCCAACTGGTGCTGCACCTGAGCCCGCTGGAGACCGGGCTGCGGATGCTGCCGCTGGTGTTCTCCGCGATGGCCGCCGGCCTCACCGGCTCCCGGCTGCTGCAGGCCCTCGGCCCGCGGCTGATGGTCTCCGGTGGCTTCACCCTCACCGCGATCGCGGTGGTCTCGCTGACCGCGCTGGGCAGCCAGGACCACTTCTGGCAGCTCTCCCTCGGCTTCGTGCTGCTCGGCTTCGGCTTCCAGTCCACGCTCTTCGGGGCGTACGAGTCGATGCTCAGCGAGGCCCCGGCGGCGCAGTCCGGCGGGGCGGCGGCGCTCGGCGAGACCGCCTACCAGCTGGGCGCCGGGATCGGCGTGGCGCTGCTCGGCAGCGTCATGAACGCCGCCTACGCGCCGGGTCTGAACCATGTCGCCGGGGTCTCGGAGGGGGCCGCCCGCTCGGCGTCGCACTCGCTCGGGGAGGCGTACAAGGTCGCCGCCGGGCTGGGCGAGCACGCCCGGGAGGCGCTCCGGCTGGTCGCCCGGGACTCCTTCATCCACGGGCTGCGGGTCACCCTCGTCGCCAGCGCGGTACTGCTGCTGGCCGGTGCCGGGCTCGCGCTGCGGCTGCCGCGCCGGGCCGCGGAGTCCGCGGAACGGGCCGAGGCCGACGCCGCGGCCGAGGAGGGCGCCCCCGCCGGGCGCGAAGGGGCGCCGGCCCCCGCGAGCTCCGGCCGCTGACCGGCGCGACGGGCCGCCGCGCGGCGGTGACCCTTGCCCGCCCGGCGCCGGGGCCCGTACCGTCGGACGCGCGTAACTACCACTGCTAGTTTTTCGCGCGAGCGCCGAATCCGCCGGAGGACCCGCCATGCCCGCAACGCCGTCCCCGCTCCCGCCGTTTGACCCCAGCGACCCCCTGGGCCTGGACGACCTGCTCACCGACGAGGACCGGGCGGTCCGTGCCACCGTCCGCCAGTGGGCCGCCGACCGGGTCCTGCCGGACGTCGCCGACTGGTACGAGCGCGGCGAACTCCCCGCCGTCCGCGAACTCGCCCGCGAACTGGGCGCGCTCGGCGCCCTGGGGATGTCCCTGACCGGCTACGGCTGCGCCGGCGCCTCGCACGTCCAGTACGGGCTGGCCTGCCTGGAGCTGGAGGCCGCCGACTCCGGCATCCGCTCGCTGGTCTCCGTACAAGGCTCGCTGGCCATGTACGCGATCTGGCGGTTCGGCTCCGAGGAGCAGAAGCAGCAGTGGCTGCCGCGGATGGCCGCCGGCGAGGTCATCGGCTGCTTCGGGCTGACCGAGCCGGACCACGGCTCCGACCCCGCGAGCATGCGCACCCACGCCCAGCGGGACGGTACGGACTGGGTGCTGACCGGGCGCAAGATGTGGATCACCAACGGGTCGGTGGCCGGCGTCGCGGTGGTCTGGGCCCACACCGACGACGGCATCCGCGGCTTCGTCGTCCCCACCGACAGCCCCGGCTTCGCCGCCCCCGAGATCCGGCACAAGTGGTCGCTGCGCGCCTCCGTCACCAGCGAGCTGGTCCTGGACGGGGTGCGACTGCCCGCCGACGCGGTGCTGCCGGAGGCCCGCGGGCTGGGCGCCCCGCTGCGGTGCCTGGGCCAGGCCCGCTACGGCATCGTCTGGGGTTCGATGGGGGCGGCGCGCGCCTGCTTCGACGCGGCGCTGGACTACGCGCGCACCCGCGAGCAGTTCGGCCGGCCCATCGGCGGCTTCCAGCTCACCCAGGCCAAACTGGCCGACATGGCGCTGGAGCTCCACAAGGGGGTGCTGCTCGCGCACCACCTGGGGCGGCGGTTCGACGCCGGCACCCTGCGGCCGGAGCAGATCAGCTTCGGCAAGCTCAACAACGTCCGCGAGGCGATCGACATCTGCCGCACCGCGCGGACGATCCTCGGCGCCAACGGGATCTCGCTCGAATACCCCGTCATGCGGCACGCCACGAACCTGGAGTCGGTGCTGACCTACGAGGGCACCGCGGAGATGCACCAACTGGTGCTGGGCAAGGCGCTCACCGGGCTCGACGCCTTCCGGTGAGCGCCCCGCGGCCGGCGCGCGCCTAGGGCTCTGGTTGCCGTGATTCCCGGGGGACAACCCCCGGCCCCCGGCCGAGGAGACCTCTGCGGCTCGTCAACTCTGGTTGAAGAAGCCGCCGTTGCGGTGCGTGCGGGGCTCGCCGGTGACGATCTGGTAGTCGGCGGGGGTGAGCAGGAACACCCGGGTGGCGACCCGTTCGATGGAGCCGCGCAGACCGAAGGTGAGGCCGGCGGCGAAGTCCACCACGCGCTTGGCGTCGGCGGGCTCCATGGCCGTCAGGTTGACGATCACCGGGACACCGTCCCGGAAGAGCTCGCCGATGCCGCGGGCGTCCCGGAACGAGGCCGGGGTGACCGTGGCGATACGGGTGCCCTGGGTACGGGCGGCCTCGTCGGCCACCCGGACCCGGGGGTCGGTCACCCAGGGACCGCTGCCCGAGTCGGCGGAATCGGGTCCCTCGGCGTAGTCGTCGTCGTAGTAGCGCTCGTCATCGTTGTCGTCGACGAGGCCAAGCCAGGCGCTCGCCTTGCGTACCGATCCCATTGACGCCTCCTCTCACTCGCGGCGGGTGTGTTCCGTTCTCCCTATCGTCGTCCATGAGGGCGAGGGTGTGCCAAGCGGATAGCCGCCGCACGGGGGGTTCGTGACATATCTGGTGCAAAGAGGGTGGTGCACCGTCAGCTCGTGTGCCCCGGTGGTGAACTGACAGTACGAAAGGCGTCACGATCGGTACGTGCGGCGGTCCATCGGCCGGTCGACGGGGTGGGAGCGGTCGCGGCTCGCGAGCGGGTCCGGGCGTCGGACCAGGGCTTATGTCCGTGGCGGTGGCGCCGGGTCAGCGGATTTCCGGCGGGCTGATCCGCGAGGTGGTGAGGGCGGAGGAGGAGGTGCCCCACTTCTTCAGGATCCGGGCGTAGGTCCCGTCCTTCCGGAGCCGGTTGACCGCGGCTCGGAAGGCGGGGGCCAGCGGGGTTCCCTTCTTGAAGGCGAAGCCGACGTCCAGACGTTTGAACTCGTTGAGGAAGCGCAGGCCCGGCTGCTGGGCGACGGCGTAGCGCAGGCCGTTGATGGTGCTCATCACCACATCGCTGCGGCCCTGCTGGAGGGAGATCCACAGTGCGCCCTGGTCGGCGTAGGTCCGCATGTCGTAGGGCGGCTTCCCGGCGTCCGCGCAGACGTGCCGGTGCTCGGCGAGGGTCGTCTCGAAGGTGGTGCCGGCGCCGGTGGCCACCGTCAGGCCGCACAGCTGGGTCAGTGCGGTGACCTTCTTCAGCGGGCTGTCCCGGCGGACCGCGAAGCCCTGGCCGTCGTTGATGTAGGTGACGAAGTCGAGGGTCCTGCGGCGCTCGTCGGTGACGCCGAAGTTGCCGGTGCCGACGTCGTACTTGCCGCTGTCCAGGGCCGGCAGGATCGCCTCGAAGCCGGCCACCTCCCGGGTGAGCCGCAGGCCGAGGACCCTGCCGACCGCGTCCGCGAAGTCGATGTCCTGGCCGGCCGGCGTCCGGCCGTCGGGCAGGTAGGTGGCGCCGGGCGGGGTGCCGATGCTGCTGGCCAGGCGGAGGGTGCCGCGGGCGCGGACGTCGGCGGGCAGCAGCGCGGCGGCGGCCGGGTCCTGCCGGACGCCGGAGACGACGTCGGCGGTGGGGATCCGGGCCTGTGCGGCGGCCGGTCCGGCGTCCTGGGCGCCGGCGACCGGGGTGCCGGACCCGCAGGCGGTGACCGTCAGGGCCGCGGTGACCAGGAGGGCGGCGGTGCGCAGCGCGGTGGCGGCGGGCATACGGGTGCGGGTCATGGGCGCGGGG
This sequence comes from Streptomyces sp. MspMP-M5, assembly GCF_000373585.1. Taxonomy (GTDB): domain Bacteria; phylum Actinomycetota; class Actinomycetes; order Streptomycetales; family Streptomycetaceae; genus Streptomyces. The sequence continues at coordinate 61,479 of NZ_KB891855.1, forward strand.
TCTCCAGGTGCTTCTCGAACGGCAGCGGGCCGATCGACTCCGGGTCGGCGGTCAGGTCGAACAGCGGGCGGTAGCCGGCCGCGAGGTAGAGGCCCCGGGCCTCGGGCTGGCGGGGGCCGGTGGTGAGGTGGATCCGCGTGTAGCCGCGGGCGGCGGCGTGCTCTTCCAGGGCGGTCAGCACGTGCCGGGCCAGGCCGCGGCGGCGGTGCGCGTGGTGCGTCCAGATGCGTTTGAGTTCGGCGGTGTCCGGGGCGTAGCGGCGGTAGGCGCCGCCGGCGACCGGGACGCCGTCCTCCAGGAGCAGCAGGAACGCGCCCCAGGGCGGGGCGAATTCGGCGGCCGGGTACTCCCGGCTCAGGTCGACCGGGCGGCCGTAGCGGGTGGTGTATTCGTGCGTCAGCTCGTCCAGGAGCGGGCGGGCGAGCGGGTCGGTGACGGTGGTGTGATGGAGCGTCAGGCGGGCCGCGCGGGGCGGCCGGGGCGCGACAGACATCGGGGCGCCTCCGTGGCCGGTGGCGGTGCTCGGTGGAGTCCGAGCGTGCCGGATGAACGGGGGGCGGGAACAGGGGAGTTGACAGGGGGGAAACGTGCGCGGTGGTGCGAGGGGAGGGGTGCGCCGGACGGCGGCGCGGGTGTGAAGGCGCGCGGCGGGGAAGGCAGAACCGCGGAACGGGTCCGGCCGGGAACGGCGGGCCGCAGGGGCAGGGGGTCAGCTCAACAGGAAGACGACCACACACGACCGAAGTCGATGTGGTCACGGGAGACCAGCCGCTGCCATGGATGCATGCGACCAAGTGGAACAGGCATCCGTTTCCGCGTCAACCACGAAGTGATCCATCGCTCACCGTGCGCACCGCGTCCGGCCGGCCCTTGACAACCGGCCAGGTCCTGCCCATAGCCTCAAGGGCCGGTCGTGCTGAGGGGCGCGACCCGCTCTGCCTGTGTGAAGGCGCTCAACTCCCGTGCTGGATCCCACGTGTCCACGGAGCCTTCGCATGCCTTCCCGTACCCTCGACGCCCCTGCCGTGTCCGCGGCGCCGCCCGGCCCACCGGACCGCACCGCCCCGCGCATCGTGCCGCGCCGCCGCACCGGCCAGTGGGCGGCCGCCGCCGTCCTCCTCGCCCTGCTGGCGCTCGCCCTCGCCTCCGCGGTCCGCAACCCCGCCTTCCAATGGGACGTGGTCGCCGACTACTTCCTGACCTCCGCCGTGCTGCGCGGCCTGGGGCTGACGCTCTGGCTGACCGCCGTGGTGATGGTGCTGGGCTTCGCGCTGGGCACCCTGCTCGCCGTGCTGCGGCTGTCGGGCAACCCCGTGCTGCGCGCCATCGGCTGGGGCTATGTCTGGCTGTTCCGGTCGATGCCGATCCTGGTGCAGCTGCTGTTCTGGTTCAACATCGGGGCGCTGTACCCGGTCGTGCTCGGCGTGCGGACCGTCGATCTGCTCTCGCCGGCCGCCGTCGCCGTCATCGGACTGACCCTGCACGAGGCCGCGTACGCCGCCGAGGTGGTCCGCGGCGGCATCCTCTCCGTCGACAAGGGGCAGTCCGAGGCCGCCCAGGCGCTGGGGCTGGGGGCCGGCCGGCGGCTGCGCCGGATCGTGCTGCCGCAGGCGATGCGGTCGATCCTGCCGCCGGCCGGGAACATGCTGATCGGCACCCTCAAGGGCACCTCCATCGTCAGCGTCATCGCCGTCCAGGACCTGCTCTACTCCGTCCAGTTGGTGTACCACCGCACCTACCAGGTCATCCCGCTGCTGCTGGTGGCGACCCTCTGGTACGTCCTGGTCACCTCGGTCCTCGGCGCCGGGCAGTACCTCGTCGAGCGGCACTACGCCCGCGGCACGGCGGGTGCCCGGTGAGCCCGGCCGCGCGCCACCCGGCCCGGCCGTCCGTGGTGATCGTGGGCGCCGGCCCGCGGGGCACCGGCGTGCTGGAGCGGATCGCCGCCAACGCCCCCGAGCTGTGGGGCGACGCGCCGCTCGACCTGCACCTGGTCGACCCGCACCCGCCCGGCGGCGGCCGGATCTGGCGCCGGGCGCAGTCCCCGCTGCTGTGGATGAACTCCACGGCCGAGGACGTCACCATGTTCACCGACGAGACCGTCGAGCAGGCCGGGCCGGTGCGCCCGGGGCCCTCGCTCGCCGAGTGGGCCCGCGCCGTGCGCGAGGGGCGGCTGCCCGCCCCGCCCGGCCCCGGCGGTGCCGCGGCGGCGCTGGGCCCGCGGGACTTCGCCGGGCGCCGGCTGCTCAACGGCTACCTCCGCTGGGTCCACGAGGACGCGGTGGCCGCCCTCCCGCCCGGCGTCACCGTGCACGTGCACCGGGCGAGGGCGGTGCGCGTCTCCGGCCCGCGCGACGGGCGCCAGCAGGTATGGCTGGCGGGCCGCGCCGCCCCGCTGCTGGCCGATGCGGTCGTGCTGACGCTGGGCCATCTGGAGTCCCGACCGGGCGCGGAGGAACGGGAGTTGGGGGCGTTCGCGGCCCGGCACGGGCTGACGTACCTGCCGCCCGCGTTCACCGCCGACAGCGACCTGAGCGTGCTGCGGCCCGGCGAGGCGGTGCTGGTGCGCGGCTTCGGGCTGGCCTTCGTCGACCTGATGGTGCTGCTGACCGAGGGGCGCGGCGGGACGTACACCACCGGCCCCGGCGGGCAGTTGACGTACCACCCCTCCGGCCGGGAACCGGTGCTGCACGTCGGGTCCCGGCGCGGGGTCCCCTACCACTCCAAGATCGGCTACCCGCTGTCCGGTGAACGGCCGCCGCTGCCGCGGTTCTTCGGGCCCGCCGAGGTCGACGCGCTGCTCGCCCGCCCCGGCGGCGTCGACTTCCGGCGGGACGTCCGGCCGCTGATCGACAAGGAGCTGGGCTTCGCCCACTACCACCGGCTGTTCACCGCGCACGCCGACCGGACCCGGATGGTGTGGCCGGACTTCGAGGAGAAGTACGCCGCCTGCGAACCGGGCGGCGCCGCCCTCCAGGCCCTGGTCTCCGCCGCCGTCCCCGACCCGGCCGACCGGTTCGACCCGGACGCGCTGGACCATCCGCTCGACGGCGTCCGCTACGCCGACGACGCGGCGCTCCAGGCCGGGCTGCGCGGCCACATCGAGGCCGACCTCAAGCGCCGCCACGACCCCGCGCACAGCCCCGACCTGGCGGTCTTCCTCGCGCTGCTGTCGGTCTACGGCCAGCTGACCCGGCTCGGCGACCAGGGGCCCTGGTGGCACGGCTTCTTCAGCTTCCTCGCCTCCGGGCCGCCCGGCCCCCGGCTGCGGCAGCTGTCGGCGCTGTCCCGGGCCGGGGTGGTGCGCTTCCTGGGCGCCGGGCTGACCGTCACCGCCGACGAGGCCCGCGGGGTGTTCCGCGCCCGGTCCACCAGCCTGCCGGGGCCGGGGACCGCGGCCCGGGCCCTGGTGGAGGCGCGCCTGCCGGAACCCTCCGTGGCCCGCACCACGGACCGGCTGCTGCGCGCCCTGCACGCCGACGGCGCCCGCGCCACCGCCGGCGGGCTGCTGGCCGTCGACCCGGCCGACGGCCGGATCCTGGACCGCGCCGGCCGTCCGCACCCGCGCCGGTTCGCCCTCGGCCCGCACACCGATGCCCGGTCCAGCGGCGCCTTCGTCCGCCCCCGCACCAACGCGCCCGCCCTCCGGCAGAACGACGCGAGCGCACGCGCCCTGCTCACCCTCCTCCGCGACCGCACCGCCCCACCGGTCCCGGTCCCCGCACTCACCCCCGAGGACTGACCATGCCGCTGACCAGCGACTCCGCCCTCGCCGGCGATCCACCCGCCGGCCCCGCCCCGGCCGCCCGGCCCGTCCCGCAGCGCGCCGGACCACCGGAACCGGACGATCCGGCGGCCCTGAAGGTCGTCCCCGTACGCCACCCCTGGCGCTGGGCGGGCATCGCGGTGACCGCGGTGCTGCTCGCCCAGTTCGCCCACGGCCTGCTCACCAACCCGGCCTGGGAATGGGGGGTGTTCGCCCGGTTCTTCGCGAGCGGGACGGTACTGAAGGCGGTCGGGGTCACCCTCCAGCTCACCGTCTACGGCACCGCCCTCGGCTTCGCGCTGGGCCTGGTGCTGGCCCTGATGCGACTGTCCGCCAGCCCGTTCCTGCGCTGGGTGGCCTTCGGCTACGTCTGGGCCTTCCGGTCCATCCCGCTCATCGTCCAGCTGCTGTTCTGGTTCAACCTCGCCTACCTCTACCGGCGGCTGGACTTCGGGATCCCGTTCGGCCCCGGCTTCTTCCACTTCGACACCATGGGGCTGGTCGGTGCGATGGGCGCGGCGGTCCTCGGGCTGGCGCTGCACCAGGCCGCGTACGCCGCGGAGATCGTCCGGGCCGGGGTGCAGGCCGTGGACGCCGGGCAGGTGGAGGCCGCCGCCGCGCTCGGCCTGCCGCGGCTGCGCCGGCTGCGGCGGATCGTGCTGCCGCAGGCGATGCGCTCGATCCTGCCGAACGCCACCAACGAGGTGATCTCCCTCTTCAAGGGCACCTCGATCGTCTCGGTGATGGCGATCGGCGAACTCTTCTACCAGGTCCAGGTCGTCTACGGACGGAACGGCCGGGTGGTGCCCCTGCTGATGGTCGCCACCGCCTGGTACATCCTCCTCACCACCGTGCTCTCCGTCCTCCAGCACTACGTCGAACGCCACTACGCCAAGGGGGCCGCGCGATGAGCGCGATGGTCGAAATCCGGTCCGTGCACAAGAGTTTCGGTGCCGTGGAGGTGCTGCGGGGCATCGACCTGGAGGTGGCGGCCGGCGAGGTGACGGTGGTGCTCGGCCCGTCCGGATCGGGCAAGTCCACGCTGCTGCGCACCATCAACCACCTGGAGAAGGTCGACAGCGGCTGGATCAGCGTGGACGGGACGCTGGTCGGATACCGCAGGTCCGGCGACAAGCTGTACGAGCTGCGGGAACGCGAGATCCTCAAGCAGCGCACCGGGATCGGGTTCGTCTTCCAGAACTTCAACCTCTTCCCGCATCTGACGGTGCTGGAGAACCTCGTCGAGGCACCGGTCGCGGTGCAGCGCCGCCCGCGCGCGCAGGCCGAGGCCACCGCCCGCCGGCTGCTGGCCCGGGTGGGCCTCGCGGAGAAGGCGGACGCCTACCCCCGGCAGCTCTCCGGCGGCCAGCAGCAGCGGGTCGCCATCGCCCGGGCGCTCGCCCTGGAACCCCGGCTGCTGCTCTTCGACGAGCCGACCTCGGCGCTCGACCCCGAGCTGGTCGGCGAAGTCCTGGACGTCATCAAGGACTTGGCGCACCAGGGCACCACCATGATCGTCGTCACCCATGAGATCGGCTTCGCCCGCGAGGTCGCCGACACCGTCGTCTTCATGGACGGCGGACGGATCGTCGAGCAGGGCCCGCCGGCCCAGGTGCTCGACCACCCGCGCCACGAACGCACCCGCGCCTTCCTCTCGAAGGTCCTGTGACGTGCCCGCCGCCCCCGTACGCCGCCCGACAAGGAGGCACCCCGTGATCCGCCGTACGCTCGCCGCCGTCCTCGCCCTCGCCGCCGGGTCCGTCCTGCTCACCGCCTGCGGCACCGGCGACGCGGCGAACGCGGAGGTCGCCGCCGGGAACGGCGGCCCGAAGCTCAATATCGGCCCCGACCAGCACCGCATCCGCGGCAGCAAGGACCCGGTGAGCGCCGCGCTGGTGCCCGCCCGGGTCCGGCGGACCGGCGAACTGCGGATCGGGGTGGGCGCCGAGAGCAGCCCCCCGCTGACCTTCTACGCCACCGACGACACCACCCTCATCGGCGTCGAGGAGGACCTGGCCACCCTCGTCGCCGACACCCTCGGGCTGAAGCCGCACTTCGAGCCGCTGTCCTGGGAGAACCTCTTCGTCGGCCTGGACAGCGGCAAGCTCGACGCGGTCTTCGCCAACGTCACCGTCACCGAGGAGCGCAAGGAGAAGTACGACTTCGCCACCTACCGCCTCGACCAGCTGGCCATGGAGGCCAGGAAGGGCAGCGGCTGGAAGGTGCGCGGCCCCGCGGACGTGGCGGGCCGGACCATCGCCGTCAGCTCCGGCACCAACCAGGAGAAGATCCTCCTCGACTGGAGCCGGGAGGACGAGAAGGCCGGCCGCAAACCGGTGGACGTCAAGTACTTCCAGAAGCCCTCGGACGTACAGCTCGCGCTCCAATCGGGCCGGATCGACGGCTACTTCGCCCCGAACCCGACCGTCGCCTACCACGTCGCCACCGCCGGCCGGACCGAGATCGCCGGCACCTTCTCCGGCGGCGGCGCCCACCTCCGGGGCGAGATCGCCGCCACCACCCGTAAGGGCAGCGGCCTGGCCGGGGCGTACGCCGCGGCCCTGCGCAAGGTCATCGCCGACGGCCGCTACGGCCGGGTGCTGGCCCGCTGGGGGCTGTCCGGCGAGGCCGTCGCGACCTCGCGGATCAACCCGCCCGGACTCCCCAGGACCGCCGACTGAACCCGGCGCCCGGCCCCGCACCGCACCGACCGGCCCCCGCACCGGCCGCCCCCGTACCGCACAGAAAGGCTCCCACCATGCCCGTACCGCACCACCCGCCGCGGCTGGCCGTCGCGCTGGACGCCCCGCAGGACCCGCCCCGCCCCGACGCCGGCCACTACACCGCGCTCGCCCGGCTCGCCGAGCGCGGCACCCTGGACTTCGTCACCCTCGGCGACCGCTTCGGCGGCCCCGGCCCGGACGCCCTCGCGGTGCTCGCCCGGATCGCCCCCGCCACCCGAAGGATCGGGCTGGTCCCGACGGTGACCACCACGCACACCGAACCCTTCCACGTCTCCACCGCCGTGGCCACGCTGGACTGGGTCAGCCGCGGCCGGGCCGGCTGGACGGTGGAGGTGTCCACCACCGAGGCCGAGGCCGCGCTCGTCGGGAGGCGCCCGGCCGCCCCGCCCGCCGAGGTCTGGCCGGAGGCCGGCGAGGTCGCCGAGGTCGCCGGGCGGCTGTGGGACAGCTGGGAGGACGACGCGGAGATCCGCGACCGGGCCACCGGCCGCTTCGTCGACCGCGACCGGCTCCACTACGTCGACTTCACCGGCCGGTCCTTCTCGGTCCGCGGGCCGTCCATCGTCCCCCGCCCGCCGCAGGGCCGCCCGGTGACCGTCGTCGACGCGACCGGGGACACCGGCGGGCCCGGGGGAGCGGCCCGCCGGGAGGTGGCCGCCGCCCGGGCCGATGTCGCGCTGGTCCGGGTCGAGGACCCGCAGACCGCCGGCGCCGCCCGCGCCGCACTGCGCGCGCGGGCCCGGGCGCACGGCCGCGACCCCGGCGACCTGCTGGTGCTGGCCTCGCTGCCGGTCGAGCTGGAGTCCGCGGCCGACGCCGCCGGCCTCGCCGACCTGCTCGGCGACTGGTACGCCCAGGGCGCCGCCGACGGCTTCCACCTGCGCCCCGCCGACCCCGCCCGGGACCTGCCCCGGATCGTCGAGGGCACCGTCCCGCTCCTCCGAGAGCGCGGTCTGCTCCGCCGCTCCTACGAGGGCACCACCCTGCGCGCCCACCTCGGCCTGCCGCGCCCCGCCAGCATCTACGCCCTCGCCCGGGAGGCTTCCTGATGGGCTCCGACCCCCGCCCGCGCAAGCAGATCCACCTCGCCGCGCACTTCCCCGGCGTCAACAACACCACCGTCTGGGCCGACGCGCCCACCCGTCGCCCGACCGCCACCCCGGCAGGAGGGGCTCCGCCCCGCCCCTCTCTCGGCAGCCAGATCGACTTCGCCTCCTTCGAGCACCTGGCGCGCACCGCGGAGCGCGGTCTGTTCGACTTCTTCTTCCTGGCCGAGGGGCTGCGGCTGCGCGAGCACAAGGGCCGCATCCACGACCTCGACGTGCTCGGCCGGCCCGAGTCGCTCACCGTGCTGAACGCCCTGGCGGCGGTCACCGAGCGGCTGGGCCTGGCCGGCACGGTCAGCGCCACCTTCAACGAGCCCTACGAACTCGCCCGCCGCATCGCCTCCCTGGACCACCTCAGCGGCGGCCGGGCCGCCTGGAACGTCGTCACCACCTCCGACGCCTTCACCGGGGAGAACTTCCGCCGCGGCGGCTACCTCGACCGCGCCGACCGCTACACCCGCGCCGCCGAATTCCTCGCCACCGCACGGGAGTTGTGGGACTCCCGGCCGGACGGCGGGGCGCCGCGCCGGGTCGAGCACCGCGGGCCGCACTTCACCGTCCGCGGCGAGTTCGCCCTCCCGCGCAGCCCGCAGGGCCACCCCGTCGTCATCCAGGCCGGGGACTCCGCCGAGGGCCGGGAGTTCGCCGCCTCGGCCGCCGACGTGATCTTCACTCGGCACAGCGGCCTGGAGGCCGGCCGGGCCTTCTACGCCGACGTCAAGCGCCGGCTCCCGGCGTACGGGCGGCGGCCCGCGGACCTCAAGATCATGCCTGGGGTGACCTTCGTCCTCGGCGACACCGCGGCCGAGGCCCAGGAGGCGGCCGCCGAGATCCGCCGCCGGCAGGTCTCCCCACAGACCGCGCTGCTCACCCTGGAGCAGGTCTGGGGAGTGGACCTGTCCTCCTACGACCCCGACGGGCCGCTGCCGGAGATCGACCCGGACCCGGACGGCGAGCTGGCCCGGGGCCGGGTCCGGATCGCCGACCCGCGGGCCGTCGCGGACAAGTGGCGGGCGCTCTCCCGCGCCAAGGGGCTGTCCATCCGGGAGACCGTCATCGAGACCACCGGGCGGCAGTCCTTCGTCGGCACCCCGGAGAGCGTCGCCCGCGAGATGGACGCCTTCGTGCAGAGCGACGCCGCCGACGGCTTCATCCTCGTCCCGCACCTCACCCCCGGCGGCCTCGACCCGTTCGTGGCGCGGGTCGTCCCGCTGCTCCAGGAACGCGGCGTCTTCCGCACGGAATACACCGGGACCACCCTGCGCTCCCACCTGGGGCTGCCGGAACCGGCGCGCCCCGCACGGAAGGACTGAGATGACCAGCAGCACGACCCCGCCGGACGCCGCCCGGGCGTGGCAGGAGTGGCACGAGGGGCGCCTGGCCGCGGTCACCGGCCCGTACGGCCCGCTCGCGCTCGCCGGCACCCACTGGCTCGCCGACCACCCCGACGGCCGGATCGACGGGCTGCCGGGGCGCTGGACGGCCGCCGCCGACGGCACCGCGGTGGTCCTGGAGGCCGCGCCCGGGGACGGCCTCACCGTGGACGGCGCACCGGCCGCTGGCGTCCACCGGCTCGACCAGGACGCCGGGCCGGCGGCCGCCCGGGTCCGCCACGGGGCGCGCCGCCTGGTGGTGCTGCACCGCGAGGGGCTGTGGGCGGTCCGCGACTTCGACCCGGAGTCCCCGGCCCGGCGCGCCTTCGCCGGCCTCGACGCCCATCCGTATGACGAGCGCTGGGTGCGGCCGGGCCTGTTCCGCCCGTACGCCGCGCGGCGGACGGTCCAGGTGACCAACGCCGACGGGCGGGAGCGGGGCCTCGTCCTGGGCGGGGAGCTGGCCTTCACCCTCGACGGCGACGAGCACACCCTCCAGGTCGCGGTGGAGCCGGACGGCTCGCTGTGGGCGGTGCTGGCCGACGCCGGCAGCGGCACCGACGGCTATCGCTTCCGCTTCCTGCGGCCGCCCGCGCCGGCCGCCGACGGCACCGTGCCGGTCGATCTGAACCGCACCCAGTTGCCGCCGTGCGCCTTCGCCGACCACTTCCTCTGCCCCTTCCCGCCGCCCGGCAACACCCTGCCGTTCGCCCTGCGGGCGGGGGAGCGGAGCGCGCGCTTCCACTGAGCCGGACCCCGCCCCACCGCGCCGGACGCCGTCCCCACGGGCGGGGCCTGACGCCCCGGCAGTCCCCAACCCGGCTGCCGGGGCGGCGCGTTGGGGGCGCCCGGTGGTAGTGGTGCGCGGGCGCGGAATCGGGTCCTCCCTCTTGCGCGGCGGGGCGCCGCCCCCGAGACTCCCGCCCAGGAGCGTTTGTCAGGGGCACGCAAAGAAATGCGGGGGCCTCCCCTGCACGCGTCCGCGCGCCCCTCGGCTGCGCCTCACCGGCCGCCCACCGGCGGCCCCCGATCCCCCTCGGAGGAATCAGTGAGGAACGAGCGCACCACCCCCCGCAGCGGCGTGGCGAGACGCACCCGGCTGATCGCCGTGGCGTCCGGACTGGTGGCGGTCGGCGCCGTCGCCGTCCCGTCCGCCGCCGGCGCCCAGACCCCCGCCCCTGAAACGTTCAGCGCCGCCCGTCTCACCGCCGCGAGTGACGCGGTCCGCGCCGCGGACGTCGCGGGCACCGCCTGGCAGATCGACCCGGCGACCCACACCCTGGTGGTCACCGCCGACAGCACCGTCTCCACGGCCCGGCTCGGCAGGATCCGGCAGGCCGCGGGGAGCAACGCCGGCGCGCTCCGGATCGAGCGCACCGCGGGCAGGTTCCGCAAGCTGATCTCCGGCGGCGACGCCATCTACGCACCCAGCTGGCGCTGCTCGCTCGGCTTCAACGTCCGCAGCGGCAGCACCTATTACTTCCTGACGGCGGGTCACTGCACCCAGGGCAAACCGCCGTGGTACACCAACTCCTCCGACTCCACCAGCATCGGCCCGACCACCGGCTCCAGCTTCCCCGGCAACGACTACGGCATCGTGAAGTACACCAACGGCTCGCTGGCGCACGCCGGCACGGTCGGCAGCCAGGACATCACCAGCGCCGGGAACCCCACGGTCGGCCAGACCGTCACCCGCCGGGGCTCCACCACCGGCGTGCACCGCGGCAGGGTCACCGCCCTGAACGCCACGGTGAACTACGGCAACGGCGACATCGTCTCCGGCCTCATCCGGACCACGGTCTGCGCCGAACCCGGCGACAGCGGCGGCCCCCTCTACGCCGGCACCAAGGCGCTGGGACTGACCTCCGGCGGCAGCGGCGACTGCACCAGCGGCGGCACCACCTTCTTCCAGCCCGTCACCGAGGCCCTCAGCGCCTACGGCGTGAGCGTCTACTGACCGGCTGATCCCGCCCGGTCCCCAAGGCGGCGAAGGGTCCCTGCCGACCGGTCGGCAGGGACCCGGCGGCGGGCCTGCCGGAAGCCTCGACCGGCCTTATGGGCCGGGTCGCCGGGCCGGGCCTACCATGGGAGGCACAGGCAACCTGGGCGACGCGACGGCACATGTCAGGGGGCCGTGATGGTCGAAGAAGTGGTGGCGGCCGCAGTGGCGCTGGCCTGCGCGGGGACGGTCTATCTGATGGCCGCGGCACGGGTGGTCAAGCAGTACGAGCGCGGTGTGGTGCTGCGCCTGGGACGGCTGACCTCGACGGTGCGCGACCCGGGCTTCACCATGATCATTCCCGGCGTCGACCGGATGCGGAAAGTCAACATGCAGATCGTCACGATGCCGGTGCCGGCCCAGGAGGGCATCACCCGGGACAACGTCACGGTCCGGGTCGACGCGGTGGTCTACTTCAAGGTCGTGGACGCCGCCGACGCGATCGTCCGGGTCGAGGACTACCGCTTCGCGGTCTCCCAGATGGCGCAGACCTCGCTGCGGTCGATCATCGGCAAGAGCGAGCTGGACGATCTGCTGTCCAACCGCGAGAAGCTCAACCAGGGCCTGGAGCTGATGATGGACAGCCCGGCCATCGGCTGGGGCGTGAGCGTCGACCGGGTCGAGATCAAGGACGTCTCGCTGCCGGAGACGATGAAGCGCTCGATGGCCCGCCAGGCGGAGGCCACCCGGGACCGCCGGGCCCGGGTGATCAACGCCGACGCCGAGCTCCAGGCGTCGCGGAAGCTGGCGGAGGCCGCGGCGGCCATGTCCGACCAGCCCGCCGCGCTGCAACTGCGGCTGCTGCAGACGGTGGTGGCGGTCGCCGCCGAGAAGAACTCCACCCTCGTCCTGCCCTTCCCCGTGGAGCTGCTGCGGTTCCTGGAGCGCTCCGGCCTCCAGGCCCAGGCGCAGACCGCGCACACGGAGGCGGAGACCGAACGCGCCCGCGCGCAGCGGCCGGAGACCCCCGACGCGGCCCCGGCCCCGGCGGCTCCGGAGGCCCCGACCCCGCCTCCGGCCCCGGCCCCGGTGGAGGACGGCCACGTCGCCCCGGTGGAGAACGGCCACGTCGACGACGCCCTGCCGGCGCTGGAGGACCTCCCGGAGGCCGAGAACCTCCCGTAGCGCCCGGGGTGCTGCCACTCCTCCCCCCGGTTTTCCGCTTCCGCCGCGGAAAACCGGGGGTCGTTTTCCGGACAGGTGCGACCCTCACACTTCGCGCGCCCCCGGCGGCGCCGTCCGCCCTCTGATGTCCGCACTCGGGATACGGACGCGCGCATATCGGTGTGAACGACTCGTGCCGAAAACGTGAACTCCCGTACCGGAGACCGGAACCCGGTCTTGTGCACGAGTGGGACGGATGGGAATACTCGGCTCCGTTGGCATGGACGCGACGCTCCGCGGCGGCCGCCACGGAGCCGACCCGTCCGTGCCGGGTACTCGCACCTCACTCTCGGGCCCGCCCGACTCCCCACAGTCCCGGGCCCATCCCCCCACGGGAGGCACTGAGTTGACGCACCGACGCATACCCCACCGCCGCGCGATGCTGGCCGGCGCGGGCGCGCTCGCGCTCGCCGCCACCGCGACCGTCACCCTCGCCAACGCCCACGCGGCCCCCGCCCCCACGGTGGCCAGTCTCTCCCCGGCCGCGGCGACCACCCTGGCGTCCCAGCTCAAGTCCGGTACGGCCGGCGCGTTCTACGACGCGCAGGACCGGAAGCTGGTCGTCAACGTGGTGGACGAGGCGTCCGCCGCGGCCGTCCGGGCCAAGGGCGCGGAGGCGAGAATCGTCAAGCACTCGATGGCCCAGCTCGACGCGGCCCGGCAGACGCTGAAGGACCGGGCGACGATCCCCGGCACCGCCTGGGCGATGGACCCCAGGGCCAACAAGGTCGTGGTGTCCGCCGACCGCACGGTCACCGGCGCCAAGCTGGACCGGCTCACCAAGGTCGCCAGGAGCCTCGGCGACACCGTCGAACTGCGGCGCACCCAGGGCGAGTTCAAACCCCTCATCGCCGGCGGCGACGCGATCTGGGGCAGCAGCGCCCGCTGCTCGCTCGGCTTCAACGTGACCAAGGGCGGCCAGCCGTACATCCTGACCGCCGGCCACTGCGGCAACGCCGTCAAGGAGTGGTCCGACCAGCAGGGCGGCCAGACGATCGCGACCACCGAGGACTCCAAGTTCCCCGGTAACGACTACTCGATCGCCAAGTACACCGGCAACACCGACCACCCCAGCGAGGTCGACCTCTACAACGGCAGCACCCAGAAGATCACCAAGGCCGCGGACGCCACCGTCGGCGAGAAGGTGAAGCGGTCCGGCAGCACCACCCAGGTGCACGACGGCACCGTCAAGGCGCTGAACGCCAGCGTCAACTACCAGGAGGGCACGGTCAACGGTCTGATCCAGACCGATGTCTGCGCCGAGCCCGGTGACAGCGGCGGCGCCCTCTTCGACGGCGAGAGCGCCCTCGGCCTCACCTCCGGCGGCAGCGGTGACTGCAGCCAGGGCGGCGAGACCTTCTTCCAGCCGGTGCCGGCCGCCCTCCAGGCGACGGGCACGCAGATCGGCTGAACCGAACGGCCGATCGGCTCCGGCCAACGGCACGAACCGGCCCCCGGACGCTCTCCTCGTCCGGGGGCCGGTGCCGTTCCGTCACGTCGACGCGTCGTTGCGCCGGCGCACCGGTTCTAGAACTCGAAGACCGTGCCCTTGCCGCCCCCCATCTCGCAGGAGTTGGCGAAGGTGTGGGTGTACGAGATCCGGCGGCCCTGCCAGACGCCGTCCGCGGTGACCACGATGGGGGCCCAGATCTTGTTGCATATCCGCTGGCCCGTGGTGTTGGTCACCTTGGCGAAGTCACCGGCGACCGAGCGCAGCTGGGCGCAGGCGGCCTTCGCGTACGGGTGGCTTCCGGTCGCGGTCGGCATACAGCTCAGCGTCGCCGCGCGCAGCGCCGTGGCGGTCGCGCGGCTGTCGCCCTGACCGATCGTCAGGACCATCTCGGTGGGCGCGTAGAGACCACCGGTCCGGGCGGGCTGGGCCGGTGCGGCGGCGGCCTGCGCGGTGGTGGACAGCGCGCCCAGAACCAGCGCCGCGCCAACTGCGACCGCCCCAGTGATGTACCGCATGACGAACACTCCTTTGTGTCGTGGGTGGAGATTCCGGACGCGAGTCTGGACCAACCGCATCTCAAACGCACACGGCCCGATCACTTTCAGGCGATAGGTGAAAGCTGAGAGTAATGGCGCGAAAGTGCCCGGCGCCGCCGGGGGTGGTGCACCCGGGGGTTCGTGCGCTGCCAGCGCGGATGAGGTCCCTCCGGCGGGGCCCGGCGCGCCTCCGGATGGAAGGATTCCGGCCGCCGACCGTCCGTTCGGCCGGGCTTCGATCTCCGGTGATTGGCCGAAGCGCGGGGCCGGGATCCGCCGGTGGATCAGTGCGCGGGCGGGTCCCGGCGGTCGTCGGCGGGCCCCTCGGGACCGTCCAAGTCCCGTTCGCCGCCGCCCCGTTCGCCGGAGTGCACGTCCAGATGGGGCGGGCGGGACTTCGGACTCACCCATCCAGATCGGCCAGTCCCGCGGTGAGCGCCCGCATGCCGCGGACGACCAGCTCCGCGGGGCCGTGCGGGCCGTCCGCCCGCGCGTCGCCCGCGGCCCACTCCTCCACCGCGACCCGCATCGCGGTGTTCGCGGCGGCCGCGGCCAGTCGCACGGTCAGCGGATCGGCGCCGGTGAGCCGCGCCAGCACCGGCCGCAACTCCTCCTCGGAGTCGTGGTGGACGCGGTGCCAGACCGCGCGCAGCGCCGGGTCGCCGGGCATGGCGCGCAGCAGTCCGCGGGTCCACCGCAGCGCCTCCGCGGCCGGTTCGTCGGCGGGGGTCAGTGCCCGGCGGGCGGCCTGCTCCAGCGCCGTGCGGGCCGGCGGTGCCTCCGGTACCGCGGTGGCGGCGGCCAGATCGCCGATCCACTGCCGGACGCCGACCGCGAGCAGCGGGGCCACCGCGTCCTCCTTGGTGCGGAAGTACCGGTAGAAGGTGCGCAGTGCGACGCCCGAGGCGCGGGCGATCTCGTCGGCGGTGACGCCGGGCCCGCGCTCCGCGAACAGCGCCGCCGCGGTGCGGGCGATCTCCAGCTGGGTCTCGGCCTTGCGGCGCTCGGTGAGGGACGGCCGCGCGGGGGCGGGCGGTGCGGTGGGGCGCGGTGCGGTGGGCATGCGGCCAGCTTACGGAGCGCGGTGGCACATCGGCATGTCATGCGAATATGACACATCGTGCCAAGTGGGCGTACCGTGCTAGACGCCCCCAGGCACTTCACGAAACGGAGCAGCACCATGGACCGCTTTGACGGACGCCGCGCACTGATCACCGGAGCCGGCTCGGGCATCGGGCAGGCCACCGCCCACCGGATCCTCGCCGAGGGCGGCCGGGTCGTCGCGGTGGACGTCGACGAGGCGGGCCTGGCGGCCACCGCCGAGCGGGCCGCCGCGGACGGCACCGCCGGCCGCCTGGAGACCGCGCGGCTGGACATCGCGGACGAGGCCGCGGTGCGCTCCGGCGTGGCCGCCGCGGTGGACCGCCTCGGCGGGCTGGACGTGCTGGTCAACGCGGCCGGCATTCTGCGCTCCGCGCACACCCACGCGACCACCCTGGAGTTCTTCGAGCGGATCGTCTCGGTCAACCTGACCGGCACCTTTCTGATGATCCGCGAGGCGCTGCCGGCCCTGTTGGCGGGGCAGGCGCCGGTGATCGTCAACTTCAGCTCCACCTCGGCCTCGTTCGCCCACCCGTACATGGCGGCGTACGCGGCGAGCAAGGGCGGCATCCAGTCGATGACCCACGCCATCGCCGCCGAGTACAGCAGGCAGGGGCTGCGCGCGGTGTGCGTGGCGCCGGGCTCCATCGCCAGCAACATGACCACCGGCCGCGGTCCGGGGCTGCCCGAGGACGCCGACATGAGCCTGTTCGCCAAGCTCGCCCCGGCCATCGGGCAGGGCTTCGCCGGCCCGGAGACCGTCGCCGGCGTGATCGCGATGCTCGCCTCGGAGGACGGCGCGTTCATCACCGGCACCGAGATCCGGATCGACGGCGGTACGCACATGTGACGGACCGACGGCGGCCGGGAATCGACGGTTCCGCGGGGGTTTGCCCGCGGGCCGGGCCGAAGACCGCGAGAATGGGGACGGCGCCTCGCGCGTGCCGCGTCGGGAGGGGCGTGGCAGGTGCGGGGCGCTTCTCGTCGTACCGGGTGTCCGGGGTCAGGCCGGCAGGCTCCCGGCGTCGCCGGTCGGCCCGCCGCCGGCCCGGTCGTCGGCCGTCCGGTGCAGCGTGGCCAGGACGACGGTGACCAGCGCGCCGCCCACTGCCCAGGCGGAGAGCACCAGCAGCGGCCCGGTCAGCGCCCGGCCCCGGAAGTAGGCGATCGAGCGGGCCGCCCAGGTGCCGGCGCCCGGCGGCAGCGCGGGCCCGATCGCCCGCCAGAACGGCGGCAGCAGCGGATACGGATAGGCGCCGCCCGCGCTCGGGTTGCCGAACACCACGATCACCAGGATCGCCAGGCCGATGCCGATGATGCCGAGCAGACCCTGGAAGGCCAGGGTGGTGGCGCCCACCGCGAAGACGGTCAGCGCGCCCAGCCCCCACAGCCCGAA
The DNA here is from genome assembly GCF_000373585.1 of Streptomyces sp. MspMP-M5. GTDB lineage: Bacteria > Actinomycetota > Actinomycetes > Streptomycetales > Streptomycetaceae > Streptomyces. Next base: position 78,117 of record NZ_KB891855.1, read on the forward strand.
GAGGCTGCCGGGCAGCGCGCCGAGCACCGGGCCGACCACGATCGCCCCGGCCAGCCCGGCGGCGATCGCGTAGAGCGCCAGCGCGGCCAGCCGGATGACCGCCCGCGGGCGGTTGGCCGGGCGGGCCCCGGCGCTGATCGCCAGGATCGCGGCGCACAGATAGCCGCCCACGCACCACCCCACGACGAGGTAGAAGGACGACAGGCTGCGGCCGTCGCCGGGGTCGGCCGGGACCACGTCCTCGGTGCGCACGGTCCGCCCCTGTTGCTTCTCGGCCGCCGTCACCACCGCCTCGACCGCCTGCGCCAGCGAGGCACCGCCGCCGCCGGCGACCAGCAGCCGGTCGGTGGTGCCGCGCGGATCGACCAGCAGCGCGGCGTCGCGGGTGCGGTCCCCGATCCGGCGCCGGGCGTCCTGCTCGGAGGCGGCCGGGCTCGGGTCCAGCGGTGCGCCCGGGAGCCGGTCGAGCTTGTGCACCAGCTCGCCGCGGACCTGGGCGGGGGCGACCACGGCGAGCGGCACCCGGTCCGGCTTCGGGTGGTGGAAGGCGCCGGCGTACGACGTGATGAACGCGACCATCAGGCCCAGCACCCCGATCACCAGGAGTGCCGCGCGGGTCGTCACGGCGCTCCGCACCTCCTCGACGAAGGTGAGGGGCCTGCCGTCGTCGGTCGTGGCCATGCGCCGCTCCGTTCCGGAATCCGTAGATCTTTCAGGGGTTTTTATATCCCTTTGAGGCGATATATCCCGGTCGGAGTGGCCCCCGGGCGTGTGTTCGTACGGATGTTCGAAGAAGCGTTATGGTGGAGGGAAGTGAAACAAGGGACGCGAATACAGCCGGGGGGCGTATGAGGTGCAGGAGGTGCGGATGCCCGGGTTCACGCATCTGCACACCGCTTCGGGCTTCTCGCTGCGCTACGGCGCCTCCCACCCGGAGCGGCTGGCCGAGCGCGCCGCCGAGCGCGGGCTGGACGCCCTCGCGCTGACCGACCGGGACGGGCTCGCCGGCGCCGTGCGGTTCGCCAAGGCCGCCGCCGAGGCCGGCATCCGCCCGCTGTTCGGCACCGAACTCGCCGTGGCCGAACGGGAACCGGCGCCCCGGCCCACCGCCCGCCCCCGCACCCCGGTGCGCGGCGGCGCCTTCCTCGACGAGTCCGCCGCCCGGGTCGTCTTCCTGGCCCGGGACGGCGCCGCCGGCTGGGCCGCCCTGTGCCGGCTGGTCTCGGCCGCCCACGCGGCGCGGGGCGAGCAGCCCGTACTTCCCCAAGGCGCCCTGGAATCCGCCACGGACGGGCTGACCGTGCTGCTCGGGCCGGACTCCGAGGTCGGCCGGGCGCTGGCCGCCGGCCGGCCGGACCGCGCCGCACGGCTCCTCGCCCCCTGGCGCGAGCGGTACGGCGACGCGCTGCGTCTGGAGGCCGTCGACCACGGCCGCCCCGGCAGCGGCCCCGGCTCCCTGCAGCTGGCCGCCCGCACCCTCGGCTTCGCCGTCGACCAGGGCGTCCGCGCCGTCCTGACCAACGCGGTCCGCTACGCCGACCCCGGCCAGGGCCCGGTCGCCGACGTCCTGGACTCCGCCCGCCGCCTGGTGCCGGTGGACCGCCGCCGTCCCGAGACCTGGGACAGCGGCGAACGCTGGCTCAAGGACACCGCCGCGATGGCCGCCGCCGCCGAGCGGATCGCCGAGGCGGCCGGCTTCCGGCGCGGCCTCGCCCACCGGCTGCTCGCCATGACCGAGGAGACCGCGGGGGAGTGCCGGGTGGACCCGCGGGGCGACATCGGGCTGGGCCGCATCCACTTCCCCGAGCCCCGGCTGGTCGGCGCGGAGCACCGCACCGCCGCCCGGGTGCTGCGCTCCCGCTGCGCCGCCGCGATGGTGCTGCGCGGCTACGACCGCGACCGGGAGCGCTGGGCGCGGCTGCACGAGGAGCTGCGCACCATCGAGCGGCTCGGCTTCCCCTCGTACTTCCTGACGGTCTCTCAGGTCGTGGCGGACATCAGGGAGCGGGGCATCCGTGTCGCGGCCCGCGGCTCCGGTGCCGGCTCGCTGGTCAACCACCTTCTCGGCATCGCCCACGCCGACCCGGTCGAGCACGGGCTGCTGATGGAGCGGTTCCTGTCCGAGCGGCGGGCCGCGCTGCCGGACATCGACATCGACGTCGAGTCGGCCCGCCGGCTGGAGGTCTACCACGCGATCTTCGACCGCTTCGGCGCCGCGCGGGTGGCGACCGTCTCGATGCCCGAGACCTACCGCGTCCGGCACGCCGTACGGGACGTGGGCGCCGCCCTCGGCATGGACCCGGCGCGGGTGGACCGGCTCGCCAAGGCGTTCCCGCACATCCGGGCCCGGGACGCCCGCGCCGCGCTGGCCGAACTGCCCGAGCTGCGCGGGGTGCGGGAGGGCGCCGACGAACGGCTGTGGGGGCTGGTCGAGGCGCTGGACGCGCTGCCCCGCGGGATCGCCATGCACCCGTGCGGGGTGCTGCTCTCCGACGCCACGCTGCTGGACCGCACCCCCGTCGTGCCCACCAGCGGCGAGGGGTTCCCGATGTCCCAGTTCGACAAGGACGACGTGGAGGACCTGGGGCTGCTCAAGCTCGATGTGCTGGGCGTGCGGATGCAGTCCGCGATGGCGCACGCGGTCGCCGAGATCGGCCGGGCCACCGGCGCCCGCCTCGACCTGGACGACCCGGCGCAGGTGCCGCCCGGCGACCCGGCCACCTACGGCCTGATCCGCTCGACCGAGACGCTGGGCTGCTTCCAGATCGAGTCGCCCGGCCAGCGCGACCTGGTCGGCCGGCTCCAGCCCGCCACCTTCCACGACCTGGTCGTCGACATCTCCCTCTTCCGGCCGGGCCCGGTCGCCGCCGACATGGTGCGCCCCTTCATCGACGCCCGGCACGGCCGCAGCCCCATCCGCTACCCGCACTCCGACCTGGAGGAACCGCTGCGCGAGACCTACGGGGTGGTGGTCTTCCACGAGCAGGTCATCGAGATCCTGCGGATCATGACCGGATGCCGCCGGGACGAGGCGGACGAGCGGCGGCGGGCCCTGGCCGACCCGGAGAAGCAGGCCGAGGTGCGCGCCTGGTTCGCCGGGCGGACCGCCGCCCGCGGTTACCCGCCCGACGTCGTCGCGCGCACCTGGGAGATCGTCGAGGCGTTCGGCGCCTACGGCTTCTGCAAGGCGCACGCCGTCGCGTTCGCGGTGCCCACCTACCAGTCCGCCTGGCTCAAGGCGCACCACCCGGCGGCCTTCTACGCCGGGCTGCTCACCCACGACCCCGGGATGTACCCCAAGCGGCTGCTGCTCGCGGACGCCCGGCGGCGCGGGGTGCCGGTGCTGCCGCTGGACGTGAACCGGTCGGTGGTCGCCCACCGGATCGAACTGGTGTCCGGTCGGGAGGGTGCTCCGGACGCCTGGGGACTGCGGCTGGCCCTCTCCGACGTGCACGGAATCAGCCAGGCCGAGGCCCGGCGGATCGTGGACGGGCAGCCCTACCGCTCGCTCCAGGACCTCTGGCAGCGAGCCCGCCCCAGCCGCCCGGTGGCCGAACGCCTCGCCCGGGTCGGCGCGTTGGACGCCTTCGGCGCCAACCGGCGTGACCTGCTGCTGCACCTCGCCGAACTGCACCACCACGGACGCAGCGCCCCCGCCGGGCAGTTGACGCTCCACACGGACGGGGAGGAGGGCACCGAACCGGTCGAGCCGGCCGGCCTGCCCGACCTCACCGACGTGGAACGGCTCAGCGCCGAACTGGGCGTCCTCGGCATGGACGCCTCCCGCCATCTGATGGCCGACCACGGCGCGTTCCTCACCGAGCTGGGCGCGGTGCCGGCCCGGCGGCTGCGGGACGTCCGGCACGGCGAGACGGTGCTGGTCGCCGGCGCCAAGGCGGCCACCCAGACGCCGCCGATCCGCTCCGGCCGCCGGGTCATCTTCACCACCCTCGACGACAGCACCGGCCTGGTCGACTGCGCCTTCTTCGACGACAGCCACGAGAGCTGCGCCCGCACCGTCTTCCACTCGTGGCTGCTGCTGGTGCGCGGCACGGTCCAGCGGCGCGGCCCGCGCAGCCTCAGCGTGGTCGGCAGCGCCGCCTGGAACCTCGCCGAACTGGCCGAACTCCGCCGCACCGGCGGCCTGGAGGCGGTCACCGCCCAGCTCTCCGGTGCAAGCACCGGCTCCACCGGAGCGGCTGGCGCCGCGCCCCTTGCTGCGTCCCCGGAGCGCGCGCCCCGGGACGGCGCCGCCGGCGAGCCCGCGCCGGAGCCCGCCGAGGCGGCCGGGACCGGCCCCGGCCGCACCATCCGCCTGGAGACCGGCTACGAGCTGCACCCGTGGGCCGACCTCCAGCCGCCCGGCGAACGCGCCGCCACCGGCCGCAAGTTGTGGCACGCCAGCCCCGGGAGCGCCGGATGACCCCCAAGGCCCCGCCCGTCCCGCCACCCCCGGCCGGCGCCCGGCGGCCGCCCGGCACGCTGTACGTCCGCTTCCGGACCGCCGCCGGCGAGCCGGTGAGCGCCCGCCGGTACGAGCAACTTCTCGGCCTGCTGGGCCAGTTCACCCCGGTCGTCCAGGCGCTGCCGCCGGACGCCGCGCTCGCCGACGTCCGCGGCGCGCTGCGCTACTTCGACCGTGACGCCGCGGGCATCGCCGCGCTGATCCGGCTGCGCGCACTGGCCTGGCACGGCGTGCGGTGCACCATCGGCGTCGGCGGCAACCCGCAGCTCGCCCGGATCGCGGCCCAGGACGCCCCGCCCGGCGGGATCGGCTCGGTGCCCGCCGACCCGCGGTCGGTCGCCGCCTTCCTCGACCGCCGCCCGGCCTCCGCGCTGTACGGCGTCGGACCGGCGGCCGCCCGCGCGCTGTCCGCCTACGGGCTCGACAGCGTCGGCAAGATCGCCGCCGCGCCGCCCGCCACCCTCCAGCGGATCCTGGGCGCCCGGGCCGGCCGGGCGGTCTCCGAGCGCGCCCGCGGCATCGACCCCACCCCCGTCACCCCCAACGCGGCCGCCCGCTCGATCGCCGCCGAACACCGCTTCGCCCACGACGAACTGGACCCCGACCGGCGCCGCCGGGCGCTGCTCTCGCTCGCCGACGAACTCGGCGCCCGGCTGCGGGCCGGCGGACAGGCGGCCCGCGCCCTCACCCTCACCGTCCGCTACGCCGACCGCTCCACCACCACCCGCACCCGCCGGCTGGACACGCCGACCGCGCACGGCCCCGCGCTGACCGCGGCCGCCTACGCGCTGCACACCGCCCTCGGCCTCCAGCGGGCCCGGGTGCGCGCCCTGGCCCTGCGGGCTGATGACCTGTGCCGGGCCGAACACGCCGCCCGCCAGCTGACGTTCGACGCCGCCGACGACAAGGCCCACCGCGTCGAGGCGGCCGTCGACCGCGCCCGCGCCCGCTTCGGCACCGCGGCGATACGCCCCGCCGGAGCGTTCGGGCCGGCCCCGGCCCCTGGACCGACCCGGCCGCGCCGCCGGGCTTAGGGCGCTCCGCGTCACCGCGCCACGTGACCACGCGATTCCGCCGGCGCTCCGGGGCATCGTCTCCCCTGCACGCAACCGCTGTTGCGCACCCGGCTGTGCGGTGTGGATCGTGTAGTGCTTCCTTCACCGTCATACCGCTGGTACACCCTGCTTACCCGCCCGTAACTTAACCGTCAGTTCACAAGTCGGCCCTTGCGATCCGGATCGCAGCTGAACGGCTCACCGAGCACTTCGGAGCCCCCTCACCCTCGCAAGGAGCACCCTATGAAGCTGCGCTGGCCGAGACTGCGCGCCGTACTCCCGGCGTCCGCCCTGGTCATAGGTCTCGCCACGGCAACTCCCGCGGCCGCGGCCCCCACCGTGAGCAGCGGATGGAACGACCTCTCGTGCAAGCCCTCCGCCGCCCACCCCCGCCCGGTCGTCCTCGCCCACGGAACACTCGGCAACTCCGTCGACAACTGGTTAGGGCTCGCGCCCTACTTGGTGGCCCGCGGCTACTGCGTCTTCTCCCTGGACTACGGCCAACTGCCCGGAGTCCCGCTCTTCCACGGGCTCGGCCCGGTGGACGCGTCGGCACGGCAACTCGCCGTCTACGTCGACCAGGTGCGGTCCGCGACCGGCGCGGCCAAGGTCGACATCGTCGGGCACTCGCAGGGCGCCATGATGTCGCGGGTCTACATGAAGTTCCACGGCGGCGCGGACAAGGTGGACACGCTGGTGGGGCTGGCCCCCACCAACCACGGCACCACCCTAAGTGGCCTGACCAAGCTGCTGGACCTCTTCCCGGGCGCCCGGAAGTACATCGACGAGCACGCCCAGGGCCTGACCGACCAGGCCGTCGGATCGGCCCTCCTCAACCGCCTCAACGCCGGCGGCGACACCCTCCCCGGTGTCCACTACACCGTCATCACCACCAAGTACGACGAGGTCGCGACGCCGTACACCACGGGGTACCTCAACGGCCCCGACGTCCACAACGTCCGGCTCCAGGACCTGTGCGCGGTGGACCTCTCCGAGCACGTGGCCATCGGGACCGTCGACCGGATCGCGTTCCACGAGACGGCCAACGCGCTCGACCCGGCCCACGCCACTCCGAGCAACTGCCTCTCCGCCGCGAGCTGAGCGCCGCTCCGGCCCGCGGTCGGCGCGCGGGCCGGGGCCCGGGCCGGGGCCCCGTGACTCAGCGGGTGCCCCGGCCCGTCCTGCGCAGCGTCCGAAAACCACCGGACGCGCCCGCCAGCACCACCGGGATCAGCAGCAGCCACCCGGAGAAGGCGAGCACCCCCGCGGTCAGCAGGACACTGGCCAGCCCGCCCCACCACAGCGGGGTGCGGCGCGGCAGCAGCACCAGCGCGGCGGCCAGCCCCGCCAGGGTCACCGCGGCCAGGCAGGTGGCGGTGGCCCGCATCAGCAGGTCCAGGTCGGCGGTGCCGGACGCGGCTGGCACCGCCAGCGCCGCGGCCACCACGCCGAGCACCGCCAGCGACCGGCGCGGCACCTCGCCCGGCTCGCCGCCCTTGGCCAGCCAGCGGGGCGCCGCCCCGTCCCGGCCGAGCGCAGCGCCGAGCCGGGAGGCCCCGGCCAGATACGAGTTGACCGCCCCGAAGGTGAGGAACAGCGCCGCCGCGGCCGCCACCGGGCGGGCGGCGGTCCCCACGCTCTGCGCGAGCAGCGCGGTCAGCGGCGTGTCGGTCCGGGCGGCGGCCGGGCCCAGCGCCCCGATGGTGGTGACCGCCAGGCCCAGGTAGAGCACGGTGATCACGGCGAGCGTGCGGCGGGTCACCCGCGGCAGGTCCCGCGCCGGGTCGGCGAACTCGCCGGAGAGATGGCTGGCCGCCTCCCACCCGGCGAACGCGAAGAACAGCACCGAGGCCGCCGACCCCACCGACGTCCAGCCGCCCGGCAGGAACGGTGTGAAGTGCGCCGCGGACACCCGCGGCGCGGCCGCCAGCACCGCGCACAGCAGCACCGCCGCCAGCAGCCCGCCGAGCAGCAGCTGCACCCGGCCCGACATCCGCAGCCCGACCGCGTTGGAGACCAGCGACCCGACCAGCACCGCCGCGCCGACCGCGGCCGCGCCGCCCGCACCCCAACCGGCCGCGTCCGCCACGTACTTGCCGCCGATCCAGGCGGCCGAGACCACCCCGAGCGGCACCGCCCCGTAGAACCACCACCCGACCACCGCTGCGGCCCGCGGCCCGATCGCCCGGTGCACATACGTGGCCACGCCGCCGCCGTCGGGGAACCGCGCGCCCAGCGCCGCGAACGACGCGGCCACCGGGACGCACATGGCCAGCAGGACGACCCAGGCCAGCAGGGAGGCGGGACCGGCCGCGGCGGCGGCCAGCGACGGCAGCGTCAGCACACCGGGACCCAGGACGGCACCGGCGCACAGCGCGGTACCGCCACCGATACCCAGCCGCCGTACATCCGGCCGCGCAGAAGCAGTGAGAGATGTTTCTTGTACGGACACAGCCGCAGACGCTAGCCGTAACGTTGATCAGATCGAGCCCTCACCGAACGAAATTCGGCGGCGACCGGCACCATGGGGGGCATGGACGACATTGATTCGGCGATTGTCCGGGAACTGCAGCGCGATGCACGGCAGACCAACCGCGAACTGGCCGGCAAGCTCGACATCGCCCCCTCCACCTGCCTGGAGCGGGTCCGCGCGCTGCGCGCCCGCGGCGTCATCACCGGCTACCGCGCGACGGTGGACCTGCGGGCCCTCAACCGTCCCGTGCAGGCACTGCTGACGGTCCGCATCCGGCCCATGAACCGCGAGGTGATCGAGCGGTTCAAGGCGTTCCTGACCTCCCTGCCCGAGGTGCTCAACGTCTATGTCGTGGCGGGCGGCGACGACTTCCTGGTGCATGTCGCGGTGCCGGACGTGGACAAGCTGCACGCCCTGCTGATGGACCGGATCTTCAAGCGCCGCGAGGTCGTCGACTGCCGCAGCTCGGTGATCTACCAGCACGTCGCCAACGACATCGTCGAGCCGCTGCCGCCCGGGCGGCCCTGACGGGACCGGCCGGGCGGCAGCGGCGGGCGGGCGGCTCAGCCCTGGCGGGCGGCCCTGCGGCGGGCGGCCGCGAACAGCACCCCGGCGCCCAGCGCGAGCACCGCGGCGCCCCCGACGGCCAGCGGGACGGTCGAGCCGTCGCCGCCGGTCTCGGCCAGGTGCTTCCCGCCGACCGGCACCGACGCGCCGTCCGGGTGCGCGCCGCCGGCGGCGCCCATGGCGTGGCCGTGGTGGCCCATGTCCATCGAGGACCGGCCGGCGCCGGCCGCGATCTGACGGTCGGTCGGCGCGGCCGCCGTCGGCGCGGACGCTGCCGCGGCCCCGCGGCCGGCCTTGCCGAAGACCACGTCGGAGCAGGTGTAGAAGGCTTCCGGGCTGTCCGAGCGCTGCCAGATGCTGTAGATCAGGTGGCGGCCGGACCGGGCGGGCACCGTGCCGTCGAAGACGTAACTGCCGTTGGTCAGCGCCGGATCGGTGACCTTCGCGAACGGCCGGGCCTCCAGGTCGGACCACTTCAGCGGCTTCGCCGGGTCGTAGCCGTCCTTGGTGAGGTACAGCTCGAAGGTGCCCTTGTGCGGGGCGGTCGCCTTGTAGTGGAAGGTGTGCCGGCCGGCCTTCATCGGGGTGGACGGCCAGTCGGCGCGCGCCAGGTCGAGCCCCTTGTACTCGTCGTTGCCGGCGCTGCACAGCTTGCCGTCGGGGATCCGCTCCTTCGACCTGCCGCCGGCGTTGCCGTCCCGGACCGCGTTCCAGTCGTAGAGCGCCTGGGCGCCGCCGGCCTGCACGGCGGCCTTGCACGCGGCGGAGGTGGGGTGTTCGGGGCCCTCCGCGTAGCAGGCCGCGACCCGGCTGACCGGGTCCGACATCGACCCGTGCGCGGCGGCCGGGGTCGCGGTGAGCGCAGTGAGCGCCAGCGGGCCGAGGCCGAGCAGCGCGAACACGGTGGCCTTGCGTCCAGCGGTCATCGTGGGGGTCTCCTTCGTCGGAGGGGTGGGGGTGTGGGGGTGGGCGCGCGGCGCACCGAGGGGCGGGAGGTGCGCCGCGCGCGTCCGGGGCGGAAGGCGGGGTGGGGGGTCGGACCCGTGCCGATGACCGGTGCCGCCCCCGGAGAACGGCACCGGCGGGCCCGCGAACCCGCCTTGCGGAGCCGACGCTAGCCGCCCTGAACAGTGGAATTGAGCCCCGGCGGCCGATCCGGCGGATCCTTATGGTCCCGTTAAGGAGCGCCTAAGCGGGGCCACAGGAAAGGGGTGTTCGAGGGCCGGGGAGGGCGGTCGGGTGCACCGGCCGGTGTCGGGGAGCGGCGCCGACGGGACGTCGGACTCACTCCTCCAGGTCCTCGGCGAACGTGGCGAACGCCGGCGCCGCCGGGGCGTCGGGGTCGGCGTCCAGCGGGAGTTCGGCCCAGATGAACTTGCCGTGCGGGGTGTAGCGGGCGCCCCACCGCCGGGCGTACCCGGCGATCAGGAAGAGCCCCCGGCCGCCCTCGTCGGTCGCCCGGGCGTGCCGCAGATGCGGTGCGGTGCTGCTGCCGTCGGAGACCTCGCAGATCAGCGACTCCGCCCGGATCATCCGCAGCCCGATCGGCCCCGAGGCGTGCCGGATGGCGTTGGTGACCAGCTCGCTGACGATCAGTTCGGTGGAGAACTCCAGCCCCGGCAGCCCCCATTGGGCGAGCTGGCCGAGGGCGGCCCGGCGGGCCTCGCCGACCGCCGACGGATCCGCCGGGATGTCCCAGGTCGCCAACTGCTCCTGCGGCAGGGCCCGGGTACGGGCCAGCAGCAGCGCCACGTCGTCCATCGGGCGGGGCCCGGGCAGGGTGCTGACGACCCGCTCGCACAGCTCCTCCAGCGGGGCCTGCGGATCGGCCAGCGCGGTCCGCAGCCGGTTGATCCCGCCGTCCGGGTCGAGGGCCTTCCCCAGCAGCAGCCCGTTGGTGTAGAGCGCCAGCAAGCTGCCCTCGGGCAGCGGAAGTTCGACGGACTCGAAGGGCATCCCGCCCAGGCCCAGCGGTGGCCCGGTCGGCAGCTCCACCATCTGGCAGCCGCCCGCCGGGCCGACCAGCAGCGGCGCGGGGTGCCCGGCCCGGGCCAGCGTGCAGCGGCAGGCCACCGGGTCGTAGACCGCGTACAGGCAGGTCGCCCCCACCACCCCGTCGTCGCCGGGCGCGTCGTGCGCGACCCGGTTGACCATGTCGTCCAGGTGGGCCAGCAACTCCTCCGGGGACAGGTCCAGATCGGCCAGTGCCTGGACCGCGGCGCGCAGCCGGCCCATCGTGGCCGCGGCGTGCACCCCGTGCCCGACCACGTCGCCGACCACCAGCGCCACCCGCGCCCCGGACAGCGGGATCACATCGAACCAGTCGCCGCCCACCCCGGACCGCGAGTCGGCCGGCAGATAGCGGTACGCCGCCTCCACCGCGCTCTGCTCGGGCAACTCGCGCGGCAGCAGGCTACGCTGCAGGGTGAGCGCCGCGGCGTGCTCCCGGGTGTACCGGCGGGCGTTGTCGACGGAGATCGCCGCGCGGGTGACGAACTCCTCGGCCAGGGCCAGGTCGTCGGGCTGGAACGGGCCGGTGGGGCGCCAGCGGGCGAACGCCGCCGCGCCGAGGAAGCTGCCCCGGGCCCGCAGCGGCACCACCATCAGCGAGTGGCAGCCGAACGCCCGCAGCCGCCCGGTCCGCACCGGGTCGTCGGCCGCCCAGTCGTCCCGCTCCAGGTCCAGGTCCAGGTCCGGGATCAGCACCGACTCGCCCTCGGTCAGGCTCAGCACCACCGGCGCCGACGGCGGGTAGGCGGTGCGCTCCCCGATCTCGACCACCGCCTCGGGGCAGCCCTCGCGCACCGACCGCTGCCCGGCCCGGCGCATGGTGAACAGGTCGGCGGTCTCGACCGGTCCGGACGCGGGCTCCGCACCGGTGAACATCGCGTCGAGCAGATCGACGGTGACGAAGTCGGCGAGATCCGGAACGGCCACGTCCGCCAACTCCTGCGCCGTCTGCCAGACGTCCAGGGAACCGCCGATCCGCTCCCCGGCGCGGTTGAGCAGCGCCATCCGCTGCCGGGCGCGGTAGCTCTCGGTGACGTCGACGACCATGTAGCAGATGCCGAGCACCTGGCCGTCCTCGTCCTGCAACCGGAAGAAGGACGTCGAGTAGGCGTGCTCGTGCTGCGGATCGGACTCCGGGCGGCCGAGGTACTCGTAACCGAGGGAGGGCACGCCGGTCCGCAGCACCCGCCCCATCTCGGCCTCCAGGGAGTCCACCGCCAGGCCCGGCAGCACCTCGCCCAGCCGCTTCCCCACCCGCGCGGCGCGGGAGGTGCCGCCCATCCGCTCCAGGGTGTCGTTCAGCCACACGTACCGCAGCTCGCGGTCGAGCATCGCCACCCCGATCGGCGACATCCCGAGGATGCCGTTCAGCAGCGACCGGCCCGCCCCCGCCCAGGGCGTACGGGCCGTCTCGGCGGCCAACACCAGGCGCGCGGACGGCTCCCGGCCGGCCAGCACCGGCAGCACCCGCACCTCCAGGTCGAGCCGTCGGCCGGCGCCGTCGCGCACCGCGGCCAGCCCGCTCCAGCCGCCCTCCGCCGCGAGCCGCTCCCGCCAGACCCCCTCACCGACCGCGGTCCGGGCGTCCGCCGCCGCGAACAGCTCCGCCAGCGGGCGGCCGGCGGCGCCGGACACCCGAGGGCCGAGCAGCCGCTCGGCGCCGGCCGTCCAGCCCCGTACCACTCCCGTCCGATCGGCCAGCACCACGGCGGTCCGGGTGAGGTCGAGGGCCCCGTCTCCGGGGCCGCCGCTGCTCGGGGAGGCACTCATACACGACCGTTCCAATGCCGGCTCCGGCCCCGCGACGGCCCCTGCCGCCGGTCGCCGCCGCGCACCACCAGCCCCTCCAACGGTACTCCCGGAACCTCCCGGGGCGCTTGCCCGCGGGCCCCGCCGCCGGGCCGTCCGCGCAGCTCACCGGCGGTTGTCAGTGCCGCCTGGCACCCTGACGACATGAGCCTCGAAGCATCCTCCGCACCGCCGGCCGGACCCCTGCCCGACGCGACCGCTGCCTACTGGCAGGCCGCCGCCGCGACCTACGACGACGAGCCCGACCACGGCCTGCGCGACCCGTCCGTCCGCGCCGCCTGGGCCGGCCGGCTGCGGGCCTGGCTGCCGCCCGCCCCCTCCGCCGTCCTCGACCTCGGCTGCGGCACCGGCAGCCTGGCCCTGCTCGCCGCCGAAGCGGGCCACCGGGTCACCGGCGTCGACCGCTCACCGGCCATGCTGGCCCACGCCCGGCGGAAGCTCGCCGGCCGGGCCGCCACGCTCGCCGTCGGCGACGCCGCCCAACCGCCCGTGGGGGAGCGGCGGTTCGACGCCGTCCTGGTGCGCCATCTGCTGTGGGCGCTGCCCGACCCGGCCGCCGCCCTGCGCCGCTGGGCGGCCCTGCTCGTCCCCGGCGGCCGGCTGGTGCTGGTGGAGGGCCGCTGGGGCGAGTCCGCCCAGATGGGCCTGACCGCCGCCGAACTCACCGCACTGACCGCCCCGTTGGCGACCGGCACGGAGCTGATACCCCTCTCCGACGACCCGGCACTATGGGGCCGCGAGGTGCACGACGAACGCTATGCGCTGCTCGTCCACGTGGCGCCCGCCGCCGAGCAGGCGGAGGGCCGCGCCCGTCCCGGGGCGGGCGCGGGCTGAGGGGGAGGGGCACGAGCGGCCGCTCGTTGCCCTCCTGGCTCATTCCGGACGGTGGCCCGCATGTATAGGTGGCCGCTGCAACTATCCGGGCGTACGGTGATCGCGCAGGCCGCCGCCGCGAAGGCGGGCGGCTCGCCGTACCCGAAGGAGGAGCCGCAGGCATGTGCGGAATCACCGGATGGATCTCCTACGACCACGACCTCACCACCCAGCGCCCCGTCCTCGACGCGATGACCGCGACGATGACCTGCCGCGGCCCGGACGCCGGCGGCAGCTGGCTCGCCCCGCACGCCGCGTTCGGCCACCGCCGGCTCGCCGTCATCGACATCGACGGCGGCAAGCAGCCGATGAGCGTCGAGCAGGACGGCCGCACCCTGGTCGTCACGACCTACAGCGGCGAGGTCTACAACTACCGCGAACTCCGCGCCGAACTGGAGAAGCTGGGCCACACCTTCCGGACCAGCAGCGACACCGAGGTCGTGCTGCACGCCTACCTCCAGTGGGGCGAGGCGTTCGCCGAGCGCCTCAACGGCATGTACGCCTTCGCGCTCTGGGACCCGCGCACCGAGCAACTCCTGCTGGTCCGCGACCGGATGGGCATCAAGCCGCTCTTCTACCACCCGACCCGCGACGGCGTCCTGTTCGGCTCCGAGCCCAAGGCGGTGCACGCCCACCCGGAGGTCCGCCCCGCCGTCGACGCCGAGGGCCTGGCCGAGCTGATCACCTTCACCAAGACGCCCGGCCACGGCGTCTACAAGGGCCTGCACGAGGTCCGTCCCGGCCACGTCGTCCGGGTCGACCGCAACGGCGTCCACGTCAGCCGCTACTGGGCGCTTGAGGCCCGGGAGCACACCGACGACCTCGACACCACCGTCGCCCGCATCCGCGAACTGCTCGACGACATCGTCGCCCGCCAGCTGATCGCCGACGTCCCGCTGTGCACCCTGCTCTCCGGCGGCCTGGACTCCTCGGCCATCACCGCGCTCTCCGCCAAGGCACTGGCGGCCCAGGGCAGCGGCCCGGTCCGCTCGTTCGCCGTCGACTTCACCGGCTACACCGAGAACTTCACCCCCGACGACCTGCGCGGCACGCCCGACGGCCCGTACGCGCACGCGCTGGCCGAGCACGTCGGTTCCGACCACCACGACATCGTGCTGGACACCGCGGCCCTGATGGACCCGGCCCACCGTGCCGCGGTGCTCGCCGCCCGCGACCTGCCCAACGGCTTCGGCGACGGCGACACCTCGCTCTACCTGCTGTTCAAGGCGGTCCGCGAGCAGTCCACGGTCGCCCTCTCCGGCGAGTCCGCGGACGAGGTCTTCGGCGGCTACCGCTGGTTCCACGACCCGGAGACGGTGCACGCCGACACCTTCCCCTGGATCGCCGCGGGTGTCTCCGGCCGGTTCGCCGGCGGCGACGCGGTCCGTGAGGCGCTGCTCGACCGCGCCCTGCTCAAGCGGATCGACCTGCCCGGCTACGAGCACCGCCGCTACCGCGAGGCGCTCGCCGAAGTCCCCTACCTGGACGGCGACACCGGCCATCAGCGCCGGATGCGCGAGGTCAGCTATCTGCACCTGACCCGCTTCGTGCAGGTCCTGCTGGACCGCAAGGACCGCGCCAGCATGGCCGTCGGTCTGGAGGTCCGGGTCCCGTTCTGCGACCACCGTCTGGTCGACTACGTCTTCAACACCCCCTGGGCGATGAAGACGTTCGACGGCCGGGAGAAGTCCCTGCTGCGCGCCGCCGCCCGCGACGTGCTGCCCGACCTGGTCGCCGACCGCGTCAAGAGCCCCTATCCCAGCACCCAGGACCCCGGCTACGGCGAGGCGCTCCGCGGCGAGCTGCGGGAGCTGGCCGCCGACCGCGACGCCCCCGTCCGCCCGCTGGTGGACTCCGGGGCGCTCGCCGAGGCCATCGCCCCCGGCGCCGACCACGACATCCGCCCCGGCGCCGAACTCGTCCTGGGCATGGATGCCTGGCTGCGCACCACCGGCACCATCCTGGAGCTGTAGGGCTTCCCGCCCGGCCCCCGGGCACGGTGGCCGCTCCTGGCGCACAATGGATGCGACAAAACCGCGCACCCGCGCCACCACCAGCACCAGGAGCGCCACCGTGTCCCCGCAGACGCTGACGATCACCATCGACCCGGCGGCGGCCGAGGCCCCGTTCGAGCAGGTCCGCACCCAGATCGCCGACCAGGCCCGGACCGGCACCCTGCCGGTCGGCCACAAGCTCCCCACCGTCCGCGGCCTCGCCGAGGAGCTGGGCCTGGCCGCCAACACCGTCGCCAAGGCGTACCGCGCCCTGGAGACCGACGGGGTGATCGAGACCCGCGGCCGCAACGGCAGCTTCGTCGCCGCGGCCGGCGACGCCGCCCAGAAGGAGGCCGCCGCGGCCGCCGCGGCCTACGCCCACCGCGCCCGGCGCCTCGGCCTGGACCGCGCCGCCGCGCTCGCCGCCGTCACCGACGCCCTGCGCGCCACGTACGACGACGGCACCTGAGGGACCGNCCCCGACCAGCGGCCGGGCCCCCGACCGGGCGGCCCGGCCCCGCCCCCGCCCCCGCCCCAGCCCCGGAGGAGCCCATGCCCAGCCGGCACGCCCTCGTGCGACGCCCCGGCCCCCGACTGGCCGACGGCCTGGTCACCCATATCGAGCGGCGGCCGGTGGACGCCGCACGGGCCCTGCGCCAGTGGGAGGCGTACGTCCAGGCGCTGCGCGACCACGGCTGGCGGACCACCGAGGTCGCGCCCGCCGACGACTGCCCCGACGCGGTCTTCGTCGAGGACACCATGGTCGTCTTCCGCAACGTCGCGCTACTCGCCCGTTCCGGCGCCGACGCCCGCCGCCCCGAGCTGCCGGCCGCCCGCGAGGCCGCCGAGGCGCTCGGCTGCTCCCTGAACGCGGTGCGCGCCCCGGGCACCCTCGACGGCGGCGACGTCCTCAAGGTCGGGGACACCGTCTACGTGGGCCGCGGCTGCCGCACCAACCTCGAAGGGGTCCGGCAACTGCGCGCCGCCTTCGAGCCGTTGGGCGCCACGGTGATCGCCGTGCCGGTCAGCCGGGTGCTGCACCTCAAGTCGGCGGTCACCGCTCTCCCCGACGGCACCGTCGTCGGCTACCCGCCGCTGGTCGAGGACCCGTCGGTCTTCCCGCACTTCCGGCCTGTCCTGGAGGAGTCCGGGGCGCATGTCGTCCTGCTGGGCGGCGACGCGCTGCTGATGGCCGCCTCCGCGCCCCGGACCGCCCAGCTGTTCACCCGCCTCGGCTACCGCCCGGTGCCCGTCGACATCAGCGAGTTCGAGAAGCGGGAGGGCTGTGTCACCTGCTTGTCGGTGCGCCTGCGCGAACTGCGGGAATAGGCCCACGGGGCACGGAAAGTGACGGTACGTCATACAGCGGACCCGGGCGCCGGCACGCCCCGACGACGGCCGCCGGCGCGTCGCGGTCGTCCATGGCCGGCCGGAGCGGCACGGACTCCTCGGCGCGGGCGGGCGGTCGCCCGCGGGCGGTACGCGCGCCGGAACGCGCCCTGTGCGCGCCCGCCGGGCCGGTCCTAGGGTGGTCCGCCGTGCGACGTCGAGGTGGGGAACGTCAGGGGCGGCCGGACGGCGGACGGCTGCGGGGGCGCCGGGGGACGGCCTTCGGGGTGGCGGTCGTGGTCGGGGTGGCGGCGCTGGCGCTGCTGCTGGTGATGTGCGGTGCGGGCGGCGGGCACCGGACCTCTGCCCGGGCGGGCCCGGCGGCGGGCGGCCGCTCCCGCACGACGCCGTTCCGGAGTCCTGCCGCCCTGCAGTCCCGTGCCCCTGCCGTCCTGGATTCCTGCCGTCCTGCTGTCCTGACGTCCCGTTACGGCAAGGCGCCCACAGACGGCGCAATGGCCCGGTGCCGCGAGGGCCGTCCGGAGACTGACAGGACGCCGAACTGTCGGGACGCCGGCCCGAGGTGCCCGGTGGAAGGAGCCGATCCGTGGAGCCGCCGAGCGGAGCCGCCCTGACGGTGGTGATGGTCTGCCTGACCGTCGTGACCGGTGTGCTCGACGCCGCCAGCTTCCTGACCCTCGGCCATGTCTTCACCGCGAACCAGACCGGCAACCTGCTCTTCCTCGGCTTCGGCCTTGCGGTACAGGGCGGGCTGCCGGTGGCCGCGCCGGTGGTCTCGCTCGGCGCGTTCCTGGCCGGGGCGGTGGCCGGGGCCCGGCTGGAGTCCACGCTGGCCGACCGCCGGCGCCCGTGGTTCCCGGTGGCCCTGCTGGCCGAGGCGGCGCTGCTGGCCGGCGCGGCGGTGGCCGGCTGGGAGGCGGCGCCGGCCCGCGAAGTCGCCGCGCCGCAGCGCTACGTGGTGATCGCGCTGATGGCGGTCGCGATGGGGGTGCGCAATGTCACCGCGATGCGGGCGGCCGTCCCGGATCTCCCCACGACGGTGGCGACCCGTGCGATGACGGCCCTGGTGAGCGGTTCCGTGCTGGGCGGCGACCGGCGGCTGGGCTACGGCACCGGCGCACTGCCCCGCCGGCTCGGCTCGGTCGGCGGGATGCTCGCGGGCGGCCTGCTGGGCGCGTGGCTGATCGGCCTGGGCACCCGCACACCGCTGGTCCTGCTGCTGGCAGCGGTGACCGTGGCGGCCACCGCCTTCCTCGTGCCGGGTCTGGATGAGTGAGTCCGACGGGCGGAGCGCCGGCGGCTGACCGACCGGCCGCCGGCGCCCCGCACCTGCCGAGCCCTCGTGGGCCCGCCGCCGGGTGGTCCGGCGGGAGCGTTCGCTACGGGACGAGCTTCAGCAGCTTGTTGGGCGAGCCGCTGCCGGGGTTGGTCACGACCCCCGAGGTGGCGCCGTTCACCAGGGCCGTGGCGACCTGGGCCGGGGTGGCGGTCGGGTGCCCGGCGAGGTAGACCGCGGCGGCGCCCGCGACGTGCGGGGTGGCCATCGAGGTCCCGGAGATGGTGTTGGTGGCGGTGTCGCTGGTGTTCCAGGCGCTGGTGATGCTGCTGCCGGGCGCGAAGAGGTCCACCCGGGAGCCGTAGTTGGAGTACGAGGCGCGCGCGTCGGCCGAGGTCGTCGCGCCGACGGTGAGCGCCTCGGGGACCCGCGCGGGGGAGTAGTTCTGCGCGTTGTCCCCCGAGTTGCCGGCCGCGACGGCGTAGGTCACGCCGCTCTTGATGGAGTTGCGCACGGCGGCGTCCAGGGCCGCGTCCGGGCCGCCGCCCAGCGACACATTGGCCGCCGACGGGCCCTTGTGGTTCTTGGTGACCCAGTCGATGCCCGCGACCACCTGGGCCGTGGTGCCGGAGCCGGAGTCGTCGAGCACCCGCACGGCGACGATCTTCGCCTTCTTGGCGACGCCGAACGTCGTACCGGCGATGTTGGCCGCGACGTGGGTGCCGTGGCCGTTGCCGTCCTGGGCGACGTTGTCGTTGTCGACCGCGTCGTAGCCGTTCGCCGCCCGGCCGCCGAACTCCTTGTGGGAGATCCGCACTCCGGTGTCGATGACGTACACCGTGGCGCCGGAGCCGGCGGTGGCGGGGTAGGAGTACTTCTTGTCCAGCGGCAGCTTCGCCTGGTCGATCCGGTCCAGGCCCCAGGACGGCGGGTTGGTCTGGGTGTCCAGGGCGTGCACGGTGCGGTCCTGGTAGACGTGGTCGACGGCGGGGTCGGCCGCCAGCTGTCTCGCCTGGGCCGCGGACAGGGTGGCGGCATAGCCGTTGAGCGCGGCCGTGTAGGTGCGTTTGACGGTGCCTCCGTGGGCGGATATCACGCCGCGGCCGTCCGCCGACGCGGCCTTGAGGCCGGCGCCCGGCTTGAGCGTGACGAGGTAGCTGCCGGGCACCGCGTCCGCCGCGCCGGCGCCGATCACGGTGCCCCGGGCGGGTGCCGCCTGGGCCGGGAGGGCCAGGACGCCGAGGGTGGCGGCGGCCGCGGCCGCGGTGACCGCCGTGGCGATCCGCAGGGTGGTGGCACGCCGTTGGGCGGCCCGGGAGTTGGTGGAACGCATCACTGCCATCGCGAGGGGTCCTCCTCATCGGTGGCGCGCCGTGGTGCGCGCGCAAGGTGGGCGTACGGGGGCCGTACGCAATCGGCCGATCAGGAAACGTCCTTGACCGGTCGTCAAAAGGTTCGATGAGCCGCGGACAGGTATCAAGAGTCCCAACGCAATGTCATATGCGCGTCATGAACGGGCAATGACGATGCAGTGAGGAATCTGGCATGTCGGCAGATTTGCCATGAACTCTGTACCACTTTTGGCATGGACACTATCAACGACGCGGGTCTCCTGGTACGACGGATCGCGCAGCGATCCTGCTAAGGGAGGTTCCATGAGAGTGTCCCGTTATGCGGCATTGACATCCGCCTTCTTCGTCGCCTCGTCGCTCGCGCTCACCGGCGCCGGCACCGCGACGGCATCCCAACTCCCCGCCAACGGGGGCTATGTGGCCCTCGGCGACTCCTACTCCGCCGGCGTCGGCGCCGGCAGCTACGACAGCGGCAGCGGCTCCTGCAAGCGCAGCACCAAGGCGTATCCGGCCCTCTGGGCGGCCGCGCACCGCCCGTCGTCGTTCTCCTTCACCGCCTGCTCGGGGGCCCGAACGGGTGATGTCGTCAGCGGTCAGCTAGGCCCGCTGAACTCCGCCACGAGCCTGGTCAGCATCACCATCGGCGGCAACGACGCCGGATTCGCCGACACCATGACCACCTGCGCCCTCCAGGGCGAGAGCGCCTGCCTCGCCCGCATCGCCGAGGCCCGCACCTACATCGACAACACCCTCCCGGCCAAGCTCGACACCGTGTACAAGGCCATCGCCGACAAGGCACCCTCCGCACACGTCGTCGCCCTGGGATACCCCCGCTTCTACAAGCTCGACGGCGACTGTGACGCCGGCCTCACCGAGAAGTCCCGGGCCGCCGTCAACGCCGCCGCCGACGCCATCGACGGCGTCATCGCCAAGCGCGCCGCCGACCACGGCTTCGCCTTCGCCGATGTCAACCCCGCCTTCGCCGGCCACGAGCTGTGCTCCGGCAGTCCGTGGTTGCACAGCGTGACCTATCCCGTCGACGAGTCCTACCACCCCACCTCCGCCGGCCAAGCCGACGGCTATCTCCCGGTGTTCGGCTCCGCTGCGTGATCTTCCGTGCACAGGGCGCGGGGGTGGGTGCCTCCCCCTCCGCGCCCGGCCCTCGCCGGAACCCTCCCGCGACCGCTCAACTCGCCCTGGCGCACGCGCAGTACGTGACATTCCGTATGGTGTTCGTCAACGTCAAGGCAAGGCAGGTGAATCCGTTGACCGGTCTGCACGCGTGTCCTCCAAGAGAGATAGGGTTACCCTGCCCGTTGGCCGGGTGCCCTCGTACGGGTGGGGAGAGTCATGGAACAGATAACAGTGCGCAGCAGGGCGCGGGTCCCTGCCATCACATGCGGGAGCAGCGCGTCCAGCGCGCGGCTGGACCGTCATCTCGCGGTGCTCGGCGGTCCCGCCATCCCGCAGCGCGAGGCCGCGGGGGCCACCTCGCTGATGCAGGAGATCACCGCGCGTGACCACACGCGCATGAGGAAGAGCCGCGGCCACCGCGTGTCGCTGTTCGCCCCGCTGCGCAGGCTCCGCCGCTCGCTCTTCGGCGGCCACGGCTGAGCCACCTCTGAAGCGGCACCATCGGCTCAGGCGACCCACCGCCCCGGCTCGGCGCAGCGCCAGGTGCCGCCTTCTCACCACCCGTCACCTCGTGGCGGGTGGTTCCTTGTGTGCCCGGACACCTGCCGCGCGGCGCACGCCGGCGGCATGGGGACGGAGCCCCGACGGCGGGTTCACAAGAGCGCGAACTGGCCGTCCGGGCCCTCCTCCCGGTGGTCCAGTACGGACGCCGGACGGGCCGCCGCGGCCGGCACCGGCAGCACCCCCGCGGCCCGCAGCTCCGCCGCCCCGATCAGCGGCCCGTCCGCCACCGCCCGCGCCAACTGCGCCAGCTCCGGCTCCAGTTCGGCCCGCAGCGCCAGCACGGTCACCAGCTCCAGCAGTTCCGAGGTCCACTCCTGCGGCCAGGCCGCGGGCCGCAGCGCCGCCAGCGAACCGGGCTCGGCGGGCTCATGGCCGGCCGCCCCCGCGCCCGCGCGCTGCGCGAACCACTCCGCGAGCACCCGTACGCCCCCGGCGTGGAACTCCCAGGCACCCGACGGCACCGGTGCGATCCGGCCGTCGCCGAGCGACAGCGTCTCGTCGTCGGGGTCGTAGGCGAGGGTGTCGGGCAGTCCGCGGACGGGCAGCGCGGCCCGGACGTAGGGCCGCCGGCCGCCGGGCAGCCGCGGCCGCCCGCCGGACCCCTCCGGCCCGTCCACCTGGTACGCGCCCCAGGTGGACAGCCACAGCAGACGGGCGCCCAGTGCCACCCCGCGGTCCCACAGGGCCGCATCGGCGGTGAGCGGTACCGCGGTGCCGTCGGGCGAGTGCACGGCGGTGGCGGCGATCCAGGCGAGCAGGCCGTCCGGCGGGACCGTACGGTCCAAGTGGCGGGCGAGGAGCGCGGTGAGGCCCGGCGCGAGGTTGGGTTCGGTGCCGCCGGGCCGGCGGTAGAGCGGACGGATCCGGCCGGGGCGCCCGGCGGGCGAGCGACCGTCCGGAAGTAGCGCGGAGCAGACCACCGCGGGGCCGGAGGTCCCCGGCTCCTGCCCCAACTCCACCAGGAACAGCTGGTGTTCGTCGGCCACCCGCCACAGCTCCGGGCGGGCCGCGTCGATCAGCCGGTGGTCGGGCAGCAGCCATTGCCGGTCGAACGGGCCGTGCAGCACCCGCACCGGCTCCGGGCACGGGCCGACCGCCCGGGCCAGCCGTGCGGTCGGGGTGTCCTGCCCGGGGAGCTGGCCGACCGCGGAGTGCAGGGTGCGGGCCCGGGACGGGCCGAACAGCCGCTCTCGGTCGGCCGGGTCCGCGGTGTCCGCGAGCATCTTCCACCGGGCGCGCAGGGTGGCCGGATCCGGGCCCCGCACCCAGGAGCGGCCGAGCCGCAGCGGCGCCGCGGACCACGGCATCAGATCGGACAGCCGTGGCGCGTCCAGCCCTGGCGCGCCCTGCTTCGCCGTCAACGGGGCATCCTCCGCAGGAGATCCCGCCGTTCAGGCTGTGGCGGGGATGCCTCCCGCATGCGGGAGACAACTCCGGCTCGTGCGAAGCGTGGCAGGGATACCCAGTCCACTGTCGGAGCGATTCGACCTTCCCCTGTCTCGAAGGTGGAGCAGGCCACAGCGGGATGGAGGAGCAACTGTCATACCTCCCAGGTAGGTTGTTGAGCATGACGGGGACACTGAAGGCGACTGAGTATGCCGGTTGTGCCCGGTACACATATCGGCTTCGTGTGTCCGCCGGCGCGAACACGGCGCTGGCTGCGGAGTGGGACCGTTGCCGCTGGACCTGGAACGAATGCGTTGCCAAGTCCAAGAAGGTGTACCTGTACAACGCGGCACATCCTGACGATCGGCAGACCTGCGGCCCAGCCCAGCTCGACAGAATGCTAACCAAGGCCCGACGTATAACCTCCTGGCTGCGTGAGGGTGCGTCCGTGCCGCAGCAGCAGGTCGTACGGGACTTCGCCGCGTCGCGTGCCAAGGCGCTGAAGGACATCAAGGCAAGGCTTCCGATGCGGCAGCGGGCCGGGATGCCCAAGTACAAGAAGAAGGACAAGGCTGATCCGAGCCTGAATTACACCCGGCGTGGTTTCCGGCTCAAGGACGGGCGCCTGTATCTGGCATGCGGCATCGTGGTGACGGTGGTGTGGTCACGGAAGCTGCCCGCAGAGCCGTCGTCGGTGCGCGTGCACCGGGATAGCCTCGGGCACTGGTACTGCTCGTTTGTCGTTCCCGTCACTGCCGAGCCCTTGCCGAGCACGGGAGCAGTGATCGGGATTGACTGGGGCGTGCGTGAGACGGCTACCACCACGAGCGACGCCCACGATCTTCCCCACGTCGAGCACGGTCGCAAAGCGGCTTCGCGACTGGCCCGGTACCAGCGCATGATGTCCCGCCGTGGGCGTCCGAAAGGCAAGCCGCAGTCCCGCGGATACCGAAAAGCGCAGCGACAGGTCGCCAAGCTGCACAAGAAGATCGCCCGTCAGCGGCAGGACACCGGGCGCAAGTGGGCCAAGGGCGTCGTGCGTGACCACGACGTGATAGCGGTGGAAGACTTCCGACCGAAGTTCCTTGCCAAGACCACGATGGCCCGCAAGGCATCTGATGCCGCCGTCGGCGCCACCAAGGCGGCGCTGATCGAGATGGGCCGCAAACACGGGCGCGACGTGCGCCTGGTACATCCCGCGCATACCACCATGGATTGCGCATCGTGCGGAGCGAGAACCAAGCACGCACTGCCTCTTTCGGAACGCACATACACCTGCACTCGGTGCGGAGCCATATCCCCCAGGGATAAGAACTCCGCCCGCGTGATGCTGGCCCGGGCAGGTCTGAACCCGGCTGGTGCTGATCGCGTAAGACTCGTTCGTCAGCTTGACGACCAAGCAGCGTGAGCCAGGGATCCGCCCGTCCGCGGGTGGAGCAGTCAAGCGGAGCCCCTCCCGGAGCACGCACGGCGTCCTGCTGGATCTCCGGTTCAGTGTGCGTCCAGCGTCACCGTGAACGAGAAGCGGTCGCCCCGGTAGTGGATCAGGGCGACGTCCAGCACCCGGCCGGACTCGTCGTAGGTGACGCCGGTGTAGTGCAGGATCGGGCTGAGCAGCGGCACCCGCAGCAGCCGGGCGGTCTCCGGATCGGCCAGCCGCGCCTCGACGGTGTCGGTGATCCGGCCGATCCGCAGGCCGAGCGCGTCCCGCAGCACCTTCGTCATCGGCCAGCGCTCCAGGTCCGCGAGGTCGATCCGGGCGGCGACGTCGGGGCGGACGTAGTTGCGCGCGTGGTTGGTCGGCTCCGCCGTCTCCTCGTCGCTGCGCAGCCGCCGGAAACCGGTCACCTCCGCCATGTCCGGGAAATGCTCGGACAGTTCGGCCGGAACCGGTACCGGTCCGTGCTCCAGCAGGACGGTGCGCATCCCGGACTGCTGGGCCACGATGGCGTCCACGGAACCGAGCAGCCGCACCGGCGCACCGCGCCGCGCATGCGGCTCGATGAAGGTGCCGCGGCGCCGGTGCCGGCTGATCAGCCCCTCCTCCTCCAGCTCCTTGAGTGCCTGACGCATCGTCAGCATGCTGACGCCGTAGTGCGCCGCGAGCGCGTCCTCGGTCGGCAGCCGCAGCGGCGCCTCCGGGGAGCGGCCGAGTATGGACGCGCGCAGGGACTGCGAGACCTGGTACCACAGCGGCAACTTGCGGTTCAGGGCGAGCGAGTCGGGAGCGAAGGTGGTCAAGGGCGTTCCCCGGTCTGCAGAACTGGTCCCGGCGCTACGGGCGGAAGTGGCGCTGGAGACCCTGCCATACGCCGTCGTAGCCGCGCTGCAGGTGGTCGGCGTTCCGGGCCTGCTCGGTGAGGGTCAGCGGCCAGCGGGTCTCGAACATGAAGGCCAGCCCGTCGTCGACCTTCTGCGGGACCAGCTCCGCGGCGCTGGCCCGCTCGAAGGTCTCCCGGTCCGGGCCGTGCGCCGACATCATGTTGTGCAGCGAGCCGCCGCCCGGGACGAAACCCCCTCGGCCGCCGGTCTTGGCGTCGTAGGCGCCCTCGATGAGGCCCATGTACTCGCTCATCACGTTGCGGTGGAAGTACGGCGGCCGGAAGGTGTCCTCGCCGACCAGCCAGCGCGGGGCGAACACCACGAAGTCCACGCCCGCCAGGCCCGGGGTGTCCGAGGGCGAGGTCAGCACCGTGAAGATCGACGGGTCCGGGTGGTCGTAGCTGATCGAGCCGATGACGTTGAACCGGCGCAGGTCGTAGACGTAGGGGACGTGGTTGCCGTGCCAGGCGACCACGTCCAGCGGCGAGTGGTCGTAGGTCGCGGTCCAGAGGTGGCCGCAGAACTTGTTGACCACCTCGACCGGTCCCTCGACGTCCTCGTAGGCGGCGGCCGGGGCGAGGAAGTCCCGGGCGTTGGCCAGGCCGTTGGCGCCGATCGGGCCGAGGTCGGGGAGCTCGAAGGGGCGGCCGTAGTTCTCGCAGACATAGCCCCGCGCGGTGGCGTCCAGCAGCTCGACCCGGAAGCGGACCCCGCGCGGGATCAGCGCCACGTGGCCCGGCTCGGCCCGCAGCAGCCCGAACTCGGTGCGCAGCAGCAGCCCACCGCGCTCCGGCACGATCAGCAGCTCGCCGTCGGAGTCGCCGAACACCCGCCGTTCCATGGAGGTGTTGACGTGGTAGAGGTGCACCGCCATGCCGGTGCGCTGGGTGGCGTCGCCGTTGCCGCCCAGCGTCCACAGGCCGTCGACGAAGTCCGTCGGGTCGGCCGGCTCCGGCAGTGGGTCCCAGCGCAGGCGGTTGGGGTCGGGCAGGGTTTCGGTGAACGGCGCGGAGCGGATCTCGCCGCGGTTGGCGCGGGCGAACGGCGGGTGCGCGGCCGACGGCCGGATGCGGTAGAGCCAGGACCGGCGGTTGTGGCGGCGCGGCTCGGTGAACGCCGAGCCGCTGAGCTGCTCGGCGTAGAGCCCGAGGGGCGCTCGCTGGGGGGAGTTGCGGCCCACCGGCAGCGCGCCGGGGACCGCCTCCGAACTGTGCTCGTTGCCGAAGCCGGAGGAGTGGGCGAGGCCCTCGGCCGCCTTCCTCGCCTGCTCGTTGGCCGTACCTGTCATCACACGCTCCCGCCGCTCACGGAACCAGACGTCCACGGAATCCAAGGCACCACGGGATCCGGGACCGGCCCGGAATCCTATGCAAGACCTTAGGATTGAGTGGAGGGCGCGTCAACGAGGGGTGCCGCACTGGCGGGGCCGGTTCGCGCCACGTCGGGAACGTGCCGGATCCCGGCCGGGGTGGCCGGATCGCCCCGCCCGGCGATCCCCGGCCCGTACGCCGGGCAAGATGACCCCGTGCAGCCTTCGACGCCCCGACCCGTCCCGCGGTCCACCCCCGTCCCGCAGCCCGCCGCCACCCCCGCACCGTCCCCGCTCCGCCGGGCGCCCGTCCAGCGGCGCAGCGCCCAGCGCCTGGCCCGGATCCTCGACGCCTGCGCCGAACTGCTCGACGAGACCGGCTACGAGGACCTGAGCACCCGCGCGGTGGCCGGCCGCGCCGGGGTCCCGATCGGCTCCGTCTACCGCTTCTTCCCCAACAAACGCGCCATGGCCGAGGCGCTCGCCCGGCGCAACCTCGACGCCTACGCGGACCGGATCAGCGCCCGGCTGGCCGCCCCCGGGCAGCCGCCGGGCTGGCGCGCCGCGATGGACGTGGTGATCGACGAGTACCTGGCCATGAAGCGGACGGTGTCCGGCTTCGCCCTGGTGGAGTTCACCGTGCCCGCCCCGCGCGAGTCCCGGCAGGCCAACTACGAGGTCGCCGACCGGCTGCTGCGGCTGCTCGCCGGGCGGCTCGGCCTGGACCCCGCCGACGACCGGCTGCGCACCGTCTTCCTGGTCGGCGTGGAGAGCGCCGACGCGCTGCTCCAGCTCGCCTTCCGCACCGACCCCGAGGGCGACCCGGTCATCGTCGCGGAGACCAAGGCGTTGCTCCGGGCCTATCTGGCCCGCGACCTGGACGGGACGGCCGGGGCGGCCGGGCCCGGCGGGGCGGCCGGGTCCGCCGCCGGCGACGAAACTACCGGCGCTAGTTTGGCCGGTGGCACCCTGGGAAGCGGCCCGGGGCACCCCTAGGGTGCGACCACCACCAGTCGGCCAGGGAGGACCACGGCGTGCAGCACCACGACACGATGTACATCGGCGGACGCTGGCGGCCCGCCGCGGGCAGCGGCACGATCGAGGTCGTCAACCCGGCCGACGAGCAGGTCATCGGCACCGTCCCGGCCGGCTCCGCCGAGGACGTGGACGCCGCGGTGCGGGCCGCCCGCGCCGCCCTGCCCGGCTGGGCCGCCACCCCGCCCGCCGAGCGCGCCGACCGGATCGCCGCCCTGCGCGACCGGCTCGTCGACCGGACCGAGGAGATCGCGCAGACCGTCACCGCCGAACTCGGCGCGCCGCTCGCCTTCAGCCGGACCGTGCACGCCGGGGTGCCGGTCGCGGTCTGCGGCTCGTACGCCGAGATCGCCCGCACGCACGCCTTCGAGGAGACCCTCGGCAACTCCACCGTGCTGCACGAACCGGTCGGCGTGGTGGGCGCGATCACCCCGTGGAACTACCCGCTGCACCAGATCGTCGCGAAGGTGGCCCCGGCACTGGCGGCCGGCTGCACCGTCGTCCTCAAGCCCGCCGAGGACACCCCGCTGGTGGCCCGGCTGTTCGCGGAGTGCGTCGAGGCGGCCGGGATACCGGCCGGCGTGGTCAACGTCGTCACCGGCCTCGGCCCGGTCGCGGGCCGGGCGCTGGCCGAGCACGACGACGTCGACCTGGTCTCCTTCACCGGCTCGACCGCGGTGGGCCGGACCGTCGGCGCGCTCGCCGGCGGCGCGGTCAAGCAGGTGGCCCTGGAACTGGGCGGCAAGTCCGCCAACGTCATCCTGCCGAGCGCGGACCTCGGCCGGGCGGTCGCGGTCGGCGTCGCCAACGTGATGGCCAACTCCGGCCAGACGTGCAGCGCCTGGAGCCGGATGCTGGTGCACCGCGAGCAGTACGACGAGGCCGTCGCGCTGGCCGCCGCCGCGGCCGCCAAGTACGTCCCCGGCGAGCGGCTCGGCCCGCTGGTCAGCGCCCGCCAGCGGGACCGCGTGGTCGGCTACCTCGAACGCGGCGTCGCCGAGGGCGCCCGGCCCGTCGCGGGCGGCCCGCGCCCGCCCGAGGGCCCCGGCTTCTACGTCCACCCCACCGTCTTCGCCGACGTCACCCCGGAGATGACCGTCGCCCAGGAGGAGATCTTCGGCCCGGTCCTGACGGTGCTGCGCTACGAGGACGAGGACGACGCCGTGCGGATCGCCAACGGCACCGTCTACGGCCTGGCCGGCGCGGTCTGGGCCGGCGACGACGCCGAGGCGGTCGCCTTCGCCCGCCGGCTTCAGACCGGCCAGGTCGACATCAACGGCGGCCGCTTCAACCCGCTCGCCCCCTTCGGCGGGTACAAGCGGTCCGGGGTCGGCCGGGAGCTGGGGCCGTACGGCCTGACCGAGTACCTCCAGACCAAGTCGCTGCAGTTCTGAGCCGGTCCCGCACATCCCGGCCGCCCGCCGTCCGCCCACGCCCCGAGGAGATCCCGTGGTCCGCGCCGCCGTCCTGCCCGCCGTCAACGCCCCGCTCCAGGTCACCGAGATCGAGCTGCCGGAGCCCGGTCCCGGACAGGTCCGGATCCGGCTCGCCGCCGCCGGCGTCTGCCACTCCGACCTCTCGCTGTCCAACGGCACCCTGCGCCAGCCGGCCCCGGCCGTGCTCGGCCACGAGGGGGCGGGCACGGTCACCGCCGTGGGGCCGGACGTGACGGGGGTGGCGGCCGGCGACCGGGTGGTCCTCAACTGGGCGCCGTCCTGCGGCGACTGCCACTTCTGCGGACTGGCCGAACCCTGGCTGTGCGCCGAGGCCGGGCGGGCCGCCGGTGCCCCGTACGCCACCCTCGGCGCCGACGGCAGCGCGCTCTACCCCGGACTGGGCACCGCCGCGTTCGCCGAGGAGACCGTGGTGCCCGCGCACGCCGCGCTGCCGCTGCCGGACGGCATCCCGCTGACCGACGCGGCCCTGCTCGGCTGCGCGGTGCTCACCGGCTGGGGCGCCGTCCACCACAGCGCCCGGGTCCGGGCGGGGGAGTCGGTGCTGGTCGTCGGCGTCGGCGGGGTGGGCCTGGCGACCCTCCAGGCGGCGCGGATCGCCGGGGCTGGCCCGATCGTGGCGGTGGACGTCTCACCGGCGAAGGAGGAGCTGGCCCGCGCGGCCGGCGCCACCGACTTCCTGGTCGCCGACGGGCCGGCGTTCTTCGAGAAGGACGGCGCCAAGCGGGTCCGGGCGCTCACCGGCGGCGTCGGCGCCGATGTCGCGGTGGAGTGCGTGGGCCGCGCGGAGACCATCCGCGCGGCCTGGTCCGCCACCCGCCGCGGCGGCCGGACGACGGTGGTGGGCATCGGCGGCAAGGACCAGCAGGTCGTCTTCTCCGCCCTGGAGCTCTTCTACTTCGGCCGCACGCTCGCCGGCTGCGTCTACGGCAACAGCGACCCGGCCCGCGACCTCCCGGTGATCGCCGAACACGTCCGCTCCGGCGCGCTCGACCTCTCCGCGCTGGTCACCGAACGGATCGGACTGGACGGGATCCCGGCCGCGTTCGAGGCGATGCTCGCCGGGAAGGGCGGGCGGGCCCTGGTGGTCTTCTGACCCGCCGGGCCCGTCCGCGGCCGGCGGCCGGTCAGCCCGCGGCCCGGCGCAGCCGCGGGAAGGCCGGTACGGCCGCCAGGAACACCAGCGTCACCAGCACGAACGGCCAGGTGAAGGCGTGCCCGCCGGACGGCGCGAAGAGCGCGCCGAGCGCCGGGCCGAGCACGGTGGAGGCGACCGCGCCGACCATCGCGTACCCCACGCTCCAGGCGTCGGTGACCAGGAAGACCCCGCCCAGCGCCATCGCGACCAGCACCGCGTCGTAGCCCATCAGGCCCTGGCGCACCTGGTTGGCGGGGGCGCCCAGCGCCCAGGACGTCAGGAGGGCGACGGCACTGCCGGCACAGGCCAGGGCGCCCAGCCGGCGGTCGGCGAGGAAGATGCCGGCGAGGAAGACCAGGCCGACGTACCACTGCGGCATCAGGAAGATCTCGCCGAAGTCGGCGAAGAAGGCGTGCCACAGGTCGGTGAAGCCGAGCGCGGTGGGGCCGGACGCGGTGCCGGGCAGCGCGGCGAGCGCGCCGGACCGGTGCCAGACGTGCCGGAAACCGGGCGCGGCGACGGTGAGCGCGGTGGCCGTCAGACAGAACGGCAGGGTGAGGGTGGGCAGTTCCCACGTGCCCAGCACCCGGGCGGCGGCCGCCGTGACGACCGTGACCACCGCACTGGCGGCCACCGCCACCAGCAGCGTGGACAGCCGGCCGGCGTCGAGGAAGACCGCACAGGCCACCCCGACCAGGCAGGAGTTGAACCCCTCGAGGCCGGCCGCGACCCGGCCGCGGTCCACGCCCAGCAGCCGCGCGGTGCCGGTGCCGACGGCCGCGCCCGTCAGGCCGTAGAGGCCGTACCGCCAGCCGGCGGCGAACAGCGCGAGGGAGAAGACCAGTCCGGTCAGCGCGTCGGGCAGGAAGTCGACCTGCGCCTGGCCGCGCAGCACCTCCGTGACAAACCGCCCCCGCCGGCTCGCCGCCACCTCGTGACGCTTGGCCGCCGGTTCTTCGGCCGTGCCCGGCTGGCGCATTTCCGCCTCCCGCAGGACGCACACCGCCCCTGCCCGCCAGGGACTGGTGCACTCTACATCTGTATCCTGAAATCGCTCTCGGGAGGGGTGAGTTCGGGGTGATGCAGCGTCAGTCCGTCCACCAGCGCCAGCAGTCCGTCCTCGAACGCGCCCTCGTCCACCCGGCGCTGGTGCTCGGGCAGCAGATGGGCCCGGCCGAGGTGCGGGTAGGCGTCCGGGTCGTAGGCGCCGGGGTCGTCCACGAAGCCGCGGGCGAACGAGCCGAGCGCCGAGCCCGCGACGAAGTACCGCACCATCGCACAGACCTTGGTGGCCAGTGCGGGCGGCCAGCCCGCCGCCACCATGCCGCCGAAGGCCGCGTCGGCCATCTTCAGCCCGGCGGGCCGGCGGCCGGGGCCCTGGGCGAGGAACGGGACGATGTGCGGGTGGGCGGCGAGCGCCGCGCGGTAGGAGCGGGCCCAGGCGAGCAGGCCGGTCCGCCAGTCGACGCCGCCGGCCAGGGCCGAGACGTCGACCTGTGCGATGACGGAGTCGGCCACCGCGTCCAGGATCTCGTCCTTGGTCGTGAAGTGGTTGTAGAGGGAGGGGCCGCTGACGCCCAGTTCCGCCGCCAGCCGGCGGGTGGAGAGCGCGCCCAGCCCCTCCGCGTCGACCAGCGCCAGCGCGGTGGTGATGATGCGCTCGCGGCTCAGCAGGGGCTTGCGGGGTCGGGCCATGCCGCACATGGTAGGGGCTGCTCCCAAAAAACTAGCATCGCTAATCAACTGTCGCCGCATCTCCCGTTCCCGCCGACAAGGGACCCGAGATGAACCAGGAGCTCACGCCCGAGCAGACCGCCGTACGCCGGCTCGGCCGCGCCCTGGCCGGCGTCTCCGCCTCCTGACCGGCCCGCGGCCGCCCGCGCCGGCCCGTCCGGCGCCCGCTCCCGGACAGCCCCTAAGCGCTTGCTCACCAGCACGGTATGGTGTTCGATCCGGCAGCGGAAGGCCCCTGGCGGAGCGAGAGCGGGGAGCGGCGATGGGTGCGGCCGAGCGGGCGGCGGAGGAGAGCGGCGAGTGGTCCGACGTGACCCCGGACGCCGCGCGGCGGCTGGTCAGCGCGGCCGTCCAGGCGTTCGCCGAGCGCGGCTACCACGCCACCACCACCCGTGACATCGCCGGCCGCGCCGGGATGAGCCCGGCCGCGCTCTACATCCACTACAAGACCAAGGAGGAGCTGCTCTACCGCATCAGCGGCATCGGCCACGAGAAGGCCCTGCGTATCATGGGCGCCGCCGCCGAGGCCCGGGGCAGCGCCACCGACCGGCTCCGCGACGCGGTGCGCACCTTCGCCCGCTGGCACGCCGAGCACCACACCACCGCCCGGGTCATCCAGTACGAACTGCAGGCCCTCGGCGCGGACCACTACGCCGAGATCGCCGCGCTGCGCCGCCGCACCGACCGGCTGCTCCGGCAGATCATCCAGGACGGCGCGGACAGCGGGGAGTTCGCCGTGGACGACGTCCCCGGCACCACCCTGGCCGTGCTGTCGCTGTGCGTGGACGTCGCCCGCTGGTTCTCCGCCGAGGGCCCGCGCACACCCGACGAGGTCGGCACCCTCTACGCCGACCTCGTCCTACGGATGGTGGGCGGCGCCTCCTAGATGAGTGAGTCCGGCCCGGCGGCCGCCGCCCCGGTTACAGGTGGAACCGGCTGACCGACTCCGCCACGCACACCGGCTTCTCCTCGCCCTCCCGCTCGACCGTTACCACCGTGGTGAGCTGCACCCCGCCGGTCACCTCGGCCACCTCCGCGATCCGCGCCCGGGCCCGCACCCGCGAGCCGACCGGGACGGTGGCCGGGAAACGCACCTTGTTGGTGCCGTAGTTGATGCCCATCTTCACGTTGTCCACCCGCAGCAGCTGCGGGACCAGGACCGGCAGCAGCGACAGGGTCAGATACCCGTGGGCGATGGTCGTGCCGAAGGGGCCGGCCGCGGCTTTCTCCTGGTCGACGTGGATCCACTGGTGGTCGCCGGTGGCCTCCGCGAACAGGTCGATCCGCTTCTGGTCGATCTCCAGCCAGTCACTGGGGCCCAGCTCCTCGCCGACTGCCGCCCGCAGTTCCTCGACCGACCCGAACACCCGGGGCTCTGCCATCCTCGTCCGCCTCCTCAGCCGTGTTACTAAGCGCTTGCTCAGGATGCGAGGGTGGGCGCCCGCTGTCAACGCCCCGGCCGCCGGCCGCCCCGGCGGATCCCCGGGCAGGCCGTAGGGTTGACGGCGTGCCCCAGCTTCCGTTCAAGGTCCATGAGCTCTCCGTCGGCCAGCTCTCCGCACGCAGCGGCGCGGCCGTCTCCGCGCTGCACTTCTACGAGTCCAAGGGGCTGATCAGCAGCACCCGGACGGCCGGCAACCAGCGCCGCTACACCCGCGAGACCCTGCGCCGGGTCGCGTTCATCCGGGCCGCGCAGCGGGTCGGAATCCCGCTCGCGGTGATCCGCGACGCCCTGGCGGAGCTGCCGGACGAGCGCACCCCCAACCGCGAGGACTGGGCCCGGCTCTCCGAGGTCTGGCGCACCGAACTCGACGAGCGGATCGGCCAGCTCGTCGAACTCCGCGACCGCCTCACCGACTGCATCGGCTGCGGCTGCCTCTCCCTCCAGACCTGCGCGCTGTCCAACCCCTACGACAACCTCGGCGAACAGGGCCCCGGCGCCCGCCGCCTACGGGTGGACCGCCGCGCCCAGGCCCCAGCACCGGCCCCGAAGGCCACCACCGCGACCCGCGCCCCGGACGCACCGACCTGCGCGCCCGGCGAAGCGAAGCGCCAGGAGCCCTGACGGACAGCAGCCCAGCCACATCAGCCCCCACCCACCGTCTTCATGACCACCCACGGGAGGTGACGGGCCGGAGGGGCAGGGGTGTGCCGGACGTAAAGCGAAGCAGTCCGGCACACCCCTGCCCCTCCGGCCCGTCACCGCACCCGACAGCCCCGCGCAGCGGACTCCATGCGCCGAAGGCGCATAAGGACAACCACGGCGGGACAGCCGACAACGTGGGAAGCCGGCCGAACGCAGTGAATATTCACCAGACGGGCGGCTTGCGATGCGCCCACGGCCGCGCCGCCTCCAGCTGCGCCGAGAGCGCGATCAGGGTGGCCTCGTCGCCGTAGCGGCCGGCCAGCATCACGCCGATCGGCAGGCCCTCGGCGTTCCAGTGCAGCGGGACGCTGACCGCGGGCTGGCCGGTGATGTTGTAGAAGGCGGTGAACGGCGTGAAGCGGCCGACCGCGGCGAACTCGGCCTGGGGATCGGCGTCGTTGCGCAGTGTGCCGACTGGGTGCGGTGGCGCGGCCAGGGTGGGGGAGAGGATCACGTCGTAGCCGGTGCCGGGCGGCATGACGTCGTCGGCGAGGGTCTGGGCGAGGGCCCGGAAGGCGTAGAGGGAGCCGGCGAGGTCGGTGCCGGGGACCTCGCGGCCGCGGGCCCGCAGATAGCGGGTGAGCGGCATCAGCAGTTCCTCGCCCTCCGGTGGGACGGGGCGGAGGGCGGCCAGCACCGACCAGGCCCTAGTGAAGGCGTGCAGGATCGCGTCGTCGACGGGGAAGGTCAACTCCTCGGCCCGGTGGCCGAGTTCGCCGAGGAGTGCGGTGGTCTCGGCGACCGCGGCGAGGCAGTCGGGGTGCACCTCGATGCCCGGGAGCGGCGCCTGGCTGAGCACCGCGATCCGCAGCCGGCCGGGGTCCCGGCGGACCTGCCCGGCGAAGGTCTCGCCCGGCGGCAGGGACGGCGCGGCATACGGGTCGCCGGGCAGGGTGCCGGCCATCGCGTCCAGCAGCGCGGCCGCGTCGGCGACCGTACGGGCCAGCGGGCCGGAGGTGCTCAGACCCGTCACGTCGTGCAGCAGGGGGCCGTCGCTGACCCGGCCGCGGCTGGGCTTGATGCCGAAGAGCCCGCAGACCGACGCCGGGATGCGGATCGAACCGCCGCCGTCGCTGCCCTGCGCGACCGGTGCCAGTCCGCCGGCCACCGCCGCGGCCGCCCCGCCGCTGGAGCCGCCCGCCGAGCGCTCCAGGTCCCAGGGGGTGCGGGCGGGCGGGGCGAGGGCGTTCTCGGTGTAGCAGGGCAGCCCGAACTCGGGGGTGTTGGTCTTGCCCAGCAGGATCGTGCCGGCCCGGCGCAGCGCGGCGGTGATGTGATCGTCGATCTCCGGGACGTAGCCGGCCAGCGCGGCCGAACCCATCGTGCAGCGCACCCCGGCGACCTGGCTGAGGTCCTTCACGGGCACCGGGACGCCGTGCAGCGGTGGCAGCGCGCGGCCCTGGCGGCGGGCGGCGACGGCCTCGCTCTCGGCCTCCGCGGCCTGCTTGCGGGCGATCTCCGGAGTGCGGGTGAGGAAGGCGCCCAGGGTGTCGTCCAGCCGCTCGATCCGGGCGAGGTAGTGCTCGGTGAGCTCGACCGGGGAGAGTTCCCCGTTCCGGATCTCCTCGGCCTGTTCGAGCGCGGTGAGGTCGTGTAGTTCGGCCATGGACGTCCACCCTCTCGTCGGGTCCCGCGCGGCCCGGATGCCGTGCGGGCGGGACGGGCCGGCGCCGGGGCGCACGTCCGCCGGTGATCAGCCTGGCAGCATTTGTTTCAGTTTGCGGGACGGCTCGTAAAGGGGCGTGCTCCTCCGGGCGGTGGGGCGGCCCGGCGCGGGGCGTGCCGGGCCGCCCCCTTACGTCGGCCGGAAGCGGGGTGAGTCCGTCGCCGTGGGCGGTGGAGCCGGCCACCGGGTGGCCGGGGAACAATGGCCGGGAAGCGCCGGTGATCGGCGTGATCGGTCGGTGCCGCCGGGAGCCGGGGCCCGCACCGGAGCCCCACCGGCCCCGCACCGGAGCCCGCCCGCCGCCGGGCCGAGGCCCCCGGCGGCCCCGGCCCGGCCTCAGGCGGCGGGCGGCCCGCCCGTCAACTCGGCGGCGCACGCGACCAGATGGGCGTTCCCGACCGCCGGGGAGCCGTCGGCCAGCGTCAGGGTGTCCTCGATGCCTATGCGGCTGGCCAGGCCCAGCTCGCTGGCCAGCCGCAGCACCGGCCAGGCGCCGCCGTCGTAGCCGTGCAGCAGCACCGGGCGGCCGTGCGGTATCTGCGCCAGTTCGGCGAGCAGCGCCCGGGCGGTGGCGGGTGCGGTGTGCGGGTCGGTGTCGCCTATGACCTCGGCCAGCACCCGCAGCACTCGCGGCGCCAGCGGGGAGGCGGCGAAGCGGGCGGCGGCCGCCGTCCCGGCCCAGATGCCGGCCTCGACGCCGACGCCGCGGGCCAGCAGCGCGGCGGCGACGGTGTCGGCGCCGTCCTCGTGCCAGTTGACCGAGGCGTGGTCGGGGAGCACCGTCCAGGACGCGATCTGCGCGGCCCGGCGGGCGGGGTCGGGCTCGGCCCAGGCGCCGGTCGTCACGCCCACCGGCACGTCGACCGCCTCCCGTATGGCCGCCAGGGCCGGGCCGACCACCTGGGGCGAGAGGGAGTCCTGGCCGCACGGGGTCTTGGGGTGGACGTGGACGTCCTGGGCGCCGGCCGCGACCGCCTGCCGCGCCGCTTCCGCGAGCGCGGCCGGCGACAGCGGCACCACACCCGAATCGGCCGCGGTCCGGGCGCCGTTGAGACATACCTGAAGCATCTGAAGCATGGGTCCGATGATGACAGGCGGGTCCGACAGTCCGCCGTGCGCGGGGTGCAGGGTGCCGAAGGCGCCGCGTGGAAGGGGCTCAGGCCGCCGCGAAGGTCTCCGCGCCGGGCACCCCGGCCGCCGTGTGCAGCGCCTCCGGGGTCAGTACGGCCGCCGGGGCGAGCACTCCGCACTCCCGGCAGGCCGGACCGGTCGCCGGGCAGCCGCCCGGGCCGGGGACCCAGGCGAAGCGGGTGCCGCCGCAGACCGGGCAGTCGCGGCGCGGGCGTCCCGCCTCCATCGCCGCGATCATGCGGCGCAGCACCTCGGAGAGGCGGGCCGCCGGGTGCCGCTGCGCGGAGACGCAGGGCACGATGTCGTAGCCGCCCCAGGTGCGGCGGTGCCACTCGTCGAGGGTGCCGGGCTGGCGGATGCCGTGGTGCTTCTCGCGGCGGCGCCGGGCGGCGAACTCCTCCTCGTAGGTGAGCCAGAGGGCGCGTGCCTCCTCCAGCTCGGCCAGCGCGGCCACCAGTCGCGCCGGGTCGGGTTCGCGGTCGTGGGTGGCGAATCCGGCCCGGGTGCACAGATGGTGCCAGGTCGCCCGGTGCCCGTAGGGAGCGAAGCGCTCCAGGCACTTGCGCAGCGCGGTGCGCCGCCGGGCGGTGACGAGTCGTGGGTCGCGGACCTGTTCTGCGAGGGCTCTGAAACCGGCCATGGTGCTTCCACCTCCGAGGCGGATCCCGAACGGACAGGGAATGGACGTGGGCGCCTGCCACCTGGATCCATCGAATTCTTTTGCGGTTTTGGGCGGCGATGTGCCGGGGTGTCCTGACGCCCCGTGCCCCCAACCGCCTTCCCGCTGTGGGAAATTCAAAAAGGTGACTGTTGTTCATCTTCCCGTAACGGGTAACCGACGGTAACGTCCGGCGCACCCTCCCCCGCGCTCCGGAAGAGCAGGGGCCCCTCCGAGGAGCAGGAATGCAACGACGTACCGGAAGGCTCAGGGCCGCCGCGGCGGCTGCCCTGTTCGCCCTGGGTGCCACGTTCTTGGCACCGCCTCCCACCGCGGCCGCGACCGCGGCGCACGACTCCGACGACTACTGCCAGGGCCAGTGCGCGGACATCCTGCCGCCCGGCGCGACGGGCAACGCGACCCTGGTGCAGATCCTCGGCAACAAGCTGTTCGGCACCCACCCGGCACACTCCACCGACCAGATCGCGCCCTACAACGCCCTGTCCGGCGGCTACCGTTCGCTCACCGACGCCACCCTCACCGACTTCTTCAACGACGCCTCCTTCGGGGTCCCGAAGGACCAGGTCGGCTCGGTCACCCGGCCCCGCTCCGACGTCACCATCACCCGCGACAAGAAGACCGGCGTCCCGCACATCAAGGGCACCACCCGCTACGGGACCGAGTACGGCGCCGGCTACGCCGCGGGCCAGGACCGGCTGTGGCTGATGGACCTCTTCCGGCACATCGGGCGCGGCGAGCTGACCTCGTTCGCCGGCGGCGCCCCCGCCAACCAGGGCCTGGAGCAGCAGTTCTGGCCCTCCGCCCCGTACACCGAGGCCGACCTCCAGGAGCAGGTCGACGCCATCCGCGACAACAACGGCGCCCGCGGCAAACAGGCCATGGCGGACGCCCAGGCATACGTGGACGGCATCAACGCCTACCGCGAACAGTCCAAGAACGGCCGCTACTTCCCCGGCGAGTACGTCCTCACCGGCCATGTCGACGCGATCACCAACGCCGGCGAGATCCAGCCGTTCAAGCTCACCGACCTGATAGCCCTGGCCTCCGTCGTCGGCGGCCTCTTCGGCAACGGCGGCGGCGGAGAGGTCCCGTCCGCCCTCGCCCTGCTCTCCGCCCAGCAGAAGTACGGCCTGGAGAAGGGCACCGAGGTCTGGGAGTCCTTCCGGGAGCGGAACGACCCCGAGGCGGTCAAGACCCTGCACGACGGCCAGAGTTTCCCCTACGCCGTCAAGCCCGCCAAGGCCGAGGGCACCGCACTGCCCGACCGTGGCTCGGTCACCCCCGAACCGCTGGTCTTCGACCGCACCGGCGCCGCCGCCTCCAAGAGCGCCACCCCGCCCCGCGACCCGGTCAAGGCCCCCGGGAAGTACCGCAAGCTGGAGGGCCTCTTCAAGGACGGCGTGCTGCCCAAGGGGAGCTTCGACCCCACCCAGCACCGCGGGATGTCCAACGCCCTGCTGGTCTCCGGCAAGCACACCGCGAGCGGCCACCCGGTCGCCGTCTTCGGCCCGCAGACCGGCTACTTCGCGCCCCAGCTGCTGATGCTCCAGGAGATCCGGGGACCCGGCATCAGCGCCCGCGGCGCCTCGTTCGCCGGCGTCGGGATGTACGTCCAGCTCGGCCGCGGCCAGGACTACGCCTGGAGCGCCACCTCCGCCGGGCAGGACATCACCGACACCTACGCCGTCGACCTGTGCAACCCGGACGGCTCGGCGCCCACCGAGAACTCCACCTCCTACCGCTACCACGGCCGGTGCCTGCCGATGGAGAAGCTGGAGCGCACCAACTCCTGGAAGCCCACCATCGCCGACCCCACCGCCGCCGGCTCCTACCGGATGCAGGTCTTCCGCACCAAGTACGGCATCGTCACCCACCGCGCCACCCTCGGCGGCACACCCGTCGCCTACACGGCGCTGCGCTCCACCTACCGCCACGAGGCCGACTCCATCATCGGCTTCCAGATGCTCAACGACCCGTCGTACGTCCACGACGCCCGGAGCTTCCAGCGGGCCGCCCAGCACATCGGCTACGCCTTCAATTGGTTCTACGCCGACTCCCGCGACATCGCGTACTACAACAGCGGCCTCAACCCCGTCCGCAACCCCGACGTCGACGCCGCGCTGCCCGTCCGGGCCGAACCGGCCTACGAATGGCGGGACTTCGACCCCGCCACCAACACCGCCGCCTACACCCCGCCCGCCCAGCATCCGCAGTCGGTCGACCAGGACTACTACGTCTCCTGGAACAACAAGCAGGCCAAGGACTACGACTCGGCCGGCTTCGGCAACGGCCCGGTGCACCGCGCCAACCTCCTCGACGACCGGGTGCGCGCCCTCACCAAGGAGGGCGGGGTCACCCGGGCCTCCCTGACCCGGGCGATGGCCGACGCCGCCCTCACCGACCTGCGCGGCGAGGACGTCCTGCCGGAGCTGCTGCGCGTCCTGGACGGCAAGCCGGTCACCGACCCCGCGCTGCGCACCGCGGTGCAGCGGCTGGACGCCTGGCGCAAGGACGGCGCCCAGCGCCGCGAGACCACCCCCGGCTCGCACACCTACGCCCACTCCGACGCCATCCGCCTGATGGACGCCTGGTGGCCGCTGATGGTCAAGGACGTCTTCCGGCCCGGCCTCGGCACCGACCTCTACGACGCGCTGAACGCCAACCTCGCCATCGACGAGTCCCCGTCGGCCGGCCACGGTCCCACCGGGGCGCACGCCGGATCGGCCTTCCAGTACGGCTGGTGGAGCTATGTCGACAAGGACCTGCGCGCGGTGCTCGGCGACCGCGTCCAGGGCCCGCTCGCCGCACGCTACTGCGGCAACGGCGACCTCTCCGCCTGCCGGGACACCCTGCTGGCCACCCTCCGGCAGGCCGACGCCCGCACCGCCGAGCAGGTCTACCCGGGCGACGACACCTGCAAGGCCGGCGACCAGTGGTGCGCGGACGCCATCGTCCACCGCGCCGTGGGCGGCCTGACCCACGACAAGATGAGCTGGCAGAACCGCCCCACCTACCAGCAGGTGGTGGAGTTCCCCGCCCACAGGTAGACGGCCGGCGGCGGGAACGACACGCATGACGTGAACGGCACGAACGCAACCGGGCCCTGGGGTGTCGTCGGCTCCCCGGGGCCCGGCTGCGTTCCCCCGCCGCCACCGTGAACAGCCGCGCCGCCGGAAATACCGGTACGGCTATGCTGCTCCTTCCTGAATTTGGGGGAAGGGAAAGCGAGTAGGGGCGCATGACCGTGACAGGTCCGCAGCAGAATTCAGGTCCGCAGCAGAACTCGGGGTCGCGGCAGTTTCCGCCGGAGCTGCTCGACACCACGATGGACCAGCTGCGGACGCTGATCACGGTGCACGAGGCGGGCACCGCGCTGGCCGCGGCCCGCCGGCTGGGCCGTGAGCAGTCCAGCGTGCAGAAGCAGCTCGACACCATGAACCGCACCTTCGCGGCGCTCTGCGGCGAGGAGTTGGTGCTCAAGCAGGGCCGGGGCCGCGACGCGCTGTTCACCGCCACCGGCGAGGCCCTGGTCGAACTGGCCCGGCGTACCCTCGGCGAGTGGTCCGCCGGCGTCCACGACGCCCGCCGCCGGCTCGGCCGCACGCTCTCCGTCGGCACCACCCGCTACACCCTCGGCTTCCTCCTGGACGCCGTGGAGTACGTCAGCGCCGACTTCGACCGCGAGGGCGTCGACCTGAAGATCACCCACGTCCGCACCGCCGACCTCTTCACCAAGCTCCGCTCCCAGGAACTGGACCTGGTCTGCGGCAGCGTCGTGGTCACCGAGGGCGAGGAAGCCGCCCAACTCGCCCCGTACGAGGTGATGGAGTGGCGGCGCAGCGGGCTGTCCCTGCTGACGAACCTGCCGCCGGAGCGGCTGCCCACCGGCCCGTTCCCCGCCGGTGAACTGCCGCGGCTGCCGCTGGTGGTCTCCACCGGCGGGCTCATCGACCGCTTCCTGACCGCCTGGTACGGCACCGACTACCGCCAGAAGCTGACCGTCGCCGCCGAGATAGAGGCCGCGCACTACGGCTTCGAACTGCTCCGCTCGGGCGTGGTCAGCGGCGCCATGCTGGTCACCCGGGGCCTGGGGGAGGCCGCGTCGGACGGCCATCTCCCGGAGGCCGAGGGGCTGCGGACCCTGGAGGTCGTCGGGGACGTCGGCCCCCGGACGGAGGTTCTCGTCGGCGTCTTCACCCGCCGCGGCGAGCGGGGCTCCTACGGGCCGGAGCACCCGCTCAACCGCCTCTGGGAGGCGCTCTCCTGGGAGAGCGAACGCTGGTGGCTCCGGCCCTGACCGCCTACTCCGGGCCCGCCGCTCAGCCCGTGAGTTCCCGCTCCCGGGTCTCCGGCAGCGCCAGTACGCACCCCAGCGACACCAGCGCCATCGCGCTCACGTACCAGCCCACCGACGCCGAGCCGAACGCCGCCTGCAGCCGGGTGGCGACCAGCGGCGCGACCGCCCCGCCCAGTACCCCGCCCAGGTTGTAGGCGAGCGAGGCGCCCGAGTAGCGGACGGTGGTCCCGAACAGCTCCGGCAGATAGGCGCCCATCGGGCCGTAGACCACGCCCATGCAGAACAGCGCCCCGCCGACGCCCAGCGCGATCAGCACCGGCTGCCGGGTGTCCAGCAGCGGGAAGAGCGCCGGCCCCCACACCACCGCGAGCCCCGCGCCGCCCAGCACCAGCTTCCGGCGCCCGACGCCGTCGGAACGGGTCGCGGCCAGCCAGGTGCCCGCCGCCAGGAACAGGCAGGCGACCAGCGAGAGTCCGAGCATGGTGGTACGGGAGACACCCAGGCTGCCGGTGGCGTACGCGAGGCAGTAGGTGGTGGCGGTGTAGAAGAGCCCGTACGCGACGATCATCCCGCCGGCGCCCAGCAGCAACTCCCGTGGATGGCGCCGGAGGACGTCCACGGCCGGCACCCGGCCGGCCTCCTGCGCGTCCCGCACCTTCGCGAAGACCGGCGTCTCGCTGATCTTCAGCCGGACGAACAGCCCCACCCCGACCAGCAGGAACGACAGCAGGAACGGCACCCGCCAGCCCCACGCGCGGAACGCCGCATCGCTCATCGCTTCGGACAGCAGCCAGAACACCCCGGTCGCCGCGAAGAACCCCACGGACGGCCCCAGTTGCGGGAACGCGGCGTACAGCCCGCGCCGGCTTCGCGGCGCGTGCTCGACCGCCAGCAGCGCCGCCCCGCCCCACTCGCCGCCCAGCCCGATCCCCTGGAGGAACCGCAGCAGGATCAGCATCAGCGGCGCCCAGATCCCCCACGTCCCGTACCCGGGCAGCAGTCCGACGCACGCCGTCGACAGCCCCATCAGCAACAGCGAGGCGACCAGCACCGACTTGCGCCCGACCCGGTCGCCGAAGTGGCCGAACACCAGCGACCCGAGCGGCCGCGCGGCGAACGCCACCGCGTAGGTGGAGAACGACGCCAGCGTGGCGTTGACCGGATCGAGCGTCGGAAAGAACGCCTTGTTCAGCACCAGCGCCGCGGCCGTGCCGTAGATGTAGAAGTCGTAGAACTCGATGGCCGTCCCGATGAACGAGGCCACGGCCACCCGCCGCAGACTCTCCCCGCCGGCCGCCTTCTCGACCGGCTTGTCCGCCGGTCTCGCTGATGTCGCGTCACTGTGCACGAGCCGCACTCTCACGGTCGATGCAGAGGGCAGTCAATAGGCGGAATGGCCCGTCTTGGATGGTGAGATGTCGGGCGGGGCCCGCCGCCGGCCCGGGCTCACCGGTATCGCAGATACCGCTTCCGCACCGCCCGGAAGCTGCGCAGCCCGTCCTGCCAGGACTCGGCGATCTCGTCGACGCCGGCGCCCGCGTCGATCATGGTGCGGACGGTGTCGGTGCCGGTCAGGTGGTCGAAGTGGTCGGGCATCCAGGCGAAGTCCTTCCAGAGGCGCTTGGCGGTGAGCACGAGGGCGAGGCCGGTGCGGACCGGGTCGAAGGCGGTGCGGTCGTGGACGTGGAGTTGAAGGCCGCCGATCGTCTTTCCCTGGAACTTGGAGAAGGTGGGCGCGAAGTACGCCTCGCGGAAGTACACGCCGGGCAGGCCCAGTTCGGTGGCCGCGTCGGCCCAGCGGTGGTCCAGGCCCGCGGCGCCGAGGAGTTCGAAGGGGCGGGTGGTGCCGCGGCCCTCGGAGAGGTTGGTGCCCTCGAAGAGGCAGGTGCCGGCGTAGGCCAGGGCGGTGTCGGCGGTGGGCATGTTGGGGCTGGGCGGCACCCAGGGGAGGCCGGTGGCGTCGAAGAAGTCGGTGCGGCGCCAGCCGGTCATGGCGACGGTCTCCAGCGCCACCGGCCGTCCGGCGGCCCGCGGCACGAAGACGTCGTTGAAGAGCAGCGCCAGTTCCACCACCGTCATGCCGTGTGCCTGGGCGATCGGCTCCCGGCCGACGAAGGAGGCGAACCGCCGGTCCAGGACGGGACCGGTCGCGGCGCGGCCGGTCACCGGGTTGGGGCGGTCGAGCACCACGAACCGCTTGCCCGCCAGGACCGCCGCCACCATGCAGTCGTAGAGCGTCCAGATGTAGGTGTAGAAGCGGGCGCCGACGTCCTGGATGTCGAAGACGACGGTGTCCACCCCGGAGGCGGTGAAGATGTCGGCCAGTTCGCGGCCGCTCTTGTCGTAGGTGTCGTAGACCGGCAGGCCGGTGGCCGGGTCGGTGGAGCGGCCCTCGGAGCCGCCGGCCTGGGCGGTGCCCCGGAAGCCGTGCTCCGGGCCGAAGACCGCGGTGAGCCGGACCCGGGGGTCGGCGTGCATCACGTCCACGATGTGCCGGACCGCCCGTCGCGTGGTGGTGACGCCGGTGGGGTTGGTGACGACGCCCACCCGCCGGCCGTCCAGGAGGCGGTAGCCGTCGGCGGCCAGGCGGTCGAAGCCGGTGCGCACCCGGCGCCTGCTGCCGGTGCCCGGCGCGGCCTGGGCGGGGGCCGGACCCGCGGTGACCGCCGCCGCCCCGGTCGCCGCCAGCTGCCCCAGCAGAACACGTCTCGACAGAGCCATGCGCACACCTCCGTGAGCGGTGGTCGACCCGATGTGTGTCGTGTGCACGCTAACGCGGCCGGGGCCGGGACGGAACGCGCCCGGCCGTGACGGAAAACAGAGCCTTCCGCCGAGACATACCGACTGGTTAGTCTGCCCCTGCCGGTGCGCCGGCACGACCGGTGCGCGGACGCACGTCAGGGCGACGACCGAGGGAGACACAGCGTGGCAGCCGTACGGGACAAGGCCGTTGTCGTAACCGGAGCGGGCGGGGGGATCGGCGCCGCACTCGCCCGCCGGTTCGCCGCCGAGGGCGCCCGGGTCGTGGTCAACGACCTGGACGAGGCCAAGGCGCGTAAGACAGCACAGGAGATCGGCGCGGTCGCCGTCCCCGGCGACGCCTCCGGCATCGTCGGCCCGGCCCGCGAGGCGCTCGGCGGCGCCATCGACGTCTTCTGTGCCAACGCCGGCGTCGGCACCGGCGGCGGCCCCGAGGCGCCCGAGGACGACTGGGCACTGGCCTGGGACGTCAACGTGATGGCCCATGTGCGGGCGGCG
This sequence comes from Streptomyces sp. MspMP-M5, assembly GCF_000373585.1. Lineage (GTDB taxonomy): Bacteria > Actinomycetota > Actinomycetes > Streptomycetales > Streptomycetaceae > Streptomyces. Next base: position 122,594 of record NZ_KB891855.1, read on the forward strand.
CGCGAACTGGTGCCGGAGTGGCTGGCGCGCGGCAGCGGCCGCTTCGTCTCCACGGTCTCCGCGGCCGGCCTGCTCACCATGGTCGCCGCGGCCCCCTACAGCGTCACCAAGCACGGCGCCTACGCCTTCGCCGAGTGGCTGTCGCTGACCTACCGCCACCGCGGCATCGAGGTGCACGCCATCTGCCCGCAGGGCGTACGGACCGACATGCTCGCCGCCACCGGGGCCGCCGGCGACCTTGTCCTGACCCCGACCGCCATCGAACCGGACGCGGTCGCCGACGCGCTCTTCGCCGCCATGGACGCGGGCCGCTTCCTGGTCCTGCCGCACCCGGAGGTGGGCGACTACTACACCGCCCGCGCCACCGACCCGGACCGCTGGCTGACCGGGATGAACCACCTCCAGCGGAAGCTGGAGGAGCGCGCGGGGGAGGCCCGGTGACCTCCTACCAGGACAAGCCGTGGCTGGCCCTGCTCACCGAGGCTCAGCGCGCCCCCGTCCAACCGCCGCCCTCCGTGCTGCACGCCTTCCGCGCCGCGGCCCGCCGCGCCCCCGACCGCACCGCGCTCGCCTACTTCGACGGCCGGATCTCCTACGCCGAGACCGACGCGCTCTCCGACGGCCTCGCCGGCCACCTCGCCGCCCGCGGCCTCCGTCCCGGCGACCGCGCCGTGGTGATGCTCCAGAACACCCCGCACTTCGTGCTCGCGGCGCTCGCCGTCTGGAAGGCCGGCGGTGTGGTCGTCCCCGTCAACCCCATGTACAAGGCGGCGGAGACCCGGCACATCCTCGACGACGCCGAGGTCACCGCCGTCCTCTGCGCGGACCACACCTGGGCCGGCTTCCTGCGCGCCACCGCCGCCGAGGCGCCCTCCGTCCGCATCGCCCTCACCGCCGACGAACGCGGACTCCAGACCCGCGACGACCCCCGCGTGCTGCGTGGCGAACCGGCCGGTCCCCAGGACGGCGCCGACGACCTGCTCACGGCCGCCCGGACCGGCGGAGAAGCCCCCGCCGCCCCCGAACCGGCCGCCGACGACATCGCGCTCATCAGCTACACCTCCGGCACCAGCGGCACCCCCAAGGGCGCCACCAACACCCACGGCAACATCAGCTACAACGCCGAACGGATGCGCACCGGCCTCGAACTCGCCGAGGGCGCCACCTACTTCGCGCTCGCCCCGCTCTTCCACATCACCGGCATGGTCTGCGAACTGGCCGCCTGCCTCGCCAACACCGGCACCCTGGCGCTGGCCCACCGCTTCGAGGCCGGCACCGTCCTGGACGCCTTCCTGGAGCACCGCCCGGCCTTCACCGTCGGCCCGTCCACCGCCTACATGGCGCTGATGGCCCACCCGGACGTCACCCCGGGGCACTTCACCTCCTTCCGGACCCTCAGCTCGGGCGGCGCGCCGCTGCCGCCGGCCCTGGTCGAGAAGTTCCGCACCGCCTTCGGCCCGCACCTCCACAACGGCTACGGCCTGACCGAGTGCACCGCGCCCTGCGCCACCGTCCCGCCCGGCAGGGAGGCACCGGTCGACAAGGTCTCCGGCACCCTCGCGGTCGGCGTCCCCGGCCCGGACACCGTCATCCGGATCATCGACGAGGCCGGCCGGGACGTGCCGTTCGGCGAACAGGGCGAGATCGCGGTCCGTGGCCCGCAGGTCGTGCCCGGCTACTGGCGCCGCCCGGACGCCACCGCCGAGGCCATCCCGGACGGCGAACTGCGCACCGGCGACATCGGGTTCATGGACCGCGACGGCTGGCTGTACGTCGTCGACCGCAAGAAGGACATGATCAACGCGTCCGGGTTCAAGGTCTGGCCCCGCGAGGTCGAGGACGTCCTCTACACCCATCCCGCGGTACGCGAGGCGGCCGTGGTCGGCGTACCCGACGCGTACCGCGGCGAGACCGTCAAGGCGTACGTCAGCCTACGTCCCGGCGCGTCCGCCGCCCCCGCCGAGCTGGCCGCCTACTGCCAGGAGCGGCTCGCCGCGTACAAATATCCCCGGGTGGTGGAGATCCTGCCGGAGCTTCCCAAGACCGCGAGTGGCAAGATCCTTCGACGGGAGCTGCGCCGGCGCGCATGAAGGAGCGCAGGCCGGTGCGCCGGCCGGACGCGGGCAGGCGCCCATGATGGACGCAGGCCGGGTGCGCATGACGGACGCACATGAGGAACAGCGGAACAGAGGATCAGGTGAGGGCGATGGCCGGCATCAAGGACGGCGCGGGCAACGGGAGCGGCACGGCGAAGCCCGTCGCGCAGCGGCTGCTGGCCACCGCCACCAGGCTCTTCGCGGAGCAGGGCTACGACCGCACCTCGGTGCAGGAGATCGTGGACGCGGCGGGCGTCACCAAGGGCGCCCTCTACCACTACTTCGGTTCCAAGGAGGACCTGCTCCACGAGGTCTACGGCCGGGTGCTGCGGCTCCAGCAGGAGCGGCTGGACCGCTTCGCGGACGCCGACGCGCCGGTGGAGCGCCGGCTGCGGGACGCCGCCGCGGACGTCGTGGTCACCACCATCGAGAACCTCGACGACACCAAGATCTTCTTCCGCTCGATGCACCATCTGAGCCCGGAGAAGGACAGGCAGGTGCGGGCCGAGCGGCGCCGCTACCACGAGCGGTTCCGCGCACTGATCGAGGAGGGCCAGCGCACCGGGGTCTTCACCGCCGACGTCCCCGCCGACCTCGTCGTCGACTACCACTTCGGCTCGGTGCACCACCTGGGCACCTGGTACCGCGAAAACGGCCCCCTCACCCCCCAACAGGTCGCCGACCACCTGGCCGACCTGCTGCTACGGGCGTTGCGGCCCTGACGGGGCCCGGCCCCCGACCCCGCCGCAGGAATTGCTCCGCCCCGTCCCGCTGTGGCCCCGTAGGGGGCGCGCCCGCCCCCTACGGGAACCGTTCGACCGCGCCCTACGGGCCCCCACGCCCGCGGGTACGGACCTCGCGCCCGCCGCTACACGTACCGCTTGATCTCCCGCCGTGCCAGCGACCGCTGGTGTACCTCGTCCGGACCGTCCGCCAGCCGCAGTGTGCGGGCGGCGGCCCAGAGTTCCGCCAGGGGGAAGTCCTGGCTCACGCCGCCCGCGCCGTGCAGTTGGACCGCCTTGTCGAGGATGTCCACGACCGTGCGCGGAGTGGCGATCTTGATGGCCTGGATCTCGGTGTGCGCGCCCTTGTTGCCGACGGTGTCCATCAGCCAGGCGGTCTTGAGCACCAGCAGCCGCAGCTGTTCCACCGCCACCCGGGCGTCCGCGATCCACTCCTGGACCACGCCCTGCTGCGCCAGTGGCCTGCCGAACGCCGTACGGGCCACCGCCCGCCGGCACATCAGCTCGATGGCCCGCTCGGCCATCCCGATCAGCCGCATGCAGTGATGGATCCGGCCGGGCCCCAGCCGCGCCTGCGCGATGCCGAAGCCGCCGCCCTCCTCGCCGATCAGATTCCCGACCGGCACCCGGACGTCCTCGAACAGCACCTCCGCGTGCCCGCCGTGGTAGTGGTCCTCGTAGCCGTAGACCTGCATCGCGCGCTTCACCGTCAGGCCGGGGGTGTCCCGCGGCACCAGCACCATCGACTGCTGGCGGCGGATGTCCGGGCCGTCCGGGTCGGTCTTGCCCATCACGATGAAGATCCGGCACAGCGGGTTCATCGCCCCGGAGATGTACCACTTGCGGCCGTTGATGACGTAGTCGTCGCCGTCCCGCTCGATCCGGGTCTCGATGTTGGTGGCGTCCGACGAGGCCACCTCCGGCTCGGTCATCGCGAACGCCGACCGGATCTCGCCCGCCAGCAGCGGCTCCAGCCACCGCTTCTTCTGCTCGGCGTCGCCGAACTGCGCGAGCACCTCCATGTTGCCGGTGTCCGGCGCCGCGCAGTTCAGCGCGGTGGGCGCCAACTGCGGGCTGCGGCCGGTGATCTCGGCCAGCGGCGCGTACTGGAGGTTGGTCAGCCCCGCGCCGTACTCCTCGTCCGGCAGGCTGTGCTGGTCTACGAAGAACAGGTTCCACAACCCCTGCCGGCGCGCCTCGGCCTTGAGCTCCTCGACGACCGCCGGGGTGTCCCACGGCGAGGCCAGTGCGGCCCGCTGCTCCTCCGCGACCCGCTCGGCCGGGTGGACGTGCTCGGCCATGAACGCCTCGAGCTTCGCCCGCAGTTCCTCGGTACGGGCATCGAATGCGAAGTCCATCGGTGCCTCAGCCTTCCTTGAGAGTGGTCAGTCCGCGGTCGATGAAGACGGGCACCAGCTCGCCGATCCGGTCGAAGCCCGCGCCGACCGTCTGGCCGAGCGTGTAGCGGTAGTGGATTCCTTCGAGGATCACCGCGAGTTTGAACCACGCGAACGCGGTGTACCAGGCGATCCGCGAGGTGTCCCGCCCCGAGCGCTCGGCGTAGCGCGCGATCAGCTCCTCGGGGGCGGGGTGCCCCGGCGCGCCGCTGGTGGTGCTCACCGGCGACTCCGGCAGCCCCAGATCGGTGCAGTACATCGCCAGCAGCCCCAGGTCGGTCAGCGGGTCGCCGAGCGTGGACATCTCCCAGTCCAGCACCGCGGTGATGGTGTCGTCGGCTCCGACGAGCACGTTGTCCAGCCGGTAGTCGCCGTGCACGACGGCCGGCGCGGGCGAGGGGGGCAACGCCCGGCCCAGCGCCTCGTGGAGCGCGTCGATGCCGGGCAGATCGCGGTTCTTGGAGGCCGCCAACTGCTTTCCCCACCGCCGGAGTTGGCGTTCCAGGAAGCCGTCCGGCCGCCCGAAGCCGGCCAGATCGGCCGCCGCCGGATCCACCGCGTGCAGCTCCACCAGCGTGTCGACCAGCGACAGCACCACCGCCCGGGTCCGCTTTGGACCCAGCGGGGCCAGCTGGTCCACGGTCCGGTACGGGGTGCCCGCCACCAGCTCCATCACATAGAACGGCGCGCCGAGCACCGTCTCGTCCTCGCACAGCAGCAGCGTCTCCGGCACCGGCACCGCGGTGTCGTGCAGCGCGCTGATCACCCGGTGCTCGCGGCTCATGTCGTGCGCGGTGGCCAGTACATGGCCGAGCGGCGGCCGGCGGACGACCCAGGAGGCGGCACCGTCGGTGACTCGGTAGGTGAGGTTGGACCGGCCGCCCTCGATCAGCCGTGCCCGCAGCGGCCCGGAGACCAGGCCCGGCCGCTCCCGGTCCAGATGCTGCCGCAGGCGCTCCGGATCGAGGCCGGGTGGTGCCTCCCCGGCGGCCGGCGGGGGCGGGGTGCCGTTGCTCATCGTGCTTCCTCCGTACGGAGTGACGTGACGGTTGGGCGGTGCAGGGCCGGCGGGCCCGTCCCGCCCGATCATGCCGACTAGTCGGTATGGAGTCCAGTGCCCCGCCGTGGGGCGTCGGTCACCCGACGTGTTTCCGCCACTTCCACCGGCCGGCGCCCCGCCCCCGACTGCCCGCTCAGGCGTGGCAGGCCGGCGCCACCCCGCCGTTCATCTCGGCCATCGCCTGGAACCCCGCCACCACGTCCAGCGGCGCCCCCGGGGCCGCACCGTCCAGCTCCGCGTACGCCCGCAGCAGGTTGGCCACCAGCCGCTCGCGCTCCGCCAGCCCCGCGAACGCGCCCAGATCCGCCTCCCGGGCCACCTCCAGCGGCGTCCGCCCGGCCGCCCGCCCCTCCCGCGCCAGCTCCCCGACGAACCGCAGATACCCCTCGACCTCGTCGTAGACCTCCGGCCCGGCCACCGGACCGTGCCCGGGTACCACCGTCTCCGCGCCCAGCGACCGCAGCAGCTCGATCGCCCGCAGCGACCCGCTCAACGAGCCCATCAGGACGAACGGCGTGCCGCCGTGGAAGACGAGGTCGCCGGTGAAGACCACCCGCTGCCGCGGCAGCCAGACGACGGTGTCGCCGAGCGTGTGCGCCGGCCCCGGATGGATCAGCTGCACCTCGGACTCCCCGACGTGCACGGTCATCCGGTCCTCGAACGTGACCTCCGGCGGGGTGAGCCGGATGTCGCCGTACGTCACCTCGGGCCACACCGCGTGCAGTTGGTACCCGGCGGCCAGCACCTCCCGCCGGCAGGCCGCATGCCCGATGATCGTCGCCTCCGGCGCGAACACGCCGTTGCCGTAGGTGTGGTCGCCGTGGTGGTGGGTGTTGACGACCGTACGGGGCACGGGGGCGCCGGTCTCCGCGATCCGACGGCGCAGCAGCCGCGCCCGCCGCTCGGTGGCGGCGGTGTCCACGACCAGGGTGGCGGTGCCGTCGGTGACGAAGCCCGCGTTGTTCAGGCACCAGCCGCCGTCCGGCTGGATGAACGCGTGGACGCCCGGGGCGAGTTCGGTGAGGTAGGGCTCGGGCACGGCGTCGGCGCCCGCGCCGGCGTCCGTGGTGGCCTCCGTGGTGGTCCGCTGATGGTCCGTCATGTCCGCTCCGTGCTGGTCGATGCTGGTCGATCGGTCGGTCCGCGCGGACACCGGAGCCGGCGGCCGGACCGGCGCCGCACGGACCCGGCAACGGTACCTCCCGGCCGCCCGCCCACCACTCCGGCCGCCCCGATCAGACCTCCCCGGCCGCCCGCCGGGCCGTCAGCTCCCGGTACGCGGCCAGCCCGTCGGGCGTCCACGGCCACTCCTCCAGCCGCCGGGCGAGTTCCTCCTCGGGCAGGAACGCGTGCCAGTCGATCTCCGCCTCCTGGGGCGCCACCGGAAGGGTGCAGCGCACCTCGTAGACCGCCGACCACCAGGTGTGCTCGGGCGTTTCGTACAGGAACCGGAACAGCGGCTCCGGCCGGGCCAGCCCGGACACCCCCAGCTCCTCCTCGGCCTCCCGCAGCGCCGCCTCGTCGTAGCTCTCACCCGCGCCCACCACCCCGCCCACGAACATGTCGTAATGCGCGGGGAACACCAGCTTCCGGGGGGTGCGCCGGTGCACGAAGATCCGGTCCTCGGCGTCCCGGACCAGGACGAACGCGCACCGGGTGCGCAGCCGGCGGGCGTAGGTCACCGCCCGCGGGGCCTGCCCCACCACCCGGTCGTGCTCGTCGACGACGTCGAGGATCTCGTCCGCGTTGAGCGGCTCCTGCTCGCTGACCGGTCGCTGATCGCTCATGGGGCCATCGAACCACCCCGCGGCGGCCCCCCGCCTCAGCGCGGCTGGAGTTCCCGTACGTCGTCGGCCGCGCCGCTCCCGGGCGGCATCGCCGGATGGCTGCCGATCAGCACGATCCCCGTCACCACCGCGACGATCCCGGCCGCCTGGAACGCCAGCGCCCCGGGCGTCACACGCAGCTGGTCGCCCAGGAAGCCGACCCCGCAGGCGATCCCCGCCAGCGGCTGCGCGGCGGTCAGCGCGGGCAGCGACATCCGCAGCGGCGCCGACTCGAAGGCGCTCTGCACCATCACCAGCGCCAGCACCCCGAGCACCACGATCGCGTACGGCTGCCAACTGGTCAGCAGCGCCCGCCAGCCGCCCGCCGTGAACCGCAGCCCGCTGATCCGCGTCAGCGCGTCCTGGAGCCCGTACAGCAGCCCTGCCGCCACCCCCAGCAGAGCCGCCTCCAGACTGACGTGCACCCGTTCCCGTTTGGCGACCGCCGCCAGCACCAGGGCGACGCCCAGCACCCCGCCCATGATCAGCCACTGGGCCAGCTGCCCGACCTCGCTGTTGTGCCCGCCGTGCGGCTGCCCGGCCACGATGAAGACCGTCACCCCGCCGGCCAGCAGCCACAGCCCGGCCCACCCGCTGCGGCCCAGCCGCTGCCGGGAGATCCGGCGCGCGAGTGCCATCGCGAACAGCAGGTTCGTCGCCATCAGCGGTTCGACCAGGGTGATGTCGCCCATCCCCAGCGCCACCGCGCCCAGCGCCATCCCCGCCACCATCAGCGCGATCCCGGCCACCCAGCGCGGCATCCGCACCAGGTCGAGCAGCAGCCGGAAGGAGAGATAGTCCTGCGGCGGGGCGTACTGCGCCGCGATCTGCTGGAGGACGAACCCGGTGCCCAGACAGCATGCCGCGGCAAGGGCGAGCAGGATCACCGTCACGTCGCACACCTCGTATCGCGCGGGGCGGGGGGTGCGCCCGAGGATAGTCAGCCACCATGGCCGAAACGCGCCCCTCGACGGCGCCATTCTCGCGCGTACCCGTCTGTACCACCGTCCACGGGCAGAGGATTCTCTGCAGAGAACTCTGTGCAGAGAGTCCTCTGCATCTCTAGGCTGACGTTCATGAGCCATGACGACGTGCCCGCCGGCAACCGGCAACCGGCCGGCGGGGACGCTTCCGCGTCCCCGGCATCCCCCGCGCCCCGCCCCACCCGCCGGATGGACGCCCGCAGCCTGCGCGGAATCGCCCACCCGCTGCGGATGCGCATCCTGGAGCTGCTGACCCTCGACGGCCCGGACACCGCCACCGGCCTCGCCCGCCGGCTCGGCGAGAACACCGGCACGGTGAGCTGGCACCTGCGCCACCTCGCCGACCACGACTTCATCGAGGAGGAGACCGGCCGCGGCACCCGGCGCGAGCGCTGGTGGCGGGCGGTGGCGGTCTCCCGCCGGCTCGACACCACCGACTTCCGCGACGATCCGGACGCCCGCGGCCCCCTCTCGGTCTACGTCCACGAGATCGTCCAGCAGCACTTCAACCGGGTCGTCGACTACCTCGCCGAGGACTGGGGCGCGGAGTGGCGGGACGCCGGCGCGGTCGCCCAGTGGCACGACCTGGCGCTGACGCCGAATCAACTCGCGGCGTTGAACCAGGAGTTGTCGCAGGTCGTGGAACGGTATCGGAGCGCCGGCGTCACGGGGGACGACGCGGCCGCCGCGCAGCCCGTCATCGTCCAGCTCCAGTCCTTCCCCCGCAGGCCGCGGGCGGACGGCCCACCGCGGCCGGACGTCACGCACCGGGACCCGGCAGACCGGACCGACCGGACCGGCCATGGTGGCCGCACCGATCGCACCGATCGCACCGATCGCACCGACCGGACGACCCGGTGAGCGGCCTGCTCCTCCGCCACCGCGACTTCCGGCTGCTGTGGTGCGGGGAGGTCGCGGGCAAGTTCGGCGCCGCGGTCACCGGGGTGGCGATGCCGCTGACCGCCGTCGAGGCCCTGCGTGCCGACACCTTCGCGGTCGGCCTGCTGAGCGCCTGCGGCTGGCTGCCGTGGCTGCTGATCGGGCTGCCGGTCGGGGCCTGGGTGGACCGGGCCCGCCGTCGCCCCCTGATGCTGGGCGCCGCCGTGCTCTCCATGGTGGTGTTCGCCGCGGTCCCCGTCGTCACCTGGTGCGGCGGGCTGAGCCTCGGCCTGCTGATCGGCGCGGCCCTGCTGAGCGGCGCCGCCGCGGTGGTCTTCCAGACCGCCTACAGCGCCTACCTCCCCGGCCTCCTCGCCCCCGCCGACCGGCCCGAGGGCAACGCCAAGCTGCACGGCAGCGCCTCGGCGGCGCAGCTCGCCGGGCAGGGCGCCGGCGGCTTCCTGGTCCAACTCGCAGGCTCCGCCAACGGGTTGTTCGCCAACGCGGCCACCTTCCTGGTCTCCCTGCTCTGCCTGCTCGGCATCCGGCACCGCGAGGCGCCCCCGGCCGGCCCGGGGGAGCGCGCCACGCGGTCCCTGCGGGCCGAGGTCGCCCAGGGCCTGCGACTGGTCGCCGGCGATGCCTGGCTCCGCACGCTGACCCTCTTCGGCGCCGCCTCCAACCTCGCCCTGATGGGATACCAGTCGATCCTGCCGGCCTTCCTGGTACGCGAGGCAGGGCTGGCGCCGGGCACCGTAGGCACCGTGCTGGCGGTGGCGAGCACCGGCGGGATCGCGGGCGCCTTCGCGGTCCGCCGGGCCGCCGCGCGGATCGGCACCGCCCGCGCCACCCTGCTCTTCGAACTCGGCCTGCCCGCCGCGGCGTTGCTCATCCCGCTCACCACCTCGGGGCCCGGCGCCGCCCTGTACGTCGTCGGCGGCTTCGGCGTCTCCGCGGGCGTGGTCGGCGGGAACATCCTCAAGGCCGGCTTCCAGCAGGCGTACTGTCCACCGGCGCTGCTCGGCCGGGTGACCGCCGGCTCCGCCTTCCTCAACTACGGCACGCTGCCGCTGGGCGCCCTGCTCGGCGGCGCGCTCGGCGCCGCCTTCGGTGTCCGTACGGCCCTGTGGATCACCACCGCCGGCGTCCCGCTCGCCGCCCTGATCCTCCTGGTCTCACCGATCCGCACGGCCCGCGACCTCCCGTCCCACCCCCCGGAGGACAACGCCTGCATGAACTCCCAGACGCACGCCGACGGGAAAGCCGAGACGCATCCTGACGGGAACGCCGAGACGCATTCTGACGGGAACGCCGCGAAGATCCCGGACGCGCCCGGCGACGACCTTCGACCTGCTCACCCGACCCTGAGCCGCACCGATCAAGAGCCCCCGACGCTCTCGTAGCCCCCGTCGCCCCCGGCGCCGACTCCCTCGGTCGGCCCGCCCACCGGCCCCCACGCCGTCTCCATCCCGGCCCCCACCCCCACCGGCTCCACCTCTCCGCCCCCAGGATCGAAGCGGTAACCGGATCCCCACACCTCCGTCAGCAGCCGAGGCGCGGCGGGATCGGCCTCCAGCTCCGCCCGCAGCCGTGCCATGCGCGCCGCCACCGCCGACAGGTCGCCGAAGTCCCGCCCCCAGACCCGCTTGAGCAGCTGCTCCCGGGAGAACACCCGCCCGGGGTGCCGTACCAGGAACGCCAGCAGCGCGAACTCGTCCCTGGACAGCGCGAGTTCGCGCCCGGCGTGGAGTGCCCGCCCGGTCCCGATGTCGACGACGACCTCCCCGACCCGCAGGACGTCGGCGGACCGGCCGGCCACTGTCGCGCCACCGCCCCTGCCCGCGCCCCCGGCCCCGGCCCCGCGCAACGCCTCCGTCACCCGCCCCACCAGCTCCCGCGTCCCTACGGGTCCCTCCGCGGCCAACGGCACCACGGGGACCGGCGGCCCGCCCCTGCCCCGCCGCAGCCGGCGGCGCAGCTCCAGGCCGTCGATGCCCGGCAGCGCCGGATCGAGGACGACGGCGTGCGGAGCGAAGTCCGCGGCGAGTTCGAGGGCGGTGAAGCCGTCGGTGGCGTAGGCGGTGGTGTGGCCGGCGCGGGCGAGTTCGGCGGTGACGGCCGTGGCGACGGCCGGGTCGTCCGCGACGACGAGGACACGGTGCGGCGGCCCGGGTGCCGGCCCCGGGGGAGCGGGCGGCACTGCCCGGCGCACCGCTCAGCCCGCCGTTCCCGCGAGGCGCGTCCCGGGGCGCGCCCTCAGGAGAAACCTCATACCTCCAGCCAACACCCGCACGCGCACCTTCGCGCGCCGAGACCCCGGCCGCACCGTCTCCGAGGCCCCAACGATGACGTGGCCAACGGTGACGTTGCCAACGGTGACGAGCGCTCCCCGCTGCAAGCACGCGCCCGACGCCGCCGAACCCCCGCCCCGGCTCCCGCCCCCAGCTCCAGCCCGTTACTTCTCCAACTGCTCCCGCACCCGCCGCGACACCGTGAACGCGTACAGGTCCAGTACGCCGGGCGGCTCCGCGAGGCCCGGCCCACCGGCGCGTATCCATGCGGCGATGTCCGCCAGCGCCGCGTCGTCGTTGACCAAGCCCAGCCACACCGGGCGGCCGCCCGCGGCCCGCCCGTTGGCCGAGGGCTGCACCACGACCACGTTCGCCTGGTCGCAGACGTCCAGGCACTCCGAGGCGCGGACCGGCGCCGCCCCGTCCAGCGCCGCCCGCAGCCGCGGGATCTGCCCGGCGTGGTCGACCCCCGGGATCTTCGCCCCGTCCCCGCAGCAGCAGCCGCGGCAGACGGTCACCCGGCACTGCTGCGCGGTGGCCCGCCCCGCCCGCCCGACCTGCTTTTCGATCATCCGGTCATGGTACGGGGCCGCTCCGCACCGACCGCCGGCCCCCGGCCATCCGCCCCACCGTCCACCGCCGCAGCCCCCACCCCGCCCGTAGCGCAGACCACGCGAGGGCGCGACATTCCCCGGCCCGTTCCTGGACAGACATCCGGGCATGGCCCTGACCAATCCCTCGCCCCGTACCGGCTCCGGCACCGCACACCCGTCCCCGACCTCCGCCCGGCGCCCGATCCCCGGCCCCGCCGGCCTCCCCGTGATCGGCTCCCTGCTCGACCTCCACCGCGACTCGCTCGGCGCCTTCTTACGCGCCCAGCGTGAACACGGCGACGTGGTCCGCCTGGAGGCCGGCCCGCCCGGCCTGCGCAGTGTCTTCTACGCCGTCTTCGCGCCCGAGGGCGTCCAGCAGGTCCTCGCCACCCAGGCCGCCAACTTCCGCAAGGACCACCCGTTCTACGAGGAGGTCCGCCAGTCGTTCGGCAACGGCCTGCTCACCAGCCAGGACGCCGACTACCTCCGGCAACGCCGGCTGGTGCAGCCGCTGTTCACCCGGCGCCGGGTCGACGGTTACGCCGCGGCGGTCGCCACCGAGGCGGACGCGGTCGCCGCCCGCTGGCGGTCGGCCGCGGACGGCGTGGTCGACCTCGTCCCCGAGCTGAACCGGCTCGCCCTGCGCACCGTCGCCCGCATCCTCTTCGGCGTCGACACGGAGGCCGCGGTGACCGCCATCCACCGTTGCGCCCCCGTCATCAACGACTACGTCGTCCGCCGCGCCTACACCCCCGTGAAGATCCCCCGCGACTGGCCCACCCCCAGGAACCTCCGCAACCGCCGGGTCACCGCCGAACTCAACGCGCTCTGCGACCGGATCATCGCCGAGCGCCGCACCGCCCCCGGTGACGCCACCACCGGGGAGCCGGACCACAACGACCTGCTCTCCCTGCTCGCCGCGGCCGGCAACGACGAGGACGGCACCCTCGACGCCACCGAGGTCCGCGAACAGGTCCTGATCTTCCTGCTGGCCGGTCACGAGACCACCGCCACCTCGATGGCCTTCACCCTCCACCTGCTGGCCCGGCACCCCGACGAACAGTCCCGGGTCCGCGCCGAAGTCGCCCACGTGCTCGGCGACCGCACGCCCACCGCCGCCGACCTGGACCGACTGCCGCTGCTCACCAGGGCGTTCAAGGAGTCCATGCGGCTCTACCCGGCGGCCCCGGTCGTCAGCCGCCGCGCCGTCGAGGCCACCGAGGTCGCCGGCTTCCCCCTCCCGGCCGGCGCCGATGTCGTCGTCGCCCCCTGGGTCACCCACCGCCACCCGGACCTGTGGGAGGACCCCGAGCGGTTCGACCCGGACCGCTTCGCCCCCGAGCGCGAGGCCGGGCGGCACCGCTACGCCTGGTTCCCCTTCGGCGGCGGCCCGCGCGTCTGCATCGGCCAGCACTTCTCGATGCTGGAATCCGTCCTGGCCCTGGCGACCCTGCTCCGTTCCCACGAACTGACCGCCCTCGACCAGGAGGTGCCGGTCGCCGCCGGCATCACCCTCCAGGCCACCGGTCCGGCCCGGGTACGCCTCCGCGCCCTGTAGCGGCCCCGGGGGCGGGACCGGCTCCAGCGGCGGGTCAGCCCACGCGTGAGACCGCGGGCGGGAATGCAAACGCAACAGAAATAGCGTTTGCATTCTTGCCCGCCACCCTCTACGGTCGTAGACGTCCACCCCGCCCGGGCCGCGCCCGGCGGGTTTCCCTCCCGACAGGAGAAGGCCGTTGCTCGTCTGAGGTCTGGCAGACACCGCGCCCGCGACCGGCGATCCGTTCCGCGATCCCCGCCCCGCGCGCCCGTCCGCGACCTCGGCGTACGCACGGCGTACCCGGTCCCCGGCACTGCCGCGGTGTCTCCCTGCGCATCTATCGCCCCACCCCGCGCACACCTCCCAGGAGACCCGTATGTCAAAGTCCCCCGCCGCCTCCGCCGCGGCCGTCGTCTGCACCAACACCGGCTTCGCCTGGCCCGACGGCACCCCCGTCCTGGACGGCTTCCAGTTCTCCGTCGGCCCCGGACGCACGGGCCTGGTCGGCCTCAACGGATCAGGAAAATCAACCCTGTTGAAGCTGATCGCCGGTGAACTCACCCCCACCGCCGGCAGCGTCAAGGCCGTCGGCGAGGTCGGCTACCTCCCGCAACACGCCGCCCTCGACACCCACCTCAGGGTCGACGAGGCGCTCGGCATCGCCGCCACCCGCGCCGCCCTGCACGCCATCGAGAACGGCGACCCGAGCGAGGAGCACTTCACCGCCGTCGGCGACGACTGGGACGTCGAGGAGCGTGCCCGCGCCACCCTCGACCAACTCGGCCTGCACGCCATCGGCCTCGACCGCACCATCGGCGAGGTCTCCGGCGGCGAGTCCGTCCTGCTCCGGCTGGCCGCCCTGCTGCTCCGCCGCCCGGACGTCCTCCTCCTCGACGAACCCACCAACAACCTCGACCTGCCCGCCCGCCGCCGCCTCTACGACACGGTCGCCGCCTGGTCCGGGGTCCTCCTCGTCGTCAGCCACGACCGCGAACTCCTCGAACACGTCGACCGGATCGCCGACCTGCGCGGGGGAGAAGTCCACTGGTACGGCGGCAACTTCAGCGCCTACGAAGAGGCCCTCACCGCCGAACAGGAAGCGGCCGAGCGAATGGTGCGGGCCGCCGAGTCCGACGTCGCGCGCCAGAAGCGCGAACTGGCCGACGCCCAGGTCAAACTGGCCCGCCGGGTCCGCTACGGCAACAAGATGTACGCCCAGAAACGCGAGCCCAAGATCGTCATGAACGCCCGCAAGGGGGAGGCCCAGGTCTCCGCCGGCAAACACCGCGCCCTGCACACCGAACGCCTCCAGGAGGCCAGGGAGCGCCTCGACGAGGCCGCCGAAGCCGTCCGCGACGACGACGAGATCCGCATCGACCTCCCGTACACCGCGGTCCCGCCCGGCCGCACCGTCCTCACCGTCACCGGTCTGCGCACCCGCCACGGCACCCGCGCCGACCTGGACGTGCGCGGCCCCGAGCGGATCGCCCTCACCGGCCGCAACGGCTCCGGCAAGACCACCCTGCTCCGCACCCTGACCGGCGACCTCCCGCCGAGCGCCGGAACCGCCGAGGTCCACGTCCCGCACCGCTTCCTCCCGCAACGCCTCGACGAGGTCCTCGACCACGACCTCACCGTCGTCGAGAACGTCGCCCGCTACGCCCCGGAGGCCACCAACAACCGCATCCGCGCCCGCCTCGCCCGCTTCCTCTTCAAGGGCGCCCGCGCCGACCAGCAGACCGGCACCCTCTCCGGCGGCGAACGCTTCCGGGCCGCCCTGGCCGCCCTGATGCTCGCCGAACCGGCCCCCCAGCTCCTCCTCCTCGACGAACCCACCAACAACCTCGACATGTCCTCCGTCCGCAGCCTGGTCACCGCCCTGCACTCCTACGAGGGCGCCCTCCTCGTGGTCAGCCACGACCCCCGCTTCCTGCGCGAACTCTCCCTCACCCGCTGGCTGACCCTCGAATCCGGCACCCTCACCCCCATCGACCCCCTCTGACCCACACCACCAGCGCCCCCGGGGCCACTTCCGGGGCCGGCGCCGAACCGGCCCTAGAAGTGCCGCACCAACTCCCCGAACGCCCCCAGCCGCAGCACCTTCGCATCCCCCGGATCCAGCTCCTCGTGCTCCAGCACCCACGTGTGGTCGTGCGGGATGTACACCGCGTTCAGCCCCGCCGACCGCGCCGGCAGGATGTCCGACTTCGGGGAGTTCCCGATCATCCACGTCCGCTCCGGCACCAGCCCGTAGGCCCGGGTCAGCTCCTCGTAGGTGGCCACGTTCTTCTCCGGCACGATGTGCACCCCGCGGAAGTGCCCGGTCAGCCCCGACGCCGCCACCTTCCGCTGCTGCTCCTCCGCGTCCCCCTTGGTCAGCAACAGCAACTCGTGCCGCCCCGCCAACTCCGCCAGCGTCTCCGCCACCCCCGCGATCAGCTCCACCCGGTCCCCGGCGAACGCCGCCCCCCAGCCGGCGATCCGCGCCCGCTCCGCCGCCGTGGCCGCCCGCCCCCGCACCCGCTCCAGACACTCCCCGAGGCTCCGCAGAAACACCCGGCTCCCGTACCCCAGCCTCACCGCGTTCGCCGCCTCGATCCCGTCCAGCACGCCCCGCACCGCCCGCCGGTCCACCCCCGGCCCGGCCAACCACCCCGTGAACTCGTCGATCACCCGCTCGAAGATCACGTTGTTCTCCCACAACGTGTCATCCGCATCAAAGATCAGCACCGCCCACAACCCCTCTCACCCACCGTGAACGGGGGCACCCTACGCACGCGCCCCGCAGCTCCGCACGGAAATTCCGCACACCGGACGCGACCACCGCCGGCGAAGAACCCCGGCAACGCACCGACTCAGCGTCCCAAAACGCCAAAAGACCCCGGATTCGAAGATCCGAGGTCTTTTGTCTGTGGTGTCCGAGGGGGGACTTGAACCCCCACGCCCGATAAAGGGCACTAGCACCTCAAGCTAGCGCGTCTGCCATTCCGCCACCCGGACAAGGTGTCTGTCGTTGCGGCCTCCGGGCCGTTCCGACGAGGAAAACAATAGCAAACGTTCGGGGGTGGTCGATCACGCCTGGTCCGGAGCGGCCGCGGTGGCTGTGAACCGCACATGTCGGGCGTATTGCGGCCTTGGGTGGAGCGGGCGCCGGGTGGAGGATGGCGGTGGACCCCGCCGCGGGGTGCTCTTGGGTGCGCCGCGGCCGTGAACGAAGAGGAGGCAGTGTGAGCGAGCTTCGCGAGCGATCCATGGAGAGGTGCGGGCCCTGCGCCGGCCGGGCCGGGCGAAGCGAGGTCCGGGCATGAGCGAGTCGCAGCCGGCACGCACGGTCACCGGCGAGGACGAGGTCGTCGACCTGTGCCGGGACCTGATCCGGATGGACACCAGCAACTACGGCGATCACTCGGGGCCGGGGGAGCGCGCCGCCGCCGAGTACGTCGCCGAGAAGCTCGCCGAGGTCGGCCTGGAGCCGCAGATCTTCGAGTCGCACAAGGGGCGGGCCTCGACCGTCGCGCGGATCGAGGGCGAGGACCGCTCGCGGCCCGCCCTGCTGATCCACGGCCACACCGACGTGGTGCCGGCCAACGCCGACGACTGGACCCACCACCCGTTCTCCGGGGAGATCGCGGACGGCTGCGTGTGGGGCCGGGGCGCGGTCGACATGAAGGACATGGACGCGATGACGCTGGCCGTCGTGCGCGACCGGCTGCGCACCGGGCGCAAGCCCCCGCGGGACATCGTGCTGGCGTTCCTCGCCGACGAGGAGGCGGGCGGTACGTACGGCGCGCGGTACCTCGTCGATAACCACCCGGAGCTGTTCGAGGGAGTGACGGAGGCGATCAGCGAGGTCGGCGGCTTCTCGTTCACCGTCAACGAGAACCTGCGGCTGTATCTCGTGGAGACGGCCCAGAAGGGCATGCACTGGATGAAGCTGACCGTGGCCGGCTCGGCCGGGCACGGTTCGATGATCCACCGGGACAACGCCATCACCGAACTGTCCGAGGCCGTAGGCCGGTTGGGGCGGCACGAGTTCCCGGTGCGGGTGACCAAGACCCTGCGGGCCTTCCTGGACGAGCTGGGGGACGCGCTGGGCACCGAGCTGGACCCGGAGAACATGGACGCGACGCTGGCCAAGCTCGGCGGGATCGCCAAGCTGATCGGTGCCTCGATGCGGAACACCGCCAACCCCACGCAGCTGGGCGCCGGTTACAAGGTCAACGTGATCCCTGGCGAGGCCACTGCTCACGTCGACGGCCGCTTCCTGCCCGGTTTCGAGGAGGAGTTCCTGGCCGACCTGGACCGGCTCCTGGGCCCGCGGGTCAGGCGCGAGGACCTTCACGCGGACAAGGCGCTGGAGACCACCTTCGACGGTGCCCTGGTGGACGCGATGCAGTCGGCGCTCCAGGCCGAGGACCCCATCGCGCGGGCCGTGCCGTACATGCTCTCCGCGGGGACGGATGCCAAGTCCTTCGACGATCTCGGCATCCGGGGCTTCGGGTTCGCGCCGCTGAAGCTGCCGCCGGAGCTGGACTTCGCCGGGATGTTCCACGGCGTGGACGAGCGGGTTCCGGTGGACGGGCTGAAGTTCGGGGTGCGGGTGCTCGACCGGTTCATCGACCAGAGTTGAGGCGGAGCGGGAGAGAGGGAGAGAGGGAGAGAGGTGGGGAGGTGGAGAGGCCAGAAGTGGAGTAGAGCGCATCGGCCTTGTGTGGCTTGGGGGTTCGTCCTGTGAAGGCATGCGCCTAACGTGAAGTCGGCCTGAAATCCCTGCCTTTGGGGTTGGCTTCGCTGAAAAGGATGAACGCTGCGATGTGTTCGTAGCTTCATGAGCCTGATCTCCGTTGACGTGGGTGCGGTCCGCGGCTGGGATCGCATTGCCTACAAGGAGGAACCATGATCAAGAAGGTCGTAGCCGCAGCAGCGGTTGCCGGTGGCGTCGTACTCGCCGGCGCCGGTCTGGCCGTCGCCGACTCCGGTACCCAGGGCGCCGCGGTGCGCTCCCCGGGTGTGCTGTCCGGCAACGTCGTCCAGGCCCCGGTACACGTTCCGGTGAACGCGTGCGGCAACACGATCTCCGTGGTCGGCCTGCTGAACCCGTCCTTCGGCAACTTCTGTGTGAACCACTGACGTTATCGACGGCCTTTCCGGCCCGATTTTCGGGCCCGGCCCAGTCAGGCTCCGGAATGTCCCTCCGACATTCCGGAGCCGCTGGGCATTCTCGCGGGTGGGTGCCCCTCCTCAGGAGGCAGTCCGCGGAGCGTGCTCTCACCTCCGCCGGCGGCCATCCGCCCGCATTCCTGTAAAGCACTAGGCAGGGGAACACCAATGAGGCAGGTCGCGAGAAAAGGGCTGATCACCATGGCGGCCGCGGGCGGCGCGCTCGCCATGGCCGCCGGAGCCGCGTACGCGGACTCCGGTGCCGCGGGCCGCACGGCGCACTCGCCGGGCATCGGTTCGGGCAACACCATCCAGGCCCCCATCGACGCCCCGATCAACGTCTGCGGCAACACCGTCAACGTCGTCGGCGCGCTCAACCCGGCGTTCGGCAACAAGTGCGCGAACGGGTCCGATGGCCACGACCACGGCCATGGCCACGGTCACGGCAAGCACCGGCGGACGCCCGGTGGCGCCAGCGCGACGGGTGGGGCGGCGCACTCGCCGGGCATCGGTTCCGGCAACACCATCCAGGCGCCGGTCGACGTCCCGGTCAACGTCTGCGGCAACAGCGTCGACGCGGTCGGCGTGCTGAACCCGTCCTTCGGCAACGACTGCGACAACACCTCGCCGGGGGGCCCGGGCCACCCGCACCACCCCGGGGGCGGTTCGCACCACCCCGGACACCCGGGTCAGCCGGGTCAGCCGGGTCAGCCCGGTCAGCCGGGACACCCGGGTCAGCCGGGGCAGCCC
Organism: Streptomyces sp. MspMP-M5; assembly: GCF_000373585.1. Classification (GTDB taxonomy): domain Bacteria; phylum Actinomycetota; class Actinomycetes; order Streptomycetales; family Streptomycetaceae; genus Streptomyces. Next base: position 141,912 of record NZ_KB891855.1, read on the forward strand.
GGTCAGCCGGGACACCCGGGTCAGCCCGGTCACCCGGGTCAGCCCGGTCACCCAGGCCAGCCCGGTCACCCGGGACACCCGGGTACGCCCCAGCAGCCGGGGCACCCGCACGGGCCGGGCGGGGCGCACGGGTCGCGGCCCGGCACCCCGCAGTCGCCGGGCGGCCCGGCGACGCACACGGGCAGCCACCACGTGACGGCGCCGGGGAACGGAGCACAGCTCGCGCACACCGGTGCCGGGACGCTGGGCTACGCGATCCCGGTCAGCGCGGGCATGCTGCTCGGGGGAGCCGTGCTCTACCGCCGGGCGCGCACCGCCCGTAGGTGATCAGCGGCACCCCGTAGGAACGCACGACGGAGCGGGCCCCGTCCTCGACCGGGCCCGCTCTGCCGTACTCACACCGTCCCCGGGCTCACCACGTGGCGCGCAGCTGGCGGATGATCCGGCGACGCAGCCGCACCCGGCGACTGCCGTCGGGATTGAGACGAAGTCGGTCCAACTCCCAGTGCCCGTACTCGGCATGGTCGGTCAGCAGGCGTGTGGCGGCCTTGCGGGAGACGCCCCGAGGCACATACACATCGCAGAATTCGTATTCCGGCATCGCATCTATTGTGCGGGACCGGCCCCGGTACGGATAGCGTCTGCACTATGTCTGATGCTGCGCAGCCTTCCGCTGCCGAGGTACGTGCCGCCGCTGAGGCGGTCAAAGCCGCGCTGGACCGTCACCTCGACGCGGTCGAACGCCGCACGGGGGCGGACGATCCCGCCGTCTACGCCGCGTTCGACGAAGTCGCCGCGGCTGCCGAGCGCTATGACGAGCTGCTCTACGACGCCTACGACGAGGTCACCCCCTTCGAGATCCCGGGGAACGACGCGCTGCCCGCCTATGCGGGGCCCGAGGAACCGAGCGCGCTGAGCGTGCTCATCCGGCGCGACTACACCGTCGCCCATCCGCAGCGGCTGCTGCATCAGGCACAGCGCATCGCGGCCCTGGACCCGGACGCCGCGGACGATGCCACGGGCAACGCCCCCGACGCCGCCACGCTCGTCGGCAGCAGTGTGTACGCCGCGCTCGGTGTGCTCTTCGGGGAGTACGAACCGGACGAGATCGCCTCCCGGCACAAGGAGTTCGGCCTGGAGGAGGGCGACTCCACGCTGTGGGTGGCGGCCGTCGACGAGCCGGCCGAGCCGGGGGAGTGGCTCTCCGCGCCGTTCGACCAGGCGGATCCGCAGCGGGTGGTGTGCCGCTTCGACGTCAGCTCGGTCTTCGACGAGGAACTCGACGACGACGATGACGACGATCTGCTGGAGCCGGCCGACCGGAGCCGGTGAGGCGCGGCGGACGGGGCCCGCGGGACGGACGGCCGGTGCGCCGCCGCCCCGCGGGCCCCTCGCCGGGAATCCCCGGGCCGGGCGGCGGGTCAGTCCTCGGACTGCTCCTCGGTCTGCGTCCGCAGCAGCGTCCGCAGCCGGGTGGTGCGCTCCTTGGCGGGGACCTCGGCGACCGCGCGGGACAGCGCCGGGCCGACGCCCTGGACCACCGACAGATGCCGTTCGCCGCGGCTGAAGGCGGTGTAGGCCCAGGCGCGGGTCAGGCCGCCGGCGGCGTCGCCGGGGAGCACCACGACCGCGGCGGGCCAGCGTGACCCGGCCGCCTGATGGGCGGTGAGCGCCCAGCCGTGCCGGACCGTGCCGGAGCCGACCTGTTCGCGCGGGACGACCACGGCGGTGCCGTCGCACTCCAGGTGCAGGCCGTCGGCGTCGGCGCCGGTGACCGTGCCGGGGAGCGTACGGCCCGGCGTGGGGGAGTAGGCGACGCGGTCGCCGGGGTCGAAGCCGCCGAACCGGCCGGGGCCGGGGTTGAGGCGCTCCTTGAGTGCGGCGTTCAGTGCGCGGGTGCCGGCCGCGCCGCCGTGGCCGACGGTGATGACCTGGGTCTGCTCGGCGGGGATGCCCAGCGCGCGGGGCACCGAGTCGGCGACCAGCTGGACCGTGCGGTGCACCGCCTCGTGGGCGTCCCGCACCGGGACGGTGACCACCTCCTTGCCGGGCGCTTCGACCTCGGTCAGCTCGCCGACGCCGATGCCCGACACCAGCTCGCCGATCGGGCCGAAGTCGGGGGTGCGGGAGGCGATCTGGGGGCAGAACCGGGACTGCAGGACGTCCTGGAAGAGCCGCCCCGGGCCCGCCGACCACAGGACGCCGGGGTCGCCGCTGAGCACCAGGCGCGTCCCGTCGGTGAGCGACTCGACGAGCAGGGCGGCGGTCTCCAGGTCCAGCTGCGGGGCGTCCAGTACGACCAGCAGGTCGAGGGCGAGGGCGCCGTCCGCGTCCCGCCCGGGGCCCTCCCGGCCGGACAGCAGACCGGCGACGGTCACCGCTGGCGCCGGCGCGGCCGGTGTGGCGGGCTCCCCGGGGGCGGCGTCCGGCGCGGCCTCGGCGAGCTGCGCGGCGAGCCGTCGGCGGCCGTCGGCGGTGTGCGCGGCGCCGAACGCCCGCAGCCCGAGGGCGCGGGCCGCGGCGACCAGCGCGGCGGGCTCGGCGCGGGCCGCCTCGCCGCCGGTGTGGGCCACCAGGCCGCTGTGCGCGACGGTCCGGATCAGCTCGGCGGCGGAGGACGAGGGCGCGGCCGCCGCGGCCTGCGCCCAGGCGTCGGCGGTGGGGTGGGGTCGGGGGCCCGGGGTGTCGTGGGCGTCTGTGGCCTCTGAGGCGTCCGCGGTGTTCGTGGCGTCTGTCGCGCCCGTGGTGTCCGCGGCCTCGGCGGCCTCGGTGTCCTCGGCGGGCGGTCCCTGCCCGTCCGCTCCGGAGCCCGCCGTCGCGTCGTCCGCAGTCTCGGTCACGTCCGCCACGTCCGCGGCGGCGTCCGCAGCCACGTCCGCGGTGCCGTCGGTCGGCTCGTCCGCCGTGCCGTCCGTCGGCTCGTCCGCCGGCGGTTCGAAGGTGTTCAGCAGCCGGGCCAGGCCGTCGGCGACGCTCTCCTCGGCCATCGCGAGCCGGTCCAGGCCGAGCAGCAGACGGACCGGCTGCTCCTCGTCGTCCTCCGCCGAGGCCCGGGGGCGGCCCGGGGTCTCCAGCGCGTCCTGGAAGACCAGCACCGCGCCGTCCGCGATGGCGCTCTGGAGGGCGGCGTCCGGATCCGGTACGGCGCGTTGGGCAAGGGCGGCGCGCAGCGCGGACGCCTCCAGGGCGGAGTGGCCGGCGACCGCGGCCTGCTCCAGCAGCCAGCCGATCAGCGCCTGGGCGCGCCGCTCGTCGCCGGGGCCGCAGGCGGGGCCGAGCAGCGCCCGGGCGAAGCCGTCGGCCTGCTCGGGGCGCACCCCGGGCACCGCGAGCAGCTGCCAGGGGTCCTCGGTGAGCGCCTCGGCGGCCTGCTGGCCGAGCACCTCCGTGGCCCGCTCGGCCAGCGCCTCGGGGGCGCCGCCGGCGGCCAGCACCTGCCGGACGCCCTCGATGCCGGGGGCCGGGGCGACGGCGGGCCGGGCCGCCGGGACCGTGGGGCCCGCGGCGGCACCCTGGGCGCCGGAATCCGGGACGGCCGGGCGGGGCGGGGCGGGCGGCGGACCGGCGGGCCGTGGCGCGGCCGCCTCGGGGACCGGGCCCGCCGGTGCCGGCTGCGGGGCCCGGCTCGGGCCGCCGGTGCCCTCCGGGCCGGGCGCGCCGTCCCGTGCCGGCCGGGCGGCGGGGGCCTTGGCGGCCGGCTTCGGGGTCTCGGCGAAGAACGACGCGGCGGAGCGCTCACCGCTCTCCACGGCCCGCACCGCCGCCGCCAGTGCCGCCACGGACGCGGCCGGGCCGGGCTGTGCCGTGCCGTCGGCGCCGCCGCCGGACTCGCCGCCCGGGCCGCCCCCGGGCGCGGCGGCCTCCTGCTCGGGCGGGTTGTCGCCGGCGCGGTCGGTACTCACAGCGTGCTCCAGTCGTGGTCGGGATAGTGGTGCACCGGAGCCGACACATCGTCCAGCGCCCGGCGGATCTCGTCAGGAAGACTAAGCGCCTCCACTGACAATGCGGCTCTGAGCTGCGGCGCGGTGCGGGCGCCGAGGATCGGGGCGGTCACGCCGGGGCGGTCGCGGACCCAGGAGAGCGCGACCTGAAGGGGCGTGACGGCCAGCCCGTCGGCGGCGGTGGCGACCGCGTCGACGATCCGGCCCGCGGTCTCGTCCAGATAGGGCGCCACGAACGGTGCCAGATGCTCCGAGGCGCCCCGGGAGTCGGCCGGGGTGGCATGGCGGTACTTGCCGGTGAGCACCCCGCGGCCCAACGGGGACGACGGGAGCAGCCCCAGGCCCAAGTCCCGGGCGGCGGGCAGCACTTCCCGTTCGACGCCGCGCTGGAGGAGGGAGTACTCCAGCTGCGCACTCGCCAGCCGGTTGCGGACGCCGGGCGCGGCCAGCTGCCAGGTGGCGGCCTTGGCGAGCTGCCAGCCGGAGAAGCCCGCCAGGCCCACATAGCGTGCCCGGCCGCTCGCCACCGCCAGGTCGAGCGCCTGGAGGGTCTCCTCCAGCGGGGTGTGCGGGTCGAAGGCGTGCAGCTGCCAGAGGTCCACATAGTCGGTGCCCAGGCGCTCCAGGGAGGCGTCCAGGGCCGCGAGCAGATGGCGGCGGGAGCCGTCCACCCGGCGGTCCGGCGCCAGGACGCTGCCGGCCTTGGTGGCGACGACCAGGTCCATGCGCGGCACCAGGCCCTCCATGAGCCGGCCGAGGAGGTACTCGGCGCCGCCGTCGGCGTAGATGTCGGCGGTGTCGACGAGCGTGCCGCCGGCCTCCCAGAACGTCTTGAGCTGTTCGGCGGCGTCCTGTTCGCCGGTGTCGCGCGCCCAGTTGAGGGTGCCCAGCCCGAGGCGGGACACCCGCAGGCCCGTGCGGCCGAGGTGCCTTTGCTCCATGAGCCAGACCCTACGCGCCGGGCCCCGCGAGCAGGGGACCTGTGGACAACCGTCGCCCGGCCGTGCCCGGACCGGGCTCCGGCCCACCGGTGACGATCCCCGCACCCGCACGCTAGAGTCCCCGGAACAGCGACGTTACTGATGGGTAAGGGGAGCGGCATGAGGCTTGGCATCAACCTCGGCTACTGGGGCGCCGGCATGGACTCCGACAATCTCGCGGTGGCGAAGGAGGCCGACCGCCTCGGCTACGCCGTCTGCTGGGCGGCCGAGGCGTACGGCTCCGACGCCCCCACGGTGCTCTCCTGGGTGGCCGCGCAGACCGAGCGGATCGACGTCGGCTCGGCGATCTTCCAGATCCCGGCCCGTACACCCGCCATGACCGCGATGACCGCCGCGACCCTGGACTCGCTCTCCGGCGGCCGCTTCCGGCTCGGCCTCGGCGTCTCCGGCCCGCAGGTCTCCGAGGGCTGGTACGGCGTGAAGTTCGACAAGCCGCTGGCCCGCACCCGGGAGTACGTGGAGATCGTCCGCAAGGCCATGTCCCGCGAGCGGCTCTCCTACGAGGGCGCGCACTGGACGCTGCCGCTGCCGGGCGGCCCGGGCAAGCCGCTGAAGCTCACCGTGCACCCGCAGCGCGAGCACATCCCGCTCTACATCGCCGCGATCGGGCCCAAGAACCTCCGGCAGACCGGTGAGATCGCGGACGGCGCCCTGCTGATCTTCCCCTCCGCCGACCACCTGGAGGAGACCACGATCTCCCACCTCCGGGCGGGCCGGGAGGCCGTCGGCAAAACCATGGACGGCTTCGACGTCTGCCCCACCCTGCCGCTGGCCCTCGGCGACGACAAGAACATCAGCGCGCTCGCCGACTTCTTCCGCCCGTACACCGCGCTCTACGTCGGCGGCATGGGCAGCCGGAAGCAGAACTTCTACAACCAGCTGGCACAGCGGATGGGGTACGAGAAGGAGGCCGCCGAGATCCAGGACAAGTACCTGTCCGGGGACAAGGACGCCGCCGCCGCGGCCGTCCCCGAGCGGCTGATCGACCAGACCACCCTGCTCGGCTCGGTCGACCGGATCGCCGAGCGGATGCAGGCGTACGCCGCGGCCGGCGTGACCACCCTGACGGTGACGCCCGCCGGCTTCACCCTGGAGGAGCGGCTGGCCGCGCTCCGCGCCGGCACCGAGGCGCTGGAGCGGTCCGGCCTGGCGTAGCACCGCGCACACGAAAGCCCGGCGCGGAAGGCGCCGGGCCGGAGAAGCACTACGGCCGTGGTGGGGGCTCGGGGGTCTTCCCCGCCACGGCCGTCACGGAACTCAACGCCCCAGGGACGGGCGGGTTACGGGGCCCGCGCCGGGCGCGTCAGGCGAACGGGCGCAGCGGGCCGCGCCCCCGGTTGCCATGGGCGGAATACGGCATTTGACTCTCCGAGCACGGGTGTGTCCGTTCGGAGGTGACGCTGATGTTCTCGGCCAGGAGCCTGTTCCAGGAGATCGTCGACAACGACGCCGCCTACCGCCTCTTCTGCTCCATCGCGGCCCGTGGGGAGACCCAGGGCGGCTGGGAGAACGGGCGGATCGCCGCACTGCTGCCGGAGTCCCACAGGGACCTGGCGCCCAAGGTCGCCCGGCACGGCGCCGACGAGGACAAGCACGGCCGGATCTTCCGCGCCCTGCTCCGCAGGCGCGGCCTGACGCCCGTCGAGGTCCCCGAGGCCACCGACTACACCATGCTGCTGGAGCGGCGCGGCACCGGACTGGCCCACAACAAGCTCCGCCGCGAAGAGCCGCTCGGTGAACGGGACATCATCGCCTACCTCGCGCACAGCCGGGTCACCGAGCAGCGCGCCGCGGAGCAGATGCTGCTGCTCCGGAAGCACTTCGGCGACCACCCCGAGGTGGGCCGGGCGGTCCGGATGATCTGCCACGACGAGGAGAACCACCTCGCGTACTGCCACGAGGAACTGCTGCGGCTGGCCCGGGCCGGCCACGGGCGCGCCATCCAGCGGACCCTGCGGCAGTGCGCGCTCGCCGAGATCGCCGTCCACCGGGACGTCAGCCTGGCCGTGATGGCGCGGATGGGCCGCATCCTGGGCTGGTCCCGGAGCAGATCGACGCTGATCAGGGCCGGGATCATGGCGTTCTACGGCTATGAGCGGCTGTTCGGCTGGCGGCGGATGGTCAGCCTCGCGATGCCCGCACGACGGAACGCGCTGGGCGGGCCGGCCGCCACCGCGCCGGAGTTCGCCTGAGCGCCGCGCCCCTCCGCCCCGTTCACAGCCAGCCGCGGCGCTTGAACAGCCGGTAGAGCAGCACCTCGATGGTGGCCATCAGCAGCAGGATCAGCGGATAGCCCAGCGGCCACTTCAGTTCCGGCATGTCGCTGAAGTTCATGCCGTAGATGCCCGCGATCAGGGTGGGCACCGCGGCCAGCGCGGCCCACGCCGAGATCTTGCGCATGTCGTCGTTCTGCCGGACGCCCATCTGCGCCAGATGGGCGGCGAGGATGTCCGACAGCAGCCGGTCCAGGGACTCCACCGACTCGTTGGCGCGGGTCAGATGGTCGCCGACGTCCCGGAAGAACGGCCGGGCGTGGTCGTGCACGAACGGCACCCCGGGGTTCTGCAGACGGTTCATCGGTTCGACCAACGGGACGGTGGCCCGGCGGAATTCGAGCACCTCGCGCTTGAACGCGTAGATCTGGGCGGCGGTGCCCCGGGCCTCCCGGCGGATCGGCGCGAACACCTCCGCCTCCAACTCCTCCATGTCCACCTGGAGTTCGCCGGCGACCTCGATGTAGTGGTCCACCACCGCGTCGCTGATCGCGTAGAGCACCGCGCCGGGGCCGTGCCGCAGGATCTCCGGATGGTGCTCCAGCCGCGCACGGACCGCCGCCAGCGGACTGGCCGTACCGTGCCGGACCGTGACGACGAAGGAGTCGCCGACGAAGACCATCAGCTCCGAGGCGGTCACGGTGTCGGCCGTGACGTCGTAGGTGATCGGCTTCAGCACCACGAACACCGAGTCGTCGTAGACCTCCAGCTTGGGCCGCTGGTGCGCCTTGAGGGCGTCCTCCACAGCCAGCGGATGCAGCCCGAACTCGCTGCTGACCTGGTCGAACTCGTGCTGGGTCGGCTCGTACATGCCCAGCCACAGGAAGGAGTGCCCCTCCGCCCGCGCCGCGGCCAGCGCGCGGGAGAAGTCCCGCGCGCACTCATGGCGGCGGCCCTCGCGGTAGATGGCGCAGTCCACGATCACACCAGGCATTCTCGCCCGTGCCAGGGGCCCCTGCCAGGGAAGCCCACCCGGCCCGGGACCTTCCCGCCCGACAGGCGGGACTTTGGACTCTCTCATCTAGGGTGGCGGGCATGCCCACGCTGATCCTGGTGCGGCACGGCCGCTCCACCGCCAACACCTCCGGCGTGCTCGCCGGCCGGACTCCCAAGGTCGCCCTCGACGAGCGGGGCGCCGCCCAGGCCGCGGCGCTGCCCGCCCGGCTCGCGGGCGTCCCGCTGGCGCTCGCCGTCACCAGCCCGCTCCAGCGCTGCCGGGAGACCCTGGCGCCGCTGCTGGAGGCCCGCCCCGGGCTGCGGCTGGAGACCGACGAGCGGATCACCGAGTGCGACTACGGCGACTGGTCGGGCCGCAAGCTCGCCGAGCTGGCCGACGAACCGCTGATGGAGGCCGTCCAGCAGCACCCCTCCGCGGCCGGCTTCCCCGGCGGCGAGGCGATGCGGGAGATGCAGGCCCGCGCGGTGGCCGCGGTCCGGGACTGGAACGCCCGGGTCGAGGAGACCTCCGGCGCCGAGGCGGCCTACCTGATGTGCTCGCACGGTGACATCATCAAATCCCTGGTCGCCGACGCCCTCGGCATGCACCTGGACCTCTTCCAGCGGATCTCCGTGGAGCCGTGCTCGGTGACCGTGGTCCGCTACACCCGGCTGCGCCCCTACCTCGTACGGCTCGGCGACACCGGCGACCTCGCCTCGCTGATGCCCCGCGAGGACGGCGACGCCGGGAGCGAGCGGGACGCGGCCATCGGAGGCGGTGCGGGCGCAGCGTGATCAGCCGGCGCAGTAGGGTGGTGCGACGGCGCTGCCCGCGACGCCCCTGTGATCCGCGCAGTACCCCCTCCGGGACGCCGCGACCGCAGCGACCGCACTGACCCAAGCAGTCGAGAATCGGAGCAGGACGTTGTCCCGTCAGGTGTTCTTCTACGACCTACCGGACCGCTTCGTGGCCGGTACGGTCGGGCTGCCTGGCCGCCGTAGCTTCTTCCTCCAGGCCGTCGCGAGCGGCCGCGTCACCAGCGTCGCCCTGGAGAAGACCCAGGTGGCGGCGCTCGCCGAGCGGATCGACGAGCTGCTGGACGAAGTCGTGCGGCGCAGCGGCGGCAGCGCCCCGGTGCCCGCCGTCTCCCCGGCCGAGATGGCCGACACCGCGCCGCTGGAGACGCCGGTGGAGGAGGAGTTCCGGGTCGGCACCATGGCCCTGGCCTGGGACGGCGACGAGGAGCGGATGATCGTCGAGGCGCAGGCGCTGGTCGAGTTGGAGGCCGACAGCGACGAGGACCTCGCCGACGCCGAGGAGCGATTGCTCCAGGACGACGAGAACGGCCCGCCGATGCTCCGGGTGCGGCTGACCGGCACCATGGCCCGGGCGTTCGCCAAGCGGGCGCTGGACGTGGTCAACGCCGGCCGCCCGCCGTGCCCGCTGTGCAGCCTGCCGCTCGACCCGGAGGGACACGTATGCCCGCGCCAGAACGGATACCGGCGGGACGCCTGAGCCCCATGGAGCCCCTCGCCGAACCGGCCGGCCCGGAAGCCGCCCCCGCGGCCCCGCAGGAGCCCGTCGGAAGCCTGCCGCCGGAGCTGCTCGCCGAGGGCGAGCTGACCGTCCGCGGCCAGATCCCCGACGCCTCCAACGCCGTCCTCTACTGCACCGTCGAACACGACGGGCGCAGCGCCGCCTGCGTCTACAAACCGGTCGCCGGCGAGCGCCCGTTGTGGGACTTCCCGGACGGCACGCTCGCGCAGCGCGAGGTCGCCGCCTACGAGGTCTCCCGGGCCTGCGGCTGGGACCTCGTCCCCACCACGGTGCTGCGGGACGGCCCGTACGGCACCGGCATGGTCCAGGAGTGGATAGCGCCGCCCGGGGACGCCGACGAGGCGCCCGAGCTGCTGGCGCTGGTCGCCGAGGACGAGCCGGCGCCGGGCTGGAAGGCGGTCGGCCGGGCGGAGATCGGCGCGGGCCGCACCGCACTGCTGGTCCACGCCGACGACCCCCGGCTGCGCCGGCTCGCCGTCCTGGACGCGGTGATCAACAACGGCGACCGCAAGGGCGGCCATCTGCTGCCCGGGGCCGGTGGCGCGTTCTTCGCGATCGATCACGGTGTGACGTTCAACTCGGCCGACAAGCTGCGCACGCTCCTGTGGGGCTGGGCCGGGGAGCCGCTGCCCGACGAGGCGCTGGAGGTGCTGCACGGCCTCAAGGCGGCGCTGGCCGACGGCGCGCCGCTCGCCGCCCGGCTGGCGGAGCTGATCACGGACGCCGAGCTGGCGGCGCTGCGCGCGCGGGTCGAGGGGCTGCTGAGCAGTGGACGCCACCCGGAGCCGAGCGGGGAGTGGCCGGCGATTCCCTGGCCGCCGGTCTGAGCCGGCACGGGCCCCGGCCGCCCAACGGCCGTATGTGTCTGGCACATCCGGCCGCGAACCGCAAGACCGCCTTTCCGGCCAGAGAGGCCCCTCCGGTTCGTATGTGGAACATCCGTCCGGTTACGCTCAATGCATGCATGCATGGCCCGCTTCTGAGGTCCCCGCCCTGCCCGGTCAGGGCCGCGACCTGAGGATCCACGACACCGCGACCGGCGGACGGGTGACCCTCGACCCCGGTCCCGTCGCCCGTATCTACGTCTGCGGCATCACGCCGTACGACGCCACCCACATGGGGCACGCGGCGACCTACAACGCGTTCGACCTCGTCCAGCGCGTGTGGCTCGACACGAAGCGTCAGGTGCACTACGTGCAGAACGTCACCGACGTCGACGACCCGCTGCTGGAACGGGCGGTGGCGACCGGCGACGACTGGACCGCGCTCGCCGAGCGCGAGACGGCCCTCTTCCGCGAGGACATGACGGCGCTGCGGATGCTGCCGCCGCGCCACTACATAGGCGCCGTCGAGTCGATACCTGCCATCGTCCCGCTGGTCGAGCGGCTGCGCGAGGCCGGTGCCGCCTACGAACTCGACGGCGACGTCTACTTCTCGGTCGCCTCCGACCCGCACTTCGGCGAGGTCTCCGGCCTGGACGCCGAGGCGATGCGACTGCTGTCCGCCGAGCGCGGCGGCGACCCGGAGCGCGAGGGCAAGAAGAACCCGCTCGACCCGATGCTGTGGATGGCCGCCCGCGACGGCGAGCCGAGCTGGGACGGCGGCTCGCTGGGCCGCGGCCGGCCCGGCTGGCACATCGAGTGCGTCGCCATCGCCCTGGAGCACCTGGGCATGGGCTTCGACGTCCAGGGCGGCGGCTCCGACCTCGCCTTCCCGCACCACGAGATGGGCGCCTCGCACGCCCAGGCACTGACCGGCCGGCACCCCTTCGCGCAGGCGTATGTGCACGCCGGCATGGTCGCGCTGAACGGCCGGAAGATGTCCAAGTCCAAGGGCAATCTGGTCTTCGTCTCCGCGCTGCGGCGGGCCGGCACCGACCCGGCGGCGATCCGCCTGTCGCTGCTGGCCCACCACTACCGCAGCGACTGGGAGTGGACCGACGAGGTGCTCCGGGAGGCCGAGGACCGGCTGGCCCGCTGGCGCTCCGCGGTCTCCCGCCCCGACGGCCCGCCCGCCGAGGCCCTCCTCGCGGAGATCCGCGCCGCCCTGGCCGACGACCTGGACGCGCCGGCCGCGCTGGCCGCGGTGGACCGCTGGGCCGCCGCGCAGGAGGCCGACGGCGGCACCGACGAGGGCGCGCCCGGCCTCGTCTCCCGTGCGGTGGACGCGCTGCTGGGCGTGGCGCTGTAAGGACGACGGCCGCGCGGTCGCGGCCGGATGCGTGAGGGGCGCCCCCGCCGGAATGGCGGGGGCGCCCCTTCGTCGTGTGCCGGCGGATCGCGGCCGGGCGGCCGGTCAGCGCTCGGCGCCGGAGTCCTCCGGGCCCTCGCCTTCGGTGCGGCCGCCGTCCGGTCCCGCGTCGCGGTCCCCGGTGCCCTCGCCGGCCTCCGGGCCGGTGGACGGCTTCGGGGGGCCGGACTCCTCCGGCGGCCGGGGCTCGCGCGGCTCCTTGGGCGTGGCGCGCGGGTGCCGGGAGCGGCCGCTGGTGGTGTCGCGGAGGTAGGAGCCGTCCCGGCCGTCGGCGACGCCGCCCTCGCTCGCCACCCCGGGGCCGGCCTGCGGGTCACGGCGGCGCAGATAGCGCTCGAACTCGCGGGCGATGGCCTCACCGGACGCCTCCGGCAGTTCGGCGGTGTCCCGGGCCTCCTCCAGCGACTGGACGTACTCGGCGACCTCGCTGTCCTCCGCGGCGAGTTGGTCCACGCCCAGCTGCCAGGCGCGGGCGTCCTCGGTCAGCTCGCCGAGCGGGATCCGCAGGTCGAGCAGGTCCTCCAGGCGGTTGAGGAGGGCGAGGGTGGCCTTGGGGTTGGGCGGCTGGGAGACGTAGTGCGGCACCGCGGCCCACAGACTGACCGCCGGGACCCCGGCGTGTGTGCACGCCTCCTGGAGGATGCCGACGATGCCCGTGGGGCCTTCGTAGCGGGACTCCTCCAGATCCAGCCGGCGGGCCACGTCCGCGTCGGAGCTGACGCCGCTCACCGGGACCGGCCGGGTGTGCGGGGTGTCGCCCAGCAGCGAGCCCAGCACCACCACCATCTCGACGCCCAACTCATGGGCGAAGCCGAGGAGTTCGTTGCAGAACGAGCGCCAGCGCATGCTCGGCTCGATGCCGCGGACCAGGACCAGGTCGCGGGGGTTCCCCTTGCCGTCCGCGTCGCCGACCCGGACGACGGAGAGCCGCGTCGTGGGCCAGGTGATCTTGCGGACGCCGTTCTCCAGGAAGACCGTGGGGCGGTTCACCTGGAAGTCGTAGTAGTCCTCCGCGTCGAGCGCGGCGAAGACCTCGCCCTTCCACTCCCGGTCAAGGTGGGCGACCGCGGCGGAGGCGGCGTCGCCGGCGTCGTTCCAGCCTTCGAACGCGGCCACCATGACCGGGTCGATCAGCTCGGGCACCCCCTCCAGCTCGATCACCCAGCCCCTCCTTCCGGCCGGTCGGGCCGCCTGGGGCGGCCGCCGGCAGCAGTTCCATTGCGTGCGCTCCCAAGACTACGGCTTATCCGGGGCCGATCCGCAGCCCCTTTACGAGCGTGTGTGCGGACGGCCCGGAGCGGCCCGCGGCCCGCTCCGCGGCCTGGCCGTCCGTATTCCGCCAGCGCCGCACGCCGCCGTGCCGGAGGATCGAGCCGTACCGCGGAGGAAGCCCCCGGAAACGCCGAAAGCGTGCTGGAGTCCCTCAACTCGGTGCTTTTGCTGAGGATTTGGATGCGAGACAGGTGAGGACGATGACGGCAATCACGACGACCACGACGGCCACGATGGCCACGGAGCCCGCCGGCCCGGTGCCCGGCGCCCGCCCGCTGACCGGCAGGGCGGCGCTGGTGACCGGCGGCAGCCGGGGCATCGGCGCGGCCATCGCGGTGCGGCTGGCGGCCGACGGGGCGGCGGTGGCGCTGACCTACCGGGACCGGGACGACCTGGCCGCCCGGGTCGTCGAGGAGATCGAGGAGGCCGGCGGGCGGGCCTGGGCGCTCCGGGCCGACGCCGCGGACCCGGAGGAGGTGCGGGCCTCGGTCGCCGCCGCGGCCGACCGCATGGGACGGCTGGACATCCTCGTCAACAACGCGGGCGTGGGCCTCATCGCGCCCTTCGAGGGCATCGCGCTCGACGCCGTGGACCGGGTGCTGGCGACCAACGTCCGCGCCCCCTTCCTGGCAGCCCAGGCCGCGGCCGCCCACCTGGCCGAGGGCGGCCGGATCATCTCGATCGGCAGCTGCCTGGCCGAGCGGGTGGCCTTCCCCGGCGGCTCCCTCTACGCCACGAGCAAGGCCGCGCTCACCGGCCTGACCAGGGCGCTGGCCCGGGAGCTGGGGCCTCGCGGCATCACCGTCAACCTCGTCCACCCGGGGCCCATCGACACCGACATGAACCCCGCGGACGGCGAGAACGCCGCGTTCCAGGCGCAGTTGACCTCGCTCGGCAGCTACGGGCGGCCGGCGGACGTGGCGGCGACGGTGGCCCACCTGGCGGGCGACGGCGGCCGGTACATCACCGGTGCCGCGCTCGCGGTCGACGGCGGCTTCGCCGCCTGACGGGCGGCCGCGGGCGCCCGGTCGCGCCCGCGGTCACCGCCGCTCCCCGCCCTCCGGGGCGCCGTCCGCCGCGTCCTCCCACAGCGTGCTGGGCGCCTCGCGGCGGACCACGGGGGCGATCTCCTCGGCGAACCGGTGCAGGGTCTCCAGCTGTTCGGCGTGGTCCAGCCCGAAGCCGTCGACGCTGAGCGACTGCAGGTCGTGCCCGTACACCGCGTGCCAGCCGAGGATCTTGTCGATGATCTGCTGCGGCGAGCCGATCAGCTGCGGGCCGTCCGCGATGGCGTCCTCGATGGTGCGGAACGGGGTGTTGTAGCCGGGCCGGCCCGCCAGGTGCGGCCGGAAGCTCTGTGCGACCCGCGCCTCGTAGAGGTCCTTGTAGCGGGCGATCGCCTGCCGTTCGCTGTCGGCGATCAGCAGCCCGCCGGAGCCCGCGGCCACCCGGGCCCGGGCCGGGTCGTGCCCGTAAGCCGCGAACCGCTCGCGGTAGTGGGCGATCAGCGCGGCGTAGGCGGCGCGCGGCTGGATCGCGTTGGCGGTGAACAGCGGATCGCCGTGCCTCGCGGCGAGTTCGGGGGAGTTGCGGCTGGTGGCCGAGCCGTGCCAGATCCGCGGCGGGCCGTCGTAGGGGCGCGGCAGGGTCGTGACGTTCTTCAGCGGCGGCCGGAACTCGCCCGACCAGTCGACGTTCTCCTCGTGCCACAGCCGGCGCAGCAGCTCGTACTTCTCGGCCTGGAGGTCCCACTGCCGCTCCTCGTCGAGGCCGAAGAGGTCGAAGTGCCCGGCCTCGGCGCCCTTGCCGACGACCAGCTCCAGCCGCCCGCGGGCGAGTTGGTCGAGCGTCGCGTAGTCCTCGGCGACCCGCACCGGGTCCAGGATCGCCACGACGGTGACCCCGGTCAGCAGCCGGATCCGGGACGTCCGGGCGGCCAGCGCGCCCAGCACCACCGACGGGCTGGAGGAGAGGAAGGGGCCGGCGTGCCGTTCGCCGACGGCGTACGCGTCGAAGCCGAGCCGCTCGGCCGCCTCGGCGCTCGCCACGACTTCGGCGAACCGGTCGGCGGGGGCGGCCAGTTGTCCGGTCAGCGGGTGCGGCGCATGGCCGATCAGGGAGAGCACGGAGAATTTCATGGCGTCCTTCCGGCGTGAGTCCACCCCGGCGGTGGTCCTCCCGCTGTGCGGTCCTCCCACTGTGCGCGCCGGACGTTGCGGCGGCGTGTCGGCCGTGTGGCACCGTGCCGCCGGACGGCCGCGGCGCGCGCCCCGGAGGGGGACGCGCGCCGCGGTGTGCTCCGCAAAGGGGCCGGGGCGGCCCGTGGACCGCCCCGACTCACCTCACCCGTGCGGTGTTCTGACGAAGCGTCAGTCCTCCAGCATGGTCTTGACCCGGGCGCGGATGTCCTCCGTGGCCAGGCCGCGGATGGTCAGCGTGGTCCGGCGGCGCAGCACGTCGTCGACGGTCTCGGCCCACTCGTGGTCCCGGGCGTAGGCGACCTGCGCCCAGATCTCCGGGGCGTCCGGGTGGATCCGCTCGGCCAGCGCCGGGTCCTCGTTCGCCAGCCGGGCGATGTCGAAGGAGAGCGAACCGTAGTGGGTGGCCAGGTGCCGCGCGGTGTCGGCGGCCATCCGCGGGCCGGGCGTGCCGCCGTCCACCAGCAGCCGGTGGGCGACCGCGTTGGGGTTGGCGATACCGGGCAGCGGGAGCTTCTTCGGCAGCTGCGCGATCGGCTCCATGTCCTCGGCCAGCGGGTGGCCGGGCAGCGCGGCGAGCTTGTTCATCACCGTGCGGCCGATGTGCCGGAAGGTGGTCCACTTGCCGCCGGCCACCGACAGCATCCCGCCGCGGCCCTCGGTGACGACCGTCTCGCGCTTGGCCTTCGAGGTGTCGCCGGGACCGCCCGGAAGCACCCGCAGACCGGCGAACGAGTAGGTGATCAGGTCGCGGGAGAGCTGCTGGTCGCGGACGGAGAAGGCGGCCTCGTCCAGGATCTGGGCGGTGTCCTTCTCGTTGACCGCGACGTCCGCCGGGTCGCCCTCGTACTCCTCGTCGGTGGTGCCGAGCAGCAGCATGTCCTCCCAGGGGAGGGCGAAGGTGATGCGGTACTTGTCGATCGGGGTGGCCAGCGCCGCCTTCCAGGGCGAGGTGCGCTTGAGCACCAGGTGCGCGCCCTTGGACAGGCGGATGGAGGGCGCCGCGTTCGGGTCCTCCATCTTGCGCAGGTGGTCCACCCACGGGCCGGTGGCGTTGAGCACCAGGCGGGCGCTGACGCCGAACTCGGCTCCGTCGAGGCGGTCCTTGAGCTCCGCACCGGTGACCCGGCCCTGGGTGAAGCGCAGGCCGGTGACCTCGGCGTGGTTGAGGACCGTGGCGCCGGCGGCGACCGCCGCGCGGACGGTCATCAGCGCCATCCGGGAGTCGTTCATCTGGTCGTCGCCGTACACGGCAACGGCCTTGAGGTTCTCCGTCCGCAGCTCCGGGACGTCGCGCTGGGCCTTGGCCGGGCTTATGACGTGGCCGACGCCGTCACCGAACGCGGAGAGCGCGGAGTAGGCGAAGACGCCCGCGCCGAGCTTGGCCGCGCCGTGCGGGCCGCCCTTGTAGACCGGCAGGTAGAAGGTGAGCGGGTTGGCCAGGTGCGGGGCCACCTCGCGGGAGACCGCGCGCCGCTCGAAGTGGTTCTCCGCGACCAGCTTGACCGCACCGGTCTGCAGGTAGCGCAGACCGCCGTGCAGCAGCTTGGAGGAGGCGGAGGAGGTGGCGCCGGCGAAGTCGCCGGCGTCCACCAGGGCAACCCGCAGTCCGGCCTGCGCGGCATGCCAGGCGGTGGAGATGCCCAGGATGCCGCCGCCGATCACCAGGAGGTCGTACGTCGCCTTGGACAGCTGCTCCCGGGTTTCGGCGCGGCTCGGCAGGGAACCGGCGGCCGGGTGCGTCCCGAGGGCCGGGACGCTCTGCAGGGTGCTCATGATGTGCTCCTCAGTCAGCTCTCGTCGTCGAGCCAGCCCATGGTCCGCTCAACGGCCTTGAGCCAGTTCTTGTACTCGCGGTCACGGGTGGCCGCGTCCATGCGGGGGGTCCACTCGGCGGCCCGGCGCCAGTTGGCGCGCAGCTCGTCGGTGCTGGACCAGAAGCCGACGGCCAGTCCGGCCGCGTAGGCAGCGCCGAGGCAGGTGGTCTCGGCCACCATCGGGCGCACCACGGGTGCGTCCAGGAAGTCCGAGATGGTCTGCATCAGCAGGTTGTTGGAGGTCATTCCGCCGTCGACCTTGAGCGCGGTCAGGTCGACGCCGGAGTCCTTGGTCATGGCGTCGGTGATCTCGCGGGTCTGCCAGGCGGTGGCCTCAAGAACGGCGCGGGCGATGTGCGCCTTGGTGACGTAACGGGTCAGGCCCGCGATGACACCGCGCGCGTCGGAGCGCCAGTACGGGGCGAACAGGCCGGAGAAGGCCGGCACGAAGTAGGCGCCGCCGTTGTCCTCGACGGTGCTGGCCAGCGTCTCGATCTCGGCCGCGCTGTTGATCAGCCCCATCTGGTCGCGCATCCACTGGACGAGCGAGCCGGTGACGGCGATGGAGCCCTCCAGGGCGTACACCGTCTGCTGGTCGCCGATCCGGTAGCCGACCGTGGTCAGCAGCCCGTTGTAGGAGTTCACCGGCTGGTGGCCGGTGTTCATCAGCATGAAGGTGCCGGTGCCGTACGTGGACTTGGCCTCGCCCTCCTCGAAGCAGGTCTGGCCGAAGAGCGCGGCCTGCTGGTCGCCGAGCGCGGAGGCGACCGGCACGCCCGCCAGGACGCCGTCGGCGGTGGTGCCGTAGACCTCGGCGGAGGACCGGATCTCGGGCAGCAGCGAGGCGGGGATGTCCAGGGAGGCGAGGATCTTCTCGTCCCACTGCAGGGTGTGCAGGTTCATCAGGAGGGTGCGCGAGGCGTTGGTCACGTCGGTGACGTGCCGGCCGCCGTTGACGCCGCCGGTGAGGTTCCAGATGACCCAGGAGTCCATGGTGCCGAAGAGGATCTCGCCGCGCTCGGCGCGCTCGCGCAGGCCCTCGACGTTGTCCAGCAGCCAGCGGACCTTCGGGCCGGCGAAGTACGAGGCCAGCGGCAGGCCGGTCTCGCGGCGGAAGCGGTCCTGGCCGACGTTGCGGCCCAGCTCCCGGCAGAGCGCGTCGGTGCGGGTGTCCTGCCAGACGATGGCGTTGTGGACCGGCTCGCCGGTGTTCTTGTCCCAGAGGAGAGTGGTCTCGCGCTGGTTGGTGATGCCGATCGCCTTGACGTCGTCAGGGGAGAAGCCGGGGTTGCTCTGTGCGGCCTTGTCGATGGCGCCCGCGACGACCTGTTGGACGTTGCTCCAGATTTCGGCGGCATCGTGTTCGACCCAGCCCGGCTTCGGGAAGATCTGCTCGTGTTCCTTCTGTTCGACGGAGACGATCCGGCCGTCGCGGTCGAAGACGATGCAGCGGCTGGACGTGGTGCCCTGGTCGATCGCCGCGATGAATGGACCGTGGCCGTGCGAGGAGGTGCTGGGGGTGTCGCTCATGGTGTGCTCCAGGGGTCGGTGCGGGCGTGGTGGGCGGGGCGGCTCAGGCGAACGCCAGTTGATAGATGCCCCCGGCGACGGCTCCGCCGATCAGCGGGCCCACGACGGGGATCCAGGCGTAGCCCCAGTCGGAACCACCCTTGTTCGGCAGCGGCAGCAGCGCGTGCACGATGCGCGGGCCGAGGTCGCGGACCGGGTTGATGGCGTAGCCGGTCGGTCCGCCCAGAGACAGGCCGATACCGGTGACGACCAGGGCGACCAGCAGTGTGCCGATCGCGCCCACGCCCTTGCCGTTGTCGCTCAGCCCGAGGGTGAGGATCGACAGCACGAGCACAGCGGTGGCGATGATCTCCGTGACGAGGTTCTGGACCACGTTCCGGATCTCGGGGCCGGTGGAGAAGATGCCCAGCACGGGGCCGGCCTTCGGGGCGGCGGCCGGGTCGACCATGCCCTCCTCGCCGAAGTGGCCGGTCAGAACCTCCGGGTCGGTCAGATGCGCCCGGAACTGCCCGTAGTACACGAGCCACACCAGCACCGCGCCGATCATGGCGCCGAGGAACTCGCCGGCGAAGTACACCGGCACCTGGCTCCACTCGATGCCGCCCTTGATCGCGAGACCGATGGTGACGGCGGGGTTGAGGTGTGCGCCGGACTTGGCGGCGATGTAGGCACCCGTCAGGACGGCGAAGCCCCACCCGAAGGCGATGGCGACCCATCCGGCGTTGAACGCCTTGGAGCGCTTGAAGGTGACGGCGGCGCACACGCCACCGCCCATCAAGATCAGAACAGCGGTACCGATGGTCTCGCTGATGAAGATGTCGGAGCTGGACACCCGCGACTCCTTTGTCCTTCGTCCAGGGGAAGGCGAACCCCGGGTCCCTCCGGTGGTCCGCACCCTCCGAGAGGGCGTTGGTCGGCCCGCGGCAGTCCACACCATAACGCTTATTTCCGTCAGGTGTTCGGCAATGCCGACCGACGAACGGCAGTTTTGTTTACCTCCTAGACCCCGTCAAGGGCTCTGTGGCGAAAAATCTAGGTGAACATCTGGGGCAAAACCGGTCAGAACCGCCCTGCCCCGAGGTCCCGGGAGACCGCTCGTGCGCAATCCCTCACAGCAGCGACGATTTCCGGCCGCAGTTCGCCGTCGCGGCACACCCGCTCGACGGCCCCGGTGACCCCCACCGCGCCCACCGGCATCCGCCGCCGGTCGTGGATCGGCGCCGCGATCGAGGCCACGCCCTCCCAGGTCTCCTCCACGTCCGCCGCCCAGCCGCGCGCCCGCGTCAGGTCCAGCACCGCCTCGAAGTCGGTCAGTCCGGTCGTCGTCCGCGGGGTGAAGGACTCCCGCTCGGCCTCCACGGCCTCGCTGTGCGCCACCGGGTCGTACGCCGACAGCACCTTCCCCAGGGCCGTGCTGTGCAGCGGCTGCATCGCGCCGACCTCCAGCACCTGGCGGCTGTCGTCGGGGCGGAAGACGTGGTGCACGATCAGCACGCCCTGCTGGTGCAGGACGCCGAGATAGACGCTCTCCCCGCTGGAGCGGGCCAGGTCGTCGGTCCACACCAGGGCGCGGGCCCGCAGCTCGTGGACGTCCAGGTAGCTGTTGCCCAGCCGCAGCAGCTCGGCGCCGAGCTGGTAGCGGCCCGAGGCGGCGTCCTGCTCCACGAAGCCCTCCTGCTGGAGGGTGCGCAGGATGCCGTGCGCCGTACCCTTGGCCAGTCCGAGCGAGGAGGAGATGTCGGAGAGGCCCAGCCGCCGTTCTCCCCCTGCGAGCAGCCGCAGCATCGCGGCTGCTCGCTCCAGCGACTGGATGGTGCGTGCCATCGGGCGACCTCCGAAAAATCTGGTTCGACAATGCTGAACGATATCGGCCCATGCCGACCATGGGGAGTGGGCCCGGCTGCCGACGATCATGGCTGACGGACCGGTCCGGCCTCCGGAACCGCTGTCCACGCCGTGGAACGGGGAACACCTCTCTCGGCCCGGAAGCTACGCTGGCCGGGTGCGCCCTCTTCAGGAGGGGTGCAAAGCCGACAGCCGTCGCAACCACGGGAGCACTTCCATGGCTTCGAATTCGCCCGCGTCCACCAGCTCGTCCCGCGTCACCTCACTCCGCGAAGCGCTTGCCTCACGGGTCGTGGTCGCCGATGGCGCCATGGGCACGATGCTGCAGGCACAGGACCCGACCATGGAGGACTTCCAGCAGCTGGAGGGCTGCAACGAGATCCTCAACCTCACCCGCCCCGACATCGTGCGGTCGGTTCACGAGGCGTACTTCGAGGTCGGCGTCGACTGCGTCGAGACCAACACCTTCGGCGCCAACTTCGCCGCCCTGTCCGAGTACGACATCCCCGAGCAGGTCTTCGAGCTGTCCGAGTCCGGCGCCCGGATCGCCCGCGAGGTCGCCGACGAGTTCACCGCCGCCACCGGCCAGCAGCGCTACGTCCTGGGCTCGATGGGCCCCGGCACCAAGCTGCCCACCCTCGGCCACGTCGCCTACGGCACCCTGCGTGACGCCTACCAGCAGAACGCCGAGGGCATGATCGCCGGCGGCGCGGACGCCCTGCTGGTGGAGACCACCCAGGACCTCCTGCAGACCAAGGCCGCCGTGCTCGGCGCCCGCCGCGCCCTGGAGGCCACCGGCACCCACCTGCCCATCATCTGCTCCGTCACCGTCGAGACCACCGGCACGATGCTGCTGGGCTCGGAGATCGGGGCGGCGCTGACGGCACTGGAGCCGCTGGGCATCGACATGATCGGCCTGAACTGCGCCACCGGCCCGGCCGAGATGAGCGAGCACCTGCGCTACCTGGCCCGCCATTCCCGCGTCCCGCTGTCCTGCATGCCCAACGCCGGCCTGCCGGTCCTGGGCAAGGACGGCGCGCACTACCCGCTGACCGCCGCCGAGCTGGCCGACGCCCAGGAGACCTTCGTCGCCGACTACGGGCTGTCGCTGGTCGGCGGCTGCTGCGGCACCACCCCCGAGCACCTGCGCCAGGTCGTCGAGCGGGTCCGGGGCCTGGCGCCCACCGCCCGTGAGGTGCGCCCCGAGCCCGGCGCGGCCTCCCTCTACCAGACCGTCCCGTTCCGCCAGGACACCTCCTACCTGGCGATCGGCGAGCGCACCAACGCCAACGGCTCGAAGAAGTTCCGCGAGGCGATGCTTCAGGGCCGCTGGGACGACTGCGTGGAGATGGCCCGCGACCAGATCCGCGAGGGCGCCCACATGCTCGACCTGTGCGTCGACTACGTCGGCCGGGACGGCGTCACCGACATGCAGGAGCTGGCCGGCCGGTTCGCCACCGCCTCCACCCTGCCGATCGTCCTGGACTCCACCGAGGTCGACGTCCTGCGGGCCGGACTGGAGAAGCTCGGCGGCCGCGCCGTGCTCAACTCCGTCAACTACGAGGACGGCGCCGGCCCCGAGTCCCGCTTCGCGAAGGTGACCCGGCTGGCCGTCGAGCACGGCGCGGCGCTGATCGCCCTGACCATCGACGAGGAGGGCCAGGCCCGCACCGTCGAGAAGAAGGTCGAGATCGCCGAGCGGCTGATCGCGGACCTGACGGGCAACTGGGGCGTGCGCGAGTCCGACATCCTCATCGACTGCCTGACCTTCACCATCTGCACCGGCCAGGAGGAGTCCCGCAAGGACGGCATCGCCACCATCGAGGCGATCCGCGAACTGAAGAAGCGCCACCCGGACGTCCAGACCACCCTCGGCCTGTCCAACATCTCCTTCGGCCTCAACCCGGCCGCACGCATCGTCCTCAACTCCGTCTTCCTGGACGAGTGCGTCAAGGCCGGCCTGGACTCCGCCATCGTGCACGCCTCGAAGATCCTGCCGATCGCCCGCTTCGACGACGAGCAGGTGACCTGCGCCCTCGACCTGATCTACGACCGGCGCGCCGAGGGCTACGACCCGCTGCAGAAGCTGATGGAGCTCTTCGAGGGCGCCACCGCCAAGTCCCTCAAGGCCGACAAGGCCGCCGAACTGGCCGCGCTGCCGCTGGAGGAGCGCCTCAAGCACCGCATCATCGACGGCGAGCGCAACGGCCTGGAGGACGACCTCGCCGAGGCCCTGACGGAGCGTCCGGCCCTCGACATCGTCAACGAGACCCTGCTGGCCGGTATGAAAGTGGTCGGCGAACTGTTCGGTTCCGGCCAGATGCAGCTGCCGTTCGTGCTCCAGTCCGCCGAGGTCATGAAGACCGCGGTGGCCTATCTGGAGCCGCACATGGAGAAGTCCGACGACGAGGGCAAGGGCACCATCGTGCTGGCCACCGTCCGCGGCGACGTCCACGACATCGGCAAGAACCTCGTCGACATCATCCTGTCCAACAACGGCTACAACGTCGTCAACCTCGGCATCAAGCAGCCCGTCTCCGCGATCCTGGAGGCCGCCGAGGAGCACCGGGCCGACGTCATCGGCATGTCCGGGCTCCTGGTCAAGTCCACCGTGATCATGAAGGAGAACTTGGAGGAGCTCAACCAGCGCAAGATGGCGGCCGACTACCCCGTCATCCTCGGCGGCGCCGCCCTCACCCGCGCCTACGTCGAACAGGACCTCCACGAGATCTACGAGGGCGAGGTCCGCTACGCCCGCGACGCGTTCGAGGGCCTGCGGCTGATGGACGCGCTGATCGCCGTCAAGCGCGGCGTGCCCGGCGCGACCCTGCCCGAGCTCAAGCAGCGCCGGGTGCCCAAGCGGGACGCGACGGTCACCGAGCCGGAGCCGGAGGAGGGCACCGTCCGCTCGGACGTCGCCACCGACAACCCCGTGCCCACCCCGCCGTTCTGGGGCACCCGCGTCATCAAGGGCATCCAGCTCGCCGACTACGCCTCCTGGCTGGACGAAGGCGCCCTGTTCAAGGGCCAGTGGGGGCTGAAGCAGGCCCGCACCGGCGAGGGCCCCAGCTATGAGGAACTGGTCGAGACCGAGGGCCGGCCGCGGCTGCGCGGCTGGCTGGACAAGCTCCAGACCGAGAACCTCCTGGAGGCGGCCGTCGTCCACGGCTACTTCCCGTGCGTCTCCAAGGGCGACGACCTGATCCTGCTCCACGAGGACGGCACCGAGCGGACCCGCTTCACCTTCCCCCGCCAGCGCCGCGGCCGCCGGCTGTGCCTGGCCGACTTCTTCCGTCCGGAGGAGTCCGGCGAGACCGACGTCGTCGGCCTCCAGGTGGTCACCGTCGGCTCCAGGATCGGCGCGGCCACCGCCGAGCTGTTCGAGGCCAACTCCTACCGCGACTACCTCGAACTCCACGGTCTGTCCGTGCAGTTGGCCGAGGCGCTGGCCGAGTACTGGCACGCCCGGGTCCGCGGCGAGCTGGGCTTCGCCGGCGAGGACCCGGCCGACGTCGAGGACATGTTCGCGCTGAAGTACCGCGGCGCCCGCTTCTCCCTCGGCTACGGAGCCTGCCCCGACCTGGAGGACCGCGCCAAGATCGCCGACCTCCTGCAGCCGGAGCGGATCGGCGTCCAGCTCTCCGAGGAGTTCCAGCTCCACCCCGAGCAGTCCACCGACGCCATCGTCATCCACCACCCGGAGGCGAAGTACTTCAACGCGCGGTAACCGGGGCCCCGGGCAAGCCCCGGGACCGCGGTGACCTGCGGTGGCACGGCGAACCGGCCGGAGCGCCCACGGAAGCGGATCCTCCGCACTCCCCGGGCGTTCCGGCGCGTACGGTCGTACACTGGTCGATCCGGTAGTGGCCGGTCGTTTCCCCCCGCCGGGGGTGGCGGCCGGCCCTTTCGTCCCTCCGGGGACGTCCCAACGGAGGTGGATGGATGACCAGCAGCATCCCCGCAGTCGGCACCCGGACGGCCGAAGCCGCGACCCTCCAGGCCGTCTTCCTCGATCTGGACGGCACCCTCGTCGACACCGAGGGCTTCTGGTGGGAGGCCGAGGCGGAGGTCTTCGCCCGGCTCGGCCACGTCCTCGACGACAGCCACCGCGAGGTCGTCGTCGGCGGCCCCATGTCCCGCAGCGCCGGCTACCTGCTGCGCGCGACCGGCGCCGAGATCGGCCTGACGGAGCTGAGCACCCTGCTCAACGAGGCGTTCGTGGCCCGCATCGGCCGCGGCGTCCCGCTGATGCCGGGCGCCCGCCGACTGCTGTCCGAGCTGGCCGCGCACCGCGTGCCCGCCGCGCTGGTCTCCGCCTCGCACCGGACCGTCATCGAGCGGATGCTGCACTCCCTCGGCCCGGAGAACTTCCGCCTCACCGTCGCCGGCGACGACCTGATGCGGACCAAGCCGCACCCGGACCCGTATCTGACCGCCGCCGCCCGGCTGGGCGTCGACCCGGCCCGGTGCGCCGTCGTCGAGGACACCCTCACCGGGGTGCGGGCGGCGGAGGCGGCCGGCTGCCGGGTGGTCGCGGTGCCGTCCGTGACCCCGATCCCGCCGGCTCCGGGACGGAGCGTGGTCGGCTCCCTCGAAGAAGTCGATCTTCCTTTTCTCCAGGCCCTCATCACGGAAAGCAAAGGGGCCGTGCACTGAGCGTGCTGCGCGTATTGCCCGGAAACTCACGGCAGCGATCCGCTTATTTTCCGTGACGAATACGCCGGGAATTCCCGGGTCGGCCGGGGCGCTGGGATGCGTGACGTTTCTCACGTGCCGAGCCGTCGACAGGGGGCTCAGTGGGTGATCCAGGGGGCCCCGTCGGAGGTTTCTACGGGGGTAAGTGTCCGGATTGATGGGGCAACGCGCAATACGTTCCGCCGTCCGGATATCGATCACGCTGTTCCCGTTATCCCGCCGCCCTATCGATGTAACTTCCGTACGTCGATGAGCCGCTGGCGGTGCCTACTAATCTCGACGCGAGCAACACCTCTGCGCTGATAAGGAACCTGCCGACGATGAATCGCAAGACCCTGGTGCTACCGGCGCTGGCCGGTCTCCTCGCCCCGGCTCTCGCCGCTTGCGGCAACGGCGACGGCGCGGGCTCGGGCGGCTCGCCGATCGTCGTCGGCGTCGCCTCGCAGATCGAGGCCACCAAGGCGGCCCCCGCGCCGCTGGACCCGGCGCAGGCGTACGACACCGACGCCTGGAACGTGTTGCGCAGCACCTTCCAGACGCTGATGCGGCTGCCCCGCACCGGCACCGCCGTGGCGCCCGAGGCCGCCGAGTCCTGCGGCTTCCGCGACACCCAGAACGAGCAGTACCGCTGCACCCTGCGCAGCGGCCTGAAGTTCTCCAACGGCCACGACCTGACCGCGCAGGACGTGAAGTTCTCCATCGACCGGATGCGGACCATCAACTACACCAACGGCCCGGTGTCGCTGCTCGACGACATCGACCGGGTCGAGACGCCCAGCAACCGCGAGGTGGTCTTCCACCTCACCAAGCCGGACGCCACCTTCCCGCAGAAGCTCGCCACCCCCGCCGCGGCCATCGTCGACAGCCAGGTCTACCCCAAGAACAGCCTCTACAAGGGCTGGGAGACGGTCGGTTCGGGCCCGTACACCGTCAAGACCGAGCACAGCGGCGACCGCCTCACCAAGGCCGTCTTCACCAAGAACCCCGAGTACAAGGGCGGGCTGCCGGTGAAGAACGACTCCGTCGAGATGCGGTTCTTCGACGACTCCGCGGACATGGAGGCCGCCCTCCGCAAGGGCGACATCGACCTGCTGACCCGCGGCCTGACGCCCGACCAGGTCAAGAGCCTGCAGAACTCCCAGGACAAGCACCTGGTGGTCCAGGAGATGCCCGGCCAGGAGATCCGCTACATCGCCTTCGACACCAAGGACCCGGCCGTCTCCAACAAGGCCGTCCGGCAGGCGATCGCACAGGTCGTCAACCGCTCCCAACTGATGCGCGACGTCTACTCCTACACCGGCGACCCGCTCTACTCACTCGTCCCCACCGGCCTCTCCGGCCACATCAACTCCTTCTACACCAAGTACGGCAGCACCCCCGACGTCGCCGCCGCCAAGCAGACCCTGCAGCAGGCGAACATCACCACCCCGGTGAAGTTCACCCTGACCTACAGCAAGTACCACTACGGCCCCAACACGGCCAAGGAGTTCGCCGCCCTCCAGAAGCAGCTCAACAGCACCAAGCTGTTCGACGTCAGCATCAAGGGCGTCGACCGCTGGCAGCAGTTCCGCACCGACGCGTCCAGCGGCAAGTACACGGCGTACGGCATGGGATGGTTCGCCGACATCCCCGACGCGGACAACTACATCGCGCCGTTCGTCGGCAAGGGGAACTTCCTCAACTCCCCGTACCGCAACGAGAAGATCGAGTCACAGCTGATCCCCGGCACCCGGCAGCAGACCGACCGCAACGCCGCCGGCGCCGGCTTCAGGCAGGCCCAGGACATCCTCGCCGACGACGTCCCGTTCCTCCCGCTGTGGCAGAGCAAGCAGTACGTCGCCGCCCGCGACAACATCACCGGCATCGAGTGGGCCCTCAACTCCTCCTCGGCGCTGCAGCTCTGGGAGCTCGGCCGCGGTGTCTCCAGCTGACCGCCCGCCCCTCCCGGCACCGTCCCCCGCCACGGCAGCCCGCCGCGGCCCGACCGGCACCACCAGAACGTGAGGAACCACCGAGTGAAGCGTGACCAGTGGCTGTCCGCCCCGATCGGAGCCGGGCTGGCGACAGTCCTGCTCGCGGTCGCCGGGTGCGGCACGGACACCTCGCAGTCGTCCGGCCACGGCGAGCCCGTCGTCATGGGCACGACCGACAAGGTCAAGGCCACCGACCCAGCCTCGGGCTACGACCCCGGCTCCTGGCTGCTGTTCAACAACGTCTTCCAGTCACTGCTCAGCTTCCCCAAGGGCCAGACGACCCCGGAACCGGAGGCCGCCGAGAGCTGCGGCTTCACCGGCTCCGACAGCAGGGTCTACCGCTGCACCCTCAAGGACGGCCTGACCTTCAGCAACGGCGACAAACTCACCTCACAGGACGTCAAGTTCTCCTTCGACCGCATCCGGCGGATCAAGGACAAGGACGGCCCCGCCGTGATGTTCGCCGCCCTGGACAGCGTCGAGACCCCCGACGCCAAGACCGTGGTCTTCCACCTCAGCGCGCCCGACGCCACCTTCCCCATGAAGATCGCCTCGGGCGCCGGCTCCATCGTCGACCACACCGCCTACCCCGCCGACCGGCTGCGCACCGACGGCAAGGCCGTCGGCTCCGGCGTCTACACCCTCGACTCCTACGGCCCCGACCAGGCCAAGTTCGCCGTCAACGCGTCCTACAAGGGCCCCGCCAAGACCAAGAACTCCGGGATGACCCTGAAGTTCTTCACCGGCCCCCAGCCGCTCCGCAAGGCCGTCGACAGCGGCAAGGTGGACCTCGCCTACCGCGGCCTGGCCATGAAGGACATCGCCGCGCTCGACAAGGCGTCCCTGGACCAGCAGCACGGCACCCAGGTCGTCGAGGGCGGCAGCGCCGAGGTCATGCACCTGGTCTTCAACCTCAAGGACCCGGTCGCCGGCAAGCTCGGCGTCCGCAAGGCCGTCGCCTACCTCCTGGACCGCTCCACCCTCGTCCGGGACGTCTACCAGCGCACCGCCGAACCCCTCTACTCGGTCGTCCCGGCCGGCATCACCGGCCACAACACCGCCTTCTTCAACACCTACGGCGACCGCCCGCAGCCCGACAAGGCCGCCGCCGCACTGCACGACGCCGGCCTCCAGGGCAAGGTCCCGCTCACCCTCTGGGCCACCCCCGACCGCTTCGGCCCCGGCACCGTCGCCGCCGTCCAGGAAATCGCCCAACAGCTCAACGCCAGCGGCCTGTTCGACGCCAAGGTGCGCAGCGTGCCCACCGGCGACTACGACCAGGGCGTGGCCGCCGGCCGCTTCGGCGTCTACGTCAAGGGCTGGATACCCGACTACCCGGACCCGGACAACTTCACCCAGCCGTTCTTCGGCAAGGACAGCGTGCTGGCCAATCACTACAGCTCGCCGGAGATCACCGGCCGGCTGCTGCCGCAGACCGCCGACCAGCCCAACCGCGGCGCCACCAAGGCCGCCTTCCGCGAGCTCCAGGACATCATCGCCAAGGACCTGCCGGTCATCCCCATCTGGCAGGGCAAGCAGTACGCGGTCGCCCGCCAGGGCGTCTCCGGCCTGGAATGGACCCTGGACTCCTCGACCGTCTTCCGCTTCTGGGAGATCAGCAAGTCCGCCGACGCCTGAGCCGGCCGGACGGAAGACCACAACGGCGGCGGGGCCGGACCGGGACACCCCGGACCGGCCCCGCCGCCGTATCGGCTGCCCCGCCGCCCCTACTGGGCGCCCGGCCGCACCAGCCCGCTTTCGTACGCGTACACCGCCGCCTGCACCCGGTCCCGCAGCCCCAGCTTCGTCAGCACATGCCCGACATGCGTCTTGACCGTCGTCTCGCTGACGAACAGATCCGCCGCGATCTCCGCGTTGGACAACCCGCGGGCCACCAGCTTCAGCACCTCCACCTCCCGCTCGGTGAGCGTGTGGAGGGTGTCCGGCACCTGCTCCTCGCCCGACGGCAGATGCCCCGCGTACTTGTCCAGCAGCCGCCGGGTGATGCTCGGCGCCAGCATCGCCTCGCCCGCCGCCACCACCCGGATCGCCTGCACCAGCTCATTGGCAGGGGCGTCCTTCAGCAGGAACCCGCTGGCCCCGGCCCGCAGCGCCTCGACGACGTACTCGTCCAGGTCGAACGTGGTCAGCACCAGCACCTTCGCCGGACCGTCCTTCGCCGGGCCGGTGATCTGCCGGGTCGCCTCGACCCCGTCCATCCGCGGCATCCGGATGTCCATCAGCACCACATCGGGCTGCAGCGCCCGCACCTGCTCCAGCGCCTGGAGCCCGTCGCCCGCCTCGCCGACGACCGCCAGATCCTGCTCGGCCTCCAGAATCATCCGGAAACCCGTACGCAGCAGGGGCTGGTCGTCGACCAGCAGGACGCGGATGGCCACAAGTTCTCCTTCGGCGGGACGAGATCTCCTCGATCCGCTCCATTCTGCCCTGCGGACCACCCCCACCGTCCGCCGGGCACACCGGCCACGCCTCCCAGGGGCAACCCCCGGCCGGATCAGCCCTCGCCGCCCACCGGCAGCGGCTGTGTCTCCCCGGGGGTCAACCCCCGGACCCCGGTCGGGTCAAACGCCGCCGCTCACCGGCAGCGGCTGTGTCCCTCCGGGGGCAACCCCCGGACCCCCGGCCGGGTCAAACGCCGCCGCTCACCGGCAGCGGGTACACCGGGGGAGTGCCGCCGAATTCCGGGCAGTGCGCCTGGTGGTCGCACCAACCGCACAGCTTCGTCGGCCGCGGCCGCCAGTCGCCGCTCTCCGTCGCCTGCCGGATCGCCTCCCACAGCGCCAGCAACTTCCGCTCCACGCCCCGCAGATCACGCTCGTCAGGGTCGTACGTCAGCACCTCGCCGCTGCCCAGATACACCAGTTGGAGCCGGCGCGGCACCACACCCCGCAACCGCCACACCACCAGCGCGTAGAACTTCATCTGGAACAGCGCGCCCTCGGCGAACTGCGGCCGCGGCGCCTTGCCGGTCTTGTAGTCCACCAGCCGGACCTCGCCCGTCGGTGCCACATCGACCCGGTCGATGAACCCCCGCAGCCGCAGCCCGGAATCCAGCACCGTCTCCACATACAGCTCGCGGTCGGCCGGCTCCAGCCGCGTCGGATCCTCCAGCGTGAACCACCGCTCCACCAGCGCCTCGGCCTCCGCCAGCCACTGCGCCAGCTGCGCCCCGTCCGCGTCCTGCGCGAACAGCTCGGCCAACTCCGGGCGCTTGGCCAGCAGCTTCTCCCACTCGGCCGGCACCAGCGCGCGGGCCCCGGCCGCCGTACGCTCCACCGCGGGGGCGTCGAAGAGCCGCTCCAGCACCGCGTGCACCACCGTGCCCCGGGTCGCCGCCGGACTCGGCTTCTCCGGCAGCTTGTCGATCACGCGGAAGCGGTAGAGCAGCGGGCACTGCATGAAATCGCTCGCCCGCGACGGCGACAGCGCCACCGGCGGCTGCGCCCCGCCCCGCGCCGGCCCCGCACCCTGCGCCGGCACCGCGGCCGCCACCGGCCCGTCACCCGGCGCGCCCGCCTCGGTCTTCTCCGTGCTCCGTCCCATGCCACAGAACCCTACGGCCCGCCACCGACAATCGCCGAAGCGTCACCGGCGGTGGAGACCCCGCCCGGCCGCCCCCGCCGCGGCCCGCGGCCGGAAGCTCCGCATACCATCGACGTCGGGCACCTTTGCCCTGCATGATCGAGTTGTCAGACAGTGCAGGTGCCGAAGCCGTATTCAACGAGGGGACGCCGTGGACGAGAGCGGGAAGCCGCAGGACCCCCAGGAGTCCGGGCAGGACCGGCCGCCCCGGCCGACGGAACACACCCCCGACGGAGCACGGCCGCAGCCACCGGCCCCGCCGGCGGGCCCCCAGGGCACCGGACGGAGCCGCCCCGAGCGCAAGGCCCCCGGAGGCGGCATCCTCATGGGCCGCCCCTTCGGCGTGCCCGTCTACGTCGCACCCAGCTGGTTCCTGGTCGCCGCCCTGATCACCTGGGTCTTCGGCGGCCAACTGGAGCGCGTCCTCCCCGAGCTAGGCGCCGCCCGCTACCTCGTCTCCCTCTTCTTCGCGGTCGCCTTCTACGCCTCCGTGCTCGTCCACGAACTCGCCCACACCGTCGCCGCCCTGCGCTTCCGGCTCCCCGTCCGCCGCATCCAGCTCCAGTTCTTCGGCGGCGTCTCCGAGATAGAGAAGGAGACCGAGAGTCCCGGCCGGGAGTTCGTCCTGGCCTTCGTCGGCCCGCTCCTCTCCCTCGTCCTCGCCGGCGTCTTCTACGTCGGCATGAAGCTCGTCGAACCCGGCACGGTCCCCGGCGTCCTGCTCGCCGGCCTGATGATCTCCAACCTCATCGTCGCCGTCTTCAACCTCCTCCCCGGCCTCCCACTGGACGGCGGCCGGATGCTGCGCGCCGTCGTCTGGAAGCTCACCGGCAAGCCCATGAGCGGCACCATCGCCGCCGCCTGGGTCGGCCGCGCACTGGCCGTCACGGTCCTCATCGGTCTGCCGCTGCTCACCCACACCGGCGCCCTCGGCCGCGCCCCCGAGGAGATCGGCGGCGCCGACTCGCTCACCGACGCCCTGCTCGCCGCGATCCTCGCCGCCATCATCTGGACCGGCGCCGGCAACAGCCTCCGCATGGCCCGCCTGCGCGAACGCCTCCCCGACCTCACCGCCCGTACACTCACCCGCCGCGCCATCCCCGTCGAGAACGACACCCCGCTCTCCGAGGCGCTGCGCCGCGCCGACGACGCCGGCGCCCGCGCCCTGGTCGTCGTCGACCGCCAGGGGTTCCCCACCGCCCTGGTCCGCGAGGCCGCCATCGTCGGCATCCCCGACCACCGCCGCCCCTGGGTCGCCGTCGGCACCCTCGCCCAGGACCTCAAGGACGGCATGCGGGTCGCCGCCGAACTCGCCGGCGAGGACCTCCTGGACCACCTCCGCGCCACCCCCGCCACGGAATACCTCGTCGTCGAACCCTCCGGCGAGATCTACGGCGTGCTGTCCACCGCCGACGTGGAACGCGCCTTCGTCGCCGCCATGGCCCGCACCCCCTGACCAGCCGACCCGGGCCACCGCCGCCCCGCCCACAACCGCCACGACCGGCCGGCACCCGCACCGCCACCACCGCCGCACACCACGCTTCCGCGCCGCCCCCGCTGGGTAACCCCCAGGCCGGGGGCCCGCCCCCGTTCGACGGGCCTCTTTTCCGGGCCGCCCCGCCGCCCGTGGTACGGCGGACGCCAAACGGCCGGTAGGCTGGTCACATGTCCGAACCGACCGGTGCCGCCCGCCGTCGCGGGCCCTTCAAGGTCGGGGACCAGGTCCAGCTCACCGACCCCAAGGGACGCCACTACACCTTCACGCTCGAAGAGGGCAAGAGCTTCCACACCCACAAGGGAGCCTTCCCCCACGACGAGCTGATCGGCGCGCCCGAGGGCAGTGTTGTCCGTACCACCGGAAACGTCGCCTACCTCGCGCTGCGTCCCCTGCTCCCCGACTACGTCCTGTCCATGCCCCGCGGCGCCGCCGTGGTCTACCCCAAGGACGCGGGGCAGATCCTGGCGATGGCCGACATCTTCCCCGGCGCCCGCGTCGTCGAGGCGGGGGTGGGATCCGGCTCGCTCAGCAGCTTCCTGCTGCGCGCCATCGGCGACGACGGCATGTTGCACTCCTACGAGCGCCGCGCCGACTTCGCCGAGATCGCCACCCAGAACGTGCAGCGCTACTTCGGCGGCCCGCACCCCGCCTGGACGCTCACCGTCGGCGACCTCCAGGACAACCTCTCCGACACCGACGTCGACCGCGTCATCCTGGACATGCTCGCCCCCTGGGAGTGCCTGGAGGCCGTCTCCAAGGCCCTGGTGCCCGGCGGCATCCTCTGCGCCTACGTGGCGACGACGACGCAGCTGGCCCGCACCGTGGAGGCGATCCGCGAACACGGCACCTTCAACGAGCCGTCGGCCTGGGAGACCATGGTCCGCACCTGGCACGTCGAGGGCCTCGCCGTCCGCCCCGACCACCGCATGATCGGCCACACCGGCTTCCTGCTGACCGCCCGCCGCCTGGCCGACGGCGTCGAGCCCCCGCTGCGCCGCCGCCGCCCCGCCAAGGGCGCGTACGGCGAGGACTACACGGGGCCGGGCGGGCGGGAGAAGGCGTCGGAGAAGCGCGTCGCAGGCAAGCCCGACGGCGCCAGCGCGACCGACCTCACCGCCGACCTCGCCGACGGCTCGCCCGAGCACGGCTGACCGCCCGGCAGGCCGCCGAACCGACCGGCGCCGCCGATGAGTTCCCCTTCACGGGAACCGCCGGCGGCGCCGCTTCGTTCCCCCTGCGGGCAGGCGCGGAAAACTCCGCAAAGTCCGTCCCCGCCGGTTCCTTGCCGCTGCCCGCTGTGGAACGATGCTGGGCACTCCCACCGCCACAGCACCTCACAGGAGTTACCCCACGTGCAGCCCTTGGCAGGCCAGGACCTGTTGCACACCCAGCCCCACCTCATGCACTGGCTCGCCACCGCCACCGCCATCTCGGCGGTGATCGCGGTCTCGTCCCTCCTGCAACCCACCGGCGCCCTCGCCACGACCACCGGCCCGTCGTCCACCGAGGCCGCCCCCGGCACCGCCGCCCCCGACCCGAGCCGGGTCGCCTTCCCGGTGAACTGTGGCCCCAGCCGCCTCGACGTCGTCCGCAAGGTCTCCGGCGACCTCGACGGCACCGGCGGCACCCAGACCGTCGCCGTGGTCCGCTGCCACAGCGAGGCCGGCACCCCGCCCAGCGGCGTCTACGTCCTCGCCCAGGCACCCGGCCCCAAGGCGTCACCCCGTGTCGTGGCGACCCTCCTGGCGCCCTCCCAGCGCCTCTCGGTCCAGGACATCACGCTCGACGGCCGCGTCGTCTCCGCGGCCGTCCAGGGCTACTCCTCACCCGACGTGCCGCGCTACCTCCCGGACGTGCACAAGACCCTCAAGTGGCAATGGCAAGGCGGGAAGTTCGTCCAGAGCGAACTCCCCGCCAATACCGCAACAGACGGTGCCTGACTCCTCACACGCCGTATGTGCGTCCGGTGTTCCGTCACACCGCGCCTACGCCGTATCTACGCCGCGTCCGCGCGGTGTCTACGGCGCGGGCGCGGCCCGTCACTCCGCGTCCGGCCCGTAGACCTCGACGAGGTCCGTGACCCGGCGCACGTGGATGCACTCGCCGGGGCACTCCTTGGCCGAGTCCCGCACGTCGTTGAGCAGCGGCAACGGGACGCGCGTTGTGGCGCCCTTGTCCTGCAGCAGCTCGTCGTCGGGGCTCTTGACATACGCCAGACCGTCGATGTCCAGCTCGAAGACCTCCGGCGCGTACTGCGCGCAGATCCCGTCCCCGGTGCACAGATCCTGGTCGATCCAGACTTCCAGCTCCGGTGCTTCGTCCTGCGCGGTCATCTCGCCTGCCGTTCCTGCGTACGTGAACCGTTTTTGTCTAAGTGGCGCCAGCCCTGACGGGTGTTGACCGACTCGACGATACAACCGGTCGCTTTCCGATGTTGTTGGGTGGGTATTCCCCTGGCGTGAGGACGTGCGCAAGGGTGAAGATCGGACACACCCCGACAGTCTTTTCGATCTAGGGGTTTCAACCTGCACCGGCCCAGGTAGGGTCTGGAAGCGTCCAGCTCCTTGGAGGAGGTGAGGACCGTGGCAGCCCACGACGACGACATCAACCGCGGCATCCGGCCGGGGCGCGGGTCTGAAGATCCAGCCGGTCAGGTTGCCTATCTTGAGCAGGAGATCGCCGTCCTGCGACGCAAGCTCGCCGACTCTCCGCGGCACACGAGGATTCTCGAAGAGCGGATCGTCGAGCTGCAGACCAACCTGGCCGGCGTCTCCGCCCAGAACGAACGCCTCGCCAACACGCTCCGCGAGGCCCGCGACCAGATCGTCGCCCTCAAGGAAGAGGTCGACCGGCTCGCACAGCCACCGGCCGGCTTCGGTGTCTTCCTGCGGGCGAACGACGACGGCACCGTCGACATCTTCACCGGGGGCCGCAAGCTCCGGGTGAACGTCAGCCCCAGCGTCGAGGCCGACGACCTCCGGCGCGGCCAAGAGGTGATGCTCAACGAAGCACTCAACGTGGTCGCGGCCATGGAGTTCGAGAGCGCCGGCGACATCGTCACCCTCAAGGAGATCCTCGAGGACGGCGAGCGCGCGCTGGTCATCGGGCACACCGACGAGGAGCGGGTGGTCCGGCTCGCCGAGCCACTGCTGGACATCACCATCCGCCCCGGCGACGCCCTGCTCCTCGACTCCCGCTCCGGCTACGTCTACGAGGTCATCCCCAAGAGCGAGGTCGAAGAGCTGGTCCTCGAAGAGGTCCCGGACATCGACTACACCAAGATCGGCGGTCTGAGCGGCCAGATCGAGCAGATCCGCGACGCGGTCGAACTCCCCTACCTTTACCCGGACCTCTTCAAGGAGCACGAACTCCGCCCGCCCAAGGGCGTCTTGCTCTACGGCCCGCCCGGCTGCGGCAAGACCCTGATCGCCAAGGCCGTCGCCAACTCCCTTGCCAAGAAGGTCGCCGAGGTGACCGGGCAGCCCGCCGGGAAGAGCTTCTTCCTGAACATCAAAGGCCCCGAGCTGCTCAACAAGTACGTCGGCGAAACCGAGCGGCACATCCGCCTGGTCTTCCAACGCGCCCGGGAGAAGGCCAGCGAGGGCACACCCGTCATCGTCTTCTTCGACGAGATGGACTCGCTCTTCCGCACCCGCGGTTCCGGAGTCAGCTCGGACGTGGAGAACACCATCGTCCCCCAGCTGCTCTCCGAGATCGACGGCGTCGAGGGCCTGGAGAACGTCATCGTCATCGGCGCCTCCAACCGCGAGGACATGATCGACCCCGCGATCCTGCGCCCCGGCCGCCTCGACGTGAAGATCAAGATCGAGCGTCCGGACGCCGAGGCCGCCAAGGACATCTTCTCGAAGTACCTCACGGAAAACCTCCCGCTGCACGCCGACGATCTCGCCGAACACGGAAATTCCCGCAAGGCGGCGGTCAGCGGAATGATCCAGTCGGTCGTCGAGCAGATGTACGCGGAATCCGAGGAAAACCGCTTCCTGGAGGTCACCTACGCCAATGGCGACAAGGAAG
Source organism: Streptomyces sp. MspMP-M5 (assembly GCF_000373585.1). Lineage (GTDB taxonomy): Bacteria > Actinomycetota > Actinomycetes > Streptomycetales > Streptomycetaceae > Streptomyces. The sequence continues at coordinate 178,337 of NZ_KB891855.1, forward strand.
TCCTCTACTTCAAGGACTTCAACTCCGGCGCCATGATCGAGAACATCGTGGGCCGCGCCAAGAAGATGGCCATCAAGGCGTTCCTCGAGCACAATCAGAAAGGTCTGCGGGTCTCCCACCTCCTCCAGGCATGCGTGGACGAGTTCAAGGAGAACGAGGACCTGCCCAACACCACCAACCCGGACGACTGGGCCCGGATCTCCGGAAAGAAGGGCGAGCGGATCGTCTACATCCGCACCCTCGTCACCGGAAAGCAGGGCGCGGACACCGGCCGCTCCATCGACACGGTGGCGAATACCGGCCAATACCTGTAACACCGCTCGCCGGCTGCGGATGTCCTGCACGGGGCGTCCGCAGCCGGACGCTTTTCCGGGGGCGACCCACCGCCCCGGCGAACCGGCGACGGAACAGGGAAAACCGGACGGAGCAATGACTGTAATGATCTCCCCAGCGCCGCAAAGGCGTTCTAGGCTCTTCGGTACCGCTGTGTCCCACTGTGCGGGCGCGGGGGCCGGACACGGACCGGAAGCGCAGCGGTTGAGGAGCGCCCGCCCCACCCTGGGGCGCCGCCGGGCAAGGAGGGCCGCATGACCGTACGGCGAGTAATGGGAATCGAGACGGAGTACGGGATCTCCGTCCCCGGCCACCCGAACGCCAATGCCATGCTCACCTCATCCCAGGTCGTCAACGCCTACGCGGCCGCGATGCACCGGGCACGACGTGCCCGCTGGGACTTCGAGGAGGAGAACCCGCTGCGGGACGCCCGCGGCTTCGACCTCGCCCGCGAGGCCGCCGACTCCAGCCAGCTCACCGACGAGGACATCGGCCTGGCCAACGTCATCCTCACCAACGGCGCCAGGCTCTACGTCGACCACGCCCACCCCGAGTACAGCGCCCCCGAGGTCACCAATCCGAGGGACGCCGTCCTCTGGGACAAGGCCGGCGAACGGATCATGGCCGAGGCCGCCGAACGCGCCGCCCAGGTCCCCGGCGCCCAGCCCATCCACCTCTACAAGAACAACACCGACAACAAGGGCGCCTCCTACGGGACGCACGAGAACTACCTGATGAAACGGGAGACCCCGTTCTCGGACATCGTGCGCCACCTCACGCCGTTCTTCGTCTCCCGGCAGGTCGTCACCGGCGCCGGACGCGTCGGCATCGGCCAGGACGGCCACGAACACGGCTTCCAGATCAGCCAGCGCGCCGACTACTTCGAGGTGGAGGTCGGCCTGGAGACGACCCTCAAGCGGCCCATCATCAACACCCGCGACGAACCGCACGCCGACGCCGAGAAATACCGCCGGCTGCACGTGATCATCGGCGACGCCAACCTCTCCGAGATCTCGACGTACCTCAAGCTGGGCACCACGGCACTGGTGCTGTCCATGATCGAGGACGGCTTCATCGCCGTCGACCTCGCCGTCGACCAGCCCGTACGCACCCTCCACCAGGTCTCCCACGACCCGTCGCTGCGCCACCTGATCACGCTCCGCAGCGGCCGCACACTGACCGCGGTACAGCTCCAGATGGAGTACTTCGAGCTGGCCCGCAAGTACGTCGAGGACCGCTACGGCGCGGACGCCGACGAGCAGACCCGGGACGTGCTCTCCCGCTGGGAGGACGTGCTGGGCCGGCTGGAGAACGACCCGATGAGCCTGTCGGGCGAGCTGGACTGGGTCGCCAAGCGGGAGCTGATGGAGGGCTACCGCCGCCGTGACGGCCTGGACTGGGACTCCGCCCGGCTGCACCTCATCGACCTCCAGTACGCCGACGTACGCACCGAGAAGGGCCTCTACAACCGCCTGGCCGCCCGCGGCAGGATGCAGCGGCTGCTGGACGAGACCGCGGTGGAACGGGCCGAGCTGAAGCCTCCGGAGGACACCAGGGCCTACTTCCGCGGCCGCTGCCTGGAGCAGTACGCCGACGACGTGGCCGCCGCCTCATGGGATTCGGTCATCTTCGACCTGCCCGGCCGTGACTCCCTGCAACGGGTGCCCACGCTGGAGCCGCTGCGCGGGACCCGGAAGCACGTGAAGGAACTCCTGGATCGCTGCCGGACGGCGGAAGAGCTGGTCAGGACGTTGTCCGGGCGCTGAAGCGGGGCAGGTTCATGGCAATTCCGTCGTGATCGACGGCTGAAAAGGCCGCGCCGCGGGAATCATCGAGGTGACTCCCGGGCGTTGCAGCAAGTGCAGGGCCGATGTCGGACCCTGCTTGTAGGGTCGGATCTTGAAGGTCACATCGAGCGGGGCAAACCGAGCGGGGTGAGGGATATGGCGACCAAGGACAGCGGCGGCGGACAGCAGCGGGCCACCCGGTCGACCGAAGAGGTCGAGGAGCAGACCCAGGACGCGCAGGTCTCGGACGACCTCAAGGAACGCCAGGAGAAGCTGAACGACGACGTGGACTCCGTTCTGGACGAAATCGATGACGTACTTGAGGAGAATGCCGAGGATTTCGTGCGTTCCTTCGTGCAAAAAGGCGGAGAATAGGGGTCGCGGGAGGGTTATTACCTTCGAACTGAAGGAATCGGGGGGATTCGGAGTGGCTGAGGAGCCAGGCGCGAAGCAGTGCACGGGCTGCAAGCGGGACCTGTCCGCCGCGGCATTTGCGCGGGACAAGAACCGGCGTGATGGTCTCCAGGTGCGGTGCCGGGAGTGCGTGGCGGAGTACAGTGCCGCGCGCTACCGGCGCCGCCGGGTGGCGATGGGAAAGCAGGTCCGGGAGCAGGTGGACGTCCCGGCCGGCCACAAGCTCTGCCGGACATGCGGTGCGGTCAAGCCGCACAGTGCATGGCATCGCAACGCCACGGCGCCGGACGGCTTGTCGACCCGCTGCAAGGCATGCCGGGCGGTCCAGGGGCGCCAGGATCACCTGAAGCGCCAATACGGCATCACCGAAGCCGAGCGCGATGCTCTGGTCAAGGAGCAGTGGGGGCTCTGCGTGATCTGCCTGGAAGCCGACGCCGCGCATGTGGATCACGATCACAAGACGGGTAAAGTCCGAGGCGTACTGTGCTTCAGCTGCAACGCCGCCTTGGGCCAATTCAAGGATCGGCCGGACGTCTTGAGGCGCGCGGCCGAGTATCTGGAAGGAAACGTGTGGAAGCCAATACTCGAAGCACCGGGCGTCTACCGGCTGCCTTCCTGACGCCCGGATCGTCCTCGTTCATGGACTTTCTCAGTGAGCACTCGCCCGAGCTGCTGCCGGGCAAGCGCCCGCTGCCGACCGTGCAGGGTGCCTTCGAGGCCCCGCACGGCACGACGATCGTGGCGGTCTCGTTCCCCGGCGGCGCGGTGCTCGCCGGTGACCGCCGGGCGACGATGGGCAACGTCATCGCCCAGCGCGACATGGAGAAGATCTTCCCGGCGGACGAGTACAGCGCAGTGGGCGTCGCCGGAACCGCTGGTCTCGCCATCGAGATGGTCAAGCTGTTCCAGCTGGAGCTGGAGCACTTCGAGAAGGTCGAGGGGGCCCAACTCTCCCTGGAGGGCAAGGCGAACCGGCTCTCCACGATGATCCGCGGCAACCTCGGGATGGCCATGCAGGGCCTCGCCGTGGTGCCGCTGTTCGCCGGCTACGACCTCGACCGCGAGAAGGGCCGGATCTTCTCGTACGACGTCACCGGCGGGCGTTCGGAGGAGCACGGGTTCGCGGCCACCGGCTCCGGCTCGGTCTTCGCGCGCAGTGCGCTGAAGAAGCTGTTCCGGGAGGACTTCACGGAGCATCAGGCCGCCACCGCCGTCGTCCAGGCGCTCTTCGACGCCGCCGACGACGACTCGGCGACCGGCGGGCCGGACATGGCGCGGCGGATCTACCCGATCGTCACGGTGATCACCGAAGAGGGCTTCAAGAGGCTGACCGAGGCCGAGGTCTCGGAGATCGCCCGCGCCGTGCACGAGCGCCGCCTCGACCAGCCCGACGGCCCGCGCGCCGCGCTGCTCTGACGGGGCGGATGATTTGCGGTGCGCCCCCAGACAGCGAGAGAGCTTTTGACAGGAAGGGACGGATAGCCGGTGTCGACGCCGTTCTATGTCTCACCCCAGCAGGCCATGGCCGACCGCGCCGAGTACGCCCGCAAGGGCATCGCGCGCGGCCGCAGCGTCGTGGTGCTGCAGTACACCGACGGCGTGCTCTTCGTCGCCGAGAATCCCTCCCGGGCCCTGCACAAGGTCAGCGAGATCTACGACCGGATCGCCTTCGCGGCGGTCGGCAAGTACAACGAGTTCGAGAACCTCCGGATCGGCGGCGTCCGTTACGCCGATCTGCGCGGTTACACCTACGACCGGGAGGACGTGACCGCCCGCGGGCTGGCCAACGTCTACGCCCAGACGCTCGGCACGATCTTCTCCAGTGCGGCCGAGAAGCCGTATGAGGTCGAGCTGATCGTCGCCGAGGTCGGCACCGGACCCGAGGACGACCAGATCTACCGGCTGCCGCACGACGGTTCCATCGTGGACGAGCACGGTTCGGTCGCGGTGGGCGGCAACGCCGACCAGATCAGCAGTTATCTCGACCAGCGGCACCGGGAGGGGATGACGCTGGCGGAGGCGCTGCGGCTGGCGGTCGACTCGCTCGCCCGGGACACCAACGGCGGCGAGCGGACGCTGACCGCCGAGCATCTCGAGGTCGCGGTGCTGGACCGTACCCGCCCGCAGAAGCGGAAGTTCAAGCGGATCCTGGGGCGTCAGCTGTCCCGGCTGCTGGAGGAGCCGGCGGCCGCGGCGGGGGAGAAGGGCGCGCCCGCGGGGGATGCGGGGGAGTCCTCGGGTGCCTCCGCGGCCGGTGGGAACGGCAAGGGCGCCGGCAAGGGCGCCGGCAAGGGCTCGGCCGCGGGGAAGAACGGTTCCGGCGCGGCGGATGCGGACGGTGGCGAGCCGGAGTCCGGTTCCGCGGACGACTGAGGATCGCGATATTCCGTTTCCGGGCGGGTTGCCCGGATCGCGCGCCCCGGTGGGTCATCACCCGCCGGGGCGCGCGGTGTTGTGCGGGGCGGCGTCCGGCGGCGGTGCCGTGGAGCCGCGTGGGACGAGGGTGACGGGGAGGGTGGTGGCGTCGGCCGGGACGCCGTCCAGGACGGCCATCAGGGCCCGTAGTCCGGCCTCGCCGAACTCCTCGGCGGGGAGTCGAACGGTCGTCAGTTCCGGTTCCACGGCGACCGCGAGGGCGAGGTCGTCGTAGCCGGTGACCGAGATGTCCTCGGGGATCCGCAGGCCGAGGCGGCGGACGGCCTTGCAGGCGCCGGCGGCGATGATGTCGTCGTCGCAGAGCAGGGCGGTGGGGCGGGGGCCGGGGGCGGTCAGCGCGGTGTGGGCGGCGCGCAGTCCGGCGTCGACGCCCAGCGCGGTGGGGACGCGGCGCAGCACGACGTCCGGGACGCCGGCCAGGGCGTCGGCGAGGGTGCGGGCGCGGACGGCGAAGGTCCAGGAGTCGATGTCGGCCGCGAGGTGGGTGATCCGGCGGTGGCCGAGGCCGGTGAGGTGGGTGGCCAACTGCCGTACGCCGTCGGCGATGTCGAGGTTCACGGTGGCCGAGGCGGCGGTGTCGCCGGGGTCGCTGTCGAGCATGACCAGTGGCAGTCCGGCGGTGCGCAGTGCGGTGAGGGCGTCGGCCGCCATGGAGGAGGCGATGACGCCGTCGAGGGCGGCGGAGGCGGAGGCGAACGGGTCGCGGGCCGGGCCGATGCCCTGGGGGGAGGGGTAGAGGACGACGCCGAAGTCGTGGTCGGCGGCGATCCGGGCGGCTCCGGTGTAGACGCGTGCGAAGAATTCGGTGGTGAGGGCGGGGACCACGAGCAGGGTGGTGCGGGTGCGGCCGGTGCGCAGGCTGCGGGCGGCGAGGTTGGGGCGGTAGCCCAGCTCGCGGGCGGCGGCGCGGACGGCGTCGGCCTTGCCGGGGGAGACCCGGCCGCGCCATTTGTCGCCGAGGACGAGGGAGACCGCGGCCTGGGAGACGCCGGCGGCGCGGGCGACGTCGCGGCTGGTGATTCGGGTGGTGGGCCGGCCGGGGGTGCCTTCCGGGGGCGGTGGGGCGGCGGCCTTGTGGCTGGTCACCGGGTGCGTCTCTCCTTGGGCCGGCGCTGCGGGGGTGGACCTGCGGGTTGCCGCCATGGTACGTATGACGGCGGACGTTATACGTAACACGTCCCGGGGTGCCGGACCGGGCGGAGAGGGGCAGCGGTGGCCGCGGGATATGCGGATTTGCTCAGGACCCGGTATGCCGCCCGGCTGCTGACCGGGACCCTGGTCGGCAGGCTGCCGAACGCCACCGCGCCGCTGGCGCTGGTCCTCTTCGTGCGGGCCCAGGGCGGCAGTTACGCCCTGGCCGGCGCGCTCTCCGCCGTCTACGGCGTCTGCACCGCCCTCGGCCAGCCGCTGCTGGGCCGCGCGGTGGACGTCCACGGGCAGCCGCGGGTGATGCTGCCCGCCTCGGTGGTCTCCGCGCTGGGCATGGCGCTGCTGGCCGCCGTCGGGGTGGCGCCGCGGTGGGCCGCCTGCCTGGCCGTGGCGATCGCCGGGTTCTTCACCCCGCCGTTGGAGGGCGGGCTGCGGGCGCTGTGGCCGGTGGTGCTCCGGCGGGCGGATCGGGTGCATGCCGCGTACGCGCTCGACGCGGTGGCGCAGGAAGTCATGTTCGCGGTCGGGCCGTTGCTGGTCACGCTGTGCGTGGCAGCCTGGTCGCCCGGGGCGGCGCTGCTGGTGATCAACGCGATCGGGGTGCTCGGCGCGCTCTCGGTCGTGGTCTCCGCGCCGTCGCGGGAGTGGCGCAGCGCGCCCCGGGAGGCGCACTGGCTGGGTGCGTTGCGGTCGGCCGGGATGCTGGTGCTGATCGGTGCGTTCTTCTTCGTGGGGCTGGCGCTGGGGTCGATCGGGGTGGCGGCGGTCGGGTATGCCGACGGGCACGGCGGCGGGATGGTCTCCAGCTGGCTGCTCTCCGCGCTCGGTGTGGGCGCGCTGGCCGGTGGTCTGGTCTACGGGGCCAGGCAGTGGCCGGGGCGTCCGGAGTCCCGGCTGCGGCTGTTGGTGGCGCTGCTGGCGCTGGGCTATCTGCCGCTGTTCCTGGTGCCCGGGGTGGTGGGGATGACGGTGCTCAGCGGGCTTGCCGGGGTGTTCCTGGCGCCGGCGCTGGCCTGTGCGTTCGTGGTGGTGGACCGGCATGCGCCGGCGGGGACGGTGACGGAGGCGTTCTCGTGGCTGGTGACGACGTTCGGTGTGGGTTCGGCGGTGGGGGCTTCGGTGGCCGGGCCGGCGCTGGAGGGGGGTGGGCCGGCGGCGGGGTTCGCGGTCGCGGGTGCCTCCGGAGTGGCCGCGCTGGTGGTGCTTTTGTCGATGAAGCGATTGCTCGGGGATCCGGTGGTGCCCGCCGTGGGTGCGGTCCGGGCGGAAAATGATCGAAACGGGGCCGTCGAACCCGGTTTCAGAGCAGGCCATCAGGCGTAATGTTCAGTCATGGACCGCCGCATTTTCGGGCTGGAGAACGAGTACGGCGTCACGTGCACGTTCAGGGGACAGCGCCGACTGTCGCCTGACGAAGTGGCGCGGTACCTCTTCCGCCGTGTCGTGTCATGGGGCCGCAGCAGCAATGTCTTCCTGCGGAACGGCGCGCGCCTGTACTTGGACGTGGGGTCACACCCGGAATACGCAACTCCCGAGTGCGACAACGTGACCGAGCTGGTCACTCACGACAAGGCCGGCGAACGCATTCTCGAAGGTCTGCTCGTCGACGCCGAACGCCGCCTGCACGAGGAGGGAATCGCGGGCGACGTCTATCTCTTCAAGAACAACACCGATTCGGCGGGAAACTCCTACGGCTGCCATGAGAACTATCTCGTGGCCCGGCACGGTGAGTTCTCCCGGCTCGCGGACATCCTCATTCCGTTCCTGGTCACCCGGCAGCTGCTGTGCGGCGCCGGCAAGGTGCTGCAGACGCCGCGCGGTGCGGTCTACTGCGTCAGCCAGCGCGCCGAGCACATCTGGGAGGGCGTCTCGTCGGCGACCACCCGGTCCCGGCCGATCATCAACACCCGGGACGAACCGCACGCGGACGCCGAGCGCTACCGCCGGCTGCACGTCATCGTCGGTGACTCCAACATGTCCGAGACCACGATGATGCTGAAGGTCGGGGCCACGGATCTGGTGCTGCGGATGATCGAGGCGGGCACCGTCATGCGCGATCTGACGCTGGAGAACCCGATCCGGGCGATCCGTGAGGTGAGCCATGACACCACCGGTCAGCGCAAGGTGCGGCTGGCCAGCGGGCGTGAGGCGTCGGCGCTCGAAGTGCAGCAGGAATACTACGAAAAGGCCGTCGATTTCTGCGATCGCCGCGGAATCCGTACCGGTACGGTCGAGCGTGTCCTGGAGTTGTGGGGGCGCACTCTGGAAGCGGTCCGGGACCAGGAACTGGACCGGATCGCGACCGAGATCGACTGGGTGATGAAACATCAGCTCATCGAGCGTTACCGCGCGAAGCACAACATCAGCATGTCCCATCCGCGGGTGGCGCAGATAGACCTCGCGTATCACGACATCCACCGCCGTCGGGGGCTTTATTACCTCCTGGAGCGGAAGGGGCAAGCGGCGCGGATCTGCAACGACTTGAAGATCTTCGAGGGCAAGTCGGTGCCGCCGCAGACGACGCGTGCGCGGTTGCGCGGGGACTTCATTCGCCGGGCCCAGGAACAGCGCCGTGATTTCACGGTCGACTGGGTTCATCTGAAGCTGAACGACCAGGCGCAGCGGACGGTCCTGTGCAAGGACCCGTTCCGTTCCGTCGATGATCGGGTGGAGAAGTTGATCGCCGGGATGTGAGCGTCCGGAATGCGTGCGGATGCGCCGGGAGCGTGAATGCTCTCGGCGCATCGTCGTGTCGTGGCGGCCTGCTGTGTTCACCGGAGGCGGCCACAGCGACAGGTCGTAGAGTGGCGGGCATTGCCCACCTTCCCCACGAGCCCGAGTTGGACAGATGCTGAATTCTTCCGGGGGGCGCCGCCCCTTCGCCACGCACACCCGCCGTGCCGCCGCTGCCGCGCTGGCGGTGCCCGTTCTGCTCCTCACCGCCGCCTGCGGGTCCGACGACGGCGCGACCTCCGACGCGGCGGTCGCCAAGGTGACGGGCAAGCCCGGTGCGAAGCCGACGATCTCCGTGCCCAAGGACGCCAAGCCGGCGGACAAGGCCGTCACCAAGACCCTGGCCGAGGGCAAGGGCGCGGTCGTGAACAAGGGTGATCTGGTGCGGCTGGACTTCTCCGCGCAGACGATGAAGGGCCAGAACCTCGGCAGCAGCTGGACGCCGCAGCCGGGCGCGAAGCCGGGTGGCCCGCGTACCCAGGTCGTCACCGAGGTCACCGACCAGCTGACGCAGCAGATGCTGCCGCCGAAGGTGCTGACGGCCGCGGCCGGGCAGAAGGTCGGCGGCCGGTTCGAGGTCGAGGGCACCGCCAAGGCGCTGATCGGCGAGGGCCTGAACCCCCAGTCGGGGATCAAGCCGGAGGACGGTCTGGTCTGGGTCGTCGACGTGGTCGGCGCGAAGAAGGTGGACAAGAAGGCGAAGGCCGAGGGCAGCCAGGCGGCGCCGGAGGACGGGATGCCGGAGGTCAAGGCCGCGGACGACAAGGCCGCCGCGATCACCGTCCCCAAGGGGGAGAAGGCGCCCACCGACCTCAAGCAGCAGGTGCTGATCAAGGGCAAGGGTCCGGAGGTGAAGGCCGGTGACGGTCTGATCGCCCAGTACACCGGGGTGAAGTGGGAGGACGGGAAGAAGTTCGACTCGTCGTGGGACCACGGCGGTGCGACGGCCTTCCAGATCGGTACCGGGCAGGTCGTCCAGGGCTGGGACCAGGCGCTGGTGGGCAAGCACGTCGGGGACCGGGTGGAGATCGTGATCCCGCCGAAGCTGGGTTACGGCGCCAGCCCGCAGCACGAGCTGGCGAAGAACACCCTGGTCTTCGTGGTCGACATCGTCGGCACGGTCTGACCGGGCGGCCCCGCGGATCTGCAAGACTGGCCCGGTAAATCGAAAAGATTCGCAAGTAGGAGCACATTCGTGAGCATCGACAAGCCCGAGATCGACTTCCCCGAGGGCCCGGTCCCCACCGACCTGGAGATCGTGGACCTGTGGGAGGGCGACGGGCCGGTCGCCAAGGCCGGGGACATGGTCTCCGTGCACTACGTCGGCGTCTCCTTCAGCACCGGTGAGGAGTTCGACGCGAGCTGGAACCGCGGCAAGCCGCTCCAGTTCCAGCTGGGCGCCGGCCAGGTCATCCAGGGCTGGGACCAGGGTGTGCAGGGCATGAAGGTGGGCGGCCGTCGCCGGCTGACCATCCCGCCGCACCTCGCCTACGGTGAGCGCGGCGCCGGCGGTGGCCGGATCGCGCCCGACGAGACGCTGATCTTCGTGTGCGACCTGGTCTCCGTCTGAGACCTCGTACGACGCCGAGAGGGTCCGTGCCGGCCGGCACGGACCCTCCGCTTTTGCCGGACGCACCCAGGGCGGTACGGTCACCCGTTGGGAGCCGAACGAGAAAGGGCGTCGATGGCGATTGCCAAGGCCGAGCGGCTGATGAATCTGGCGCTGTGCCTGCTGGGGACGCGACGCCCGCTGACCAAGCACGAGCTGCGGTCGTCCATCGAGGCGTACGTCGAGGCGTTCGGGCCGGGCGCGGGGGCGGGTTTCGGGTCGGGCGGCAGCGCCGGTGACGACGCCTTCAACCGGATGTTCGAGCGGGACAAGGACGACCTGCGCGAGCTGGGCCTGGTCATCGAGACCGTGGACGGCATCGACGGCGAGGTGGGCTATCTGGCCCGCCGCGACAGCAACCGGCTGCCCCCGATCACCCTGGACGCCGAGGAGTCCGCGGCCCTCGGACTGGCCGCCAAGGTCTGGCAGCAGGCCCGGCTGGCCGGTGCGGCCAGCGGCGCGCTGCAGAAGCTGCGGGCGGCGGGGATGCCGCTCGCCGGGGAGCCCGACGAGCCGGACGCCGGGCCGCCGCACAGCGCGCTGGAGCCCCGTATCCCCACCCATGAGGCGGCGTTCGAACCGCTGATGCTGGCGTGCCGGGACCGCCGCCCGGTCGTCTTCGACTACCGCAAGTCCAACGCCGCCCATCCCGAGCCGCGGCACGTCGAGCCCTGGATCCTGGAGTGCTGGCGCGGCCACTGGTACGTCGCCGGCTGGGACCGGGACCGCGGCGCCGAGCGGGTCTTCCGGCTCTCCCGGATCACCGGCAAGGTCCGTTCCCGGCAAGGCAAGTTCACCGCGCCGGTGCCCGACCACGTCACCGTCCGCGAGACCGTCGAGCGCTGGGCGGGGGAGACCGCCACCGGTACCGCGCGGATCAAGCTCCGCACCGGGCACGGCTATCCGCTGCGGGCCCGTGCGCTGGCCGTCCGCGAGCTGGACGGCGACTGGGACGAGCTGGAGATCCCCTACGGGCACGGACTCGACGCCTGGCTGGTGGAGTTCGGGCCGGACGTGGTCGTGCTGGCGCCGGCGGAGCTGCGGGCCGAGGTCGTCGACCGGCTGCGCGCGGTGGCCAAGGGCTGAGAGGGGCACGGAACATGGCTGCGAACGCGATCGACCAGACCCGCCGGATGCTGTCGCTGGTGACGTATCTGCGCGAGCGCCCCGGCGCCCGCGTCGAGGACGTCGCCCGTGCCTTCGGCATCTCCGAGGACGAGCTGATCGCCGACCTCGACGTGCTGCCGATGTGCGGGACGAGCTTCCGCGGCGGCGATCTGATGGACATCGACACCGACGGCGACCGGATCTGGTGGCACAACCCCGACGATGTCGCCGAGCCGCTGCGGCTGGCCGCCGACGAGGCCACCGCGCTGCTGGTCGCGGCCCGTGCGGTGGCCACCCTCCCGGGGCTGCGCGAGGGCGACCGGCAGGCGCTGCTGCGGGCCACCGCCAAGCTGGAGGCGGCGGCCGGGGAGGCGGCCGGGGCCAGCTCCCGGCTGTCGGTGACCTTCGAGTCGGAGGGCGGGGTCTTCGCCGATGTGGACCGCGCCATCGCCGAGCGGCGCCGGCTGTGGCTGCGGTACTACTCGCCGGCCCGTGACGAGCTGACCGAGCGTGAGGTGGACCCGATCCGGCTGTTCGCAGTCGGCCACACCTACATGGAGGCGTGGTGCCGGCTCTCCGAGGCCCGGCGCACCTTCCGGCTCGACCGGGTCGCCGAGATCAGGCTGCTGGACGCGCCCGCCGACCCGCCGCCGGTCGAGCTGCGCGACCTCTCCGAGGGGCTGGTGCAGCCCGCGGCCGAGGATCCCGAGGTCGCCGTCGAGGTGGGGCCCGGCGGGCGCTGGGTCGCCGAGTACTACCCGCACGACAGTGCCGAGGAACTCCCCGACGGGGGCCTGCGGATCACGTTGCGCACGCCCGATCCGGCGTCGTTGCGGCGGCTGGCGTTGCGGCTGGGCCGGGACGGCCGGATCGTGTCACCGCCGGCGCTGGCGGCGAGCGCCCGGGAGGCCGCCCGGCAGGCGCTTGCGGCGTACGGCGAGTGAGGCCGGCCCGCCCCGGAGGCGGGCCGGCGCACCGATGACCGTAGGAGAAGGCAGCGAAGGATGACGACCACGATGGCGACGACCACTCTGGCGGACATGGCCGCTCCGGTGTTCTTCAAGGCGGCCTGCCCGGAGTGCCGGGGGTGCTTCGAGCTGGCCTCGGACGCCTTCCGGCTGGCCATCGGCGCCAGCCGCAGCACCACCTTCTACGCCTTCACCTGCCCCGACTGCGGGCGCGCGGTGCGCAAGCCGGCCGGGGAGCGGATCGTGGAGCTGCTGACCGGCGGCGGGGTGCGCACGCTGCGGCTGCACATCGGCTGACCGCCGGCCGGGCTGCGTCATCGCGTGGCGCGTAGCGCGCCGGCCGCCGGGCCGTCCGGGCCGGGCCGGGTGGCCCGATAGGCTCGTCCCATGTTCTGGCCCATGCTCGCTGTCGCCCTCGGTTTCCTGGGGATCGCCGTCCTCGGCGTCCTCGCCGTCCGCGTCTTCGCGGAGGTGCGGCGGCTGGCCCGGGAGGTGGGCACGGCGACCGCGCGGATCCAGCGGGCCACGGAGGATCTGGAGCGGGCCGCGGTGCCGCTCGCCTCGCGGCTCCACGACGTGGCACGCGACCGGACCTGAGGGCGGCGCTCTGCTGTCGGGGTCGTCCGGAAGGTAGGCTGCTCAACGGTTCGAACGATGAGGCGGCGCGGGCAATCCACAGGATGCACGGGGATTGCCGGACGTTCACCGCCGAACGTTACGATCGAGGGACCACCAGGACGCCAGTCCGACCCCATCGGCAGGCACCACAGGAGACGCCGCCCCGGCGAGAAGGTAGTCGCACATGCTAGCCAACCTGAGGCTCCCCGAGATTCTGCTGATCATCGCCGTGATCTTCCTGCTGTTCGGGGCGAAGAAGCTTCCGGACATGGCGCGTTCGCTCGGCAAGTCGGCCCGCATCCTCAAGAGCGAGGCCAAGGCGATGAAGAAGGAGAGCGAGGCGGAGCGCTCGGCCGACGGCAGTGCGGCGCAGGCGCCCGCCGACGCCGCCCAGCAGGCCCCTCGTACGATTCAGGCCGCGCCCGGTGACGTGGCCAGCTCGCGCCCCGTGTCCGAGCCGAACCGCACCACCCAGAGCTGACCGAGCCGATCCGGCCGCGCCGACGCCGTCGGTGCGGCTGACGTACGAGACGAGGAAGTGGGTTGCTCAAGTCTGCCCGCAATCAGCAGAAGGACCCCGAGGGGCGGATGCCCCTCGCGGCGCATCTGCGTGAGCTGCGCAACCGGCTGCTGAAATCGGTACTGGCGATCCTCGTGGTCACGGCCGTCGCCATGTGGAAGTACGAGCCGATCGCGCAGTTCATCACGGGGCCGACCATCGCGGCCGTCGGCTGCCCGACGGGTGGCGGGCACCCCCACCCCTGCGCGCAGATCGTGGCGAACGGCTTCATCGCGCCGTTCACGATCATGCTCAAGCTGTCGCTGACGGTCGGCCTGGTCGCCGCCAGCCCGCTGTGGCTCTACCAGCTCTGGGCGTTCCTCGCGCCCGGTCTGCACCGGCACGAGAAGAAGTACGCGCTGGGCTTCGTGGGCGCAGGCGTGCCGCTCTTCCTCGGTGGCGCCTACCTCGCCTACGCGGTGCTGCCGACCACGGCCGGTGCCCTGGTCGGGCTGACCCCCGGCGACTGGTCCAATCTCTTCCCGGCCGACGACTTCTTCGACATCGTCACGCGGATGGTGCTGGTCTTCGGCTTCTCCTTCGAGCTGCCGCTGCTCCTGGTGCTGCTGAACTTCGGCGGTGTGCTCACCGGCAAGCGGGTGCTGAGCTGGTGGCGGTTCATGGTCATGGGGATCACGATCTTCGCGGCGGTGGCCACCCCGACCGGTGACCCGCTGACCATGTCGCTGCTGGCGGCGCCGATCGTGCTGCTGTATTTCGGCGCCGTGGGCATCTGCCTCTTCAACGACCGCCGGCGGCGGCTGGCCAACCCCGACCGGGCACTGGCCGACGACGAGGCGTCCGAGCTCGACCTGACCCCGTCCGAGGTCGAGGCGATCGAGCCGGTCGCGCCGAGCCGGATGCTGCCGGAGAAGTCCGGCGGGGAGGGCGCCGACGGTGCCGATGGCGGACGCCGCGGGTACGACGACGTCACCTGAGGCGACGGGTAGTCGCAAGGTCACGTGAAGTGACGTACCGCGGACCGGATTTCGCGGCCCCCGTGCTCTGTGAGCCGGGGGCCGCGCCGTATGCGGACGGAGCCCGGGGCGAGGTGCCGTCGGGCGCCGGCGGTGGGTAAAGGGCCGCCATAAAGATCCGGTCGATGTCAGAGGTGGCCGGTAGGCTCGTAAGCACGATGACCGAGGACATGTCCCCTGCTGAGCGCTATGCCGCCGCGAAAATCCGCGCGGCGGAGCAGGCCACCGCACTCGCGCCGTTCCGGGAGCTGTACGACTTCGAGCTGGATCCGTACCAGATCGAGGCGTGCCAGGCCCTGGAGGCGGGCAAGGGTGTGCTGGTCGCCGCTCCCACCGGATCCGGCAAGACGATCGTCGGCGAGTTCGCCGTCCACCTGGCCCTGGCGCAGGGCCGAAAATGCTTCTACACCACGCCCATCAAGGCGTTGTCCAACCAGAAGTTCCAGGATCTGGTCAAGCGCTACGGCCCCGAGAAGGTCGGCCTGCTGACCGGTGACAACAGCGTCAACGGCGAGGCCCCGGTGGTCGTGATGACCACCGAGGTCCTGCGGAACATGCTCTACGCCGGCTCGCAGTCGCTGGCCGGCCTGGGCTATGTGGTGATGGACGAGGTGCACTACCTCTCCGACCGGTTCCGCGGTGCCGTCTGGGAGGAGGTGATCATCCACCTCCCGGACTCGGTGACGCTGGTGTCCCTGTCGGCGACGGTCTCCAACGCCGAGGAGTTCGGCGACTGGCTGGACACCGTCCGCGGCGACACCGAGGTGATCGTCTCCGAGCACCGCCCGGTCCCGCTGTGGCAGCACGTCCTCGCGGGCCGCCGGATCTACGACCTCTTCGAGGAGCGGGACGGCGCCGCCGGCGGCCGCCGCGAGGTCAACCCCGACCTGGAGCGGCTGGCGCGGATGGAGAACAGCCGGCAGACGTTCGGCCGGGACAAGCGGCGCGGCCGCGCCCTGCGCGAGGCCGATCGCGAGCGGGAGCGGCGGCAGCGCGCCCGGATCTGGACGCCGAGCCGGCCCGAGGTGATCGAGCGGCTGGACAACGAGGGGCTGCTGCCGGCGATCACCTTCATCTTCAGCCGGGCCGGCTGCGAGGGGGCCGTCCAGCAGTGCCTGTACTCCGGCCTGCGGCTCAACGACGCGGAGGCCCGGGAGAAGGTCCGCCGGATAGTCGAGGCCCGGACGGCCGGCATCCCGGACGACGACCTGCATGTGCTCGGCTACTTCGAGTGGCTGGAGGGCCTGGAGCGGGGCATCGCGGCGCACCACGCCGGGATGCTGCCCACCTTCAAGGAGGTCGTCGAGGAGCTGTTCGTCAAGGGCCTGGTCAAGGCCGTCTTCGCGACCGAGACGCTGGCGCTGGGCATCAACATGCCGGCGCGGTCGGTGGTGCTGGAGAAGCTCGTCAAGTGGAACGGCGAGCAGCACGCCGACATCACCCCCGGCGAGTACACCCAGCTGACCGGCCGGGCCGGACGGCGCGGGATCGACGTCGAGGGCCATGCGGTGGTGCTGTGGCAGCGCGGGATGGACCCCGGCGCGCTGGCCGGTCTCGCCGGCACCCGGACGTACCCGCTGCGCTCCTCCTTCAAGCCGTCGTACAACATGGCGGTCAATCTCGTCTCGCAGTTCGGGCGGCACCGTTCGCGGGAGCTGCTGGAGATGTCGTTCGCGCAGTTCCAGGCCGACAAGTCGGTGGTCGGCATCACCCGCCAGGTCCAGCGCAACGAGGAGGGCCTGAGCGGCTACCGCGAGGCGATGGTCTGCCACCTCGGCGACTTCGAGGAATACGCCCGGCTGCGGCGGGAGTTGAAGGACCGTGAGACCGATCTCGCCCGGCAGGGCGCGGTCCAGCGGCGGTCCGCGGCCGCGGCGGCACTGGAGAAGCTCCGGCCGGGCGACGTCATCCATGTGCCGACGGGCAAGTACGCCGGGCTGGCGCTGGTGCTGGATCCCGGCATGCCCTCCGGGCGGAGCAACGGTCACCGCGGCGTGGACGCCCACGACGGCCCGCGGCCGCTGGTGCTCACCGCCGAGCGGCAGGTCAAGCGGCTCGGTTCGATCGACTTCCCGGTGCCGGTGGAGGCCCTGGAGCGGATGCGCATCCCGCGCTCGTTCAACGCCCGCAGTCCGCAGTCGCGCCGCGATCTGGCGTCGGCGCTGCGCACCAAGGCCGGCCATCTGGTGCCGTCGCGGCACCGCAGGCCCCGTGCGGAGGCGGCCGACGACCGCGAGATCGCCCGGCTGCGCAAGGAGATCCGCTCCCATCCCTGCCATGGGTGCGACGAGCGGGAGGACCACGCCCGCTGGGCGGAGCGCTACCACCGGCTGCTGCGGGACACCCGCCAGCTGGAGCGCCGGATCGAGGGCCGCACGAACACCATCGCGCGCACCTTTGACCGGATCTGCGCGCTGCTGACCGAGCTGGACTACCTCGAAGGCGACACCGTCACCGACCAGGGCCGCCGACTCGCCCGGCTCTACGGCGAGTTGGACCTCCTGGCCAGCGAGTGCCTGCGGGACGGCATCTGGGAGGGCCTCGGGCCCGCCGAGTTGGCGGCCTGCGCCTCGGCGCTGGTCTACGAGGCGCGGCAGGCGGACGACGCGGTGGCGCCCAAGCTGCCGGCCGGCCGGGCGCGGGACGCCCTGGCGGAGATGGTGCGCATCTGGGGCCGGCTGGACGCCCTGGAGGAGGAGCACCGGATCAGCCAGGCCGAGGGCGTCGGCCAGCGCGAGCCCGATCTGGGCTTCGCCTGGGCCGCGTACCGCTGGGCCTCCGGCGCCGCCCTCGACGAGGTGCTGGGCGAGGCGGACATGCCGGCCGGCGACTTCGTCCGCTGGTGCAAGCAACTGGTCGACATCCTCGGACAGATCGCCGTGGCGGCACCGGCCGACGGCACGGTCGCACGGTCCGCCCGCAAGGCGATGGACGGCGTACGGCGCGGGGTCGTGGCGTACTCGTCGGTCGGCTGACGGGACACCGGTCGCGCCGCCGCAGGGGCGTTCCGCGGCGGCGCGACCGGCGTCAACGGCCGTGGGGGAGCGGCCAGCAGAGCCGTTACGGATGCGACCCAGGCGATCAGCTGGGCCCAGATCGCGCCGGCGCCGCCGTCGAGGGCCAGGAGCTTCTGGAAGCCGGCACGGAGAAGGGCGGCGCGGGCTCGTCGTGAGCCGCGCCGCCCTCGGGCCGGCGGGGTGGCGGGTCAGGCGGCCGCCGCGGGCTCCTGCTCGGCCTCGACCTGCTGGTTCCAGGCGCGCTTGCCGGCCTGCCAGCCGTCCTCGTCGTGACCGGTGCGCCAGTAGCCGGAGATCGACAGCGCCTCGCGGGGGACGGCGTGCTCGACCCGGAGCAGCCGGCGCAGCTCCTTGACGAAGCCCGCCTCGCCGTGGACGAAGGCGTGCACGCGGCCCGCGGGGAAGTCCAACGCCCGTACGGCGGCGACCAGTTCGCGGCCGTACGGGGCACTGCCGCGGTACAGCCAGGTGATCTCGGCGCCGGGCGGTGCGGTCAGCTCCTGCCGCTCCTCGGGGCCGGCGACCTCGATGAAGGCGTGCACCGTGGCGTCCGCCGGCATCCGGTCCAGCGCGGCGGCGAGGGCCGGCAGGGCGCTCTCGTCACCGGCGAGCAGGTGCCAGTCGGCCGTCGGGTCCGGGGCGTAGGCGCCGCCGGGGCCGAGGAACATGATCTCGTCGCCCGGCCGCGCGGCCAGCGCCCACGGCCCGGCCAGCCCGGTGTCGCCGTGCACGACGAAGTCCACGGTCAGCTCGCGCGCCCGCGGGTCCCAGGCGCGCACGGTGTAGGTGCGGGTCCGGGGCCACTGGTCGCGCGGCAGCTCGGCGCGGATGCGGCCCATGTCGAACGGCTCGGGGTAGTGGACCTGCGGCAGCGGGAAGACCAGCTTGACGTAGTGGTCGGTGTACTCGCCGGCGTCGAACGCGGCCAGTCCGTCGCCGCCCAGGACGACGCGCATCATGTGCGGGGTGAGCCGCTCGGTGCGCCGCACCCGGGCGCGGTGCAGTGTGGGCGTGCTGCGGGCCGGTCGCTCTGCTGCCACGGTGTCTCCCCTGACGCGGTCGAGGGCGGCGCACCCAGTGGGCCGGCGCCGCCGCTTAGGCATACCTAACCTAACAGGTCATCGGGCGAGGGCGATCAGCAACCGCTGCAACGCGCCACCCAGGCCCCACCGGGCGGCCAGTGCCTCCAGCCGCTCCGGGTCGGCCGGCTCGTCCGGCAGGGCGAGGTCGGCGTCCGGGACCGGCACGTCGGCCGCCACCCGGACGACCTTCGGGGCGACGGCCAGATAGGGCCCCGCCTCGACGATCCGCCTGCGCTGCGCCGGGGTGATCCTTGAGGCCGGGTCCTGGGCGGCGGCCATGATGCCGGCCAGGTCGCCGTAGGTGGCCAGCAGCTTCGCGGCGGTCTTCTCGCCGATGCCCGGGACGCCCGGCAGGCCGTCGCTGGGGTCGCCGCGCAGCAGCGCCAGATCCGCGTAACCCGGGCCGTCCACGCCGTACTTCTCGCGCAGCAGTGCCCCGTCGGTGAGTTGGAGGGTGCCGACGCCCTTGAGCGGATAGAGCACGCGGACGCCGCGGGCGTCGTCGACGAGCTGGAAGAGGTCGCGGTCGCCGGTGACGATGTCGACCGGCCCCTCGGCCCGCGCGGTCAGGGTGCCGATGACGTCGTCGGCCTCGTAGCCCGCGGCGCCGATCCGGGCGATGCCCAGCGCGTCGAGCACCTCCTCGATCACCGGGACCTGCGGGGAGAGGGTGTCCGGGATCTGCTCCTCGTCAGGCTCGGGGGACCCGGCGGGGGCCTCCTCGGCGACCCGGTGCGCCTTGTAGGAGGGGATCAGATCGACCCGCCACTGGGGGCGCCAGTCGAAGTCCATGCAGGCGACGAGGTCGTCGGGGTGGTGGTCCTGGACGAGCCGGGCGATGAAGTCCAGCAGACCGCGCACCGCGTTCACCGGGGTGCCGTCCGGGGCCCTGACCGATTCCGGTACCCCGAAGTAGGCGCGGAAGTAGAGGGAGGCGGTGTCGAGGAGCATCAGGCGTCGAGTCACACCCCGCATGATGCCGTATGCCCCAAACGTGCCTGGATTGTGAGGTGAATCACCGATCGGTTTGAGCCTGATGAACCCGGGCAGGCGCGCAGCCGGTGCGGACCCGGCTGCGCATGTCGACCGGCAGCCGGTGACGACGAGCCGAACTCGTCCCGCACTACGACCTGCCGGCCCATCGGTCAGACCCCGCGGGAGGTGGCAGGTCGTTTCTCGTGCGACGAGACCCCGACAAGAGAGGTATATGTGTCCAGGCTGCAAGCCGAGCACCTCTTCAAGGTGTTCGGCAGACGACCCGAGGACGCCGTCCAAAGACTTCAGACCGGCGCCGGCCGGGACGAACTGCGGGCCGAAGGCACCACCGCCGCGGTGATCGACGCCTCCATCGAGGTGGGCGAGGGCCAGATCTTCGTCGTCATGGGTCTGTCCGGATCCGGCAAGTCCACGCTGCTGCGCATGCTGAACGGGCTGCTGGAGCCGACCTCGGGCACCGTCCGCTTCGACGGCCAGGACCTCACCTCGCTCAGCGACAAGGAACTGCGCGCCGTCCGCTCCCGGAAGATCTCCATGGTCTTCCAGCACTTCGCGCTCTTCCCGCACCGCAGCGTGCTGGAGAACGCCGCCTACGGCCTGGAGGTCCAGGGCGTGCCGCGCGCCGAGCGGGAGCGGCGTGCGACCCGGGCACTGGAACTCGCCGGGCTCAAGGGCTGGGAGAAGTCCTGGCCGGACGAGCTCTCCGGCGGTATGCAGCAGCGGGTCGGCCTGGCCCGCGCGCTGGCCACCGACGCCGATCTGCTGCTGATGGACGAGTCGTTCAGCGCGCTCGACCCGCTGATCCGCCGCGACATGCAGGACCAGCTGCTGGAGCTGCAGAAGACGCTGAAGAAGACCATCGTCTTCATCACCCACGACCTCAACGAGGCGATGCGGCTGGGCGACCGGATCGCGGTGATGCGCGACGGCCGGATCGTCCAGACCGGCAGCGCCGAGGACATCCTCGTGCGGCCGGCCAACGACTACGTCGCCTCCTTCATCCAGGACGTCGACCGCAGCCGGGTGCTGACGGCCGGTGCGGTGATGGCCGAGGTCGGCACCGTGCTCGGGATGACCGCCCCGGACGGGGCGAAGCTCACCACCGCCGCCGAGTTCCGGGCCGCCGCGCCCGCCACCGTCGGCGTGGACACCCCGCTCGCCGACCTGTTCAGCGCCTGCTCGGCCAGCTCCGTACCGGTCGCGGTGACCGACGAGCGCGGCGAACTGGCCGGCGCGGTCACCGCGGACCGGCTGCTGGCCGTCCTCGGCGAGCCGGGCCGGCCTAACGCCCCGGCCGCGGTACCCGCCCAGGCCGGTCCCTCCTCCGAGGCCGAGGGGACGGTGGCCGCCGATGCCTAGGATCCAGATAGGCAGCTGGGCGAACGACGCCGTCAACTGGCTGCGGGACAACCTCGACTGGTTGTTCAACCTCATCACCACCGTCCTGAACGGCCTCTACAACGCCATCCACACCGTCCTCGCGGCCCCCGAACCGCTGCTCCTGGCGGGCATCCTGGCGGTGCTCGCCTGGTGGCTGCGCGGGCTGCCGGCCGCGGTGCTCACCTTCCTCGGCTTCGCGCTGATCGACTCCATCGAGCAGTGGAACCCGACCATCGAGTCGCTCTCGCTGGTGCTGGTGGCCTGCCTGATCACCGTCGTGGTCGCGGTGCCGCTGGGCATCTGGGCGGCCCGCAGCCGGATCGTCGGCGGCATCCTGCGCCCGGTCCTGGACCTGATGCAGACCATGCCGGCGATGGTCTACCTCATCCCCGGCATCCTCTTCTTCGGCCTCGGGGTCGTCCCCGGCATCGTCGCCACCATCGTCTTCTCCATGCCGCCCGCGGTGCGGATGACCGAGCTGGGCATCCGGCAGGTGGACGAGGAACTCGTCGAGGCGGCCGAGGCGTTCGGCACCCACCCGCGGCGCACCCTGCTGCGGGTCCAGCTGCCGTTGGCGCTGCCCACGATCATGGCCGGTATCAACCAGGTCATCATGCTCGCGCTGTCCATGGTCGTGATCGCCGGCATGGTCGGCGGCGGCGGCCTCGGCGCGTCCGTCTACAACGCCATCAGCTCGGTCAACGTCGCGCTGGGCGCCGAGGCCGGCCTCGCCGTGGTCATCCTCGCCATGTACCTGGACCGGATGACCGGCGCGCTCAACCAGCGGGTCTCGCCGCTCGGCCGGCGGGCCCTGGCCAAGGCGCAGGCGGCGCTGGGTCGTTGGAAGTTCCTGCACTGGCGGCCGGCGACCTCGGTGGCCATGGTCGGCGTCGTCGTCCTGGCGCTGCTGGCCGGCGGGATGCGCTTCATGGGCGACGGCGGCAGCGGCTCCGGCGGCGGCAACGGCAAGCCGATCACCCTGGGCTATGTCAACTGGGACGAGGGCAAGGCCACCACCTACCTCTGGAAGGAGATCCTGGAGGAGCGCGGCTACAAGCCCAAGGTCCAGGCCCTGGAGGCCGGCCCGCTCTTCGCCGGGCAGGCCCGCGGTGACATCGACGTCCAGACCAACGCCTGGCTGCCGGTCACCCACGCCGAGTACTGGCAGAAGTACAAGGACAAGCTGGAGGACCTCGGCACCTGGTACGACAAGACCTCCCTGGAGATCGCCGTACCGTCGTACGTCAAGGACGTCAGGACGCTGGACGATCTCAAGGGGAAGAGCGCCGAGTTCGGCGGCCGGATCACCGGTATCGAGCCGGGCGCCGGCGAGATGAAGATCCTCAAGGACAAGGTCCTGCCGGAGTACGGCCTGACCGGCGACTACAAGGTGCAGGAGTCCAGCACCGCCTCCATGCTGAGCGAGCTGGACCGCGCCATCCACGACAAGAAGCCGATCGCGGTCACCCTGTGGTCCCCGCACTGGGCGTACGACAAGTACCAGCTCACCAAGCTCAAGGACCCCAAGGGCGCCTTCGGTTCCGGCGACGGCCTGCACCTGCTGGGCCGCAAGGGCTTCAGCAAGGACATGCCCGAGGTCGCCAGGTGGATGAAGAACTTCCACCTGGACGAGAAGCAGCTCACCAGCCTGGAGAACGCCATCAAGACGGCCGGCGAGGGCCATGAGCAGGACGGCGTGCGCAGCTGGCTGAAGAAGAACCCCGGCCTCGTCGAGAAGGTCGCCCCGTCCGCGCACGCCACCTACGCCAAGGGCGCGGACGCCGGCAAGGCACCGAACATCGGCTACCCGGCCTGGGACGAGGGCATCGCCACCGCCTACCTGTGGAAGAACGTCCTGGAGAAGCGCGGCTACCACCCCAACCTGCGCAACCTCGACATCGGACCGATGTGGACCGGCCTGTCCACCGGCCAGATCGACGTGGAGACCGACGGCTGGCTGCCGGTCGCCCAGAAGCAGTACTGGGACAAGTACCAGAACGACCTGGCCGACGTCGGTGCCTGGTACGACAAGACCTCGCTGGAGATCGCGGTGCCGTCGTACGTCAAGGACGTCAAGTCCATGGACGATCTGCGGGCCCACAAGGACGAGTTCAAGGGCAGGATCGTCGGCATCGAGCCGGGCACCGGTGAGATGCAGCGTCTGAAGAGCACCGTGCTGCCCGCCTACGGCCTGACGGACTTCGAGGTCACCTCGGCCGGCACCAGCGCGATGCTCGCCGAGCTGGACCGGGCGTACCACAAGCAGGAGCCGATCGCGGTCGTCCTGTGGTCGCCGCACTGGGCGTACAGCAAGTACCAGCTCACCAAGCTCGCGGACCCCAAGGGCACCTGGGGCGCCAACAACCAGATCAAGACGCTCGGCAACAAGAGCTTCCCGAAGAAGTTCCCCGAGTTCCACGGCTGGCTGAAGAACTGGAAGATGACCCCCGACGAGCTCGGCAGCCTGGAGAAGGACATCCAGGACGCCGGAAAGGGCAACGAGGACAAGGGCGTCGAGAAGTGGATCGACGACCATCCGGGCATCGTGGACAAGATGGCGCCGGTGAAATAGCCGGTGCATTGCCGGTGAGACAGCCGGTGAGCCGGGGTGCGGGCCGGTTGGCCCTGACCTCGGATCACGGGTACGTGGTGGCGCGCCTCGCCCCGGCTACGGCCGGCGGCGGGGCGCGCCGGCGTTTCCGGGCCCGGCCGGCGGGCCGGTCGCGCGGGGCCACCCGAGCGGGTGCGCCTGCCTGGCCGCACGGGCCGGGCGGTGGTTCGCTCGCCCTGGGCCGGTGTCCGTCCTCGGCGGCCGGAGCGGCCGCGGCCGGCCCCGGAGCCGATCGTGCAGCCTGCCCGTCCCGCCGCCGCCGTGCTGCTCGGCCTGCTCGCGCTCGGTGCGGCCGCGCCCGCCGCCCGGGCCGGAGCCGCGCCGGATCCGGTGGTGGCCGGCGAGCGGGTCAGCATCAGCGACGGCGGGCGGTGCGGGCCGGCCCGGGAGGCCACCGCGGCCTCGGAGCTGTTCGGGGCGGTGGCGCTGCGTCCCGGGGCCCGGGGGATGGCCGCGGAGGTCCGGGTCGGCGAGGAGGCGGCGCCGGGCCGCTACCGGGTCACCATCGAGTGCGGGCGCGGTGGGGCCCGGCACGTGGACACCGTCACGGTGACCGAGGGGCGGGCGGAGGGGGTCGGGGTGGCGCAAGTGGTCGGCGGGTTGGCGTTGTTGGCGGTGGCGGGTGGGGCGTATCGCCTCTGCCGGCGGGGGTGACGGTTCGCTGCGCTTGGCCGGCTTCCCACGTTGTCGGCTGTCCCGCCGTGGTTGTCTTTATGCGCCTGCGGCGCCGGTTCGCTGCGCTTGGCTGGTCTCCCACGTTGTCGGCTGTCCCGCCGTGGGGTGTTTTTGCGCCTGCGGCGCGTTGCCGCTGCGCGGGGCTGTTGGGTGCGGTGACGGGCCTGCGGGGCAGGGGTGTGCCGGACTGCTTCGCTTTACGTCCGGCACACCCCTGCCCCTCCGGCCCGTCCCCTCCCGTGGGTGGGTGGAAAGACGGTGGGTGGGGGTCGGTGTGGGTGGGGCGGTGCGGGGTGTCTCAACGGGTGGGAGGCGGCGGGCATACGGTGGGGGAATGGTGTTGCGGGTGGTGTCGCTGGTGCCGTCGTTGAGTGAGGCGGTGGGGGTGAGTGCGCCGGGGGTGTTGGTCGGGGCTACGGACTGGTGCAGTCGGCCGGTGGGGCTCGATGTGGTGCGGGTCGGGGGGACGAAGAACCCCGATGTCGAGCGGATCGTCGGGCTGGGGCCGGATCTGGTGGTGGCCAACGAGGAGGAGAACCGGGCGCAGGACCTTGAGGCGTTGCGGGGGGCCGGGCTGGAGGTCATGGTGACCGAGGTGCGGAGTGTGGAGCAGGCGTTTCGGGAGTTGGGGCGGGTGCTGGTGGCGGGCTGCGGGGTGGCCCGGCCGGGGTGGTTGGCGGCGGCGGAGGACGCCTGGCGGGCGTTGCCGGTGCGGCCGCCGGAGCGGGGTGCGGTGGTACCGGTGTGGCGGCGGCCCTGGATGGTGCTGGGGCGGGACACCTTCGCCGGGGACGTGCTGGCCCGGCTGGGGGTGCGCAACGTCTATGACGGCCATGCGGAGCGGTATCCGCGGATCGCGCCGGACGAACTCAACGCCGCCTCGGCGGATCTGGTCGTGCTGCCCGACGAGCCGTATCGCTTCACGGCGAGGGACGGGCCGGAGGCGTTTCCGGGGCTGCCCGCGGCGCTGGTCAGCGGGCGCCATCTGACGTGGTACGGGCCCTCGTTGGTGGAGGCGCCGGAGGTGCTGGCGGCGGCGCTGGACGGGGCGGCGCTGCTCCGGCCCGGCGGGGCGTGAGCCGTTACGCCGGCGGCCGGGGCGGGGACAGCAGGGTGCCGCGCAGCAGTCCGTGGGCGGTGCGGGTGCCGGCCACGGCGACGGCCGTCACGAGGAACGCGTACAGCGCGATCGCGAGCCAGCCGAAGGCGTGCAGGCCGGTGTGCCGGGCCAGGGTCGCGGCGCCGGTGACGCAGGTGCCGACCGGGAAGGTGAAGGCCCACCAGGTCATCGCGAAGCCCATGCCGTGCCGGACGGCGCGCACCACGAGGGCCGCGGCCAGCGCCAGCCACAGCAGGGCGAAGCCCATCACGGGGACCCCGTAGAGCACCGCGAAGGCGCTCATGGCGTGTGCGGAGGCGGGGGTGACGAGGCCGGGGGCGGCGTCGGCGAGGTTGTTCACGGCGGTGGTGGACTGGCCGAGCGGGCCGAGGACGAGGAAGAGGGTCGGGGTGAGGGCGAGCGGCAGCGGCCCGTGGTGGAACAGCCGGCTGAGCACCATCGGCACGATGGCCAGGGTCGCCAGCAGCGACATCCCGAACAGCGCGTAGCAGGCCAGCAGCATGGCCTCGCGCGGCTGGCCGGCCGGCAGGTGCGGTATCAGGGCGGGGCCGAGCGCCGCCGAGACCATCGGGGCGACCACCGGCAGCAGCCACACTGGCGAGGCGCTGCCCTGGGTGATGCGGTGCCGGGCCACCATCAGATACGGGACGCCCACGGCGGCGGCCAGGCCGACCAGCGTTCCGGCGGTCCACAGCACGGCGTCGGCGGCGACCGCGGCGGGCTCGCCGAGCAGGTCCCGGCCGACCGCGAGAGTGCCGCCGCCGACCGCGAGCAGCGCCATCGACAGGCACCCGTAGAACGGGGCGACGGCGGGGTCGAGCAGGTGGTGGCGGGCCTGGTCGCGGTGGCGGGCCCAGTGGACGGTGCGTGCGGTCAGCAGGGTGAGCAGCATCAGGGCGGACAGGGCCCACACCGCCAGGTATGCGGTGCGGAGGCCGGGGGCGGTGAGCGGCAGCACCGCGCCGGCGTTGGCGACGATCGCGGTGCCCATCACGGAGGCGTACCAGTTCGGGCCGAGGTGACGGACCGAGCGGCCGGTGCCGGGGGCGTCGCCGCTGGTGGCGGGACGGACGGAGGGGGCGGGAGCGAGCGTTGTCATGGCTTCAGCGTCGCCCGGGGCCGGCGCGCCCGCCAGGGATCTTGTTTCTATGGCCACATAAGGTGGGTTTATGAGTGCGGAGACTTTTGGGCGGCGGCCGGAGCCGACGGAGGCCGGCTCCGGTGGGCCGCTGCACCACCGGGTGCCGGACCTCGGGGCGATGGAACTGCTGCTGGCCGTCGCCCGGCTCGGCAGCCTGGGCCGGGCCGCCCGGGCGCAGGGCATCACCCAGCCCGCCGCCAGCAGCCGGATCCGGGCGATGGAGCGGCAGCTGGGGGTGGCGCTGGTCGAGCGGTCGCCGCGGGGGTCCCGGCTCACCGACGCCGGGGCGCTGGTGACCGACTGGGCGCGCCGGGTGGTGGAGGCCGCCGAGGAGTTCGAGGCGGGCACCCAGGCGCTGCGCGGGCGGCGTGACTCCCGGCTGCGGGTCGCGGCCAGCATGACCATCGCCGAGTACCTGCTGCCGGGCTGGCTGATCGCGCTGCGTGCCCAGCGCCCGGGGACGGCCGTGTCGCTGCTGGCGGGCAACACCCAGGCGGTCGCCGCGCGGCTGCTGGCGGGCGAGGCGGACCTCGGTTTCGTGGAGGGGCTGGACGTCCCGGAGGGGCTGGACGGGGCGGTGATCGGGCATGACCGGCTGATCGTGGTGGCCGCCCCGTCCCACCCGTGGACCCGGCGGCGCACCGAGCTGACCCCCGCCGAGCTGGCCGCGACCCCGCTGATCCTGCGGGAGCGCGGTTCGGGCACCCGGCAGGTGCTGGACGCGGCGCTGGCCGGCGCCGGCGGGCTGGCCGATCCGCTGCTGGAGCTCGCCTCCACCACCGCGGTGAAGTCGGCGGTGGTCAGCGAGGCGGCTCCGACGGTGCTGAGCGAGCTGGCGGTCCGCGAGGAGCTGACCGCCCGCCGCCTGGTGGAGGTGCCGTTGCGCGGGTTGCGACTGGGCCGCGAGTTGCGCGCGGTGTGGCCGGCCGGCCATCGTCCGGCGGGGCCGGCCCGGGATCTGCTGGGGTTGACACGGCGGACGGCCTGATGT
Organism: Streptomyces sp. MspMP-M5; assembly: GCF_000373585.1. GTDB lineage: Bacteria > Actinomycetota > Actinomycetes > Streptomycetales > Streptomycetaceae > Streptomyces. The sequence goes on from NZ_KB891855.1 coordinate 206,040, forward strand.
GGCAGGGGTGCTGATACGAGGGGCTACCGGTTGGTGGGCTTCGGCGTCGGGTGGTTGTCAGTTCGCCCCAGCATGCGCTCGCTCCAGCGCATCGCCGACGCCCTGGAGACCACCGCGGTACGGCTGCCGGCCGCCGCCGACGGGCCGCGCACCGTCGATGTGGTGCGCGCCGGTTCGGCGGCGGTCCCCGAGGACGGCGAGACCGGCCGGGTGCGCCCGCTGGTCCGGGGCCAACAGCAGCCGCATGCCCTGGAGTTCACCGGCCCGCACGACTGGCGGCGGGAATTCCGGCACCCGCACGACGAGTTGATGTACGTCGTGGCGGGCGCGGTGGAGGCCGACGCGGACGGCCGGCGCGACGAACTCGGGCCGGGCGACACCCTCTACTGCTCCGGCGGGGTCACCCACCGCCGGCGTGCGCCGGCCCCGTACAGCCGGGTGCTGCTGGTGGGCGTGGCGGACGACTTCCGGGGCTGAGGAGCCGGGCGGACCGGCTCAGCCGCCGGGTGCGGGCGGCGCGTCGGTGCCCGCGTCGTCCGTCCCGACGGCGTCCGGGAGGGCGGCCTCGTCGGAGCCGGTGTCGGGGACGAGGGTGGCGGGCAACTGCCCGGCCTCGTCGGCCTGGTCACTCACTCGTCCAGGGCCTGCCCGCCGGGCCGTCCGGGGATCACACCCCGGAGGGGGCCGCCGTGCGGGCCGCGGCGACCAGGGCGTCCATCACCCGGGTGTCGTCGCCGGCCTCCGGATGCCACTGCACCGCCAGTGTGAAGGCCGCCGCGTCCGGCAGCTCCACCGCCTCGACGGTGCCGTCCTCCGCGTAGGCCGAGGCCACCAGCCCACGGCCGAGCCGGTCCACGGCCTGGTGGTGGTAGGTCGGGACGGCCACCGGCTCCGGCAGCGCCGCGGCCAGCAGCGTGCCGGGCACCGGCTTGATCTCGTGCCGGGCGAAGACCCCGGGCGGGCCGGAGTGCCCGTCCAGGTGCTGGACGAGGGTGCCGCCGAGTGCCACGTTCAGCAGCTGCAGCCCCCGGCAGATGCCCAGCAGCGGCACTCCGGCCGTCAACGCCGCCTCGATCAGGGCCAGTTCCCAGGCGTCCCGGTCGAGCGCGGGCGGGCCGGTGCGGGGGTGCGGCTCCGCACCGTAGCGGGCCGGGGCGACGTCGGCGCCGCCGGCGATCACCAGTCCGTCGAGCCGGGCGACGGTCGCCGCGGCGGTCTCCGGGTCGCCGGGCGGCAGCAGCGCCGCCAGCCCGCCCGAGCGCCGCACCAGGCGCGGATAGCCGGCCGGCACCAGCGCGGCGGGCAGCGTCCACACCCCCCAACGGGCCTCTTCCTGATAGGTGCTGATGCCGATGAGGGGCGGCTGCGGCTGGGACATCGGATGGTCCTCCCTGCGGTGCGGTGTGGTGCGGTCCGGTGGTCAGTCGCGTTCGAGTTCGGCCTCGGCGGCGGCCAGTGCCGCGAACTCCTCCTCGGGCGCCGCGGCCACCAGCCGGTGACGGGAGTAGAAGGCGAAGTAGGCCAGGGCGACCCCGTAGACGCCGAGCGCGATGAACGCGGCCTCCTTGTCGACCAGGAACGTCGCCACCAGCGCCGAGCATGCCAGGACGAAGGCGACGGCGGAGGTCAGCATGCCGCCGGGCGTGCGGTACGGGCGGTGCAGACCGGGTTCGCGGCGGCGCAGCACGAGGTGCGAAAGGGCCATCAGCGCATAGGAGATGGTGGCCCCGAAGACCGCGACATTGAGCATCCGGGCGCCGTCGCCGGTCGCCGCGGCGAGCCCGAAGCCCAGCGCGCCGGGGACCAGCAGCCCCAGGTAGGGGGCCTTGCGGCGGCTGGTCAGGGAGAGGAAGCGGGGCAGATAGCCGGCCCGGGAGAGCGCGAACAGCTGCCGGGACCCGGCGAAGATCAGGGAGAAGAAGGACGCCACCAGCCCGGCCAGTCCGGCGTAGTTGACGATCCGGCCGACCGTGGTCGGCCTGCCGTGCGGCTGGAGCGCCTGCACCAGCGGGTCGCCGACGGACCGGATCGCGTCCGAGCCGCGCGCCCCGGTCGCCGCGACGAAGGTGATCAGCGCGAGCAGCAGCAGGATGCCCATCGCCGCGGCCATCGCCCGGGGCAGCGTGCGGGCCGGGTCCTTGGTCTCCTCGGCCGCCAGCGGGACGCCCTCCACGCCCAGGAAGAACCACATCCCGAACGGGAACGCCGCCCAGATGCCCAGCACCCCGAACGGCAGCCACGAACTCGCCCCGAACGCCCCGGACTTGACCGGGATGTCGTTGAGCGCGTCCACATGGAAGTCGCTGAGCGCGGCGACCGCGAAGACCAGCAGCGCGGCGACCGCGATCGCGGTGACGATCAGGCTGAACCGCAGCGCCTCGCCCACGCCCCACAGATGGATGCCTATGAAGAGCACGAAACAGGCGAGGTAGACGGGCCAGCCGGAGTGCAGTCCGAACAGTCCCAGCGACTCGACGTAGTCGCCGATGAAGATCGAGATCGCGGCCGGCGCCAGTACGTACTCGATCAGGATCGCGGTGCCGGTCAGAAAGCCGCCCCAGGTGCCCAGTGCCCGCCGGGCGAAGCCGTAGCCGCCGCCCGCGGTGGGCAGGATCGAGGCCAGTTCGGCGAGTGCGAAGACCAGGCAGGTGTACATCAGGCCCATCAGGACCGCGGCGATCGCCAGACCGCCGAAGCCGCCCTGCGCCAGACCGTTGTTCCAGCCCGAGAAGTCGCCGGAGACGACATAGGCCACCCCGAGGCCGGTCAGCAGCAGCGGGCCGGCGCTGCCGCGGCGCAGCGTCCGGCGCTCCAGATAGGCGTCGCCGTCCGGCGGGCCGCCACCGGGGGACGCGGCGGTCGCTGCGGTCTGCGCACGGGTGCTGTCGGCCATGAGCCGCTCCTGCCTTGCGGGGACAACCGGAGTAAAGGTTTAGCCGCATACCTTTGCCGTCCGGGTGGCTCAGCGCAAGACCCAGGCGTAAAAGACCGGTGACGCGATGGTGCAGAGCGGGCGGCGCGGGAAATGCAGGGCATGCGGGACATGCGGGGCACGCGCCCGGCGGCGGCCGGCCCGCGCGCCGCTACAGGACCGGGGAGGCCAGGAAGCCGCGCAGCAGTGCCGCGGTGCCGCAGCAGTGCTCCCGCATCACCTCGCGGGCCCCGTCCGCGTCGCCCTCCAGTACCGCCTCCACCAGCGCCGCGTGCTGGTTCTGCGAGTGCTCCAGGTTGCGCACCAGCAGCGGGATGCAGTCCAGCAGCTCGTTGACGCGAGCCCGGACGGCGGCGTACTGGGCGGCCAGCGTCGGCGATCCGGACAGCTCGGCCAGGGTCAGGTGGAGCAGCGTGTCGCGCCGGCGGTAGTCGGCCAGCGGCGCGTCCTGGGTGGCGGCCAGCGCCTCGCGCAGCCGCTCGGCCTGCTCGTCCGGCAGGCCGTGGGCGGCGCACAGCCCGGCCGCGCCGACCTCCAGCACCTCGCGGAAGCGGAGGATGTCCTCCACGTCGGTCCGGTCCACCCGGCGGCGCAGCTCCGCCTCGTCCGGTCCCTCGGTGCGGACGCGTACGAAGGTGCCGCCGTAGCGGCCGCGCCGGCTCTCCACCAGGCCCTCGTCCTGGAGGACCTTGAGCACCTCGCGCAGGGTGACCCGGCTGATCTGCAGCCGCTCCGCCAACTCCCGCTCGGCGGGCAGCCGTTCGCCCTGCGGCACCAGTCCGAGCCGGACGATCTGGAGTATCTGCTCCAGGGCCTCCTCGAAGCCGTTGCCTGCCCGCACCGCCCGCAGCACCGGCGCCAGCCGGTCGGCCGCACCGTCCATCGGAACCCCTTCCCAATCAATGGTTCGTGTGCATACCTTATGACCTCCGGATGCACCGACAGGAGGCACCACCGTGGCAGACCGCAGGCCCCCCCTCTCCGTCGAGGAGCTCACCGCCCTCGTCGACAACGGGGAGATCGACACTGTCGTCCTCGCCTTCACCGATATGCAAGGCAGGCTCCAGGGCAAGCGGTTCGCCGCCCGCTACTTCCTCGACACCGTCCTCGAACACGGCACCGAGGGCTGCAACTACCTCCTCGCCGTCGACGTCGACCTCAACACCGTCGACGGCTATGCGATGTCCTCCTGGGAGCGCGGCTACGGCGACTTCGCCATGCACGGCGACCCCGCCACCCTCCGCCGCACCCCCTGGAACCCCGGCACCGCCCTGATCACCGCCGACCTCGCCTGGCACGACGGCTCCGCGGTCGCCGCCTCCCCCCGGCAGATCCTGCGCCGCCAGCTCGACCGGCTGGCCGAGCGCGGCTGGCGCGCGTACGCCGGCACCGAGCTGGAGTTCATGCTCTTCAAGGACTCCTATGAGGCGGCCTGGTCGCGCGGCTACCGGGAGATGACCCCGGCCAACCAGTGGAACGGCGACTACTCCGTCCTGGGCACCGGCCGGGTCGAGCCCGTCCTGCGCCGGATCCGCAACGAGATGGGCGCGGCCGGCATGACCGTCGAGTCCGCCAAGGGCGAGTGCAACCTCGGCCAGCACGAGATCGTGTTCGTCTACGACGAGGCGCTCACCACCTGCGACCAGCACAGCATCTACAAGACCGGCGCCAAGGAGATCGCCGCCCAGGAGGGCATGGCGCTCACCTTCATGGCGAAGTACGACGAGCGCGAGGGCAACTCCTGTCACATCCACCTCTCGCTCCAGGACGAGCAGGGCCGGCCGGTGCTGGCCGACGACCGCGACCCCTACGGCATGTCGCGGACCATGCGGCACTTCCTCGCCGGCCAGCTCGCCGCGATGCGCGACTTCACGCTGCTCTACGCCCCCAACATCAACTCCTACAAGCGGTTCCGCCCCGGCTCCTTCGCGCCCACCGCCGTCGCCTGGGGCCCCGACAACCGCACCTGCGCCCTGCGGGTCGTCGGCCACGGCCGCGCCCACCGCCTGGAGAACCGCCTGCCGGGCGGCGATGTGAACCCCTATCTCGCGGTCGCCGGCATGGTCGCGGCCGGCCTGTACGGCATAGAGCACGAGCTGGAGCTCCCCGACGCCACCACCGGCAATGCCTACGCCGGCGACGCCGCGCACGTCCCCACCACCCTGCGCGAGGCCGCCGAGCTGTGGGAGCGCAGCCCGATCGCCCGCGCCGCCTTCGGCGACGAGGTCGTCGACCACTACCGCCACATGGCCCGCGTCGAACAGGACGCCTACGACGCCGCCGTCACGGACTGGGAGCGGTTCCGCTCCTTCGAGCGCATGTAAGGAACGCCCGTGCTGCAAGAGCTGACCATCCTCAATCCGGCGACCGAGGAGGTGGTGGCCACCGTCCCCACCACCTCCCCCGACCAGGTCGACGCGGCGGTCCGCCGGGCCGCGGCCGCCCAGGAGACCTGGGCCGCGGTGGCCCCCGGCGACCGGGCCCGGCTGCTGCGCCGCTTCGCCGACGTCGTCGACGCCCAGATCGAGCCGCTGGCCCGACTGGAGCTGCGCGAGGCCGGCCACCCCCTGGGCAACGCCCGCTGGGAGGCGGGCAACGTCCGCGACCTGCTGCACTACGCCGCCGGGGGAGTGGAGCGCCTGACCGGCAGTCAGATCCCGGTGCCCGGCGGCCTGAACCTCACCGTCCAGGAGCCGCTCGGCGTCGTCGCCGTCATCGCCCCCTGGAACTTCCCGATGCCGATCGCCGCCTGGGGCACCGCCCCCGCCCTCGCGGCCGGCAACGCCGTCCTCCTCAAGCCCGCCGAGACCACCCCGCTCACCGCGCTCCGGCTCGCCGAACTCGCCCTGGAGGCCGGGCTCCCCGAGGGCCTCTTCCAGGTCCTGCCCGGCGAGGGCCCGGTCACCGGCAGCGCGCTCGTGGACCACCCCGGCGTCGCCAAGGTCGTCTTCACCGGCTCCACCGCCACCGGCCGCCGGATCGCCGCCCAGTGCGCCGCGCAGACCAAGCGGCTCACCCTCGAACTCGGCGGCAAGAGCCCCAACATCGTCTTCGCCGACGCCGACATCGAGGCCGCCGCGGCCGCCGCCCCCGGCTCCTTCCTCGACAACACCGGCCAGGACTGCTGCGCCCGCAGCCGCATCCTCGTCCAACGCAGCGTCTACGACCGGTTCCTGGAGCTGCTGGAGCCCGCCGTCAAGGCGTTCACCGCCGGCGACCCGGCCGACCCCGCCACCCAGATGGGCCCGCTGATCTCGGCCGCCCAGCGCGACCGGGTCCGCTCCTACGTCCCCGAGGACGCGCCGGCCGCCATCCGCGGCGAGGCCCCGTCCGGCAAGGGCTTCTGGTACCCGGCCACCGTCCTGGAGGGGCGCCCCGAGGACCGCACCGCCGTCGAGGAGATCTTCGGCCCGGTCGCGGTGGCCCTCCCCTTCGACGACGAGGCCGACGCGATCCGGCTCGCCAACGCCACCGACTACGGCCTCGCCGGCTCCCTGTGGACCCGGGACGTCGGCCGCGCGCTGCGCGTCTCGCGGGCCGTCGCGGCCGGCAACCTCTCCGTCAACTCCCACAGCGCGGTGCGCTACTGGACCCCGTTCGGCGGCTTCAAGCAGTCCGGACTCGGCCGCGAACTCGGCCCGGACGCGCTGACCGCCTTCACCGAGACCAAGAACATCTTCATCAGCACAGAGGAGCGCTAAGTGACCGACCAGACCGCCGTGTGCCGCCGCCTCGTCGGCCGTACCGCCGTGATCACCGGAGCCGGCAGCGGCATCGGCCTGGCCACCGCCCGCCGGCTGGCCTCCGAAGGCGCCCACGTCGTCTGCGCCGACATCGACGAGACGGCCGGCAAGGCCGCCGCCGAAGAGGTCGGCGGCACCTTCGTCCAGGTCGACGTGACCGACGCCGAGCAGGTCGAGGCGCTCTACCGGACCGCCTACGAGACCTACGGCTCGGTGGACATCGCCTTCAACAACGCCGGTATCTCGCCGCCCGACGACGACTCCATCCTCACCACCGGCCTGGACGCCTGGAAGCGCGTCCAGGAGGTCAACCTCACCTCGGTCTACCTCTGCTGCAAGCACGCCCTGCCCTATATGCAGCGCCAGTTCGCCGAGACCGGGCGCGGCGGCTCCATCATCAACACCGCGTCCTTCGTGGCCGTGATGGGCGCCGCCACCTCGCAGATCAGCTACACCGCCTCCAAGGGCGGCGTGCTGGCGATGTCCCGCGAACTGGGCGTGCAGTTCGCCCGCGAGGGCATCCGCGTCAACGCGCTCTGCCCGGGCCCGGTCAACACCCCGCTGCTGAAGGAGCTGTTCGCCAAGGACCCCGAGCGCGCCGCGCGCCGCCTGGTGCACGTCCCGGTCGGCCGGTTCGCCGAGCCCGAGGAGATCGCCGCCGCGGTCGCCTTCCTCGCCAGCGACGACTCCTCCTTCGTCAACGCCGCCGAGTTCCTCGTCGACGGAGGCATCGCGGGCGCCTACGTCACCCCCCTGTAGGCTCCCTGATCAGTATGGGGCCGGCACCACCGGGTGCCGGCCCCGCCGTGCTTCCCCCCTGACCACGGAGGACACATGACCGCTCCCCTCAGGCGGCTGCTCGCCCTCGGCCTCGCCGGCACCGCCGCACTCACCGCCCTCACGGCCACCACGCCGGCCACCGCCGCCGCCCCGGCCCAGGGCCCCCAGCGCGCCCGCTGCCCGCAGCTCTCCAAGAACCTGCCCTGGTACGGCGACAACCGCGCCAAGCTCCAGAAGATGATCGACGAACGCGGCACCTGCTCGGGCCACGGCGGCCCCCGCCCGGTCGCCGCCTTCGACTGGGACAACACGGTCGTCAAGAACGACATCTCCGACGCCACCCTGGCCTGGATGCTGCGGCACGACAAGCTGCCCCGGCCCACCAGCTGGCGGGACACCAGCCCCTGGCTCAGCCCCGCCGCCGACCGCGCGCTGACCCGGGCCTGCGGCACCGGCACCCCCGGCCGCCCGCTGCCCACCTCCCGCAACACCGCCTGCGCCGACGAGATCATGGAGATCCGCGGCTCGGCGAAGACCATGAGCGGCGCCGAGGCGTTCGCCGGCGACTGGAACCACCGCCGCACGGTCCCCGACTACGCCTGGATACCGCAGCTGTTCGCCGGCCTGAAGCCCGCCACCCTCACCGCGTACGCCAAGCGCGCCCGCGCCGAGAACCTCGCCGCGCCCGTCGGCGCCGTGCAGACCGTCGGCACCCACAAGCTGGCCGGCTACGTCCGCTACTACGACCAGCAGAAGGACCTGATCCGCACGCTCAAGCGGGCCGGCTTCGACGTCTACATCGTCTCCGCGTCGTCCGAGACCGTCGCCGAGGCGTGGTCCGGCGGCGTCGGGGTGGACGCCCGGCACACCCTGGGCATCCGCAGCCGCGTCCGCGACGGCCGGCTCACCACGACCATCGCCGGCTGCGGTGACGTCAAGGACGGCCCCGGCGAGGTCATCCCGTACGTCGACGGCAAGCGCTGCTGGATCAACCAGGAGATCTTCGGCATCAAGGGCGCCGAGGCGTGGCGCAAGCAGGACCCCGCGCACCGCATCGCGCTCGGCGGCGGCGACGCCAACACCGATGTCACCTTCGTCGGTGACGCCACCGGCGCCCACCTGGCCATCAACCGCAACAAGGACGAGTTGATGTGCCGCGGCTACGACAACGCCGACGGCCGCTGGGTGGTCAACCCGATGTTCATCGACCCGCTGCCCCGCAAGTCCGGTGTGTACCCCTGCGCCACCAAGGGCTACACCAACACCGACGGCACCCTCGGCCCGGTCCGCCGCCCCGACGGCACCGTCGTCGCCGACCAGCGGGACCGGATCCACGGCTGACACCGGGCCTCCGGACGCCGGACGGGGGCCGCACCGCCACCCGTGACACCGTCACAGGAAGGTGCGGCCCTCGCCCCGGTACGTCGGCACCGTCGCCACCACCCGGTCGCCCTCGACCAGGTGCAGCTGTGCGAACCGCTCGCACAGCTCACCGGCCTTGGCGTGCCGGAACCACACCTTGTCGCCGACCGCCAGCCCGTCCGCCGCCGCCCCCAGCAGCGGCGTCTGCACCTCGCCCGGCCCTTCCTGCGGGTCGTAGCGCAGACCGGCCGGCAGATACGGCTCCGGCAGCCGGTCCGCACCGGCCACCCCCGACGCCGGATAGCCGCCGCCCAGCACCGTGACGACACCCGGCCCCGGCCGCCGCACCACCGGCTGGGCGAACAGCGCCGCCGGACGCCCTTGGAACGACCGGAAGTTGTCGAACAGCCGCGGCACATACAGCCCCGAACCGGCCGCTATCTCCGTCACGGCCGCCTCCGCCGCGGTGTGCTGCACGCTCCCCGTCCCGCCGCCGTTGACGAACTCCAGCCGCGGCGCCACTGCCCGCACCGCCCGCACGGCCTCCCAGCGCCGCCGCGCCAGCTCCTTCCGGGCCGCCGCCTGCATCACCCGGATCGCCCGCGAGAACACCGGCTTCCCGGCGACCTCGTCGCCCACCCCCGCCACATGCCCCTCGTAGGCCATCAGCCCCACCAGCCGGAAACCGGGCCGGCGCACCACCGCCGCCGCCAGCGCGGCCAGCGCCGCCGGCTCCCGCAGCGGCGAGCGCCGCGCCCCGACCCGGACCTTCCCGGCCAGCAGCCGGTACGAGGTGTCCAGCTCCAGGCAGACGCGCACCTCCTCGCCGCGGCCCGGGCCGGCCGCCCGCGCGGCGTCGATCAGATCCAGCTGCGAGGGGTCGTCGACCGTCACCGTCACCGCCGCCGCCGACGCGGCGTCCCCGGTCAGCTCGGCGAAGCCGTCCCGGTCCGCCGACGGATAGGCCAGCAGCACGTCCGGGAAGCCCGAGCGCGCCAGCCACAGCGACTCGGCGAGCGTGAAGCTCATGATCCCCGCGAAGCCGTCCCGCGCCAGCACCCGCTCCAGCAGCGCCCGGCAGCGCACCGACTTGCTCGCCACCCGGATCGGCTTGCCCTGCGAACGGCGCACCAGATCGGCGGCGTTGGCGTCGAAGGCGGCCAGATCCACGACGGCCAGCGGCGCGTCGAGAGCGGCGGTCGCCCGGTCGTAGGCGGCTTTGTCGGCATACGTGCCGGCGGAGGGCTGCGACATGGCCGCAGCCTGCCAGACACCGCTACCGCGGGGTAAGGGGACGAACCGCGCCGGAAGTGACGCCGGGGCGTCCAGGGGTTGGAGCACCGGGCGCGCCAGCCCTTACAGTGGCTCGACACCGCAACCAGCAGGTCAGCGGCGTGATGTCCGGATACGAGCCACCCTGCCCCGATTGCTTGTCGGGTCCGGGGCACACCGTGCGAGGGGGAGCGCTGGTGAGCGCCGATGCCGATTACGCCGATGCTCCGCGCATCCCACCCATACCCCCGCGCCCGCCCCGCCGCCCGTCCCGGCCGCCGGCCGACCTGGACCCGAAGACCACCGTCCTGCGCCCGGTCCCCGCCGACGCCGACGCTGCCGTCCCGCCGCCGGCCGCCCCCGCCGCCCGCCGGCCGCTCCCCGCCGAGACCCCCCGGACCCCCTCCGCGAGCCCGGCCCCCGCCGCCCCGCCGGCCCCGCGCACCCCGCCAGCGACACCGCCGCCTTCCACCTCGCCAACAGCGG
>NZ_KB891856.1 GCF_000373585.1 Streptomyces sp. MspMP-M5
GCAAGGACAACGGGCGACAGCACCCGTCGGCACTCAGGTGGAGCTTGCTGGTGAGCCCGCCGCGCGAGCGGCCCAGACCTTCACTTCCTGCACCACCTCCACCAGGCGGGCGAGCAGGCTCTGCCACGACGTCTCGTCCTGATGTTCCGTTCCTGCGGCCCCCTTTGATGCAGGTGCCGGTGGCGGATCGGTACGGGCGCCGGCCGCGTGCTGGTGGGCGCGAACGACGGTGGAGCCGACGGAGATGCGAGAACATGACGAGCCGCGCTGGCTCGACGTTGGCAAGGCGACCTTACTGGGTTGGCCTCAAGTGGCCTCAGTCGACAAGGGGCCGGTTTGCAGTGGTCCTTGCTGCAGCCCGCTGACCTCAGGAGACGTGTGGGAGGGCCCAGATCAAGACGGAATTGACCTTCACGAAATAGGGCTAATTAACACCACCCCGCGGGACTGGTGCATAACGTCTTGCCAGGTCGTGCCGGGTCGTGGCTCTAGGCGCTGGTGTTGTCACTGGTCAGCGAGGTATCAGACGAGTTCAAGGATCTGCTTGGGAAGCAGAGATGCTGAGCTTTGCGAGCGAGGCCCGCAGTGGCTTGGACAGTTCGGTGTACTGGGTAAACATCCTGTTGGGGTCGGTTAAGCAGTAGCGCGACCGAGCAGAGCAGAAGGCGAGCGCAGTTCTGTGGTGGAGCGGTGATTATCTTGCCCTCGGTAACGACGATTCTCCGCAGGGGCAGCGTTCCAGAACGCACGGCCAGTTCGGCCGCCGCGAAGTCTGCTTGCCAATCAGTCGGAGGAGACCGATGACCACGTATCGCCAACCCGGAACCGTCCTCACCGACCACACCTTTAGCGTGCCCTTGGACCACTCTCAACCCGACGGGGAGCGGATCGAGGTCTACGCCCGCGAGGTGGTCGCAGCCAGCAGGGAGGGTAAGCCGTTACCGTGGTTGGTCTTCCTCCAAGGTGGCCCGGGCGGGCGCTCCCCGCGCCCACTAGGTCGGAACAGTTGGCTGGCACGGGCTCTCGACGATTACCGAGTTCTGCTTCTCGACCAGCGCGGCACGGGAAGTTCGACGCCTGCGAACCGGCAGACCCTGCCGCAGCGCGGTGACGCCGCGGCGCAGGCCGCCTACCTTGCGCATTTCCGCGCAGACTCCATTGTTGCAGACTGCGAACTGATTCGCCGTCAACTTGTCGGTCAGGACGTCAAATGGTCACTGTTGGGGCAAAGCTACGGCGGCAAGTGCATACTCAGCTATTTGTCATTCGCGCCGCAAGGGCTGCGCGAGGCATTCATCAGTGGCGGCCTGCCGAGCATCAGCGCGAGTCCACAGGACGTGTACCGGGCTGCGTATCCGCGCGCAGAGCGGAAGAGTGAAGGGCACTACGCACGTTATCCGCAGGATGTGGCCACCGCTCGGGAAATTGCCCAGCATCTGCGAGATCACGAAGTACGGCTCCCAGACGGCGGATTGCTTACCAGCGAGGCATTCCAGGCCCTTGGCGTGATGCTCGGCATGAACACTGGATCACACAAGCTGCACTATCTACTTGAGGACGCATTTCTGTCCGGCCCCGGCGAGCCCCGGCTCTCCGACTCCTTTCTGTACGAGGTTCAGCGCCATCTTTCCCGCGCATTCAACCCACTCCATGCCGTATTGCTCGAAACGTCCTACGCTCAGCGGTCGGTCTCTCCGGAGGCTACCGGTTGGGCAGCACAGACCGTCAGGGAGGAGTTCCCCCAGTTCGACGTGGACAAGACGCTGTCGGCGGGCGAACCATTGCTTTTCACGGGCGAGATGATCTACCCCTGGATGTTCTCGGTGGATCCCGCGCTCGCTCCTCTTCAGGGTGCGGCACACAAGATCGCGTGGCGCCAAGAGTGGCCGGATTTGTACAGTGCGGAACAACTCGCTCACAACGATGTCCCTGTCGCCGCCGTGGTGTACCACGACGACATGTATGTGGACCCTGCCGACTCCCTAGCCACGGCTCGAATAGTCAAATCGCTGCGCACCTGGATCACCAACGAGTACGAACACGATGGACTGGGGGTCAGTGGTGGCCGCGTTCTTGATCGGATGATCAAGATGGTCCGCGGCGTGGTCTGAGTCCTGACGCCAGCCAGTACACGGCGATCGGAACCGAGCAGGAGCTGGTACCACTCATTCGGCAGTAAAGGCGTGTTGAGGCTCTCCCACCGCGAAACCGAGCGTTGAATGCTTGCGAGGCTGGCGTCAAGGGGCTGCCCAAGGCGTGTGGCTGTCGCGACGAGCGTGCGGGCCATGGCCGAGAGGGACATGCACGGCTTTGCCTGAGCCGCTTCAGTGCGGCAGCGCCGACGAGTCTGTCGTGCTGGCTCATACGCCCATGATGCACGTGTCGCGGGCCACACGGGGACGATCAGTCGCGGCTTCCGTTGCGAGGAGGCGTAGTTGATCGTTTGCCGTGTTCCGGATGTGCCTTCCGTTCCGTCTAGGAGTTGTCCGGATGATCATGCGACCGGCGTGCGCCTGTGTCGTTGGTGTAGGCATGGGGCGGGGTGATTTGACGGATGCAGAGTGGCGGCGGTTGCGGCCGTTTCTGCCGGTCAGCAATGGGCGTTGTGGCCGGTGGCGGGATCATCGGCAGGTGATTGACGGGATTTTGCATCGGGTGCGGACCGGGGTGCACTGGCGGGATCTGCCGGAGCGGTTTGGTCCGTGGAAGACGGTGTACGAGCGCCACCGGCTGTGGTCGGCCGACGGCACCTGGGAGCGTCTGCTGCAGCAGGTGCAGGCCGCGGCTGACGCTGCGGGAGAGATCGACTGGGACATCTCCGTCGGCTCCACCGTCGTTCGCGCCCACCAGCACGCGGCCGGCGCCCGTACCGATCCGCTACCGGCACCTGCATCAAAGGGGGCCGCAGGAACGGAACATCAGGACGGGACGCCGTGGCAGAGCCTGCTCGCCCGCCTGGTGGAGGTGGTGCAGGAAGTGCAGGAAGTGAAGGTCTGGGCCGCTTGCGCGGCGGGCTCACCAGCAAGCTCCACCTGAGTGCCGACGGGTGCTGTCGCCCGTTGTCCTTGCTCGTCACGCCGGGACAGCGAGCGGACTGCA
>NZ_KB891857.1 GCF_000373585.1 Streptomyces sp. MspMP-M5
GGCTGGGGACTGACCGTTGGTCACTGGTCAGGTCCGCATGACACGTCTCCTCTCCTGCGGACTCTGCGTGCGATGTGACTTCACGTCGCACCGGGCGTGCCTTCCCGACCGACGCCGCGAACGTCGGCCTACTCGATGACCATCACGGGATCATCCGGGAAGGTACGCCCTCGCGTCCCTCCCGGAACCGATCCACAGGGCTTGAGCATTGCTCTTTCGCGTGCGCTCGTCCCACGAGCCGCCTTCCGATCACGGTGAACCTTCCCGGTCACAGCACTAGCCGAGCCCACCAGCCGCCTCGGCCGTATGATCCGGCGCCTGGTCAACGGAGACGAGCCCTACCCCCGCCCGTAGTGCCCGCCTACGGCGCAAAGACAGCGCCGGATACCCAAGTGCTTACCCCGACCCGTGACCTGCGGAGATGGCCGTGGTGAGGTCAGTGGTAAGCAGTGGCCGGACAGCTGGGTGGCCGCTGGCGCCAAGGGACGTCCCGGGGATTCCTCACTAGGCGTACGGCTCTGGCTCCCCCTTCATTTCCGGGGCATCCTGCTCTGTGCACGCCACGGCGCATCGGGAGCACCGCACGGCGCCGCCGACGAAGGGAACGCGTCATGAACGTCCGCAAGCGCATCACCGCCGTCACAGCCACCACGGCCCTCACAGGGTTGGCAGTGGCGGGCCTGACCGTGCCGGCCCAGGCGGCACACAGCACGCGCGCCGCCCGCACGGCCATATCCACCGCGGTGACTTCCCCAACCATCCTGTTAAGCGGCGGCCTCAAGCTCGTGCCGGCAGCCGCTGGGTACAACTACATCGTCAATGAGCACAGTGGGAAGTGCCTGACCGTCGACGGGTACAGCAGCAGCAACGGCGCTGCCGTCAACCAGTACACCTGTGTTGGGCAGTACAACCAGCAATGGATCGCCTCGACCTCGAAAACCGGCTTCCAGTTGCAGGCTCGGCACAGCGGTCGCTGCATGAGTGTCAAGGGCGGCAGCAAGCGCAAAGGCACCCCCGTGATCCAGTGGAACTGCAATGGATCGCTGGATCAGGCGTTCATCGGCGCAAACAGCAGGCTGATTCCCCAGCACAGTCGCGAGTGTCTGAGCATCCAGGGCGGAAGCACTGCCAACCGAGCTCCACTCATCCAGTGGAGCTGCAATGGCGCTTCCGATCAGAACTTCCACCCGCGACACGCCTGATCAGCCGTGAGCCGCCCTGGCCCGTCCGTCACTTGGCGTCCAATCCTGTGACGGGAACGATCAGGGGTCCGGGGCGCGGTCTCAGGTGGCGAGTGGTCGTCCGCCCCGGCGGGTTCCTTTCGCGCTGCGGGCGCGGGCGCGGGCGCGTTCGCGTCGCTGGGCGGCCAGGACGTCGGGGCCCGCCCTCGACGGCGACCTCGACGATGTGCCGCGCCTGATGGTCACCTTCGACCAGGCCGGCGCTCCCCAGCGGCAGCTCGCCCGCTTCTGGGAAAACCGGCAGAGGTGAATCTGACGCTGGTGCCCGAACACCGCGGTGGGCACGGAGAACGCCCGCACACAGCGTTCCATGAGCTCCAAGGGGCTACGCTGCTCCGTCTTGCCTGGAAGATCGTACAAATTTGACTTCAAGAGAAGCCTCGACTCCAGCCTCGGCGATGAAAGCAATCCCACCCTTCGCCGAGATCCCCAATTTTGCAGTGACCTCAGTAATTCTCAAGTGGCTGTCGCTGGGGGGCGGCTGCATGGTCATAATCGACTCTACCTGGTGTCGAATTCTTTCGAAGCCAGCTTTCAAATCCCTCAAACGCAGGGATGCCTCGTCGACCTCGATTTCGGGGCGACTCCACGGCATCTTGATCAGAGCGTGCTCACTGAAGTCTTCTCGGCCTTCTTGAAGTCTGATTTCCGCGTCTTCATGGTCGATTGCCGGGACGACATGCACCAGAATAGGTACAGTCTCCAGGTCCTGATCTGCCGTGTCATTCATTCAGACCTCTGCTTCGGCAACGAGTTGGTGGACCGCGCGGCGCAGCGGCTCGGGCATAGGGGTGCGTTCCATGACCGAACGGTACGGGGGCCACGCTCCCAGACGCCGCAGTCGCGGCCCCTCGTTCACTTGGACAGGCTAGGCCCGCCGGACCGGACCGGGGAGGCCAAGCCCTGTTCAACCGCGCTCCGGGATGCACCGCGCAACGGACACAGCGCCGTCGTCGCCCAGGACCGCGTGCTCGGCGAGTTGGGCGAGGATCTGCTCAGGACGGAGGCCGGCTCGCTCCGCGATGGCACGCAGCCGGCGACTGGTGTCCGCCGGCAGCCACACCTGCGTCCGCAGTTCGTCCTTCGCGTCCTGGCGCTCCTTCACCCACGCTCTGTGCCGGTCGAGGGCCTCCTGCCGCCGAGGTTCCCGTTCCTGCGCGCCCAGAGCGTGCCCCGGGCGTCCTGCTCAGGGTCGTACGCCTGCCCTCCGGAGGCTTCCAACAGCGCGGCGATCCGGCGCCACGCGGCGTGCCTGGCCGCCCACAGCTCCGCCTGCTCCTCCGGATCCGTCGCATACGGCCCGCGGTCGGCGGGAGTGCCCAGTTGCCGCCTGTGCGCCGTCGTGTTCGGACACGCTCATCCACTCTCTCCGGACGCGTAGCATGTCCGGCCAACCACCGCCCCCGGCAATCGGCCGGGTCGATGCGAACTGCCTACTGCGGGGCCGCCTTGTCCGAGGCGGTCGCCGAACGCCGGGAACCGGATGACGTCCGGCAGCTGGCGGGAGCTGGCGGCTGGGAGGAGGTACAAGCCGACCATGCCCAGCCTGCGGTTGGCCGGCCGATCCGAGGAGTGAAGTGCGGGAGGTGGGGCATCATCTGAGTTCAGATCGGACGGCGGCTCGGGGGGACGGGTGGCACGATTACCGGTTGGTGAGGGAGAAGGCGGGACTCCAGGAGCGGGCGCCGTCGGCCGTCCGGACACCGAGCCGGCCCTGGGGGACGACGGTGAGGTGCCCGCTCCGAATAGGACCGG
>NZ_KB891858.1 GCF_000373585.1 Streptomyces sp. MspMP-M5
CTCCGCGGCTCCGCCGTCAACCAGGACGGCGCCAGCAACGGCCTGACCGCCCCCAACGGCCCCTCCCAAGAACGCGTCATCCGCCAAGCCCTCACCAACGCAGGACTCGCCCCCACCGGCATCGACGCCATCGAAGCCCACGGCACCGGCACCCGACTCGGCGACCCCATCGAGGCCCAAGCGCTGCTGGCCGCCTACGGCCACGACCGACCTGCCGACCACCCCCTCTACCTCGGCTCCCTCAAATCCAACATCGGCCACACCCAGGCCGCCGCAGGCGTCGCCGGCGTCATCAAAATGATCAAGGCCATGCAGCACGGCACCCTCCCCCAAACCCTCCACATCGACGAACCCACCCACCACATCGACTGGAACACCACCCCCCTCACCCTCCTCACCCGACCCACCCCCTGGCCCCGAACCAACCACCCACGCCGCGCCGCCATCTCCGCCTTCGGCATCAGCGGCACCAACGCACACGTGATCCTCGAACAAGCCCCCGCACCACAGACAGCAGAAACGACCACCGAAGAACCGGCCACCGGGGTCTTCCCCATCTGGATGCTCTCGGCCGGCGACGAGAGCGCACTGCGCGCTCAGGCCCGGCGGCTCCGCCGGCACGCCGCGACCCACCCGGAGCCCACCACCGCCGACCTCGGTCTGTCACTGGCCACCACCCGTTCCCGCCTCGACCGGCGAGCGGCGGTCGTCGGCGGCGACCGGGCCGCACTGATGGCGGGCCTGGAATCTCTTGCGGACGGACACCCTTCGCCGGGTGTGGTGCGCCCGGGCAGTGCCAGGCGCGGCAAGCTCGCGTTCCTGTTCACCGGGCAAGGAGCCCAGCGGTCGGCCATGGGCCGGGAGCTGTATGCGTCCTCCGCCGTCTTCGCCGCCGCGCTCGACGAGGTGTGCGCAGGGCTGGACCAGGAACTCCCCCGGCCGCTCAAAGACGTTCTCTTCGCGCCCGACGGTTCCGCGGGCGCGGCACTGCTGGAGCGGACGTCCTTCACCCAGGCCGCTCTGTTCGCGGTGGAGACGGCGCTGTACCGCCTGGTCGAGCATCACGGGATCGTGCCCGACTACCTTCTCGGACACTCCATCGGAGAAGTCACCGCCGCCCATCTGGCAGGCGTGCTGGACCTGCCGGACGCCTGCCACCTGGTCGCCGAGCGCGGCAGGCTGATGCAGTCCGCACGCCAGGACGGCGCCATGGCCGCTCTCCAGGGAGAGGAGGAAGAGGTCATGGCGGCACTCTTTGACTACGACGGCCAGGTGGTGATCGCGGGTGTCAACGGCCCACGATCCATGGTGGTTTCGGGTAACAAGTCCGCCGTCAGCGAGCTGGCCGAGGCATGGCGCGCGAGCGGCGCGAAGGCCCGGCTGCTCTCCGTCTCCCACGCGTTCCACTCGCACCACATGGACACGGTGCTGGAGGAATTCCGATCCGTGGCCCGGGCCGTGACCTTCCACGAGCCGCACATCCCGATCGTCTCCAACGTCACGGGCACCCTCGCGACCGTCGACCAGCTCACCTCCCCCGACTACTGGGCCGATCACCTTCGCCGGGCGGTGCGCTTTGCGGACGGGGTGCGGCAGTTGGAAGAACTGGGTGTCACCGACTGGTTGGAGCTGGGCCCGGAGGGTGTCCTCGCCGCCCTCGTCCAGGAGGGTGCCACCGAAGAGGCGGGCGCGATCGTCTCGGTGCTGCGCAAGAACCGGCCGGAGACGGAGACCTTCGCCACCGCACTCGCCCATCTGGCCGTTCGAGGCATCACACCCGACTGGGACAGGGTCTTCCCGGGCGCCGACAAGGTGGATCTGCCCACCTACGCGTTCCAGCACAGGCGTTACTGGCTGGATGCCGCGCCGGCCTCGGGCGACGCCGCCGGCCTCGGGCTGGGTTCCGCCGGTCATCCTCTGCTGGGTGCTGCGGTGGGGTTGGCGGAGCGTGACGAGGTGGTGTTCACCGGACGGTTGTCCCTGCAGAGCCATCCATGGTTGGCCGGCCATGCGGTCGCGGGCACGGTCCTGGTCCCAGGCACGGTCCTGCTGGAACTCGCCCTCCACGCGGCCGGCCGGACCGGCAACGGCGAGGTCACCGACCTCACCCTCACCGCGCCGCTGGCGCTTCCCGAACACGGCGGCGTTCAGCTCCAACTGGCGGTGGGCGCCGAGGAGGACGCCGGACGCCGCGCCATCACCCTCCACGCCCGCCCCGACCACACGGATCAGGACAGCGTCTGGACCCTGCACGCCCGTGGCACCGTAACCGTTGGCGCACCGCCGGACACCGCTCCTTGTGCACTGGTGCCCTGGCCGCCGACCGGAACCACCGAGATCGATCTGACCGACGCCTATGACCGCCTGACCGAGCATGGCTACGCCTACGGAACGGCCTTCCAGTGCCTGCGCCGTGCCTGGTCGGACGAGACCGCAGGAGAGATCTGGGCGGAGGTCTCCCTCAGCGATGAACTGTCTTCCGGCACCGGGGCGTTCGACCTGCATCCCGTACTGCTGGACGCCGCCCTGCACACCCTGCTGCCCGGCATCACTGACGGCGGAACAGCGGTGCTGCCCTTCTCCTGGTCCGGCGTACGCCTCCACGCCGCCGGTGCATCGACACTGCGGGTCCACCTGAGCAGGACCGGACCGGAAACCGTGGCACTGGACATCTTCGATACGACCGGGGCTCCCGTCGCCACCGTCGGCTCCCTGACCACCCGCCCGCTGACACCGGATGCACTACGCGCAGCAGATCCCGCCGTCCGCGACGCACTCTTCCACGTGCAGTGGCAG
>NZ_KB891859.1 GCF_000373585.1 Streptomyces sp. MspMP-M5
GTCTCGAGGAGTTCGGTGGCCATGCCGGTCCACTGGGAGCCTTGTCCGGGGAAGACGAAGACCACGCGCTGGCCTGCGGAGCCGTTGCTGTGTCCGTCGGCTGTGATCAGGTTCGGGGTTGTCCGGCCGTGGGTCAATGCCCTCAAGCCTGCGGTCAGTTGTTCCAGGTCGCTGCCTGTCACCACTGCCCGATGGTCCAGTGCCGAGCGTCCGGCCAGGGTGAGTGCCACATCGACCGGGTCGAGCGTGGGGTCGTTCTCGACCCGGTGCAGCAGCCGCGCGGCCTGGTCCTTCAGTGCCGTGGCGGACTTGGCGGACAGCACCCACGGCACCACCGGAACGCGTATCGCCTCCGTACGGGCCCCTTCCTCGGACGTGGCCGGCGCCTCCTCGAGGATCACATGCGCATTGGTGCCGCTCACTCCGAACGACGACACCCCCGCGCGCCGTGCCCGCCCCGTATCCGGCCAGGGCCTTGCCTCGGTCAGCAACTCGACCGCCCCTGCCTCCCAGTCCACAAAGGGCGTTGGCTCATCGACATGGAGGGTCTTGGGCAGCACCCCGTGCCGCAGCGCCTGGACCATCTTGATCACACCTCCGACACCGGCAGCGGCGACGGAGTGGCCGATGTTGGACTTGAACGACCCCAGATACAGCGGCCGGTCGGCAGGCCGGCCCTGGCCGTAGGTGGCCAACACCGCCCGCGCCTCGATCGGGTCGCCAAGCCGCGTGCCCGTGCCGTGGGCCTCGACGGCGTCCACGTCAGCCGGCGTCAGACGCGCGCCGGTCAACGCCTCGCGGATGACGCGCTCCTGAGAAGGGCCGCTGGGCGCCGTCAGACCGTTGGACGCACCATCCTGATTGACCGCCGTGCCCCGTACGACGGCCAGCACCTGATGGCCGTTCTTCTGCGCATCCGCGAGCCGCTCGACCAGAAGCAGGCCCACCCCCTCGGACCAACTGGTGCCGTCCGCCGCCGCGGCGAAGGACTTGCAGCGCCCGTCGGGTGCCAGCCCGCGCTGCCGCGAGAAGTCGACCATGCCCCCCTGCGACCCCCACACCGAGACGCCGCCGGCCAGGGCAAGATCCGATTCACCCCGGCGCAGCGACTGAACGGCAAGGTGCAGCGAGACCAGCGAGGACGAGCACGCCGTGTCCAAGGAGACCGCGGGGCCTTCGAACCCGAAGAAGTACGACACGCGGCCCGAGGCGACGCTGCTGAGCTTGCTCGTCATGAGATAGCCCTCCAGCTCCTGGGGACCACTAAGACCGAGATAGCTCTGTTCCACCAGCCCGGTGAACACACCCGTCCGGCTGCCCTTCAACGACGCCGGGTCGATACCGGCGTTCTCGAAGGTCTCCCAGGCAGTCTCCAAAAGAAGCCGGTGCTGCGGGTCCATGGCCAGCGCCTCGCGCGGCGAGATACCGAAGAACGCGGCATCGAAGTGCGTCGCACCGCTGACGAACCCGCCTTCGCGGGTGTAAGCGGTCCCGGGCTTGTCGGGGTCCGGGTCGTAGATCCGCTCGATGTCCCAGCCGCGGTCGGTGGGAATCGGCTCGATGCCGTCGGTGCCGTGCAGAACCATCTGCCACAGCTCATCGGGCGAGGACACCCCGCCCGGATAGCGGCAGGCCATCCCCACGATCGCGATCGGTGCCTCGCTGCCGGACTCCAGCTCCGCCACCCGCAGTCGAGTCTTCTGCAGGTCGGCGGTGACCCGCTTGAGGTAGGCAAGCAGCTTCTCCTCGTTGGTGCTCTCTTCGGTGGTCGACCCTGCGTTGGGCGCGGTCTCGGACGTGGTGTGGGACATGCGAAGCCTCGGCCTTCCTAGGCGGTCGGGATGAATGCACGGGCGGGCGCCGTGGTGATCACTGCGCAGGGCCGAGCTCGGAGTCGATCAGCGCAAAGATCTCCTCCGCCGTGGCCGATTCGATCGCGCCGGCCGCACCGGTGGCCCGCGCCGGCCCCTCTGCGGTGTCAGCTGCCTCTCGTACCTTCGCCAGCAGGGTTTGCAGACGGGCGGTGAGCGCACTGTGGTCAAGACCCAGCTCGTCCCACGAGCCGGCGGTCAGATCCGTCAAGGACGCTTCCAGCTGCTCCAGTCCGGCGATCAGGGGCGGCCTTGCCGAACCCTCGGGGACCACCCGCGCCAGCAGCGCACCAGCGAGTGCGGTGGGGGTCGGATGCTCGAAGATCACCGTTGCGGGCAGCGGTACACCGGCCACCGCAGTCAGCCGGTTGCGCAGCTCCACCGCCAGGAGCGAGTCGAAGCCCAGCTCCTGGAAGGCCCGGTCCGGATCGATCGCGGCACTGTCTCGGTGCCCCAGAACGGATGCCACCTCAGCACGGACCAGATGCAGCGTCAAGTGCTGTTGTTCCTGCGCAGACAGCCCGGACACACGATCGGCGAGTGAGGCGGTGGCACCGGATGCCGAGCCGGCCGTGGCTGCGGTGCGGCGGACCGGCCCCCGCGGACCAGGCACCTGCATGCCGTCACCCGATTCGACCGCAGGGGCCAGTTGCTCGTGTGGGACTTCGTGGTAGGTGAGGTGGTCGATGGTGAGCAGGGGTTGTCCGGCCCGGTCGGTCAGGAGGGCGGTGGCGGTGTTGTCGCCGGTGCGGGTCAG
>NZ_KB891860.1 GCF_000373585.1 Streptomyces sp. MspMP-M5
GTCTCGAGGAGTTCGGTGGCCATGCCGGTCCACTGGGAGCCTTGTCCGGGGAAGACGAAGACCACGCGCTGGCCTGCGGAGCCGTTGCTGTGTCCATCGGCTGTGATCAGGTTCGGGGTTGTCCGGCCGTGCGTCAATGCCCTCAAGCCTGCGGTCAGTTGTTCCAGGTCGCTGCCCGTCACCACTGCCCGGTGGTCCAGTGCCGAGCGTCCGGCCAGGGTGAATGCCACATCGACCGGGTCGAGCGCGGGGTCGTTCTCGACCCGGCGCAGCAGCCGCGCGGCCTGGTCCTTGAGCGCCGTGGCGGACTTGGCGGACAGCACCCACGGCACCACCGGAACGCGCATCGCCTCCGTACGGGCCGGTTCCTCGGACGTGGCCGGCGCCTCCTCGAGGATCACATGCGCATTGGTGCCGCCGAATCCGAAGGAAGACACCGCGGCTCGCCGCGGTGCCTCGGACTCCGGCCAGGAAACGGCCTCGCGGAGCAGGGAGACGGCCCCTGCCTCCCAGTCGACGTGTCCGGTCGGCTCGTCGACGTGGAGGGTCTTGGGCAGCAGGCGGTGCCGCATCGCCTGGACCATCTTGATCACACCGCCCACGCCCGCCGCGGCCTGCGTATGGCCGATGTTGGACTTGAGCGACCCGAGCCACAGCGGCCGGTCGGTGGGTCGGTCGTGGCCGTAGGTGGCCTGCAGTGCCTGTGCCTCGATCGGGTCGCCCAGCGGCGTGCCGGTCCCGTGGGCCTCCACCGCGTCGACGTCCGCCGTGGACAGGCCGGAGGCGGCCAGCGCCTGGCGGATGACGCGCTCCTGGGAAGGGCCGTTGGGCGCCGTCAGGCCGTTGCTGGCGCCGTCCTGATTGACCGCGGAGCCACGCAGTACGGCCAGTACCTGGTGGCCGTTCTGCACGGCGTCGGAGAGCCGCTCCAGCAGCAGCAGACCCACGCCCTCCGACCAGCCGGTGCCGTCGGCAGCGGCCGAGAACGCCTTGCAGCGGCCGTCGACGGACAGCCCGCGCTGACGGGAGAACTCGACGAACGACCGCGGGGTCGACATCACCGCCACCCCGCCGGCGAGCGCCAGATCGCACTCGCCCCGGCGTAGGGCAGCGGCCGCGAGATGCAGTGCCACCAGCGAAGACGAGCACGCGGTGTCCACCGCCACCGCCGGCCCTTCCAGACCGTACGTGTACGAGAGGCGGCCGGCGGCGACACTGCCCGCGCTACCGCCGTAGAGGTACCCCTCGTTGCCCTCGGCGGGGAGGTACGGCCGTGAGCCGTAGTCGTTGTACATCACGCCGGTGAAGACACCCGTGTGACTGCCGCGCAACGACGCAGGGACGATACCCGCATTCTCGAACGCTTCCCAGGCGGCCTCCAGCAGCAGCCGCTGCTGCGGGTCCACAGTCAGCGCCTCACGCGGGGACATCCCGAAGAACTCCGGGTCGAATTGGTCGGCGTCGTGGAGGAAGCCGCCGTGGCGGGTGTAGGAAGTGCCCACCCGTTCCGGATCGGGATCGTAGAGGGCTTCCAGGTCCCAGCCCCGGTTGACCGGGAAGCCGCCGATCGCGTCCCCGCCTTCCGCGACCAGGCGCCACAGATCCTCCGGAGAGGCGACTCCGCCGGGATAGCGGCAGGCCATCGCCACGATCGCGATCGGCTCCTGCTGTCGCTCCTCCACCTCGCGCAGCTTCCTGCGCGCGTCACGGGCATCCGCAATGGCCCGCTTGAGGTAGTCGCGCAGTTGTTCTTCGCCCGCCATGTGATGTCGTCTCCCCGCTGTGTTGTGCCTGGTGTCTGAACGTCTGGTAGCTGGTGTCTCGTGGCTGGTGTCCGTGCACGTTGATCCGAACAGGCCGGATCAGCAGGTCATTCGAGGTCGTCGAAGAGCGCGAAGAGCTCTTCGTCGCTTGCGGTTTCGAGGTCCTGGTCGGCGTCGTCGGAAGACTTGGGGGTGCCGGCGGTGTGTGAGGCCCGCTCGTCCACCGCTCCGGCCAGCTCCAGCAGTTCGCCGAGTTGAGCGGTGATCCGATCGCGGGTGGCCGTGTCGTCCGCCAGATCCCTGATCACTGCCTTGAGCCTGGTCAGCTCCGCGAGTACGGGCCCGGCCGCTGCCGCACCATCGGGAACCAACTGTGCTCCGAGGTGGGTGGCGAGGTTGGTGGGGTTGGGGTGGTCGAAGATGAGGGTGGTGGGGAGTTGGAGGCCGGTGGCGGTGTTGAGGTGGTTGCGGAGT
>NZ_KB891861.1 GCF_000373585.1 Streptomyces sp. MspMP-M5
CCCCTGCTGCGGGCCGGGCTGATCCGGCTGGCCGACGACGACCACGTCCTGACCCTGACCCTGCACCACATCATCACCGACGGCTGGTCGACCGCCGTGCTCACCGGCGACCTGGCCCACTACTACCGGGCCGCGCTCGGTGCCCCCACCGCCGAACTGCCGCCGCTGCCCGTCCAGTACGCCGACGTCGCCCACTGGCAGCGGACCGCGCAGCGCGCCGCCGCCGAGGAGCAACTGCGGTACTGGCGCGACCACCTGGTCGACCTGGAACCCCTGCACCTGCCCACCGACCGGCCGCGCTCCGCCGTGCGGACCAGGAACGGCGCCACGGCCCGGCTCGTCCTCCCGCCGCAGATCGCGCGCCGCCTGGGGGAGTTCGGCCGGGCCCGGCAGACCACCCTGTTCACCACCCTGGTCGCCGCCGTGCAGACCCTCCTCGCCCGGCTCTCCGGCCAGCGCGACATCGCCGTCGGAACCGTCACCTCCGGCCGCGACCGCGCCGAGACCCAGCGCCTGATCGGCTTCTTCGTCAACACCCTCGTGCTCCGCTCGACCGTCGACCCGGACCTGCCGTTCCCCGAGTTCCTCGCACGGGTCCGGGAGACGGTGCTGGCCGCCTTCGCCCACCAGGACGTGCCGTTCGAGCGCGTGGTGGACGAGGTCCAGCCCGCCCGGGACACCAGCCGCACCCCGCTCTTCCAGGCCATGGTCGTCCTGCAGAACGCCCCCGGGGCCACACTGGACCTGCCGGGCCTCCAGATCGACGACATCGAACCGGACACCCACCACGCCGGCTTCGACCTCACCCTGGAGTTCGCCGAGCACGACTCCGGCGCCCTGCACGGGCTGCTCACCTACAACACCGACCTGTTCGAGGCCGCCACCGCCGAGCGGATCGCGGACCAGCTCAGCACGCTGCTGACCGCCCTCGCCGACGACCCCCAACGCCCCCTCGGGGCACTGCCGCTGGCCCCCCGCGAGGAACTGCGGCGGCTGCTGGCCGACGGCCGCGGCACGGACCGGCCGGTGCCCCCGGCCACCCTCGGCGAGCTGTTCCGGCGCCAGGCGGCCCGCACCCCGGATGCGGTGGCGCTCACCGCCGGCCCCCGGACACTGACCTACGCGGAACTGGAACGCGCCGCCAACCGGCTGGCCCGTCACCTCATCGGCCGCGGCGCCGGCCCCGAGCGGGTGGTGGCGGTGGCGCTGCCCCGCTCGGCGGAGACCGTCGTGGCGCAGCTGGCGGTGGCCAAGGCCGGCGGCGCCTTCCTGCCCGTCGACCCGGCCTACCCGGCCGAACGCCGCGCCTTCATGCTGCGCGACTCCGGAGCCCATCTGGTCCTCGACGACCCCGCCGCCGTCTGGCGCCCGGACGGCCCCGACACCGCGCCCACCGACGCGGACCGCCACGCCCCGCTCGCCACCGACCATCCCGCCTACGTCATCTACACCTCGGGCTCGACCGGCACCCCCAAGGCGGTCGTGGTCCCGCACACCGGCCTCGCCGGCTTCGCCGCGGCCGCCACCGCCCGGTACGACGTCCAACCAGGCGACCGGGTCCTGCAGTTCGCCTCGCCCAGCTTCGACGCCGCCGTCCTGGAACTGTGCGTCTCGCTGCTTTCCGGGGCCACCCTGGTCGCCGGCGAGGAGGGCCCGCTGCTCGGCGAACGGCTCGCCCAGGTCCTCGCCGAGCGGCGGATCACCCACGCCCTGATCCCGCCCGCGGCGCTGGCCACCGTGCCGCCCGAGGCGGCCGCCGCCCTGCCCCGCCTGCGCACCCTGATCGTCGGCGCCGAGGCGTGCCCGGCGGACCTCGTCGCGCACTGGGCCCCCGGCCGCCACGTGATCAACTCCTATGGGCCGACCGAGGCCACCGTGGTGGCCACCTGGACCGGCCCGCTCACCCCGGCCGCCGCCCCGCCACCCATCGGCCGCCCCGCCGCCGGCACCCGGGTCCAGGTGCTGGACGCCGCGCTGTGCCCCGTACCGGTCGGCGTGACCGGCGAACTGTACGTCGCCGGGCCCGGACTCGCCCG
>NZ_KB891862.1 GCF_000373585.1 Streptomyces sp. MspMP-M5
GGGGTGCTCAGCCGTCCAGGCTCAGCACCATCGTCGGACGCTCGATGACATGATCGTCGCGCAGCGGCCGCACCGCGGTGCCGACGGCGAAGAACTCGGTGGTGTGCCCGCCCCAGCGGTGGTTGTGCGAGTTGAGTTGGACGCCGACGATGCCCTCCGCGTGCAGTTCCTCCGCCTCCCGCTGCATCCGCTCCATCGCCAGCTCCCGCGCGTCGTAGAGGGCCTGGGTGAACGGTTCGATCTCCACGTTCTTGCCGATGTTGGAGAACACCGAGCCGATCTTCTGGTGGGCGATGTGGTAGACGCAGGTGCCCATCACCATGCCCAGCGGGGCGTATCCGGCGCGGACCAGGGTCCAGAAGTCCTGTCCGCTCAGGTCGGAGGTGAAGGGCTGGCCCTTGATGTTGCGCCAGCTGCCGTTGCCGCCGGGCGCGGGCGCGTCGGCCTTGACGGCGGTGCCGATGGCGATGAATTCGGCGATGTCGGTGCCGAACTCCCGTGCCTCGACCGAGAGCCGCACTCCCACGATGCCGTCGGCTCCGAGCTGCGCCGCCTCGGCCTCCATCCGCGTCATGGCCAGCTCCCGGGCGTGGTACATGGCCTGGCTCAACGTCGTGAGCTCTTGGTTCTTCCCCCAGCGGCCCAGCTGGATGCCCACGTGGTAGATGGAGCTGCCCAGGACCAGGCCGAGCGGGCGGAACCCCGCCTCGCGCACGAGCAGGAACTCGTTGACCGTCAGGTCACTGGTGAAGATCGACCCCGGCCTGCCCGGCTGGAGTTCGGCCAGCCGCCGCATCGCATCGGCCGGGACGCCCTGGGAGGTCGGATCGGTGGCGGTCATGAGCGGTTCCCCTCGTGAAAGTACCTGATGGTGACGGGTGGATGGTGAGGGACGGAGGGCGGTAGGCGGATGTCGGAAGGGAGATGGGGAGGGGGGCGGGGGCGAGAGCGCGAGGGTGGGCAACGGCCTCCGGCGGTGGGGTGCGCGCTCACACCGGCCGTGCGCGGCGTCGCTGCGGATCCAGCGACATCATCGTCAGCGTGCGCGGCGGCGCCTGGCGCACGGTGAAACCGGCCACGGCCGTGCCGATCAGTGTCGCCTCGGCGACATGGTCCTTCTGGTCGGAGTCGTTGTTGCGTCTGCGCGCCCTGACACAGGTCTCCTGCCATATCCGTAGTCGGCTGTCGCCCAGTACCACGCCGTCCGCCCCCGTGGACCACGCCTGCTCACCGATCCGTGCGCGGGCGTCATGACGGGTCGCCGCGACCAGCTGGCTCCAGCCGGTGACCTCCTGATTGCCGGCCCCGAACCACTTCTGTCGACGCGTCGTCCAGTCGTCGTGGCGGGTGCCGATGGCGAGCCCCACCAGCAGCTCGACCGGCACCCAGCCCGCGGCGATCAGCTTGGCGAACCCCTGGCCGTCCAGGTGTGTGGTGAAGGGGCGCTGCGGGCGCACCTCCCCCTGTGCCCGGACGGCAGTGCCCATCACCTGGAATTCGAAACAGTGGGGAGCGGACGGGAACGGTGCCATGGTGAGGTCGGCGGCCACCACACCGTCGCCGCCGAGTGCCGTGCACTCCGCCGTCATCCGCGCGAGTGCCGCGTGCCGTGCCGACAGCAGCACGTCGACCAGCGCCTTGGAGGCCGCGCCCTGGCCGGAGACGGCGACCGGCGCGGGCTCATGTCTGCCCCCGGACCACGTGGCGTACCGGTAGCCGCAGTCGTAGTAGCGCCAGCGGGTCCCCCCGCCCGCCACGTGGTACACGGCCGAGCCCAGCACCTGCCCGACCGGCTC
>NZ_KB891863.1 GCF_000373585.1 Streptomyces sp. MspMP-M5
GGGGTGAACCGGCCCGGTGGGCCGGTCCGCTCCTTGCCGAGTCGTACGGCGCCCCCGCGCGCCCCGGCCGGGAGGAGGCGAGAGACATGGACCGCAGTTGCAGTAGTCCGCACCACCGTCGACCCGTGAACCGGATCCGGATGTCCGCCTCGGCCTCTGCGCCGCGGTAGCCACTTCTCCCCCACGCACGTGCCGGCCTTCTCGCCGGCCATCAGGCAGCCAACGGGCGGCCAACAGGCCCAAGCCCAGGACCAGGCCCACCGTGGTGCGCGCGCTCCGTTCACGCACGTCTTCCTCCGCCGCGAAGTGCCTGGCAGCGGCCCCCGGCCGGCGAGTGCACCGCCGTTACCCCGACCCCAAGCAGTCATGAAGTTCCACCACCGATCGCCCCACCGCACCCTGCTGGACCGGTCTTCCCATGTCCGCTGGTGCCGGCGGACCGGCCCCCATCCGCTGTCGTCCCGTCATGAGGTGATGGACCTGCCCAGGGCCCCGGTCCACCGCGTACGTGGACTGGTCGTCGACTGCGGGAGTCGTCGCGTGTCAGTCGATGGACGCCAACTGGCGTTCACCTGCATGGAGTTCGAGCTGCTTGCCTACCTGGTGGCCCATCAGCACCGGGTCCACAGTCGCGAGCGGTTGATGGCACTGGTGTGGCAGCAGACACCCGCCGGGGACCTGCGCACGGTCGACGTTCACCTCGCCCGCCTGCGCCGGAAGCTCGGTCCTGGGCACCGGGACTTGATCCGCACCGTACGCATGGTCGGCTACGCCTTCGATCCGTCCGCCACGCCCACCTCCCGCCACTGAGAGGGGAGGGCCGACGGCGCGCTCGCGCCCCGTCGGCCCTCCCCGCACCCCGCGCCATCCACAGCCGGAACCAGGTGAGAACACCGCGGACGGCAGACAACAGCACACGTGCAGTCAGCCGCAGGCGGTGAGGAAGCCGCTCGGCGGTGCGTCGCCAAAGCGGTCCGGCAGGAAGGGTCTGCCGGACCGCTGCTTCCGTGCGCAGGGCGAGGGAGTCAGGGAGTTACGTGCCAGTGGGCTTCGAGGCGCCGGCGGCCCTGGGGGCCCGGGACGGTGTGCCAGTGGGCGTGCGGGCGGGCGGGGCGCTCCCCGGTGGTGGGCTCGGGCACGGTCGCCGGGCCGGGGAGCGTGTGCAGGACGGTGCTGTCGAGGGGGCTGTCGGCGATGCGTCGGGCCGCAGTGGCGAGCGCGCCGAGGATGCTGCGTCCGGTGCTCCGGCCGTGGATGGCGGTGGCCGTGGCGGTGCGGCGGATGTGGACAGCGGTGAAGACGGACATGCGGGAGTCACCTCCGTAGAGTGGCGCGGCAGTCACGGGTGGACTGGGCCGCGGGTGGGCGAACGGTCGGCGCGGTCGGCGGTGTGCGGGCCGGCGCGCCCGTGCGGACTGAGGGGGCTCATGCGGCTCATGCGGCGCAACAGCCGTATCAGGTGCGGCGCAACGGCCGTATCAGATGCGGTTGGCCCGGGCGGCCGCTTCGGCGATGCGCTCGGCTGCCGGCAGCGGTAGGTCGGCGAAACGGGCGAGCCAGCCGGTGTCGTGGCCCTGACGGGCGAGGACGTAGGCGAGGTGTACGCGCGGCTCGTACGTGGCGTGCGGCCCCTGGGGCTGCGGGCAGCTGCTCGGGCCGTCGAGGAGGTAGTCCCGTTCGGTGCCGTCGTGCAGAGACAGGCGGACCCGTGGGCAGATGTGGCCGGTGGCGTACGGGCCGGGGCGG
>NZ_KB891864.1 GCF_000373585.1 Streptomyces sp. MspMP-M5
TTGCTGACGTTGCATCACATTGCGAGTGATGGCTGGTCGGAGGCGCCGTTGTTGCGGGATCTGTCGGTGGCGTACGAGGCGCGGTTGTTGTCTGGCGAGGCGCCGCGGTGGGCCGCGTTGCCGGTGCAGTATGCGGATTACACGCTCTGGCAGCGTGAGTTGCTGGCAGAAGTGGGGGAGGAGCAGGCGGAGTTCTGGGCCCGCACGCTCGCCGATCTGCCGCAGGAGCTGGCCCTCCCCACCGACCGGCCACGCCCGGAACACCCCAGCCACGCGGGTGGCCTCCTCCACTTCGGCATTCCCGCCGAACTCCACCACCGCCTGGAGTCGTTGGCCCGTGGCCAGGGAGTGACGCTGTTCATGGCGCTCCAGGCGGCACTGGCGGTACTGCTCTCACGGATCGGCGCCGGAGGTGATGTCCCGCTGGGCACCGCCACTGCGGGCCGGTCGGACCAGGCCCTCGACGATCTGGTGGGCTTCTTCGTCAACACGTTGGTGTTGCGTACGGACACTTCCGGGAATCCGCCGTTCGCGGAGTTGTTGCAGCGGGTGCGGGAGGCGGATCTGGCAGCTTTCGCGCACGAGGACCTGCCGTTCGAGCGGATCGTGGAGCAGCTCAACCCCGACCGCACCGGTGGCCGGCACCCCTTGTTCCAGACCATGTTCGTCCTCCAGAACAACGCACCGGCCGGCCTCGACCTCCCCGACACCCACATCACCCCGCAGCCCCTCGACGCCGCACCCTCCAAGTTCGACCTCGGCTGGAGCTTCACCGAGCAGCGGGACGTCGACGGCAACCCGGCCGGGATCTCCGGGATGCTCCAGTACGCCACCGACCTCTTCGACGCCGCCACCGCCGAGGAGCTGCACCGGCTGTTCGTGCGGGTGGTGGACGCGGTGACCGGGGACCCTGACGCCGGTGTGGAGGGGGTGGAGTTCTTTGCATCGGCCGAGCAGGAGCGGACGTTGCTCGGGCGCAGTGCGGAACGGCGCAGCGAGCTGCTGCGTAGTGCGGAGAGCCGCGACGCGGAGACGGCGTCCGGCTCCGGGGCCGGTCTGGTGCGGGGGCCGCGGTCGGTGCAGGAGGAGTTGCTGTCCGGTCTGTTTGCGCAGGTGCTGGGGGTGCAGAGCGTTGCACCGGGCGACAACTTCTTTGCCCTGGGCGGTCATTCGCTCAAGGCGACGCGGTTGATCAGCAGGATCCGGTCGGTGTTGGGCGTGGAGTTGGGTGTGCGGACGTTGTTCGGCGCGCCGACGGTGGCCGGGCTGCTGGAGCACCTGACTGGCGAGGGCGCGGTGGCGCGCCCCGCGGTCACTGCTCGTCCGCGCCCTGAGGTGTTGCCGTTGTCGTTCGCGCAGCAGCGGTTGTGGTTCCTGGACCGTTTCGAGCAGAGTCCGACCTACAACGCTCCGTTCGCCTTCCGTATCGAGGGCCCGGTGGACCTGGAGGCGCTGCAACGGGCGATAGAGGACGTCGTGGCCCGCCACGAGTCCCTGCGCACCGTCTTCCCCGACGTCGACGGGGAACCCTTCCAACACATCCTGCCGCCCGAGCAGGCGGGCGCCAAGGTCTCGGTGGTGCAGTGCACCCCCGCCGACCTGCCCACCCTGATCCAGGAGGCCGCCTTCACCTCCTTCGCGTTGGCGTCGGACCTGCCGCTCCGGGTGTCCCTCTTCTCGTCCTCGGCTGCTGAGCATGTGTTGTTGCTGACGTTGCATCACATTGCGAGTGATGGCTGGTCGGAGGCGCCGTTGTTGCGGGATCT
>NZ_KB891865.1 GCF_000373585.1 Streptomyces sp. MspMP-M5
TGGTGGGGGTGTTCTGGGCGTCGCGTACCACGCGCAGTTCGCCGAGCGGTTCCCCGTCGGGCCCGTAGACCAGCAGGGTGCGGTCGAGATGGTTGACCAGCAGCCAGCCGGCCACCGGGGCGTCGGCACCGGGGGGCTGCAGGGGGCTGGTGGTTGGTGCTGCCGTGGCCGGTGGTTGGTCGGAGCGCAGCGGTACGGTCTCCAGCCGGATGCGGGTGGGCTGGACCAGGCGGGGCGGCAGTTGCACGAAGCGCTCCCCGGGCGGGTTGGGGAACAGGGCCTCGTCCGGTAGGACGCTGTCCGCGCGGATCAGGCGGAACTGGATGGGTTCGGTCTGGCGTGGGCCGGTCAGTACCAGCGCTCGTCCGAAGCGGTCGATGACGGTCAGCTCGGTGAAGTAGAACTGGCCTCCTCGCACGGGCTGGAAGCGCTGTGTGCCGTGGTCTTTCGCGCCGTCGGGGACGTGGTTGGTCTCGCCGGCCAGGGACAGGATCGCGTGGTCGGTGACGGCCTGGGCAGCGCCGTCGTGCTGTACCAGCCAGTCGTGGAAACCGTCGAGGGATTGGGAGAGTACGTCGAGGTCATCCAGCTCGCGGCGCATGGTGCGCAGTTGGCCGGCCAGCTGGGACGGGGCGTGCTCGGCGAGGCGGCGGGCCTGTTCACGCAGGACGTAGCGGGTGGCGGGGGTGATGAAGGCGCGTCCGCCGAAGGCGGTCCAGCGCCGTCCGCCTTCGCCGTCCCCGGGGGCTGCGCCGTCTCCCGTCCAGCGGTACCGGTCGCCGTCGAACCCCCAGTGGGGGGCGGAGTCCGGGCTGCTGTGGTAGGGGGTGGCGCAGTGCTTGATCTCCCATTGAAGGTAGAGGGGGAGCCAGGGCTGGCGCCAGATGCGGGTGTATTCGGGCCAGGGGCCTTCGGTGTGGGTTTCCCGGTCGTCGACGTCGACGACGGTGTGCAGCGCGGTGTCCGTACCGCCGCTGGCTGCCGGGGTGCGCACTGCCTGGTCCAGCAGGGCGAATTCGGCGATCACCGCGTGGATGATGCCGGGGATTTCGGGGGTGTTGCCGGGCAGGAGGGGGTTGTCCGGGACGGGTACCCAGGTGTCGTTGATCTTCAGCTGGGTGAGCAGTTGGGAGGGCAGGCGGCAGGGCAGTGGGTCGTCCTCGTCGCGGGTGAGGGGTGGGATGGTGTCCTTGCTGATGTCGGTCAGGGCCAGGACGGGGTCGGCCGGCCGGTAGTAGCTCTGCCGGGGGGTGCGCTTGAGTTCCAGCTCTTCGGGCAGGCCCTTGGCTTGGGCGTAGCGGTCGATTTTGTGCTGGATCTCTTCAGGGGTGAGCTGGGTCTCTTCACGGGTGAGCCCGTAGGGGATCAGGTCGCGGAGCCGGGCGACCTCGGCGGCCAGGCGCGTGACCTTGGTGCTGGCGGCCTCGCTCTGCTGGGACCAGGCGTCCTCGTCGAATTCGAAGTCGTCGGGTCGGCTGGCTTGGGGCAGGTGGCGCATCCACCACAGTGTCCACAGGCGCCACCGGGCGGAGGCGAGCTGGTTTCTGGCTTGGTCGTAGGCGTCCTGGTCGTCGTTGAGGGTGGTGATCCAGGCGGGCTGTTCGGGGGGCGGGGCCTGGGCGTCGGTCTGTTCGCTGGGGCGGTTGACGACCTTCCAGGTGGCGCCGCCGTCGTGGCCGCTGAACCAGGACCGGCGGG
>NZ_KB891866.1 GCF_000373585.1 Streptomyces sp. MspMP-M5
GCCTGCGGCACATCTTCTACATGGCCGCCCAGACGGCAATGATGCGACCAGGCCCCTCCCGCGACTACTACCTCAAGAAACGATCCGAAGGACTGCTGCACACCCAGGCCCTGCTCGCACTCGCCCGCCGCAGGGTCGACGTCCTCTGGGCGATGCTGCGCGACAAGAGGCTCTTCACCTCCGCCCCACCGGTCACGCAGGCGGCTTGACACAATCATTGAGATTCCTCCCGTTGGTGTGCTCTGGTCGTTCGCTCGTCTCGTTCCCGGACGACAATGAGCTTCGAGCACCGGGTTGGCGTTCCGCTAACACATGGCTAATGCGCTGCTGGAGAGCCCGGCACGGCGCGCTTGCCGCCCCGACGACATCCAGAACGCCGCCCCGTTCGCCGGGCTGTCGATGCCCCGAATCCCGCGCCACGGCTGCTCCTCGACGACAGGCGCCGCTCAAAGATCCGGCCACCGTCCCGGCTCCGAGTACGGGCGCAGGCACGACCTCGCGTAATTCGAACAACACGTCGCCTCGGGCGGTCAGGCGCCCGTGCAATTCCACTCGGAAGCGTGGCGCTCCCGCGAACATGTCCCGTAGGACGGGCGGAGCCCCGACACTCATTGCTACGGCCTTCGTCCTCTTCCTGTGGCCTTGTGACGAAGCAAAGGATCGGACGAAGGCCGCCTGAACGTCCTGACGTGACGTGAGGTGGCGGAGTGTTCCGTGAAGAGGGCCAGTCGAGGGCAATGGCCTACGCAGGACACGATCGCTTCACTCGATCTGCTGAAGAGCCGTGGCGCATCAAATGTGTGGTGTAAGCATGGGCATTCCTTTTCTGCTTATTCATGCACTTCAGGAGGTTTCATGCCTAGTCGCCGCTTCCTTCGGCTCGTCGCAGTTCCGCTGCTGGCTGTCCTGTTCTCGTTGGGAGCGGCTTCTGCCGCGGCGGCGGACACAAGCACCGAGACCGACCAAGGAGGGGGCTACGAGACAAACCTCGGCGCCCTCGTCGGTCTACGCATTTGACGCTACGGCTGCCGGTGGAAAAGGCAAGGCCGGACCGGCATCGCGCGACCTACGATGCGGCGCATGGTGATCACGTACGAGTGGCGCGGTGATTTTGAAAACGCGGCCGTCAACGCCCTCCACGCTGAGGCGTTCGGGCACGTCCAGATGCCGGTCGATTGGCAGACACGGCTGCACCGTCATAGCCTCGGCTGGGTTTGCGCGCGGGAAGCCGACAGGCTCGTAGGGTTTGTGAACGTCGCCTGGGACGGCGGCGTCCATGCCTTCGTTCTCGACGCGATGGTTGCTCAGGAGATGCGTAATTCCGGTGTCGGAACCGAACTCGTGGCGACGGCGGCGCGAAAGGCCCGTGCGGCGGACTGCGAATGGCTCCATGTCGACTTCGAGGAACATCTGCGTCCCTTCTACTTCGATGCCTGCGGATTTCGGCCAACCGACGCAGGGCTCATCGCCTTGCGCTGACCACCTACGCTGCTGGGCGCCAGCTCTGAGGTGGGTGCCGGTGCCGGTGCCGGTGCCGGTGCTGTGCCTGGGCCGGGTTCGGTGGTGGTGCGTCAGGTGGTCCCTGCGGGCGTCGTGCGGCGCGCGGTCATGCGTCATGCGGGCATGCAGTCATGCGGTCGAGGATTGTGTGTCGATGCCGAGCAGCGTGAGGAAGGCGGAGGCGGCGGGTGAGGTGGGGAACCGGCTCCAGATGAGGTGTTCGACGCGTTGCGGTCCGTTGGTGACTGGCACGGTTCGTAGACCGTGGAGTTCGGCGGCGAAGGCTGCGGGCAGGAGGGCGATGCCCAGTCCGTGGCGGACCATGCGGGCCATGAGCTCCACTCCGGAGACCTCGAAGGCGACTTCGCGTCGCAGGCCGGCGGTGGTGAATGCCTGGTCCGATTGGGCGCGGGCGGCGCTGCCGTCGGCGAAGTCCACGAAGGTCTCGTCGGCGAGGCGACGCAGGTCCACCTCGTGTCGGGTCGCCAGGGGGTGGTCGGGGGCGACCACGGCGACGTGTTGTCCGTGAGCGAGTTCCCGGTCATGGACGCCGTGGGGTTGGAATCCGGGTTGTACGCCGAGGAAGGCCGCGTCCAGGTGGCCGTCGCGTACCCGCTCGATGAGCCGTTCGCTGGATCCGGCCCGCAGGCTTATGCGGACCTGGGGGTAGCGCAGGCGGTAGTCCCGCAGTACTGCGGGGAGGTCGACGGCCGCCACGGTGGGGATCGAGCCGACGGTCAGTGTGCCTCGTATCTCGCCGGTGGATGCCGCGACTTCCGCGCGGGCCCGTTCGGCGGCTTCCAGGGACTGGCGGGCGGCGGGCAGGAACGCCTCGCCGGCGGTGGTCAGCTGTACCCGGCGACTGGTCCGCTCGAAGAGTCTGGCGCCCAGTTCCTTCTCCAGCCGGGCCACTTGGTGGCTGAGCGCGGACTGGACGACGTGGCACCGCTGGGCGGCGCGGGTGAAGCTCGCGGTTTCCGCCACCGCGACGACGTAACGCATCTGCTGCAGGTCCATGGATCCATGATGAAACACGATGGATATCGATGACGAGCATGTGTTGGACCGATCGACGCCTGCCGGGCGATGCTGAAGCCAACGGCGGACCGTGACGGCCAGCAGCTAGTCACCGGGGGCTTGCTCGGGCCTGGGAGGTTGACGTCCGTGGCCCGTCGTACGACCATCACCGGCGCTCCGGCGCCGCGACCTTGTGGAGAGACCTATGCGTGTGATCGCGTTCGACCACCTCGTTCTGAACGTCGCCGACATCGAGCGCTCGCTGGCGTTCTACACCGGCCCGCTGGGACTGGACCCGGTGCGGGTGGAGGAATGGCGGGCCGGCAAGGCCCCGTTCCCGTCCGTGCGGGTGAGCCCCACCACCATCATCGATCTCATCAAGGCACCCGACGAGCGGTCGCAGGGCTCCAACGTCGACCACATCTGCCTGGTGGTCGAACCCCTCGACTGGCAGCAGGTCGTCGATTCCGGCGTCTTCACCGTGGTGGACGGCCCCGGTGAACGCTTCGGCGCCCGCGGCACCGCCATCTCCCTCTACGTGCAGGACCCGGACGGCAACACCGTGGAACTGCGCTGGTACCCGCAGGATGCCTGAGCCGCCCACAGCGGCCGGCCCACCCATCGGAACGCTGTGACCGGCGAGCCGGGGCGCCTTCGAACGGTCAGAGCACCGGCGGGCCTGCTTCGATGCGGCGCAGTACCGGGGCCAGGCGGTCCAGGTCGGGGCCGGTCTGGATCTGACGTTCGTCCCACCAGGTGGCGCCGGCGTCGTGCAGCGGGCCGATCACGTCCCTGGCCTTGGCCGGGTCCGGTGACGTGACGCCCCCGAGAACGAATTCGAAGGGGTGGCTGGCCTCGGCCGTACGGTGCCTGCGTACGTAGTCGACCAGTTCCCGTACCTCCGCCACGTCAGGCACATGTCCATGCCTGGCCGTCTCGAACAGCGGCACCGCGCCGTCCCACCGCGCTGCCCGCCGCATGGGCGAACGGCGCGGCCAGAACCCTCCGATCCACACCGGCGGGCCGGGCCGCTGCACCGTGGCAGGCAGCAGCGTCACGTCTCGAACGTCGTAGTGCCGACCGTGATGGCTCACCGGCTCGCCGGACCAGAAGCGCCGTAGCAGTTCCAGTCCCTCGTCCAACCGCTCGGCGAGGATGCGGGGTTCGGCGGTGTCGCCGAAGCTGCGGTACTCGTCCTCGATGGGACCGCCCAGGCCGGCGGCGAAGATCACCCGGCCGCCGCTGAGGTTGTCCAGGGTGGCCACTTGGCGGGCGAGTTGTTGCGGACGGTAGCGGGGGACCGGCGTCAGCAGGGGGCCGAGCCGGATCCGGGAGGTCGCCAGTGCGGCAGCGGCCAGCAGCATCCAGGGGTCTCCGAAGGGGCGTCCCTGGTGCTGTCGGTGCAGTACATGGTCCCAGACGAAGAGCCCGTCCCAGCCGGCTTCTTCGGCGGCGGTGGCCACGGTCGCGACGGTGCGGGGGTCGGCGAAGTCGCCGAAGTTCGGGATGTTGAGGGAGAAGCGCATTCCAGCAGGATGCGCGCGCGCCGGTGCCATGGCAATGGGATTCGGCGCAGTCGGCCTCACGAGTGGTGGACGACCACCGACCACCGACCACGTACCTGTCGACCAGCGACCACCTGGCGGGCTTCGCCGTCGCCGCCGCCCCGTTCGCCCCGCTTGCCCGCCGGATGCGCGGCCGCTGGGTCTGGGCCGTGGGCGTCTACGCTTTCGGGACCGTCGTCACCATACGGAACTCAGCCCGCTTCTCGCCCTACCCATGCGCGATTGACCACACGGCCCGCCCAGGCAATTGGGTGGCGAAGACTGGCAACTCGTTCGGCTGCTCGCCGAACCAAGTGGGGATGCAAGCGCCTCCATCCGGACACTGCAGGGTGAAATGGCCGTCGGACGCGGTGCGTTGGGCGCGCCCGTTCGTTACGGTCCTGAAGCCTTGTCAAGAGGAAATAGGATCGGAAGGAATCGTGTCCGTGTCTCTCAAGTTCGCCTCCCGCACCCGCATTGTGGTTGTCGCACTCCTTGCCACGCTCCTCGGCGCGAGCGGCTCCGTTGCGTACGCAGCCCTGGATGACCAGAGCACAAGTCCGTCCCAGGCATCGGCATCCGTGGCCGCCGTGGGCAAGCCGTATATCAAGACCGAGCTCCTCTTCGGCACCGCCAAGCCGAACGGCGGCGCGCCGGTGACCGACAAGGAGTTCCGTGCCTTCGTGGACACCTTCATCACGCCGCGCTTTCCCGCCGGCCTCACGGTCGAGAACAGCTACGGCCAGTACCGCGACTCGCATGGGAAGATCGAGCGTGAGCGCTCGTACAAGGTCACGCTCCTCTACCCGACGGGTGAGGCGCGCCGCAACAACAGCAAGATCCAGGAAATCCGCGCCGCATACGACAAGCGGTTCCAGCAGGAGTCCGTGGCCCGCATCGACGACAGCGAGCGCGTCGACTTCTGATCAGGCCCTCGTGCTCCGGGCGGCGGCATCGTCTTCGTCATCGTGTTCGTAGCGGAACTCTGGGAACGAGAGCTGCATCGGGGTGGGAGGCGCCCTATGGCCGGTGGTCACTTGCCGTGTTGGTGCAGGGCTTGCTTGCCTGGCGCTCCGACGAAGGATCGTTCCTCGTGTGAGGAGGATCCTCTGTGGAGCGCCTGGTGAGACGTGCAGACGCGCAGACGTGTAGCGGCGGCCTCCATCTTGAGCAGGCCGCGTTCGGAGGGGTAGATCTGGTCGAGGCCCTGGCCCGGCAACGCTGCACCTGAGGCGGGTGATCATTACGCTGCCCTCGGCATGCCGTTCGCGGCCTTGGTCGGCCAGATTTCCGCGGCATATCAGTCATAGGGTCGTAGGGGGGCCGCGGGAGGGGTACTCCCGAGGGGGTGCGCCGACCCGGTACGCGGGTGGGGAATACGGTCGCAGGTCCGGACGTTGCGCGATGACGACTAGTGACCAACTCGTCCGCTGAGCAGAGGAGTTGACGCGGAGCCGGCTGACCTCGAGGCAGGCCGTTGCCGCGAGAGAACAGGCTGCTGCCTCGCAGGATGCCTGACGTCGCCGCCGGCCCACGCGGGTGTGGGTGTGAGGGTTCATGGGCAGGTAGGGCACGCCAGGTCATGCCAGGCCACGCGGGGCGGCGTCCACCGATACTCTCGGAGACGTCGCAGTTGTCGCAGTCGTCACGGTCGGGTGCCTGTGGCCGGTTCGGGTTTTCGCCGTTCGAGCGAGGGAGAGGATCTTTCCGGCTCCCAACGGTCGGCCGGCTGGACACGAAAGACAGCAAAGCACTGAAGTCACCAAACGAACTGAAGTCATCAAAGGCACTGAAGTCACCAAGCTGCTGATCACAGCAAGGCACCGAGGACAGCCAGGCGCTGAAGGCAGCGAGGGCGCTCAGGCCAGTCAAGGTAGTGCAGGCGCTGAAGGTAGTGCGGAGGAAGAGGAGCAGGGATGCCGTCGGTGATCGACGCACCAGCAGAGGTCTGGGTGCTGGCACGGGAACACCCTGCGCCGTTGATGCGGGCGACGCAGGCTCTGAGCGAAGCCCTGGAGCGGACGTACGGGCCGCGGTTCGCCGTGTGGCATTCCGATGAGTTCGTCTTCGGGGTGCGGGACGGTCGGTTGGTGCTCCAGACGTTGGGGGGACAGGACGTTCCGCCGCCCAAGGTGGTTGTGGTGCGGCAGACGCCTGGTTCCATGGCGCAGCACCGTGAGCTGACCCTGCTTCGGCACCTGGAGCACATGGGCGCCGTACTGATCAACTCGGCGGACGCCCACCAGCTGTGCGGCAACAAGATCTGGCAGTTCCAGGAGCTGGCCGCGGCCGGACTGCCGGTGCCCGATTCCCTGTCGTACGCCACCGCGCCGTTCGGGGGTGTGGTGCGCAGTCCTCAGGTGGAGGCGCCGTGCGTACTGAAGACCGTCAACGGGCGGAACGGTGCCCATGTGTTCCTCGTCCCCGACAAGGGGATGTTGACGTCGCTGTCGGGCAGCCTCGCCCAGGACGTGCCGCTCATCGTGCAGGAGTACGTAGCCGCGTCCCACGGCCGGGATCTGCGGGTGATCGTCGTGGACGGGGAGCCGGTTGCGGCGCAGGTCCGCTCCTCCCGCGACGGGTCCCTGACGTCCAATCTCGCCCGGGGCGCCGCTGCCGAACTGTGCCTGGGCCGCTATCCGGAGGGGGAGGCCCTGGCAGTCCGGGCGGCCAGGACGCTCGGGCTGACCCTTGCCGGGGTCGATCTGCTCTTCACCGCCGACGGTGGCCACACGGTTTGCGAAGTCAATGCGGTGCCTGGTTGGCGCCCCCGGATGACCACGGTCGTCCCCGCGATCACCGCAGCCATTGAAAGCATCCTGGCCGGGGCCAATGCCGACGCCGATGCCGGTGTCGACGCCGGTGCGGGCACCGGTGCGGGTGCCAGCACGGAGACTGGCGCGGCGGTCGACATGGAGGAACAGCGGCGACGGCGGTCAGGCCCGGCCGGCGACGCACAGACGACCGCCTGAGGGGTTGGGGTGTGGACGGTCGCCGGGGCGTGGGGATCGCACAAGGAATGAGTCCGTCCCAGGCGTTCGGTCGAGCGGGCTGGTCTCACCGGTGCCACAGGTAGCGGCCGAGGCTGCGTTTGAGGGGTGGGGGAGTGATGTGGAGGAGGGCGGCCGCGGCCTTGTACGGGACGCCGGGCACACATCGCCTGGTGCCTGCCGCGACGGCCTTGAGGCCGGCGGCGGCGACCTTGTCCGCCTCCAACCAGAAGAAGCCCGGCACCGGGGCGGCGGCCAGGTCGTTCGACGCGAAGTAGTCGGTCTTGGTCAGGCCCGGCAGGAGTGCGGTGATGTGGATGTCCGAGCCGCGGTTCTCGATGGCGAGGGTCTCCGAGAAGTGGGTCAGGAACGCCTTGGTCGCGGCGTAGGTGGCGAGCGACGGCGAGGGCAACTCACCGGTCAGGGAAGAGACGTTGAGGATGCCGCCATGGCCTTCGCCGCGCATGAGCGGCAGGACGCACCTGGTGAGCCGCAGCGCTGCCTCGTTGTTCAGGCGGAGGGTGGTCTCCTCCCGTTCCATCGGAAGGTTGGCGAAGACGCCGGCGCCGCCCGAACCGGCGTTGTTGACCAGAAGCTCGATCGGTCTGTCGGTATCGGTGAGGCGAGACTCCACCTGTGCCAGCTGTTCGGGGTCGGTGAGGTCGGCCGGCAGTACGTCCACCTTGATGCCGTGGGCCTGCCGTAGTTCCTCGGCGAGGCCCCGTAAGAGGGTTTCTCGGCGGGCGACGAGCGTCAGGGTGACGCCGCGGGCGGCCAACTGCCGCGCCATGGCGCTGCCGATACCACTGGAAGCGCCGGTGATCAGCGCGGATCGGTAGGGATAGGGTCGGTCAGCCATAGGTGATCTCCCCTGCTCGGTCGGGCAAAGAACGTACACCACAGCCAGCCCGGGACGACAGGGCGCATGGGATCACGGGGGGCGGTTGCCGTGCACCTCGCCGAGGCGGCTGTATCCGCCGAACTGCCCGTTTGTCCGCTTGACGGCATCCGTGGAGCTGCTGACGGTACGCGCTCGGGGCAGGCTTTGCTGGTCTTCGTCGCGCTCGGTGGCGCAGTCGAGGGGCTCGTCCGAGGGGAGCGGTTACGGCCCCGTGCTTCGTAGTTGCAGGGCTGTGGTGTGATGGCCGTCGTGAGTCGCGCTGTAGAGGAGAGCAACCGTCGCATGCTTCGGGCGCGGGATGCGATGGACCGTGCCTATGCCCAGCCGCTGGACGTGACGGCCCTGGCCAGGATCGCCCATGTGTCCGAGGCGCACTTCTCGCGCGTCTTTCGGGCCACGTTCGGTGAGACGCCTCACCGCTACCTGCAGCGTCGTCGGGTCGAACGCGCGATGTTCCTGCTGCGGGAGACCGATCGCCGTGTGACCGACATCAGCTTCGAGGTGGGCTTCAACAGTCCCGGGACCTTCAGCCGCACCTTCCACGCCATCGTCGGCCGGTCGCCGAGGGAGTACCGCAAGCAGACGCCGGCGATGGGCGTGCCTACCTGTTTCACGATGGCGTGGACGCGGCCGAGTTCGTAACCGTCCGGGTCGGCCGTGGGCCCTGTGTGCGGAGCGTGCGCCGACTAGTGATCAGTTTTGGATAAGTTTTCGTCCAGTGTGCTCGGTAGCGTGAGGGACATGTTCAACGCCATCACGCACTCGCAGATATACGTCCTGGACCAGGACGAGGCCCTCGATTTCTACGTCGGCAAGCTCGGCCTGGAGGTTGCCGCCGACGTCGACATGGGCTTCATGCGCTGGCTGTCCGTCAGCGTCCCCGGACACCCCGAGCGCCAGATCCTGCTGGAGAAGCCGGGTGCGCCGGCGATGTCCGAGGAGACGGCGGAGCAGGTCCGGGAGCTGGTGACCAAGGGGGCGATGGGCGGCTGGCTCATCTTCACCACGGACGACTGCCGCAAGACCTACGAGACGCTGCTGGGCCGGGGCGTGGAGTTCACCGAGGAGCCCACCGACCGTCCCTACGGAACCGACTGTGGCCTTCGCGACCCCTTCGGCAACCGTATTCGCTTCACGCAGCCGCGGGCTTAGACAGCGTTCGCTGGGTGGCTGACTGGCCTGTCGGGCACATCCTGATCCGCAACGGCCCGGCCCAATCGGACTGGCCTTGGGGCTGCAGCCGGGGCGTGGGCAATTGCGGTCCGGGTTCGTCCCGCGTAGACGGACCCGGACCGCAGCCTCGGTTCAGTCGCCTCGCCAGATGTTGTCGAAGGCGGCCTGCTCGATGGCGCGTCGTTGGCGGAGGCCCTCCAGTTGCATCAGGGCGTTGTGGACGGCGGCGACTACGGTGTCCACGCCGTTGTCGTCCACGCTGGGGGAGTCGGCGGTGGCGCCCGTGTCCGCTCTGCCGAGCCCGAGGGCGGTGGCGAGGGCCGTCAGGACGGGCTCCTCCGAGGTCAGGCGCCCGGCCGCGGCGCGCCGGGCCGGGGAGTCGGCCAGCAGGATGTGGCCGCCCCGGAAGGGGATCCCGCGCCGGCGCTCGCGGCTGAGCAGCCCTTCGGCCTCCAGTGTCGCCAGATAGGCCCCGGACAGGCCGCGGCCCCGGCGCCACAGCCAGTCGTCGACCGACTCGTACGGCGGCTCGCGGCGCAGTGATGCCGCGGCCTGGTCCAGCAGGGGGTCGTCCGTGGTGGGGTGGTAGCCCGGCAGGATGCGCTCGTCGTCCAGGGTGACGGCCTGGGCTTCGAGGAGGTCGATGACCTCGGCGCCGGCGAGCGCGAGGGACAGGTTGCCTTGTTCCGGGGGGCGGCCGGGCGCCACGTCCAACGCGGTGAGCATCAGGTCCCGTGCGGTGGTCATGGGTCAGGTCCGGGGCGATCGAGAGTGAGGGAGGGGGCGGGGGCGGTCACGGCATGTGATTCCGGCGGTCTGCCGCCGGCGGCGACGCGCGTCTCAGCGGTGCCCCGAATATCGGCGCTGACCCGAATATTCGGGCTGACCGGCATCTGAGCGCTGCCCCGCATATCGGTGCTGACCTGCGGATTTCGGTGTGTCGGCATGTCGATCACTCCCGCGTGGGGCGCGATGGTCCCCGCAATCCAGCAGAGCAGTTCCGGGCCGATCGTGCCTGTCGAAGGGATGAGGGGGAGGGAAAGGGGAGGGGCGTGGCTGCCGGGTGGCAGGGGCGGGGCCGGCAGCCGGTGCCGTTCGGGGTCAGTCGGTTGCCGTGAAGACGCGGATTCCGCCGACGTATGTCTGGAGGACCTTCGCCCGGGCGATTTCCTCGGGCGGGGCGGTGAAGATGTCGCGGTCGAGGACCACCAGGTCGGCGAGGTGGCCGGGCTGGAGTGTGCCGGTGTCGTCGTGGCCGTTGACGTGGGCGGAGCCGGCCGTGTAGGCGGCGACGGCGGTGGCCAGGTCGAGGCGCTGCTCGGGGAGGAAGATCCGGTCGTCGGTGGCGTCGGGCTCCCTGCGGTTGACGGCG
Source organism: Streptomyces sp. MspMP-M5 (assembly GCF_000373585.1). Taxonomy (GTDB): domain Bacteria; phylum Actinomycetota; class Actinomycetes; order Streptomycetales; family Streptomycetaceae; genus Streptomyces. The sequence goes on from NZ_KB891866.1 coordinate 10,498, forward strand.
ACGTGCAGACCGGCGAGTGGATCGGGGCTGCTGACGGGCCAGTCGCTGCCGGCCGCGAGGGTGGCGCCGGCCCGGAGCAGGGAGGCGAACGGGTACTGCCAGGCGGCGCGTTCGGGGCCGAGGAAGGGGATGGTCAGCTCGTCCATCTGCGGTTCGTGGGCGGCCCAGAGCGGCTGGATGTTGGCGATGGCGCCGAGCCGGGCGAAACGGGGCAGGTCGTCGGGGTGGACGACCTGGAGGTGGGCGAGGTGGTGCCGGGCGGTGCGGCGGCCGTTGGCCGTGCGGGCCGCCTCGACGGCGTCCAGGGCCTCGCGGACCGCGCGGTCGCCGAGGGCGTGGAAGTGGACCTGGAAGTCCAGTGCGTCGAGTGCGGTGACGTGCTCGCGCAGTGCCGTCGGGTCGACGAAGCTCAGGCCGGTGTTGGTGGTGGCGCAGCCGCAGGCGTCGAGGTAGGGGCTGGTCATGGCGGCGGTGAAGTTCTCGGCGATGCCGTCCTGCATGATCTTGACCGAGCCGGCGCGGAACCGGCCGTGGGTCAACTCTGCACGCCGAGCGGTCAGTTCGGGGGTCTGTTCGGCGCCGCGGGCGCGGTCCCACCAGAGCGCGCCGGTGACGCGGGCGGTCAGCGTGCCCGCGCGGGCGGCGGCCAGATAGGCGTCCGACGGGTCGGACTGCCCGTGGAAGGTGCCGAGCAGGGCGTCCTGCCAGCCGGTGATGCCCAGGGAGTGCAGCAGTTCCTGGGCGCGCAGCAGGCCGGCCAGCCGGTCGTCGGCGGTGCGCTGCGGCATCAGCCCGGTGATCAGGGCGGTGGCGCCTTCCTGGAGGACGCCGCTGGGGGTGCCGTCGCTCTCGCGCTCGATCCGGCCGTCGGACGGGTCGGGGGTGTCCTTGGTGAGGCCGGCCAGTTCTAGCGCGCGGGTGTTGACCCAGGCGCCGTGGTGGTCGCGGTTGGGGAGGTAGACGGGGCGGTCGGACACCACGGAGTCGAGGAGTTGGCGGGTCGGCAGGCCGCCGGCGAAGCTCTCCAGGGACCAGCCGCCGCCGGTGATCCAGCTCCGCTCGGGGTGGGCGTCGGCGAACTCGCGGATCCGCCGCAGGTACGCCTCGACGCCGGTCGTTCCGGTGAGGTCGCACTCGGCGAGTTCCAGGCCGCCGAAGACGGCGTGGACATGGGCGTCCTGGAAGCCGGGCAGCAGCAACTTGCCACTGAGGTCGACGACTTCGGTTCCGGGGCCGATCAGTTCCCGGACCTCGTCGTGGCCGACGGCGGTGATCCGCTCGCCGGTGACGGCGAGGCTGCTCGCCCGGGTGCGGGCGGGGTCTCCGGTGTGTACGGGGCCGTGGGTGAAGACCAGGTCGGCCTTGGGCATGAGGGGTTCTCCAGTCGGGTTGGCGGGACGGTGCGAGTGTGGCGTGTGGGGCGGTTGGCGGGGCAGATATGGCGTGTGGGGCGGTCGGTGGGGCGGGGTCGGTGGGTGGTCAGTCGCTCGGGGGTACAGGAAGATCCTCGCCGGTCCGTGGCAGGAAGTACGGGGCGCGCCGGTGCCAGCGGGCCCATGCGGCGGCCGGCAGACCGGAGACGATTATGAACGCGACCGCCGACAGCTCGAACCAGCCGTTGTCTGCGGCGAGTTCGAAGTGGCCCGCCGAACGGTAGAAGTCCCAGGCGCGACAGCCGCCGACGGCGAGCAGGACGAGCGCGCCGAGCAGCGGTGCGACGACCACCCGCAGCGCCTCGACGGGCGCGGTGCGCAGCAGTGGGCGGAAGCGGACCGCGGCGGCGACGGCGGTGAGCGCGTAGTACAGCGCGACCACGATCCCGATGGCGTTGACCGCGGCGGAGATCAGCGCGCCGACGGTGGTGATGACCAGCGACAGCGCGGCGAGGACGACGGCGATCGCGGTGATCAGCAGGGTGCCGGCGGCCGGGATGCGATGGCGCGGGTGGAGCCGGGTCCACACCCGGCCGAGGGTGCCGTCGCGGCCCATCGCGTACATCCCGCGGGCCGTGGGGATGGCCTCTGCGTCGGGCCGCACCCGGCTCCAGGTCGCGGCGCATCCGGGCCTGGTCGGCGATGATCGCCGCGTCCCGGGCGTCGGTCTTTCCCTGGCCGCGGTAGCCGGCTGTTGCCCGGTTGACGGCCAGTCCGGGTAGTTAGAACACGGGCTGGCCATGGTTGGCCAGGAGCCCCAGCGGCAGGACGGCACCACCGTGCGTGACGTCCACGGCCCAGGTCGTCTCATGGCCGAGGCCAAGGACAGCGGCGATCAGGGCGAGCAGCTCGGGTTCATCGTTGGCCACCCGGCGAGACAGGAGGTGCCTGCCCTCCGCGTCGATCACCACGCAGTGGTGGTGCGTCTTGCCGATGTCCACCCCGGCCCGTACGCGGCCCATCGCCCCTCCGGCGCTCGTGCCTGTCGTGTCCGCAGACGACCTCGCCGGCAGGTCCTTACACAGTGATCTGTTCGCACATCCCAATCAGCGGCCGAGTCGTCGCGGGGTGCGAGGCGGCCAGTCATAGGAAGCCACGGTCGGCAGACCACTAAAAGCCACACCTCGCACCCCTCGGATGCCCCAACCCTACGAATGGCTGGACCAAACCGATGACCAAGGTAAGGACCGCTATCCGACTCGCCGGCCTGAACATCCGCTGGACCGGCACCGACGACACCACACCCGACGGGCACGTCCTCGTCCTCGGCACCGACAGCAGCGGCCTACTCCACCTCGCTCTCTACGCCGGCGACACCCCTGCGACGACGCGTTCCGCGGATCCCTGCTCATCCCCCCGGACGGCCACCAGCAGAGTTTTCTGCCGACCCGCACCACCGCCTACGGGCCCGGCGGCGCTTGGGTCACCCGCAGCGGGGGCCAGGCCAGCATGCTCGCCCGCCTGGCCAACGCGGCCACGTGACGGGCCAGCTGTGTACCCCGACTCAGGACACTAGTCGGCGATGTTGACGTGCATGTTGAAACGGACCCCGCCGATCTTCACCAGCAGGTCACCTTGCACCTTGCGCGTTTCCTTCGTGTCGCCCACATTGCCCTTGTTCACCGCCAGCTTGTTCTGCGGTGGGTGGCTCACGAACCCCGTGAAGACCCCACCTGCGGCGAGCTGGGCCGCTTCGTCCCATTCGTCGCGCAGATCCGCGTAGCGCGTGGCGTCCATGGGCTGGCCACCGAGGGTCAGATATACGCGGTGGCCGTCGACGTATGCGCCGGCGAGCTGCTGGAGGATGCCGGCCACCGTCGTCTTCAGCGAGTAGTGCTTCGCCGCCGTCGCAAGGAGCTGCGCGGCGTCCCCATCGAGCTGGGCCTGACGCGCGTCCCGGGCGCCAGCCCTGAACAGCTCGTCTTTGTCCGCGTCGATGCTCTTGAACGCCTCGGTGTACCCCGTCTTCTTGTCCTGGGCGATCCTGATCGTTGCGTCCCACTGCGGCGCGCTGATCCACTCGTGGTCGAACGAGATGGCCTCGCAGTACGTCTTCAGCTCCGCCTCGGCCTCTTCGGCCGACTTGGCATAGTCGTTCTTCGGCATGTGAGTGCCCCCCTTGCCGTCATGGCGAACCACGAAAGTGCCACAGGGGAAAGCTCCCTGTCAGCCGGATCCGAAAACAGTGAAAACTGGCTGCACGCAGGGGAGTTGCTGCAGGGGCGGGCGAGGTGCGAAGGGACGGGTGGGCTGTGCGGGAGCCGCCTGGGCGGGATCAGGGACGCTTTTGGGGTTCCCGTCAGTCGCGACCCGGCGTCACTCAGATCACCCCGCCCGTGCCCACATCGACGACCCGCGCACGGAGTGGTCGTATGGTCGGCCGGACAGCTCCTAACCGCTCGTTGGGAGGAACTCAGACGCCGAGGAGCCAGGAGCCGACTCTTTGGAGGCCGTCGGTGAGCGAGGTAGTTCCGAGCTGAGGAGCGACTCCGACATCGCCCTCGTAGCCGTCGTCGGCGGTGGCGGCGCCGGCTCCGAGGATGATCAGTGCTGCGGCTGCGACTGCTGTCGCGAGAACGGTCAAGTGCTTCACGGGGACCTCCGCTGGTGAAGGCGACTTTCCGGCAGGATCATTCGCCGCCTGTCGCCCCGCCACCCGAACCTCCTCCACCTGGCGGCCATCCCGCGGTTCGTCCCCTCAATCTGCGGCAGGCAGTCGACGGCCCAGGTTGCCGGCGAGGTGCCGTGCCGCGAAAGCCGCGTCGCCGGGCCCTGCTGCCACCCGTTGCAGGAGCTGGATCGTGGCGCGTGCCTCGCGCAGGGTCACTATCGGGAGGCGCTGCGTGACGCCTTCGACGAGGTGCAGGATGTGTCCTCTGATTCGTTCGTGATCTCAGGAACGGGCGTCTGACCTGCACGGTTACGCCATGCTGGGTTGGTGCATGCCTATGGCATATGCCTCCCGCCGAAACCCTCCACGACCAATTCCCGCCGGCCGCCGGTGCAGCACTCACCGTCGCCCTTCAAGCCGCCTGCCCCGACCCCCTCGGCAACACAGCGCCCCGCGGCATCGCAAAGGCCCCGTCAACCGGCGGGGCCTTCATGGTTGTGCTACCAAGGGCAGGATTGTCAGTGGTCCGCGAGGTTGCAGCCGGCCTTGGCGTGGTAGGCACTGACGCCGATCACGTGCAACATGTTTTCACAAAGCTTGATCCCGCTGGCCCCGTCGCCGCGCCCGGCAGCCTTGCAGGCGTCACGCACCTTCGGTCCGACGGTGTAATGGTTTTTCAAGTAGGCCACGCAGTGCTGCGGAGCGGCATGGGCAGGCGCGGTGACGACGAGCGGCAGCGCAGCGCCTGCCATCAGTACTCCGGTGGCTGCCACTATGCGGCGCACGGCCTTACGCATGAGAATCCCCCTTGAGTAGAAAGCACGTTCTATCGGTCGGTGGTCAAGGTGCCAGTCCATGTTCATCGAAGCCTCACCGCGGCATGGCGCGAACGCACCAACTCGCAGCACACAGAGGCGAGGAGCCCCGCCCTTCCGGGCGAGGCGCTGTACGCGAGTAGCTCACACCGCGACCGCGTCCTCCCGCGGAAACGTCGCCGGGCACCGCCGACGAATCCACGACCGCGCCCACAACGCCCGCGCATCCGCAACGGATGCCCGGCACGCCGCCGTGCGCAGTTCTGCTCGCTTGGGGCATACGGGTGAACTCGCGCCGCCTGCGCAGCGCACCGTCGTTGGTCGAGCATGACCACGCGTCGAACCCTCACGGCCGTCGGACTCACCGCCGCCACACTCGGAGCCGGACTCGCAGCCGCCGCACCCGCATCCGCCGGCGGGATCGGTGTAATCCTGTCACCGTCGTTCGACAACAGCTGCGCCAACCAACACGCCGCAGCCAACGCCAACGCCGACACCGTCCACGGAAGAGGGACTGCAGGCGGACTGTCGGCCGCCATCCCGGCCGACACCCCGCTCAACCACTGCGGCGGCGCCGAACTGCCTCTATCCCGCAACTGCACAGACTCGGGAGCGTCATCCGAGCCAGGATCCATGATCGGTGCCACCAACCTTGGGCAAAACCTGCTCTGCGAGGCAGTCCGCAACAACCTCAACAACCCGAACGTGAACATCCTCGGCTAGAAGCCACGTTCACGCCGCAACCGCATCCTCCCGTAGAAACACCGCCGGACACCGCCGACAATCCACGACCGCTGGCCGCCCACCGGACCACCGGCCGCACGCACGAGATCCGGGCCGTCGAGGCGATCCTCGGTGTGCTCCGCCGGGTGGGTTTCCCGGATCCGGAAGTGGTGCGCGTCTATCACGCCTTCGTCGACCAGAGTCTGGGGTTCGCTGCGCTGGACGCGGCCGCCGCGGCCCGGTTGTCCCGGACCGGGCGAGCGGGCCTGACGCCAGGCCGCAACGGACCGCGGACGTGCCTGTCCGCCGGGCCCCTCCGGCCTCGGCGCGCGAGCCCGGTGCCTTGGGGCTGTACTGGAAGAAGAACGGTGACAGGCCGACCATCGCAGTGCGTGGAGGCATCGTGGAACTGGCCTTCCTGAATGCGGTGTACACGTACGGGGGCCCGTACGCCTGGGCGTATCTGGACACCTCACGGGACACCGAGGAGCCGGACCGGATGCTGGCACTCCGCAGGCGGCAGGTCTGCGAGGAGCTGGTGGCACAGGGTGCCGATGCCGCGACGGTGGACGCGCTGGCGTCCGTCGCGGGCGGTGACCGGGAGATCGCCGGCCGCCACGGTCAGGCGATCGTCGCCAGTCACGGCGAGGTGGTCCTGACCGAGGAGCTCCCCGAGCCGCCGGCACACGACGAGGCCATGTTCGCCGCGCTGCCGGACCTGATGCCGCTGGCGGTCCAGCGCGCGCCGGACATCCGCTACGTCGCCGCGACCGTGCACGGCCCGCCCCGCCCGCCGGCGGACCCCGCGGACGAACTGGAGGTCGCGTTCCAGGCAGGAACGTGGCCCAGCAGCGCCGTCGCGCCGAGCGCCTGCCACCGGATGAGCGGCCCCGTCGCCGACTGGCTCGGCGGTGCCTGCGTGGTCGCCGACAGCATCGCCGGACTGGCCCACGACACCGACGCCGAGACCATCGTGCTGGGCGGGATCGTCTGGGCCCGTGACACGCTGGCCGACCGCCTCGCCGCCCGCTGGCGCAGACGCCTCGTCACCAGCAGCGGCAACGGACGGCCGGCGCCGCCCGGCCGGGCGTTGATGGAGCGCGAACTCACCACGGTGTTCCGGGGGCAGCTGTGCGGGACCGACCGGGTCCGCCTGGACCTGTTCCAGGCACGGCGGACCAGTCGGCACGGCGCCGTCGAGGGACTGCCGCACGTCATGGCCGCGTTGCGCCGGTCCCAGGTCGGCACGCTGCTGCTCAACGTCCCACTGGCCTTCGTCAGGCAGCTCTACGCGGCCGCGGGGGCGGCGCCGAACGACCTGCCCGACGCGGACCTGGGGCCGTACGGCGCGCTGGTCTTCCGTGGCAACCCCGCACCCGCCGCGGTGATCCGGGCCGCGGTGCGCACGGGCGCCGGACTGGTCGTGGTGCCGCGGCACCAACTTCCGTTGGACGACGGACTGGGCGCCTTGTTGCGGTACGCCGGCCCGGAGCGCACTCCGTTCTTCGCCCGCCTGCTGCGCCGCTGACCGGCCCACCACGGGCCGGGCCGTCATCGGGATGTCTGCGGAAGGGCGGCCAACTCTCCTACGACTACCTACGACTACCTACGAGTACCTACGAGTACGAGCGGTGAACTCGTCTACGGATGGATCAACTCGCCTATGTGGAAGGGGGGTTGGCCTCCGGAGGTAGTTGCTGTTCGGCCCAGATGACCTTGCCCTGGGGGGTGTAGCGGGTGCCCCAGCGCTCGGTGAGCTGGGCCACCAGGAACAGGCCGCGGCCGCCCTCGTCCGTCGTCGCGGCGTACCGCAGATGGGGCGAGGTGTTGCTGCCGTCGGCCACCTCGCACACCAGACTGCGGTCCCGCAGCAGCCGGGCCTTCACCGGCGGCGAGCCGTAGCGGAGCGCGTTGGTGACCAGCTCGCTGACCACCACCTCCGTCGCGAAGGCGAGTTCGTCGAGGCCCCACTCGGTGAGCTTGTCGGAGATGCTGGAGCGCATCCGCGCGACCGCGGCCGGGTCGAACGGCACCTCCCAGGCAGCGACCCGGTCCGGCCCGAGCACCCGGGTGCGGGCGATCAGCAGCGCCACGTCGTCGCGCGGCCGGTCCGGCAGCAGCCGGTCCAGGACCGCCCGGCAGTTCTCCTCCGGGGAGCGGCCTGGTTGGGACAGCGCGCCGCGCAGCAGCTCCATGCCCACGTCGAGGTCTCGGGTGCGCTCCTCGACCAGCCCGTCGGTGTAGAGGACGATCTGGGTGCCCTCGGGCAGGTGCAGCTCCGTGGTCTCGAAGGGCACACCGCCCAGCCCCAGGGGCGGGCAGGCCGGCAGCTCGGGGAACTCCACGGTGCCGTCGGGGTGGACCAGCGCCGGCGGCGGATGACCGGCGCGGGCCATGTCGCAGCGCCGCGAGACCGGGTCGTAGATCGCGTACAGGCAGGTGGCGCCGGTGATGCCGGTGCCGTCGGAGGTGTCCGCCTCCTCCTGGTCGATCTGGTCGACGAGGTCGTTGAGATGGCCCAGCAGCTCGTCCGGCGTCAGGTCGAGGGTGGAGAAGGTGTGCACCGCCGTGCGCAGCCGCCCCATCGTGGCCGCGGCGTGCAGACCGTGGCCGACGACATCGCCGACGACCAGCGCGACCCGGCTGCCGGACAGCGGGATGACGTCGAACCAGTCACCGCTCACCCCAGACTGGGCCGGCAGATAGCGGTGGGCCACGTCCATGGCGCTCTGCTCGGGCAGCGTGCGCGGCAGCAGACTGCGCTGCAGGGTCACGGCCAGCGCGTGCTCCCGGGTGTACCGCCGGGCGTTGTCGATGCTCAGCGCGGCGCGGGCGACCAGCTCCTCGGCCAGTGACTGGTCCTCTTCGTCGAAGGGCTCGGGCTTCTGCGACCGCCAGAAGTTGGCGACGCCCAGGACGTTGCCGCGGGCGTTGAGCGGTGTGGTGATCAGCGAGTGGATGCCGCACGCCAGGACGCGGCGAGCCCGCTCCGGGTCCTGCAGCTGCCAGGTGTGGGTGGCGGAGAGGTCGGACACCACCTGGGAGCGGCCGGTGTCCATACCGCGTGCCTGGGGCGTGCCGTCCAGGAACGTGATCAGCGTGCCGGGCGGGTGGAAGGGCAGCTCGTCGAGGATGCCGTGCACGGCGGTGCGCCGCATCTGCTGGGCGCCGCTGCCGGCTGGCTCGTCACCGCGCAGGACGGGCGCCGCCAGGTCCACGGTGACGAAGTCGGCGAGCCGCGGGACCGCGACCTCGGCCAGCTCCTCCGCCGTGCGGGCGACGTCGAGGGTGGTGCCGACGCTCACCCCGGCCTCGTAGAGCAGCCGCAGGCGCTCGTGGGCGACCTCGGCGCGGCCGGAGAGCAGCCGCAGCTCCGTGGAGTCGCGGATGGTGGCGACCGTCCCCATGCCGGCGGCGTGCCGGTCGGTGCGCCGCTGGTTCACCGCCAGCAGCCGGCCGCCCGCCTGGTGGATCTCGTCGGCGGCGGGCCGGCCCGAGGACAGCAGGCCGGCGAGTTCCGGGGCGAGGCCGGGCAACTGGGCGACCTGCTGCCCCTCGGCGTCCTCGGGCAGCGCCAGCAGCCGCCTGGCCTCGTCGTTGGCCAGCAGCAGCCGGCCGTCGTCACTGACGATGACCACACCCTCCCGCACCGCGTGCAGCACCGCCTCGTGGTGCTCGTACATGCGGCTCATCTCGGCGGACCCCAGCCCGCGGGTCTGCCGCCGCAGCCGGGTGGTGATCACCGCCGTGGCGGCCGTGGCCAGGGCCAGTGCCACGCCGCTGATGCCGAAGATCACCGGGAGGTGCCCGGCGATGGCGCGGCTCACGCTCGCCACCTTCATCCCCGCGGACACCAGGCCCACCACCGACCCCCGATCGGTGACCGGGACGATGGCCTGCACCTCGTGGCCGAGCGGCCCGTTCACGCTCTCGACGTGGACGTGGCCGGCCAGCGAGGGGCCGATGGTGCCGACGAAGCGCTTGCCGATCTCCTCCGGCCTGGGGTGCGTGTACCGGATGCCGTGGGTGTTCATCACCACGATGAAGTCGACGCCCGCGTGCCTGCGGGCCTCCTCGGTGAGCGGCTGCAGGATCTTCGCCGGGTCCGGGGCCCGCAGCGCGGCCCGGACGCCGGGGGAGTAGGCGAAGGTCTGCGCGACGGCGATCGAGCGGCTGCGGGCCTCTGCCTCGGCGTCGTTGCGCGAGGTCACCAGGAGCGCCGCCAGCGCACCCAGGACGAGCAGCAGCCCGACCGTGAGTTGCAGCAGGAAGACCTGCCCCGCGAGACTCTGCGGGCGTCGTTCGGTCAGTGCCCTTACCGTTGCGCGCCGATATCGGCCGGACCCTGCGGCCATGCGCTATTTCTAACACTCCCCGGCCCGGAGCGCTGCCCTGCCGTCGGCCGTGTCCGCCCGGCGCCGGTGCCGCGGTTGCTGCGGGTGGGTGCCCGGCTACCCGGTGACCGGCGCGATGCCGCGGCCCGGCCGGCTCCGGGCAGGGCGTCGCCCGGCAGCCCCACCTCGACCACCACCGCGTCCGGCCGGGCCGCGGTGAGGCCGGCGAGGGCGCGGCACATCCACCCGTGGCGGGCGGCGTCCCGGACGACGACCAGCGGGAGGACGGCGTCGGCCGCGCCGCGTATGCGGTACCGGCCCGCGCGGTCAGCAGGCGCCGAGATCCTGCCAGACACCCCATTCGCCGGTGGTTCCGGGCTCCTCGCCGGTCGTCCACCACTTGGCCTTCCAGGTGTGCCCCTTGTAGGAGACCTGCTGGCCGCCGGTGTAGACGCTGCCGCTGTTCCATGGGCCGGCCGTGCACCGGTTGCCGCTGCCGCCGGTGACGGTCAGGGCGTAGGACGCGGTGTGCGTGCCGGAGGGGCTGGTTCCGGTCACGTCGAGGTGATAGGTGCCGTTGGCCACCGCCGGGGTCGTGGACACGGTGAGCGTGGACGAGCCGCCGGCCGCCACGGACGTGGGGCTGAGTGCCGCGGTCACCCCGGCGGGCGCCCCGCTGACGGTGAGCTCCACCTGCTGCGCCGCGCCTGCCGTGACCGCCGTCCGCACCGTGGCGGTGGTCCGGCCGCCCGCCGGCACCGAGGCGGCGGCCGGGCTGGCCGTCACCGAGAAGTCGTTGACCGGTGCCGCGCCGCCGCCGGTGAACGGCGCGAAGACATGGCTGAAGTCCCAGGTGTTCTGCGGGATGCTGGAGCAGCTGTCGCCGGACGGGGCGCCGGGGCAGCTGCCGTTGTCCCGCTGGAGTGCCCAGAACGACAGCGTGTCGATGCCCTTGGCCACCGCCCAGTCGTAGACCTGGTGGGCGTTGGCCAGGGAGAAGGTCTCGGCCGGGCCGAAGTCGTCGACGCCGGGCATCTCGATGATGCCGATCATGCCCCACAGCTGTGCCGCGGACTTGCCCGGGTAGAGCGGCTTGAGCTGGTCGTACAGTCCCTGGGCGGCGGTCTGGGTGTCCTGGGCCATGTCGTGCGTGGCGTTGTCGTAGTAGTCGAACGTCATGATGTTGGCGACGTCCACCCGGGCGCCGTTGCTCACCGCGTTCCGCAGCAGGGCGACGCCGTTGTCGGCGAGGCCGTGGGTCGTGGTGGGCAGGGTGTACGAGATCTCGACCGTACGGCCGTTGGCGGCCGCCCAGTCCTGGACGAGCTTGATGGCCTTGTTCCGCCGGTCGACGGCGGCGGAGTCGTCCAGCGAGTCGGCCTCGATGTCCATGTCGAGGCGCGAGACGTCGTAGGTCGTGATCACCTTCTCGTACGCGGCGGCGATCTGGCTGACGTCGGTACAGCTGTCGGCGATCTCGGTACCGGTGGTGTCCGCGGTGTAGCCGCCGAACGACGGGATGACGTCACCCCCCTTCGCCTGGATGGTCTTGATGTCGTCGCCGAACGACGCCGGGGAGATGGGGGTGTCGGTGCTGCCGTTCCACAGGGCGGTGCAGGAGCCCTTGGAGGCGGTCTGGACGAACGCCATCGTCAGGTGCCTGACGCCGGCCTGGGCGGACAGTGCGGCGGGGCTCTGGCCCGTCCACGACTCGAAGTAGGGAGCGAACACATGGGCCGGGAGCGGGGTCGCCGCGTGGGCGGCACCCCCGCCCAACGCGGTCAGACCGGCCGTGGCCACGGCGGTGACGGTAGCGGTGAGTACTGCACGGAGGGAGCGCCTGCGTCTCATGTCTGTCCCGAGGGTGAGGAGGTCGACCGCCAATTCCCCTGTGTGCGCAGCCTGTTGTGCGCAGCGGTGTGGGATATGGGATAGCCCCGGGGTCGGGAACAAGTCAATGGACTGGACCAAGTTTGGACTGGACCAATCCGGCCCGGCGTCGGCCGCCGCCCTGACCAGCCCCACCGCGGCACCCTGGACCAGCCCGTGCACGCCTCCCCGCCCGACGGGCCGCACCGGACGTGGTGCCGGTCCTGTCTTGACGGACAGTCAATTCCCGTGCCCGCTAGGGCGGACCGAGGATCTTGTCGCCGCCCGGCAGCCCTGGCCAGCGGCCGCCCGTTGCTCCTACGATGCCAGGGAGCGAGGAGGGGGACTCGACGTGGCACAGCGCGTGGGGCGGGTGGAGTTCGTCGTTGCCTGGGCGATCAGAAACCTCGACGGGCTCGTCGCCGTGGGGCTCGGCCTGACGATCGGCCTGATGGACGTCCTCGGCGACGTCATCAGCGACAAGGTGTCGTCCGGCGCGACGCTGCTGGTGCTCGGCGCGCTCGCGGTCGGCACGATGACGGAGCGGCTGCGCCGCAAGGCCGACATCGAGGAGGCGTCCGCGGAGACCCGCCGCGCCCTGGAGGACCTCGCCATGGTCCGCTCCCTCACGGGCCACCAGGTCGGCGACGCACTGGAACGGGCCCGCGCCCAGACCAACGTCTGGTATTTCAAGGGCGGCACCGGCACCTACCTGCGCGCCGTCACGCTGCCCCGCTGCGTCGAGGCCGCCACCCGCCAGCGCGCCCAGCTCAGCGTCAAGATAGACATCATCAACCCGGCGGACGAGCAGACCTGCGCCGCCTACGCCCGCTTCCGCCAGACCTTCGCCCGCCGCCACAACGACGAGGCGGCGGACGCCTGGACCGCCGACCGCACCCGCAAGGAGGCGTACGCCACAGTCCTGGCTGCCTGCTGGTTCCGCCAGCGGCTCGACACCCTGGAGATCAGCGTCCACCTCTCCTCGGGCGTCCCCACCCTCCGCTTCGACCTCTCCGAGACCTGCCTGATCATCACCCAGGACGACCCGAACCGCGTCAACCTCCTGGTGACCCGCGACCAACCGCTCTACGACTACTACGTCACCGAGCTGCACCAGAGCCGCGAACAGGCCGTCCGCCTCGACCTGCGCGGCGTCGCCTCCCTCGGCGACGAGCCGACCGTCGACGAGGTCCGCGCGGTCTTCGACGACGTCGACCTCCCGCTGCCCTCGGTGTTCAGCGACGCCGACGTCGCGGAGATCGTCGAGAAAGCCCTGCACGCTGAGGACCCCTACCGGAGGTGAGACGCCTCGGGCGCGGCTCATGGACTACGACACGCTCGACCGACTGCTCCGGCCCGGCATCCCGCAGGGCGCACCCCGCGCCGGCGTCACCGGCGCCCTGGAGGACATCGCCTGCGGCAAAAGGGAGTTACGCGCGGTCCACCACCCGCTCGGCTTCCTGTGCCTGCCGCTCGTCCGCGACGGCGCCCGCGGCGTCTGCGTCCACCTCTTCGGCACCGGCGTCCCCGCCGACCCCATCGCCGACCCCATGCACGCCCACAGCTGGGAACTGCGCAGCTATGTCCTCTACGGCCGGGTCGGCAACCTCCCGGTGACCGTGATGGACGGGGCCCGCACCCCCACCCACCGGATCTTCGAGGTCTTCAGCTCCCCGTCGGGCGTCGACGAACTCCGGCCCACCTCCCGCCTGGTGCACTGCGCGCCGGGCCCCGCCGCCTCCAGCGGCAGCGGCGAGACCTACAGCCTGCCGGCCGGGGAGTTCCACGCCACCGTCGTCCCCCGCGGCCGGCCCGCCGCCACCCTGGTGCTCGGCCGGTCGCTGCCCGGCCACACCGACCTCTCCCTGGGCCCCCTGCACGGCCGCGGCCACCGTACGGTGCGCCGGCTGTGCAGCGCGGAACACACCGAGCGGACCGTCCGCACAGCACTCAGGAGGATCCATGCCGAGCAGCGCGAGTGACCGGGACGCCGCACCGTACGCCAGCGAGACACGGGTGGCCGTCGCCGCGGCGGAGGAGGCGGGGGTCCTGCTGCGCGGCCGCTTCGGCGCGGCGCGGACGGTGGGCGTCAAGGATGCCGAGGGCGACCTCGTCACCGACCTCGACCTGGCCGCGGAGAAGCTCATCCTGGACCGCCTCCAGACGCACTTCCCGCACGACCGGATCCTGTCCGAGGAGGCCGGGCTCCTGGACGCCGTCGGCCGCCGCACCTGGTTGGTGGATCCGCTCGACGGCAGCAACAACGTCGCGATCGGCCTGACCGCGTACGCCGTCGGCATCGGGCTGTGCGTGGACGGTGCGCCGGTCGTCGGCGTGGTGCATGAACCGGTCACCGGCTCCACCTGGCGGGCGGTCAGCGGCCAGGGTGCCTCCTGCGGGCCCGACCGCCTGCCGGGCCCGTCCGGCGCGGTGCCGCGCAGCGGGCCGGTGGTGGCCTGGACCCAGGGCCACGCGGTGGGCCGGGCCGACCGGGTGGCCGCGGGGCTGCGGGGCCAGCTGGAGCGCTGCACCCGGCGGGTGCTCCAGCTGTGGGCGCCGCTGCTGGGCTGGAGCATGCTGGCGCGCGGTGCGATCGACGGGTTCGTCGGCTACCGCGCGGAGGGCATCGACTTCCCCGCCGGCGCCCTGCTGGCCACCGAGACGGGCGTGGAGTTCCGCACCCTGGCCGGCGGCCCCTTCACGGTGGGCTCGGCCGGCCCGGACACCGACCGCAGCTTCGTCGCCGCCCGCGGCGACACCCTGGCGTACCTGCTCGACGTGGTCGCCCGCACCCGGGCGGCCTGAGCGGGGCTCCGGCCGTTCACCCCACCGCCAGGGCCGCCGTCGCCGCCAGCGTCGCCGTCACGGCCAGGACGAACCCCGTCCCCATGAAGCGCCGCAGCGGGATGACCGTGCCCTGGCCGCGGCAGCGCTCGAACCACAGCAGCGTCGCCAGCGAGGCCCACGGCGTGACCAGCGGGCCGACGTTCGTGCCGATGAGCAGCGCCAGCAGCTGGTGGTGGTTGTCGACCGGCACCGCCGCCTCGCCCGCCATGTAGACCGGGAGGTTGTTGAGGACGTTGGACAGGCCCGCGCCCACGCCCGCCGAGCGGAGCATGCCGCCGAGGCCGCCGTCCGGCCCGATCGCCGCCGTCAGCAGCGTGTGCAGTCCGTGCGCGTCGACCGTCTCGACGACCAGGAACATCCCCGGCACCAGCACCAGCAGCCGCCACGGCACCAGCGACAACCGCAGCTCGGCGGGGCGCCGCACCGCGAACGCGACCACCACGATCAGCATCGTGGTCAGCGACGCCGACCACAGCGGCACGTCCGCCAGCAGGATCGCCAGCAGGAAACCGGCACAGGCCAGCGCACACACCCGGAACAGCACCGGATCGGCCGGCGCCCGCCGCTCCGGCGGTACGTACCGGTCGGAGCCCCGCCGTCCGCGCCGCCAGTAGAAGCCCCACAGGCACGCCATCGTCACGGCGATCGCGGCCAGTTGGGACAGGCCCATCGTGGCGGCCATCTCGACGGGGGAGAGCCCGACGCGGTTGGACGCCAGCAGGTTCGTCAGGTTCGACACCGGCAGCAGCAGGCTCGCGGTGTTGGCGAGCCAGACCGTCGTCATCGCCAGCGGCACCGGCGCGATGCCCACCCGCCCGGCCAGCGCCAGCATCACCGGCGTCAGCAGCACCGCCGTGGTGTCCAGGTTCAGCGCGATGGTGGTGACCGACGCGAAGAGCACACACAGCCCGAACAGCCGCGGATAGCTGCCCCGCCCGGTCCGCGCCACCCAGGACGCCACCGCGTCGAACACCTCGGCGCGGCCGGTCAGTTCGGCCATCACGATGACCGTCGCCAGGAACACCAGCAGCGGGCCGATCCGCGCCATCGCGTCCCCGGCGGGCGCGGTCGGCAACAGTCCCGTGGCCACACACACCAGGCCGCAGGCGAGCAGCCCGGCGGCGAGCCAGTCCAGGGGATGCAGACGCTTGAGAAATCGCACGCCCGACAGGGTCGCACACGGGGCCGGGCGGAGCGGGGGGAGAGAGGGGAGCAGAGGGGCGGGCCGACGGGGCGGATCGAGGGCGCAAACCACCTGACCCGCCGCCCCCGGCCTCCTACGATGGGACCATGGTGACTGACGGGGAACTGCTCGGCCGGACGCGCGACTTGGACTTCTTCATCAGCTATTCGCCCGCCGACGAGCAATGGGCGTCCTGGATCGCCTGGACCCTGGAGGAAGCCGGGTACCGCACCGTCATCCAGGCGTGGGACTTCGTCGCCGGCACCAACTTCATCGACTTCATGGACCGCGGCGTCAGCGAGTCCGTCGCCGTCATCGCCGTCCTCTCCGGGCACTACGGCCGCTCCACCTACGGCCGGATGGAATGGCAGGCCGCGCTCCGCGCCGAACCGGAGGAGCCCGAGCGCAAGCTGCTCACCGTCCGCGTCGAGGACATCCCCATCGAGGGCCTCCTCGCCACCATCACCTACGTCGACCTCGTCGGCGTCACCGACGCCGAGGCCGCCCGCAGCCTGCTGCTCACCCGCGTCGGCCAGGCCGTCGAGGGCCACGCCCGGCCCGGCCGCCGCCCCGGCTACCCCGGCTCCGTGACGTCCAGCGGCTCCTTCGAGCTGCCCGGACCCGCCACCGCCGACGGCCGGCAGCGTCCGCTCGGCCGCACCGGCTGGTCCGGCCGCCGCCGCCCGGCCCGCGCGCCCCGGTACCCGCAGGTCCCCGACGCGGTCCGCGACCAGGGCGCGCTGACCGTCCTGCACCTCGCCGGCCCGGACTTCGGCCGCGGCCGCGAACCGGAAGCACTACGCCGGGAGATCCGCGGCGACCTCGTCGAGCTGAAGGACGCCGGCGCCCCCGCACCCGACCTCCTCGTCGTCACCGGCGACCTCACCGCCTCCGGCAGCCCCCGCGAGTGCGACCAGGCGCTCAGCTTCCTCACCGGGCTGCGCTCCCAGCTCGACCTGCCGCCGCAGCGCGTCATCGTCGTCCCCGGCAACCAGGACGTCAGCCAGGCCGCCTGCCGCGGGTACTTCCACACCTGCGAGGCCGACGAGATCCCGCCGCAGCCGCCGTACTGGCCCAAGTGGCGCCACTACACCCGCCTGTTCCGCGGCCTGTACGAGGGACTGGACACCGTCTTCGACAGCGACCAGCCCTGGACCCTCTTCCCGGTCCCCGAACTCCACACCGTCGTCGCCGGGTTCAACTCCTCGATCGCCGCCAGCCACCGCCCCGACGACCAGTACGGCTTCCTCGGCCGCGACCAGGCCGCCTGGTTCGCCGAGGCGCTGCGCGGCTACGAGGAGGAGGGCTGGCTGCGCATCGGCGCGCTGCGCCACCCGCTCACCGGCCGCCGCCGCCCCCAGGACGCCGCCGGCGGCCCCGGCACGCTCCGCGACGTCGACACCTTCACCCGACTCGCCGCGCCCCGCCTCCACTTCGTCCTGCACGGCCCCAGCGGTGGCCCCCGCACCACCGGCGGCGAGCCGTCCCACGACCACCTCCCGCTCCAGAACGGCACCCTGCCGCTGTACGGTTCGGCCGCCCCCGCCGGGTTCGAGCTGCTGCGCGTCACCGCCGACGGCGTCACCCGCTGGACCGGCGCCGGCGGCACCCAACCGACCGTCATCCCCGTCACCTGGCACGGCGCCGGACGGCTCTTCGCGCTGCCCGGCGAGCCCGCCGCCCCGCCCGCCGCCGTCCCGACCGCCGACAACCGCGCCGTCGACGAGCCCGCCGACTCCCTCGCCGAACGCGTCAAGGAGGTCTGCCGCGCCCGCCAGGAAGGCGTCCGCCTGCGCGACGTCCCCCGTGCGGCCCCCGACGACCTCGCCCAGATCATGGTCACCTGGAGCGACGAGGGCGTCGTACGCCAGCAGCGCATCGCCGTCCACCCCGGCACCCCCACCGACGCCGAACTCGACCGCTTCCTCGCCCAGGCCCACGCCACCGACACCGGATCCGAGGCCGAGCTGGTCCACGACGGCCCGCCGCCCGAGCAGTCCCTGCGCGAACGCGCCGGGCGCCGTGGCGTCCGCGTCCGCAGCTTCCTGGAGTTCCAGGGCCTCCTCGACCTGCGCGGCTACGTCACCGCCCAGACCGCCCGGCTGAGCAACGACGACCGCTACGCCCCCGACCTCTACCTCCCGCAGCGCTACCGCGACGCCGAACGCCCCGACGCCGACGAGCGCGGCCACCTCGTCGAGGCCATGCTCCAGCTCCTGGAGACCGACCACGGCCGCTTCATGCTGCTCCTCGGCGACTTCGGGCACGGCAAGACCTTCGCCCTGCGCGAGCTGGCCCGCCGCCTCCCCGAGCGCCTCCCGCACCTCACGCCGCTGCTGATCCCGCTGCACACCCTCGACCGCGCCCACAGCCTCGAAGGGCTGGTCGCCGCCCACCTCGCCGGCCACGACGTCGACACCATCGACCTGCGCGCGCTGCGCTACATGCTCGGCCAGGGCCGCGTCGTCCTGCTCTTCGACGGCTTCGACGAACTGGTCAACCGCGTCAGCTACGACCGCGCCGCCGACCACCTCCAGGTCCTCCTCAACGCCGCCGTCGACAACGCCAAGATCGTGGTCAGCAGCCGCACCCAGCACTTCAAGTCGCAGGACCAGATCCTCACCGCCCTCGGCGAACGCGTCGGCCTGATCCCGCAGCGCCGCATCCTCTCCGTCGAGGGCTTCGTCCCCGAGCAGATCCGTGCCTACCTCGTCAACCGCTACGGCGACGAGGCCACCGCCGACCGCCGCTTCGAACTCCTCGGCAACATCCCCGACCTGCTCGCCCTGTGCGCCAACCCCCGGCTGCTCAGCTTCGTCGCCGACCTCGACCCCGACCAGCTGCGCGCCGTCGCCGGCGCCGGCCGCGCCCTGAGCCCCGCCCGGCTCTACGAGGACGTCTTCACCGCCTGGCTCGTCCACGAGGAACGCCGCGGCCAGGGCGGCCCCGGCGCCGCCCCCGGCCTCACCCTCGACCACCTCTGGGCCGCCGTCACCGCCCTCGCCCTCCGCCTGTGGCACACCGGCCGCGCCGCGCTGCACCTCGACGAACTGACCGACACCGTCGCCACCGCCCTCGCCGGGCTCGCCGGCACCACCCTCACCACCCAGGAGAGCGCCCAGGCCGTCGGCGCCGGAAGCCTGCTGATCCGCACCGACGACGGCCTGTTCCAGTTCATCCACGGCTCCGTCGTCGAATGGCTGGTCGCCCGCGAGGCCGCCGACCGCCTCGCCGACGGCGACAGCACCCTGCTCGCCGCCCGCCCGCTGAGCGCCCTCGCCGTCGAGTTCTTCTGCGACCTCGCCGACCACGACCTGAGCACCGCCTGGGTCCGCACCGTCCTCAACGCCCCCGGGCCCGGCGTCAGCGACGCCGCCCGCGCCAACGCCGTCCGCGTCATCGACCGGCTGCGGGTCCCCGCCGGCGCCGACCTGCGCGGCGCCCGGCTCTCCGGCGAGGACCTCTCCGGGCGGGACTTCTCCGGCGTCGATCTCACCGGCGCCGACCTCACCGACACCCGCCTCATCGGCGCCGACCTCTCCGGCGCCGTGCTGCGCGACGCCCGCCTCAACGGCGCCCGCCTCGACCACGCCGACCTCTCCGGCGCCGACGTCACCGGCGCCGATCTGCGCGGCACCCGCCTGACCCGCACCGATCTGCGCGGCGCCCGCCTGACCCGCAGCCGCTGGCAGCGCGCCGCGCTCATCGACCCGCTCACCGACCCGCAGGTCCGCGCCGCCCCCGAGCTGCGCACCGCCGCCCTCGCCCCCGGCATGCCGGTCGAGGTCGGCTTCCGCCCGGCCGCCGTCGGCGTCCCCTACGGCTTCGACATGCGCACCAGCCGGCTGCCCGAACCCCTCTCGTACAGCCCCGAGGGCGAACTCCTCGCCGTGGGCAGCGAGGACGGCGGCGTACTGGTCTGTGCCGCCGAGACCGGCCGCGCGCTGCGCACCCTGCACGGCCACGAAGGCCGCGTCTACGCCGTGAAGTTCCGCTCCCGGATCCTCGCCACCGGCAGCTCCGACGGCACCGTCCGCCTGTGGGACCCGGTCTCCGGACGCCAGCTGCACTGCCTGGACATCCACCCCGGCGGTGTCTGGCCGGTCTCCCTCGACGACGCCGGGACCCTCGTCGCCACCGGCGACGCCGACGGCCTGGTGACCCTCTGGGACGCCGCCACCGGCGAACCGCTGCACCGGCTCCCCGGCCACACCGCCCCCGTCTACACCGCGGTCTTCAGCGCCGACGGACGCACCCTCGTCACCGGCGACGCCGCCGCCAACCTCCGCATCTGGAACACCCGCACGGGAGCGTGCACCGGTAGCCTCGACGGCCACGAAGGCGCCGTGTACCGCGCCCGGTTCAGCCCGGACGGCACCCTGCTGGCCACCGGCGACCAGGGCGCCGACGACCACGGCACGGTCCGGGTCTGGCAGCTGGCCGAGCGCCGCCTGCTGCACACCTTCACGGGCCACACCGGCCGCGTCTACACCCTCGACTTCCACCCCGAGGGCAACCTCCTCGTCAGCGGCGACACCGACGGCCAGGTCCGCCTGTGGGACCCGGTCGTCGGCGCCCCCGCCGGCGCGCTGGAGCGCTGCACCGGCGCCGTCTACCAAGTCCTGTTCGGCAGCGCCGGAGGGCTCCTCGCCGCCTGCGACAGCGACGGCACCGTCCGCCTGTGGCGCGTCGCCCTCTCCGGCGGCCACCGCGCGATCAGCCTGCTGCGCCAGCAGCCCGTCGAGCACCGCGGCTCTGCCTGGGCCTGCCGCTTCCGCCCGCACGACAGCCAGCTCGTCACCGTCGGCAACGACGGCGGCGCCCAGATCTGGAACGCCGACACCGGCCAGGGCCAGCGCATCCTGCGCGGCCACGGCCGCCGGGTCAACACCGTCGCCTTCAGCGCCGACGGCGCCCGCCTGGCCACCAGCGGCAACGACGGAATCGTCCGCCTCTGGGACGCCCGCACCGGCCGCCGCACCGCCGAACTCACCGGCCGCGGCGACCGGTTGATCTCCGCGGTCTTCAGCCCCGCCGGCCCGATACTCGGCACCGCCAGCAACGACGGCGACGTCTACCTCTGGAACGCCGTCACCGGCGAGTACCTCCGCGAGATGGACGTGGAGACCGACCACACCTGGGCCGAGGCGTTCAGCACCGACGGCACGCTGCTCGCCACCGCCAACGACGACGACTCGGTCCGGCTGTGGTGGCGCGCCACCGGCGCCCATGTCGCCACCCTCGCCGAGCACCGCGGCCGGGTGCGGTCCATCGCCTTCCGTGGCGACGGCGCCACCCTCGCCACCGGCTGCGACGACGGCCGGGTCCGCCTCTGGGACCAGGAGAGCGGCCATCTGACGGCCGAACTCGACGGCCACGGCGACCGCGTCTACGCCGTCGCCTTCGGCTGCCACGACTCCGGCGACGCCGACGGCGACTGGCTGGCCAGCGCCTCCTGGGACGGCACCGCCATCGTCTGGCGCGACGGCGCTCCCCGCCACATCCTGACCGGACACCAGGGACGGCTCTGGGCGGCCGTCGCCCACCCCCGGCTGCCGCTGCTCGCCACCGCCGGCGACGACCGCGTCATCTGCCTCTGGGACACCCGCACCGGCACCCGCACCGCCCGCCTCACCGGTCACACGGGGCGGGTGTTCTCGCTCGCCTTCAGTCCCGACGGCACCCGCCTGGCCAGCGGCGGCGAGGACGGCACGGTCCGCCTGTGGAGCATTCCCGCACCGGACGGGCCGCCCACCCCGCACGCCACCCTCATCGGCGTCCCCGGCGGCTGGGCGGCGCTCACCCCCGAGGGCGGCTACAAGTACGAGGGCGAGGTGGTCGGCGAGTTCTGGCACGTCGTCGGCATGGCCCGCTTCACCCCCGGCGAACTGGACGAGTACGTCCCCGGCGTCCACCGCCTGCCACTCGACGCGGAGCTGTGACACCGGCCCGCGACGGCTCCGCCCCTGCGCCTCAGCCGGTGGCCCCGTCGGCCCCGTTGGTCAGAGTGCCGTCGAGGAGGGTGAGCAGACGGTCCCAATGGCGCTGCAGGCCGGAGGAGTTGAAGGCGTCGGTGTCGGACATGGTGAAGCCGTGGACGGTGCCGGGGTAGATCTCGGAGGTGTGGTCGACACCCGCGGCGTCCAGGGCCTGGTTGAGCTCGCCGAGGGCCTCGGGCGAGATGTCGGACTCGGCGTGGCCGAGGTGGACCCGGGCGGTGATCTCGGCGAGGAGGCCGGGCCCGTCGGCGGCCACCGGGCCGTGGAATCCGGCGACGGCGGCCACCTGGCCGGGGTGGGCCGCGGCGGTGCGCATCGCCAGGAGGCCGCCTATGCAGTAGCCGGTCACCGCCACCGGTCCGGCGCCGACCTCGGGCCGGGTGGTGAGGAACCCGAGGTAGGCGTCGGCGTCGCGCAGGACCCGGTCGGCGGTGTGCGCCTCGATCAAGGGCATCAGCCGGGCCATGAGCGCGGGGCGGGACTCTTCTCCGATGTGCTCGGGGAGTTCGATCAGCGGTGCCGGGCCGTGCCGGTAGAAGAGGTTCGGGACGAGCACGTAGTACCCGTGCCCGGCCAGTTCGCGGGCCATCTCCCGCAGCACGGGCCGGAGGCCGAAGCCGTCCGCGTACATCAGCACCCCCGGGTGCCGCTCGCCGTGGTCGGGGAAGGCGGCGAACGCGTCGGCCTGACCGTCGGGGGTGGGAATCTGCAGTGTCTGGAGGGGAATGGCGGATCTTCCTTCCTGGAGTCGACTCGACTTCCGTTAGTCCCACTAACGGTGTCGGCGGGAGCGAAGGTACATCGTTAGTGGGACTAACGCAATGGATAAGATGGGCGTCATGACCAGTGCCGAAGCCGCGGACCGGCCCGACGACGACGCGCCCAGGACGCCCGACCGGCTGCGTCGACGGACGAGCCGGCTGCTGTCGCAGCTGACCGCCCGGTCGGACCGGCTGATCAACGACGGCCTGGCCCGGGTCGACGCCCGTAAGTGGCACTACGCCGTGCTCGCCTCGCTGCAGGACTTCGGACCGGGCAGCCAGGCCGTGCTGAGCCGCCGCACCGGCATCTACCGCAGCGACCTGGTCGGCGTGCTCAACGAACTGGCCGAGCGCGACCTCGTGGAGCGGGCGCCGGACCCCGACGACCGGCGCCGCAACGTCGTCACGATCTCCGCCCGGGGCCGCCGGCACCTGCGCCGCCTCGACAAGGTCCTGGACGACCTCCACGACGAGCTGCTCGAACCGCTGGGCCCGGCCGAACGCGACCAGCTCGCGCAGCTGCTCGGCCGCCTGCTGGACCACCACTCCCGCCCCTCCTGACCCCGCGCGGGGCATCCGACGGCGGATCGGCGTTCCGCGTTCCGGACGCGTTCAACTACCGGCCACGCACACTGCGCACTCTTTGGAACGAGAGATTCCGATTGGTGACACCCCGGTGGCCGGGCGCGCCCGCCACCGCACGGAGGGCCCCATGGCCGGAACCGCACCCCTCACCGACCGCCGTCGATTCCTCCTCAGCTCCGGTGCCGCCGTCGCAGCGGCCGGCGCCGCCTACGCACTCCCGGGCCCACGCGGCGGCAACCCGCCCGCGCTCGCCCGCCCCGCGGCGGCCGACACCGGCGCGCTCCCCGCCCGCCCCGCCGTGGGGCGGGCCGCACCGTACGGCGCCACCACGCTCCAGACCACCGCCCGGCTCACCGGCAGCGGAGGCTACCGACACCTCACCTCCGGCCCCGGATGGCCCCTGGTCGTCCGGGGTGAACTCGCCACCGCCCGCGGCGGACGCGAGGACCGCCGGACGGCGCTGGCCTGCTTCGTCCAGCTCACCGACCTGCATGTCGCCGACGTCCAGAGCCCGTTGCGGACCGAGTACCTGCGCGCCGGATCGCCCGGGTCGTGGCGCGGCCAGGAGGCGCTGTCGGTCGCCGGCGCGGTCTCATTGGTCGAGCAGGTCAACGCGCTCGGCGCCGGTCCCCACACCAGCCGGCCCCCGGCCTTCGTGATGTCGACCGGCGACAACATCGACAACCACTCGATGGTGGAACTGGAGTGGTTCCTGACGCTGATGAGCGGCGGCCGGATCACTCCCAACACCGGCGACCCGGCCGCGTACGAGGGGGTGCAGAACTGCGGCCTCCCGCTGTACTGGCACCCCGACACCGGCCTGCGCGACCAGGACAAACTGCGCGGAATGCCACGGATTCCCGGCTACCTGGAGGCCGCGATACGCCCCGTCACCAGCCCGGGCCTGCATATCCCCTGGTACTCGACACCGGGCAACCACGACGACCTGCCGGGCGGTTGCCTGGCTCCGCAGGACCCCTTCCTGAGCGACTACATCACCGGGGCGCGCAAGCTGTTCTCCGTACCGGACGCCGATGTGGCCGCCTTCGCCAAGGTGCTGGACTCCGGCGACGACCCCAAGAGCACCGTCCTGAAGGAGATCCTGCACAGCAACGCACGCCGGGCCCGGAGCGTCACCCCCGACCCGCGCCGCCGCCTGGCCACCCCGCACGACTACCTCAGGGCGCACCTCGACCCGGCCTACGCCGGCGCGGGCCCGGTCGGCCACGGCTACACCGAGAACAACCTGGACGGCGAGCGGATGTACTACACCTTCCCCATCGCGGACGGCGTCCTCGGTATCAGCATCGATACCACCTACCGCAGCGGCCACTACGAGGGCTCGCTCGGGACCGAGCAACTCCGGTGGCTGGAGCAGACGTTGGCCGCCCACAGTGCGCGCCACTACGACGCCGACGGGCGCCCGGTGCGCAACGCCTCCGCCGACGACGCCCACCTCCTCGTCTTCAGCCACCACCACAGCCCCAGCATGACCAGGCGCCCCGACGCGGCCCGCACCGACGAGGTCCGGCACGACGGCGCGGAGGTGATCGCCCTGCTGAGCCGCTTCCCGAACGTCGTCGCCTGGATCAACGGGCACAGTCACATCAACCGCATCACCCCGCACGCCCACCCGACCCCGGCCCGCTCCTTCTGGGAGGTCAACACCGCCTCCCACGTGGACTACCCCCAGCACGCCCGGCTCCTCGAACTCGTCGACAACCAGGACGGCACCCTGTCGCTGTTCACCACGCTGGTGGAGTCCGCCGCCCCGCACCGGGCGGACTTCCACGACCTCTCCGCGGTCGGCCTCGCCTCCCTCTACCGCGAACTCGCCTACAACGCACCCGGCCTCGCCGCCAGGACAGGCAGCGGCGCCTACGAGGAGATGGCCGGCAGACCGGCGGACCGCAACACCGAACTCCTGGTCCGGCGGGCGTAGCGATCCCCGGAGCCTCGGGGAGCTGTCGCGGGGCCGGGCCGTAAGGTGGGCCAATGCCAGATCCGACACCCCCCACCACCTCCGCGGCTCCGGCTGCCGCCAGCGAGACCACGGCCCCGGCCGGCCTGCCCCAGGCGGCGGCCGTCCCCGCACTCTCCGTCGCCGAGGGCCGCCGCCCCGTCGCGGCGGCCTTCCGCGCGCTCGCGGCCCTGACCGGCGTCACGGGCATCGCCCTGGACATCACCGCCTCCCAGGACCTGGGCCGGCTCTTCAGCTACTTCACGATCCAGTCCAACATCCTGCTGGTCGTCGTCTTCGCCTGGTCCGCCGGCCGCGCCTGGACCGGGCGCCCCGCCCTCTCCCCGCGCATCACCGGCGCAGCACTGCTCTACATCTGCATCACCGGGCTCGTCTTCCACTTCGTCCTGTCGAACGACTCCAGCGGCTTCGCCATGACCAGCCACCGCACCCCCCTCGAAACGGCGGCCAGTCAGCTCCTCCACACCGCGACCCCCCTCGCCGCCGTCCTCGACTGGCTCGTCCTCACGGCCCCCGGCGGCTACCCGCTCAGATATGCCTGGCAGTGGCTCGGGTACCCCATCCTCTACCTCCCCTTCGCCCTCATCCGCGGCGCCCTGCTCGCCCCCGGCACCGAGGGCCGCTACCCCTACCCCTTCCTCGACGTCGACCTCCACGGCTACGCGGGCATCGCCACCAACGCCGTCGTCTTCGCCCTGGCCTTCTACGGCCTGTCCCTCGCCCTCGTCCTCCTCGACCGCATACGTCCCCGCCTGCGCGGGCGGACCTGAGCCGGACCAGGGGCCGGCCAGGAGACCGGCGGATGTCGCCGTTGCCGGGCCGCGGTTCGCCGGTACGACGGTGGTGGGGATCTGAGTCCGACAGGGCAGCTACAACACCTCACCCTCGATCTCCCGGTACGCCTCCTCCAGCGCGTCGATGACCGGGTGGGAGGCGGGTAGCTCGACGCCGTCGACGGCCGTGACGGCGCGGACGCCGATCGCCGCGTTGGTGGCGAAGGCGGCCTGCATGTGCGACAGACCGGTCAGCCGGACCGGCCGCATGTCGTGATCGACGGACCCTTTCAGGAGTTCCCTCGTCACCCCGGCCAGACAGTCGGCGTCGGGCCAGACGACCCGGGCTCCGTCGAAGAAGCCGACGTTCCAGGTGCCGCCCTCCGAGACGACACCGTCGTGATCCACGAAGAGGGCGTCGTCGAACCCGCCCAGCTGCGCCTGGCGCCGGTGATGGAGACTGGCGAAGAGACCGACGCTCTTCACGCTCGGGACGTCACGTACGTAGCGGACGGACCGCACCCTGAGCGGCGGGACCGGAAGCGCCCCGGCCGGCCATGCGGTCACCAGCACCTGCGGGTCGTCGGCCGTGCTCGGGTGGCCGAGATCGAGGTGCGGGTCGAAGACCGTGACGCGGATCACGGTCGTTCCGGTGGCGGGAGCGGCCCGGCGGGCCAGCTCCCGCACGCGCTCCACGTCGAGGTCGGCGGCGAACAGCGTCCGGCAGTCCCGCCGCAGCCGGTTCAGGTGCAAGGACAGACCGCGTACGCGTCCGTCGTCGACCCGCATGGTCGTGAAGTGGCCGTAGTTGGTCAGCGCCAGCGCCCGGAGCTGAGCCGACCCGACCGGTTCTCCGTTGAGTTCGCCACCGAATTCTCCGTCGCGTTCTGTCATGCGGCCAGCCTGCCATCCGGGGGCTCCCCTTCGGCGGTATACCGGCTGTGGCTAACGGCTCCGGCTCCGGCTCCGGCTACGGCTCCGGGCCCGGAGCCCGATAATGGCGTTGTGATCAAAAGGAACCTGCGCGTCGTACTCGCCGAGGACTCCGTCGTGCTGCGTGACGGGATGGTCGAGCTGCTCGGTGCCCGTGGATGCGAGGTGGTCGCCACCGCCGGGACGGGGCCCGAGCTGCTCGCCGCGGTGGCCGAGCACCTGCCGGACGTCGCCGTGGTGGACATCCGGATGCCGCCCACCCACACCGACGAGGGCATCCGCGCCGCCGTCGAGATCCGGGCGAGGACACCGGAGGTCGGCATCCTGGTCTTCTCCCAGCACGTCGAGACCGCCTGGGCGTCCCGGCTGCTGGCGGACGGCGCGGGCGGCGTCGGGTACCTGCTGAAGGAACGCGTCGCCCGCACCTCCGAGTTCGTGGACGCGCTGCACCGCGTCGCCGACGGGGGCACGGCGCTCGACCCGGAGGTGGTCACCCAGCTGATGCGTGGCGGACAGCGCAGCCGGGTGGACACCTTGACGCCGCGCGAGCGCGAGGTGCTGGAGCTGATGGCCCAGGGCCACTCCAACCGCTCCATCGCCGCGCTGCTGGTGGTGTCGGAGCGGGCGGTGGAGAAGCATGTCGCCGCCGTCTTCACCAAGTTCGACCTGCGAGCGACGGAAACCGACAACCGGCGGGTGAAGGCCGTCCTGGCCTATCTGGCGGAGAGTGGGCGGTAGGGCCAGGGAGGGGGAGCGTGGGCTCGCGCCGTCACAGACGCGTCGGTAGCTCGGCGGTGATCATGGTGGGGCCTCCGGGGGGACTGTCGACCTTCAGGACGCCGTCGACCGCCGCCAGTCGCTCGGCCAGACCGGTCAGGCCGGTGCCGGTGCCGAGGGCCGCGCCGCCGCGGCCGTCGTCCCGTATGGTCAGGCGAATGCGGTCGTCGGTCGCGCTCGCCGTGAGTTCGGCCGAGCGGGCGCCGCTGTGCTTGGCGACGTTCGTGAGCAACTCGGCGGCGCAGAAGTAGAGGGCCCGTTCGACCACGGGGTCCGGGCGTTCCGGCAGGTCCAGGCGGACGGTGACCGGTACCGGCGAGGTGGCGGTGAGCCCGGGCAACGCCTCGCCCAGGCCGCCGTCCAGCGCCACCGGGTGGATGCCCCGGGTGAGTCGCCGCAGTTCGGCGATGGCGTCGTCGGTCTGGCCACGGGCACGCTCCACCAGGGTGCGCAGCCGCCCGGTGTCCGGCTCGGCGTCGGGAGCGAGCGCGTCGTCGGTCAGCGAGAGGGTGATGGCCAGGGCGACCAGCCGGGCCTGGGTGCCGTCGTGCAGATCGCGTTCCAGGCGGCGGAGCTGGTCGGTGTTCTCCGCGAGCAGGGTGGCGCGTGCGGCCTCCAGCTCCCGGACACGCTGTTGGGCACGGGCCGGGCCGAGCAGCAGCCGGGCGAGCCCTCGGTTCGCCGCGGTCAGCGCGCGGATCGAGCCAGGCACTGCGAACAGGACAACCAGGCCCGGCACAACAGAGGCGGCATCCAGCCAACCGGCGGGCCGCGGCCCCGGTTCCAGCAGCCGGATCCAGAGCGGAAAGCCGATCAGCCAGCCGCACCCCAGGGGAAGTACCACGGCGGCGACGAAGCCGAGGACGCCGAGTGGCAACCGCAGCACCAGATAGAGCAGCGTCCGCCAGGCGACGGGGTCGGTCAGCACGACACGGCCACGGGCGACCAGGCCCGCCGGGCGGGGCAGCCTGGCCGGCGCCTCGATGCGTTCGCCGAGCAGCCGGCCGACCAGTCGCCGGTGCAGCGTGCCGGCACCACGCGCGCCCAGCAGCGCGACGACCACGAACGGCAGGCCGAACACGGTGAGTGAGAGCAGCGCGCCCGCATACAGGACGGCGAGGGCGTAGCCGCCGCCGAGCAGCGCGAGCGGCAGTCCGACGACGGCGAAGATCCATTCGCCGGATCGGAGGTCGCCGGCCGTCCCACCGCTGCTCCGTTCAGTCACGGCCACCGCCCACCACCTCCGTCGCCGGGCCGCGAACCGTCCGCAGGCCCGTGCCCAGGATGCCCGGGATCGTCAGCGCCGCCGCGCCGGCGACGATCCACCCGCACGCGGCCGCCGGGACGGCCGGCACCGCCGAGCCGGTCACCGCCGTGCTGAACGCCGCCGACGCGGCGCCTGCGACGGCGGCGCCGAGCAGGACACCCACCGCCGTCGTCAGCACCGCCTCCGCGGTCAGCATCCGCAGCAGCTGCGCCCGGGTCGCGCCGACCAGCCGCAGTAGCGCGAACTCGCGGCGCCGGTCGGCGGTCACGGCGACCAGGGTGTTGACGGTGGAGACAGCGGCGAAGCAGACCAGCAGCGCCAACTCGGCCTGCCGCAGCCAGACATCCGTGCCGGACGTGACACCGGTCGCTGTTGCCGTGCCTGTGCCCGTACCTGCGCCCGTGGCCATGGCCGTGGCTGTCGCTGTCACGCTCGCGGCGTACTCGGCGGTCCGTGTCATGATCGACATGGTGCCCGACAAGCCCACGAGCAGCGCGACCGGCACCACGGCGGACGACAGCCGCCGCGCGTATCCGCGCAGGTTGGCGTCGGCCAGCCACCCCGTACCGGGTGCCAGCGCCCGTACCGGCGCGCCTAGGACCACCGCCAGGACGCGCGCCGCGAGCGGCCCCGCCAGCGCGACCGCGACCAGCAGCACCAACGCACCGAACAACGCCGCCTGCCCCGCCTTGTCCAACTGCTCCGCCGGCCGGGTCGCGGCCAGTCGCAGCAGCAGACCGCCGCCCACCAGCGCGCCGATTCCGACGAGCAGGCGAAGCGCGCCCGTCCGCCCGTGTTCGGTCGCGCTCGCCGTGAGGGCAGCTGCGGGCGCGATCCGGGAGATCCGCCGGGCCGCGACGGCCGAGGCCGCCAGACCTACGACGAGCGCGACGGCCAACGCGACCAGCATCGGCACCGGCGTCCCCGGCACCCGCACGCCAGGCGCCGCCATCCCTCGCCGCTGCAACTCCGCGAGGAAGCCACGGGCCGCCATCGCGCCAACCACCCAGCCAGGCGCAGCCACCAGCAACGCGGTCGCGACGACCTGGCCACGCACCAGCCGCCGCGCCTGCCGGGGCGTCGCCGCGACGGTGCGCAGCAGCGCCAGCTCACGGTGCTGCTGACGGAGCGCAAAGCCCAACGCGTTGACCACGACGAAGAGCGCGACCAGCACGGCGATCTCGGCGAAGGCACCGGCGATCACCATCAGGCCGGGCCCGGCGGGCGCCTTCCGGGCGTCCGTGGGGGCGCCGACCTCGGCGGCGACGAGCGAGCCGAACAGCGTCACGGTGGCGATGGCGAGGAAGAGCGCGGCCGCCAGGCCGACGAAGGCCGCCGGCCGCCGACGCAGCTGCCCGAGGGCGATCGAAGCCATCGCACTCACCCGCCCAGCCGGCTAAGACGGTCGCCGACCTGGGCGGCGGTGGGCCGGTCCAGCTCGTCCACCACCAGGCCGTCGGCGAGCAGCAACACCCGGTCCGCGTAACCGGCGGCCACCGGGTCGTGGGTCACCATCACACAGGTCTGCCGGTCCCGGTCCACCCCTGCGCGCAGCAGCGCGAGGATCTCGTGGCCGGTGGCCCGGTCGAGCGCGCCGGTCGGCTCGTCGGCGAACAGCACCTCAGGACGGGAGACCAGCGCCCGGGCGATCGCGACCCGCTGCTGCTGCCCACCGGACAACTGCCCGGGCCGGTGCCGCTCACGCCCGGCCAGTCCGACCTGGGCGAGCGCCTCCCGCACCCGCTCTCGGTCCGGCCGCTTTCCGGCCAACCGGCCCGGCAACTCGACGTTCTGCGCGACCGTCATCGCCGGCATCAGGTTGAACGCCTGGAAGACGAATCCCACCCGGCTGCGCCGCAGTTCGGCCAGGCGCCGTTCGGGCAGCCGGGACACCTCGGTGCCGCCCCACCAGACCGAGCCCCGAGTGGGCCGGTCCATCCCCGCCAGGCAGTGCAGCAAGGTGGTCTTGCCGGAGCCGGACGGCCCCATCACGGCCGTGAACGTCCCGGACGCCAGGGCCACCGACACCCCGCGCAACGCCCGCACGGCGGCGGTTCCGCGCCCGTACTCCCGGTGCAGGTCCGCCGTCCGGGCGGCGGTTCCCAGCCCGATATCCCTCGTCATCTCAGCCATGCCTTCATCCTCGGCGGGCGGGGCGCGGAGATCGATCGGGCCGCCCCCCGAATCCGGGGTTCGGAAAACCGCCCCGGTGGTGGGCGTGAGAGGGACTGGGGGCGGCTCGGACCGGACGGCTCAAAAGCGACGCTCACCAGCGCTCATTACCAACTCATGGTTGTGCCATGACCAATCCTTTTCCTAACCTGCTGGTGCGGAGGGCGCAGAAGTCGCCCGCCGCACGGGCCAGTTCAGGCATGACAAAGCCGGGGGCACGCTGCTCTGGCGTGCCCCCGGCTGATGCGGCCCGTGACGCATCGCACCGACCACCGGCTTTGGCAGGCAACGGGTCGGCCGCGACGCGCAGTCCACGCGACCACGCATCGGAGGGTACCGTGAACCACCCCAACCGATTAAGAGCCGCGATCCAGGCGGCCGGCACCACCCCGCTGATCGGCGTCTTCGACATGTTCTCCGCGTCCCTGGCGGCGCGTCACTACGACGGGATGTTCATCTCGGGCTTCGGCTTCGCGGCGTCCCACTACGGTCTGCCGGACATCGGCTTCATCGCCTGGCCCGACATCGTCGCCTTCGTCCAGCGCCTCCGACTGGCCTTCCCCCGGCAGCATCTGCTGGTCGACATCGACGACGGCTACGTCGATCCGGAGACCGCCTGCCACGTCATCCAGCAGCTGGAGGCCGGCGGCGCCTCCGGGGTGATCCTGGAGGACCAGCAGCGGCCCCGGCGCTGCGGCCACGTCGACGGCAAGCGGGTACTGCCGCTGGACGAGTACCTCGCCAAGCTCGACCTGGTCCTGAGCTCCCGGCGGGACCTGGTCGTCGTCGCCCGCACCGACGCCACCGAGGAAGAGGAGATCCTGCGCCGCGCCAAGGCACTGGCCGCCACCGACGCCGATGTCATCCTCGTGGACGGCGTCCGCAGCGTCGACTGGATCCACAAGGTGCGCCGCGTCATCGGTGACAAACCGCTGCTGTTCAACCAGATCGCGGGCGGCAAGTCGCCCCGGCTGTCACTGACCGAGCTGGAGCAGCTCGGTGTCGACGTTGCGATCTACAGCACGCCCTGCCTCTTCGCCGCCCAGACCGCCATCGACCAGGCACTGGCCCAGCTGAAGCAGGCCGACGGACGCCTGCCCGAGCACGTTCCGGGCGCCGTCGGCGTCAGCGAGTGCCTGGCACTGCTGGAGCAGAACATCAGCCGCCACCACGACCGGACCCCGGCCGAGGCCACGCACTGACCCCCACCCAGCGCACCGCCACCAGCCCAGGCACCCCGACGCGTACGGCCTGAGTCCCAGGCATCCGCTACGCGTACGGCCTGTCCGGGGGCAGGGGGCCGCGCCGGCACATCCGGCAGATCTCGCACCACGACTTGCCGGCCGGCGCGGTCCCTTGTCCCACCCCCGATATCCTCCCCACCCGCCACAACCTCCCCGCCGCACACCGCTGCCCTCCCGGAGGAAACCGTGCCGCACCGTTCCCCCGGAACCACCCGCCCGGCCCTGTCCGGCCTGCTGCACCGCGTCGACTGGTACATCGTCGCGCTCTTCTGCGTCATCGGCCTGGCCGCACTCGCGCCGGCCGACGGAGCCGCCGCCGAGGGCGTCTCGCTCACCGCCCGCCTGGCGGTCGGCCTGCTCTTCTTCCTCTACGGCGCCCGGCTCTCGCCCCGAGCGGCCCTGGACGGCGTACGGCACTGGCGGCTGCACCTCCCCGTCCTCGCCCTCACCTTCCTGGTCTTCCCGGCAGCCGGACTGGCGGCCGGGCTGCTGCCCGAGTCGGTCCTCAGCGCCGAACTGGCCGCCGGGGTCATCTACTTGACGGTGCTGCCCTCCACCGTCCAGTCCGCCATCGCCTTCACCTCGATGGCCCGCGGCAACGTGGCCGCCGCCATCTGCTCGGCGTCGTTCTCCACCGTCCTCGGCGTGGTGCTCACCCCACTGCTCGCCGTCAGCCTCATCCAGCACACCGGAACCGGCCCCGCCGCCGGCCCAGGCAGTCTCCCCATCACCCCGACCCAACTCACCGACATCGCCGGCCAACTCCTCGTGCCCTTCCTCGCCGGCCAGGCACTGCGCCGCTGGATCGCCGACTGGCTGAGCCGGCACCGGGCACTGACCACCCTCTGCGACCGCGGCTCGATCCTGCTCGTGGTCTACTCGGCCTTCAGCCACGGCATGACCGCAGGCATCTGGCACCGCGTCCCACCGTCGCGACTGCTCCTGCTGACCGCGGTCTGCCTGGCACTGCTCGGCCTGGCCCTGCTCCTGGCCAACGGCACCGCACGCCTGATCCGCCTGCCCCGCGCCGACCGGGTCACCGCCGTCTTCTGCGGTTCCAACAAGAGCCTGGCCAGCGGACTGCCCATGGCCACCGTCCTGTTCGCACCGGACCGGATCGGCATCATGGTCCTGCCGCTGATGCTCTACCACACCCTCCAGCTGGTGCTCTGTGCCTACCTCGCCCGCCGCTGGCCGCCCCCCTCGCCCGCCCCCACCCCACCGGAAACGGCCACCACGGCGTCGGCGACAGCGTCGGTGAACTAGGACGGCTGGTGCCCGTATGCGCAGTGGCGTGACTGGCACCGGGGTTGTGGGTCGATAATGACGCGCATGAGCAACGCACCTTCGCAGCCGCAGTTCACGATATTCGTCCACCTCACGGCGCTGCCCTCGTGGTTGGCGCTGGGCCGCGCCGAGCGCCGGCAGATCATCGCCGAACATGTGCAGCCGTTGTTGGACAAGCACGCCGCCGTCCAGGTCCGCTGGTTCGACGCCGAAGCCTGGGCCGCGTCCCCGTCCGATGTCCTGGTCGCCACGACGAACGACCTGACCGCGTGGTCCGACCTGTTCGAGGGCCTGCGCGACAGCCCCCTGTGGAGCGTGCCCTACTTCCAGGTGGAGTTGGTCCTGCCGACGGTCGAGGACGGCTTCGAGGACTACGAGCGCCGGACAGGTCAGCGTGACTGAGTAGAACGTCTGCCGCGGCAGGAAACGATGGCCGGCTTCCGTAGCGGCCATCTGGCGGATAGTCACCGATGCCAACGGCTCCGGGCGAATCGACCTTCGGTCGGTGGGGAATCCACCCGCCATGGCAGACAACGCGAGGGCTGACTACACCAGAGCTGACGACATCACGGCTGACGAGATCGGGGCCGACGCCACCACGGTTGGCACCGGCGCGCCGGAGAAGCGCGAAGAGACCACCCGTCGCTACTACGAGACCGGCGACGTCGACGGCTTCTACGACGCCGTCTGGGGCGGCGAGGACATCCACATCGGCATCTACGCCCATACGCAGGAGCCGGTCGCGGACGCCTCGCAACGCACCGTGCGGTACGCCGCGGACCAGGTTGCGGACCTGCTCGGCCCGCACGCCACCGTGCTCGACCTCGGCTCGGGGTACGGCGGTTCGGCCCGCGCGCTCGCCGAGCGGTTCGGCTGTCGCGTCGTCGCCCTCGACGTCAGCGAGCAGCACAACCACCGGCACCGCGCGGCCAACGCCCGGCGCGGCCTGGACGGCCTGATCGAGGTCGTCACCGGCTCCCTCGCCGACCTCCCCTACGAGGCGGGGCGCTTCGACGTCGTCTGGTCCCTGGAAGTGCTCAGCCACGTCGAGGACAAGAAGGGAGCGCTGGCCGAGGCCGTACGGGTAATGAAACCGGGCGGCGGACTGGTCTTCTCGGACATCATGGCGGACGAACAGGCGCCCCCGGAGGTCCTGTGGCCCGCGCTGTCCCGGCTCGTCACCCAGCACCTGGCGACACCGTTCGACTACCTGGAGAGCCTGGCGCAACTCGGCCTGAAGGCCCGCTTCGAGGACCGCACCGGTGACGTCGCCACCCACTACGCGCGCCTCGACGAGGAGGTGCACCGCCGCGCGGCCGAGCTGCGCACCGTCATCAGCCCGGCCTATGTCGACGACCTGCTGGCCAACCTCCCCCTGTGGGCCGACATCACCCGCCGCGGCCTGCTGCGCTGGGGCCTCTTCCATGCCCGCCGCACCATGGTCTGAACCGGCCTGCGGTCGGCGGCCGCTGCCTGGGGCGCGGTCACCTGGGCGGCGCGGGTTTCCTGGAGGTCCTCGATGTCCTGACGGCCGTTGCCCAGGACGCCGCCGAGGGCGGTGTATCGGCTGGCTCCGTACCGAGTCGATGGGGAGCACTTGTTGCGTCAACCGCCACTGATAGTTAGCAAAGTGACGGAACGTCGGGGGAGTGTTGTGCCAGAGTAAGAGGCGCGGGCCCGGCGCATGTCGCGGGTCCGCTTCGATTCGCGTTGCTCATCAGGGGAGACATGATCACTGGAAACGCGACGCCGCTCCCGGGGTGGCGCGGCGGCGACGGCAATGCCGCCTATCTGGACAAGACCCTGCGCTACCAGCCCGTCGAACTGGCCCTCAACGAGAGCGTTCCCGGCAAGACCATCTTCTACCTGTGGTTGCGGGCGGCCGTCGCAGGGCTCCTGGCGGGCGTGATCCCCACCTGGATCGGGTTTCTCTCGTGGGTGTCCGACCTGGGGTCGTCCAGTCACTCGTCCTCGCTGTACGGCGACGAGTCCAGCAGTGACGGCACGGCCGGGGCCGGCTGGTTCGTCTTCGCCTACCTTGTCTCGTTCGTGGTGTTCCTGATCGTCCTGCTCATGACCCGGCTGCCCGAACCCGTCGGCGAATGGCGGGTGTTGCTGCCCGATCGCCCCGACCGCGCGGAGACGGTGTACGCGACGATCCTCCGGACGCTCGGCAGCCGCGGCTACCCCCTCGCTCCCCAGCCGTTCGGCCCCCGCATCACGCTCAACAACCACCCGTACACCGCCTATGTCTCGGTGTTCAACTACGGCAGCAGCCTCTACCTCGGCTGGATGATGTGGCGTTCGCGCCGCGGTACGGAACTGATGGCCCAGTTCCTCGGCGATTTCTTCCGTGCCCTCAAGGGCGACAACAGTATCGAGCGGCAGATGCTGCGCAGCGAGGGTGCCCGCGCCATGCGCGAGGCCGTCCACCTTGCCTGCCGTGAGGGGCTGATGGTCGCGGTCGAGGCACACACGGTGCCGACGGCCGGTGGTCCCGCCCCGGCCGCGCCGTCCCCGGGCGTCGCCCCGCCGCCGCCCGCGGCTCCGCCTGCCGTCCCGCCCGTACCCGCCGTGCCGCCGCAGCCGCACGAGCACCAGGGGCAGGCCCCGGCCCCGGCCCTGGCCCCGGAACAACAGTCGCAGGAACAGCGGTCCCGGCACGGTGGCGAGGCCGGTCCCGAGGGATGAGTGTCCTGGCCCACGCCGGGCCCGCCGGAGCCTGGGCCTGGGCCGGGCTCCGGCTCGCACCGGAACCGGCGATCTACGAGAACGGCGCCCACGTCGGGCTGCCCGAGGCCCAGCGCCGCCGCGAGGCGGCCGACCTCGAACAGGTCTGGCTGTCGCGGCACTGGCAGCCCGACGGCCGCGCCTTTGAACTGCGCTACACCACCGCACCCGGCTCCGCCGTGGCCTGCACCCTGCTGTGCCGGATGCCTGGCCCCGACGGCCGGACGGCGTCCGCCGCGGCGCTCGCCCTGCGGGACGCGCTGGGCGACTGCCCCCGGCACGTACGGGCCGAGCCGATCGAGGACGTCGGGGAACTGCACGCCGCGCTGGTTCCGTTCGGCCAGGTACCGCCCCGTCTCGCCGAGGTCCGCAAACGGCTCTCCTGGGCGTGGCTGCAGCGGCCGGACATCGATTTCCGGCTGGGTGTGGCCGTCCTCCCGCTGGTCGGGGAGGCGGTGAGCTGGGAACCGGTGTGGGAGGCACTGGCCCGCGCCGGCGCCCCCACCGTGGTCGCGATCTGCCTGGAGCCCTACGCGCCGTCGCCGGAACTCCTCGCCTATCTCGGGTACTTGGCCCGCGAGTACGGCCGGCTCTGCCGGCCCGGCCGGCCCAACCCGGTGTTCACGCAGTACATTCCGCCCGACCCGTTCGCACTGCGCGCGGCGCCGCTGTACCAGGAGGCGCTGGCCGCCCTCTCGGGCCGCGCGTACCGTCTGCGGGTCTCGCTGGCCGGTGCGAGCGCCAGCGCCGGTGCCGGTGCCTGTACTGGTGACGCCGTTCTCCCGCTCGCCGAGCAGATCGCCGCCACCCTCGCACCGCCCACCGCGAGCCCGGGCGCCGCGGTGGCCCGGGCGGTGGCGCCACACGAGACGGCGGAT
Organism: Streptomyces sp. MspMP-M5; assembly: GCF_000373585.1. GTDB lineage: Bacteria > Actinomycetota > Actinomycetes > Streptomycetales > Streptomycetaceae > Streptomyces. Next base: position 47,700 of record NZ_KB891866.1, read on the forward strand.
GCCTGGACCAACCTCACCGGCCTGCACCGCACATGGCTGGACACCACCTACCGCCAGGAGGTGCCCCAGCCGCTCGGCGAACGGGAGAAGATCCTCGCCGATCTCGTCGACATGCCGCAGGCCGCGGCGGCCTTCCGCTTCCCGTACGAGATCCCCGGCCGCCCACCGCTGTTCGCCACCGCCCGGCGGAGCGCCGCGCCCCCGGCCACGGGCAGCGCCCCTGCCACCCCCGGCCCCGACCCCTACGCCCCCAACTTCTGAACACGCCCTGAATTCCCACCACTTGGAGAAACACTGTGCAGCCCCTCACGTTCACCTTCGACGCTCCGGCCGACGAGACCGACGACCTGGCCCGCTCCCTCGCCCGATGGCTCAATGACGACGAGGACCTTACTGGCGCGGCCCGGTTGCGGATGGTCCCGCCCGCCCCAGGCGAGCAGGGCGGGCTCGCGGACGCGGCCGAGGTGCTGAACGCCGCGGGGCCGGTGCTGTCCGCGCTGGTCGCCGCCGTCGGCGTATGGGTGGGCCAGCGGTTCCGCAACCGTGGCGTCAGCCTGAAGGTGACCCGGCCGGACGGCACCCACATCGAGCTGTCGGCGGCCGATCCGCGGGACGCCGCCGCGGTGGAGGAACAGCTGCGCCGCTTCCTGGAGCCGGGCCCCGGCGATGCCAACTGAACAGCACTCCCCGGCGCACGTCCCGCCCTGGCCGCCGATCGTCCCCGCGCCGGGACGATCGGCCGCCGTACTGATCGGCACCGCCACCCAGGTCGTGCCCAGCACCCTGCCCCAGCTCCCGCAGGCGGCGGCCGCTGTCCTGGCGCTCACCGCCGAACTCACCGGCCCGTACGGCCTCTTCGACCCCAGCACCGTGCATTGCAGGGTCGATCCGCCCACCCCCACCGAGGTGCTGCGGCTGCTGCCCGCACCCGGCGGGGACCGGCTCGACCTGCTGCTGTTCCACTTCTCCGGCCATGGTGTGCTGGGCCCGGGTGCCCGGTTGTGTCTGGCCCTGCCAGGCACGGTGGACGACGGGAGCAGCGCGGAGCACACCTCGCTGCCGGTCGCCACCGTCTTCCAGGCACTGGAGTCCGTCCCGGCTCGGCACAAGGTCGTGGTCCTGGACTGCTGCTTCGCCGGTCGTGCGCTGGACTCGCCCAAGGCGGCCGATGTCCACCTTCTGGCGGCTGCCGGCCGTACGAAGCGGGCGCGTACCCCGGAGGGTTACCCGCAGACCGGCTTCACCGCCACCCTGTTGAGGCTGTTGGCCGAGGGAGTGCCCGACGGCCCCGAACACCTCGACCTGACGACCCTCTACCGTCACCTTGAGGTCGCCCTCCCCGCGGCCGGCCTTCCCCGGCCCCTGCAACGGGCGTTCGGCGACAGCGGCGACGTCGCCCTCTTCCGGAACCGCGCCCATGGCACGGCGGTCACCCGCCGGGGCCTGCTTGCCCGCGCCCGCTTCGCCGCACGGCTCAAGGCAACGGCCGCCGCCGGTGGTCAGCGCCGACTGCGGCACGCGGCGGCCCTCTTCGGGGCGATCGCGTCCGATGCCGCCGCCCACCTCGGCCCGACGGACCCCGACACCCTGCGTTACCGCCACGCGCACGCCTCGGCGACCGGCGCGGCCGGCGAGCCGCGGCGGGCGTACGCCCTGCTGAGCGCGGCGGTCGCCGACTGGGAGCCGACGGTCCCGCCCGACGACCCGGGACTGGCGGCGGCCCGCGCGAGCCTGGATGTCTGGCGGGAGCGGGCCGGTGCCGCGCCCCCTGCCGCCGCGGCCGGCGAGACCGGGGCGTAGGACGTGGCCGGCCCGAAAGAGAGGTCGCGCCCGTCCCGCTACCCGAGCGCCGCTTCCACCCCGGCGGCGAAGTCCAGCACCCTGGCGGCGCCGAGGGACCAGGCGCGGGCGGTGGGACGGTGCAGGGTCTGGGCGAGCAGGACCGCACCGTGGGGGAGTGGTTCGATGGTCAGCCGTCGGGCCACCTGCCAGGTGTGGTGGCGGTCGGGCCCGGCCGTGGCGGGTGTCAGCGCACGGGCCGTTTCGAGCAGGTGGGTGTCGTTGTTCAGGCGGTTCGTGGGCGCGGGGTCTCCTTCGAAGCGGGCGGGGGTGGAGCCGCTGGTCGTACTCAGTGCGACGGGGGAGGCGACGGGGCGTATCGTCAGGGGCACCGCGTAGAGAAGGTGGCCCAGTCCGAGGCTGCGACGGATTCCCGAGCGTCCGCTCAGCACCGCGGCACGGAGTTCGAAGGTCCTGGGTGTCTGGGCGTCGACGTAGACGAAGCAGTGCGTCGGCGCCGGCATTCCGCTGAACCGTTCGCGCGGTGGGAGCAGGCTCCCGGCCGGCACGCCGTTGCTCTCGGCCGGCAGGGTCGCGGCCAACGGCGGCTCGGACAGCCCGAGTTCGGTTCCCAGGGCTGCGGAGATGTCGGCGGCGGCCTCCTCGGCAGTGGCTTTCCGGCCGGTCCAGGTCGCGGCGGGCATATGCGGTCTCCTCGCTTCGTCAGGACAGGCCGGCGGCTTCCTGGCGGACCTGGGCGGCCTGCTGCTCCTCGCCCACGGCGTCCAGGAGTTCGCTCAGGCAGTCCAGCGACGCCCGGCGTTCCGCGTGGAACCGCCCCGGCCGGGCCCGGATGAGCGCGCGCCAGGCATCGGCGGCCTCCCTGGCCGATACCAGTGCGTCCGCGTGCCGGCCCTGGGTGGCCAGCACATCACGGGCGGCGTCCGCCTGTTGGGCCTGGCGCAGCAGGCTCTGCGTGCGATCTTCGACCGGGGCCGGCGCCGCGGCCTCCTCGCGGGCGACCCGCCGCCTGCGGACGGTCACGCTGAGGTATCCCACCAGGGCGATCAGTGCTCCGGTGATGACGGCGGAGACCAGTTTGTGCAAGAGATCGTTCACAGCGACACCGTTCACTCACTGAGGACGCGTACCCGCGGACACGCGTAGGGGACTGGCAGGCGCGCGACCGGCGGTGCGACGCCTGTGCGGCTCACTGTGGTGGGAGGTACTGAAATGACGATGAAACCTCGATGAGGTGCGGGACCGGATGCCGATGAGGTGCGGGGCCGGAGGTTTCGAGACGGGCTACGGAGCGCCGCTGCGGGGCAGTCGGCGCAAGAGGAATCCCTTGCGCCGACTACCCCGCAGTGTGGGTGGTTTGCCGCCTTATCGGGCGTCGTACCAGGTGACGCCGTCACCGCCGTCGTGGCCGATGGTCTGCGTCATGACGTTGCCTTCCTGCCAGTACTTGGGGTGCTGCTGCAGGAAGCCGGGGACGGACTGGATCGAGGTCGCGTCGCACGCCAGGTCGGTGCGGATGCAGAAGCGCTGCACCGGGACGCCGTCGAACTTCGCCGGGCCGGCGCCCGTGGAAGTGAAGCCCAGGGCGCTCCAGCCCTTCGGAACCCGCGCCCAGACACCCGTGCCCGGCTGCATCGGATCGGCGTAGAGCATGCCGTTCACCTTCGAGCGGGGTATGTCCGTGCGGCCGGCGGCGATCGTCTGGAGCACCTGGTCGGCCACCTGCGCGCCCTGCGAGTAGCCGACGAGGGTGAACCGGCCGTTCGGGTCGCGGTGGTAGGTGTCCTCGGCGGCGGCCAGCAGGTTGCGGTACCCCTCGCGGACGCTGGCGTCGAAGCTCGGCGCGGTGACGTCCGGAGCATTGTGGCCGTTGAGCCAGGGACCGGCGCTCGCCGGATAGCAGACCGGCACCGGAATGCCGCCGTTGAGGTGCTTGTTGGCGTAGGCGTAGGTGGAGGTGCAGTCGGGCGCGGGCGCCGCCGAGCCCGTGCCGCCGACCTCCAGGTAGTAGTGGTGCACCGGAGCGGCGTGGGCGACGGTGGGTGTGGCGGCGGTGAGGGCCACGGTGGCCATTGCCGCCCCGGCCGCGCCGATCGCCTTCTTCCATCTGGTGCGCAGGGTCATCGCTCTGTTTCTCCTTGAGGTGGTTCCGTAACAACTGCCGGGTGAGGAAATGAGGTTAGCGACGGTCGTTGGAATGACAATGAAACGCATGCCTGGACGTCCCTGGGCGCCCCCGGGCGGCGCTGGCCGAAGGCGCGGCCGATCAGCCCCCGCCCTCAGCACGCAAGCACTCGACAACTGCCCAGAAAACAAACGGATTCGGCATTTTGGACAGTGCTGGTCCCAGTCTGTGCCGCTTTCCGCCAAGGCTGATCACGAGAGTCTCCTCCGGATCCCCCCGCTCGATCCGCTGCACCTGCGGCCAGGGCACGGACAGCTCTCCGGACCCGATCTGCTCCGAGGTCAACCAGATGTCCCCGAAAGTGAGGCGTTCGCCCCTGTCGAGCGCGGCCAGGGCCGCAGGGAGTTGGGCACGGGTGACGGCCTGTCGGATCTCGCGTTCCCATGCCTCCGCGTCCCCGTGCCCCGGTTTGCCCTCCAGCACGAACCGCTTCCGGTCGATGTCGGTGAGCGTGTAGGTGAGGGTGATGCCGAGGCGGGGCGCGTCGTGCGGCGGCCGGGTGCGGTGCGGGAACACCGAGGTGGTGTCGTAGCGGACGACATGGATCCGTCCCTTCACGGCGACGGTCATGCCGCGCTCGTACAGATCCAGTCGCGCGCCCGCGCCCGCCCTCGCCAGGCCGGGGCGGCGGTACCGCACGAGGGCCGTCAGGTACCGGATCGCCCGGAACGGGCTGTTCCGTCCGCGGAAGCGGTACGCGGCCGCCGTATAGGTGGCCAGCCGCCTGCCGAGGTGCGCACGGCCGGCCGCCGCGGAGATCCGGGCCAACAGCAGTTCCTCACCGCGGGTACGCGGCGTCGGTGGGGTCACGACGTGGTCCCGGCGAGGCCGGCGTCGGACCCGCGCACGATCATCTCGTGCGTCCGCCTCAGCAGCCGACTCGGCAGCACGCCCAGCTCGTCGGCCAGCCGGCGGCGGGTGCGGCCGAACACGGTCAGCGCCTCCGCCTGCCGTCCGCTGAGGTACAGCGCCCGCATCAGCATCGCGGCGATCGGTTCGTTCAACGGCTGCGCCGCGGCCAGGGCCCACAGCTCGCCGACCGCCTCGGCGTGCCGGCCCAGCCGCAGCTGCCAGTCCAGCTTCCGCTGTACGAGGGTGATCCGGCGCTCGGCGAGCCGCAGCCGTTCCAGTTCCGCGAACGGCCCCGGCAGCCCGGCCAGCAGCTCCCCGCGGAACAGGTCCAGCGCCTGGGTGCAGACGTGGACCGCCTCGGTCAGTTCACCGGCCCGCTCGGCCGCACCGGCGGCGGTGACCAGCTCTTCCATGCGCGCCGCGTCCACCTCGACCGCGCCGGGGGCGAGGCGGTAGCCGCACCGGTCGCGCTGGATCACCGACTCCGTGCCGTGCTCGACCTGGAGGACCTTCCGCAGCCGGTAGATGTACACCGGCACCACTTTTGTGAGCGGTGGTTCCATCCCCCACACCCCGTCGAGCAGTTCCTCCTGGCTGACCGTCCGGTCCGGGCACAGCGCCAGTGCCGCCAGCACGGCCTGCTGGCGCAGATGCCCCAGATCCACCGGCTGGCCGTCGCGCCATGCCCGCAGCGGCCCGAGGACGGAGATCCGCACCCGCGGCTCGCGTGCCCGGCGGGCGGCGGTCCGCTGCTTCGGGATGGCCGCCACGCGGGGGCCCCGGCCGGGCTCGACCAACCCGCAGTCGAACGCATGGACGATGGCGGCGGCCCGGTCGCGCAGTTCGAGTTTGGCGAGGATCCGGGCGAGGTGGGCGTCGACCGCGTTCTCGGCGAGGGCGAGCGCGGAGGCGATCTCGCCGTCCGTCAGGCCGTAGCCCACCGCCTGGAGCACCTCACGCTCCTCAAGGGTGAGCGTGGTGACGGTCGGTCGACCGAGGGTCGCGGTCGTCGGCATTGCGGGCTCTCCAGACGTGAGTCGGTCGGGCAGTTGCCGTCGACGCTGGTCCCCGGGCGGTGAAACGGACAGGCCAGCAGACCGGCCGTATCCGGCCGGTGGCCGCGCTAGAGTCCCTCACCTGGGGAAACACACATTGCCGGGGGAAGGCCGTGACTCGTGACCAGTGAGTTCAGCACGCTGTTGAAAAGACTGCGGCGTGAGGCGAACCTGACGCAGGAGGCGTTGGCGGAGCGCGCCGGAGTGGGCGTCCGCACCATCCGTGGGCTGGAGACCGGCGAGCGCGCCGACCCTCGCGTGACCACGGTGCGGCTCCTCGCCGACGCGCTCGGGCTGCGCCCCGAGGAACGCGAGCGGCTACTGGCGTCCGCCGTCCACCGAACCGCGGACGCCGGCCCTCCGGAAGAAGTCGACCCTCCGGTAGAAGCGGCGGCCTTCGCCGAGCCGGCCGCCCCCGCCGAACTGGCCGCCGCGGGCCCATCGGTTTCGCCGCTGCACGAGACCCTGGCCGATGTCGCCGAACAGGTCGCCCAGACGGTGGCCGCCCGCTGGCGCCGCGAGGAGGAGCAGCGGCAGGTCCACGACCCCTATCCACTGCCGGTGCGCTGGCGGCCGGTCGCCGAGGAACTGACCGATCACTGGGCCAACATCCGCCGGATGCCGCCCGGGAGCACCCATGACCCGCTGGACCTGAGCGGGCAACTGGACGCGATCGTGGACGTCTACCGGCGCATCCCGTCCGGGCGGCTGGTCGTGCTGGGCCGCTCGGGCTCCGGGAAGACGATCCTCACCGTGCGGTTCGTCCTGGACCACCTGAAGTCCAGGGGCCGGGCCGATGCCGTACCGGTGATCTTCAGCATCGGCTCATGGGACCCGACCGCCATCACGCTCCGGGACTGGCTGGCCATGCAGCTGACGCGGGATCATCCCGGCCTCGCCGCCCCGGGCCCCGGCGGGCCGAGCCTGGCCGCCGCCCTCGTCGAGACCGGCCGCATCCTCCCCGTACTCGACGGCTTCGACGAGATCGCCGACGGCCTGCGCCGCCCCGCACTGGAAGCCCTCAACGCCACCACGCTGCCGCTGCTGCTGACCAGCCGTCCGTCCGAGTACGCCGCCGCGGTCGCCGAGACCGACGTGCTCACCTCCGCCGCCGCGGTGGAACTGACCGACCTCACCCTCGACGACCTGGCCGACTACCTGCCGCGCACCACCCGCAAGGCCCGCGGCCGGAACCGCTCGGCCTCCGCCTGGGACCCCGTGCTGAACGAACTGCGCGAGCGCCCGGACAGCCGGGCCGGCGCCAACCTCGCCGCGGTGCTGACCACCCCGCTGATGGTCACCCTCGCCCGCGCCGTCTACAGCAACACCCCGGACCACGACCCGTCCTCGCTGCTGGACACCCGGCGCTTCGGCACCCCCGAGGAACTGGAGGACCACCTCCTCGACAACTTCACCACCACCGTCTACCGCCCACGGCCCGACCCCCAGCCCGGCAGCGGGCCGCTCCGCACCTGGGACCCGGAACGCGCCCGGTACTGGCTCGGCTACCTGGCCCACCACCTGAACCGGCTCGACACCCCCAACCTGGAATGGTGGCGCCTCGGCCACGGCATGCGCCGCACCACCCGCACCCTGGTGACGGCGTTGGTGATCTGCCTGGCCATCGCGCTCGTCGACGGCGTCGTCGGCACGCTCTTCGACTCCTTCACGTTCCAAATCGTGGACGGCCTGGTGGCCGGGCTCCTCTCCGGGCTGATGTTCGGGATCGCGTACTGGTTCATGGTCGCGGCCAGGAACGCGGCCGTGCAGCCGTCCGGCGTCCGCATGAAGATATTCGGCCGGGAGGCCAGAACCGGCCGGAGCCCCCTCCGCCGCCTGGCGATCGGGCTGCTCTGCGGCCTGGTGTTCGGCGCCGGCTACGGCTTCGTCCGCGGGGTGATCAACGGCGCCCTGCGCCACATCAGCCTCCCGGTCGTCCTGGCCGGCAGCCTCGGCGACGGCCTCATCTACGGCCTGATGTTCGCGCTGGCAGCCGGCCCCACCTTCGGTCTGCTGACGCTCTTCGAAACCCCCCTCGACATCCGGTCCGCCGTCAATCCCGTCAGCCTGCTGCGGACCAACGGCCGCACCGTCGCCACCCAGCTCCTCATCTGGGCCCCGACCTTCGGCCTCCTCGTCGGCTTCGGTTCCATGCTGGTGATGCGACCCCTGTCGGTGCTCCTGGGGCCGGTCGTCTGGAACCTCACCGCCGCACTCAAACTCGGCGTCATCAGCGGACTCGGCGGCGCCCTCGGCTACCTCTTCAGCCTGACGTCCTGGGGCCAGTGGACGGTCTTCTCCCGCATCTGGCTGCCACTGACCGGCCGCCTGCCCTGGTCCGTGGTCGCCTTCCTGGAGGACGCCTACCAACGAGGTGTCCTCCGCCAGGCCGGCGCCGTCTACCAGTTCCGCCACGCCCGCCTCCAACACCACCTCGCCGCGGCCTACCGCCCACAGCGGCCCGACCCCGCGGACCGGGCCCCGGCGACCCCCGGGCCCGCCGAGTCCCCCGACAAGCCCGGCGAACAGGCCGACCCTGGCGGAACGCGGTGAAATCCCGATGAAACCCCGACGCCGGACCGGGCACAACGACGTGCCGCGGCACCGGCGTCGGGGCGGTCAGCCCAGGTGGCGGCCAGGCCGACGTTGAGCGCCGCGTTGAGGTGCGCCTCCAGCTCGCTCTCGCAGCCCCCGAGCGCGGCGAGCACGCCCAGGGTCACCAACTGCCGCTCACGCGGGGGCAGCTCGCGCCGCGCGTACATCTCGCCGAACGCCCAGGCGACCTACGCACCCGCCGGTATCTCCCCACCTCCGAACGCCACCGCGCCCTCCCGGCCCTTTGCCTGGTTCTCGGCGACATAGGGCCGCAGCTCCGCCTCGTAGGCGGCGAACGCGGCCGGGTGGTCGCCGCCCGCCAGGGCCAGCTGCCGGGCCAGCGTGCGGGCGCCGATCAGTGCCTGGGAGGTGCCCATGCCGCTGGTGGGCGCGGCGCAGTACCCCGCGTCGCCGAGCAGCGCGATCCGGCCCCGCGACCACCTGTCGAGGTGGATCTGGCAGGTGGAGGAGAAGTAGAAGTCGTCCGCCGCGCTCATCGCCGCCAGCAGGCGCGGTGCTTCCCAGCCGTGCCCGGCGAACGCCTCCCGTACGGCCCGTTCCTGCGCCTCACGGCCCCGCCGGTCCAGTTCGGGTGAGGCGGTGGCGAAGGACAGGCTGACCGCCAGGGTGTCCGGATCGCCGGCGCTGAACGCGTAGATCGCCGTGCTTCCCGCCTGGCACAGCACTCCGCTGCGGTCGAGGCCGAGGTGGTTGGCCGTGGTGAACCCGGCGCCGGACATGCCCAGGTGCCGCAGGGTGTCCGCGTGCGGGCCGAAGGCGAGCCGGCGGACCTTCGAATAGACCCCGTCCGCGCCGATGACGAGGTCGAAGCGCCGGGCCGCGGACCGCTCGAACTCGACCGCGACACCGGTGTCGTCCTGGCTGAGCGCACTGATCGAGTCGTCGAAGACATACTCCACATCGGCCGCGGTCACCCGGTGCAGGATCCGGGTCAGTTCCCGTTTCGGGACTTCGAGCTCGCCGGCGAACACCTCGGCGGGGAGCCGCCCGGTCTCGGTGCCCGTCGCGTCGACCAGGGTCGTGCCGCGCATCTGCGTGTCGTGCCCGCGGATCTCGCCGAGGATGCCCATCTCCTCCAGCACGTCGAACGCCGCGCCGCGGAAGTCGACCGCGTACCCGGTGTCCCGGAGGTCCGGTGCGCGCTCGACCACGGTCACCTCGTGGCCGTCGCGCCGCAGGAAGTAGGCCAGGGCCGGACCGGCCACGCTGGCGCCCGAGATCAGAACCTTTGTCGTCGTCATGGGAACGACCGTAGCCGGGTCTTGTCCATTTGGTCAAACCATTTGGATGAACCGATTGGACAAGCCTTCGCTATGCTGAGCGGCATGGGAAACCGAGAGGATCTCCTGGCCGGGGCCAAGCAGTGCCTGATCGAACGCGGCTGGGCCCGCACCACCGTCCGGGACATCGCCAAGGCCGCCGGGGTCAGTCATGCCGCCATCGGCTACCACTTCGGCTCCAAGGACGCGCTGCTCACCCAGGCACTGGTGCAGGCGGTGGACGAACTCGACGACGAACTCCGCCCACAGGCAGCGGGGGACGAGCCGGCGGACCGCTGGCAGGCACTGATCGACAGCTTCACCACCCACCGGGCGCTGTGGGTGGCCCAACTGGAGGCCGCGGTGCAGGCCGAGCGGTCACCCGAGGTCCGCGCCCATCTCGCCGAGGGGCAGCGCCAGGGCCGCGAGGGACTGGGCGGCTCGGTACCGCTCGCGTTGCTGAGCGGACTGATGCTGCAGTGGCTGATCGACCCGGAGCACGCGCCGTCCGGCCGTGACGTGGTCCACGAGCTCCGCTCGCTCACCGGCGACTCCTGACGCACTCACCGCCGTTTCCCGGGCCGGTGAGCCGGCGGTGAGCGTGCGGTGAGCCGGGCCCGCCATCGTGGTGCCCTCGCAGGTCGGACACCGAGCGTCGGCCGCGGAGAAGGGAATTGACGATGGCTTCGCTGACGGGCAGGACGGCACTGGTGACGGGTGGCTCGCGGGGGATCGGCCGGGCGGTGGCGCTGCGACTGGCCGGCGAGGGAGCGTCGGTCGCGGTCCACTACGGCGGCAACGAAGCGGCGGCCCACGAGACCGTGGCACGCATCGAGGAGTCCGGGGGCCGGGCGTTCGCCGTGCGGGCACGGTTCGGTGAAGAGGACGCCGTGGAGCGGCTGTTCGAGGGGCTGACCGCCGGGCTCGCCGGGCGCGGACTGGACATCCTGGTCAACAACGCCGGTATCTCGTCGGGGCATGCGATCTCGGAGGTGACTCCACGGGAGTGGGAACGGCTGCTGGCGGTCAACGTCACGGCCCCGTTCTTCGTCACCCAGCGGGCGATACCGCTCCTGAACGACGGCGGCCGCATCATCAACATGGGATCGACGGCCAGTCGGTTCGCGGTCTCCACGCAGATCGGATACACGGTCACCAAGGCGGCGTTGGAGGCGTTGGCGCCGTCGCTGGCCAACGAACTCGGCCGCCGGGGCATCACGGTGAACACCGTCGCACCCGGGGCGGTGCGGACCGACCTGACCGCCGGCCACACCGCGATCCCCGAGGTGGTGGCGGGACTTGAGGCGATCACCGCGCTGGGGCGCCTGGGGGAGCCCGAGGACGTGGCCGACGTCGTCGGCTTCCTGGCGGGGCCGCAGGGGCGTTGGATCACCGGCCGGACCATCGACGTCTCCGGCGGAACGTATCTCGGGCCCCTGGTGTGACGGACGGCGGGTGCCGGGTGCCGGGTGCCAGGTCAAGCCGTCGCGGCACCTGGTAACCCAACGCGCCCTGTGGGAGCGCACGTCGGTGATAATCACCGCTATGCGCTTCGGAATCCTCGGCGGGACACAGGCGTGGTGCGACGACGGGGCGGAGGTTCCGCTGGGCGGGCCCGCGCGGCGCGCCCTGCTCGCCCTGCTGCTCGTCCGGCCGGGCGAGGTCGTCCCGGCCGAGCGACTGGCCGACGGCGTCGGAGCCGCCGGCGGCGATGCGGCGCCGGTGCCGTCCGCCCATGCGCTCCAGTCGCAGGTGTCCCGGCTGCGCTCGGCGCTGGGTGGGGCGGCCGTGATCGAGCGGAGCGGGGCGGGGTATCGCCTGGTCGTCGCCCCGGACGAGGTGGACGCCGGGCGATTCGAGGAGTTGACACGGGACGGCCGGGCGGCCTTGCGGGACGGCGATCCGCGCCGGGCGGCCCAGCTGTTGCGGGAGGGGTTGGGACTCTGGCGGGGGCCGGCGCTCGTCGACGTCGCCGACAGCGAGCCGGGGCAGGCAGCCGCGGCACGTCTGGAGGAAATCCGGCTGACGGCACTGGAGGACCGCTACGAGGCTGAGCTGTGCATCGGCGAACACCGCGCCGCCGCAACCGAGTTGCGGGCGTTGCTGGACCGTCACCCACTACGGGAGCGCCTGGCCGGACTGCTGATGCGGGCGCTGTTCGCGGACGGCGGCCAGGCCGCGGCACTGCTGGTGTTCGAGGAGGTCAGGCGGCGACTGGCCGACGAACTGGGAACCGACCCCTCGGCCGAGTTGACCGGACTGCACCGGGAACTGCTCCACGCCGACGCGTCGCCCTCGCCCACCCCGCCGCCCGCCGAGCTGACCGCCCTCGTCGGCCGGGCGGGCGAGGTGACCGAGGTCGGCGAACTCCTGCGGGCCGCACGGCTGGTGACGTTGACCGGGCCCGGCGGCGTCGGCAAGACCCGGCTGGCCGTGGCGGTCGCCGCGTCGGCCACCGACGACGTGTGCTTCGCCGAACTGGGCGCGCTGCCCGACGCCGCCCACCTTCCCCAGGCACTGCTCGCCGCCCTCGGCCTGCGCGAGCGGGGACTGCACATGGCGCACGACGACCAGGGCCCACTGGACCGGCTGCGCACCGCGCTGTCGGGCCGCACGCTGCTGCTCGTCCTGGACAACTGCGAGCACCTCGTCGAGGACGTCGCGCCGCTCGCGGCCCGCCTGTTGGCCGCCTGCCCGCAGCTGCGGGTACTGGCGACGAGCCGGGAACCGCTGGGCATCATCGGCGAGCACCTCCACCCCGTACGGCCGCTCGACGACCAGGCGGCCCAGGAACTGTTCACCGACCGGGCGCGCGCCGTGCGCCGGGCCTTCGTCCCCGACCCCGCGGCGGTACAACGTGTCTGTACCGCTCTGGACAACCTGCCGCTGGCCATCGAGCTGGTGGCGGCCCGGCTGCGCACCCTGAGCCTGGACGAGCTGGCCGCCGGTCTGTCCGACCGGCCGGCGTTCGCCGCACGAGGCAGCCGCACGACCGACGGGCGGCACCGGACGTTGCGCTCGACCGTTGCCTGGAGTTGGGACCTGCTCTCGGAGCCGGAACAGCGGGTGGCGCGGCGTTTCTCGGTGTTCGCGGCCGGCGCGAGCGTCCAGGCCGCAACGAAGGTGTGCGACACCGACGAGGAGACACTGGAGTCACTGGCCGACAAGTCGCTGCTGGACCGGTCCGGCGGCCGCTACCGCATGCTGGCGACGATCCGTGCCTACGGCGCCGAACGGCTGGACGCCGCGGGGGAGATGGAGACGATCCGGCGCACCCACGCACGGACACTGCTGGCACGCATACGTGCCGCCGACCCGTGGCTGCGCCGTGGTGAGCAGCTTGCCCGGCTGGCGGAACTGACCGCGGAGCAGCCCGACATCCTTGCCGCCGTGCAGTGGGCAGTGGTGGCGCCCGAGCCGGCGACGGCCCTGGAGCTGCTGGCCGCCGCCTCCTCGTACCTGTGGATCCGCGGGCAGTCCGGCACTCTGGCACCGCAGGCAGCGGCCCTGCTCCACACCGTGGGCGAGGAGCCCCCGACCGGACTCGAAGAGGAGTACGCCGTCTGCGTACTGCTCGCCGCCTCCGGCCCGCCCGAGGCCCGTACGGCCTGGCACAGGCACCGGGACGCCGCGGACCGGGCCCTCACCGAGGCGTGGTCGGCCGGCCGGGCGGGCAGCTGGCCGGCCGCCCTCCTGCCGTGGATGATCCACAACGCCGGCGCCGGCGACGCGGCCGGCGCCTACGCCCTCGTCTCCGCCCAACGGGACCGCCCCGAGCCCTGGACCCGGGCAGCCGCCCAGTACGTGGCCGCGTTCGGCCCCTTCGGCGACGGGGACCTCGCCGAGGCCGAACGCGGCTTCCAGGCGGCCGCCGAGCAGTTCCGGGCGCTGGGCGAACGATGGGGCACCGCGCTGACCCTCGACGCCCTCGCATCCCTGGCCGCCGTGCGCGGCGACCGGGACGCGGCCCTCGCACTCACCGACGAAGCCCTCACCCTCGCCGAGCAGTTGGGCGCCTGGGAGGACTACGCCGACCTCCTGGTCAACCGGGGCGACCATCGCCTGGCCGACGACCCGGCGGCGGCCCGCGCCGACTACACCCGGGCCGCCGACCGCGCCCGACGCGCCGGCAGCGCCACCGCCCTCGCCGCCGCACAACGCGGGCTCGCCGACCTCGCCCTGCTGGACGGCGACCCGACCGCGGCGCGGCACCTCTACCTCCAGGCACTGGAACACCAGGATTCGCACTGGGTGAAGGGCCTGGCCAACCGCATCCGCACACTGACCGGCCTCGCCCGGATCGCCGAGGAGCGCGGCGAACTGGCCGAGGCCCGGGCTCGCTACCGGCAGGCCGCCCGGTCGGCGACCGCCTCCGGGGCCGTGCCGAGCACACCACTGCCGGACGCACTGCGCCTGATGGGCCTGCCCGAACCCCTCGTCCAGGCAGTGCGCCGAGGCGCAGCGGACCGCTGACGAGAAGTCTCCACGTCCCCGTTGTTCTGTCGTGCGCAGGCGTTCGCTACCATCCGGTAGGTCGATCAACCACGCTCCGTGAGAGGACAGATGATGGCTGTTCAGGATCGTCTGCCGCAGGAGCACGCGGAGGTCGCGCAGGCCGTCGACCCGGTCGACCAGGGCGCCTCGGATACCGGGAACGCCGCGGAGGGGATCGAGCGCCGCAGGTTCCTCGGCTACGTCCTGGCGGCGCCAACACTGGCCGTGGCGGCCCAACTGGGCGAAGCCGCAGCAGGATCCACGCCGGCACACGCCGCGGTCGGTTCGCTGCCCGAGCTGACGAAACTGTTCGACCTCAACGACATGCTCACCGACGCCGCGCTGCCGACGGCCGGCCTCATCACCATTCATGTCCACGCCGACGGCACCGCCTCGTTCGCGTTGCCGCGTGCCGAGGTCGGCCAGGGCATCACCACCTCCACCGCGATGCTGATCGCCGAGGAACTCGACCTGCCGCTGGAGAAGGTCCACGTCACCCTCGCGGACGCGCGCCCGGAGCTGCTGTTCAACCAGCTCACCGGCGGTTCCAACACCACCATCTCCACCTACACGCCGATCCGGGTCGCCGCGGCGATAGCCAGGAAGCGGCTGCTGGCGGCCGCCGCCGATCTGCTCGGCGCCGAGCTCTCCACACTGACCAGCAAGGCCGGGGTGATCAGCGCCCCGAACGGCCGGAGCACGACCTACGGTTCGCTCGCCGAGAAGGCCGCCAGCCTGAAGACCGTACGCGTGGCCACCGACCTCAAACCGCGGTCCGCGTTCTCGGTCATCGGCACCGCACGCAACCGCGTCGACGCGCGGGCGAGCGTGACGGGCCGCAAGCAGTTCGCCATGGACCTGCACGTGCCTGGTGCCGCGCCGACCATGGTGTGCCGGCCGCCCACGATCAACGGTACGGTGCGCTCCGTGCAGAACCTCGCGGCGGTACGGGCGATGCCCGGCGTCACCGATGTCGCGACCCTCTCCACCGGCGTCGCGGTACGCGCCCGGACCTTCGGGCAGTGCATCGACGCGGTGCGTGCCTTGCGGGTGACCTGGGGCCCGGGGACCGCGGAACGGGCGTCCGACGACACGGTCCTGCGCGAGCTGAAGGCGGCCGAACTCCCGCTCGCCGTACCGAAGTTGAGCCACCTGGCCAAGACCGTCGAGGGCTCCTTCACCTTCCACTTCGCCAGCAACAGCGCGCTGGAGCCCAACTGTGCGGCCGCCGACGTACGGTCCGACCGGGCCGAGATCTGGGCGGCCCTGAAGTCGCCGATCGCCGCCCAGCAGGCGATCGCGGCCAAGCTGGGACTGCCGCAGAGCGCGGTCACGGTGCATGTCGCCGAGGGCGGTGGTTCGTTCGGCCGCAAGCTGTTCTCCGACGCCGCACTGGAAGCCGCCGAGGCGTCCAAGGCGATGGGCAAGCCGGTCAAGCTGATGTGGCACCGCACCGACGAGTTCCGGCAGGGACGTACGCACCCGATGGCCACCTCGCGCATACGGGCGACGTATGCGCTGGGCAAGGTGCTCACCTACGAACAGCGGCACACCTCCGTCTCCACCGACTTCGGGCACGGCCTGGGGGAGATCATCACCGCCACGGCCGCCAAGCTCCCGGTGGGAGACCTCACCTTCTCCGAGACGATCTTCACGCTCAGCCAGCAGACGCCCTACGACCTCGGCCTCACCACCCAGTTCCTCAACGAGGTGGACAAGGGCTTCAACACCGGCAGTATGCGCAACATCTATTCGCCCAACGTCCGGTGCGCCCAGGAACTCGTCATCGACCGGCTGGCGGACGAGATGGGCAAGGACCGCCTGGCCTTCCGCCGGCAGCTCGTCAAGGACGACCGGGCCCGGGCCGTTCTGGACAAGGTCGCCGAACTCGGCGACTGGGGAAGGAAGATGCCGGCCGGCACGGCTCAGGGAATCGCCGTCCACCCCGAGTACCACGGCGTCGTCGCGGTACTCGCCGAAATCGACTGCCGCCCGGAGACCACCGGACGGCACATCCCCGACGCCTGTACGGGACCCCGCGTCACCAAGGTCGTCTGCGCCGTGGACGTCGGCCTGGCCGTCAACCCTAAGGGCCTGGAGGCCCAGATGATGGGCGGCATCATGGACGGCATCGCGATCACGCTCACCTCGGGCCTGCACCTCAAGGACGGCGCGTTCCTGGAAGGCAGCTGGGACAACTACTTCTACACCCGGCAGTGGAACACCCCGCCCGAACTGCAGATCGTGGTCATGCCGCCGACCGGCGGAAAGCCGGGCGGCGCGGGGGAGTTGGCGGTCGGCGCCGCGTCCGCCGCAGTCGCCTGCGCCTACGGCGCGGCCACCGGCACCATGCCCACCACGTTCCCCCTCAACCACTCCGGCCCGCTCGGCTTCGAGCCACTGCCGACCGTCCCCCCGATCCCGCAGTCGCCGACCGACGGCCTGGACCGCGCCTACTGAACCGGCTCGCCGGCAGCGCACACCAGGAACGCGAGGGCCACCAGCAGCGCAAGGAGCGATCGTGCCCCAACACACCTTCATCCTCAACGGCAAGTCCGTCACGGTGGACATCGAGGACGACGTCCGTCTGCTGTGGGTGCTGCGCGACGTCCTGGGCGTCACCGGGCCGAAGTACGGCTGCGGTCTCGGTGTCTGCCAGGCATGCACCAGTCACCTCAACGGCAAGGCGTTCAACCCCTGTTCGGTTCCGGTCAAGGACGTCCGGCCGGACGACGAGGTCACCACCATCGAGGGGCTCCCGGCCACCGTCGGCAAGGACCTGCACCCCATGCAGGAGGCGTGGTTGGCGCACGACGTGGCCCAGTGCGGCTACTGCCAGCCCGGCCAGATCATGGCCGCGGTCGCCAAGGTGAAGCAGGCCCGCGCCGCCGGTAAGGAGATCACCGAGGCCGACCTCGACGAGATCCGCAACGTCTGCCGCTGCGGCACCTACCACCGCATCCGCGAGGCCATCATGGAGGGCGCCAAGCACTTCTAGGGCTGGGGCGCAGCCCAACCGCCCCGGCGGCCATGACGGCCGTGGCTCCCAGCACGTGCAGCGGATGCGGACCGCAAGTCATAAACAAAATGTTGATTGAAGGGTGAATGTCGTCCAGTGGCTGGACGGCCGGGCGGGCTCGCCCTTCGCCGCCGCCTGCGGGGCGGTATAAAAGCGGTATGGTGCGACAAGATCAGGCTGACGGACAGCGGCGGACCCCGGCCGTGCAGCCGCCGGACGACCTGCACGAGACCGTGGAGGAGGTCGCCGCGGCCGTCATGACGGCGTCCCGGTTGTTCGTCGCGCTCTCCGCACGGGCGCTCGCCGAGACCGAACCGTCCCTGACCCTGCCACAACTGCGCACCCTGGTGGTCCTGCACGGCGAGGGCCCGGTCAAGCTCGCCGCGCTCGCCGCGGGACTGGACGTCAACCCGTCGACGGCGATGCGGATGGTCGACAAGTTGGAGGCCCGCGGCCTGGTGGACCGGCAGATGAATCCCGACAACCGCCGCGAGGTCATCGTGCGCCTCAAGGCACAGGGCCGCTCCCTGGTCGAGAGGGTCATGGCCCACCGCCACCAGGAGATCCAGGCAATCGTCGCCAGTCTTCCGGCCGGCCGGCGCGCCGAGTTGGTACGCGGACTGCGCGCCCTGACCGACGCCGCCGGCGAGCAGACCGCCGACTCGCTGACGGAGCGGTACTGAAACACAAAACGGTACCGAACACGGAGCGGTACCGAACACGGAGCGGTACCGAACAACAACCGGTACACGGCCCGGGCGACGGGGCCTTTGCCGCCACGAAGGCCCCGCGGGGCTCAGGTGGGGACGACGTCCGGGTCACGCCGGCGGCCGCCCGGGATGAGGCGCTGCCGGTGGTGCTCCTCCGTCAGATCGTGCCGTCGGGCATGCAGCAGGTGGTGCAGGGTGACCGTTCCCACCACACGTTCGTCGGGGCCGTGACCGACGACCGGGGCCTGGGTGACGCCGTGTTCGGCGAAGAGGTAGGCCGCCCGGCGCAGGGTGTCATCGGGCCGCAGGGTCACCGGGGACGGCATACAGACATCCGCCACCGTGCTGTTTCCCGGCCGGCCGACGTCCTCGGCGGCCGCGTCCAGCAACAGGTCCTGGGTCGTGACCATGCCTGTCGCACCCTCGCCGGTGACCACGGGCACCAGCCGCCGCCCGTCGTCGGCGGAGATCTTCGCCTCCCTGGTGAGCTTGAGCGCGGCCGCCACGCTCTCCGCGCCCTGGAGGAGCAGCGGCCGGCGGTCCATGACCTCCTCCACGAAGAACGTCTCCAGCGGATCGGTGGAGTACTCCCTGGTCAGGTGTAGTCCGCGGCGGGCGATCTTCTCGGTGAGCACCGAGCGCTTGAGCAGCAGCGCCGACAGCGCGTAGGCGGCGGTGGACGAGATCAGCAACGGCAGCACCGTGCCCCAGGCATGGGTCAGTTCGAGGGTGAAGATCACGCCGGTCAGCGGTGACCGCATCACCCCGCCCACCACTGCGGCCAGTCCCATCATCGCCCAGAAGCCCGGGATGACCTGGGGGAAGACCAGGCCCTCGGCCGCGCCGACCGCCCCGCCGATCATGAAGACCGGAGCGAGCACCCCACCGGAGGTGCCCGAGCCGAGCGAGAGCGACCAGATCAGGGTCTTCACGACGAGGATGCCGACGATGAGCGACACCGTGGCGTGCCCGGTCAGCAGCTGCTCGATGACGTCGTAGCCGACACCGAGGGCACGCGGTTCGACCAGTCCGCCCAGGCCGATGACCAGTCCACCGATGGCGGGCCACCACATCCAGTGGAACGGCAGCCGGGCGAAGCCGTCCTCGGCCCGGTACACCAGCCAGGTCGCCACGACCGCCAGCGCACCGCCCAGCAGCCCGGCCGCCAGACAGAGCACATCGACCGTGGGCGCGACGTGCAGTCCGGTGGTGGACACCGGGAAGATGGGAGCGGTGCCCAGCAGGAAGCCGCGCACCACCGTGCTGACGCCGACCGCCGCGACCACCGGGACGAAGCTGCGCGGCCGCCACTCGAAGAGCAGCAGTTCCACAGCGAGCAGCACGGCCGCCAGCGGCGAGTTGAAGGTGGCCGCCATACCGGCCGCCGCGCCGGAGACCAGCAGGGTCTTGCGTTCATCCGCGCTGAGCCGCAGGCCCTGCGCCAGGATCGAGCCGATCGCACCACCGGTCATGATGATCGGCCCCTCGGCGCCGAACGGGCCGCCGGTTCCGATACTGATCGCCGCCGACACCGGCTTGAGCACCGCCACCCGCGGCGCGACCCGGCTGCCGCCGGTCAGGATCGCCTCGATCGCCTCGGGCATACCGTGCCCGCGGATCTTCTCCGACCCGTAGCGCGCCATCGCACCGATCACCAGGCCGCCCACCACCGGTGCGCCCAGCACCAGCCACCACGGCCGATGCTCCAAGCCGGGCGCGACCAGCGCCGTCGACCACCGCTGGTAGAACACCACATTGGTGACCAGCCCGATCAACCGCAGCAACGCCAGTGCCGCCACCGCGCCGGCGGCGCCCACGAGCAACGCCCAGCCGCAGATCACCAGCATTCTCGGCTGCACCGTGAAGTCGCCGAGATGGGCACCCCGGTGCCTTGTCATTCCCTTGCGCGCCCCGCTCACCGCGGCGCTCCACTACGTCGCGGAGCGCCTGTGCACAGCGCTCGCCCTTCGCCTGGCCACAGGCACCTTTGTATGTTTTCCACAATGCAAGTATTGCAGTGTGCAAGACTTGCAGTCAGGTGGTGTCCAGAACCTGGACGGAGTGACGGTTGGCTCCAGGGGGCGGACGCCGTCGGGAAGCGCGCCCGAGTGCCCCCTTTCCCGCCGTTCGGGGGCGGTCGGGGTGACCGGCTGGGGTTGCCTCGCCCACGCCTGGCTGCGCGCTAACGCATGCTGCGCTTCACCTCTGCCTGGGGCGTCGGCGCCATCGCGAAATGGCAGGTCAGGCACGTGAGTTCGCGCGCCGGGCGGGAAAGTGTGGACTGGCCGACCCCGGCGATCCGATGCCCGGGCTCCAAGGCCACATGGCAGTGCCGCAAGCAGACACCCACGCCGCAGTGATGGCATACGCCCACGGCGTCGACGACCTGCTCGGCCCACGCGCAGTCGAAGCACTTCATGAGATTCACCCGCCTCCAGTGCGCCTACCCGATCCCATTCTATCGACAGGAAAGTATTGCGGTAGGCAATGTTTCAGGATCGACGGCCTGGACGGTGGTGACCGTCCCGGGCGACGCGGGCGACGCGGGCGACGTGGGCGCGGGCGCGGGCCGAGCGGAGCACCGGATCGCCCGCCGGCCGCCAGTGCGCTGATCGCCAGCGCCCCGCCCGCGTTGCGGCGACGCGGGCGGGGCACCCCTCGGTTCAGTCGTGGACACCCCGGCGGTGATCGCTCGGGGCCCGACGGCCGGGCGAGTGGTGGAACCGCGACGTGAGGAACGGCGCCGCGGACACCAGCGCCATCGCGCCCGCCGCCCACAGCACCGCCGCACTCCGTGCCAGGCAGGCCGCGACGAGCAGCACGGCACCCACCGCCACCGCCGTGTACGCCAGCGCCGCACCGGCTCGGCGCCGGATGCCCCGGAGGAGCCGACGGCGCCTTTGGGGGCTCTCCCCGAACGTGCTCAGCAGCAAGGCCAGCTCGGGGTCGTCGGCCAGAAAGTACTCCTCGATCTGGGCGAGGACCCGGCGGTCACGCATGGGGAGACTCATGATCGCCTCTTCCCGAAGTCAGGCACTCCCCGCCGGGCTACGTGGCCGGCTTCCGTTGCGACTCGGTTGCCATGGCCAGGCGTGTGGCGGCCAGTCCAAGAGCCAAGGTCACGGCGCCGATCCAGACGTTGTTCCAGATCAGTCCGGCACTGGCGCTGTGGCCTGCGGTCACGACCCAGGGCGAGATGACCAGCCAGACACCGATCACCGCGCAGGTCCAGCTGAGCCGGTACATGCGTTCCGGCGCCCGGGTCAGCCCGAGACCGACCACCGCCAGCACGATGCCGATGATGAGGTTGTTCACCGTGAGTTCCGGGCTCGTTGCGCGGAAGTGGACCACCCAGGGCGAGATCGCCGCGTACATACCGGTGAGGAGGATCAGCCCGTCGAGGGCGGTTGCCTGGCGTCCGGAGAGCATGCGTGCGTAGCGCTCGCGCATCTCGGCTACGTCGGGGTGGCTGGTGATGTCCGTGGTGGTGTGATGCGAGAGGTCCGACATTCGAATCGCTTCCTCTCAGATGCCTCGAATGACCTCAACTCAAGAATACCATTGCATTCTGCAATGATGCGGGTCGAAGCTCGCACCGACTCGGAGAAGTTGGAGACGGCCCTTTCTCCGCTCCAGGCTTCGGGCTCGGGAGGCTATGCCTGGGCCACGACGAGGTAGACGGTCACCGCGGCGAGGAAGGGGCCGTGGGCCAGGTGCGCCAACCAGCGGTCGGCCTGCTCCTCGTCGAAGTAGCCGGCGGTTACGGCGCGCCGGGTGGTGCGTTCCAGTCCGAGGATCTTGTCGGCGACGTGAGCGTCCCGGAAGACCGAGGTGACGGGAACGACTGCCGGCACCGCGAAACCGCACTCGGTCGCCAGGCGGGGGAGCTGCCTGCCGATGGCCGCGTTGCGTACCACCTCGTCGGCGAGGTGGTGGGTGTAGGCACGTGTCAGCTCGCGGTCCGGGTGGTCGATGGTCAGCGTCTCCCAGTCGGGCTCGCCCATGACCAGCCGCCCGCCCGGCCGCAGGACCCGGCGGATCTCGCCGAGGGCCTGAAGGGGATCGGCGACATGCTGCAACACCCGGTCGGTGCGTGCACGGTCGGCGGAGCGGTCGGGCAGCGCCAGGTCGTGGAGGTCGCTCAGGCGGACGTCCACCACGGGGTGGTCGGCGGTGCGTGCCCGAGCCGCGTCGACCATGGCCGGGTCGCGGTCGATGCCGATCACCGAACCCGTGGTGGTGGCCGCGCCGGCCAGGGTCGCCAAATCGGTCCCAGGGCCGCAGCCGAGGTCGAGTACGGTCTGGCCGGCGCGGACATCGAGCGCGTCGAGCATGCGCTGCTTGTAGGAGCGACCGACATCGCTCGCGGCCAGGCGGTCGAGATAAGCGATCTGGTCGGGCCTGGTGGTCTCGAAGGGGGAAGAGGTCATGACGGCCAGTCAAGCAGAAGATCCCTCAGGCGGTGGCCTGTTCGGCGGCGTAGCGCATCGCGGGCGTCAGGTGCCCCACGCCGCGCTGCTCATGGTCGACGGGAGCGGGCGGGGCGCTAGGGGCGCCAGGAGTGGCCTTACAGTTCGTAGCGGATGTTTGTTGCGCACTCGTTCCTGACTGACCGACCGACTGACGGAGGCCCCCGTGTTTGTCCTGCCGCTTGATGACGGTGCCGAGCTGCGGCCCTTGGAGCCCTGGCAGGCACCGGAATTCCTCGCTCACATGGACCGCGCCCGGTCCACGGTGGACCCCTGGATTCCGTGGGCGACCCGGACCACCGACCTGGAGTCCGCGATCCAGGTCCTCCAGGGCTATGCGGACGGCCAGGCAAAGGACGGGTCGCGGATCTACGGCATCTGGTTGGAGGGCGTGCTGGTCGGCGGCGTGATGTTCACGCAGTTCGATGCCGCCCTGGGTGTCTGTGAGATCGGATGCTGGCTGGAATCGGCGGGGGAGGGGCGCGGGCTGGTGCACCGGGCGAGCCGGGCACTGATCGACTGGGCCTTCCGCGAGCGCGGGATGAGCCGCGTGGAATGGCGGACCACCCCGGCCAACAAGCGCAGTGTCGAGGCGGCCCGCCGGCTCGGCATGCGGCGCGACGGAGTGCTGCGCAGGCAGTTCCCGTACCGGGGAGTTCGCCATGACACCGAGGTCTGGTCCGTCCTCGCCGAGGAGTGGGCGGACTGAGGCGCACCGGCCGTGCGGCGCCGGACGGTGTCTGTGGCGGCCGGTTCAGCGGACGGCGTCGCGGCCCACCGTGGGGAGGTAGCGCGGCGCCCGCCAGGCGTGCAGACGGTGCTCCACCGCGGCTCCCAGGGACAGGAGCGCGGCGTCCTGGCGGTTGCCGGCCATCAGGAGCAGGCCCACAGGCAGCTCGTGGACGAACCCGGCGGGTACCGACAGCGACGGGTAGCCGGCCACGGCCGCGGGGGTCGAGGACGGGATGATGTCGTTGTCGCCCCGTGCGCAGTCGGTCGTCCAGGCAGGGGGGTTGGTGGGTGCGGCGATCGCGTCCAGTCGATGGGCGGCCATGGTCTCGTCGACTGAACGGCGGGCCAGGTTCGTCAACTCGGCGCGTGCCGCACGGTATTGGGGATCGGTGGTGGGTGGCGCGGCGAGGGCCCGCTCGAAGAGCTCCTGTCCGGCGAAGCAGGTCCGTTCCGCCGGGTGGGCGCGGGTGAACGCGATCAGTCCGGCGAGGTTCCGCGGTCCGTCGCGGGTGGTGAGATAGGCATCGATGTCCCGGTGGAACTCGCTGAGCAGCGTGGGGATTTCCAGTTCCGCGATGCGCTTCTGGTACGGGGGCGTCACCTCGACGACGGTGGCTCCCGCGCTCCGTAGCCGCTCCGCGGTGCGGGTCAGCACCGCGTCCACCCCCGGCCCCAGTTCGGGCAGCCGCCACAGGCCGATCCGTTTGCCGTGCAGTCCGCCGGCGCGGGTCGGTGCGTCCGGGAGCCCGGCGGGCGTGCCTGGGCGTGCGGAGTCGTCGCCGCTGAGCACCGCCAGGGTGAGCGCGGTATCGGTCACATTGCGCGCCATGGGGCCCGCGGTGTCCTGCTGCGCCGAGATCGGGACCACACCGGCCTGACCGACCAGTCCCAGACTGGGTTTGTGGCCCACCACCCCGTTCATCCCGGCCGCACAGACGATGGAGCCGTCCGTCTCGGTGCCGATCGCCACCTGCGCCAACGACGCGGCCAGTGCGGCGGCCGAACCGGCGGAGGAGCCGCATGGATTGCGGTCCAGTACGTACGGGTTGTGGGTCTGCCCGCCCACCGCCGACCATCCCGAAGTCGGTTTTGTGGAGCGGAAGTTCGCCCATTCGGACAGGTTGGTCTTGCCGAGGATCACCGCGCCCGCCGCGCGCAGCCGGGTCACCAGCGCCGCGTCGTGGTGCGGCGGGCGGCCGGCCAGTGCCAGCGACCCGGCTGTGGTGGGCAGGTCACGGGTGTCCACGTTGTCCTTGAGCAGGACGGGGATGCCGTCGAGTGGGCTGCGGGCCGTACCGTGCCGGTGCCTGGCATCGCTGGCGGCGGCCTGGTGCAGCGCCGTCGGGTCGGTGCGCAGCACCGCATGGACCGTCGGATCGACGGCCTGGATCCGCCGCAGATAGGCGGCGGTCAGTGCCCGGGAGGTCAGCGCTCCGCGCGCCATGCGCGCCTGGAGTTCCGGAATCGTCACGGTGTCGAGATCGACGCCCAGGCGCGTGGACTCCGCACGCGTCGACAACGGACTTGTGGGGGTGCCGCCCACCGGTGGTGGACTGTCGGCTCCGGCTCCGGCTCCGGCACTGGCACCGGCTCCGGTCGCAGCCGCGGACGAATCCGGCGCGGCCGCACACAGCGAGTCCATGACCAGGACGGCAACCAACCCGGCAACACTCCGCTTCCTCATGGTCTTCATGCTCCTCATGAAGGGCAGCGCACTACGGGCCGGCGGGCCGGCACAAGGGACTTTCACGCCGCAGCGGCTGCATGGCGGCCGGCCCTGCCGCGATGGCCCCGTCCGGCGATCGCCCGGGCGGACGGGTGCGGGATAGTGTTCCCCGTAATTGCTGGCACGGGTGGGGGTGCGGGTGCGACCGCTGGCGAAGGACGATCCGCGACGGATCGGGCCGTTCAGGATCATTGGGCTGCTCGGCGGCGGCGGAATGGGGCGGGTCTATCTCGGCCGCGCGGGTGACGGGCGGACGGTAGCGGTGAAGACCGCACGCTCCGAACTCGCCGACGACCCTGGCTTCCGCAAGCGCTTCGCGCGTGAGGTGGCAGCGGCCGGACGGGTCGGGGGACCGTTCGTGGCGCCGGTGGTCGATGCCGCGCCGCAGGACGACGTGCCGTGGATGGCGACCGAGTACGTGCCGGGCGTCCCGTTGAGTTCCGCCGTACACGACCTGGGGCCGCTGGCCGAGCGCACCGTGTGGCTGCTGGCGGCCGGTCTGCTCCAGGCACTGTCGGCGGTGCATGCGCACGGCCTGGTGCACCGCGATCTCAAGCCGTCCAACATCCTGCTCACCGCCACCGGCCCCCGCGTCATCGACTTCGGCATCGCACACTCCGCCGCGGACACCGCGCTGACGGCGACCGGCACCGCCCTCGGTACCCCCGGCTTCATGGCCCCCGAACAGCTCGTGATGACCGGACCCGACATCACGGGCGCCGCGGATGTCTTCGCGCTCGGTGGCGTGATCGTCTACGCGGCGACCGGCGACGGCCCGTACGGCAACGCCGAGCCGCAGGTCCTGATGTACCGCACCGTGCACGAACAGCCGCAGGTCGGTCAAGTTCCGCGGAAACTCGGTGAGTTGGCGGCATCCTGTCTGGAGAAGGACCCGGCACGGCGGCCGGCCCTCCCCGAGCTCGTCGCGCGGGTCGGCGCACCGGGCCCGTACGACGACTGGTTGCCGGCCTCTCTCGCCGGGCAACTCCACCGCCTGTCCGCACAGCTCGGCGACCCCAGAACCCTCGGCACCTCCCCCTCGGGCCCGCCGGCCGCACAGCCCACCGGCGCCACCGCCGGCATCGGCGCGCTGCCGACCCGCACCATGGCGGAGCCCCCGAAGCCCCCGCCGCCCGCCGCTCCACCCCAGGACTCCTCTCGCACCGGTCCGACGCCTGGGACGTACGGCCCGCCCGCGCCCCCGGGGCCGAGCCGTCGCCGTGTGCTTGCGGCACTGTCCCTCGCCGGCGTCGCGGCCGGTGGCGGGGCGCTGGCCTGGACGCTGTGGCCGGAGGGTGGGAAGCCGGGCACCGGTGGTGTGGGCGCCACGGGCGCCACGGGCGGGACCGGCGGAGCCGCGAAACCGTCCGGCCGCTTGCCGCAGGCGATAGCGGACAAGGGCATCCTCACCGTCGGCTCCGACATCACCTATGCGCCGATGGAGTTCCTCAGCGACGGCAAGCCCGCCGGCCTCGACGTCGACCTGGCCAACGCCCTCGGCCGCGAGCTGGGCGTCCGCTGCACGTTCCAGAACGCGACCTTCGACTCCCTGTTCGCCGGCCTCGACCAGGGCCGGTTCGACCTGGTCATCTCGGCGATGGTCGACACCAAGGACCGCGAGGGCGGGCAGGCGAGCGGGACGAAGACCGGGGGAGGGGTCGACCTGATCGACTACTTCCAGGCGGGGCTGTCGCTCGTCGTGCGCAAGGGCAATCCGGACCGCCTCGGCAAACTGGAGGACGTGTCGGGCAAGCCGGTCGCGGTCCAGCGCGGCTCCGCGGCCGAGGGCTACCTCGACGAGCTGAGCCGGCGGCTCCCCGCGAAGCCGACGCTCCGGAAGTTCGACTCGACGGCCGAGGTCTACGACGATGTGGCCCAGCGCCGGTCCCTCGCCTGCCTGGACGACTTCCCGGTCGCGGCCTACACCGCGGCGACCCAGGCGGGCGGCGGCACCTTCCAACTCGTCGGCGGACAGATCGATTCCGTCCCCTACGGCATCGCCGTCGCCAAGGCCGATACGGCACTGCGCGACGCCGTGCGCGAGGCACTCGACGGCCTCATCCGGACCGGCGCCTACGCGAAGATCCTCCAGCGCTGGTACCTCCAGGACGGCGCGGTGGAGCGGGCCGTCGTCAACGGCGGGCGGTAGGGCGTCCGTACACGCCCCTCACGGTGCGCCGGGTCGGGATGTGCCTGGCGCCAGGCACGACACCTGGCGCCTGGCGGGCTCCCACGGGGCTATTGGGCGGTGGCGAAATCCTGCGTCCAGTAGTCCCCGGGCTGTGCGACGCCGACGCCGATCTCCTTGAACGAGCAGTCGAGGATGTTGCGCTTGTGTCCGGGGCTGGACATCCAGCCG
Source organism: Streptomyces sp. MspMP-M5 (assembly GCF_000373585.1). Classification (GTDB taxonomy): domain Bacteria; phylum Actinomycetota; class Actinomycetes; order Streptomycetales; family Streptomycetaceae; genus Streptomyces. Next base: position 74,976 of record NZ_KB891866.1, read on the forward strand.
GCCATCACGCTCGCCGGGGTGGCGTATCCGTAGGCGACGTTCTCGCCGTAGCTGCTCCAGTTGTAGCCGGCGTTCTTGATCCGGGCGCCCGGGTCGGAGCCGTCGGATCCGGTATGCGACATATGGCGGTGGTCTGCCATGTCCTTGCTGTGCTCTTCAGCGGTTTTTGTCAGCTTTGCGTTGACTGTCAGCGGGGCGCAGCCGGCCTTGCTGCGTTCCTTGTTGACGAGTTCCACGACGAGGGCGGTGTCGCCGGAAGCGGGTGCGGCGGAGGCGGGTGCGGCGGCGCCCGGTGCGGCGGCGAGCGTCCCGGCCGTCGCCGGTGCCGCGGGCGCTGCCGACGAAGCGCTCGTCCAGGCGTGGCGGGAAGGGCTCCCCTCGTCGGCCCCGCCCCGGCAGGCCATGGCGACCGAGGGGACACCCAGGGCGGCTACGGCGAGGGCGGCAACCGTCAGCCGCCGGTGGTTGCTCTTCCTGCGGTGCTTCTTCATGCCTGACCTCACTCGCTCGTTGCGTCGATGGCCGACATTCTGGGAAGTGCTGGTAGGGCGGGCAATGGGGCATTACTACTAAGCGGGGTAGTTGAGCCCTTACCCCTTGCGGTGGGCGGGTGGGCGTGCTGTCCCGTTCCCCCGGACTGTCTCGGTGCCTGGCATGTCGTCAGGGGTGTGAGCTGGGCCGATGCTTGGCCGAGAGGGCCGATGAGTCGGCCTTCGGCGTCGCGGGTGTGCCTCATCGCCAGATCAAGACGGACAAAGTCTCATTTGTCGGCGCGGTGGTGACTACTAGGCGCCTTAGTTCCGGCGTGCGCCGGTATGAGGGATGTCACGGGGCGGGTTGCGGCGCCCGGGACGGGCCGGAATCGGCCGGGATCCGACGATGGAGGTACAGAGGAGCCCCGGCTCCTCGCCCCCGGGGGCTCCTCGCCGGCTTCGCTCGCCTCAGCAGGACCCAGTAGCGGTCAACGAAGAGCTGAGCGCAGCACAAGCGACCTGAGGCACGGTCCCGATAGCTCCTCCCCCATGCCTGAAGGGCATGGGAGGTGCCCCCACCCAAGACGCTCCGGCGCCTTGCGATGCTCCCCCATGCCCTGAACGGGCATGGGAGGTACCCCCACCAGCAGACGCCGCCGGGCCCGCCCTTCGGGCGGACGACGGGACTTCGGACTCACTCATCTAGCCGAAGCGTGCGACGAAGCGGCGTTGCCATGGGGTTTCCACGGCGCGGTGGGAGTAATGCTCGCGTACGTATGCCACGGCTTTGTCGTTGGGGATTCCGTCGAGTACGGCGAGGCATGCCAGAGCGGTTCCGGTGCGTCCGAAGCCGCCGCCGCAGGCGACTTCCACGCGTTGGGTTTTGGATCGTTCCAGCAGCTCGCGGAGCGATTCGGCGAATGCTGCCCGATCGGTGGGCAGCCAGAAGTCGGGCCAGCGCACCCAGTGGCTTTCCCAGTCGACCGGCGGGGGTTGACGGCCGCGCAGGTAGAGAGCGAAGTGGGGTTGCGGTCCGGGGGGAAGCGGCTTCCGCAGGCCGCGACCGCGGATGAGTCGTCCTGATGGCAGTTGTAAGACGCCTTCTGTGGGCTCCCATGTGGCAGTCATGGCTCCAGCATATCCTTCGGATTTTCTGTGGTGGCGAGGTTTTTCGTAGTCAAACGCCGCTGTCTGAATTCGACTGGGGTTTTTGAACGCGTATACGAGTATGTCCCCTTGGCTAGAGCAACTTCAATGGGAGCGCCGCCAGTTGGCGCAGGCCCGGTACGGGGACCCAGGTGTGCTCGTGGGTTGTCAGGGCTATGCGGGGAAAGCGGTCGAAGAGACTGCGGAGGGCGACCTCGCACTCTTGTCTGGCGAGTGCGGCTCCCAGGCAGTAGTGGGGGCCGAGGCCGAAGCCGATGTGCCCGTCACCGGGCTTGGTGGATCGGCGTGTCACGTCGAAGCATTCCGGTCGGTCGAATTCGCGTGGGTCGCGGTTGGCCGATACCACCACTGGCTGGACGGCCTCGCCTGCCTTGATGGTCTGCCCTCCGACGTCGATGTCCTCGGTTGCGTAGCGTAGCTGTGTGATGAGGATCGAACCGCACCAACGGACGAGTTCGTCCACTGCTGTCGGCCACAGTTCAGGATTGCGGCGGAGCGCTTCGAGCTGGTCGGGGTGGCTGAGGAGGGCGAGTGCCCCGTTGCCGATGAGGTTCGCCGTGGTTTCGTGGCCGGCCGTTGCCAGGCCCAGGAGCATCGTCACCAGCTCCACGTCGGAGAGCCGGTCGCCGTCCTCGTCCTGCACCTTGACGAGGTCGGAGATCAGGTCATCGGTGGGTGCGGTGCGGCGTTTGTCGACCAGGGTGTGGGTGTACTCGATCAGTTCTCGGGCCGCGGCCCCTTTGGAGCCGGGTGCGATCGAGGTGAGCGCCGAGCCCGCGGTACGCCACAGGCTTCGGTCCTCCTCCGGTATTCCGACGAGTTCGCAGATCACCGTGATGGGGAGGGGATAGGCGAATTCCGAGATGAGGTCGACGGATTCGCCGAATGAGTCGAGGAGTGATGCGGTGATCGCCTCGACCCGGGGGCGTAGCGCGTTGACGCGGCGGGCGGTGAAGGCGCGGGTTGCCAGGCCGCGGAGTCGGGTGTGGCGGTCGCCGTCGACGTCGAGGATGGACTCGCTGAGGTAAGGGTGGAACTCCTTGGGGAGTTCCAGCATTTCGAGCATCCTGTTGCGGTTGTCCACCGCTTCGGTGCCCGGTGTCAGTTCGGGGTCGACGACGAAGCGGGGGTCGCCGAGTACCGCGCGTACGTCCTCGTAGCGTGTCGCGTACCAGGTCGGGGTGGAGTCCGCGCTCTGTCCGAGTACCAGGGGCGCTTCCTCCCTGAGGCGGTCGAAGCCCCCGTAGGGGTCGGCGATGAGCGCCGGGTCCATGATGTTCGGCCCGGAGGGCGGGGTGGTCATCGGTGTGCTCCATTCTCACGGCGGACCGGCCGGCGTCAGAAGCGTCGCCACGGGGAGATGCCGGATTCCTTGAGCCGGGCGCGCAGCAGTGCGATGTAGAGGATGTCGACGAGGAAAACGACCAGGTACAGCACGCTGATCAGCGGAGTCAGCGGATAGGACGTGCTGGTGACGGTGCCGGTCACGAACGACCACAGGCTGTCGGGCATCGGGTGGGCGTTGCTGGTGGTCACCGTCAGTGCGGTCGCGATGTAGGCGAAGAGCGTCCCCAGCCACTTGGACACGGCGATGTACAGGGACTGGCCGGCGACGCCCTCGCGTCGCGTCAGCATGGCGACGAAGAGGAACGACATCATGAAGTTGATACCGAAGCCGGTGTACTCGCCGAGCGGGTCGTGGAACTCGTAGAAGGCCAGGTACACGATCGGGAAGGCGATGGCGACCGCGGCGCAGAAGAGCGCCTTGAAGTACTTGCGGGCGAAGGAAGTTGCCGTGCGGTCGTGCGTGCCGTATTTGAAGACCTGCCAGGCGATGACCAGGTCCATGAAGAAGCAGGGGATGCTGAGGGCGTGGATGTGGTCGCCCATGGGGTCCAGGAAGAACGAGTAGATCGCCTCCCAGGAGAGGTTGGCGCCGAGGGCGGCGAGCGGCATGCCGTACGTCTTGTCCCGGAATCCCCGGTAGATGATCGCGACATAGGCGACCATCCAGAAGAGCACGCACAGCACACCGGTGAGGACGACGATGGGCGGGTCCTTGATCACGGGCGTTCCGCAGGCGTGGGATGGGCCGGAAGGGCTTCGGGGATGACCGCGGTCAGGGGACGGTAGCGTCGGGTGCCCAGGGCTCGGAGCTCGGCTTGCCGCGCGCGGGGGAATTCTGCGAGTTCGTCGAGGAACATCTGCTCGTAGCGGGCGATTTCGGTGCGGAGCCGTTCCGGGGCGGCGGGGCCGTAGAGCTTGACGAAGGCGTCGTAGGTGTTGAACTGGCCGCCGGCGACGTCCTTGTGGTAGTCGGTCAGGTCGTTGCCGATGTCGGCGAGCACCTCGACGGGCCACAGCAGCTTCAGCAGGGCGGTGTCGGCGGGCCGGCCGAGGAGGGCGAAGGTCATGCCGTGCAGCAGGCGCACGTCCGAAGGCCGTAGTTCGGCCAGGCGCAACACGTCCGCGTGGTCGACCGTCCGGCTTGAGGTGACCTTGTTCTCCAGCCGGACGTAGCGCTCGCCGTTCCCGATCTCCCGGGCGACCACCCCGTTGTAGGCGTGGGCGCGGCGCAGCAGGCTCTCGAACCGGGCCTTGTACGCGTGGAGTTTGTCGTAGTCGGCGTTCCTGGCGACGTCGAGATCGACGTCCTTGGCGCCCTCGGTGACGGAGTCGACCCGGTAGACCAGGTACTCGACCAGGAGAAGCGGTGGTGTGCACCGCAGGCGTTGGAGCGCGGACATGCGGTTCGCCGGGAAGTACAGGTTGACGGCGTAGTCCTTGAAGATGCGTGCCGCCTTGCTCGGAACCTCCAACGCCCGCTGCAGGCGCCGGTGGAGAGTTCGGGCGGCGGCCTCGGCCAGGGCGCGTTCTCTTGGTAATTCCTTTGCGCGTATCGAGTGGGTAGCCATCCAGGATCCTTCGCGTAGCGGTCCGCTTTCCAGAATTGCAGTCCCGTGGCGGTGAGTTGGATCAGGCGGCCAGCGTACATGGTTCAGAACGCCGGGCGCATGGTGATGTCCACCGGTAATTAATCTTCCGTTTGGTCCGAGTTTGCCTGGATCGAAGAGTGAAATTGATCATTCCGGTTTCCCGGTGGTGGCTGAAAAGTGCGCCCGCCAGGTGCTCTCGGATGCGGTGGTGGATCACGGGAATACCCGTCCTCGCCTGCGGTGACGGAAGGGTGTGCGGCATGACCGAAAAGATCGTCAAGGCCGGGCCCGGTCGGCTGGTTCGAACCGTAGATCTAGAGAATTGGCGGGTGGTACGTTGCGGCCATGGGGGACATCGATATAGCGAACGATATAGTCAGCGCCGATGTCGTGGCGAAGTTCGACCTCCCGGCTTATCTGCTTTCGCAGCAGGCGATTGTTGCGAGTCATCTGGAAAGCGCGCTCGAACCTCGGTATCCCGAGAGGCTCTTCGAGTCGATGTGGTATTCCCTGTCCTCTGACGGGAAACGCTTACGACCCATCCTCTGCCTGGCGGGCTGTTCCCTGAGCGGCGGCGATCCGGAGGTGGCGATCCCCACCGCCTGCGCCCTGGAAATGCTGCACGTCGCGTCACTGATCCACGACGACCTGCCCGCGATGGACGATGACGACTACCGCCGGGGCAAACCGGCGAACCACAAGGTGTTCGGGGAGGGCATCGCCCTGCTCGCCGGCGACGCCCTGCTGGCGTACGCGCTGGAGTTCATCCTGCTCAACACGCACCAGGTGCCCGCCGAACGGCTCCTGCGGGTGATGCACACACTGATCAACCGGGTCGGGATCTCCGGGCTCGTCGGCGGCCAGGCCGTGGACATCGAGTGCGAGGGCCGCGACGACATCGACCTGGAGACCGTGGAGTTCATCCACACCCGCAAGACCGGCTCGCTGATCGACGCGGCCATGGTGACCGGGGCCACGCTGGCCGGCGCCGGCGACGACACCATTGCCCGGCTCTCCCGCTACGCGCGCAAGGTCGGGGTCGCCTTCCAGATCGTCGACGACGTCCTCGACGTGATCGGGACCCGCCAGGAACTCGGCAAGACGCCGAACAAGGACGAGAAGTCCCGCAAGGCCACATACCCCAGGCTCTTCGGTGTCGAGGGGTCCATGCAACGTGCCCGTGAACTCGTCGACTCGGCCAAGAAAGAGATCGCACCCTTCGGTCACCAGGCGGTTCCGCTGCTGGCGATGGCCGAGTTCGTCTGCACCCGCACGAGTTGATCGCATGACCTACGAGCAGGACCACATGCGGACAGGACTGCCTCCGAACCCCAACGGCCTGAATCTTGCGGCGAGTTGGTACATCGCGCTCTCGTCGCGGGAGCTGGGTGCCCGGCCGCGTGCCGTCGAGTTGTTCGGCGAGCCGCTGGTGGCCTGGCGCGACGGTGCCGGCCGGCCGGTGGTCATGCCGCGCCACTGCCCGCACATGGGGGCGAGCCTGGCGCTCGGCCGGGTCGTCGACGGCGCGCTGCGCTGCCCGTTCCACCACTGGAGCTTCGACGCGTCGGGGACCTGCGTGGCGATCCCGGGAGTCGACCGGATCCCGGGCACCGCCCGCCGGACCCCGTACCCCACGGTCGAACGCTACGGCTATGTCTGGGTCTGGTACGGCGGCTCGGAACCGGAGTTCGCCCTGCCGGACTTCCCGGCGATGGAGGAGGACCGCGGCGACTATGTGGGCTTCCGGTTCTCGGACCCGACCACCGGTACGGCCCGCCAGTTGCTGGAGAACGCCATCGACTACTTCCACTTCATGGCCCTGCACAGCATGTCGCTGGACCCGGTGACGTTCCGGCAACTGCACGACCAGACGGACGCCCGGGACAACGGGCCGGCGATCGCCGACGACGCGTGGTTCGGCGTCGAGGTCGACGGCACCCTGAGGACGTGGAGCCTCCTGGAGAACCCCGTCCGGTGGGTGCATCAGATGGTCACGACCTTCGGCTCGGGACCCCACTTCCGGCTCCTGATCGACGGATGGCCCGGCGGCCAGCGCTTCACCACGTACATCGAGGGAGAAGAGATCTCCAAGGTGCTGATGGGCATCACACCGACCGGTGAGTACCGGACCGTCCAGCGGGGCTGGGCCGGGGTCAGGAAAGCCAACAAACACTGGAAGACCTTCCTGTACTTCCTCCTCTTCTACGCGCAGAACCGCGGCGGCACCGCACAGGACATCCCCATCTACAACACCACCGCGACCGGACGGGCCAGCACCTACGTCAGATACGACAACGTCCTGATCAAGTACCGCAGGTACTACCAGTCATGGGTGGACCGTGCCGCCCTCGCCCCGAAGGCTTCCGGGGAGGCGACATGAAGCCGGGCCGAACGCCGCAGGCACGGCCGACACCGTCCGCCGCACCCGAACTGGCCGCCGGCTGGTACATCGCGCTGCCGTCCGCCGCGCTCTCCAAGCCACGGGCACTCGACCTGTTCGGGCGGGAACTCGTCGCCTGGCGGGACGGCGAGGGCCGCGCCGTCGTGATGCCCCGCTACTGCCCGCACCTCAGTGCCAGTCTGGCGCTGGGGAAGGTGGTCGACGGCGACCTGCGCTGCCGGTTCCACCACTGGCGCTTCGACGGATCGGGAACCTGCACCCAGGTCCCCGGTGTGCGGCGGATCCCGGAGACCGCGCACCGCAGGACGTACCCGGTGATCGAGCGGTACGGGTTCGTCTGGGCGTGGTACGGCGGTGACGAACCGATGTACCCGCTGCCGGTCTTCCCCGCACTGGAGTCCCAGCGCGACCGCTACCTGACGTATCGCTTCTCCCACACGACCCCGGCCTCCCCACGGCGGGTGCTGGAGAACGCCTTCGACTTCTCCCACTTCATGACGCTGCACGGCGTGAAATCGGCTGAGTCCCTGAAGCTGACCATGCTCAGCGACCCCGGGGCCGCGGCCGAGAACGGTCCGCCCATCGACAGCGAGGTGTGGGCGGGCGCGCTGCTCGCATCGCGGGAGCTGCGGATGCCGCGGGTGCTGACGGCCCTGGGGATCGAGGGGAAGAGCTTCGCCCTCCTCGTGGACGGGTGGACCGGCGGCCAACGGCTGACGTTCTTCCTCGACGGCGAGATCATCGCGAAGGAACTCCTCGGCATCACACCGGTCTCCAGCGGCAGGACCGTCTTCCAGGGCTGGTCGCTCGTACGCCGATCGGGCCGCATCTGGCGGGACTCACCGACCTACCTGGCGTACCGGGCCCAGCACCTGCTCGGCACCCGGGAGGACCTCATGATCTACCGGCACGCCCAGGACACGCATTCCGGGGTACCGGTCAAACACGACCACGGCGTGCTCAAGTTCCGCAGGCTCTACCAGTCATGGGTGGAGCGCGCACGGTGCGCCGAGCACGACGGGGCGGCAGGAACATGAAACGCCACACGAACACCACGGCGGACGCACGCGTATCCGCCGGCCTCAACCTCGCGGCGAGCTGGTACGTCGCCTTCCCCTCCGCACAGTTGGCGAAGCAGCCCAGGGCGCTCCACCTGTTCGGCGAACCGCTGGTGGCCTGGCGCGACGGTACCGGCCAACCGGTGGTGATGCCGCGCCACTGCCCGCACATGGGGGCCAGCCTGGCCGACGGCAAGGTCGTCGACGGTGGGCTGCGATGCCCCTTTCACCACTGGCGTTTCGACCGGTCCGGGGCGTGTGTCGACGTTCCGGGAACGGTACGGATCCCGTCGAAGGCACGCCTGCGGCCGTATCCGACGGTGGAACGCTACGGCTATGTCTGGGCCTGGTACGGCAGCGAAGAACCCCTGTTCCCGCTGCCCGAGATGCCTGCGCTCGACGAGGACCATCCGGGCTACCGCAGGTTCCGACTCGCCGACAGCACCGGGGCGACGGTCCGGCGCATCCTCGAGAACACCTACGACCCCGACCACCTCGTCGCACTCCACGGACTCGAAGTGGCGGGGCCGTGCAGACTGCGGCTGCTCACCGACCAGCAGCAGACCCCCGACCACGGCCCGCCCATCGACCCGGAGGCGTGGCTGGGCGCCGAACTGACGTGGCCCGGCTACACCGGCAGGCTCGGCGCGGTCACCAGGCTGCTGGGGACCAACGCCGAGGAGTTCGTCCTGCGGGTCGACGGCTGGCCCGCGGGCCAGCGGATCTCCTACTGGGCCGACGGGGTCCCGCAGTACCGGCTGCTGCTGGCCACCACACCGATCGCCCCCAACCGGACGATCCAGCACATCACGGCGGCCGTCAGCACGACCGGCCGGCGCTGGCGGGACCTCAGGCACTACCTGGCGAACCGGCTGGAGATCACCTTCGCCTCCAACCAGGACCTGCCGGTCTTCAACACGATGGAGCCCGGCGACCGCCATGGCATCTACCTCGAACGCGACAAGGGCGTGCTGAGGTTCCGCAAGCACTACCAACAGTGGGTGGACCGGGTGGCCGACCATGCATGACGTCGTGATGCTGCGAGACCTGCGGGCAGGCGATGCCACCCGGGTGGGCGCGAAGGCCGCGAACCTCGGCGAGCTCATGTCCGCGGGGATTCCCGTCCCGGACGGATTCTGCCTGCCCCTCTCCGTGTACCGGACCACGACGGCAGCAGCCCTCGGGCCGCAGCTCGACCATCTCACCACACTCCTCGCCGACGGCTCCCAGGACCGTGAAATCGAGGACTGCGCCCGCCTGTTGCGCACCACGATCCTGACCGTGGAGTTCCCCGAACCGCTGCTGGACGAGCTGGCACAGGCATACCAGGCCGTCCGCCCGGACGGGGGCGGGGTCGCCGTCCGCTCCTCGGGCACATCCGAGGACTCCGCGACCGCGAGCTTTGCCGGGCAATACCACACCGAACTCGCCGTGGATTCCCCCGAGGACGTCGTGACCGCGGTCCGACGGTGCTGGGCCTCACTGTGGCAGGTCCACGCGATCCGCTACCGGGAGCGCCAACACCTGCCGCACTCGGCGGCCGGTATGGCGGTCGTCGTACAGGCCATGGTGCCCGCGGAGTCGGCCGGCGTGATGTTCACCGTCGACCCGCGCGCCACCACGGTCACCGACGGGGCGGGGGATCCGCCGCCCGCCGGACGGACCGTCATCGAGTCGAGCTGGGGATACGGCGAGGCGGTCGTCGGCGGCCTCGTCACCCCGGATCGCTTCGAAGTGTCCCGTGCCGACGCACGGGTGGCACACACGCAGGTCGCGCACAAGCTGCGGATGGTGGTGCCCGCGGCCACGGCCGGCGAAGGGGGATACGAGGCAGCCGGCGCCGGGACGGGCACCGCCGTCGTCGACGTGCCGTCCGACCGGCGGGACGCGGCCTCGCTCACCGCGGACCAGGCCGTCGCACTCGCCCGCTACGGCCGCACGATCGAGGAGCACTTCGGCGCTCCCCAGGACGTGGAGTGGGCCGTCCGCGCGGGCCGGATCGCGATCCTGCAGGCACGGCCCCTGACACAGCGGGAGCCGGCGCGGACCGCTCCGGCCGACGTACGCTGGCAGAGCCCGGTCGACGGGGCGTGGTGGGCGCGGATCAGCATCTGCGACTCCTGGCTGCCGGAGCCGCTGTCCCCGCTCTTCGCCACCACGCTCTTCCCCTGCCTGGTCACCCACTGGTCACAGAACTGGGCCGGGCCCGAGGCCGAGCAGCTCACCAACCCGTTGCTGCCCAAACCGATGTCCGGCACCATCAACGGCTTCGCCTACCTGCGCCTCGACTACCCCATGAACAAGTACCCGCTCAGGACCGTGAAACTGGCGCTCAACTGCTACCGCTTCCACCTCGGCCCGCTGGAGCGGCGGTGGCGCACGGTGATCCTTCCGCGGCACGTCGCGCGGCTGGAGGCGATGCGCCGCACGGACCTGACCGCACTGGCCACCGACGACCTCCTCCGCCTCATAGCCGAGGCGCAGGAACTGAGCGGCAAGTACTGGGCCATCCTCGGCGGCCTCGCGTGGTACTGGAACATCGGCGAATGGCTCCTGGCCACCGTCTACCCCCGCATCGCCAAGCCACTGAAGGACAGCGGAACCGAACTCCCCGGCCACGGAGCCCTGTTGCAGGGATATCCGAGCATGACCTCGGAGACCACCTTCGCACTCCACGACATCGCGCGCACCGAAGGGGACGACGGCGAGGCGGAGCGCGAGTTCGAGAAGTTCCTCGACCGGTACGGGCATCAGGTCTACCACCTCGACTTCGTCGAGCCCACGCCCGCCGAGGACCCGTCGACGTTCCGCACCACCATCGCGGCGTACCGCGAAGGCCGCGCCGCCGACCCGCGCGAGCGGATGCGTTCACTGGCGCAACGCCGCACCACCGCACGGGCCCAGGTGGCGGCAGCACTGCGCGCCTTCCCGCTCCGGCGCGGCGTCCTCACCGCCCTGCTGAGCTGGAACCGCCGCTACGGACAGGTCCGCGACCAGGCACTGTTCCACTTCACCCGCGGCTGGCCGATCATGCGGCGCGCCTACCTGGAACTGGGGCGCAGGCTCACCACGGCCGGCGGGCTGCGCTCCCCGGACGACGTCTTCTTCCTCACCGGCGACGAACTGCACGGTGAACTCCGGAAGATCGGCCGCGGGCAGCCTCCCAAGAGCTGGGACGACGTGGTCCACCAGCGGCGCGCCCACCGCGAGGAGCAGAAGCTCCTCAGCCCACCCCCGCAGGTGCCGGCGGACGCCCGGATCTTCATGGGCAAGGTGGACGTCACCTCGGTCGCCCTCGTGGGGCACCAGACCAAGGCCGAGGAGGGGGCGGGACTGCACGGCTCGCCGGTCAGTCCGGGCCGGGTGACGGCTCCCGCACGACGCGTCTTCTCGGTGCGGGACTTCCCGACGTTCCAGGCCGGCGACGTGCTGGTCGCGCCCTACATCACCCCGGCCTGGTCACCACTGCTGGCCATCGCCGGCGGCGTCGTCACCGACACCGGCGGCGCGCTGTCGCACGGCTCCATCGTGGCGCGCGAGTACGGAATCCCGGCCGTCATGGGCACGAACAACGCCACCAAGCTGATCCAGGACGGCCAGCTCGTCACCGTCGACGGCGACCACGGCCGGGTCTACTGACGGGGAGGACGCATGGTGCCGGCGCGAGGATCGCTCGCCGAATGGAATCCCGGGCTCGACGACACGGTGACGCTGCGCACCGCCTACGACGCGATGCCGGGTGACGACTCCGCAGCGATCCCGTGGTACATCAGGCTGCTGGAGAACCCCGCCAGCCCGGTCGCCCTGCCGGGCGCCATCGACCTGTTGGGGCACGACTGCATCCACATCCTGCTCGGCCGCGGCACCCTGCCCCCGGACGAGGCGTTCGTGATCGGCGTCACCATGGGCGCCAGCGGAGAACTGGGCGCCTGGCAGGAGAAGCTGTTCACCCTCGGCGCGCGGTACCTCTACCGCGGCGGTTTCCGCTTCTCCCGCACCGACCTGGAGGTGTTCCGCACCGCCGTCGACTTCGCCAGGGAGACGGGGATCAGGCCCCTGCACACCCTGCCGTGGCGGGACCTCATGAACCGGCGCCTCGGCCGGCTCCGCGCGGCGGCGGGGATCGACACCCGTGCTTTGACCGCGGCCTACGAGCGAGAGCGCGCCCGCTGGCCGGCCAGCGCGGCCTCGCGCCGGCTCCCGCGCGGCCCGTCGCCCCGCCCTGCACGCGATCAGGACGCCTCCGTCGGATACAACCGGTGAACGACCGCAGGAGCCGGGCGAGGCGTCTGGGCGGCATCGCGTTCCGCGTCCTGAACGTCGCGGCGATCATCGGGGCACTGTGGTGGTTCCTGCGCGGGATCGACGTGACGGCCCTGGGCCGGGCCCTCGAACGCGCCACGCCGTGGCTGCTCGTGGTGGCGCTCCTGCTGAACGTGTTCAGCCAGTACGTCAGCGCCGAAGGCTGGCGCATCATGTTGGGTTCCCGGCACCCGGTTCCCCGGGGGCGGCTGCTGCGCTACGAGTTCTCGGCACAGGCCGCCTCGGCCATCAGCCCGGGACGGGCAGGTGAGTTGATCCGCCTGTGGTTCCTGAAGCAGGACGGCGTCCCGGTCACCACCACGGGCGCCCTCATCTGGCTGGAGAAGGTGTTCGGCGCCGTCGGACTGGCGGCCTTGGTGACCCCGGTGCCGTGGCTTCTCGACGGCGTCCCCGGTGTGGTGAGCGGCTGCATCGCCGTGTTCGCGGCCTTCATGGTGGTGCAGTTGGGCGTGCTGATCGTCATCGCGCGCCGCGGCAGAACCGAAAGGCTGCCGAAGTTCCTCAGCGGCGTGGTCGGCGGCATGTACTCCTTGCGGGAACCGCGCAGGGTGTGCGCCTTGCTCGCGGTGATGCTGGTGGGGGAGACGGCCGACGCCGCGGGCGCGGCGGTCGTACTCCAGGCGCTCGGGATACCGCTGCCGGTCACCGCCGCGATCCTCACCCTGTTCCTGATCGACTTCGCCAACATGCTGCCGGTCGCCCCCGGCCATTTCGGCACCTTCGAGGTCGGCGCCCTCTACGCGCTCAACCTCATGCACGTACTGCCCAGCTCCGCGCTGGCGTTCGCCCTCCTCTTCCATCTGCAGCAGAACCTGCCGCAGGTCGTCGTCGGCCTTCCCCTCGAACTGCCGCTGCTCGTCGGCCGCCGACGCGTTCGCGAGGTCGCCGACACCCCGGTGAGGCACGGACCCGAGACCGTCGAACACAGCCCGCCCGACCGCTGACGGCGGCAACTGGTCCGGGGAGCAGGGCGGCGACGCCGACGGGTGTGCCGGGTGGGGCGGCCCGCCGGGTGGGGCGTGTTCAGGTGGCGCTGTGCGGGTATGTCGCCGTCGCCGAGCGGGGTGGCCATGCCTGGGGGGCGAGGATGCCCAGGACGTAGGCGCGGGCGACCAGGGCACAGCGGGTGGGGGCGTCCAGCAGGTCCCGGAGGCGGCTGAGGTGGTAGTCGACGGTCTGCCGGGACAGGTGCAGCTGGGTGGCGATCTCGGCGTTGCTGCGGCCGGCCGCGAGCAGGGAGAGGATGCGGACCTGGCTGGCGGTGAGCGGGGGGTGCGGCTCGTGGGCGAGGGCCTGGTGGGTGACCACGGCCCAGACACCGACGGCGCGGGACCTGCCGCGGCCCACCGTCGTCAGGTGCAGACGGGCGCGGCGCTGCCGGCCGCGGCCGTCGAGGAGGACGGCGGAGGTCTGCAGGCGGCGGTGGCGGCGGGTGATCAGGGCGCGCCAGTCCCGTGCCAGCACCGGTAGTTGGGTGTCGGGGGCGAGCAGGGTGTCGGCCCGGCGGCCGACGAGTTCCGAGAGCCGGGTGCCCAGCAGTTCGGCGGCGGCCGCGCTCGCCTGCACGATCCGTCCACCGGCGGAGAGCAGGGCGCACGGCAGTCCGCTGTGGTCGCGCAGTGCGCAGAGGCTGTCCTCGGCCTCCCGGCGCTGGTGCAGGGCGCGGGTGTAGTCGCTGATGTCGACATAGATTCCGGCCACACAGGTCTCGGTGCCCTCGCGGACCGGGAAGCGGTGCCCGGCCGCGTGGCCGCTGGTGCCGTCGGCGCGGTGGTAGGTGAGGGTGTGCCGGACCGGGGTGCCGCGGGCGAGCACGTCCTGGTCGAGTGCCAGCACCCGGTCGGCGTCGACCGGGGCGTCGACGTCGCGGACGTACTTGCCGATGACGTGTTCGGGCGTGGTGCCGTAGAGGTGGGCGTAGGCGTGGTTGGCCCAGCGGTAGCGGCCGGCGGCGTCCCGGATGAAGGCGGCGGCGGGGGCGAGGTCGGCGAAGGCGTCGTAGCGGCGGGCGGCGGACTCGGCCGGGCCGACCTCGACGGCCACTCCGCGGGTGCGGTCCGGACGGGGTGCGTCCAGGGGCCAGTTCACGTCGAAGAGCCGGCCGTCGAACCGTGCCTGGCGGTGCCGGTCACCCGGCGCGGCGGAGGGCGCGGGCGGTTCCCGGCGCAGGGTGTCCAGGAAGCGCTGGGCGGTGCCGGTGTCGTCGAAGGCCCCGCCACCGCTGTCGATCACCCGAAGGTCGCGGTCGGCCTCCCACCAGGACACCGGGAGGTGTGCAAGCAGTGTCTTCAGACCGGTCTCGTCCACGACGGCCTCTCTGTGCACAGGAGTTGGCGCGGTGCGCGGCGCGGCCGTCCCTGGCCGCTCGCACGGGCATCCGTATCCCCGGCCCGCACGGCGTACGCCCGGTTCTCGGCCGATCTGGCGCGCCTTGTCACGGGCCGAGATCCTCCTACGGCATCACGGAACCTTCACAGTCGCCCTACGAAGCCCTCAACTCTGGCATTTGCCTGAGGGGTCGGGGCCCGTGACGGCCCGGCAGCGGCCGTCCGACTGGTTCGCTGGAGTCAGGGCGTCCGGGCAGGACCGCGGACGCCGAACCGCCGCCAGACGGCCCCAACCCCTCTGTGAAGGAGTCGGATTCCAGTGAGCACGGTGCTGTTCGTGTATGCCAAGGGCGGACCGCCCTTGGGGTATGCCCTGTCGCGGGTCGCCGCACGAGCGACGGTGCACCTGCTGGCGCTCAGCCCGCTGCCGCCCGCGGTCGCCGCGACCGCCGGGCACCGGTGCGCCTCCGTGACGACCGCCACCGGGCCCGAACGGGGCGACCTGGTGTCCCTGATCGTCGACCGGGCCCAGGAGGTGGCCGCGGACGCGGTCGTCACCTTCTCCGAGTACGCGGTCGTCGCGGTCGCGGAGGCGTGCGCCAAGCTCGGCCTGGCCGGGGCCGGCCGCTCCTGCGCGCTCGCCCGCGACAAGCGGCTGATGCGCCGCGTCTGGGCCCAACAGGGCATCCCCCAGCCGCGGTTCCGGCCGGTGGCCGACGAGCGGGAGCTGCACGAGGCGGCCGCCGAACTCCGCGCCCCGCTGCTGCTGAAGGCCGCCTGGAGCGCCGGCTCCACCGCGCACCGGATCATCCGCGCCGCCGACGAGGTGCCGGCGGCCTGGCACCGGGCACGCGAGGTGATGGCCGAATCCGCCGGACTGGGCTACGCCGAGCTGCATGTGGCCGGTGCCGACGCCGACTTCCTCGTCGAGGAGATCGTGCCGGGCACCGCCGAGGGATGGTTCGCGCAGCCCGGCTGGGGCGACTACGTCAGCGTCGAGGGCGCCGTCGTCGACGGGGTCTTCCACCCCGTCTGCCTCAGTGGCCGGATGCCGACCGTGGAGCCGTTCACCGAGCGCGCCGGCATCACCCCGGCCGCGCTGCCGACCGACGCCCAGCAGCGCCTCGTCGCCCTGGCGCGGCGGGCCGTGGACGCGCTCGGCCTGGAGAACTGCGGTACCCACACCGAGATCAAGCTCGGTGCCGACGGCCGGATGTGGGTGATCGAGACCGCCGCCCGGTTCGGCGGGGCGATGACCGTCCCGCAGATCGAGGAGGTCTTCGGCCTGGACCTCATCGGCATGCTGGTCGACCAGTTGCTTGGCCGCCCGGTGAACTGGCCCGCCGAGGCCCGACCGGCACGGGAGGCGCGCGGGGCGGCCGGTTCCCTCGTCGTACTGGCCGTGGACGGCGCCGGTGCCGCCTGGGCGGACCGCCGGCGCTGGGACTTCCCGGCCGTACGGGACGCGGCCCCCTTGAGCCCCGGCAGCACGCTGTCCGTGGTGGCCGAGAACTCGCTGCCGGACGGGACGCCGGTACCGGTCTACGACCCGGCCGCCGGCGCCAACACCATGGCCGCGCTGTGCCTGCTGTCCGCCGCCGACCCCGAGACCGTGCTGCACGACTTCCGCACCCTGGTCGACGCCCTGCCGCACCTCCTTCCCGCGGCCGGGGACGCGACCGAGCCCATGGAGGCACACTCATGAGCAGTGTCGTGACCGCCCCCGCCGCCCCCGCGGCCCGTCCCGACGGGCCCGCCGGCGTGCCGCGCCCCGCCACCGACCGCGCGGCCGTCGGGGAGCAGCTCTCCCTCCCCCTCTTCCACACCCTGGCCGGAACCCTCGCCGGACACCCGTACCTCAAGGTCGTGGTGGACCGCGCCGAGAACACCTGGCACCTCCTGGACACCGCGGTCCACCCCTTCCACGTGGACTACCTCGCCACCCGCATCCTCGGTATGCGGCCGGCGGAACTCGACGCCCGGCTGGACGCCGTCAACGCCTCGGTCTACACGGACCCCGAGCGCCGGTTCCTGCTCGGCGTGCTCTCCCTGCACACCGACCCCGGGACCGACGGCCGGGAGCGGCCCTTCCTCGTCCTGGAGACGACCGAGGCCGACACCATGTCCGGCCCGCTGCTGGAGGAGTTCTACACCTCCGTCCGCCACCGCTTGGACGCCCGGCTCCCGCTGCTGCTGAAGCCCGCCAACCACGGCCAGGAACACGAACTCGCCACGATCAGCGACGTCCGGGTGCCGCGCATCCACAGTCACCAGCTCTTCGGCAGCCGCACCCGGACCCCGCTGAACCCCGGTACGGCCGTCGGCCGGCTGCGCCACTTCCGGACCGTCGCCGCCTACGCGGCCGCGGCGGACTCCCTCGGCTGGACCGACATCGTTGCCATGCCCCGCCTGCCCGACGACGTGCCGCGGGTCGCCGGCTTCATCAACACCGCCCCCACCACCCCGCTCTCGCACACCAACGTCCTCGCCTCCGGCTGGGGCATCCCCAACGCCATCGTCCGCGACCTGGACCAGCTGATCACGGCGGACGGACTGGACGGCGCATGGGTCCGCTACGAGGTATGCGACGACGACATCACCCTGCTGCGCCTGGCCCAGGCACCGACGCTCACGGCGCCGGCGTGGCACCGGCAGCGGATCAGCGTCCGGCCACCGCGGCTGGCGGACCTGCCGGCGCTGCCGCTGCACCGGCTGCGCCGGACCGACCAGGACCGCTACGGCACCAAGGCGGCCAACCTCGGGGAACTGCACCACGTCCTCGGTGATCACGACGTCGACCTGACCGCGTTCCACGGCCGTCCCCGGCCGCCGCGGACGGACCTCCTCAGCCACCTCACGGCGCGCCTGGGCGTCGCCCCGACCACCCGCGGCGCCGAACTGCGGGCCGCCGTCTCCGCGTTCACCCGTGCCACCGTCACGGCCCCCGACGGCGTCGCCCTCCCGTTCGCCCTGCAACACCGCTTCCTCGCCGCCAGTCCCGCCGTCCAACAGGGCATCGGCGAGCTGAGGACCGCGTTGGGGCGCGACGAGACGGGCGCGCTCGACCCGCTCTGCCGCACCCTGCAACACCTGATCCGGCACACCCCGATACCCGACGGACTGGCCCGCCGTATCACCGCGGCGCTGCCCGCCGGCCCGGACGGCGCCGGCCGCCTGGTGGTGCGCTCCTCCTCCAACGCCGAGGACCTGCCGGGCTTCTCCGCCGCCGGCGTCTACGACTCGGTCACCGACGTGCACGGCACGGACCAGCTCCTGGACGCGGTACGGCGGGTGTGGGCGTCCCTGTTCTCGCCCCGCAGCGTGCGGCTGCGCCACCAGGCGGGCATCCCGCTCGACGACGCCTGGATGGGGGTGATCATCCAGCGCTATCGCCCGGCGGACCTCGGCGGTGTGCTGGTGACCTGCAACCCGACCCGGCGCGCGGACTTCCGCAACGTCTACCTCAACTGCTCGCCCGGCTCGCCCGAGTCCGTCGTCGACGGGACCGCGCTGCCGCTGCAGTACCTCTACAACACGGTCGAGGGCGGCGGCCGCACCGTGTCCCTGGGCTCCTGCGCCGACGACCTGCCCGCCGCGACCAGGCAGCGACTGGCCCGACTGGCGCTGGCCGGCCGGCTCCTCCAGTCGCACTTCAGCGACGAGGACGTGGACCGGCCGCTGGACATCGAATGGCTGATGACCGATCAGGGCGCCTGCCACCTGGTCCAGATCCGCCCGTACGCCCGGTGACCGGCCGCCCCGGCGGCAGCCGTACCCGCACGCCCCGCACCCCCGACGGCGCGCCCCTCTCGCCGGGGGCCCGCCGCATCATCCGCCTCAACAACGGCTTCCAGCTGCTGTTCAACCTGCTGTGGTGGATGCCGGTGTTCTACGAGTACCAGCGGCAGGCCGGCCTGACCGACGGCCAGATCTTCGGCATCCAGAGCATCTACTACCTCGCCTTCTGCCTCTTCGAGATCCCCACCGGACTGATCGCCGACCGCATCGGCACCCGCAACTGCCTGCGGGCCGGCGCGGTCGTGATGACCGCGGCCAACCTCGTCCCGGTGCTCACCCCGCACTACTCCGGATTCCTGGTCCACTTCCTGCTCATCGCCGCCGGACGCTCGCTGACCTCGGGCGCCGCCAGCGCCTACCTCTACGACGGCCTGCAGGCCGAGGACGCATCGGGCCACTACCTCAAGGCCGAGGGCCAGGCACGGGCGTGGGGCCTGGCCGCGAAGGTGCTGTGCTGGCCGCTGGTCGGCCCGCTGATGGACCTCGCGCACGGTGCGCCGTACGTCCTGAGCGCGGCGAGCGCGGGCGGCTCGCTGGTGTGCGCCGTCCTGCTGCCGCACCAGTACGCCCCCGACGGCCGGGCGCGGAACGGCAGTTCCGGCCCCCGCGCCGCCGGCACCGTCCGCCACGAGGCGGCGGCCGCGCTGCGGATCGTCCGCGCCAGGCCCTGGCTCGCGCTGGTGATGGTGCAGGGCGTCGCGCTCTTCACCCTGGCCCGCATCTGCCAGGTGAACCTCTTCCAGCCGGTCCTGCTCGCCCACG
Source organism: Streptomyces sp. MspMP-M5 (assembly GCF_000373585.1). GTDB lineage: Bacteria > Actinomycetota > Actinomycetes > Streptomycetales > Streptomycetaceae > Streptomyces. Next base: position 94,221 of record NZ_KB891866.1, read on the forward strand.
CCGTCCCCACCAGCGCGCACGGCGCGGCGCTGGCCGCCATGACCGTCGCCGAAGCGGTGGGCTCGGCCCGGCCGCACTGGCTCAGCGGCCGGCTGTCCCCGGTGACTTGGGTGTCGCTGCTCAGCCTGGTGATGGCGGCGGCCCTGGCGGGCAGCACGCTCGGCGGCCCCTGGACCGTCGTCGCCCTGCTGTGCCTGTTCGCGGCCGCCACCGGCCTCGGCTACCCGCTGCAGCGGAAGCTGGTGAACGACGCCATCCCCGCCGGGGCGCCCCGCGCCACCCTGCTCTCCCTGGAGAGCATCGTCGACCGGGCGGTGTGCGCCCTGGTGGCCGTCGCCGCGGGCGGCTACCTCTCGGCCGGTCGCCTGGACGCCCTCCTCTGGCACAGCGCACTGGCCACCGCAGCCCTGCTGGCCGTACTCCACCCGCTGCTGCGCCGCACCGGCGAAGTCGCCCAGGCACATACTCCGAGGGCGAACCAGGGACATACCCCGAGGGTGACGGCGAATACCCCACAAAACGCTGCCACCACCCGTATTGAACAGCGCAAGTGTCCGGCGCTATCGCCGGGCGACGTGAGTGACTTCACATCGTGATCCCCTTTGCGAACGGGGTGTGAAGGACCATCGGGAACGGCCGGACGAATGGGACACCGGCCGTTGGAATTCCGTCTGGCGATGAATGAGTACGGCAGGGCTGGGTAGAAGTGGCCGCCCCTGTCGACGGCGGCTTCCCGGCCGGCTTCACCGGCGGGGAAGCACTGGCCGATCTTTCTGTTCCCCATTGCGCGCAGCTGGATACACTCACCCCCCATGCGAACCGCTACCCCCCACAGCATTCGCCCCGGTAAACAGCGCAATCGTCCCGTATTTGTCGACACCTCAGGCAGGCGCCGACGCTTACTGGGACGCGTGGCGTTGACCCTAGGGTGCATGTGCACCGGATATCTCGTGCTTCTCGTCGTCGTGTTCGGCGGCTTTCTGCAATCGGCCGGGAAACCCGCACCGGACACGGCCGTCCAACTCCCCGAACGCGCCAGACATCAGCAGCCCCACGGCCCCGACGGCCCCCGCCGCCCCGCGCCTTCCGGCACGCCCGGACCCACCGCGCCCGGAGGGCAGCGCATCACCCCGTCCGCCGTCCCCGCGGACGCCACCGTCCCCGCCCCGTAAGGGAGGCAGCACCGGCGAGCCGCCCCCGGCGGATGCGACGTCCACCAGGCACACCCGCCGAGGTGGCGTGAAGCCTTCCTGGGCACCGCCGCCGGGCCTCCAGGCGCTCCCCGGTACTGCTCCCCGGCGTCGTCGCCCGCGTCCGCCCGCCCCGGCGTGCCCGCGCGGGCGTCCGCCGTCCTTCCACCGGGCAACTCCTCGACAGAAAGGGCCCCTTGTGGCGATGTCAGGGCAGGGGCGGCACGCGCTGCGCCACCCCCCGCACCGGCACTGGTTGTTGCTGCTGCTGATCCTCCCCATAGTTGCGGCTTCCCTGCTCTTCGAAGGCTGGACCACCCACGAGGTCGACGGCGCGCGTACCCGGCGCGCCTGCACCAGCCCGATACCCAGATCCGCCGACGACGGTGCGCCGGTACTGCGGGTCACCGGCGCCGGATCCGCCCAGACCGCACAGATGCCGTTCCGCACCGCCGCGCTCACCTTCGACGGGGGACCGGATCCGGTATGGACCCCGCGCCTGCTCGACCTGCTGCGCACGCACCACGCGCACGCCACCTTCTTCCTCTACGGGAACCAGGCGGCGCGCCACCCCGACCTGGTCCGGCGGATCCACCAGGCCGGCCACGAGATCGGCTCGTACACCTACACCGGCGGCGACCTGGGCAGCGCCTCGCCGCTCCGCGCCCGGTGGGAACTCTCCCTCACCCGGACCGCGCTGGCCGGCGCCGCCGGCGTCAGCACCCGGCTGCTGCGGATGCCGCACACCACCACCGCCGACACGATGTGCGGCGCGGAGTGGCAGGCCGCGCAACGCGCCACCGACCAGGGGTATCTGCTGGTCGCGGCCACCTCGTCCGCCCGCAAACCGCCTTTCGGCGTGGTGCGCCAGTACAGCCAGACCGCGCTCGGGTACCAGGAGGCGGCGAAGCTGCTGGCCGACCCGGAAGTGGGCCGCTTCACCACGATCACCGACGGGCTCGGACGGCCCTCACTGGTCGCCCCGGCCCCCCTTCTGGAGCGTATTCAGGGCCGTGCACTGATCCGGATCCAGTCCCTCGGGCACACCTTCGCGGGCGCGATGACCTGGGCGCTGGGCATCGCCGGCGCGCTCGGTGTGCTCCGGCTGGTGGTGGTCGCCTTCCTCGCCCGCGTCCATGTGCGGCGCCGGCACCGGCACCGGTCCGGCGCACCCTGGCTGCGCAAGGTGACCGACCCCGTGACGGTGCTGGTCCCGGCGTACAACGAGGAGGCGGGCATCGAGTCCACCGTGCGCTCGCTGCTCGCCTCCACCCACCGGGACCTGCAGATCGTCGTCATCGACGACGGGTCGACGGACCGGACCGCGGCGCTCGCCCGGTCCATCGGCGACCCGAGGGTGACCGTGGTGCAACAGCCCAACTCCGGTAAGCCCAGGGCCCTCAGTACCGGCTTGCGCTACGCGCGTCATGAGATCATCGTCGTGATCGACGCCGACACGGTCTTTGAACCGGACGCCCTCCACCAGCTGATCCAGCCACTGGCCGACCCGACGATCGGCGCGGTCAGCGGCAACACCAAGGTCGGCAACCGGGACGGCCTGCTGGGCAAATGGCAGCACCTGGAGTACGTCCTCGGCTTCAACCTGGACCGGCGGATGTTCGAGGTGCTGGAGTGCATGCCGACGGTCCCCGGTGCCATCGGGGCGTTCCGCCGCGACGCGCTCACCGCGATCGGCGGCATCAGCGAGGACACCCTGGCCGAGGACACCGACCTCACCATGGCCCTGTGGCGCGCGGGCCGCCGCGTGGTCTACGAGGAGCGGGCCGTCGCCTGGACCGAAGTTCCCAGCAGCTTCCGCCAGTTGTGGAGCCAGCGCTACCGCTGGTGCTACGGCACGCTGCAGTCGATGTGGAAGCACCGCCACGCCCTGATCGAGGTCGGGCCGGCCGGCCGCTTCGGCCGCCGCGGACTGACCTACCTGGCGCTGTTCCAGATCGTGCTGCCGCTGTTCGCCCCGGTCGTCGACGTCTTCGCCCTCTACGGGGTGTGCTTCGGCAACACCCCGCAGGCCCTCGGTGTCTGGCTCGGATTCCTCGCCGTCCAGATGGTCACCGCGGCGTACGCGCTGCGCCTGGACCACGAACGGCTCGGCGTGCTGTGGGCCCTGCCGCTCCAGCTGTTCTTCTACCGGCAACTGCTGTACCTCGTCGTGATCCAGTCCGTGGTCACCGCGCTGCTCGGCACCCGCCTCACCTGGCACCGCATGCACCGCTCCGGCACCGCCAACCAGCACCTGCTCGGCGACCCGGTCCGCCAACCGAGCCCCCTGTCGACGAAGTGACCACCGGAAGACGACCAGAGTTGACCGCCGAAGTGATCACAAAACGACTGCCGACGTGAGCGCCGACGAGACCACCGAAGTGACCGAGGAGAGTGAGCAGATGAGCAGCACGAGGGGTGACTGGGACGGCGAGACGTCCACGGCGAGCGGACCCGTGCCCCGGCGCCGCGCGCACCGCTCCCGCCGCAGACGGCCGGTGCGCCGCCTGGCCGTCGGACTGCTGGTCGTCCTCCTCGCCGCCCCCGCCGGCGCCTTCGCCTGGGCGGACGGCAAGCTCCAGAACACCGTCGACCTCGGAACCTCCGGCCAGGACGACCGGGACGAACGGACCGGCAAGGGCACCAACTACCTCCTCGTCGGCTCCGACAGCCGGGAGGGCCTCACCGACCGGGAGAAGCAGCAGCTGCACACCGGCTCGGCCGACGGCCGGCGCACGGACTCGATGATCCTGCTGCACACCGGTGCGGCCGGCACCACGATGGTGAGTCTGCCGCGCGACTCATGGCTGACCGTCCCGGCCTACACCAGCCCGATGACCGGCAAGCGGCACCCCCCGGCCCCGCACAAGCTGAACGCCTCCTTCGCGATCGGCGGCCCGAAGATGCTGGTCAACACCGTCGAACACAACACCGGCCTGACGATCGACCACTACGTGGAGGTGGGCTTCGCGGGCTTCGTCAACCTGGTCGACGCCGTCGGCGGCGTCCCGATCTGCCTGGACCGGGACCTCAGGGACGAGAAGTCCGGCGCCGACTTCACCAAGGGCTGCCACACCCTCAACGGCACCGCGGCGCTCGCCTTCGTCCGCCAGCGCCACCAGGAGGCTCAGGGCGATCTGGGCCGCACCCGCAACCAGCAGAAGTTCCTCTCCGCCCTCGCCCACCGGGCGGCGGAGCCCGGCACGGTGCTCAACCCGCTCGCCGTCTACTCCGCCCTCGACGCCGGCCTGGACACCCTCCTCGTCGACCGCAACACCGGTCTGCTGGACCTCACCGCGATGTTCCAGGCGGTCCGGGGCGTCACCGGCGGCCACGGCACCCAGCTCAACGTCCCGGTGTCCGGCATCGGTGTCCCCACCGCCGAGGGCAGCACCGTACGGTGGGACCAGGCACGGGCCAGGCGCCTGTTCCGCGAGCTCCACGACGACCGCCCGGTGGACGTCAAGGGCGGCACGATCCGGTGAGCACACCTTCCCCTGGCGATTTCCGACGGCCCCGGCCGATTTCGACCGACGCGGACATGCTGCCTGGCGGCCGAGGGCCGTCCAGGAGTCGCACGGTCGTGTGTCCGGCCGGCGACGACGTGGCGGGCTCGGCCCGGGTCCGCGATCGTAGGGAGTATGACTTCCGAAGAAACCGAGATGCGGGAAGCGGTCCGGGCGTTGGCCGACGCACTGGAGACCATGCTCAACCTGATCAAGGCAGACGCGCTTCCCACCACCCCGGAAGCCCGCGGCCTCATGCGCAAGGCGATGGCCTTCTTGGAGGAGTCGACCGACCCGATCGTCGGCTGGGAGAGTTCCGGCGAGATCCTCTCCGTCGCCACCAGCCTCAACCACCTGATCAACGAGGCACGGGAGAAGATCCTGGACGACGCCATCGCGGCCTCACCCGTGCCCGACTACCCCAACCTGTGACCGCTACCACGGTCGTTCGGGTCGCCCGGGCGCGCGCTACACCCGGCCGACCCGAACGGCGCACGGCTCAGCGCTCATCCGGCGTGCGGGCGGCAGTTCGCTCCGTCCGGTCGAAGTGAAGCTCCGGGGCGCGTGCCTCCGCCGAGCGGTCTCAGTGGCGCAGGGCTTCGAAGGCCAGGCGGGCGCTGGTGGCTATGGTGAGGTCGATGTCCGGGGCGAGGTTGGCGCGGCGGTCGGAGCGGGTGAGGGCGGCCATCGCGATGCGGTCGCCGGCCTCGGATTCCACCACGCCGATCTCGTGCCGCAGGTGCAGGAACGTGCCTGTCTTGCCGCTCACCTTGAGGGTGTCCGCCCGCAGTTCGCCCGCCAGGCGGTGGGTGAACACCTGCAGTCCCATCAGCCGGCGCAGTTCCGCGCAGGCGTCGGGATGGGCGATGTCGTCCCGCCAGACCCGGTCCAGCAGGTCGACCAGGCCGGTGGCGGTGCCGACGTTGGCGTGCGCCGGGTCCAGGGTCTCGATGGCGTGCCGCCCCGTGTGGTCGTCGCGGATGGCCAGCTCCAGAGCGAGCGAGAAGTCGTTGCCGGCGGCGCCGGCGGCGCACTCGTACATGCGGTTCAGCCGGTGGCGCAGGCGGAGGCCCCGGCATCCCCATGCGCGCAGGCGTGCGTCGACCTCCGCCGCCGGTACGAGACCGAACAGCGCGTCGGCGGCGGCGTTGTCGCTCACCGAGAGCATCAGCAGGAGCAGGTCGCCGACGGCGACGGTCGCCGGATGCCGGAACGCCGCCAGTCCGGTGGGCCCGACGCTGCTGGTGGCCGGGTCGACGACCACGGGACGTGCCGCGTCGAGTTCCCCGGTCGCGATCCGGTCCAGTGCGACGAGCGCGAGCGGGACCTTGGCGACCGAGGCGAGCGGCACCAACTCCTCGACGTCGAAGCCGAGTTGTTCGCCGGTGTCGAGGTTCCTGGCCAGGAACGCGCCGCGGACACCGACGGCCGCCCACTCCGCGGCCACCGCCTCGGCGACGTCGAAGAGGTCCGCGTCATCGGCGATGCAGACTGGACGGGGTGTCTGCGGTGCCTGGGGTGTCTGGGATGCCTGGGGTGTATGCCGGGTGTCCATCCGTGGGCCGCCAGTCGGGACGGGGCGTCGCCGCCCGCACTCCGGGCGGCCGCCGTGGCCGCCTCGGCCGCCACGGCACCGACCGCGGCGGCCAACAGCGCCGCCAGCCGGTGCGGCACCTCCGCCGAGTCCGCCGCGCGCAGGTCGTACCCGCGGTGCAGAGTGGTGTCGGCCAGCGGTGCCCACCGTGCGCCGTGCCGACGGGCGAACGGCTCGGCGCACAGCAGCATGGCCTGTCCGGCGAGGGTCTCCGCGAGGGCCGTCGCCACGGGCCCGGCCGGGCGCACCGTGCCCTCCGGCAGTCCGGCGCGCGCCATGGCACGCAGCAACCTGCCCTGTGCGTCCGGAATGTGATCCTCCGTCATCGTCAGGATGGGCGTGGCAGCCGCCCGCCCGGGTCGCGTGCCGCTGCCACGCCGCGGGCGTAGGTCCTCCAGGTGGATCGCGCGACGGCGCGTCCGCGACCGACCGGCGGCCGGCGTCGGGCCGGCGTCGTCCGGTGCCTCCGGCGCGTCCGAGGGGGCGGAGGCCAGGCCGAGCGGTACGCGTAGCGCGGCGTTCTCCGGTGGGACGCGTACCAGCGCATACGCCAGCGAGGCGTCGGCCAGGCCCGCCAGGCGCTCCGCCGGCGGCAGCTCCCGCACGCCGAACGTGGTGCCGTGCTCGGCGCCGGCGCGGATGACCCGGGCCAGCGCATCCGGACCGCAGTCCGCCGGGACCCCGACGGCCCGCACCGCCGACCGGCGGGCCGACCGGGCGACGCGCCGCAGCCGTTGCGCCCGGTCCAGCACGTCCCGGGCGTACGGCAGGAGCAGCACGCCCAGTTCGGTGGTCGCGACCTGGCGCCGGGAGCGGTCGAACAGCGGGCCGTCGAAGTGTGCCTCCAGCGTCTTGATGCGACGGCTCAGGAGCGGCTGGGCGATTCCGAGCCGCTCGGCGGCGCGCGAGAAGCTCGCCTCGTCGACGGCCGCGACGTATGCCTCGAGGTGCGCGAGTAGGTCCACCCTGGAGTCATATCAAGAAGTTATGGGCCCTTCAAAGTTCACTCTTGGACATGGGTGCGGGACGGCTGCTTCGCTGTGCCTCGTCGAAGCCGCGCACGGTCGGGCTGCGCGGACCGCAACCACGGACGAGCGACCTACGAGCCACGGACGACCGACCGACGAACCGGGAGACCTCTGCACATGACCAGCGCCACCCCTCTGCCGCGCCGCCGCCTGCTCAGGGCCGGCCTCGCCGCGTCCACCACCGCCCTGCTCGCCTCCGCCGGGTCGCCGGCGGACGCCGTCGCATCGCGGCAACTCCGGTGGGCAGCAGGCGAGTTGGATGAGTTGCGGGCCCTTGAGCGCCGGTACGGGGCTCGCCTGGGCGTGTACGCGCACAACGTACGCACCGGGCAGACCGTCGCCCACCGCGCGCAGGAGCGGTTCGCGATGTGCTCGACGTTCAAGACGGTCGCGGCCGCCGCGGTCCTGCGCGACCAGGCACACTGCGCACCGCTGGACAAGGTGATCCACTACCCGGCTGCGGACCTCGTGCCGTACTCCCCGAAGACCAAGGAGCACGTGGACTCCGGGATGACGGTGGGCGACCTGTGCGCCGCCGCGATCCAGTACAGCGACAACACGGCGGGGAACCTCCTGCTGCGCCAGATCGGCGGCCCCGCCGGCCTCACCCGGTTCTTCCGGTCGATCGGCGACCCGGTCAGCCGGCTCGACCGCTGGGAGCCCGACCTGAACTCCGCCCGGCCCGGCGACCTGCGCGACACCACCACCCCGGAGGCGATCGGCAGGAGCTACGGGCAGCTGACGGTGGGCCGGGCCCTGGCCGCCGACGACCGCGAGCGACTGGTCGACTGGCTCAGGGGCAACACCACCAGCGCGCAACGGTTCCGCGCCGGTCTGCCGCACCGCTGGGTCGTCGGCGACAAGACAGGCACCGGGGACTACGCGTCCGCCAACGACGTCGGCGTTGCCTGGACCACCAGGAAGACCCCGATCGTGCTGGCCGTACTGACGTCGAAGACCAGCAAGGACGCACCCGTGGACGACGCCCTGATCGCGGATGCGGCACGCATCGTCGCTCGCACCCTGGCACCCGGCGAGTGACGTCCCGTCCCGGGCCGGGCCGTGCCCACACGTGACGATGTGTCAGGCGGGGCGTGGGTCGGGGGCCGGGCCCGGTTCGGGGCCGGGGGTCGGCGGTGTCGGGGCGGGCGGCACCGGGTCGGGTTCGGGGCCCGGCGGGGGCGTGGGTACGGGGTCGGGGCCCGGCGCGGGGACCGGTCCGGGGGCGGGACCCGGTTCGGGGCCGAGCGGACCGGGGGTCGGGCCCGGTGTGGGCGGAACCGGGTCCGGCCGGGTGGGCCCGGGCGGACCGGGTGGTTGGGGCACGGTCATGTCGTCCTCCTTCGTCCCATGGTGGGCTTCCGGCGCAGGCAGGCTCGCCCGCACCGTGGCAGGGTGGCCGCCAGCGCGCCGGCGGCGGTGAGGCCGCCGAGCAGCGTCCAGAGGTTGCGGGCCGCCCACTGCTGCGGGGCGCGTTCGTGGGCGCGGTCGCCGAAGATGCCGTGGGCGCCGAAGTCGTGGCCGTCCTCGCCGTCGAGCGGCAGCCACAGGTTGTCGGGCCGGCCGGGGGGCACCTGCTGGTCCGTCTGCTGTGAGTCGTAGCCGGTGCGGGCCAGGTAGCGGTCGAGCAGGGCGCCCGCGGCGCGGTTGGCGAGGAGCGTGGCCACGGTCGAGCCGCCGACGTAGTACTGCTTGCGGCGCGGATGGTCGGCGGCGTGGAGCACGGCGCGGGCGGCCACCTCGGGCTGGTAGATGGGCGGTACCGGCTGCGGGTGGTGCGGCAGGCGCGAACGGACCCAGGAGAACTGCGGGGTGTTGACGGCGGGCATCTGGACGACGGTGAGCCGTACCTTGCTCCGGTGGTGCAGGAGTTCGGTGCGGACCGAGGAGGTGAATCCGTTCACCGCGTGCTTGGCACCGCAGTACGCGGACTGGAGTGGGAGGGAACGCTCGCCGAGGGCCGAGCCGACCTGCACGATCGTGCCGGCGTCGCGGGGCAGCATCCGCGTCAGGGCACTGCGGGTGCCGTGGACGAAGCCGAGGTAGGCCACGTCCGTGACGCGGCGGTACTCGTCCGGCCCGATGTCGGTGAACTGCGCGAAGACCGAGGTGAAGGCGTTGTTGACCCAGACGTCGATCGGTCCGAACGCGGCCTCCACCGCATTGGCGGCGGCCTCGACCTCTTCGGGGTCGGCGACATCCGTGGGCAGCACCAGTGCCTGACCGCCGGCCGCGACGATGTCCCGGGCCGCCGCGTCCAGCCCCTTCCGGCCGCGGGCCAGCAGACCGATGCGGGCGCCGCGCCTGGCGAACGCGCGGGCGGTGGCGCGGCCGATGCCGCCACTGGCACCGGTGATGACGACCGTTTGCTGCATGGGACGTGCCTTTCGGGGTGCGGGGAGTGGGGCGCGGGCGGGTTCGGTCAGCGGTCCGCCCAGGGGCCGGCCAGGCGTACGGCGCACTCCAGCATCAGCGCGTGGACGAATGCCTGGGGCAGATTGCCGCGCAGCTGCCGCTGGGTGACGTCGTACTCCTCGGAGAACAGGCCCGACGGGCCGCAGGTGCCGCGGTTGCGCTCGAACCAGCGGAACGCGCTCACCTCCCGGCCCAGTTGGTGCTCGGCGAGCGCGGTGACGAAACCGCACAGCAGGAACGCGCCTTCGGCGTCCCCCAGGGGGCGGTCGTCATGGCGGAAGCGGTAGGCGAAGTGCTCCACCGACAGGTCCTCGATGTAGGCGTCCAGGGTGGCGACCGAACGCGGATCGTCGGCGGGCAGCGCGCCCCGGATCGCCGGGAGGAGCAGTGAGCCGTCCAGCCCGGGATCGTCGGGCGCGCGCTGCCACCGGCCGGAGGGGTGCAGGCTGTCCGCGGTGGTCTCCGCGACGAGGGCGTCGGCCAGCGCCGTCCACGCCCCGGACCGCCGCGGTGCCACGCCGCTGCGGACGGCGGCCCGCAGCCCGGCGGCGCAGATCAGCCGGCTGTGCGCCCAACTGCGCGGCGCCAGCTCCCAGATGCCGGCGTCGGCGTCGTGACGGCGCCGGCCGATCGCCTCCGCGGCGATCTCCACGGCCCGCCGGCCGTCCGCGTCCAGCCGGTCGTGCCCGGCAGCGGCGGCCAGCAGCAGCAACGCCTCGCCGAAGGCGTCGAGTTGGAACTGTTCGTTGACCTGGTTGCCGACGCGGTCGAAGCCGCCCGGGTAGCCCGGCAGGTCGAGCCGGCGGGGGCTGGGGAGGCGGCGGCCGTCCATGCGGTAGGCGGGCGCGAGCCGGGGACCGTCCTCGTGCAGCCGCGCGGTCGCGAACCGGACCGCGTCGTCCAGCAGCACGGGGATGCCCGCGGCGGCCGCTGCCTGGCCGGCGTAGCACTGGTCCCGGATCCACACGTAGCGGTAGTCGTAGTTGCGGCCCTCCTCGGCGCGCTCCGGGAGACTGGTCGTCGCCGCCGCGACCATGCCGCCGGTACTGCCTGTCAACCCGCGGAGCACCGCGGCCGCCTGCCGGGCGTCCGCCGGCGCGACCGTCCGCGCCAGGTCGGGAACGGCATCCCGCCAGGCATCCTCCGTCGCCCGCCAGCAGGCATCCGGATCGGGCGGGGCGTCGGTGAGCGGACGGTCCGCCAGTTCCAGCACCAGGTCGTGCGGGGTGCCCGCCTCGACGGTCAGCTCCATGGCCAGCCGGCAGCCGCCCGGCCCGGTCGGCTGCGCCGTCCGCGCGCCCGACCAGCGCAGCCACAGGTCACCGGTACGCCCGCGCCAGACACCGCCGGAGTCGCGCGCCACCTCGCGCAGCGGATGGGCGTCGAAACCGGCACCGGGCGTCAGCACGACCGACAGCCGGGTGGTGGCCTCCCGGGCGAGGACCCGGCGCAGCATCACGGCGCGCCCCGGCTCAGCGGGGAAGGCCAGCGCCTCGCGGCACTCGACGATGCCGTCGTCGGTGACCCAGCGGCTGCGCCAGATCAGAGAGCCCGGTTCGTAGTGGCCGCCCCACACGAAGCGGCCGGTGGGCGTGACGACGTAGCTGCTGCCGCCGCCGATCAGTGTGGTGAAGACCGCGTCGGAGTCCCAGTGCGGTGCGCACAGCCAGGCATAGTCGCCGCGTTGGCCGACCAGGACGCCCCGTTCGCCGTCGGCCAGCAGTGCGTAGTTCCGCAAGGGGTGCGGTCCGCTCACCGCGTCGGCGCGAGCTGCCGTCGCGCCGGGCCGCGACCGCCGGTCGGTCATGCGTCGCCTCACCGCCCTCGCTCGGTGCCTGCGGGTCTTCGGGAGTCGCATAACCGTTGCCCGCTGCGCCCAAACGGGCTGTACGGAGCAACAACCGGCGCTGCCGGTGTGGCGCGGCGGGGGCGGGGGCGGCGACCGGCTACACACGAATCGGGCCGTCGCGCCGGAATCCGTACCCGGTCACCGTGCTCCGGAGGAGCCATGTCACACGTAGGCCAGACCGTTCACCGCGAACTGCTCGACGGGTCCGGTAATCCGCGGGTCAGGGCGGGCCGCCGGATCATGAAATACCTGACGACCACCGATCACAAGGTGATCGGGAACATGTACCTCGCGACGGCTTTCGGATTCTTCCTCTTCGCGGGTCTGCTGGCGCTGCTGATGCGCGCGGAACTGGCCCGGCCCGGCCTCCAGTTTTTCAGCCACGAGCAGTACAACCAGCTGTTCACCATCCACGGCACGGTGATGATGCTGCTCTTCGCGACGCCCACCTTCGCCGGTTTCGCCAATGCCGTCATGCCCCTGCAGATCGGGGCGCCCGATGTCGCCTTTCCCCGCCTCAACGCCCTGACGTACTGGTTCTTTCTCTTCGGTGGCCTGACCGTGGTCTCCGGGCTCGTCGTGCCGGGCGGCGCCGCCTCCTTCGGCTGGTTCGCCTATGCGCCGCTGAACCGCGCGGACCACACTCCGGGCGCCGGCGGCAGCCTGTGGGCGGCCGGACTCGTCGTGGCCGGTCTGAGCACCACGCTGGGCGCGGTGAATTTCATCGCCACCATCATCACGCTGCGCGCCCCGGGCATGACGATGTTCCGCATGCCCATCTTCACCTGGAACATCCTCTTCACCTCCATCCTGGCCCTGCTGGCCTTTCCGGTCCTGACCGCCGCGCTGCTGGCCCTGCTCGCCGACCGCAAACTCGGGGCCCATGTCTACGACCCGGCTTTCGGCGGCGCGTTGCTGTGGCAGCACCTGTTCTGGTTCTTCGGTCATCCGGAGGTCTATATCGTCGCGCTGCCGTTCTTCGGGGTGGTGAGCGAGATCATTCCGGTGTTCAGTCGGAAACCGGTCTTCGGTTACGTGGGGATGGTCGGCGCGACGATCGCCATCACGATGTTGTCGGCGTCGGTGTGGGCGCATCACATGTTCGCCACCGGCGGGGTGCTGCTGCCCTTCTTCTCCCTGATGTCCTTCCTCATCGCCGCGCCGACCGGCGTGAAGTTCTTCAACTGGATCGGCACGATGTGGAAGGGCTCGCTGTCCTTCGAGACGCCGATGCTGTGGGCGATCGGCTTCCTGATCACGTTCACCTTCGGTGGTCTGACGGGTGTCATCCTGGCGTCGCCGCCGATGGACTTCCACATCTCCGACTCGTACTTCGTCGTGGCCCACTTCCACTACGTGGTGTTCGGCACGGTCGTGTTCGCGATGTTCGCCGGTTTCCACTTCTGGTGGCCGAAGTTCACCGGCAAGATGCTGGACGAGCGGCTGGGGAAGCTGCACTTCTGGACCCTTTTCCTCGGCTTCCAGACCACCTTCCTCGTCCAGCACTGGCTGGGCGAGAGCGGAATGCCGCGGCGCTATGCCGACTACCTCGCCGCCGACGGTTTCACCGTGCTCAACACCGTCTCGTCGAGCGGCGCGCTGCTGCTGGGCCTTTCCACCCTGCCGTTCCTCTACAACGTCTGGAAAACCTCCCGGCACGCGCCCACGGTCGACGTCGACGACCCCTGGGGCTTCGGGCGTTCGCTGGAGTGGGCGACCAGCTGTCCGCCGCCCCGGCACAACTTCGAGGCGCTGCCCCGCGTCCGTTCCGATTCGCCCGCGTTCGATCTGCACCACCCCCAGGTGCGGGCGCTGCCGGAAGGCGAGCGCGGAAATGTCGAACCCACCCCCGACACCCTCGGAGAGCAGAGCACATGAAAGCGGAGTCGTATCTCTTCGCGGGCGTGGCCGCCTTCTTCTTCGTCACCGACGCCTTCTACATCTGGCTGGCCCGGGAGCCGGCCGGCGCCGCCGCGCTCGCCGTCTCCTTCGGCATGGCATCGGTCATCTCGTTCTTCTGCGCCATGAACTACCGCCGCAAAGGAGAACGCCCCGAGGACACCGAGGACTCGGCGATCCACGAGCGCGCCGGAGAGGTCGACTTCTTCCCGCCGCGCAGCGGTTACCCGATCGCGGTGGCCTTCGGCGTGACCCTGCTCGCCCTGGGACTCGTCTACGGACTGTGGGTCTTCCTGATCGGGGCGGGTGTCACGGGCGGGTCGGTGTTCGGCATGGTCTTCGAGTTCGCGCAGCGCGACCACTGAGACGGACCGGCCACGTCCCGGCGCGCTATCCCTCGCCTTTCTCGCCGGCGCTGAGAGCCGGGCCCGCCACCGTTTCCTCGATCCGGCGCTGCTCCTCCAGGGCCATCGGCATCTCGACCCGGTCGCGGAAGTACCACGCGCTGAGCGCGGCGCGCAGCCGGGCCCGCCGCGGCGCCCGGTCGCCGGCGGCCGGCAGTGGCGCGGGCACGTCCCTGGCCAGCATGCGGTAGCGCCGGCCGGCCGCCACCGGCTCATGGGTCTCGCGCAGCCCGCCGTACACGCTCTGCACCACATGACCCGTCTCGCGGCCCTCCGTCAGCAGTTGCCGGTCGCGGTCCTGCAAGGCCAGGCAGATCCTCTTGGTCGCCAGGAACGCGACGACCGGCCCGACGACCAGCGCCACCCGGAAGATCCAGGTCAGGGCCTCCACCGAGACCCGGAAGAGACTGGCGAACACATCGTTGCCACCGGCCGCCAGCAGCACGGCGTAGCCGACGATGGCGGCCACGCCCAGCGCCGTACGGGTGGGGAAGTCGCGGGGCCGGTCGCAGAGATGGTGTTCGGCCAGATCGCCGGTGACCCACCGCTCGAAGAACGGATAGGCGTAGAGCATCAGGAACAGCAGGCCGGGCAGGATGACGGCCGGGATCAGGACGTTCCACATGAAGGTGTGGCCCGCCACGTTGGTCTCCCAGGCGGGCATCAGGCGCAGCGCCCCTTCGAGGAAACCCACGTACCAGTCGGGCTGGGCGTTCGTGGAGTCCTGGTCGCTGTGGTACGGCCCGAAGTCCCAGACCGGGTTGATCTGGGCCAGCCCGCCGAGCAGGGTGAGCACCGCGGAGACCATCAGGAACAGCCCGGTGGACTTGGCGATGAAGTGCGGGAACATCGGCTGCCCGACGGCGTTGCGGTTGGTGTGCCCGGGCGCCGGCCAGTGGGTGTGCTTGAGGTACACCACCAGCAGCAGATGCAGCCCGATCAGCGCGATCAGCAACCCCGGGACGAACAGCACATGCACGGTGTAGAGCCGGGGCAGCAGGATGTGCCCGGGATAGGTGCCGCCCCAGAGGAAATAGCTCAGGTACGTGCCGACGATCGGCAGCGACAGCACGATGGTGTTCGCCGTCCGCAGGCCGGTGCCGGACAGCAGGTCGTCGGGGAGGGAGTAGCCGCCGAACCCCTCCAGCAGGGCCAGCATGAACAGCGTCACGCCGATCACCCAGTTGCCCTCGCGCGGCCTGCGGAACGCGCCGGTGAAGAAGACCCGCAGCATGTGCACCCCGAGCGCGGCGACGAAGACCAGGGCCCCCCAGTGGTGGATCTGGCGGATCAGCAGGCCGCCCCGGACGTCGAAGCTGATGTGCACCGTCGACCTGTAGGCGTCCGACACCGTCAGTCCGCGCAGCGGCCCGTACGAGCCGTGGTAGACGCTCCGGGACATGCTCGGCTCGAAGTACATGGTCAGGTAGCTGCCGGTCAGCACCAGCACCACCAGGCTGTACAGGGCGATCTCGCCCAGGAGGAACGACCAGTGGTCGGGGAACGCCTTGCGCAACAGGGCCCGCGCGGCCTCCGAGACCGGGGCGCGGCCGTCCACCGCGGTGTAGGCGGAAAGGGTGACCTGGCGGGCCTTCCGTTCCGCCCTTTCCGTCGTCCTCCGGAACAGCATGTCCGGCCCTCCTCGGCGATGCGGTCCATGGCACACCGGTGGTGCTCGCTGCATCGCACCCTGCCTGGCCGTTCGCCGGACGCCGGGCATTACGCAGAACGGGGGCAAGGCACGGCCGGACGGAAGACGCCCCCAGGGGATCAGCGGCCGAGGGCCCTGCGCAGTTCGTCCTTGTTCATCGACGAGCGGCCTTCGACGTGGCGCTTCTTCGCCTCCTCGTAGAGCTGGTCCTTGGTCGGTCCCTGGGCGCCGCGGTGCGAGCGTTCGCCGCCGCGCTGCGGGGCGGACTTGGGGTCCTGGAGGGAGACCCGGCTCGCCGTGCGGGACTCGCCGGAGCGGGCCCGCTCCTTGTTCACGGTCCGGGCGGCGATCTCCTTGGCTCGCTCGGTGGACTCGCCCCGCTTCTCTGCGCCCTCCTTGATGTGCTCGTACTGGCGCTCACGCTTCCTGCTGGAACCTGCGGGCACGGGGACCTCCTCGGTCTGTTGGGGGTGTTGTCTGGGGTGGTTGACGACGCGGCTGCCGGGCCGGATGTCGGGGCCGTCGGCCGTGGGGGAGGCCGACTGCCCGGGAGTCGCCCGCCCGTTTCAGTTGAGCTCGGGTGCCCGGGTGGCGCTACCCGGAGTGGTCCGTGGGGCTGGCGGCGTGTACCGGGCCCGGCGGCCGGCCGGCGGGTGCTCACGGTGACTCGGGCTCAGCCCACCCGGTACGGCTCGGCTTCCTCGTCGCGGAGCGACAGGCCGTGCCCCGGGGCGCCGTCGGTGCCCGGCCGGACGGCTCCGCCCGTCGGATCGAGGGTGCCGTGGAAGAGGCGGTTCTCGATGCGGACGTGGTCGTGGAACCACTCCAGGTGCCGCAGGTTCGGGACCGCGGCCGCGGCGTGCGCGTGCAGATGTGGGGCGCAGTGACCGGAGATCTCCATCCCGGACGCCTGGGCCAGCGCGGCGACGCGCAGCCAGACCGTGAGGCCGCCGCAGCGGGTGATGTCGGCCTGGACGCAGTCGACCGCCTCCGCGCCCAGCAGCTGCCGGAAGTACGGCAGGGTGTAGCCGTATTCCCCGGCGGCCACGTCGACGGCGGTCGCCGCGCGGATCTGGGCGAGGCCCGTGAGGTCGTCGGAGGAGACCGGTTCCTCGAACCAGGTCACCTGATGCTCCATCAGGTAGCTGTCGAGCCGGATCGCCTGTTTCCGGGTGTAGCCGCCGTTGGCGTCGACGTACAGCTCGGCCGCCTCGCCGATGCTGTGTCGTGCCTGGGCGATCCGCCGCCGGTCCCGGGACTCCGCCGTTCCCCAGGACTCGGCGATCTTGATCTTGACGCGCGGAATGCCCTGATCGGCCACCCAGCCCCGCAGTTGGTGATCCTGGCGCCGGACGTCGTAGGTGGTGAAGCCGCCGCTGCCGTACACCGGTACCTCAGGGCGGGCGGCGCCGAGCAGCCGGACCAGGGGCAGCTCCAGCAGCCTGGCCTTGAGGTCCCACAGCGCGGTGTCGACGGCGGACAGCGCACCGGCGACCAGGCCGGGGCGGCCGGCGTTGCGCACCGCGCGGTTCATCGCCTCGTTCAGCGCACCGGCGACCAGGCCGGGGCGGCCGGCGTTGCGCACCGCGCGGTTCATCGCCTCGTTGGCCGCCGGGACGTCGAGCGCGCACCGGCCGACGACCACGGCGGACAGCTGGTCGTCGACGACGTGTGCCGTGACCGGTGCGCCGTAGGTGTAGCCCAGCCCGGTGGTGGTGCCGGAGCGGACGTGCACCACCACCAGGGTGGTGGAGTCCCAGGCAAGGGTGCCGTCGGCCTCCGGGGCGTCGGTGGGGACGGTGTAGGCGGCGGTGGTCACCTCGTCCACCAGCGGCCCCGAGGCCCCGGCCGGGGAAGCGGGCATGCCGGATTCCCGGTCAGGAGCCGCGGTGGTGGTGTCCGGGCAGCATCTCCTGCACCTTTGCCTTGAATCCCTGCCGGATCATCGCGGCGCGGTCGCTGTCCCCCTTGAGGACGGAGGCCGCCGCGGCCTCGATCTGGTCGAGACTGGCGTGCGGCGGGATGGGCGGGACGGCGGGATCGGTACGGAAGTCGATCACGAACGGCCGGTCGGCGTGCAGCGCCTGGCGCCAGGCGGACTCCACCCCGCCCGGTTCCTCCACCCGGACGCCGTCCAGGCCGATGGACCGCGCGAAGTCGGCGTAGGGCACGTCGGGCAGTGACTGGGAGGCCAGGAACTGGGGAGCGCCGGACATGGCCCGCATCTCCCACGTCACCTGGTTGAGATCGAGGTTGTTCAGGACCGCGACGATCAGCCTGGGGTCCTCCCACTCCTGCCAGTACTTGGCCACCGTGACGAGCTCCGCCATGCCGTTCATCTGCATCGCGCCGTCCCCGACCAGCGCCAGCGCCGGCCGGCCCGGGTGGGCGAACTTCGCCCCGATCGCATACGGCACCCCCGGGCCCATCGTCGCCAGCGTCCCGGACAGCGAACCGCGCATCCGGCCGCGCATCCGCAGATGGCGGGCGTACCAGTTCGCGGCCGACCCGGAGTCCGCGGTCAGGATGACGTCGTCCGGCAGCAGCGCGTCGAGCGCATGCGCCACGTACTCGGGGTTGATCGGATCCGCCTCGACGGCGGCCCGGCGCTCCATCACCTCCCACCACCGCGCGGTGTCCTTCTCGATCTTCTTACGCCAACTGCCGTGCTTCTTGTGCCTGATCAGCGGCAGCAGGTGCTTGAGGGTCTGGGCGGCGTCCCCGACGAGATTGACCTCGAACGGGTAGCGCATCCCCACCATGTGCGGATCGATGTCGATCTGCACTGCCCTTGCCTGGTCCAGATCCGGCAGGAACTGCGTGTAGGGGAAGTTGGAACCCACCACGAGCAGGGTGTCGCAGTCCCGCATCATCTCGTACGAGGGCCGGGTCCCCAGCAGGCCGATCGCCCCGGTGACATACGGCAGGTCGTCGGGCAGGACGTCCTTGCCCAGCAGTGCCTTGGCGACACCGGCGCCGAGCAGGTCCGCGGCCTCCTCGACCTGGTCGCGGGCGCCGCGCGCGCCCTGGCCGATCAGCATGGCCACCTTGTCGCCCGCGTTGAGGACCTCCGCCGCGCGGGAGAGCTCGCGGTCCGTCGGCACCGGCGCGTAGGAGCACAGGCCCAGACTGGAGGGGACCATCTTGAACGCGTGCGTCGGCGGCGCGTAGTCCAGCTCCTGGACGTCCGCGGGGACGATGACCGCGGTGACCGAACGCCGCCCGTACGCGGTGCGCATGGCGCGGTCGATGGCGTTCGGCAACTGCTCGGGCACCATCACCGTGTCGCAGAAGTCCGAGGCGACGTCCTTGTACAGGCTCTGCAGATCGACCTCCTGCTGGTAGGAGCCGCCCATGGCGCTGCGGTTGGTCTGGCCGACGATCGCCACCACGGGCACATGGTCCAGCTTGGCGTCGTAGAGGCCGTTGAGCAGATGGATCGCGCCGGGCCCGGACGTCGCCGCACAGACCCCGACCCGGCCGGAGAACTTGGCGTACCCGACCGCCTGGAACGCGGCCATCTCCTCGTGCCTGGCCTGGATGAACCGTGGGTTGTCGGCGGCCCGCTCCCAGGCGGCGAGCAGCCCGTTGATGCCGTCGCCGGGGTAGGCGAAGACGTGCTCGACGCCCCAGTCGCGCAGGCGCCGGAGCATGTAGTCGGAGACCTTCATCGACACGGTGCTTCCTCTTTCCTGTGAAGCTTTCCTGTGCAGGGAGAGTGGTCAGGGGCAGCGCATGGCACGGTCCTTTCCTGCCGGACCGCGGACCGCGGAACGTCGATGACGCAGTACGGCGCCGGCGGTGGCGCCGCCCAGGACGCCCAGCGCGGCCACGGCACCGCCGGCCAGCCGGGCATCGCGGGCCGGTACCGCCGGCCGCTCGACGGCACGCTCCGGGTGTTCCGCCGGCAGCGGCCCGTCCAGCCCCAGGGCCAGGGCCTCGGCCAGGTGCATCGCGGTCCGGCCGGTCCCGCCGGCGTCGATCTGGGTGCGGCAGCTGAAGCCGTCGGCCAGCACCAGGTCCGGTGGCGAGGCCCGGCGGACGGCGGGCAGGACACCCAACTCGCCGATATCCATGGACAGTTCGTGATGACCCCGTTCAAAGCCGAAGTTGCCGGCCAGGCCGCAGCATCCGGCGTCGAGCACCCCGGCGTCCAGGGCGGCCCGCCGCATCAGCTCCCGGTCGGCGTCGTCCTTGAGCACCGCGTGCTGATGGCAGTGCGTCTGCACCATTGCCCGCCGGTTCAGCACCGGCGGGCGCCAGCCCTCCGGGGCGTGCCCGACGAGCTGCTCGGCCAGCGTCCGGAACAGCCCGGCCAGTCGCTCGACGTCCAGGTCCTCGGGGAACAGCTCCGGCGCGTCGGACCGGAACACCGCCGCACAGGACGGCTCCAGCCCGATGACCGGCGTACCGGCCGCGATCCAGGGCCGCAGCACATCCACCGTCCGTTGCAATACACGGGCGGCGGTGGCGAGTTGGCCCGTCGAGATCCAGGTCAGTGCGCAGCACACGGGGCGGGCGGGGACCGCCACCCGGAACCCGGCGTCCTCCAGCAGCCGCACCGCCGCCCGTGCGATGCCCGGGTGGAAGTGGTTGGTGAACGTGTCGGGCCAGAGCAGCACCGCCCGTTCGTCCCCGGGGTCCGGCGGAGTGCCGTCCCTGGCCGACCACCACTGCGTGAACGACTCCTCGGCGAACGGAGGCGCGTCGCGCTCGGTGGCCACCCCCGCCAGCCGCTTGCCCAACCGCCCCCACACCGGTGCGTGCAGAAGGGCGTTGACCGGGCGGGGGGCCGCCTGGGCCAGGCTCGCCCAGAGCGGCAGCCAGCCCATCGAGTAGTGGGCCGCGGGCCGGAGCCGGCCGGCGTAGTGGTGCGCCAGGAACTCCGCCTTGTACGTCGCCATGTCGACACCGGTGGGGCAGTCGGACTTGCAGCCCTTGCACGCCAGGCACAGATCGAGCGCGTCACGGACCTCGGGGGACCGCCAGCCGCCGGTGACCGTCGCGTCGGCGTGACCGTCGAGCATCTCGACAGCAGCCTGGCACGGCCCCGCGTCGAGTGCTCCTCCTCCTTCGTGGCGCGATAGGACGGGCACATCACCCCGCCGGTGTGGGAGCGGCAGTTGCCGATGCCGACACAGCGCAGCACGGCCCGCCGGAACGAGTGGTCGTCCTGCGGGAACCCGAAGTGCGTCGGGCCGGCGAACGGGCGCCAGCGCGAGCCGAGCCGGAGGTGCTCGTCGGCCCGGTGCGGCGCGACGACCTTGCCCGGGTTCATCCGGTTGTCCGGATCGAACAGCGCCTTCAACTCACCGAACGCCGCGATGATTTCACCGCTGAACATCTTCGGCAGCAGCTCGCCGCGCGCCTGCCCGTCCCCGTGCTCACCGGAGAGCGAACCGCCGTACGAGACGACCAGGTCGGCCGCCCGGGACAGAAACCTGCGGAACTCCGCAACCCCCTCCGCCTGCTTGAGGGCGAACGGGATACGGGTGTGCACACACCCCTGACCGAAGTGCCCGTACAGGGACGGGTGATCGTAGTCGAACTCCGCGAACAGCTCCTTCAGATCCCGCAGATAGTCGCCCAGTCGGTCCGGCGGCACCGCGGAGTCCTCCCAGCCCTCCCAGGTCTCCCGGTCGTCCGGCGGCCGGGCGGTGACGCCCAGCCCCGCCTCCCGCGCCCTGAGCATCTCCTGTTCGCGCTCCGGATCGTCCGAGAACGCCACCGACGCGTCGTCCTCCCGCCGTCCCAACGCCCGCAGCAGCTCCTGCCCCTGCGCGTCGACCTCCTCGAGGCTTTCCCCGCTGAACTGCACCAGCAGCCAGCTGTCGCCGTCCGGCAGGCGCTCCAGCGAATCGAGGTAGGCGTGCTCCTCCCGCATCAGTTGCGCCATCCGGCCGTCCAGCGCCTCCAACTGGGTCGGGCGGCAGTGCTCCAGCAGGCGGGGCACGTCGTCCGCGGCCGCACAGATGTCCTCGTAACCGAGCGCGACGATGGCATCGCACGGCGGCACCGGCACCAGGTCCAGCTCGGCGTGGAGAATGGTCACCAGCGTTCCCTCGCTGCCCACCAGGGCCTTGGCGAGATCGAAGTGGTTCTCCGGCAGCAGGGAATCCAGGTTGTAGCCGGACACCCGGCGGGGGATACGGGGATAGCCGCGCCGCACCTCGGCCAGGTGCCGGTCGACGAGCCGTCGCAGCCCCTGGTAGATCTCCGCGCGACGGCCACCGCCCTCGACGACCCGGGCATAGTCGTCGTCCGACGTCGGCCCGACCCACATCCGGGTCCCGTCGTAGGTGAGGACGTCCAGCCGCCGCACGTTGTCCACGGTCTTCCCGTACGCCTGCGCGGAGGCGCCGCACGCGTTGTTGCCGATCATCCCGCCCAGCGCACAGTGACTGTGGGTGGCCGGCTTCGGCCCGAAATTCAGCCGCGTGCCGGCGAGTTGACGGTTGAGATCGTCCAGGACGATACCGGGCTCGACCACACAGCGCCGCCGCTCCGCATCGAGCGACACCAGGCGGTCGCAGTACTTCGTCCAGTCGAAGACGACAGCGGTGTTGGTGCACTGCCCCGCCAGGCTCGTCCCACCACCACGGGAGAGCACCGGCGCACCGAACTCCGCGCAGACACCGACGGCCGCCGCACCGGCCTCGACACTGCGGGGCACCACCACACCGATCGGCACCTGACGGTAGTTCGACCCGTCGGTGCTGTACGCCCCGCGACTTCCCGCGTCGAAGCGCACCTCGGCGTCCACCCGTTCACGCAGCGCCCGGGACAGCGCGGCCGTCCGGGCGCCGTCGAACCCCGCGGGGGAGGAGTAGGGGGCGCCGTTCCGTGCCATGTGGTGTCCTTCCCGTATGCGGTGAGGAAACCCGGAGCCGGGTCCAGGACCCGTGCGGCGTCGTGCGCCGTTACACGTCACCCGTCCGTCGCGTCGGCGGCCCGGGGCTCGGCGGCCCCGCAGCCCGGGCCGTGCCGGGAGTGCCTGTGCCACCCGGGTACCCGAGCGGAAACCGATGACACCTCTTCCTCGGTGCGCGTCGTCGGCCCGTCACCACGGCGGGCAGCCGTCGGCCGCCACTTTCCACCATGGCCTCCCCGGCGGCATCCGGCCACCGAACAACGTGTCGGCAGGCATCCCGCGCCTGTCAGGAATCCCGTTCCAGCGCCCCGACCGCCACCCGCAGATCCGACACCAGCCCCGCATACGGCGCCTCGCGGTCCTCGGCACGCAGAATCGCCGCCGGGTGGAGCGTGGCGACCACATATGCCTGTCCGTCGGCACCCGTGCCTGGCGCGGCCTTGCCTCCGGAGGCGCTCTCCTGAGTGAGCGGGATCAGGACGCCCCGGTCCTTCGTCACCCGGAACGACGGCCCCAGCAGCGCCCTGCCCGCGGTCGACCCGAGGGCCACCACCACCTCGGGGGCGACCAGCCGCAGTTCGGCGGCCAGCCAGGGGCGGCAGGCGGTCATCTCCCGCAGACTGGGAGGCTTGTGGATGCGGCGCTTGCCCCGCGTCGCCGCGGAGAACTTGAAGTGCTTGACGGCGTTGGTGAAGTACGCCTGGTCCTCGTCCAGGCCCGCCTCCCGCAACGCCTTGTGCAGCAGGCCGCCGGCCGGCCCGACGAAGGGCTTCCCCTGCCGGTCCTCCTGGTCGCCCGGCTGCTCACCGACGAGCATGATGCGTGCCGAGGTGCTGCCCGCGCCGAAGACGGTCTGCGAGGCGTTCCGGAACAGCGGACAGCCCTGGCAGTCCGCCGCGGCACGGCGATGGGCCGGCAGCCCTCCGCGCCGGGGCAGATACGGGGTGGCGTCGTACCGCAGCCCCTCCTCGGGCTCCGCCGAGGTGTCCTCCGTGCCGCTCATGGGTTTCCCTGGCCGCGTCCGGTGAGGAAGTCCCGGACCCGGTCCACCAGGCCCAGTCCCGGGGCGAGCAGCTTGTTGGCCGGCGGGGTGCTCGGTGCCGAGGGGTGGGGCCGGGTGGGCGCGCTCTTCTTCGCCTCCCGGACCTTCCTCCCCAGACTTTCCAGGATGAAGGAGTGGACACCCTCCCGGAGCTGCGGGAACAGCCTGTGCTCCTCGTCCCGCACATGCGCGGTCACCTCGGTCCGCAGCTTCACCATGAGACGACTGAAGTCCAGGTCCTGGGGGTCGCGGCCCTCCAGCTCCTTCAGGAGCCGTTCGACGCGCTCATGGTCGGCGATCTCCCGGTCGGCCAGGGCGTCACCGCCCTCCAGGTGCTCGCGCACCGCCGGATACAGGTGCTCCTCCTCCGCCACCGCGTGCCGCACCAACTCGATCGTGATCTCGTCCGCGAGGCGTTTGCGGTCGTCGCTGCCGGGTGGCGTGTCCTCGAACCGCGAGAAGAGCGCTTCGACCTCCCTGTGGTCGGAAGTCAGCTCGGCGATGACATCTCCGTCGTGTCCCATCCGCCTCCGCCTCCGTGTGCCGGTGGGCGCCCGGCCGACCCGGCGCGCCCGCCCCACGCGTTCCCGAACGCCGGCGGCCCTAACGCCTCGGCAGGCAGATAGCCACGACCGGACGAACGCCCCTTCGGGCCCAGGCAGGCAGCACCGCCGGACGTCGGGCACCGCTTGCCGCCGGCCGAGGCCAGGGGGACAGTGACGTGAGGGGCCGGCCACATGAGGGCAACTGGTGGGGTGGAGGAGGCATGACGGCAGGTGGGCCTCGGGCCGCTGTGTTCGACGTGGACGGAACCCTGGTCGACAGCACCTATCTGCACGCGGTGACCTGGTGGGAGGCGTTCCGCCAGGCAGGCCACCGGGTGCAGATGGCCGCGATCCACCGGTCCGTCGGCATGGGCGCCGACCACCTGATCGACCACCTGCTGGGCCCCGACCGCAACGAGCCCGACCAGGACGAGGCGATCAGCACGGCACACACCGCGCTGTACGCCCAGTACTGGACGCGACTGGCCCCCTTGAACGGCGCCGCCGACCTGCTGCGGGCCTGCGCGGCACGCGGTTGGCGGGTCGTGCTCGCCAGTTCGGCGACCGGCCCGGAACTGGACGCGATGCGCAAGGCGTTGGACGCCGAGGACGCCATCACCACCGTGACCAGCGCCGACGACGTCCGGTCGAGCAAGCCGTCCCCCGACCTCGTGCAGCAGGCCCTGGAGCAGAGCGGCGCCGCTCCGCAGGACGCGGTGTTCGTCGGGGACACGGTCTGGGACATGCGGGCCGGCGGCCGGGCCCACGTGCCCTGCATCGGGGTGCTGAGCGGTGGTTTCTGCCGTTCCGAGCTGCTGGACGCCGGAGCGCAGGAGGTCTACGCCGACGCGGGAGAGCTGCGGGCACACCTCGACACATCGCCGTTGAGGTAACGCCGTTGGCTGCCTCAGCGAACGGGCTCTGGCCTTGCGCGCCGTTCCAGGGGTGGTAGTGGTCCGAGATCCACAGCGCGCCGCACACGGGCACCGACTCCGGGCCGTCCTCGGCTCGTGGCACACAGTGATCGACGGTGCCGTTCCACGCGCTGGGCATGACGCCAGGCAAATGAGACAATTCACCTGTACCTCTCCCGGAGGATTCCAGGGAGACGGCCGAACGGCAAGGGATCGACCGAGCCCGCAAGGAGCGCAGCCATGGGCATCGGCAAGAAGGCCAAGAGCGTCAGCAGGGCGGTCGCGGGACAGACCAAGGAAACCACCGGGAAGGCCACCGGCGACAAGGGCCTGGAACTCAAGGGCAAGGCCGAAAAGGCCAGGGCCCGGGCACGCCAGGCACTGGAGAAGGGCAAGGACACCTTCAAGCATTGACGGCCGCCCTCGTCCGCCCCGGACCCGCTGACCGTCAGCACCGCACACCACCCAGCACCCGGCCCTGTTCGGATGCCGGATGGGTTTGACCCACGGTCACCGAGATCGCCGGCGAGCGGGATGCTGCCGCCGTCGGCGTCGGCGGTGACCACGACGTCATCCATGCCCGGAGTACGCAGACGGCCTTCGACGCGCGCCCGTCGGGCCTCAGGTCCAGACCGGCGCTCCCCCGGGCCGGCAGCGGCCGGCCGACCGACACCGCTCTCCCCCCTCGGGTCCACGACAGGCGGGAACACCACCCCCGCTGCGCTCTGTGCGCGGACCGTGACGCATGGCAGGGTCGGTGGACGACGGTCCCGAGGCGTCTGGAGCGGAAACGTGCGAGTCCCTTTGACAGCAGGCCAATTGGAGATCTGGATCTCCCAGATCCTGGAGCCGGTGGGCACGGCCTACAACGTCGGCGACTACTACGAGATCACCGGCGTGCTCGACGCGGCCCTGCTGCAACAGGCGGCGCGCACCGCCGTGGACGAGGCCGGATCGCTGGGCGCACGGTTCGTCACGGCGGCCGATGGGACGCCGATGCAGGAACTGGGGCCCGCCCAGTGGGACTTCGAGGTGCTGGACCTGAGCGAGGCCGCCGATCCGGAGGCCCGGGCGGTGGCGTGGATGCGGGACGACCTCGCCCGGCCGGTCGACCTGACCACCGGCCCGCTGCTCGGCGCCGCCCTGCTCAAGGTGTCGGCCGACCGCCACCTGTGGTACCGCCGCGTCCACCACATCGTCGCGGACGGCCACGGCCTGGCCGCGCTCGCCCGCAGGACGGCGGACCTCTACAACGCCCTGCACGACGGGACGCCCCCGGAGCCGCACCCCTTCGAGCCCGTCACCGTCGCCGTCGAGCACGACCGGGCCTACGCGGCCGGGCGGACGTACCGTGCCGACCGGGAGTTCTGGGCGGCGGAGGCGGCGGCCTGGCCGGCCACCGGGCGGCTGTGCGCGGAGGCGCCGCCGGCCTCCGCGGCCCTCCAGGGCCGTCACCACCTGCCGACGTCCGCGGTGACCGCGGTCCAGGAACAGAGCGAGCGACTGGCGGTGCCCTCCGCGCACTTCCTGATCGCGGCCACCGCCCTGTACCTGCGGCAGGCCACCGGGGCCGACGAGGTGACCTTCGGCTGCTCGGTGGGCGGACGCGCCACCCGCGCGCTGCGCGGGGTCGTCGCGCCGCTGGCGAACATCCTGCCGCTGCGGATGGCCGTGGAGCGGCGTGCCTGTGTGCGGGACGCCGTCGCGCACGCGGACGGCCGGATCCGGCAGGCGATGCGCCACCACCGGTTCCGTTACGAGGAGTTCCGGCGGGCGCTGGCCGCCGCCGCGGGGCCGGCGGAGCCGCCTGGGGTGGGGCCGCTGGTGAACGTCGTGAACTTCGACCGCGACCTGCGCCTGGGCGCGGCCCGGGGCTCGGTGCGCACCCTGAACACCGGCCCCGTCCCGGACCTCAGCCTGTTCTTCGACGTACGGTCGCCGCGCGAGGGAACGACCGTGAGCGTGGAGGCCAATCCCGCCACGTACTCGGCGCAGGAGACCGACCGGCACGCCGAGGGCCTCGGCCGCCTCGTGCGGGAACTGGCCGCGGCCGATCCCGGGGCACCGCTGCCCGCACCGGCCCGGCAGCCGGGATGAGGCGCCGACCGGGCCCGACGGCGGGCCCCCGTCACTCCGCCCCGGAGGGGAGCGGGGCACCGAGCGCCAGGGGCTCGGCGCCGGCCGGCAGTTCTTCCCCGGGGCGGCCGCGGGACTGGCCGATGAGGAAGCCGGCCTGGAAGCGGCTCTTGGCGCCGAGCGCCTTCATCACCTCCGCGACATGACGTTGGCAGCTGCGGACCGACATGCCCAGTCGCCGGGCGATGGACTTGTCCTCCAGTCCTTCGGCGAGCATCGCGACGATCGTCTCCTGGATCTCGCCGGAGATCCGCACGGCCGACATCGCGTCGAAGCTGAGCGGGAACGGCGAGGCGCCGCGCCAGGCCCAGTCGAAGAAGACCCGCATGCTGTGGATCAACCGCGGTTCGCGGATCAGCAGGGCCGCCTGCGGGCCGTCCGGCACACCGAGCAGCGCCGCGTGCCGGTCGAACACCAACATGCGGCACAGGCTCTCCGACTGGGTGCGCACTTCCGCTCCCAGGCTCGTCATGCGCTGCACATGGTCGATGGTCGGCTGGTGGTAGCGGGCCGGATGCTGGTACAGCGTGCGCATCGCGACGCCGCGCGCGAGCATCCCGCGGTCCCGTTCCCACGCCGTCCGCAACGCCTCGGGGGAACGCGCGCCGCCCGGCTGCGCGGTGAGGACCTCCGCACGGCAGTTCAGGCTCAACTCCTCGATGAGTTCCTGCACCAGGCGCAGGTCGTCGATCATCTCCACGTGTGCCACGTCGGTGTTGCGTGCCTGGCCCGACTCGTAGGCGGGCACCAGCGTCTCGAACATCCACCGGAACCGCTCGATCTCGTCCTGCTGACTGCGGACCTCGCGCTCCATCGGACGCAGCAGCCGGTTGGCGGCGATCCGCGGCGGCACGATGGCCAGGCGCCCGGGGGCGCCCTCGGCGTGGGACAGCAGCCGCAGGCCCGCGAGTTCCTTGACGGCCCGCTCCGCCTCGTCGGCGTCGAGACCGAGGGCGGCGAGGTCCTCGATGTCGAACGCGGTGCGGTCCGCCGCGAATTCAAAGACTTCTAAGGCTCTCTGACTCATCTTGATTTCACCGACCGAGCGTGAGGTATTCATGTCCCACCCCTGCTGTATCAGAGTCTTCCCCTGGGCGGAGGGCAGCCTAGACATGCCCGATCAACAACCGGTCAACGGCGAGCAGACGGGAATGTCCGGATGCCGGTGAGGGAGCGCGACGACCCGGAAGAGGAAGTGGCGCACCGGAGCCGGAAAGACGCCGGGCGGCGCATAGCGGAGCGGCCCCCCGGCGGTGGACTGCTGCGCCGTAACAGGGACTTCAGGAAATTGTGGTACGGCGAGAGCGCGGGGAAATTCGGAGCGGCGGTCACCAGTGTGGTGCTGCCGCTGATCGCCGTCTCCGTGCTGCACGCCACCACCTTCGAGGTGAGCCTGCTCAACGCCGCGACCTGGGTGCCCTGGCTGGCCATCGGCCTGCCGGCGGGGGTGTGGGTGGACCGGCTGCCGCGCAGAACGGTGCTGCTCGTCAGTGACGCGGTCTCCTGTGTGCTGTTCGTGAGCGTGCCGCTGGCGCACTGGGCCGGCGCCCTCGACATGGGCCGGCTGCTGCTGGTCGCGCTGCTCGCCGGCACCGCCGCGGTCTTCTTCCAGACCGCGTACACCGCCTACCTGCCCAGCATCCTCGGCCCCGGGGACCAGGCCGAGGGCAACGCCAAACTGCACGGCAGCGCCTCCGCCGCGCAGATCGCCGGAACCGGCGCCGGCGGGCTGATCGCCCAGGTCGCCGGCGCCGTCGACGGCATGCTGACGAACGCCGCGACCTTCCTGCTCTCCTTCGCGTGCGTGGCCCGGATCCGGCACCGGGAGCCGCCGGCGCCCCGCGTCGCACGGGCCCGGGGCGCGCTGTTCCGGGAGGTCGGCGAGGGCGTACGGCTGGTGGCGCGCGATCCCTATCTGCGCAGCCTCACCCTCTTCGGCGCCGTCTCCAACCTCTTCCTGGCCGGGTACCAGTCGCTGCTGGTGGTGTTCCTGGTCCGCGACGTCGGGCTGACCGACAGCGGGGTGGGGGTGCTGGTGGCGATCGGCGGCGCGGGCGGGGTGGTCGGCGCGCTCGTCGTGCGCCGTGGCGTGACCCGCTTCGGGACCGCCCGGGCGCTGCTGCTGTTCGAACTCGCGGTGCCCGCGCTCGCCCCGCTGATGGCCCTCACCTCCCGGGGCGCCGGGCTGGTCCTCTTCGTCATCGGCTACGCCGCGGTCTCGGTCGGGGTGGTGGCCGGCAACGTCATCAAGGCGGGATTCCAGCAGGGCTACTGCCGGGCCGAGGTGCTCGGCCGGGTCTCCGCGTGCTCGTCGTTCCTCAACTACGGGACGCTGCCGCTGGGTTCGCTGCTCGCCGGGGCATTGGGCACCTGGTTGGGCGTGCGCCCGACGCTGTGGCTGATGATCGCGGGCATCCCGCTGAGCGCGCTGATCCTGCTCTGCTCGCCCCTCCGGAACCGCCGTGACCTGCCGACGCGGGCGGACGCGGGCCACTGAGGCGTACACCGCCCCGCCGCCCCCTATGTCCGGATGTGCGCCCTCTCGTCTATGCGACAGACGTGAATACCAGCCCTCGGTCACCCTGGTGAACGCCCAATTCCGGTGACAGCGTGAACTCCGTCGGCCCGTCGAATCCGGTGACCGAATCCCGTGCGCCGACCGGCCCCTTCGAGGAAGCAGGAGAAAACCCCATGCCTTTACGTCAATTCCCTTCGGCCGGACACGGCGAACCGATCGACGAGCGCGACACCGGCTGGGGATGACACACCGGAGCACGTAATCGACGTAGGAGGAAATCCGTGAGAACCCACACGACAGGACGCGCATCACGATGAGCGATTCCCTTTTCTGGACCATCGAGACCGGAAAGCCGGCCACCACACAGGTCCCGCACTTCGCGGACGCCACCCAGGCGTGCGCCTGGCTCTCCTCGGTCCGCGCCGAGCTGCGTGCGGCGCTGCTCCGGCACGGCGCGCTGTACCTCCGCGGCCTGCCCGTCCACGACGTCGACGATTTCGCCGAGGTGCGGGACGTCCTCGTCCCGCAGCGCACGCCCTACCGCGAGAAGGCCACCCCGCGCAGCAGCTATGGCAACGACGTCTACTCCTCCACTGACCTGCCGCCCAACCAGCCGATCCGCATGCATAACGAGAACAGCTACACCCTGACCTTCCCCGGTCTGCTGCTGTTCGGCTGCCTGACGGCCCCCGAGGAGGGCGGCGCCACACCCGTCGCCGACTGCCGCGAGGTGCTCCGCCGCCTCCCCGCCCACCTGGTCGAGCGGATGCGCACCGCGGGCTGGCTGCTGATCCGCAACTACTCGGAGCACATCTCCCTGGACTGGCGCACCGCCTTCGCCACCGAGCACCGCGCGGACGTCGAGAAGTACTGCGAGGACCACCTCGTCTCCTGCGAGTGGGACGACTCCGGCGCCCTGCGCACCCGGCAACTGCGGCCCGGCATCATCCGGCACCCCGAGACCGGCGAGGGCGTCTGGTTCAACCACCTGGCGTTCTGGAACTCCTGGTCGCTGGACGAGGAGATCCGGGAGGCGCTGCAGGACGAATTCGGCCCCGGCGGGCTGCCGTTCGAGACCGCCCTCGGCGACGGCGAGCCCCTGACCCGCGCGGATGTCGACGCGATCAACGCCGCCTACGAGGGTGCGACGCTGCGCCGCGACTGGGAGCCCGGCGACGTCCTGCTCGTCGACAACGTCCTGTCCACCCACGGCCGCGACCCCTTCCGCGGCGACCGGCGCATCGTCGTCGCCATGGGCGAACCGGTCCTCCTCGACGAGTGCCGCCCCACCGTGGCCCCCGCCGCCCGAGAGGAGCAGCCCGCGTGACCGGCGTACCGGAAGGCCCGCAGGGCCTCGACGCGGCCCTCGCCCCCGCCCCGGGCCGGCCCGTCGACCTCATGACTCGCCTCCAGCAGGCCGTGGCGAGCGGCCCGGACCGGATCGCCGTCCGCGACCGCACCCAGGCACTCACCTTCGGCCAACTCGATGCACTGACAGCCCAGGTGGCGGCCGAGCTGACCGGAGCGGGCGTGCGGCCCGGCGACCGGGTGGCGGTCAGCCTGCCCCGCGGCACGGCCCTAGTCGTCGCCCTGCTGGCCGTCTGGCGGGCCGGCGCCGCGTATGTGCCGATCGACCCCGCGTACCCGAGCGAGCGGCGGCACACGATGGTGCGTGACGCGGATGTCCGGGTGGTGGTGACCGCGGCTGCCACGGGCGAGTGGCCGCCCGGCGTGCACGGCATCACCGTCGACCCGACGGCCGCGGCGCCGGACCGGCGTCCCACACCGCCCGTCCCGGTCGCCGCGCACGCCCCCGCCTACGTCATCTACACCTCCGGCTCCACGGGCACCCCCAAGGGCGTCCAGACCACCCGCGGCGGGGTGGCCGCCCTCGTGGCGGCGCTGGAGGCGGCGGGCATGTACGCCCCGGAGCCCCGCGTCGTGGCCTGGAACGCCAGTG
Organism: Streptomyces sp. MspMP-M5; assembly: GCF_000373585.1. GTDB lineage: Bacteria > Actinomycetota > Actinomycetes > Streptomycetales > Streptomycetaceae > Streptomyces. The sequence continues at coordinate 125,743 of NZ_KB891866.1, forward strand.
TCTCCTTCGACGCATCGGTCCAGCAGTGGGCGCGGGTGTGCCGCGGCGACACCCTCGTCGTGCTGGACGAGGACGAGCGCACCGAACCTGCCCGGCTGACCGCGGCCCTGGACGCGCACGGCGTACAGGACCTCGACCTGACCCCCTCGCACTGGCACCTGCTCCGCGACGAACTGCTGGCACGCGCCGCGGAAGGACGGTCGCTGCGGCTGTTCATGGGCGGCGAGCCGGTTCCGGAGAACACCTGGCGGGAGCTGGCGGCCGAACGCGCCGCCGGGCGGCTCGACGCACTGAACCTGTACGGCCCCACCGAGTGCACCGTGGACACCACCGCCGCCTGGATCGACGGCGACGCCCCGCACATCGGCCCCGCACTGCCCGGCGTCCGGGCGCACGTGCTGGACGCCGGCCTGCGCCCGGTGGCCGACGGCACGGAGGGGGAGCTCCACCTCGCCGGCCCCCAGGTGGCCCTCGGCTACCTGAACCGGCCCGCGCTGACCGCGACCCGCTTCGTCGCCGACCCCTTCGCCGCCGACGGCTCCCGGATGTACCGCACTGGCGACAAGGTGCGCCGCCGCCCGGACGGGGCCCTGGAGTACCTGGGCCGCATCGACCGCCAGATCAAGATCCGCGGCTACCGCGTCGAACTGGGCGAGATCGAGGCCGCGCTCACCCGCCACCCGGGCGTCGCCGCGGCCGCGGTCGCCCTGCACCACAGCCCGGCCTCCGGCGAACAGCTCGCCGCCTACTTCGTGACACCGGCGGACACGGCCGACGAACCCCCGACCGCCGAGGCCCTCCGCGAACAACTCGCCACCGTGCTCCCGCAGTTCATGCTCCCGACCGCGTACACCCGGCTCGACGCCCTGCCGCTGACCGTCAACGGCAAAGTGGACCTCGCCGCCCTGCCCGCCCCCGAGGAGCACGCCACCGCGACCCCGGAGACGGCCGGGGACCGGGGCGACGCCCCCGAGGGCGAGGTCGAGACGCTGATCGCGGCCGTGTGGTCCGAGGTGCTCGGCCGCGCACACGTCCGCGCCGACGACGACTTCTTCGCCATGGGCGGCCACTCGCTGATCGCGCTGCGCGTCGTGGCCCGGCTCAAGAAGCAGTTCGGGATCGCCATGTCGACCCGCGAGGTGTACCGCCACCCGCGGCTGCGGGACCTCGCCCGGCACGTCGAGACGCTGCGCGCCGCAGCCTGAGCCACCCAGCCACCCCATCCCGGCGGGGCACGGGCCGGGCCGGCCACTGCCCCGCCACGGGCCGGCACCGCCCGCCCCCGTCCGCACCACAGGAAGAGGAACGAGCCACCATGCCCGGACACACCCAGGGAAGACAGGACACCACCGTCATCCGGATCAAGGAGCCGACCGAGCAGACCGCGCACACACTCATCTGCCTGGGCTTCTGCGGCGGCGGCACCGGGTCGTACCACGCCTGGGGCGACTGCCTCCCCGAGGACACGGCCCTCTCGGCCATCTGCTACCCCGGCCGCGAGGGCCGGTTCCTGGAACCCTGCGCCACGGACTGGGACGAACTGGCGGCCGACACCACCGCGGCCGTCCTCTCCGCCGTCGAGGGGCCGTACCTCCTCTTCGGCCACAGCATGGGCGGCTGGATGGCGTTCGACGTGGCCGCCCGCATCGAACGCGAGGCCGGACCCCGGCCCGAGAAGCTCGTCGTCTCCTCCTGCAACGCGCCCGACCGCGGCCTGACCCCCCGCGACATGTTCCCCGCCCGCCAGGACACGGACGACTCGCTGCTGGACTGGATGCGCACCAACGGCCTGATGCCGCCGCACGTCCTGGAGGACCCCGACCTCCAGGAGATGGCCGTGGAGCTCATGCGGGCCGACATCCAGGTCCGTGACACCTTCCACTACACGCCGGGGACCCGGGTGAGCATCCCGGTGCAGATGCTCTCCGCCACCGACGACGCCGTCATCGAACCGGACGCCGGAGACCAGTGGCGCCGCGTCGCGCTCGGCCCCTACCGCCACGACGTCCTGCCCGGCGGACACTTCTACACCCCCGAGATCTGGCGCCGACTGCCGCTCCACATCCCCGCGCTGACCACGACGGCGGCCATCGTGCCGTCCGCCGCCGGCGCCTGAAGGGCCCCGCCGCGCACGACGGGCCACGCCCCACACCCACCCCCATCCGGACCTTCCTCCGCCCTGTTCTGTTCCGCCAGAAAGGACACCCACGCGGTGACGAACCCCTTCGAAGACGCCGACGGGACCTACCTCGTCCTCGTCAACGACCTCCACCAGCACTCCCTGTGGCCGGCCCGACTGGCACCTCCCGCGGGCTGGACCGTGGCACACGGCGCAACCGGCTACCAGGCATGCCTGGACTACGTCGACACGCACTGGACCGACCTGACACCGAAGCCGGCCCTCGGCCACTGAACCCATTTTCCGGATCTTCAAGGGAGCGTCATGAGCCAGTCGCAGAGTCCGCGGTCGGTGCAGGAGGAACTGCTGTGCGGCCTGTTCGCGCAGACGCTCGGTGTCCCGAGCGTCACGCCGGACGACAACTTCTTCGCCCTGGGCGGCCATTCGCTCAAGGCCGCACAGCTGCTCAGCCGGATCCGCGCAGTGCTCGGCGTGCAACTGGGAATCCGGGAACTGTTCGGCGCACCCACCGTGGCGCGTCTGACGGAACGGCTGTCGGCCCAGGCCACGGACGGGACGGTGGCGCGACCGCCGCTACTGCCCCGCTCGCGCCCCGAGGTGTTGCCGTTGTCGTTCGCGCAGCAGCGGTTGTGGTTCCTGGACCGTTTCGAGCAGAGTCCGACCTACAACGCGCCCTTCGCCTTCCGTATCGAGGGCCCGGTGGATGTGGGGGCGTTGCGGTTGGCGGTCGGTGATGTGGTGGCGCGCCATGAGGCGCTGCGGACGGTCTTTCCGGCGGTGGAGGGGGAGCCGTTCCAGCAGGTTCTGGCGCCTGCGCAGGCGGTGGTGGAGTTCACCGTCGTCCAGTGCCCTGCAGAGGAGACCACTCGCCGTTTCCATGAGGAGGCGTTCCGACCGTTCGCGTTGGCGTCGGATCTGCCGTTCCGGGTATCGCTCTTCTCGTCCTCGGCTGCTGAGCATGTGTTGTTGCTGACGTTGCATCACATTGCGAGTGATGGCTGGTCGGAGGCGCCGTTGTTGCGGGATCTGTCGGTGGCGTACGAGGCGCGGTTGTTGTCTGGTGAGGCGCCGCGGTGGGCCGCGTTGCCGGTGCAGTATGCGGATTACACGCTCTGGCAGCGTGAGTTGCTGTCAGAGGTGGGCGAGCGGCAGGCGGAGTTCTGGTCTCGTACGCTTGCCGATCTGCCGCAGGAACTGGCGCTTCCCACCGACCGGCCGCGCCCGGCGCAGCCGACGTACGCGGGCGGACTGGCCCGGTTCGAGCTGTCGGTCGAGTTGCACCACCGTTTGGCCGTGCTGGCTCGCGAGCACGGCACCACGGTCTTCATGGCGCTTCAGGCGGCGGTGGTCACCCTGCTGACGAGGTTGGGCGCCGGTACGGACATCCCGCTCGGTACGCCCACCGCGGGACGGTCGGACCAGGCGCTCGACGACGTCGTCGGCTTCTTCGTCAACACGTTGGTGTTGCGTACGGACACCTCCGGGAATCCGACGTTCGCGGAGTTGTTGCAGCGGGTGCGGGAGGCGGATCTGGCGGCTTTCGCGCACGAGGACCTGCCGTTCGAGCGGATCGTGGAGCAGCTCAATCCCGACCGCACGGGTGGCCGGCACCCCTTGTTCCAGACCATGCTGGTCCTCCAGAACAACGCCGAGGCGACTTTCCGCCTGGCCGACACCACCCTCACCCCCCACGCCCTGGACGCACACCCCTCCAAGTTCGACCTCAGCTGGAGCTTCACCGAGCAGCACGACGCCGCAGGCAACCCGGCAGGAATATCGGCCGCCTTGCTGTTCGCCACCGATCTCTTCGACTCCGGCACCGCCGAGCTGTTGCACCGGTTGTTCGTCCGCCTGGTGGACGCGGTGACCGGGGATCCGGATACCGGCGTGGAGGGGGTGGAGCTCTTCGACTCCGAGGAGCAGCAGCTGACCTTGCTGCGACGCAGTGAAGAGCGTCGTGCCGAACAGCATCGTCGCGACGCGGAGACGGCGGCCGGCTCCGGGGACGGTCTGGTGCGGGGACCGCGGTCGGTGCAGGAGGAGTTGCTGTCCGGCCTGTTTGCGCAGGTGCTGGGGGTGCAGAGCGTTGCACCGGACGACAACTTCTTTGCCCTGGGCGGTCATTCGCTGACGGCGACGCGGTTGGCCAGCCGGATTCGGTCGGTGTTGGGCGTGGAGTTGGGTGTGCGGACGCTGTTCGGTGCGCCGACGGTGGCCGGGCTGCTGGAGCACCTGACCGGTGACGAGGCGGTCGCACGTCCGGCACTGCTACCGCATCCCCGCCCCGAAGTGCTGCCGTTGTCGTTCGCCCAGCAGCGGTTGTGGTTCCTGGACCGTTTCGAGCAGAGTCCGACGTACAACGCTCCGTTCGCTTTCCGTGTCGCGGGCCCGGTGGATGTGGGGGCGTTGCGGTCGGCGGTCGGCGATGTGGTGGCGCGTCATGAGGCGCTGCGCACGGTCTACCCGGCGGTGGAAGGGGAGCCGTACCAGCAGGTTCTGGCGCCCGAGCAGGCGGTGGTGGACCTCACCGTCGTCCAGTGCCCCGCGGATGAGGTCACTCGACGCCTTCACGAGGAGGCGTTCCGGCCGTTCGCACTCTCGTCGGACCTGCCACTCCGGGTGTCCCTCCTCTCGTCCTCCGCCGACGAGCACGTGCTGTTGCTGACGTTGCATCACATCGCCAGTGATGGTTGGTCCGAGGCGCCATTGCTGCGAGATCTGTCGGTCGCGTACGAGGCACGGCTGTCTGGCGAGGCGCCACACTGGGCCCCGTTGCCGGTGCAGTATGCGGACTACACCCTCTGGCAGCGTGAGTTGCTGGCAGAAGTGGGGGAGGAGCAGGCGGAGTTCTGGGCCCGTACGCTCGCCGACCTGCCGCAGGAACTCGCGCTCCCCACCGACCGGCCGCGCCCGGCGCAGTCGACGTACGCGGGCGGCCTGGTTCAGTTCGAGTTGCCGTCGGAGTTGCATGGCCGTTTGGCGGCGCTGGCCCGTGACCACGGGGCGACGGTCTTCATGGTGCTCCAGGCAGCGGTGGCCACCCTGCTGACCAGGTTGGGCGCCGGCACGGACCTCCCCTTCGGCACACCCACCGCGGGACGTACCGATCAGGCCCTCGACGACCTCGTGGGCTTCTTCGTCAACACGTTGGTGCTGCGCACCGACACCTCCGGGAACCCGACGTTCGCGGAGCTGCTGCAACGGGTGCGGGAGACCGACCTCGCCGCGCTGGCCCACCAGGACCTGCCGTTCGAGCGGATCGTGGAGCAGCTCAATCCCGACCGCACGGGTGGCCGGCACCCCCTGTTCCAGACCATGCTGGTCCTCCAGAACAACGCCGAGGCCACCTTCCCTCTCGCCGACACCACCCTCACCCCCCAGACCTTCGACACCGTCCCCGCCAAGTTCGACCTCGACTTCACGTTCGTCGAGCGGACGGCGACGGACGACGGTCCCGGCGGTATCCGCGGGCTGCTGCACTACTCGGCCGACCTGTTCGACCACCACACCGCCGACTCCCTGGCCCAGCGCCTGCTGCGGGTCCTCGGCACGGTCACCGAGGCGCCGGACACCCGGCTCGACGCCGTGGACCTGCTCTGCCCCCAGGAGACCGCGCGCCTCCTGACGCAGTGGAACGACACCGACCGCGCGCTGCCGGACGACCGGCTGCTGCACGAGGTCTTCGAGGAGCACGCCCGACGCTCACCCGACGCCACCGCCCTGGTCGACGCGCACGGCCCGCTGACCTTCCGGGAACTCAACTCCCGTGCCAACCAAGTGGCCTGGCTGCTGCTGGGCCAGGGAGTGTCGGCCGACCAGCACGTGGCCACCCTGCTGCCGCGCACCGCCGAACACCTCGTCGCCCTGCTGGCCGTGCTGAAGGCCGGCGCCTGCTACGTCCCGCTGGACCCGGAGTATCCGGTGGAGCGGCTCGCCCTCATGCTGGCGGACGCGGCCCCCGTGCTGCTGCTGACCGACGTGGCCGGCGAGGCCCGGCTGCGCCCGCACTGCGCGACGACGCTGCCGGTCCTGCCGCTCGACGACCCCACCGTCCGCTCCTCCCGTGCCTGCTACCCGCCGGCCGACCCCTCCCGCGCCGACCGGCCCGTACGGCTGCGCCCGGAGCACCTCGCCTACGTGATCTACACCTCCGGTTCGACGGGCCGGCCGAAGGGCGTCGCGGTGGAGCACCGCGGCCTGATCAACCTCTTCCACGGCCACCTCGGCGAGGTGCACGCCGCGCCGGCCACGGACGGACGGCGCCTGCGGGCCGCGCTGACCGGACCCCTGACCTTCGACTCGTCCTGGTGCCCGGTGCTGTGGCTGATGGGCGGCCACGAACTGCACCTGGTCGACGACGAGACCCGCCGCGATCCCCAGGCACTGGCCGACTACGCCGCCGACGAAGCCATCGACTACCTGGAGGTCTCGCCGACGTTCTGCCGCCAACTGATGGCGGCGGGGCTGCTGTCGGACGACCGCCCGGCCCGGCCGCGCATCATCGAACTCGGCGGTGAGGGGTGCGACCAGGCCCTGTGGAGCGAGCTGCGGGCGGTGACCGGGACCGTGACCGTCAACGGTTACGGTCCCACGGAGGCCACGGTGTACGTCACCCACGCCCGGGCCGCCGACCACGAACGGCCGGCGATCGGGCGCCCGATGGGGAACAACCGCGTGTACGTCCTGGACGCGGGGCTGCGTCCGGTGCCGCCCGGTGTGACCGGCGAACTGTACCTGGCGGGAGCCGGGGTGGCCCGCGGGTACGTCGGCCGGCCGGCGCTGACCGCGCAGCGGTTCGTGGCCTGCCCGTTCGGCGGGCCCGGCGAGCGGATGTACCGGACCGGCGACCTCGCCCGGTGGACCGCCGACGGCGCCCTGGAATACGTGGGCCGCGCCGACGAGCAGGTCAAGATCCGGGGGTTCCGGATCGAGCCGGGCGAGGTGGAGACGGCGCTGGCCGGTCATGAAGCGGTGCGCCAAGTCGCCGTGACCGTCCGGGAGGACCACCCCGGCGACCGCCGGCTGGTGGCCTACGTGGTCCCGGCGCCGGAGCTGCCGGACACCGGCGCGCTGCGACGCTTCGCGGCGGCCACCCTGCCGCGCCACATGGTGCCGTCCGCCTTCGTCCTCCTGGACGCCCTGCCGCTGACCGCACGAGGGAAACTGGACCGGCGAGCGCTGCCGGCTCCGGACGGTGGCGCGGCGGAACAGCGGCGCGGCCCGCGCACGGTGCGCGAGGAGTTCCTGTGCGCCCTGTTCGCGCAGGTACTGGGCGTGCCCGAGGTGGGCATCGACGACGACTTCTTCGCGCTGGGCGGCCACTCGATGCTCGCCACCCGGTTGATCGGGCGCATCCGGTCGGTCCTCGGCACCGAGCTGGACATCAGGACCCTGTTCGACGCGCCCACTGTCGCCGAACTCGGCGCACGCCTCACCGACGACCGGCGGGAGGACTCCCTCGCCGTCCTCCTCCCGCTGCGCAGGGCCCGCGCCTCGTCGTCCCGCGCGGCCGCCGCAGCCGTGCCCCTGTTCTGCGTCCACCCGGCGGCCGGCATCAGCTGGGTGTACTCCGGGCTGCTCCGTCACCTTCCGCCCGACCAGCCCGTCTACGGCCTCCAGGCCCACGGGCTCACCGAACCGGACGCCACCCCGGACAGCATGGCGGAGATGGTGCGGGCATACCTGGAGCAGGTCCGCGCGGTCCGGCCGCACGGGCCCTACGCCCTGCTCGGCTGGTCCTTCGGCGGCCTGGTGGCCCATGAGATGGCGGTCCAACTCCAGGAATCCGGCCAGGAAGTCGCCTCCCTGGTGCTGATGGACAGCTTCCCGCCGGGCGACGGGCTCCCGCGCGGAGAAGAGGCGGCCGACGAGGCCGAGCTACGGCAGGCGCTCTTCGCCTCCCTGGGCGGGCAGCCGGACGCCGACGACCCCGCCGGGCCGCTTGCGCTGCTCGGCGAGCGCGGAACCGCGGCCATGCTGCGGGTCTTCGCACACCACGGTGGCCTTCAGGGCGGTTTCGTGCCCCGGACCTTCCGCGGCGATGTCCTGCTCTTCGAGGCCACCGAGGGCAAGTCCGCGGACGCGCCCCGGCCGGACGACTGGCGGCCCCATGTCACGGGGCGCGTCGCCGTCACCCCCGTACGGGGCGCACACGGCGAGCTGACCCGTCCGGATCGACTCGCCCAGATCGGACCGATATTGGCCGACTGGCTGGAGCGCGCACGGCGGTGAGTCCCGCACCCGCGTGAGGCGCCGCCGGGCCCGGTCCATCCGGACACCGCGTCCCGCCCGGAGGCCGCGTCCCGCCCGGATGGCGAACCGGGCGGGACCGGCTCACGCCGCCGCGGTGACGGCCCGGGGCCCGTCCGGTCGCAACTCCCGTTCCAACTCCGTAGCCCGCGCCAGATGGTCGTCCGCCTCGGAGCCCCGCCCCACGGCGCGCAGCGCCTCGCCGAGCACCTGGTGACTGCGCGCCAGCAGTCGCTGTTCACAGGACTCCTGGGCCCCGGCCAACGCCTCCCACGCGTACGCCACCGCGGCATCGGCGTCGCCGGCCAGCAACATGGCCTCCGCCAGCCGGAACTGGCACTCCGTCACATTGCGGACGTGGTCCGTGGACCGGGCCCGTGCCAGCACCCGCTGGTAGAGCCCGACCGCCGCGGTGTGCCGCCCGTCGTACAGCAGGCTGTCCGCCTCCGTCATCATCACGCTGATCAGCCACTTCACGTCCTGGCCGCGGGTGAGGACCCCGGCCAGCTCCCGGCACTGCGCCCCGATGGCGGCCAGGTCCGTCCGCCGGTCGGGGTCCAGGACCTCGATCTGCAACAGGAGGGTGCGGCGCCGGGCGACCAGCGCCTGGTCGCCGGTGGTCGCGGCCAGTTCCACCGAGCGCTGCGCATACCAGCGGGCCGCCTCGAAGCCGCCGAATTCGACCTCCAGTTGGGCCAGCATGGTGTGGGTGAAGAGCACGGCGAGGAACGGCCGCTGTCCCTCACCGGGGCGGGGCGCGTCCCCGAAGATCTCCACCACCCTCCGCAGGTGCTCCCGGGCCCGCTGGAGGGAACCGGCCCCCGCGTGCTTCCTGAGGATCGTGCCCGCCGCGTAGTAGGCGGTGCCGACCACCGCCGGACCGCAGTGCGCCAGCGCCGCGGGGAGCAGCACGGACGCGGCCCGCCCCAGCGACCCCAGCGGCAGCACCTCCTCGAAGCAGGGCACCAGGGTCAGCGCGTCCACGGCCAGCGCCACCGCTTCGGGATCGCCGTCGGCCGCGACCTGTTCGACCACGGCGCCCAGCACGGGCAGTACCCGCCGGATCCACCGCACCGCCTCCGGCCCGCCGGACATGTCCAGGTCCGCGGTCCGCCGCGGGTGGATCTCCGCGGTCAGCGGGCCGCTCAGCGGCTGGGTGGCCCGGACCGCCGCGACGACGCCGGTGCACAGGTAGTCGATCGCGCCGCGCACCACGGCCCGGTGCTCGGACGCGGGCAGCTCAGAACGGGCCTTCTGCCGGGCGTACGCCCCGACCAGATCATGGAAGTGGTACCGGCCCGGCGCCCCGGTCTCCAGTAACGCGGCGTCGACCAGCGCCTCCAGGACGTCCTCCGCCTCCTGCTCCGGCATCCGCAGGGCCGCCGCCGCGGCCCGCACGTCGAACTCGGTGCAGTGCGGGACCGACAGGGCCAGGAACGCCGCGGCCTGCCGGGCGGAGAGCTGCGCGAACGACATCTCGAACACCGCCTCGACCGTCACCTCGCCCACCCGCAGCTCCGCGAGGAGCCGCGCCTGGTCCGAGACCCGTTCCAGCAGCGCGGCGACGCTCCACCCGGGACGTGCCGCCAGCCGCGCGCCTGCCGCCCGCAGCGCGAGCGGAAGATGGCCGCAGGCCGCCACCAGCGCCGCGACCGCGTCCGGCTCCGCCTGGATCCGGTGGACCCCGGCGACCTTGCCGATCAGTTCGACGGCCTCGTCGGCGCCCAGCCCCCGCAGCGGCAGGGTGACCGTGGCGGGCAACGCGGGCAGGGTGCGGCCGGTGATCAGCACGGCGCAGCGGGCCGCGCCCGGTAACAGTGGTTCGATCTGTGCCGCGGTCGCGGCGTTGTCGAGCACGACGAGGACGGCCCGCGGCGAGAGCACGGTGCGGAACAGCGCCGCACGCTCCGGCAGGGACCCCGGTATCCGCTCGGCGGGGACCCCCAGCCCGGTCAGGAACCCCGCGAGGACCTCGCCCGGATCGGCGGGTGCGCCGTCGGGCGCCCGCAGGTTCGCGTACAACTGGCCGTCCGGGTACGTCCCGGCGACCGCGTGCGCCGCCCGCAGGGCCAGCGCAGTCTTCCCGGCCCCGCCCATGCCCGTCACGACGGCCACGGCGTGCGCCTGCCCCGAGGTCAGCGCCGAGACCAGCGCCGACATCTGCTCCTGACGCCCGGTGAAGTCACAGGGCGCGGGCGGTAATTGACCGGGCCCCACGGGCGCGGGAGCGCCCGCCCGAGCCGCTTCCGCAGCCGACGCCGCGCCCTCGTCGCCCTGGCCCGCCTCGTCTTCCACGTCGTCCTCATCTCCCTGGTCGGACGGCAGCAGCAGGGCCTCGTCCCCGGCCAGGATCGCCGCGTGCAGGGTGCGCAGCGTGGGGCTCGTGTCGATCCCCAGGTCCTCGGCGAGCACCCGACGGGCACGGTCGTAGGCCGACAGTGCTTCGGCCGCCCGCCCCGACCGGTACAGCGCGAGCATCAACGCGCCGTGCAGGCGCTCCCGGTACGGATACGTCTTCAGGGCCCGCACGATGTCCGGCACCGCCTCCGCATGACGGCCGCACACCAGCAACAGCTCCAGCCGGTACTCCAGGGCGGACGCCAGCTGCTCGCCCAGCGTGCGGCGCCAGTTGAGCGCGAACGGTCCCGGCAGCCCGGCCAGCGCGGGCCCCTGCCACATCGCCAGCGCCTCCTCCAGGCAGGCGGCCCCCGCGGCGGGATCCCTGCCGTGGGCGTGCCGCCGGGCCAGCGCGACGAGCTGCCCAAATCTCAGCGCGTCCACCCGGTCCTCCGGGATGCGGAGCACATACCCGTCGGCCATGGTCTCGATCACGGCCCGCCCCGGGCCGTCGCCCCCGTCGCCCGGCTGCGCAGCGCGGGCCTCGCGGTCCAGGTGCGTCCGCAACCGGTGGATGTAGTTGACGATCACCCGCCGGGCGGAGGCGGGCGGATCGTCGAAGTACAGCCCGTCGATCAGTTCGTCGATAGTCACCAGCGTGCCGGGGCGCAGAGCCAGGGCCGCCAACACGCTCTGCGGGCCGGGCGCGCCGGGACGGGTGACGTTCCCGCGCGCCGAGACGTACCGGACGGGCCCGAGCAGCCGGATGCGGTCCGACCCCGACAGCGCGGAAGTCTCTGCCATAGCTCTCTGCATGTCTCCTGTAGGGCGGAGAACGGAATCGCCACCGCACACCGCCGTGCATCGGTCAGTGAAAGACGCCGAACAACGTGCCCCCGCCCGCTGACGTTCCACTAACTTTCGACTGACGCCGGTGTCATCACTGCCGCGTCCGCACCTGGCGAGTGCCCGTGACGGACCGCATGGCGCCCGTCGCGGGGCGGCGACGAAGGCACGCCGAGGAACGCGTCCCACAGCCAGGACCTGCAACGCAGCGCCGTCGACCGCCCTCCGGCGGGCCCCGCCCGGGCCCGAGCCGCCTCCCTAACGTCGCCAACTCCTGGGCTGCGCGCCTGCTCCGAGCAGGAGAACAGGAGAGCAGTGCGCGCAGTGCTTGCCGGTGCCGGCGCGTCAGACGGTCGGGCTCGGCACGGAGGCCGGCTTGGTGGTGAGCAGTGCGGTGATCTCCTCGGCGAGGTGCGGGGCGAGCTCGCCCCAGCCGTCCTTGTAGCCGTAGACGCCGGCCAGGGTGCGGGCCTCGTAGTCGCCGTTCATGATCTCGATGTCGTCGGCGGTGATGAGCGCCGGGTGCGCGACGCCGACGGCCGCCGAGACCTTCGTCAGCTCCTGGCGCAGGGTGCGCAGGTAGACGGCGGCCCGGGTGGCCTTCGAGGTCGGGTCGAGACCGCGGGCCAGCCGCGCGTTCTGGGTGGCGACGCCGGTGGGGCACTTGTCGGTGTGGCACTTCTGCGACTGGATGCAGCCGATCGACAGCATCGCCTCACGCGCCACGTTGATCATGTCGACACCCAGCGCAAAGGCGACCGCGGCGTTCTCGGGCAGGCCGAGCTTGCCGGAGCCGATGAAGGTCAGGTCGTCGGTCAGCCCCAGCTCGGCGAAGGTGCCGTAGACCCGGGAGAAGCCCATCCGGAAGGGCAGCGACATCGAGTCGCTGAAGATCAGCGGAGCCGCCCCGGTGCCGCCCTCACCGCCGTCGACGGTCACGAAGTCGACACCACGGTCACCACGCGCCATCAGCGTGGCCAGCTCCTGCCAGAAGTCCATCTCGCCCACCGCGCTCTTGATCCCGACCGGCAGACCGGTCTCGGTGGCGAGCAGTTCGACGAAGTCGAGCATCGAGTCGACGTCGCTGAACGCGGTGTGCCGCGACGGGGAGGCGCAGTCCTTGCCGAGCGGTATGCCGCGGATCTCGGCGATTTCCGGGGTCACCTTCGCGCCCGGCAGCATCCCGCCCAGCCCCGGCTTGGCGCCCTGGGAGAGCTTGATCTCGATCGCCTTGACCGGGGCGCCGGCGACCACCTCCTTGAGCTTGTCGAGGTTGAAGCTGCCGTCCTCGTTGCGGCAGCCGAAGTACGCCGTGCCGATTTGAAGGACGAGGTCGCCGCCGTTGCGGTGGTACGGCGAGAGGCCGCCCTCGCCCGTGTTCTGCATCGTGCCCGCCAGCGCCGCCCCCTTGTTGAGCGCCGTGATCGCCGCGCCGGAGAGCGATCCGAAGCTCATCGCCGAGATGTTCACCACGCTCGCCGGCCGGAACGCCTTGGCGCGCCCGCGCGGCCCGCCCAGCACCTTGGCCGAGGGCAGTGGGGCCTGCGGGTCGTGCGCGTCGGGCAGCGTGCCGGCGAACGTGCGCTGCTTCAGGTACGCGTGGCCCTGCACGTGCTCGACGTCGTTGTCGGTTCCGAACCCGAAGTAGTTGTTCTCGCCCTTCGCCGACGCGTAGATCCAGGTGCGCTGGTCACGACTGAACGGGCGCTCCTCGTCGTTGGACGTCACGATGTACTGCCGCAGCTCGGGCCCGATCGTCTCCAACAGGTACCGGGCGTGCCCGATCACCGGGAAGTTCCGGAGCAGTGCGTGCTTCTTCTGGACAAGGTCACGAGCGGCCACCAGTGCCAGTGCTGTTGCGGTGGCCGTGGCGATGCTCCGGGCGCGCATGAACGTTCCTCTCCTCGATGCTCGACTCCTTCGCCGTGCGGTGGAGTCGTTGTGCCGTGTCGTGCCGTATCGGGCGTTGGGCGGCGGACATGACCAAGCGGGCGTCAGCGTCCGTCGAAGAACGCGCATTGATAGTAGGGCTCGCTCGAAACAGGCGCGGGGACAGGGTCGTCGGGTGGGCCCTCTTGTCGACGGCAGTGGCCGCGGGGCGGTTATGGTTGCCGGAGGGTGGGTCGGATACGACGGGGGGGCTCGCGTTGGATCGCCTTGCCGGACGCGGTGGGCGGGTGACCGATCGGCCGGCGCCCGCGGTGCTGCCCTCGTCGCTGCGTGCGACTCTCGGGCTGATCGCGGGCCTCGCCGCGTCGGTGGTCGTGTTGCTCGGGGTTCTGTACGCCGGCCACAGCGAGCCCGGCACGGTGGACAGGTGGATCATCCGGCCGACGGCGGACAGTGTGCGGCCGCCGTGGCGGTACGTCGCTCTGGCCGCGGACTTCTTGGGGGAGCCCGTAGGAGCGGCGACGCTGATCGTGGCCATCGTGACGGGCTGCCTGCTGCTTCGGCGTCCTCGCGCGGCGTTGTTCGTCGTTGCCGGGGCCGGCCTGGCCGTGGGGACGGCGACGCTGCTCAAGCACCTGGTGGGACGCACCATCCACGGCGCCGACAACCTGTCCTATCCGAGCGGGCACACCGCCTTCCTCACCGCGCTCGCCCTCGTGGCGGCGCTGCTCGCGACCGGCCGACTCGGCCTCGGCAGGACGGCCGGCACGTCACTCGTGCTCGCCGCGGCGCTGGTTGCCGGCGCCGCCATGGGCTGGGCGCAGGTCGTCCTGGGCGCGCACTACCCGACCGACGCCCTTGGCGGCTGGTGCACCGCGCTGGCCCTGGTGCCTGCGACCGCGTGGCTGGTCGACCGGACGGCGAACAGGATGACCGGCCGGACGCCCGGCAGGACGACCGATGCTGCCCGGCCGGAGCCGGGCAGCCGCTGACGTACCGTCATGCCAGGCGGCGGAACACGGGCTTCACCGGCCGCCCGCCGAGCCAGGGAGAGGGATCCGCGGCGTCCAGTGCCTTCCGGTACACCGCGCACGCCTGCGCCACCACGTCGATGGTGTGGTCGATGTCCGCGTCGGTGAGCGCGCTGCTCACCACGAACGACGGAGCCAGTACCCCGCCCGCGAGGAGCCGCCGCAGGAAGAGGGTGCGGTACTCCTGCGACGGCCGCAGGTTCTCGTCGAGGGTGGCGAAGACGAGGTTGCTGGCCCGGCCGCGGACGGTGAGGTGGTCGCCGACGCCCATGCCGGCCGCGGCGTCGCGGACTCCGGCGGCCAGTCGTTCGCCGAGGGCGTGCAGTCGGGCGGTGATGCCCTCCTCGACGTAGGTGGTCTGCACGGCCATCGCGGCGGCCAGCGAGTGCGTCTCCGCGCCGTGCGTGGTGGACAGCAGGAACACCCGGTCGTGCGCGTGACGCAGCCCGCCCCGCTCCATCAACTCACGGCGCCCGGCGAGCGCGGAGACGGCGAACCCGTTGCCCAGCGCCTTGCCGAACGTGGAGAGGTCGGGGACGACGCCGTACAGGCCCTGGGCGCCCGCCTCGGACCAGCGGAAGCCGGTGATCATCTCGTCGAAGATCAGCACGCAGCCGTGCCGGTCGGCCAGTTCGCGCAGGCCGGTGAGGTACCCGGGCGGGGGCTCGGTGTGGGTGGCGGGTTCGAGGATCAGGCAGGCGATCTCGTCCTGGTGACGGGTGAGCAGCTCCTGTGCGGCGGCCAGGTCCCCGTACGGGAACGTCACGGTCAGCTCGTTGGTCGTCGCAGGAATGCCCGCGGACATCGGCGTGGTGCCGATGAACCAGTCGTCGACGGAGAAGAACGGGTGGTCGGCGCAGAGGGCCACCCGCGGGCGCCCGGTGGCGGCGCGGGCCAGGCGCACCGCGGCGGTGGTGGCGTCGGAGCCGTTCTTCGCGAACTTCACCATCTCGGCGGTGGGCACCGTGGCCAGGAAGCGTTCCGCGGCCTCGACCTCCACGATGGACGGCCGGACGAAGTTGCTGCCACGGTCGAGTTCCCGCCGCACCGCCTCGATCACGCGTGGGTGGGCGTGGCCGAGGCTGACCGACCGCAGGCCGGAGCCGTACTCGAGATAGCGGTTGCCGTCGACGTCCCACACGTGGGCGCCCTGGCCGTGGCTGATGACCGCGGCCAGGTTCTCCGGATACTGGTCGTCGCCCTTGGCGTAGGTGTGCGCGCCCCCGGGGACCAGGGCGTGCAGCCGCTCGTTCGCCGCCCGCGACCGGGGCAGTGGGAACTCTTCGGTGTCAACCGTGTCTTCGGTGTCCACGCCGACCTCAACTCTCCATCTGCTGAAGGACCTTGGCGAGGCTCGGTGCCTCCTGGTCCCGCTGGGACATCGACGCGACCGGCAGCGGCCAGGGGACGGCAAGCTCCGGGTCGTCGAAGGCGATCGTCACGTCCTCGGCCGGATCGTGCGGCCGGTCGATCCGGTACGAGGTGTCGGCGGTCTCGGTCAGCGCCTGGAAGCCGTGCGCGCACCCCGCGGGGATGTAGAGCGTGGTCTGCGTCTCGCCGGACAGCTCGAAGGTGGCCACGCTACGGAAGGTCGGCGAGTCGGGTCGCAGGTCCACGACGACGTCGAAGATCCTCCCGTACGAGCACCGCACCAGCTTCGCCTCGCCGGCGCCGGAGCGCAGGTGCAGGCCGCGCAGCACACCCCGCACCGAGCGGGACAGGCTGTCCTGGACGAAGGCGTTCGGGTCGAGGCCGACCGAGCGGACCACGTCGGCGTCGAAGGTTCGGCAGAAGAAGCCGCGTTCGTCGGCGTACGGCGTCGGTTCGAACAGATACGCCCCGGCGACGGCCGGGACTTCGGTTGCCTTCATGAAGCCTCCCTCGGAAACAAGCTCGCGGTCAACTGGCTGAACTGATCGGCGAGTTGGCGTTCGACGCGTACGTTCCGCTCGGTGAGTGTCCGTCGTAGCTCCGCCGCATGTTTCTCCAACTCCCGGAACTGCTCCAGGAGCCGGTCGGCGTCGACCTTGCGGGCCGGATGGCAGTACGCGCCCAGCCCCATCCGGTCCATGAGTGCGTCGCTCTTGGCCGCATAGCTGAGTGCGAGCGTGGGGGTGCCGACCTTCAGCGCGCAGACCAGGTTGTGGTAGCGGGTCGCCACTACGGTGTCGGCAGCCGCCGTCTCCTTCATGAGGTCGGCGAGCGAGGCCGCCTCGGCGGCGGTGACCAGCGGCGAGTCCACCGCGTCGAGGATCGCGGCGACCACCCGCGCATCGCACGCGTCGCCGGTGAGCAGCCGCACCGGTCTGCCGTCCTCGACGAGCGTGCGGATGAAGGCGGTTGTCCCGGCGAGGTAGCGCCGGTGGATCTCCTCGGCCCGGCCGCGGTCGTCGTTGCCGCCGTGGAAGTCCATGACGCCGACGCAGACCGTTCCTGAGGGGGTGCTCGCGGGGGGCGTCGGCAGGGCGAAGGCGAGGTCCGGGCAGACCTTGTCGCGCGTGGTGTTCACGCCCATCTCCCGTAGTGCGTCGCGGGATGGGGTGTCCCGGTACGAGCGGTACGTGGCCAGCCGCGCCGACCAGCGCACCAGGGCCCGGGTCGCCCGGTCGCCGATCGGCGCGGCGCCGACGCCGACCAGTGCGACCCGGGTGCCGAACAGCCGGCCACTCGCGCAGAGCAGGAACAGCGCGTACGGGAAGCCCCACGGCCGCAGCGGCAGCGTGGCCTCCAGGACGCCCATGCCCGGGACGATCACCACGTCGTGGCGGCGCACCCAGGCAGCGGTGCGGACGGCGTCGACGAGTTTGCCCAGGCCCTTGGCCGCGACGGCGCCCGCGCGGGACGCGGTTCGGTACTCGCCCCGGTACCAGTGCAGCCGCGTCGCGGGGACCCCGTACCGGGCCGTGACGACCTCGGGTCCGCCGCACAGCGCGTCCACGACCGCCTGCGGGTGCTCGGCGCGGAGGTACCCGAGCACGGCCTCCAGCGACCCGTCGTTGCCGAGGTTGCCGGAGCCGAGCAGGCCGAACACCCCCACCCGCACCGCCTTGTTCATGCCGGCCCCCCGTCACGGCCTGCACGCCCCGCGACGAGCGCGTCGACGGAGACGCTGAACCGGGCCGGGTCGACCGGGGCGCGATCCTCGACCCGTTCGCCGGCGCCCGGCCGGACCCGGCTCGTCATCCACGCGGACAGGTGACGGAAGCACGCGCGCCGGTCGGCCGCGGACAGCGGCGCCCGCCGGATCGCCGCGACGAAGCCCCAGACGTACTCGGTGAGCAGCCGGGGCGTGGGGTGCAGCGGGCCTGCCCGGCGCGGGTCCAGGTTGACGCACCGGGAGCGCTTGGAGGGGTTCGCCCGCTCGGCGCGGGTGGGGTGGTCGCGGCGGAAGTACAGCAGCTCCGGCACCTGGTGGAAGGGCCCGTGCAGGACGATCTCGGCGACGAACGTGCGGTCCGCGTGGTGGTAGCTGTCGTGCGGCTTGACCCGGCGCAGCACGTCGGCCCGCAGTACCCCGTAGAAGTCGTCGCCACCGGGCTCGAACAGGAAGCTGCGGAAGCGCTCCGGCGCGCGCGGCGAGTCGGTGGCGAGCCCGTACGCGTACGGGACCTTCACCTGGCCGTCGCCGTCGATGACCGCCTGGCCGGAGTGCGCGAGGACGATGTCCGGCCGCTCGTCCAGCGCCTCGACGCAGCGCCGCAGCAGGTCCCGGGCATAGAGGTCGTCGTGCGAGGCCCACTTGAACAGCTCGCCGCGGCATTGGGTGAACACGTAGTTGTGGTTCGGCGCGGCGCCGATGTTCCGGGGCAGCCGGAGGTAGCGGATGCGTGCGTCGTGAGCGGCGTACTTGCGGCAGATGTCCTGGGTCCCGTCGGTCGAGGCGTTGTCGGAGATGACCAGCTCGAAGTCCTCATAGGTCTGGCCGAGCAGGGCGTCGAGCGACTCGGCGAGGTACTCCTCGCCGTTGTAGACGGGCAGGCCGATGCTCAGCCTGGGTTGGGTGGTCATGAGGTCCTCACTTCGGGGATGGGGTGGTTCTGGTGGCGCTCGCGCAGGGCGGGCCGCAGTTGCAGCCACCACACGGCCGAGCCGCAGACGGTCGCGGTGGCGACGCCCCAGGCCGAGCCGACCGTGCCGGCCACGACCGCCCCGCCGAGTCCGCCGACGACGTAGCAGGCGGAGGCGAACAGCTGGCAGCGCAGGCTGCGCCGGGCCGCGGCGAGCGCGCGCAGCCCGGCCGCCGCGCCGGTGCCGAGACCGGCGCCCGCGACGCCGAGGGTGACCGGCACGATGAGCGCCGAGGCGGAGGGCCAGACGCCGCCGAGCACCAGCGCGCCGAGCCGGTCCGGCATCAGCAGCAGCGCCACGCCCCAGAGCAGCGCGGCGACGGCCTGCCCGCCGCCCAGCAGAAGGCAGAACGTGCCCAGCCGGTGCGGTGCCTGCCGCAGCACCCGTGCCGCCTCGGCGACGGTGACCAGCGACAGCCCCATCAGCAGCGCGAGGAACGGGCCGAGCAGGAGCTCGGCGCCCCGGACCGCACCCACCGCGCCGACCCCGACGATCGCGCCGAGCCCGTACGCCCGCAGCTGGCTCGCGCCGCTGAGGGCGACGTTCTCGACCAGGTACCGGTAGCCGAGGTCGCGCTGCTCGCGAAGCCACCCGCGCGCTCTGGTCATCCGGGGCCGGATACCGGACTGCAGGCAGCCGTACCCCGCGGCCACCGCGGCGGACGCGCCCCAGGCCAGGACGAAAGCGCCCACGCTGCCCACGTGGGCCGCCACCACCAACGCCGGGACGAGCGCGACGCCCCACACGAGGTCGTTGACGAACGCCTTCTGCCCGGTGCCGGCGGCGAAGAACGCGAACCGCCAGGCGTCTTGCAGCAGCAGCCCCGGCAGTACGACGCCGAGGCAGGCGAACGCGGTCCCCACGCGGCCGCCGAGACCCAGTCCGGCCACCAGGCACGCCGCGCCGAGGGCGGCACCGAGACCGAGCGCGGTACCCGACGACCGGACCACCGCCGCGCGCCAGGACGCGGCCGGCACACCGCTGAAGCGCACCACGAGCGGGTCGGTGGCCAGCCCGCGGGAGACGTTGAGCACCACGCCGTAGGTCACCCAGGCCAGGCTGAACACACCGAACGCGGCCACCCCCAGCGAGCGGGCCACATAGATCCCCACCACGAAGTTGGACATGCTGGAAGCCGCCTGGTCGGCCAGTCCCCAGGACAGCCGGCCGGCGATGGCCCGCCTGGCGGACGACCGGGTGTGCCTGGCCCGGGCCGCCGATGCCGTCGTCAGCTCCTCCTCGGTGGTCATCCGCGTCATGCCTTGATCAGCCCGGCGCCGTGCAGGGCGCCGGCCGCGGCGGCGACGGTGTCGAACGGCAGCCCGGACCGCTCGGCGACGTCCAGCAGACAGTGCTCGCCGTCGGAGAGGCTGAGCACCCAGAGCATGGCCATCTGGGCCTGCTTGGTGTCGCTGCGGCCGCCGAGCGCTTCGTACAACCCACGCCGGCCCAGCTGCGGTTCGCCGTACGGGCTGAGGTTGACGTACCGCCGGTTGCGGTCCAGCACGGCGAACGCCTCGCGGCAGACGGCGAGCGTGTCCGCCATTGCCGCCGGGGAGACAAAACTCAGGTTGTCCGCCGAGGTGTGGTACTCGGGGTAGCCGGCGTACGGCGTCCGGCTGAGCGAGCCCACACCGAGATCGAACCCGGGTGAACAGTACTGCCGCTCGTCATAGCCGTACGGGGTGAACTCGGCAACGCGGTGCGGGCGTTCGGACGTGGCCAGCACATGCCGCAGCACCCGGTCGATCTCGGCGTCGCCGCGCCTGCTCTGTTTGTACGTCAGTTGGCCTCGGTCGCCGGCGCAGGCCAGCACCAACCCGTGCTTGACCTGGTCTGTCCGTTCCGCGTTACGGGCCAGCCAGGTGATCGCTCCGATGGTGCCGGGCGCGTAGATGAACCGGTAGGTGTAGTACGGCGATTGCCCGGCCAGCGCCCGGGCCAGGAACGTCGCCACCGCGATACCGGCCAGGTTGTCGTTGGCCAGCGACGGGTGGCAGACATGACAGGAGACGATCACCTCGTCGGCGACCTGCCCGGGCACCACGTGCTCGGCGTAGGTGAGGTGGCCGTCGGCGAGCGTGGAGTCGATGCGCACCTCGTACTCGCCGTCCGGCAGCGCGTCCAGGGTCTCCTGGGACAGGCAGAACCCCCAGTCCGGCTTGTAGTAGCTGGTGCGGTACGGCACCCAGGCCGGGTGGTCCGGCAGGGTGTGCAGGTGTGCGCGCAGCTCGGCCAGCGGCATGGTCGCCGACACCGGCACGCTGTAGCCGAGCACGTGCAGGCTGGACGCGGCGAAGTCGACGACCCGGCGGCCAGTCGTGTCGGCGATGTACGCGTCCCGGATGTTCCACTCCTGCGGCACCGTCCAGTCGAGCACCTGCGTCCCGGTCGGCACCTCGTGCACCTGTAGCGGGATGTACTCGCCGACGATCTCCAGGGTGGCGCGCACACCGTCGCCGGTGATGCTCCGGCAGAGCGGGTACAGCCGCTCCACCAGGGCGTACATCTCCTCGCCCAGCGCGGTCACGGGCGCCACCGCAGGGTGTCGTCGACGGCACCGGCCTCGGACGCCGCGCGCAACACGGCCAGCCGGGTGAAGCGCCGGTCGAAGTCGTCCTTGGTGAGCCCGAACTTCCGGTAGGCGTCGGCAAGTTCGCGTGCGCCCCGCTGCACGGTCCACTCGCAGTCGAAGCCGGGGATCGCGGTGCGGAAGGCGGCGAAGTCCACCCGGTACGAGCGCGGATCGGCACCGCTCTCGCCGGTGATCCGCACCTTCGCGCCGGACACCGCCTCGGCCACCTGCTCGGCGATCTCGGCGACGGTGACGTTGTTGGTCTCGCTGCCGATGTTGAACGCCCGGTCGTGGACCGCCTCGCGTGGTGCGTCCAGCGCGGCCGCGAAGGCCCGGGCGATGTCGGCGGCGTGCACCAGCGGGCGCCACGGAGTGCCGTCGGAGAGCACCAGCACCTCGCCGGACAGCAGGGCGTGGCCCACCAGGTTGTTCAGCACGATGTCGGCGCGCAGCCGGGGCGAGTAGCCGAAGGCGGTGGCGTTGCGCATGTACACCGGGGTGAAGTCACCGTCGGCCAGCGCGTGCAGGTCGTCCTCGACGCGCACCTTGGATTCCGCGTACGGCGTCACCGGGCGGAGCGGGGCGTCCTCGGCGACCAGTCCGTCACCGCCCGCGGCGCCGTAGACCGAGCACGTCGACGCGTACAGGAACCGCCTGACGCCCGCCTCGCGGGCCAGCCGGGCCAGCCGCACGGACGCATGGTGGTTGATGTCGTAGGTGAGCTCGGGTGCGAGGGAGCCCAGCGGGTCGTTGGAGAGCGCGGCCAGGTGGATCACGGCGTCCACCCCGGCCACGTGCTCGGCCGTGACGTCGCGCAGGTCCACCCGGTGACCTGGCGGGTCGGCGGGTGTGGGGCCGAGGACGCAGTCGGCGAACAGGCCGGCGTCCAGGCCGACGACTTCGTGTCCGGCGGCCGTGAGTGCCGGGGCCATCACGGTGCCCAGGTAGCCCTGGTGTCCGGTGAGTAGTACGCGCAAGGTGGTTCAACCCCCCAGGTTGAGCGTGAGTTTGGTGACGGCGAACGCTTCGGCGTAGCGCTCGTGGCATTCGATGCCGCGTATCCGGGCGAGGCCGAGGAAGGCTTCCCGGTCGTACCAGGGCCGGTGGCGCTGCGAGGGGTAGTGCTCCTGCAGCAGCCGCACCTTCTGTTCGGCGACCTCCGGCGCAAGCGGCTGGTACCCGGCCATCCGGCCGAGGTCCCCGTCCCATTTGACGATCTCGTAGCCGAGCACGAGGTGGTCGCGGAACGCGGTGGGTATCAGCCGCGCGAGGCCCCGGTGGTCCTGGTGCGCGTCGTCGGTGCGCGGGGCCAGGATCAGATCCGGGTCGGTCCGCTCCCGCAGTTCCTCGACGGCGGCCTTGGCCTCGTCCCAGTGCACGGGCAGCCGGCCGTCCGGCAACTTCATTACGGTCAGGTGCAGTTCGGCGCCGGGACAGAAGGCGGCGAGCGCGGCCCGCTCCTCCTGCTCCCGTTCGGTGCCGCCGCCCGAGAGCACCAGGGCGTCGACGCGCAGCCCCGGCCGCGCGAGGCACAGCGACAGCAGCGTGCCGCCCGCTCCGATGGCGATGTCGTCGCAGTGCGCGCCCACCGCGACGATCCGGTCCGGGTGCCCGGCCCCGAGCCGGATCATGCGCTCACCCCGGCGTTGTCCCGTTCCCACACGGCCCACGGGCGGTCGCCCCGGACGTAGGCGGCGTCGAGCGCGGCCCGTTCCTTCACGGTGTCGGTCGGCTTCCAGAAGCCGCGGTGCTGGTGCGCCACCAGCCGCCCCTGCTTGGCGAGTTGGGCGCATCCGTCGGCGACCAGGTCGCCGTTCTCCGGGATGTGGTCGAAGACCTCCTGGCGGAGCACGAAGTAGCCGCCGTTCTCCCACAGCGGCAGTTCGCTCACCGCGGTGATGCCGCCCACGAGGCCGTCCTCGCCCAGGTCCACGCAGTGGAAGGAGGACTGCGGCGGCACGACCATCATCGACGCGCCCGCGTCGCGCTGCGCGAACCGGTCGATCATCTCGGGCAGCGGGGCGTCGGTGAGCACGTCGGCGTAGTTGGCGAGGAACATCTCGTCGCCGTCCAGGTGGTGGCGCACCCGGCGCAGCCGTTCCCCGATCGGCGATTCGACTCCGGTCTGCGCGAACGTGATCGTCCAGTCCGAGATGTCGGTGGAGAGGAGTTCGGTCCGCCCGCCCCGCAGTACGAAGTCGTTGGACGTCGTCTCCTCGTAGTTGAGGAAGAAGTTCTTGATGTGGTGCGCCCCGTACCCCAGGCACAGGATGAACTCCGTGTGCCCGAAGTGCGCGTAGTAGCGCATGACATGCCAGATCAGCGGCCTGGGGCCGACCATCGCCATCGGTTTGGGCACGTCGTCGGAGGCGCCGCTGCGCATCCGCATCCCGTAGCCGCCGCAGAACAGAACGACCTTCATGCTGCAACCTCTTTCACGACGCGACCTCGACGATGCTCAGTTCCGGGATGGGGAAGACCAGTCGGCCGCCCCAGTCGTTGACGAAGGACAGCTGCTCGACCAGCTCGGCCCGCAGGTTCCACGGGAGGACGAGGACGTAGTCCGGTCTGTCGGCGGCTATCTGCTCGGGCGGCAGGATCGGGATACGGGTGCCCGGGGTGAACCTGCCGTGCTTGTAGGGGTTGCGGTCGACGGTGTACGCGAGCAGGTCAGGCCGGATGCCGCAGTGGTTGAGCAGGGTGTTGCCCTTGCCGGGGGCGCCGTAGCCGACCACCGTCTTGCCGCTCTCGGCCGCCTCGATGAGGAACTTGAGCAGGTCCCGGCGTACCTTGGCCACCCGGGCGGAGAACTCGGTGTACCCGGACAGCTCCTGAAGGCCCGCGGCCTTCTCCCGCGCCAGCACGTCGGCCACCTGCCGGGCCGGCTCGCCGGCGACCTCGGCCGGCCGGGCCCACAGCCGGATGGAACCGCCGTGCGTGGGCAGCAACTCGACGTCCACGAGCGCGAGTCCGCCGCTGGCGAGGGCACGGATCGCTGCCGCGACCGTGTAGTACTGGAAGTGCTCGTGGTAGATCGTGTCGTACTGGTTCTCCTCGATCAGGGTCAGCAGGTGCTGCACCTCGATGGAGACCCAGCCGTCGTCGGCGACCAGGGCGCGCAGTCCCTGGGTGAAGCCGACCACGTCCGGGATGTGCGCGTACACGTTGTTCGCCACGACCAGATGCGCCGGGCCGTGCTCGGCGCGGACGGCCGCCCCGGTCTCCGGCGACAGGAACTCGGTGAGCGTGGGCACCCCCGCCTCCCGCGCCGCCGCGCCGACGTTCACCGACGGCTCGATGCCCAGGCAGCGGATCCCCCGGTCCACCACGTGCTTCAGCAGATAGCCGTCGTTGCTCGCGACCTCGACCACGAAGGCGTCGGGGCCGAGACCCACGCGCTCCGCGGCGTCGGCGACGAACGTGCGCGCATGCTCCACCCAGGAGGACGAGTAGGAGGAGAAGTACGCGTACTGCGTGAACGTCTCCTCCGGCGTGATCAGCGGCGGGATCTGTGCCAGCCAGCAGTCGGTGCAGACCCGCAGGTGCAGCGGGTACGCCGGCTCCGGCTGGTCCAGTCGGTCCGCGGCGAGAAAGCTCTCACACGGCGGGGTCGCCCCCAGATCGACGACGCTCGCCAGCGCCGCCGAGCCGCAGAGTCGGCATCGTGTCATTTACTGCCCCCCATTGATTCCGTCCCCATTGATTCCGACCGACCCGCGATCGCGGTGCGGTACCCCTCCACCAGGCGCTCCAGCCCGACGGCCGGGCTGAACCCCTGCTCGTAACGGCGCCGGGCCGCCTGGCCCATCTCCCGGTTGCGGGCCGGCTCGGCCGTGATCCGGCGTATGCGGTCCGCGAGCGAGGCGGGCTCGCCCGGCCGGTGCAGCAGCCCGGTCACCCCGTCCTCGACGAGTTCGACGAAGGCGCCGTGGCCGGCGGCGACGGCCGGGACCCCCGCCGCCATCGCCTCCACGACGACCAGGCCGAACGCCTCCAGCCAGGTCGACGGAGCCACCACGGCGACCGACCGCGCGACGGCCTGCCGGCACTGGGCCGGGTCGTACAGGCCGACGTACCGCACGTCGTCCCGGCCCGCCGCCCAGGCGGCCACCTCCCGCTCCAGCGGCCCCGCGCCGGCGATCACGAGCGGCACGCCCACACCGCCGTCCGCAGCGATCTCCTCCCACGCGGCCATGAGCAGCCGCACGCCCTTGGCCTCCGCGAGGCGGCCGAGGTAGAGCACCTGCTCGCCGTCTCCGGCACGGCAAGCGCCCGGATCCGGAACGAAGTTGTGCTTCACCGCCAGCCGCTCGGCCGGCATGCCGGCCCGCACCAGGACGTCGCGCTGCGCCGCGGAGATGCAGAAGAACCGCGTAACGCCCGACCACCACCGCCGCCGGTTGACCGACAGGCCGATGGCGAGCGGCACCGTCGCCAGCCGGGAGTTGCGGTAGCAGCCGTGCCGGACGGCGGGCAGCGGCGCCGCCCCGACGCACTCGGTGCACGGCCGGCCGTCCCGCTGCAACGTGCCGGGCGGGCAGACCTGGGTGTAGTTGTGCAGCGTGGCGACGACGGGCACCCCGGCGTCGGCGCAGGCGGCCAGCACCGCGGGCGACAGGAGCGGGAAGACGTTGTGCACGTGCACCACGTCCGGCCGCTCGGTGCGCAGCCGGGCGGCGAGCTCCCTGCGGACCGCCGGGTTCCACGGCACCAGCAGCGGTACCGCGGCCTTGCCCGGCAGGGACCGGGCGGCGATCTCGTCGCTGCGCCGCTCGAACACCTCGACCCGGTGGCCGGCCGCGCGCAGCAGTTCCACCTCCTGGTCGACGACGTTGTTCTCCCCGCTCGGCTGCGCCGAGGAGTAGCGGTTGTGTACTACGAGGACGTGCATGCTCAGGCCACCTCCCGATCCCGGGCCCAGCGCGGGATACGTCGTCGGGGAACTTCGGGCGTCGCGAGGGGCGTGGCCGCGGCGGGTGCCGCCAACAGCGAGGCGGCCACGGCCAGATGGAGCAGATACGGCGAGGCGTCGCCCAGTCCCGCCTCGGTGTACGACGCGATCGCGCAGTAGCTGATCAGGAAGATCGCGCAGGCCCTCGGCAGCGACGGCGGCCGCAGCAGTGCGACGCCGCCCAGCACGATGATGATCGCCGCCACCAAGGCGACGCCGGTCAGACCCTGCTCGTTGTAGACGGCCAGCCAGCTGTTGTCTATCGGCAGCCCGCCGAACGACTTGTCGCCCAGGCCCACGCCGAACAGCTGCTCCAACGTCGTCCGGGGCGCTGCCAGCAGGGCGTCCCAGACCTTGGCCCGACCGGTGAGGCTGGTGAGGTTCTCCTGGTCCTGTCCGCGCAGGAACCACGTCTGCAGCGCGGAGCTGAACCCCACCGCGGCCACCGTGGCGCACAGCACCGCCCAGGTGAAGAACCGGCGGGCGGCGGCGCTGGTCAGGAGGAGCGAGCCGATCGCCAACGCCAGCCCGATGAGCAGGCCGAGCGTGGCCGTCCGGGTATGCGTCAGCGCGAGCAGGACGAGTGACGGCACGATGACCACCGCGGCGCTGGCCTTGTCGGTCCGGCGGCCCAGCACGAGCAGCACGGCGAGCCCGGTGATCACCGCGGCGTACTGCCCGATCTGCGGCGGGGTGAGCGGCCACAACGCGCCGACCAGCCGCCCGCCGTAGAGATCGGGCAGCGCCGCGCCCGGTGAGACGACCAGACCGGCGGCCACCGAGCCGAGCACCGCGAAGTACATCCGGATGTGGTGCCGCACGAACGTCAGGCCGCCGTCCCACCAGCGGCTGAGCAGCCACAGCGTGCCGACGAAGAGCGCCAGCCGGGCACACCGGAACAGCGCGCCGAACCCGGACTCCAGGTGCGCACTGGAGAGCACGCTCGACACCAGCAGCAGGGTGAGCAGGAACAGATAGGCGCTGGCTCGGATGCGCAGCCGGAGATTGAGCGCGAGCGCCAGCGCGAACGCGGCGACCAGCGAGCCCATCGTGACCAGCTGGATGAGGGAGCGGGGCAGCGGGATGATGGTCTTCGCCCCGGCGGAGCCGAGCGTGTTGAGGACCAGCAACCCCCAGACGATCCCGACGGTCCTCGGTGTGCCGGCCGGGCGCGGTTCGGCGCGGGGCCGCATGCCCGCCGTGTCCGGTCCGCCCGGCAGCCTCTCGCACCTCAGGTCCCCGCCCACCTCAACCACCGGCCCGTGGGTCGAAGGTGCTGCCCGCGTCCTGCTGGTACGGCGTGCCCTGCCACTGCCCGAAGTCGAGCACCCGGCTCGGGTCGTGGGCGACGAACTTCCACGGTCCGAGGTAGACGTTGTCGTGCCAGCGGTTGCGCTGCTCGCGGGTGATCGCCTCGGCCACCCGCTCGCCCTGGTACGGCGACCAGTCGGGATAGGTGCCGTAGTTGGCCAGTACTGCCATGCGGTCGCACTTCACCGTGCAGTCGACGACGGACTTGTCCAGCACGAAGCGGTTGTCGTGGATGTCCACCCGCTGGGTCTTCCACCGGCAGTCGGCGTAGAGCGGTGCGGTGGCGATCGCCGGCCGCGCGCAGCGGTCGGGCCGCCGCACCAGCAACGTGCAGTCACCGGACGAGGTGTTGGCCGGGCTGTTGCAGAACCGGTCGGCGTTCTCCCACAGGGTGATCCCGTTCCAGTTGTTCTCCAGCACGTTCCGGTAGACCTCGATCTTGTCCGTGCGGGCCGGGATCCGTGGTTCGCCGCCGGACTCGGACAGGTAGACGGTCGCGAGCGGGAAGCTGTCGTCGCGGTCGGCGTACCTGCGGCCCTCGACCCAGTTGTTCCGCCGGATTGTGTTCCTCCGGACGACCGCGTTGTAGCTGGCCTCGTAGATCAGCGCGGCACCGTCGTTGGCCTCCAGCACGTTGTCCTCGATGCGGAAGTCGTTGTTGTTGGTGTCCGCCCACAACCCGGCTCCGCGGTTGTCGTGCACCCAGTTGCCGCGTACGTCGGCGCCGTCGACGGCCCAGAACTTGACGCCTCCGCTGCAGCCACAGCCCGGCTTCTGCCGCTCCCAGTCGCCGGTGTTGTTGCCGACGATCTCGTTGCCCTCGACCACCAGACCGCTGAGGGCACCGTGGGCCTGGTACGCGTTCATGCCGTACTGACCGTTGTCGCGCAGGCAGTTGACGCGGACCTGCTGGTGGGAACCGCCCATCAGCCCGGCGCCGGAGTTGTTCCGGATCGTCGTGTGCTCGATCACCCACCCGTCGGCCGAGTCGTGGTTGACCACGCCCTCGTTCTGCGGCGCGACGAAACCCTGCACGGTCAGGTAGCCGATGGTGACGTTGCCGGCGGTGCCGCCGAACGCGTACTGGTTGGTCTTCCCGCCGTCGAGCACCGCGCCCGGCGCACCGAGGTAGCGGTTGCCCTCCTTGGGGACGACCTGGGCATAGCGGTCCGGATCGAGCCGGTGCCGGCCCGGTCGAAGCCAGAACGTGGTGTTCGGCGGGTTGCTCTTGGTCTTCGCCGCCAGGTCGCCGACCACCGCGGGGTCGACCGTCACCGCGCCCGCCGGCGCCTTCGCCGGCCCGGCCGCGGGCTTGGCGCACACCCGGGCCACCGGCGTGGACGGTGCCCCGGCCGTGGCCGGCGCGGCGGTCGGCTTCGCCCGGGCCTCGGACGCGGTGTCACAGCCGGTCGTCGTCAGCAGGGCCAGCGCCAGCGATGCCGCCGCCGACGCCCAGTGCCGTCTCTTGAATCCCACGCGCCCCCCTAGCCGCGGAATCCGAGCACGGTGACGAAGCCCTCTGTGCCGTCGGAGAAGCCGGTGCCGACCAGCGTTGTCGAGGGTTCCTTGCGCCCGAAGCCGGGGGAGTACCAGCCCAGCATGGGGTATCCCCTGCTCGAAGAGCTTGGGGAAGGGTCGGTCGCGCCGCGATGCGCCTGCCAGGACAGCCGCCCGGGCAGGTCGAGCACCGCGGAACGGTACTCGCCGTCCCGGGTCCAGGTGAGCACCGCCCGGTTGCCCGTCAGGTCCGCGGTGATCGCCGGACCGAGGTGGAACGCCAGCTGCACGACCCGGCGCGGGCCGCGCACCTCGTCCACCACCCGCAACTCCCGGCTCGCGGCGGTCAGTTCCACCCGGCGGCGGTGCACGGAGGGCTGGTAACCGTCGTGTTCGGCGCACCAGCGGGCCACACCGTCATCGGAGGTGTCCGCGACCAGGACGCGGCTGCGGGCCTGCCGCGTCCACAGGAACGGGCCGCCGGAGACGGACTGGTCACCGCCGTCCAGCCGCAGGGTGTTGTGGCCGAGGGTGGACCGGAAGTACTGCCGCCACTCGGGCTGCCCGTGGTAGCAGAACGTCCCCGGGTCGGCGAGCACGTCCACCCCGTCGTGCCGCACCTCCACGGACAGCGCGTCCGCGTGGGCATGCGCGGCGATGGACAGGAAGCCGTGCGGACCGCCGTCGCAGCGGCACCAGATCTCCCCGGGGCCGCGCAGGATGGTGAGCCCCGCGTCGGCGAAATGCGCCGGTCGGCTCGCCGGGCGGGTCACGGCCGGTGCGGTTCCGTCTTTCGCGTACGGCCGGATGAGCGCGGCCAGCAGCGGGGTGCGCACATCGGTGCCGGTCACCGCCGGCCACCAGGCGCGCCGGCCGAACACGGCGTCCCCGGTGGCCAGCAGCGAGGCCCAGCGGTCGGTGCCCGCGCCGTCCACGACCAGACCGTGTCCGTCGTCCGCGTCCCCCTGGCGCGGCGGCCGCAGCCGGCTGTCCACGACGGCCGCGAGCGCGTCGGTCATCCGCAGCAGCACCAGCCGGATCGTCGCGGGGACCGGCACGCCTGCGGCATCCGCCTCGGCCACCGCGGCCAGGCCGAGTTCCAGCACGAGTCCGTGGTACTCGGTGGCCAGTTCGCGGTTGAGGCCGGAGGGGAAGGTGTTGCCGCGCAGGTGCCGCTCCAGTGACCGCAGCGCGCCGGCTCGCCAGCGCGCCGAGGAGGGGAACCACCCGAACGCACAGGCCGCGGCGAACTGCCCGGCGGCCTCGGCGATGACGTGGTTGTTCGCCGAGGACCCCCGGCTGGGGAAGGCGGCCAGCCAGCGCTGGTGGTGCCAGATCTGGTTCAGCGCCACCGGGTTGTCCTCGAACAGCCCGGCCACGCCCGGCCAGCCGTCGAGCAGCCGGCGGATCCACACCCAGGACAGCAGCCGGATGCCCAGCTCGATGCCGCTGATCCAGTGCACGCCGCGCAGCGGTGGGTTGGCCGCCCACCACGACCGCAGGTGCGCGGCCACGCGCTCGGCGTACCGCTCGTTCCCGGTGACCGCGTAGGCGGCGGCGAGCACGGTGAGGTACTGATGCCGGGACGGCTCCCAGATCTGCTTGATGTCCCCGACCGCGTCCTCGTTGCGGTACGGCACGTCGAAGGCGTAGCCCCCCGGAGCCCGGCGTCCGGTCTTCGGGTCGTGCCACCAGTCTGGATCGGCCAGGTCGTCGCGGACCACTCCGAAGTACTCGGCGTGCCCGTCCAGCAGCCGGTCCGCCTGGGCGATGAGCCGTTTCGCGGCGTCCGAAGGCACCGCGGTGATCGTCCCGGCGGGCAGTACCGCGGTGAACCGGGCGCCGGTCACGCCCGGGCAGTGCGGCCGCGCCGACCGCCACCGCCGCCTGCGCACCGCGTCGCCCACCCGGCCGCCGACCTCTCGCGGTCCCATCCGGGACAGCCGCCGCAGGTACCAGCCCGCGCTCATGGTCATCGCGCCCGCTCCAGCATCACCGGCGCACCGCCGGCCAGGCCGGCCTGCACGGCGACGGTGGCCGCCGTGGTGGCGACCAGCGACTCCAGCGGCACCGGCATCGGCCCACCGGTCCGCACGGCCTTGATGAACGCGGCCAGCTCGGCGGACTGGCCCTTGTCCCGGGCCTTGGGCAGGCGCGAACTGACCCACCGCTTGCGGCCATACACCGAGGCACGGACGAAGTCGTCGAGCCGCAGCACCTTGCCGTCCGCGACCAGGTCCAGCGTCTCCTTCGGGAAGCTGCCCGGGCCGGTGGTGACGTAGCTGAGGGTGGCGGTGGACCCGTCCGGGTAGCGCAGCACGACCTGCAGGTCCTCGTTGCCGGACGTGGCGACCGCGTACACCGAGACCGGGTCGGCCGCGAGCAGCCAGCTCGCGGTGTCGATGAAGTGCCCGCCCTCGCCGGCGAACCGAGAGCCCTCGGTGCCTTGTCGGAGGTACCAGCTGCCGTGCTGCAGCCGGCCCGCGTTGACCAGGTAGCGCAGGCTCGCCGGGCCGGTCCGGGCGCCGAACCGCTTCCTGGCCTCGTTGAGCAGCGGCGCGAACCGGCGGTTGAAGCCCACCTGCAGCCGGTCGTTGCCGGACTCCTCCACCGCCGCGAGCACGCCGGTCAGCTCGTCCTCGGTGAGGGCCAGGGGCTTCTCGACGAACACCGCCTTGCCGGCCAGCAGTGCTCTCCGGGTCAGTTCGGCGTGCGAGCTGTGCCGGGTGACCACGAACACCGCGTCGATGGACGTGTCGCCGAGCACGGCGTCGAGATCGGTGGTCGCCTCGGCGAAGCCGAACTTCCGCTGCGCGTTGGCCGCGGACAGCGCCGTCGTGGTGACGACCGCCGACAACTCGACGCCGTCGCGCTGTGCCAGATGCGGCAGCAGCATCGACGTCGCGTAGTTCCCCGCGCCGACGAACGCGAGCTTCACCGGCGTCCTGGTGGCCGCTCGGCCCGGACTCCGCTGCACCTTCACCGCGGGCACGGCGATCGAGGGGGCCTCGGCTTCCACCGCCTGTTCGGGGTACCGGAACAGCACGGCCACGGCCTTCAGGTCGCCGTCCTTCAGGCGCCGGTACGTCTCGACGGCGTCATCGAAGCCGGCGGTGTGGGAGACCAGGGGCTCCACGTCGACGCGGCCGCGGGCGAGGAGATCGAGGAAGCACGCCAGGTTGCGGCGCTCGGTCCAGCGCACATAGCCGATCGGGTAGTCCCGGCCCTCGATCTCGTACTCCGGGTCGTAGCGCCCGGGGCCGTACGAACGGGAGAACCGGACGTCCAGCTCCTTCTCGTAGTACGCGTTCCACGGCAGGTCCAGGCGGCACTTGCCGATGTCGACGACCCGGCCGCGGTCCCGGCTCAGCCGGGCGGCCAGTTCGACGGGCTGGTTGCTGCCGCCGCCGGCGGCCAGATACACCTGGTCCACGCCGTGACCGCCGGTGAGTTCGGCGACGGCGGCCTCCACGGCCGCGGACGCGGGATCGCCGCAGACCGCGGCGCCCAGCCGCTCGGCCAGTTCGCAGCGCACCGGGTCGGGGTCGACCCCGACGACGCGGACGCCCGAGGCGGCCAGCAGCTGCACCACCAGCTGCCCGATCAGCCCGAGGCCGATGACCAGCGCCACGTCGCCGAGCTGCGGCTCGCCGCGGCGGACGCCCTGCAGCGCGATCGACCCGACGGTGCCGAAGGCCGCGTGCCGGGGCGCGATGCCGTCCGGCACCGGGGCGTAGAGGTTCTTCGGCACCCAGTTCAACTCGGCGTGCAGTGCGTGCTCGTTGCCGGCGCAGGCCACGAGGTCGCCGACCTTCACGTCGTCGATCCCGGCGCCGACCTGCTCGACCACCCCGCACAGCGAGTAGCCCAGCGGTGTGTAGGAGTCCAGCTTGCCCATCACCTTGCGGTAGGTGGCGGGCACCCCGTTGGTGGCCACGCTCTGCATGACCTTGGCCACCTGGTCCGGCCGGGAGCGGGCCTTGCCCACCATCGACATGCCGGCCTCGGACACCTTCATCAGCTCGGTCCCGGTGGAGATCAGCGAGTAGGCGCTGCGGACCAGCACACCGCCCGGCTTGCACCCCGGCACCGGCACGTCGAGCACCGCCAGCTCGCCGCTCTTGTAGTTCTGTACAACCTGCTTCACCCGAACTCCTCTGATTCCTTTAGGCGGTTTACCGAGTGCGCTGGCCGGACCCAGAGGTCGCGTCGCGGTACCAGTACTCGAGGGTCAGCACATGCCACAGATGCTTGGAGTAGTCCCGCTGCCCGGCGGCGTCCTCGGCGACCATCCGCGCCAGCGCGTCGCGGCGCAGGAACCCGGAGCGGACGAGCAGGCCGTCGTTGACCACCTCGCGCACCAGCGGTGCCAGATCCCGGCTCATCCAGGCCCGCAGCGGGGCGCTGAACAGGCCCTTGGGCCGGTAGACGATCTCCCGGGGCAGGACCGAGGTGGCCGCCTCCTTGAGGACGGCCTTGCCCTGCCGTCCGACGATCTTGCGATCACCGGGCACCGCGAACGCCGCCCTGACCACCTCGACGTCCACGTACGGCACCCGCACCTCGGTCGACGCGGCCATGCTCGACCGGTCCGTGTAAGCGAGGTTCAGGCCCGGCAGGAACATCCGGGCGTCGCCCAGGCACATGCGGTTGACGAAGTCGTCGAGGTCGTTGTCCTGGTAGATGTCCGCGTGTTCGGTCAGCACGTCCTCGACGGTCCCGGCCAGGTCCGGATCGACCAGGGCGAGCAGCTCGTCCCGGTCGTACATGGTGTAGCTGCGCCGGAACGCGGTCTCCTCCGGCAGATCGGCGAAGGAGAGGAACCGCTTCGCGAAGCGCACCGACCGGTACCCCCGGCGGGACGAGGCGACCGGCAGCCGGTCCACGGCCCTGGACAAGCCGCGCCGCAGCGGGCGCGGGACGCGCTGGTAGCGCAGCGCGAGCAGGTTGGCCAGGTGCTTGCGGTACCCGGCGAACAGCTCGTCGGCGCCCATCCCCGAGAGCATCACCTTGACCCCGGCCTCCCGGGCGGCCGAGCAGATCAGGAACGTGTTGATCGCGGCGGGGTCGCCGATCGGCTCGTCCAGGTGGTACGTCATCTGCGGCAGCAGGTCGAGCACGTTCGGCGCGATCTCGATCTCGTGCAGGTCGACGCCGAACCGCTCGGCCACCTGCCGGGCGTAGCGCAGGTCGTCCGGCATCGCCTCGAACCTGGCGTCCTCGGCGCGGAATCCGATCGTGTAAGCGGAGATCCCGGGCTGGTGGCGGGCCGCGAGCGCGGTCAGCCAGCTGGAGTCGAGCCCGCCGGAGAGGAAGGTCGCCACGGGGACGTCGGAGAGCAGGTGCCGCTTGGTCGATTCCTCGACGACGGCGGCGAGATCCGGCTGTTCACTGTTCCGGGCCTCGTGTGCGACGTCCCGGAGGTTCCAGTACCGGCCGCGCTCCACCCGGCCGTCGGCTCGGCACCTCAGCCAGCTCCCCGGCGGCAGCTTCTCCGCCTCGCGGTACGCGCACCGCGAGTCCGGCACCCAGTAGTACAGCAGCGAGGCCACCAGCGCCGCATGGTCCACCTCCAGTGCCCCGCCGGTCACGGTGGCGAGCGCCTTGAGCTCGGAGGCGAACGCCAGGCCCGTACCGCGCCGGAGCAGGAACAGCGGTTTGATGCCCAACTGGTCGCGGGCGAGGACGAGTTCACCGGTGCGCTCGTCGAAGATCCCGAACGCGAACATGCCGCGCAGCCGGGCCAGGCAGTCGGTGCCCCAGCGCCGCCAGCTCTCCAGCACCACCTCGGTGTCGGAGGTACCGCGGAAGCGCACCCCGGCGGCCGCCAGCTCGGCGCGCAGTTCGGGCGCGTTGTACAGCTCGCCGTTGTACGTCAGGGCGAGACCGCCCGAGACCATCGGCTGGGCGCCGGTCTCGGACAGGTCGATGATGGCCAACCGGCGGTGCCCGAGGTGCACTTCACCGTCACCGAGGGGATGGCTGTACCGTCCGGACCCGTCCGGACCGCGATGGGCGAGGGTGTCGGTGAGCCGGTCGGTCACGACCTTCCCGTCCGGCCATCGGTACGTGCCTGCGATGCCACACATGTCCTACCGTGCCTCCTGCTCGTTGTCCGGGACGCGGGCGGCCCACAGCGGCTGCCGCTCCGTCCGCCGCCGGCCCTCCCCCACTGCCTTGACGGCGTGGGTGGGGGTGCCCCCAGCGGTAGCTGGGGGAGTACCCCCACCGTTCTGCCGGGCGGACCGCTCGCCCCGGCCGCGCAGCGCGATGTGCAGCCCGTCCCACAGCGTGCCGTCGGTCCGGTCCCGCGGATCGGGGTCGATCAGCACCACACCGATCACCGGAATGCGCTGGTCCGCGAGCTGCCGCGCCACGGTGTGCAGCCATGCGGTGCTGCCGTGCCCGGCCCGCACGACGAGCACGGTCCGGGTGCCGAGGTACTGGAGGTCGGTCCACGCCGTGCCGGGCGCCACCGAGCCGACACCGAGCCGGAGTTCGTCAGGCGCCCCGGCCGCGGCGCACTCGCCGCTGACCACGGTCGGGCCTCCCGGCTTCGGGCGGCGGCCGGCGAGCTGCGGGCCGGGCAGACCATCGACGACGACCACCGGCCCCTCCGCCGCCAGTGCCCCGGCGAGGTCCCGGGCGAGCAGGCTCGTGCTGTGCGCACAGCCCAGTTCCAGCAGCGACACCGGTTCCTCGGAGCCGCGCACGGTGCGGGCGAGGGTCGCGGTGAGCCGTTCGCGTGCCGCCCGGGTCCGTCGGCGCTGCCACCGCCGGCCCGACCGGCGGGGCAGCTCCGCGAGGACCGAGGCGCCCAGGTTCGCCGCGATGTCCCGGCGCAGCACGGGGCGGTCCGCCACCACCGCGCCGACCGCGGCCACCGCGAGCCCGAGGACGAGCCCGAGGGCGAGTCCGATCGCGGCGTCGGTGGCAACGGTCTTCGGCAGGGAGTGCCGCACCGCGCGCGGGGCGTCGACGATCTGTGTGCCGGAGACGACCTTGGGCGTGCCGATCCGCGCCTCCTCGGCGCGCTGGCCGAAATCGGAGATCCGCGAGGTGAGTTCGGCCCGGCGGGCGAAGAGCGACTCGGTGCTCGCCGACTCCTTCGGGTCGCCCTTCGGCGAGCGGCCACCGATCTCCTTGTTGACCTGGGCGAGTTCACCCTGCATGCGGTCACGCTGGCCGAGCAGGGTCTTGGACTCGGCCTGCGCGGCCTCCCGCATCCGCCTCACATGGTCCGCGATGAACGCATCGGCCAGCGCCTTGGCCCGGGCCACCGCCTGCGCGTCGCTGTCACCCGTCACATCGATCCGGAGCAGGTTGTTGGTCAGGCCGGTACCCCGGTAGTCCGGCATGAAGTCCTCAGGTTTTTCCGATGACTTGAGGGAGTGCAGGGCCTGGGCGGCGATCCGTGTGGTCCCCAGCAGCTCCACGTCGGTGCGGATCAGCGTTCCGGTGTCGTTCGGCTGGTCCTCCTGATGCGCGACCAGCACCTTGGTCATTGCGGCCGGCCGAGGCAGCAGCAGGACCGCCGTCGCCGCCCCGATCAGCAGCCCCAGCAGCGCCAGGGAGCACCAGAGCCGGCGGCGCCTGCGCACCGCGACAGCCAGCGCCTGGAGGTCCAGCAGCGGAGCGGCGGCCGCCGACTCCCCCTGCGTGCTCGTCGTCACCCCGCACCTCCCCGCGCGTCGCCGCCCACCGCGAGCGCCGGCGTGGCGTGCTGCGGAGGCCGGCCGGCGGTTGGCGTCGGACGGGCCCGGACCGGCCCGGCGACGACGATGCCGACGACCTCGTGCCTGCCGTCCGCACATGCCTCGGCGATGCCGGTGAGTTCCCCAGCGGTCCAGCTGCCCGCGCTGAGCACGACCAGGGCACCGGACTCGGTGTCGCGGTCCGGCACCATCGGCCGGTCCACCGAAACCCCCACCACCCGCAGCGTGGGGCATCCCCTGCTCGAAGAGCTCGTGGAAGGATCACTCTCGGCCTCGGCGACGAGCTGCCCGGCGGCCCGGTGGGCGATCTCGTCGCCGTCCGGTACGACGACCAAGAGCCGCCGGGGGGAGGGGAGTTGGTCCCGGAGGCGAGCGCACACCCGCCGGTAGCGGATCCGCCGGCTGGCCTCGTCGCCGGACATCCGCGGAGTCGGTACGTCCCACCGGGTGTCAACGCCCAGCAGCCGCCGGATCCAGGCCCGCGGGCCACGGCCTCCGGGCCGGTGCACGGGATGTTCACCCGGCACGTCGACGGTACCCAGCAGCGCCGAGCCCAGCGCCGCGGCGATCTCCGGTTCGGTGCGCAGCCGGCGGTTCACCCGTGCGGCGGCGAGGTGGCCGATGACCGCGAGCAGGAAGAACAGCAGCGCCCCGGCGGCGATGAACTGCATCCTCGTCGGCGGTGCCTCGCCGGTGGGCCGGACCGCCGGTCCCATGACGACCATGCCGGCCTTGTTGGCCGCCGGGTCGGCCTGGTCCAGCTTCTTCATGGCCTCCTGCAGCGCGGTGCGCAGCTTCTCCAGCTCGGTGCGGGCCTGCACGCCCTCCACGGTCTTCCCCGGATCGGCCGCATTGGCCAGGTCGGTGATCCGGCGGTCGGCCTGCATCACCTTCTGCCGCAGTGCCTCGGGCCCCGCCGCCGTGTCGGGGGCGCTGCTGTCGCCGGCGATCTGCGCGGCGAAGGTGACGAACTTCTGGGCCACTTGGTCGGAGAGCCGCTGTGCGCGCTCCGGGGTGTCGGCCGTCCCCGAGATCTGGATGATGTTCCCGTCCGTGGCCTTGGCGCTCACCCGGTCCTGCAGCTCGCTGCCGCTGACGCCGGGCCAGCCGAGCGTGGCGGCCGCCCGGTCGACCACCGCCGAACTGGCCGCGATCTCCGCCTGGGTCAGCAGCTCGCGCTCCTCCCACTGCCCCGCCAGCAGCACCGAGGTCGTCGTCGTGTAACTCGGCGGGAACAGCAGGGAGGCACCGTAGCCGACGAGCGCGCCCAGCACGGCGACGATGACGAGCAGCCGCCAGCGCCGACGGAAGATCCGCCCGATCGTGACCAGGCGTATGTCCTCGCTCAACGGCCCGGCCTCTTCCCCGTCCGGACCGGGCCACCCGCCGACACCGGAGCATGGTCGCGGCAGGCGGCGGCGTAGGCGGCGAGCAACGACGCCTGCGAGTTCCGCCAGGAGAGCTGCCCGCCGATCCGCTCCTGGCCGATCTTGCCCATCCGGGCCCGCTGCTCCGGATCGTCCAGCAACAGCGCGATGA
This sequence comes from Streptomyces sp. MspMP-M5, assembly GCF_000373585.1. Taxonomy (GTDB): domain Bacteria; phylum Actinomycetota; class Actinomycetes; order Streptomycetales; family Streptomycetaceae; genus Streptomyces. The sequence goes on from NZ_KB891866.1 coordinate 163,892, forward strand.
GCCCGGCGAACTCGGCCTCGTCGTTGGCGGGCGCGTAGACGGCGGCGTCACCGGCGGAGACTCTCGCCTCCCGGAGGTCGAACGAGACGATCGGCCGGCCCATCACCATGTACTCCAGGACCTTGTTCATGGTCGACACGTCGTTGAGCGGATTGTGCGGGTCGGGGGAGAGGCACACGTCCGCGGTGGACAGATAGCGCACCAGGTCGGCGTCCGGAATGCGCCCGGTGAACTGCACCTGCTCCGCGAGCCCCAGCCGCCGGGACAGCTCCACCATCGCGTCGAAGGTGTCGCCGCCGCCGACGAAGACCGCATGCCAGTCGGTTCGCCCGAGCTGGTCGCGCAGCTTCGCGAGGGCCCGCAAGGCGTAGTCGACGCCGTCCTGCGGCCCCATGACACCGAGGTAACACAGCAGATGAGGCTTGCCGCGCTTCAACTCCGGCTCGGCGGGCACCGGGGAGAACCGGTCGACGTCGGGCGCGCTGCGCACCACGAAGACGTCCTCCGGCCGCCGACCGCCACGGCGCACCGCGACATTCCGGTAGCTCTCGTTCGTGGCGAGCACGATGTCCGCGGCCCGGTACGTCAGCCGTTCCAGCGCGCACACGGCGCGGTAGAGCAGATCCTCGCCGCGGCCGAACCGGGAGAGGTACAGCTCGGGTATCAGGTCGTGCTGGTCGAAGACGAACCGCGCCCCGCGCCGCTTCAGCCACAGTGCCGGCAGGAACAACAGGTCGGGCGGGTTGCAGGCGTGGACCACGTCGACCCGGCCGACCTTGCGGGCCAGCCGGAACGTGTGCCACAACGCCGCTCCGTACTCCCGCAGATAGCCGGCCGGCCCTCCGGTGGCCGCGCGCAACGGGTAGCGGTGGATCCGCACCCCGTCGATCTCCGCCTCCGGCTCCGTGTCCCGCTTGCTCCCCTGCGGACAGATGACGTGCACCTTCCAGCCCGAGTCGCGCAGCGTCGTGCACTCCTGCCACACCCGCCGGTCGAACGGCACCGACAGGTTCTCCACCAGGATCAGCGCGCGACGGCCTGCCCGGTCGCCGCCGGCTGTGTCACCGGACGATGTGCTGCCAAACGATGTGTCACCAAACGGTGTGTTACCAAGCAAGGCCCACGTACCCCGGTTCGGCCCGGCGCGCCTCGGCGTCGGGAAGGCGGACGAGATCGACAATCACGGGGCCGTCGCCGTGGGGAAGCGCCGACAACACGGCCGGGTCCTTGGTCCCGACCAGGCACACTTCGGCGTGTTCGAGCACCTCGTCGACGGAGTCCGCGAGCAGCTGCGCGAGGTGCGGCAGCCGGGTCTCGATGTACTCGCGGTTCGCGCCGAGCAGCCGGGAGAGGCTCACGTTGGCGTCGTAGATCTTGAGGTCGTACCCCTTGCCGAAGAGCCGCTCCGCCAGCTCGACGAGCGGGCTCTCGCGGAGGTCGTCGGTGCCGGGTTTGAAGGACAGCCCGAACAGGCCCGCCCGGCGCTTGCCGGTGCGCTCGACCAGCTCCACCGCGCGCTGCAGATGGTCGGAGTTGGAGGGCAGCACATGGGCGAGGATGGGCACCGAGACATCGGCCCGCCGTGCCGCGTGGACCAGGCTGCGCAGGTCCTTGGGCAGGCAGGAGCCACCGAAGGCGAAGCCGGGCCGCAGATAGGCGGGGCTGACGTTCAGCTTGCGGTCGGCCAGGAACACGTCCATCACCTGGTGCGAGTCCACCCCGAGTGCCTGGCACACCGCGCCCAGCTCGTTCGCGAAGCCGATCTTGAGGCCGTGGAACGCGTTGTCCGCGTACTTGATCGCCTCGGCCACCGGGACCGGCACCCGGAACACCTCGCCGGGCAGGCCGTCGTACAGCGCCGCCACCACGTCGCCGCTCGCCGGGTCCAGCTCGCCGATGACGGTCTTGGGCGGGTCGAAGAAGTCCCGCACGCTCGTGCCCTCGCGCAGGAACTCCGGGTTGACCGCGACCCCGAAGTCCACCCCGGCCGTGCCGCCGGCGAACTTCTCCAGGATCGGTACCAGCAGGTTCAGGCAGGTGCCCGGGAGCATGGTGCTGCGGAACACGACGGTCTGCCGCCCGCCCCGCTCGGCCACCGCGGCCCCGATCTGCTCGGTGACCCGCTCCAAGTACGTCGTGCACAGGCCGCCGTTGGGCTCCGACGGTGTGCCCACGCACACCAGCGACACCTCGCTGCCCATGATCGCCTCGCGGACGTCGCCGGTGGCGCGCAACGACCCGGTCCGCACGACCTCGGCCGTCAGCTCGCCGATCCGCTCCTCCACCACCGGGGCCTTGCCGTCGTTGACCAGGTCGACCTTCACCTGGTTCACATCCACCCCGATGACCTCGTGACCCAGACTGGCCAGGCACGCCGCCGACACGCAGCCCACGTAACCGAGCCCCAGGACGCTTACTCTCATGACCCGTTCCTCCCCCCAGGCACGCCCTTCCGGCCTGCCTTCCATGTCCGGCCCGGCTTCTGTGCGCCGGCCGGACGCCGACCCCCGCCCATCAGTAGGCCCCCTGCCCCTGGAGCACCGCACGCAGCGTCTTCCACAAGATCACTGTGTCCAGGGCGAGCGACCAGTCCTCCACGTACCGCAGGTCCAGCCGGACCGCCTCCTCCCACGGCAGATCGCTGCGTCCGCTTATCTGCCACAGGCCGGTGAGTCCGGGCTTGACCAGCAGCCGCCGCCGGATGTCCGGGCCGTACGCGGCGGACTCCTCTGGCAGCGGCGGCCGCGGACCGACGAGCGACATCGATCCGGTGAGCACGTTGAACAGCTGCGGCAGCTCGTCGATCGAGTACCGGCGCAGCACCGCTCCCACCCGGGTCACCCGCGGATCCCGGCGGACCTTGAACAGCAGCCCCGCACCCTCGTTGCGGTCGGCCAGCGCGGCACGCGCCCCGTGGGCCCCGGCGACCATGGTGCGGAACTTGAGGATGGTGAACTCCCGGCCGTCCTTGCCGACCCTGCGCTGGCGGTAGAACGCCCCGCCCCGGCTGTCCACCAGCACCAGCAGCCCGACGCACACCATCAGCGGCGCGAACAGCAGCAGCAGGACCGCCGCGCCCATCCGGTCGACGACCTCTTTGACCGCCCGGCGACCCCCGGTGAAGATCGGCATACTGACCCGCAGCAGCGGTATCCCGAGCACCGCGTCGACGTGCAGCCGCGGGCCGGCGACCTCCATCAGCACCGGGGCCACGACCATCTCGGCATCGCTGCCTTCGAGGTTCCAGGCCAGCCGCTGCAGCCGGTCCGGTGACCAGTGCGGGTCCGGGGTGACCGCGACGACGCGGTAGCCGTCGCGGCGGACGTGGCCCGCGACGTCCGTCAGCCGGCCGACGACCGGCACTCCGTCCAGTTGGTCACCGTCGAGCCCGAGACCGTCCGGCGTGCACACCGCCTCCACCCGCCAGCCGAGGTGCGGGAACTTGCGGGTCCGGGATATCAGGTCGCGCACGGTCGCCGGACTCCCGGCAGCGAGCACCGGCCGCAGGCACCGTCCCTCCTTCCGCTGTTTGTGCAGCCAGAGGCGCAGCAGATACCGCGCGGTCATGGTGAGGAGCGCGATCGCCGGGATCGCGACGAAGATCCAGAGCTTGATGTTGCGCGAGGCGAGGGCGATCCCGCCGAGTGCCAGTACGACGGTCGCCGCGAACAGCGAGCGTCCCAGCCGCCGGAACTCCTCGGCGCCCTGGCCGAGCACGGCCGGAGCCCACGACCGGCTCACCGCGAGCGCACCCAGCACCAGCAGCTCGGTGCAGAATGCGAGAATCCCCCATTTCTCATGCCAGTTGGCCGCGTCCCGAGCCCCGAAGAACTCGCCGATCGCCGCCACCACGAAGGCGGTGGCCACGCTATCGCTGGTGATCACGGCACGGCGGTACCGCTGCTCCCAGTCGACCGAGGGCCGACCGAATTCCCCGATCTCCGGACGCCCGCCCTCCGAGAGAATCGGGCCGACCAACTCCCCCTGCTGCACAGACCCCCCCAGGTCGCCAGTGGGTTCGACGTGCTCGCTCCACACGGTTCCTCCCCCTCGGGAGGCCCGCGCCCCCCACACTGTTCCGCCCACGGGAAGGCCCCCGCCCCCCGCGCCGCACTGTTCCTCCCCTGGGAGACCCCCGCCCCCCGCGAATGCCATCCCGGCGATTCGGCTACTCGGCTACTGCAGCGTTACGTGAACGCTCCACCCGCGCGGCAGCGGACCCGCATGTCGCATGTCCTGCCAGCGCCTCGACGTGCGCGGCAACCCGTCGAAAACCCCGGATGCTCCCCACACCCAAGTCCCTCTCGGGCTCTGAGAATTGATCACCGCCACGTCCGACGCCGGGGACGCGACCGCTGGCCATCCGTAGCGTCGGACCCATAGATCATCATTTGTCGCCTCGTGTCCACATGTGAAGCACCGTCAATCTAGAGCATCGAAGCCCGCCAGAAGAGGGGATGTGTGGAACTTGTGCTCAACCTTTGAAGCTTAATTGACTAAACGGTGATCGCCAGCGGGTGCGTTGACGTCGAAGACGCGCCAAGTGACCTGCGTTGACGCGAGTTTCCCCGGGCCGCCGGCACCGGCAATCCCGAGCCATCCGGCCCCCGCCAACTGGGCCGTGCGCAGCGGCACTTTGTGAACTTCTGCCTCAGGCGAGACTCCGGCCACAGGCGGCGCAGATGCCGGCCGCGTGCCACAGCAAGCCCCTTGGAACATCACGGACTTGATGGAGAGTCAGGTGGGTGCGACGCGGGCTCTCGTGCCAAGTCTGCGGAGGGGCTCGGAGCAGGGCCGGCCCGAACCTCCGGCAGGACGACCTGCCTACCCCAGACCCCGGCCGGCGGGACCACCACCGCAGGCGACTCGATCCCCGGCCACCCCCGTTACTGGCGGGCGAACGCGACCGTCCCGCCGATCGTCGACGAGGGGCGTCGCCTCGATGATGTGGGCTTCTTCCGCTCAGCGGCTCCAGTACCAGGCACTTTCGACCGAACCTCGCTGTTGGGTCGTCCTGTGGATCTTCCGTGGAATCCCCGGCCCCGCAGGTGGATACTGATCACCATGCGAGTTGACTTTGACCCTGCCGACATGCCCCGTAACGACTTCTACAAGCTGCTCACCGCCACGGTCGTGCCGCGGCCGATCGCCTGGGTGTCCACTGTCTCCGAGGACGGGACGGCCAACCTGGCACCGCACTCCTTCTTCAGCATCGCCAGCGTGACGCCGCCCGTGGTGCAGTTCAGCTCCGTCGGTCGCAAGGACACCCTGCGGAACATCGAGGCCACCGGCGAATTCGTCGTCAATTTCACGCCGGAAGAACTCTTCGAGCAGATCAACGACACGGCCACCGACTTTCCGCATGGCGTGAGCGAGTTCGAGGCGGCGGCGATCGAATCGGAGCCGAGCCTCCGGGTGAAGCCGCTGCGGGTTGCCGCCTCGCCGGTGGCTCTGGAATGCGAACTCCACAGCACTCTGCGAATCGGTGACGGGACCGTGGTCTTCGGCCGCGTCGTGCATGCCGTGGTCTCGGAGGAGGTCATGGTCGACGGCCACCCGGAAATCAGCAAGCTGCGCCCGCTGTCGCGGCTGGGGAAGAACGAATGGGGAACGGTCAGCGGCGTTCGCGAACTGGCTCGCATCCGTCACGACGACTGGCGGGGCCCCGCGGCCGACCGTTAGTCGTCACTTCATTTGCGGGAGCCGTTCGGAGCGCTGCGGACGGCGGGAAGGCGTTTTCCCGCTGAATCCACCGGCTTGATTGCAGCAAGCGGAGATCCCCGCTCCTTCTATGACTCTTGCGGCTCCGGAGACTCCCTGGAATCCCGCAGCCTGCAGGAGGAGACATCCGGGCACGGCCCTGAGCCGGAGGGCCGTGCTCCGCGGTGTGGCTGCTTCGGTGCGCGGCTAATGACCTTCTGCCTGAGATACACATCGGGTGCCCGCCCGAATGCGCAGTTGCGCGATACCGGAGCGGATCTTGGTCCGCATTTCTGTGCAGCACGGACGACGGGGGAGCAAGGCGAGAGCCAGCGGAATTCCATGCGCTGAACCCTCGCCTTGATCGCCTTGATCGCCTTGATCGCCTTGATCGCGTTGTGCGGTTTGCCCGGGAACGGTCGGCGGCACTGGTCAAGAATCGGGCAGTCTCGTCGGCAGTAGAGATTCGGCCGACGAGTGCCGTCCCGAGTGCGGGACGCTCCATGGCTATCGGCCGTTGGTACCGGACGGCTACCGGGTCGACTGGATGTCGACTGGATTCCGACGTCGTCGGAGGTCCGGACGCGGTGCGCGTCGATCCGTACCTCTTCCCTCGACGGACAGTTCCCGAGCGGTCACTTCCGGTGCGGGCGATGGTCGAGTGGTGAGGCGTCGGCAGGCGGTGCGAGGGTTGTACGGCTTACTGACGAGGGGCGGCGGGGCCCGGCGCGGAGCCGCGGACCTGGAGGCCGTTGAGGAGGTCCTGGGTGGCCGCCGCGATGGTCTCCACGGCCTGGTCGAACACCTCGCGATTGTGGGCGGCCGGGGCGCGGAATCCGGAGACCTTGCGGACGTACTGCAAGGCTGCGGCGCGGATGTCCTCATCGCGGACCTCGGGCGTGACGGGCGGACGGAGCGTCCGGATGCTGCGGCACATGCGTCCAGTCTGCCTCCTCCCGGGAGCCTGCGGGGGCTGATCAACTGAGCCCGTTGGGGCCACCGAGTCCACCACGTCCACCGGGTTCGCTGAGTCCGGTGACGCGCATGGTGATGTTGAGGCGGCCGGCGGAGATGCCGGTGGCGGGATCGCCGGTGCCGGGACAGACCTTCGGCACGCCGTGGTACACGAACCGCGAAGGACCACCGAAGACGAAGAGATCCCCCGACACCAGCTCGATGTCCGTGTACGGCTTGGTGCGGGTCTCCGTGTTGCCGAAGCGGAAGACGCAGGTGTCACCGATGCTGAGGGAGACGACCGGCGCGCTGGAGTGCTCCTCCTTGTCCTGGTGCATGCCCAGTTTCGCCTCGCCGTCATAGAAATTGATCAGTGCGGTGTCCGGGGTGTAGTCGACGGCCGCTGCGGTGTCCTGATACGCGTCCGCCAGCGCACGACGGCCCAACGCGACCATCCAGTCCGGGAATTCGGCGACCCGTGCACCGTTCACATCGTCGGCGGTACGGGTGTATGCGTACGGCTGCCAGTGCCAGCCGATGCACACGGTCTGGACGGACATCACGCCACCACGCGGCAGTTTGGTGTGCCGGATCGGTACCGGGCCGCGCGCCCACTCGCGGCAGGCGGTGACCAGTTCCCGCTGCTCATCCAGGGACAGCCAACCGGGGACGTGGACCGCCCCGGGCGCCAGCTCCCGACGGATCCGGCCTTCGGGGCCGGCAGCTGCTCCGGGCCGGCGGGCTGCTCCCCGGCGCCCGGCTGCTTCATCATGATCCTGGAGCCGCCCAACGTCCTCAAAGCCGGGGAGCGGGGTACTCATGACCTTCTGACCTGCCTTGATGTGCGGGGAGGGGGTGGATTGACGGGGTGGTGCCGGTGTGGTCCCCCTTAGTTCAGGGTGCCACGGGGTGGGGTGCGGTGGGCTTGCCTGGGCTGGAGCGGGGTGGCCGGGTGCCCGGTGGCGGGTATTGCTGGGTGCCGAGTGGCAGCTGATCGTCCCCGCGTGTGCCGCCTACCCCGGGCACGACGGTCAGATGAGGGTGGGCTGGAGGGCGCCCTCATGCGTCAGCAGCGCGACTTTGCGTTCCACACCGGCCGCGTAACCCCGCATGGCGCCGTCCGCGCCGATCACCCGGTGGCAGGGCCGCACGAGCAGCAGCGGATTGGCGCCGACCGCGGCTCCCACCGCACGCACTTCGCCACGCGCAACGCCAACCTCCTCGGCGAGTCGCCCGTACGTGGTCGTGGTGCCGTAAGGGATCTTGTCGAGGGCTCGCCAGACGCGCTCCTGGAACTCTGTGCCGGTGGTGCGGAACTCCAGCGCGAAACGGGTCAGCTCGCCGGCGAAGTAGCCCCGCAACTGACGGACGGCCTCGGCGAACGGATGGGCATCGCGGTGCCACTGTGCCCCTATGGTGGCGGCGCCGCGCTGTCCGGGAAGGGACAGCGAGATCAGAGCGATGCCACCGGGCGCGGTGGGGGAGTCCACACCTACCAGCAGCAGCTCGCCCAGGGGACTGTCGTGGGTGGTGTAGAACGTCGTGCCGGGGGAGGCAGGGGTAGAGGTGGCGGCGGGCCTGTCGGGGGTGTTCATGGTGCGTCCTCGGTCGGCTGTTACCTAGGCTTTCTTCGAGTCTGCCGGTTTTGGGACGCAGCTACTGGCGGAAATCCGACGTCGAGGTTCCGGCGGTCGGGGGAGGGGGACGTGCCGCACGTCCTGATCGTCTCCGGCCCACCCGCCGCGAGCGACGGAGGCGGCCGCGGGACGTACGGAAGCGCAGAGGCCCCGGCTGGGAAGGAGGTGGCCCTGGCGGACCGCTGGGTGCGCGGCAGGGCGCCAGGGCCGTCGCACACGCGCCCTCGTCGGTGGGTGGGTGCTCTTCCTAGGCGGCCTCGACGACCTCCGCCACCTCGGCGCGCACCGCCAGCATCCAGACCTCCAGCAGTGCCGCATACTCCGCCATGTCCTGCGCAGTCCAGGCCAGACCGCGCCGGGCGCGCACAAAACGCCGGATCGAATCGTTGGCCTCGGAAGCAGGAACGGGCGCACCCGTATGGGCAGAAGGAGTCGGGGACATGTGAGACATGCTAGGGGCAGCCACTGACAACGCGCCCCCGCGTTCCTCAGCCATAGCGCCCCCGAGTGGACTCCGTCGCCCGTCCTGACTCCGACTCAACTCGCTGACCAGCAAAGACTGTCAGCACCTCGCCCTCCCCTCGCTGTCAGCATGTGTCCATTCCCACACGCTCCGCGTTCGCCCACCCTGTACGCCCGCCCTCGAACCGTCAACAGGGCGTCATGCGATCCGGCCGCGCGGCGCTACGCCGGCGTCACTGCGTTCTTGAGCTGAGCCGGCGGCAGGGCAGGCGGTCTGTCGCTGTACGTTCCCCGGATCGGGTGGTGTTTTTCGGCGGGCTTCGGCGTGAGGTGGGGTGTGTTCGAGGGCGCGGGCATGCGGTGATCGCCGCCGGCCTTGGCTGGGGCGCCCGGATAGGGGTGGCGAACTACCGTCGTACGTGGTCGGGGCGTACTGGTACAGGAGGCCGTTGTCAGTGGTCGCCCGTACGGTAGTCCCCGTATCCATCCGAGCTGCTGGCGCTACTCGGACCCGCCCCGCTCCCGAAACAACGCACGGGAGCGGGGCCCTCCCTGTCTATACCTCTCTTGACTCGTCCCCTCTTTGCCTCGTTTCTCAGTTGTCGCTCGGGGGTGTGAGGCGTTGTGTGGCGGCTCCGAAGGCCAGGTGGGTGGTTCGGGTGGCGAGCAGCCATATGCCGTCGATCTTGCGGAAGGTGTCTTCGTAGTGGCCCACGTTGGCGGGGAGTTGTGGCGGGACCAGGCCGTCGACGAAGCCGTCGACGCGGTAGGTGGTGAGATAGGAGGTGGCGGTTGCTGTCGTGGGGGAGGTGACGGAAACCCGGATGTTCGTCATCAGGCGCCGTGAGAGGCGGTCCGCCGGGCGGGAGCCGAAATACTCGCGCAGTGCCTCGCGGCCCACGATGCGGCGGTCGTCATGGGGCCACTGCCAGATGCCGTCCTCTGCGAACAGTTCGGCCACGGAGCTTGGGTCTCCGAGGTCGAGACGGTGGACGAAGTCGAGGATCAGCCGTTCGCAGGCGCGCTCGGCGAGCAGCTGGTCCGTGGGGTCGATTGCTTCAGTGGGCATCTGCAGTCCTGGGAAGTAGCCAGCTTTGGGGCTGGGGCTGGGATTGGGGCTGGGCAAGAGGTCGCCCTGTGTCGTTGCCTGTGCTGGCCTTGGTGCCGCATATGGCCTGTGCCAGATGGGCCTCCATGGCCGTGTCGATCCCGTTCGGTATGGGCTGGTTGTTGGCGTCGAGCTTCTGGTAGCGGGTGAGGTTGAAACCGAGTGAGAGTTGGCGCCGGCCGTCCGGGCTGGAGAGGGACCAGGTCATGGCGCCGAGGACCAGGCCGTTGTGCCCCCAGAACTCCCCGCAGGCCGAGGTCGTCTGGAGCAGGCCGAGGCCGTAGCGTGCGTGGGTGCCTGGGACCGGAACCGTCGTCTTCATCTGGCGCAGCTGTGCCGGGGGGAGCAACTTGCCGCCGAGCAGGGCGCGGTAGAAACGGTTGAGGTCGGGCATCGTCGAGACGAGGGCGCCGGCCGTGCCTCCCCAGGACAGGTTGTAGACGCTGAAGTCGCGGGGCGGATTGAAGCCTCCGTATGCGGCCTCGTACATCTTGGCGTGTGGTCCGGAGATGTAGGGCGAGTGCGGGAAGTAGGTGTGGCGCAGGCCGGCCTTTCGGATGACGTGTTCGGTGATGTAGGTCTCGGGGGACTGGCCGGTGACCTTCCGCAGCAGGAGACCGGCGAGGATGAAGTTGGTGTTGGAGTAGTGATGCGCCTCACCCGGCTTGCCCAGCGCGGGAGCAGCGACACCCAGTCGGGCCAGCTCCTCCGGGGCGAACTCGTGGAAGCGATTGCCCTCGATACTGTCCGCGGTCGCGAAGATTGCTCTGCCGTAGTCGCCGATGCCGCTGGTGTGGTTGAGCAGCATCCGGACGGTGATGGCCCGGCCGCGCTCGCCCGTTACGAGATCGGGAAGGTAGTGGCCGATCGGTGCGTCGAGGTCGATATGGCCCTTGCCGACTTCCTGGAGCACGGCGGTGGCGGTGAAGGTCTTGGTGATACTGCCGATGCGATGTTCCATCTGCGGGGTGGTGGGGCGGCCGGTGTCGATATCGGCGACCCCGGCTGCGCCTTGCCACTCTTCGGAACCGTCGCGCACGGCGGAGTACGCGCCGTACATCCCTGCCATGCGGAATGCCTGGAGTGAACCTTCCAGGGCACGGCGGTCGAGCGCTGGGTGGTGTGCGGAGGGTGTCGAGACCGAGAGAGAGGCAGGGGAAGAAACAGAGGCAGAGAGCGAGGTTGTGGCTGTTGGGCCGGCGTGGGCGGGCCGCGGTGCGGCGGACGGCGCGGCGGCAGTCGCGGAGGCTGCGGTGGGTACGGTGAGGAGCGATAACGCGGCGGCAGTGGCAACGAGGGTCAGTCCGCGGCGGTAGCGCGGCGGGCGGCGGTCAACTTGCATGGCTTCTCCGGTAATTCGGGGCCCGGAAGGTGTACCGGTCCCGGTACTCGTCGTTTCTCGGTGTTTCCTTGATCTGATTCTTGCGTGGGTCTGGGCGCGAGACATCAACCCACGGGTCTACCTTGATCCGGAATCTCGTTGCCGCGTGCAGGACATATTCACCGTTCAACGAGTTTGTGGTGAGGCGGGGCGCCCGGGCGTGGGCGAGGATGGAAGTGCCGGGGCGCTGCGACGTGCGCAGCGGCGACGGTGCGGCGCCCTGGGCGGCAGGACCCGCAGAGCAGTGACGGGAGGCCCCGATGGATTACCCGGAACGCTATGAGCTGGTATTTCAGGCCCCCGCCGTGGAGGACGACGTGGTGATCGTCCGGCGTACCGACCAGGCGGGAGCGGGCGGGTATCCGATCTACGAAGACGAGTCGGGGATCGTGCGCGCGGAGATCAGTGATCAGGGCGAGGTTCGCATGGTGGCCAGTGGCGGGCACCAGGCCCCCCATACCCCGCTCCTGGCGAGGCGCCTGAGCCCGTGAGGCGTTGATCGGCCACCGCCTCCGCCGCTCCGGGGCGGTCAGAGGCCGCGCAGGTGTGGGCGGCGGCGCACCGGGGGCTCCGGCGAGGAGTCGCGATCCCCGTCCTCGGCGGAGGTGGCCTCCGGGCCGGGGTCGTCTGCGGTGAGGTCTCCCCGGAGCACCGCCAATGCGCGCTCGAAAGTCTCCCCGGTGACCTGCATCCGGATCCGGGCCAGGCGTTTCAACTCGTGTAACTCATGTAACTCATGTTGAGACACGAGGTCAGCGTACCTGCCGTAATGCCAGGTGGGGTCTGGTGGGGGCCGGCGTGGGCGGATGGGGTCAGGTGAGGTGCTCGCCCGGAGTGGGAAGTCGAACGCGGATGCAGGTGGGGGCAGTTGGCGATCCGTGCCCCACGAGGCGACGAAGCGACATGACGGCAGGGCCGTGCTCACGTCGTGCTCAGCGCGCGGGTGACGGCAGCCTCGGCGTGCAGTCGGGTCGTCGGGAAGACGGGCACGGCGCTGTCCTGCGGGCGGATGAGGAGTTCGATCTCGGTGCAGCCGAGCACGATGCCCTCGGCTCCGGCGGCGATCAGCTCGTCGATGACGGCGATGTAGGCGTCGCGGGATTCCTCCTTGACGATGCCCAGGCAGAGCTCCTCGTAGATCACGCGGTGCACGGTCTCGCGTCCGGCGGCATCCGGAACCAGGACGTCCAGGCCGTGGTGCGCCAGGCGCCCGCGGTAGAAGTCCTGCTCCATGGTGAACGCGGTGCCCAGCAGGCCGATGCGGCGAAGTCCCTTGTCGCGTACGGCCTCCGCCGTGGTGTCGGCGAGGTGGAGCAGCGGGACGCCGACTGCGGACGACACCTGGTCGGCGACCTTGTGCATGGTGTTGGTGCAGATCAGCAGCAGGTCCGCGCCCGCTGCCTCCAGTGCCTTGGCGGCCTCGGACAGGACCTCGCCGGCCTCGTCCCAGCGTCCCTCGACCTGGAGGCGCTCGATCTCCGCGAAGTCAACGGAGTAGAGGACGCACTGGGCCGAGTGCAGCCCGCCCAGTCGCTCCCGCGTCAGTTCGTTCAACAGGCGGTAGTACTCCGCCGTGGACTCCCAGCTCATGCCGCCGATCAACCCGATGGTCTTCATCGGGACACTGTGCCACAGGGCGGTCGGACGACCCCGCACCGGCCGGTGAACGGGAAGGCCGCCGGGCCGCACAGCCGGGCGGCCGGGCGGCAGCGAGGCCCACGTCCAACAGACGGTACGGACCGGCCCCACGGCTGGATGACTGCACGGCTGCACGACTGGCTGATTGGGTGACTGGGCGCGGCTAAGCAATTCGCGCCGCCCGTAGCCCGGTTGGCGGCGGCTAACCGTCCCAGCGGACCGGAAGCCGGTCCATGCCGCGCATGAGGAGGCCGCTGCGCCAGTGTGGGGCGTCGGCCGTGGTGTCCAGGGCGAGGTTCGGGCAGCGGTCCAGTAGGGCGCGGATGGCGATCCGGCCCTCCAGACGGGCCAGCGGCGCGCCGAGGCAGAAGTGGATGCCGTGGCCGAAGGCGACATGGCCGCGCGGGTCGCGGGTGATGTCGAAGTCGTCGGCGGCGGCGAACCGTTCGGTGTCACGGGACGCCGAGGCCAGCGAGATCAGTACCGGGGAGCCCGCGGGGATCACGGTGCCGCCGACTTCCACCGGCTCGGATGCGAAGCGCCAGGTGGCGGTCTCCACCGGGCCGTCGTAGCGGAGCATCTCCTCCACGGCGTTGTCCAGCAGGCCGTCGTCGGCGCGCAGGGCGGCCAGTTGGTCGGGGTGCTCCAGCAGGGCCCGGACACCGTTGGCGATGAGGTTGACCGTGGTCTCGTGGCCGGCGACCAGCAACAGGAAGGCCGTGCCGATGAGTTCCTCGTGGGAGAGCCGGTCGCCGTCCTCGTCGCTGGTCCGGATCAGGGCGCTGAGCAGCCCGTCGCCCGGTTCGCGGCGCTGGGTCTCGATGAGCGCGGTGAGGTAGTCCGCCATGTCCTGGGTGGCCTTGGCGACCGCCTCGGGGCTGGTCGGGGAGACCAGCTCGTGGGACCAGAGGCGGAAGGCGTCGCGGTCTATCGAGGGCACGCCGAGGAGTTCGCATATGACGGTCATCGGCAGCGGGAACGCCAGTGCCTCGATGAGGTCGGCCCGGCCGTCCGGTGCGGTCAGCATCGTGTCGAGGAGTTCGTCGGTGAGCTGCTGCACGCGGGGGCGCAGCGCCTCGACGCGGCGGCTGGTGAATTCCTTCGCGACCAGCTTCCGCAACCGGGTGTGGTGCGGTGGGTCCGCGTCCAGCATGTTGGTGAACAGGGGCGTTTCACCGGCCAGACGTTGCAGGTTGGCTTTGGCCCAGTCCTTGCCCAGCCGCGGATCGGCGAGCGCCGAACGGACCGCCTCATGGCCGACGACGAGCCAGGCGTCCTGGTCGTACGGGGTGCGCACCGGGTGGACGGGGCCGCGGGCCCGCAGTTCGGCGTAGTACGGATACGGGTCGGCGATGAAGTCCTCGCCGTAGGCGGGCAGATCGACCACCGGAAGCGCGTCGGAGTCCGGCGGATCGGTGAGGGGGGAGTTCCGCGGCGCGGACATCTGGGAGCCCTGGGCGCCCCGTTGGCCCTGTGGGGCTTGTGGGGCCTCGGACGCCCGAGGGGGCTGCTCGCCCTGCCGGGTCTGATCGGTCTGCGGATACTCCGGCATCTGCCGTCCCGCCTCTCTCGACTCGCAACACTTTTCGGCGTTACCACACTGGCGCAGCTCCGTACCGTGCGGTCCGGCTGCCCTGCTCACGCTACGCAGTTCGGGTGGGCGCATCGTCGTACCAGGGGAGGAACCGCGGCGGACGACGTCCTCCGTCCGCAGTGGGGCGGAGTCATCGGGGCGGGGGAAGACGGGCCGTCTGGTGCCTGCCTGGGGACTGGGAGGGACGCGGCCGGTGACGGGCGGGCAGGCAGGCGCCGGCCGCGGCGCGAAGCCCCCCGTGTGGACGCCCCCGTGTGGACGCCCCGGCGCGGAGCCGAGGCCGTGAACCTCCGGTGTCGCCCGCCCTGGCCTCCGCGCCGCCGCCGTCCTCAGCAGCGCGCATGGGCCGTGAAGTCGGCGCGGAACTCGTCGATCATCGCCGGGGTGACGGTCGGCCGGCACTGCGCGATCGCGGCGAGGCAGCCCTCGGTGCTCGCGCCGAGCCGGGCCCGGGCCCCGTCCCGCCGCCGATCGCCAGATTGCCCTCGTCCGCCAACCGGGACGGCAGCAGCTCGACGCGGCAGTCGTGGATGAGCCAGTTCACCGGTGCCGCCCCTCGTTGCGTCGCTGACGTTCCTGACGTGCAGGTGAGGCTAGGGGCGGTGGCCGGTCCGGTCCTGTGCCAGCGCATAATCCGCTGGCCGGAACGCTGCGGTCCGTATGTGGTGGCGAGCGGCCCGGATGTGGCGCCGAGTGGTCCGGATATGCCAACGGCCGTCGCCGTCGACCGTCGCTGCCGCCGTGGAATGCGCTGGCTGAGCCGGCCCGCCCGGTGCCATGCTGTGCGACGTGAACGGACCCGAGATCACCCTGACCTTCGCCCCTGAGCTGCATGTTTTCGTCGGAGCCGAGCGCGCGGCCGGCCGTGTGCCGGTGGTGACCGACGGCTCCTCGACGCTCGGCCACGTCATCGAGTCGCTGGGCGTCCCGCTCACCGAGGTCGGGCGACTGGTCGTGGACGGGGCCCGGGCAGCCGTCTCGCACATTCCGGGCCGGGGCGAACACATCGAGGTCCAGGCCGTCGAACGCCCCCAGCGCGTCCCCGGCGCACCACTACGGTTCCTGCTCGACGTCCACCTCGGCACCCTGGCCCGCCGGCTGCGGCTGCTCGGCGTCGACGCGGCGTACACCAACGAGGACCCCGGAGACGCCGCCCTGGCCGCGCTCTCCGCGCAGGAGCGCCGGGTGCTGCTCTCCCGCGACCGGGGACTGCTGCACCGCCGGGAGATCTGGGCCGGCGCGTACGTCTACAGCGACCGGCCGGACGACCAACTCCGCGACGTACTCGGCCGATTCGCCCCCGCTCTCGACCCCTGGACCCGCTGCACCGCGTGCAACGGCCGGCTGGCCGCCGCTGACAAGGACGCCGTCCAGGAACAGCTCCAGCACGGCACCCAGCGCACCTGCGACGTCTTCGCGCAGTGCACCGCGTGCGGACGGGTCTACTGGCGCGGCGCTCATCACGCCCGTCTGGAGGCGATCGTCGAGGAGGCGCTGCGGCCGGGCACCGGCTGAACCGCGCCGCCGCGCCTCGCCCGACCCCGCCGACCGTCCGCACGGACTCCCCGATCCCCGATCCCCTCGAACGCCGCGGCCATAAAGACGTGTTGGAGAATCCCGAGCCGATCCTCCGACATGAGGCTGGGGCCGCTGTCAGATGTTCCGGCGAGCGCGCCCCACCGATGCCGATCAGGATCGCGGGCACGATCGGCCCTCTGATGGTCGGGTCTGCCGGGCTCTACGACCCGGCGATCTACGCCCCGCCGATCTCCCGGATTGACGTCATGTCAGTCAACGGTCAGCCAGAAACAGGCGGTGTGAGCGCCAGGCAGCACCTGCCTGCGCCCAGGAAGCCCCTGCCTGGCATTGGAGTGGCGGGGTGCCAGGCACGTCCCCGGCCCGTCCCTCGCTCGTCCCTGGTCCGTCCCGCCGTCCTGCACGACGATGCTGGTGACGTCACCGCAGCCTCCCCTCGCCCGCCCTCGTTACCCCGCCGCACCCCGCCGTTCCTCCCGCTCGCCGCCGCCGGGCCCGCCATCGCCCCAGCCCCCGACCGTGCTCCCCGGGCCCCTTTAGCGCCCCTCTAGCCCACCTTGATGACGACACGCCGCAGACACGCGCCGTCCAACGGGTGAATACGTCGTCCTCCGCCACCCGAAGAGCCGATGTTGTCGCTCGAATGCGGCGCTCTCCGGTGGTGCCGAGCCCGATTCCGACTGACGGTGATCACGTCGCTACTGCGATCCGATGCGCCGACGAAGTGTCAGCCTTCGCAGTCGCGCCGAAAGGAACATGACTCCATGCGCACTGCCCGCACTCTGTTCGCTTCCGCCGCCATTACGGCGGTGCTCTCCATGACCGCACCAGCCGCGAATGCCATGGGCCTGGTCCAGGACTTCGCGACGGGCAGCGGTACCTCAGTCAGCGGCGACGACCACGGCCGTGGCGACAACGATCACGGTCGTGGCCGGGACCGCGACCGCGACCGGGACCACGGTCGCTACGGCGACCGGGACCGCGACCACGGTGGCTACGGCGACCGGGATCACGGTGGATACGGCGACCGCGACAACGGCCGGGACCACGGCTACTGGGGCGGCCACCACCGCCGCCCGAGCGGTGGCGTGCACACCGGTGGTGGCGCGCTGGCCGGTGTCGTGGCCGGCGACTGGGACAACGACTACGGCGACAACGATCACGGCCGGGGCCGGGACCGCGACCACGGTCGGGACCGGGACCACGGCCGGGACCACGGTGGCTGGGGCGACCGGGACCGCGACAACGGCGGTTACGGCGACCGCGACAACGGTGGCTGGGGCCACGACCACTGGGGCCGCCGTCCGCACGGTGGCGTCCACACCGGTGGCGGTGGGATGGCGATGTCCGGCAGCGGACTGGCCGCCGGTTCCGTCCTGATGCTCGGTGGTCTGGGCGCTGGTGCCTACATGCTGCGTCGCCGCAACACGTCGGGCACTGCGGCCTGATAAGGCTGCCCCCCTCCGGAGGTCGATGTGCAGTCGCGGCCACCGTCCTCGCCGGACGGTGGCCGCGGCGATTCCATGTCCGCCGCCATGGCGCCGCGCATCCCTTGACGACCCGCGTGCCGTCCGATGACGCCGCGCCGCCCGCCGCGACTCGCCCCGCCCGCTCACGAAAGGCCCCCCATGACCGCCCAGCAGCCGCCCCAGCCGAATCCGAGTCCCGAACCGCCCAAGAAAGCCGCCGTACCTCGCCCCGTGGGACGGGGCCTGATCTGGGCCGTGAGCGCGTTTCTGCTGGGTGCCCTCCTCGTCTACAACTCCGTGGACACCTCGGCGGACGCCAAACCGCAGTCCCCGTACGCGGCCACCCCGAACCCGAACCCCACCCCGACCGCGACCCCGACCCCGGAGCGTCCGGCCTCGTCCGCCCCGGATATGGCCCTGTCCCGGTCCGTACCGAAGCGGCTGTCCATCCCGGAGATCGCCGTGGACGCGCCCTTCACCCCGCTGACCCTCGGCCCCAACGGGCAGCTCAACGCGCCCCCGGCCGGTGACAAGAACCTCGTCGGCTGGTACCAGGACGGTGCCACGCCGGGTGAGCGGGGCGCCGCCATCGTCGCCGGACATGTGGACACCAAGACCGGCCCCGCGGTGTTCCTCCAGTTGGAGACCCTCAGGCCAGGGGCCTTGGTCGAGATCACCCGCGAGGACGGCATCGTCGCGACCTTCAAGGTCGACTCCGTGGAGACGTTCAGCAAGGCGAACTTCCCCAACGACCGGGTCTACGCAGACACCCCGGACCCACAGCTCCGCCTGATCACCTGCGGGGGCTCGTACGACCACAAGGTCAAGGACTACATGGCCAACGTGGTGGCCTTCGCCCACCTCGTCTCGTCGAGGCGGGCGTAGCACGCACGGCCCACCGCAGGACGCGGACAGTGTGGCCAGGACGCGTGGGGCGGGGAGGGCGGAGTCCGGGGCGGTCCGAAACGCCGGCCCGGGCTCCGGCCGTCCCGACACGCGGTTCCGGCGGGTCTGCTCTCGCCGCGGAACGCACGGAGAAATAATGACGAATATGAGGCATCGAATTCCGCGCCCCGACGGGATGAAATGAGCGCCGCCCGCCGCGATCGACAGAGCCGCCGCCCGGTCCGGAAACCCTCCGCCGGCGGAAGCGCCGCCACCGACCGCCTGCTGCGCATTGTGCTGCGCCGCCGAAAGCAGTCACTGAGCCACGCGGATGTGACGATCACCGATCGGCCGGCGGTGCGCCGGGCGGTATCCGCGGCCGCGCTCGGCAACACCATGGAGTGGTTCGACTTCGGCGTCTACGCCTATCTGGCGGGCACCTTGGGAAAGGTCTTCTTTCCTGCCAGCTCGCCCGGCGCGCAGGTGGTCTCGTCGTTCGCCACCTTCGCCGCGGCCTTCGTCGTGCGGCCCCTCGGCGGGATGGTGTTCGGTCCGCTGGGGGACCGCATCGGACGCCAGCGGGTGCTGGCCGCCACCATGATCATGATGGCGGTGAGCACCTTCGCCGTCGGATTCCTGCCCGGATATCACGCGGTCGGTTTCGTCGCGCCGATTCTGCTGCTGATCTGCCGGCTGGTACAGGGATTCTCCACCGGCGGTGAATATGCCGGAGCCACCACTTATATCGCCGAATACGCCCCCGACAAACGCCGTGGATTCCTCGGCAGTTGGCTCGACTTCGGCACCTTCGTCGGATATTCGCTGGGGTCGGGACTGGTCACCGTGCTCACCGGGGTGCTCGGCGAGGACGGGCTGGTCTCCTGGGGCTGGCGGCTGCCGTTCCTGGTCGCCGGCCCCCTCGGGCTGATCGGCCTCTACATGCGGATGCGGCTGGAGGAGACCCCGGCCTTCCAGCGCGAGGCCGAGCAGGCCCACAAGGAGGCGGAGGAGGCGCGGGCAGCGGGCGGCGAGGACCCGGTCGAGGTCGCCCGCCAGTCCGGCCACGGCAGGCTCAAGGAGATCTTCACCCGGCACTGGGAGGCAGTGCTGATCTGCATGGGTCTGGTGCTGCTCTACAACGTCACCAACTACATGGTGACCTCCTACCTGCCGACCTTCATGACCGAGACGCTCGGCCAGGACCCGCTCACCGCCCAACTGCTGGTCCTCGGCACCATGATCGTCGTGGTGCTCACCATCACCACCGTCGGCCGCAGCTCCGACCGCTGGGGCCGCCGCCCCCTCTTCATGGCCGGTAGCCTCGCCCTGATCGCGCTCGCCGTCCCCGCGGTGCTCCTCATCCGGGCCGGCGGCATCCTGCTGCCCGCCATCGGCTGCCTGATCCTGGGCCTGCTGCTGGTGATCTTCGCCGGCACCTCCGCCGCCACCCTGCCGGCACTCTTCCCGACCCGGATGCGCTACGGCGCGCTCTCCATCGCCTTCAACATCTCGGTGTCGCTGTTCGGCGGCACCACGCCACTGTTCGCCTCCGGCCTTGTGCAGCTGACCGGGAGCCACATGGTCCCCGCGTACTACCTGATGGCCGCCGGCGTGGTCGGGTTCTTCTCGACGCTGTTCCTGCACGAGACCGCGGGCAAGCCGTTGCGCGGCTCCGGCCCGATGGTGGAAACCAAGGAGCAGGCCCACAAGCTGGTGGCGCACAGCCGCACCGAGGCCGGGCGCCGGGCCCGGGACATCTGGATCCGGCTGCGGCATCCCTGGGCCCGGCACTGACGCTCCGGGCCCCTACGCCCGCACGGTGCCGTCCCAGCGCCATTCCGTGCGGCGCGGGCGCCCGGGCAGCGCGCTGCGGCCGGTCGCCCAGAGCAGCGCCGGCCAGGGGGCCGCCGCGCCGGCCGGGACGTCCGGGAACAGCCGGTCCAGCACCCGCGCACACACCTCGGCCGGCGGCTCCCAGTCGAGCCCCAGCCCGGCGGCCAGATCGTGGGTGTGCACCAGGGTCTCGACGATCCCCATCGCCGCGAAACCCTCCGGGTCGGACACCCCGAAGACATGGTGGGCGCGTACCTCGGGCGGGGTGGTGCGCACCATGGCCACCAGCAGCGCACCGCACGCCTCCAGTGTCTGGAGCAGCCCGGCGGGTCCGGCGGCCCGGTCGGCGTGCACCGCGTTGGCCGGGCCGCCGGGGCGGCGGGCCTGCCACACGAACGGCACCTCGCGGTCCAACGGCGGTGTGCCGGGCCCGAGTTGGGCGGCGTAGGCGAAGAGATCGTCACTGAGGTGCTCGACCGTCTCCCAGCAGTCCCACTCCAGCGAACCGGCCCGTCCGCCGTCCTCCCACGCCGCGGCCGGCGCGGTACGCAGCAACTGCACGGCGAGCCGTACGGCACGGGCGAGATCGTCGGCGGTGACGGGGTCCGGGGCGGCGGGTGCGGGAGGCGACGGGTGATCCGCTCCGGCCGGGCTGTTGCTTGATCGGGACATGCCGGAACGGTATCGCGACGGCCGGCGCGGGGAGGGCCGGCCGGGCGCAGGCCCTCGTCCGCATACCGGAGAGGGAGTGACGGGACGCACGCAAACTCCGACGTACTGTCGGTAACTGTGCGTATGTGACGGTCTATCATCGGCGCCATGTCCGCCCCAGAACTGATCCGCATCGTCTCCCGCGACTCGCCGATGGCCCTGGCCCAGGTGGAGCGCGTCCGCGCCGAGCTGGCCGCGCTGCACCCCGGCATCACCACGGAGGTCGTCCCCGTCAAGACGACCGGGGACCGGTGGATGGGGGCGCTCTCCCAGGTGGAGGGCAAGGGTGCGTTCACCAAGGAGGTCGATGCCGCCCTGTTGGCGGGTCAGGCGGACCTCGCGGTGCACTGCGTCAAGGACATCCCGGGCGACCGTCCGCTGCCCGCCGGCACCACGTTCGCCGCCTTCCTCAAGCGCGACGACGTCCGTGACGCGCTGATCCACCCGGGCGGCCTGCCCCTCGACGAGCTGCCTGCCGGCACCCGGATCGGCACCTCCTCGGTGCGCCGGATCGCCCAGCTCGCCGCCTCGCACCCGCACCTGGAGTTCGTGCCGATGCGCGGCAACGCCAACCGTCGTATGGAGAAGCTGGCCGCCGGCGAGGCCGACGCCCTGCTGCTGGCCGTCTCCGGGCTGGAGCGGATCGGCCGCACCGACGCGATCACCGAGATCCTGCCGGTGGACGTCATGTGCCCGCCCATCGGCGCGGGTGTCCTGGCGCTCCAGTGCCGCGAGGACGACAGTGACACCATCGACGCGGTGAGTGGCCTCGGTGACCCCGCGACGTACCGGGAGACCACGGCCGAGCGGATGCTGCTGCACGTCCTCCAGGGCCACTGCAACAGCCCGATCGCCGGTTTCGCCAGCACCGACCGGCGCGGTGAACTCTCCCTGCGGGCCAGCGTTTTCACGCCCGACGGCAAGACCGTCCTCAACGCACATGAGTGGGCCGGCCCGTTGACCCCCGAGACACTGGGCACGTCCGTCGCCGTGGCGCTGCTCCGCCAGGGCGCCCGCGAGCTCATCGACGGCATCGCACACTGACGCCGACGGACATCCCGCACGTGACCGGGGAGCCCGGAGCGCCCCTCGTCCCGGTCGCCAACGCCGACCGGGACCACCGCTCCGGAGCGCCCCGCGCCCGTTAGGGCCCGTTCAGGACTGTGGGCGCTTGCCGTGGTTGGCCGCGTGCTTGCGGCGTGACTTCTTCTTGCGGCGACGCTTCGACGACATGGATGTCTTCCTTCCGGTCGAGGGGTCGGGGGTGTATTTCGGCATTTCTACCATTTCGTTGCGATTTTGCGCCGGGTGGTGGGGGAGTCGGGCGTGGGTGCTTGGCGGTCCGGCGCCTTGTCGCGTCGCAGGGAACCGACCCGCGGTCGGCGGCGCCGGCGGGCAGCGCTATGCTTGCTGGATACAAGCAACGTATCCAGTGGAATCGACTGGATCACGGCAATCACCCATGCACGCATCCAGTGCGAAGGATCACGACGATGAGCAACGGCGCGGTCCGTGCCTGCGACGGGGCGGGGATCACGGAGATCACCGCCACGTCGAGCCTGGACGAGGCGGCCGCGGGGCTGGGCACGGAGATGGTCCGTTTCACCCGGCTGATCGCGGCCTGGAAGCAGCGAGTCAAGCATGACGCCGGCGCCGCCGACCGGGTGCTGCTGGCCAGACTGGTGTGCGGAGGGGACCAGCGGGCGACCGATCTGGCCGCCGACGCCTTCCTGGACCTGTCCACCGTCAGCCGGCAGGTCCGCTCGCTGGTCGAACGCGGTCTGGTCGCCCGGCGCCCCGACCCCGAGGACCGGCGCGGCTCGCTGCTGACCGCCACCGAGGCGGGGCGGGCCCGCTTCGAGGACTACCGGCGTCAGCGCGACGCCGAGCTGGCCGGGGTCCTCCAGCCCTGGTCGCCACAGGACCGGACCGATCTGATCCGGCTGATGGGCCGGCTCAACGCGGCCCTGGCAGAACGTCAACACGCACGGCCGGGCCCCGGGGGAGACCAGGGCACCACAGGGGAGCAGGGAGAGATACGCAGATGAGCACAGCCACCTCTCCGCCGGGGGCACAAGCCAAGGCGGCACCAGGGCCGGGGGCGCTCACCCACCGCCAGATACTCACCATCCTCAGCGGTCTGATGCTGGGGATGTTTCTCGCCGCGCTCGACCAGACGATCGTCAGCACCTCCATCCGCACCATCGCGGACGATCTGCACGGACTCAGCCAGCAGGCGTGGGCGACCACGGCCTACCTGATCACCTCCACGATCGCCACCCCGCTGTACGGCAAGCTGTCCGACCTGCACGGCCGCAAGCCCTACTACCTCGCCGCGATCAGCATCTTCGTGACGGGCTCGGTGCTCTGCACCTTCTCCACCTCGATGACCGAACTGGCCGCGTTCCGCGCCGTCCAGGGCCTGGGTGCCGGCGGTCTGATGTCGCTGGCACTGGCGATCATCGGTGACATCGTCCCGCCCCGGGAGCGCGCCCGGTACCAGGGCTACATGCTCGGTACGTTCGCCACCTCCAGCGTCGCCGGCCCGCTCATCGGCGGCGCGCTGGCCGGCCAGGCCACCCTGCTCGGCATCACCGGCTGGCGCTGGGTCTTCCTGGTCAACGTGCCGATCGGCATCATCGCGCTGTTCGTCGTCGCCAAGGTCCTCAACATCCCGCACGCCCGCCGGAACCGGCGCATCGACTGGTGGGGCGCGCTCACCATCTCCCTCGGCGTCGTCCCGCTGCTGCTCGTCGCCGAGCAGGGCCGGGAGTGGGGCTGGACCTCGGCCGGCTCGATCACCTGCTACGCCGTCGGCGTCGTGGGCATCATCGCCTGGGTCCTGGTCGAGCGGTGGATCGGGGACGACGCGCTGATCCCGATGCGGCTGTTCCGCAACGGCACCTTCAGCAAGACCAGCCTGCTGTCCGTGCTGATCGGTATGGGCATGTTCGGCGGGATGCTGATGATCCCGCAGTACCTCCAGATCGTGAAGGGCGCCAGCCCCACCAAGTCGGGCCTGGAGATGCTGCCTTTGATGGCGGGCATGATGATCGCCTCGATCGTGTCCGGCCAGATCACCGCCAAGACCGGTCGCTACAAGGTCTTCCCGATCATCGGCACCGCCCTGATGGTCGCCGCCATGCTGCTCTTCCACTACCGCGTCCAGTGGGACACCGCGCTGTGGGAAACCATGGTCTACATGCTGGTCTTCGGCCTCGGCCTGGGTGGCTGTATGCAGACCCTGGTGCTGGCCGTGCAGAACGCGGTCCCGCCGCAGGACATGGGTGTGGCCACCGCCTCGTCCACGTTCTTCCGGCAGATGGGTGCCACCGCCGGTACCGCGATCTTCCTCTCGGTGCTGTTCAGCACGGTCGGTGACAAGATCGGCGACGCGTTCAAGGCCGCCGTGTCCACCACGCGCTTCCAGGAAGCGCTCAAGGACCCCGCGGTGCTGCACGACCCGGCCAACAAGCCGGTGCTCGACATGCTCAAGCACCCCGGCAACGGCGGCTCTTCGGGTGTGCTGAGCGACTCCTCGTTCATCCAGCACCTGGACCCGCGGCTGGCCGAGCCGTTCAAGCGCGGCTTCGCGGACTCCATGCACACCGTCTTCCTGATGGGCGCGGTCGTCGTCGCGCTGGCCTTCGTGCTGATGTGGTTCATCAAGGAGGTGCCGCTGCGGCAGATCTCCGGCCTCCAGGCACGGGCCCAGGCGGAGGCCGAGGCCAACGGCGAGGCGCCGCCCGCCGCGGAGGCCGCACGCGCCGCCGCGCCGGCCCCGGAGGCGGTCGCCCCCGCCGCCGCGGCCACCGAGCACGTCCCGGACCCCGGCGTCGGCGCGTCCGGTCCGCTGATCCGCGGCACCGTGCGCGACAGCGGCGGCCACCCGGTCCCGCAGGCCGCGGTCACCCTGATCAGCGTCGGCGGGCGGCAGCTCGGCCGCACCACCACCGACGCCGACGGCGGCTATGCGCTGCCGACCACCGGCCCCGGCACCTACGTCCTGATCGGCTCGGCCGGCGCCCGCAAGCCGCAGGCACTGACCGTCGTGGTGGGCGCCGAACCGGTCGTCCTCGACCTGACCCTCAGCGGTGCGGCCGGGCTGTCCGGCGAGGTCCGCGAGGAGAAGAACGACGACCCGGTGCCCGGTGCGCTGGTCGTCGCCACCGACGTCCGCGGCGAGGTCGTGGCCTCCGGCGTCGTCGGCCAGGACGGCGGCTTCGCGTTCGACGAACTGACCCCGGGCAGCTACACCCTGGCGGTCAGCGCCGAGCGCCACCGCCCGTCCGCGCTTCAGGTGGAGGTGGCCGCCGGCACCCGCAACTGGTACGAGATCCGGCTGACGCTGGGCGCCCGGGTGCGCGGCACCGTCCGCACCGTGCAGGGCGGCGCGGTCAACGACGCCCGGGTCACCCTGCTCGACCCCGCGGGCAACGTCGTGGGCACCGCCACCAGCGGCCAGGACGGCGAGTACGTCTTCACCGACCTGGACAGCGGTGAGTACACGCTGATCGCCAGCGGCTACCCGCCGGCCGCCGCCCCGCTGCGGCTGACCGCCTCCGGACAGGCCGAGTGCGACATCGAGCTCAGTCACGACACGGTGCGCTGATCCTCCGTCGCAACGGCACCGGCCAGGGCCCGGCGACTTCGGTCGCCGGGCCTTGGCCGTACGGCCTCCCGACCGCTCCCGGGCGCGGTCCGCGTCCGCCGACCCCCCGCCTGGACCGCGAAGCGCTGCGGCCCCGCCCGCCCCCGCCTAGGCTGCCGAGCATGAGCGAGCCGAACACGGGACGGTGCCTGCCTGGCGCCGCTGCCGACCGACGCGGCGGGTGCGCGGCATGAACACCGACTTCGACGTGGTGGTGCTGGGCGCCGGCCCCGGCGGGTACGTCGCCGCCATCCGCGCCGCCCAGCTCGGCCTGCGTACCGCGATCGTCGAGGCCAAGTACTGGGGCGGTGTCTGCCTGAACATCGGGTGCGTACCGTCGAAGGCACTGCTCCGCAACGCCGAGATCGCCCACCTCGTGAACCGCGAGGCGAAGACCTTCGGCATGCGGGTCGACGGGCAGGTCACCTTCGACTACCGCGAGGCGTTCCTGCGCAGTCGCAAGGTGGCCGAGGGCCGCGCCAAGGGCGTGCACTACCTGATGAAGAAGAACAAGATCGAGCAGTTCGAGGGCGTCGGCGCCTTCATCGATCCGCACACCCTCCATGTCACCCTGGGCGACGGCCGGACCGAGACCCTCTCCTTCGCCCATGCCGTCATCGCCACCGGCTCGGTCACCCGGCTGCTGCCCGGCACCTCCCTCAGCCGCCGCGTGGTGACGTACGAGGAGCAGATCCTCTCCGACGAACTGCCGCGCAGCATCGTCATCGCCGGGGCCGGCGCCATCGGTGTCGAGTTCGCTTACGTCCTCCACAACTACGGCGTCGAGGTCACCCTCGTGGAGTTCCTCGACCGCGTGGTACCGCTGGAGGACGCGGAGGTCTCCGCCGAACTCGCCCGCCGCTACCGCAAGTTGGGCATCAACGTCCTGCCTTCCACCCGCGTCGAGGGGATCGACGACTCCGGGGAGCGGGTGCAGGTCACCGTCACCACGGGCGGCCAGCGCCAGACACTGGAGGCCGACCAGGTCCTCCAGGCCGTCGGCTTCCAACCGCGGATCACCGGCTTCGGACTGGAGAACACCGGCATCCGGCTGACCGAACGCGGCGCCATCGACATCGACGGCCGGTGCCGGACCAGCGTCCCGCACCTGTTCGCCATCGGCGATGTCACCGCCAAGCTGATGCTGGCGCACGCCGCCGAGGCGATGGGCATCGTGGCGGCGGAGAGCATCGCCGGCGCGGAGACCATGGAGCTGGACTATGTGATGATCCCGCGGGTGACGTTCTGTCAGCCGCAGATCGCCAGCTTCGGCTGGACCGAGGCACAGGCCCGCGACCGGGGCTTCGACGTCCGGGTGGCCAAGTTCCCGTTCACCGCCAACGCCAAGGCGCACGGCATCGGGGACACCGCGGGCTTCGCCAAGCTCATCAGCGATGCCAGGCACGGGGAGATCATCGGCGCCCACCTCATCGGACCCGAAGTGACCGAACTGCTTTCAGAATTGACGCTTGCTCAGAAATGGGATCTGACCGTGCACGAGGTGGCCCGCAACGTCCATGGCCATCCCACCCTCGGCGAGTCGATCCAGGAAGCGGTGCACGGTCTCGCGGGCCACATGATCAATCTGTGACGGCGGCACAGGTCGTCAGGCCGCGGCACCCGGGCCGCCGTCGGCGCCGGCCGTGGCCCTGCGCCGGCGGACGCTGATGATCGCGCCTGCGCCCACGGCCATCGCCACGCCGCCCACCAGGGCGATCGTCGGCAGCGCGGACGGCGAACCGGTCTCGGCCAGGTGGCCCTTGGTCGAGGTCTCCTTGACGCCGCCCTGCGGCGTGACGCTGTGCTGCGCGGGGCCGCCGGCCGAGCCGCCGCCGGCGGGTTCGGCGCTCTCGCTGGGCTTGCCCGACGTGCCTGGCTTGTCGGGCTGATGGGCCTTGCCGCCCGCCGATGGCGCGGCGACGAAGCGTAGGGTTCCCGGACATCGGTCGCGGACGACGTCATTCCTCGGCCGGCCGGTGGTCGAACGCGAAGGAGGTCAGCGCATGGTGAGGGTTGCGGGAAACGGGGCTATCGAGTCCGGCGGGCGGGACGGGCGGGCCGATGTGCCCCAACTTGCGGCCGGGCTGGTCGAGTTGCTGCGGAGCAACGCCGCCCGTACCGAGCGGGATCGTCGGGTCGCCGAGGAGAATATCGCGGCACTCGACGAGGCCGGTCTGTTCGGTGTCACGGTTCCCGAGCGGTTCGGCGGCCGCCAGGCATCCGTCCGTACCCTCGTCGAGGTGGGTTCGGAACTCGGCCGCGGTTGTGGCTCCACCGCCTGGACGACCAGCCTGATCAACGTCTCCGGCTGGCTCGTCGGCCTCTACCCGGAACGCGCACAACGCGAGGTCTACGAGGAGAACCCGCGCGCACGTGCCTGTGCCGTACTCCCTCCGCACGGGACGAGCCGGGCAGCCGACGGGGGCCAGGTGGTCACCGGCAGGTGGGGCTTCGCGTCCGGCTGTCTGCATGCCCAGTGGGCGTTGCTCGGCGTCTCGGTGACCGACGAGGCGGGCGCGCGCCTGGACCAGGGACTGGCGCTGGTACCGATGGACCAGTTGACGATCGAGGACACCTGGCACGTTGCCGGGATGTGCGGCACCGGCAGCAACACCCTGGTCGCCGACGGTGTCCTCGTCCCCGCGCACCGCGTGCTGTCGGTACCCGGAGCGATGCGGGGCGAGTACCCGACCGAGTTCGCCGACGAGGTCCTCTACCGCGCGGCGTTCGTCCCGACGCTCGCCCTGTCGCTGGCGGGCCCGTTGCTGGGCCTGGCCCGCGGCGGGCTGGAGCTGGTGCTGGCCTCGCTCGCGGAGGGGCGCGGCATCTCGCACACGTTCTACGCGCAGGCGCGGGAGGCTCCGGCCACCCAGACGCAACTCGCCGAGGCCGCCCAGCTGATCGACACCGCCACGCTGCACCTGCGGCGCGCCGCGGACGAGGTCGACGACTGGGCGGCCGGCGGCCGGTGCATGCCCCCGTTCGACCGGATCCGGGTGCGCATGGACATCGGCACCGTCGCCCGCTGTTCACGGGAGGCGCTGGACCTCCTGCTGAACGTCCACGGGGCCCGAAGCTTCGCCGATGCCAGTCCGTTGCAGCGCATCTGGCGGGATCTGGAGACCGGCTCGCGCCATGCCATGGTCAATCCCGCCCTCGCGACCGAGATGTACGGCCGGGCACTGCTCGGCATCGAGGACCAGGTCACGCCACTGATCTGAGGGCGGGTGCGGCGCCGGTCGCCTGGGCCCGATGGTCCGAGGCAGGGGCGGGGCCCGGGACGCGGACTGCTGACGGTCCCTCACACAGCGCAATTGTGTCGCCCGGGAGCGCGGTGTCGGGGGGCCGTCAGGTTTCGCCGCCTCGGCACAGGCAATGCCTTGGAAGCCGCGGACCGGTCCGCAGCGACCGCTGGTTGTGAACTGCTTCTGGAGCGCCATGAGCACGGTTGTTGCCCGCAGCATGTCGGTGTCCCTCCCCTCCGCCCTTATCGGCCCCCTGCTCGTCTTCGTCCTGCTCGACGGGTTCATCCAGGGCAGTGTGGTGTCCCTGCTGCCCGTCATCCGCGACACGTTGCACACCGGCACCGGCCCGGCCATGTGGATCACGGCGACGCAGTTCCTGTCCGCCGCGGTGTCTGTGCCGGTCTTCGGGCGCCTGGGCGATCTGCACGGCCACCGCCGCATACTGCGGGTGGCGCTCGGGACGGTCACCGTCGGATGCCTGCTGTGTGCCTTGGCGCCGACGCTCGGGGTCTTCCTCGCCGGCCGGGTCCTGCTCGGTCCGCTCAGTGCGACGCTTCCGCTCTCCGTCGGACTGGTGCGGGACCGGCTGGACACCGCGGCCAGCCGACGGGGCGTCAGTCTCCTGGTCGCGGCGCTCATCCTCGGGGCGACGGCCGGTACGGCCACGGCCGGGCCGCTGGCGTCCGTCGCCGGTGGTGGGCGCACGGTGCTGTGGTGTCTGGCGGTGCTGGCCGCGGTGGGCCTGGTGCTCGCCCTCACTCCGCGCATCTCGGAGACCGTGCGGTTGGCGAGCGGGCGGATGGACTGGACGGGCGCCGTGCTGCTCGGCCTCGGGCTGACGCTGCTGCTCGGTTCCGCGGCCCAGGGCGCGGCGCATGGCTGGCACTCGCCGCCGGTCCTCGCCGGCCTGCTGCTCGCGCCGGTGGCCCTGGGCCTGTGGGTGCGTTCGTCGCTGCGCAGCAGTGAACCCCTGGTCGATGTGCGGGCGATGGCGGGCCGCGCCATCGCACCGGCCTTCGCCTGCGGATTCGCCGCAGGTGTCGTGGTCCTGGGCGGGCAGGGGGTCACCGTCGCGTTCCTCGACGCGGTCCCGGAGGAGGCCGGATACGGCTTCGGGCTGCCGCAGTGGCAGATCGGACTGTGGATCGCCGTACCGGCCCTGATCAGCTTCCTGACCGCCGGTGCCTCGGCTGCCGTGGGCCGGCGCCTGGGCTACCGCGCCATGCTCACCGCCGGCTTCCTGCTCATGGCCGCCGGATTCGGGGTGGAGATCGTGGGCTACGCCGTCATGGCCACGTGGTACGCCGGTCATCTGCTGGCCGGCGTGGGCATCGGCCTGGCGGTCAGTGGGCTGCCCACCGTCATCACCGAGGGCAGCCCGCGCGATCGGGCGGCGTCCGCGACCGCCGTCTACTACAACCTCAAGACCGCCGGTGGCAGCATCGCCGGAGCCGCCGCGGCCGCGCTCTTCAGCGGTCTGCTGACGCGCTCCACGCACCAACCGTCGCTCGCCGCCTACCTGTTGCTGTGGGGCGCCTGCGGGGTCCTGGCCCTGGTGTCGGCGGCCCTGATCCGTCTCACACCGCGGACGTGACGAGGCGCCGGGCGAGGACCGCCAGGCACCCGGAACGCCGAGCGGGTGCCGCCGGCCGCGGGAGGTCTCGTCAGGCAAGGCGCGGGGGCGCGCGGGATACTGGTGGGAGAGGGGAACCGGCCTGCGCGCGACGGTTCCAGGCACCCCGTAGCTCGACGTCACCCCACGTGAAGGAGCCCTTGCCATGGGACACGGCGGAAACGTCATCAACGAGCTGACGGCGGACCACCGCGAGGTGGACGAGCTCTTCGACCAGCTCGCGTCGCAGCCCACCGGCACCCGGCGGCGCCGGGAACTGGCGGACCGACTCACGGTGGAACTCGTTCGGCACTCCGTTGCCGAGGAGCAGTACCTCTATCCCACGGTGCGCGAGCACGTGGAGGGCGGACGTACCCTCGCCGACCGGGAACTCCGCGACCACACCGAGGTCGAGAAGCTGCTGAAGTCCCTCGAATCGCTGGAGCCCACCGACTCCCGCTTCGACCAGCAGATCGCCAAGCTGCAGACCACCGTCCAGGCACACGTCCGGGACGAGGAGAGTCGGCTCTTCCCGCTGCTGGCCGACGCCTGCTCCGCGCAGATGCTCCAGGAGCTGGGCGACAAGGTCCGGAAGGCCAAGAAGACGGCGCCGACCCGGCCCCACCCGTCCGCTCCGCACACCCCGCCGGCGAACAAGATCCTCGCCCCCGGAACCGGACTGGTCGACCGGGTGCGCGACCTGCTCACCGGCCGCAGACACCACATCGCCTGAGCGGCGTCCACGGACCTCGCCTGAGCCGCGTCCATGGCTGTGACAGTCCTCGCCGTGGGGATGTGCATCAGGCCGCGCGCTTGCCGGCGCGCGTCCCGGTCTCCTTGCCCGTCCTCTTGCCGGTCGTCCTCTTGCCTGTGGTCTTCTTGCCGGTGGTCTTCGTGCCGAGTGCCTTGATGAGCTGGTCGCGGTTCATCCTGGACCGGCCGGGCACGTCCCGGTCACCGGCCAGCCGGTACAGGTCGGCCTTGCTGAGGTCGTGCAGATCCTGACTTCGGCGCCGGGTTCCTTCGGCGCCGCGGGTGCCGCGCCCCTTGCGGGCTTCCTCGACGCTGTTCCGCAGGGTTTCCATCAGGTCCACGACGTCGGTGGCCTCCGGCGGCTCCTCGGCGCCGACGACCTCCTGGCCCTTGGCCTTCGCCGCGACGAGTTCGCCCACCTTCTCCTCGTAGGTGTCGTGGTAGTCCTTCGGGCGCCAGGCGATCGACAGGGCGTCGATCAACTGGCGTGCGGTGTCCAGGTCCCGTCCCCGTGCCTGGCGCCGCTCGGGCAGGTACGGCAGCTCCTGGTGCGGGTCGCGGACCTCGTCGGCCCAGTGCAGGGTGTGCATGGCCAGGACGTCCTCCTGGGCGCGCAGCGCCACCAGGTACTGCTTGCCGCGCATGACGAGGGTGGCGATACCGGCCTTGTCCGCCTGGCCCAGGGCGGCGCGGAGCAGCTCGTAGACCTTGGTGTACTCCTTTGCCTTGGGCGCCAGGTAGTAGGTGCGGGCGAAGTAGACCGGCTCGATCTGCTCGACGTCGACGAAGCCGCGGATGTCGATCACCTGTGACTTGCCCGGCGCGATCTCGTCGAGCTCCTCCGGCTCGACGATCACGTAAGTGCCGTCGACCTCGTAGCCCTTGACGATGTCGTCGTGGTCGACCTCCTTCCCGGTCCGCTCGTTGATCCGCCGGTTGCGGATCCGGTCAGAGGTGCCGCGTTGGAGTTGGTGGAAGTGGACGGTGTGGTCCTCGGTGGCGGTGAACAGCTGCACCGGCACCGACACCAGCCCGAAGCTCACCACTCCGCTCCAGATGGCCCGCGCCATGTCCGCTCCCTGCCCTTCTCCTGGTGGCGGTTCAGCGATCGCGGTGTTCGGGGCCGGTCTGCCGCGGAGCCGGCGCGGCCGCTTCCGCGGCGCGGCGCCGGATCTCGCGTTCTGCGTGTTCGGCCTGTCGCACGCGTTCACCGGCCGTCTCGGCTGCCCGGCGTGCCCGCCGCAGCTCGTCCTCGGCCTCCGCTAACTGTCCGCTGAGCGTGGTGACTTGCTGCTGTGCGGCCTGGTGCCGGTCGAGTGCCTGGCGTTCCGCGGTCCTGGCCGCGGCCGTCTCGGCCGCGGCCGCACGCGCGTCCCGCTCGGCGTCCGCGGCCTGCTGTCGTGCCTGTTCCCGGTCCCGCTCGCGCTCGCCGTCCGTCTCGGGCGCGAGGTGCGTCTCCCGCGCCCGACGACGAGTGCGGGCGGCGTCGAGGTCGACGACTTTCCCCGTACCGGCGTGTGGGGCGGGGGCCGGTGCCCGTGCTGCCTGGGGAACGTCCGGGAGGATGCCGAAACCGATGGCGGTGAGCGGCTGTGCCAGGCGTCCGCCGGCCCAGTCCTGGGCTGCCTGTCGGTCGGCCAGGACGGCCCGCAGGGTGCCCTCCAGCTCCCGCTCGGCGTTCGGGCCGAGGGGGTGGCCCGCCCGCGCGGTCAGCCTGCGTGCCTGGCCGGTCAGCGCGGCCACCACCTCGTGTTGCTGCCCGGACAGCTCACGCAGTCGTCGGCCGTCCAGCTCCTGATGGGCCTGGCGCAGCTCCTCGCCGAGCCGGAGCAGTCGTGTCCGGTCCCGGCCCGGGTCGCGGGCCAGGAGGTTGCCGGCCCAGGCGGCGAGGGTGGGTCGGCGCAGCTGCCGGATGCGGTCCGACAGCTCCCGGTCGCCGGCTGCCCGTGCAGCCAGGGCCCGCTCGTCGCGCACCGCGGTGAACTCGTCCGGTGGCAACGCGTAGAGCTCGTCGGCGACGGTGTCCAGATCCACCTGGCCCTCCAGGGGCGCGGGTGCGCCCTACGGGCATTTTTTCATGGTCCGCGGGAGAAGTCCCCTCGCATGCGTTCCCGGCCCGCGTCCGGAACAACGCTGTTTCCGGCGGGAGGACGCCGGTAGCGGTGCACCGCGCGAGCGGCGATGGCCTCAGCGGCGCGTCGTGCGTCGTTCACCTCGCGTGCGCACTCAGTGGCCGAACCGGAAGTGATGGCGCTTGGGGTGCTTGGTCGCGGTGCTCCCCGTCGCCTCGGGCGCCTCGTCCGCCGTCCCGGGCTGCCTGGCGGGCATCCGGGCGCTGCGGACGGCCGGTCTCCGGTGCCGCGCCCGAGTCATGCCTGTCATGATCATGGCGAGGGCGAGGCCCAGGATCAGGGTGAGCGCGATTCCGGAGAGGAAGATCGCCAGGCTGTTCATGGTGGCGATGTGGTTGCCGAACACCCCCACGCCGTAGTCCGGCCCGCCGGACAGGTTGTCGGCGATCAGCACACCCATGAACGCCCCGGTGGCGGCAAGGAGCAGTAGTCCCAGGAGGAGCATGGTGGCCACCTTTCTGTGACATCCACCCTTCCACTCTGGCACCGCACGGAGCTGGCGTCGAGGTGACGAGAAGCGCCGGCGGCAACCACTGACGGGAAGCGGTGAGGCCGCCGCACGGACTCGTCCGGACGGCCGGTGCCGGGAGCGCCGGGCGCGGTCAGCCTGCACCGTGGAGGCATGGACAACACGCCCGGCAGGGACCATGCTCCCGAGATCGACCCCGCTCCCAAGATCGTGGTGGACGCGCCGCGGGCGGACGGCGGACGCCGGGTCTGGATCGGCCACGACTCGGTGGGTCTGGCCTACGGCAGGATCGACGTCCTGGAGTTCGCCCGCCGCGCCGGCCTCGATCCCGACCAGGTCGATCTCCACGACCCGGACGTGGTCCGGTGGCGGGGCGGCGGCCCGGACGACTGGACGGCCGACCGGTGAGGCCCGGCGTACGGACCGCCGGCTCAGCCCGCGTAGGTGAGTTGTACGAGGGTGATCTCGGTGTCGCCGATGAGGATGACGCCGGCGACGTGGCTGCGGGCGATGGTCCGCATGACGCCGTCGTCGGTCCCGTACGGCTCGGAGTGCGACGGCGGGTCGATCAGCGCGTCCAGCAGCAGCACCGACAAGTCCTGGCGCGCCTCGTCGGGGAGGGACTTGTAGGTGGCGTGGAGGGCCGGGTCGAGGTGGAGCCGGTAGGTCACGCGGCGCCTCGCCCGCGGGAGCCGTCGTCACCGGCGGCCGAGCGCAACTCCTCGGCGCTCAGGTCGATCAGTCCGGCACGGTAGGTGGACGGCAGGTGTCCGGACCCGTGGAAGGCGGTGCGCAGGTGCTCGACCCGTTCGCGGTCGGCTTCGAAGGACTCGATGAAACTTACCCAACGCTCAAGGACGGCCGGCACTTCACGGACATCGCTGAAGGTGAACTCCCGCATGAACGTCGCCCGCAGTTCGGAGTGCGGCAGCGCGTGGGCGATGCTGTCGACGGTCCATGACCGACCGGAGCTGCTCATCGGGTCCTCCACACGA
Organism: Streptomyces sp. MspMP-M5; assembly: GCF_000373585.1. Lineage (GTDB taxonomy): Bacteria > Actinomycetota > Actinomycetes > Streptomycetales > Streptomycetaceae > Streptomyces. The sequence continues at coordinate 198,657 of NZ_KB891866.1, forward strand.
CCTGCTGGCGCGGATGCGTGCCTCCACCGTAACAATCCGCCCCGGCGACGGCGGGCAAGGGACCCGGGCGGCGGGCCGGGCCGCTCCGGCCGACGTCGGGTCAGGCGTCGAACGCCTGGCCACGGCCGTGCGGAAGACCGGACAGCGGCACGAAGTCCTGGGCGCCGCAGTGGAGTTGGCGGACAACGAGCCGCGCCTCGTCCTGGGGCGGCACCACTCCGGCCCACCGCTGCGCACCACCCTGTTCCGGCCGCCCGACGGCGGGCCGAGCCTGCTGCTGTTCGCCTGGCACCACCCGATCATGCACGGCTGGTCCCTGCGCACGGTCCTGGACGATCTCGGACGCTTCTCCGCCGACCCGTCGGTGGCCGCCGACCCGCTCCCGGTCACCGTCTGCGACCTCAACGCCCGCCGGTACCAGGCCGACACGGACGCCGCCACCGACCAGGCCGTGACCCGGGTCGCGGAAGCTCTGCGTGGCCCCGTCGAGGCGGCGCCGGCCGCCGAGCCCACCGCCTGGACCGCCCGAGGAGAGCTGCGGGCCACCGAGGCGCCCACCACCCCGCAGCGGGCGAAGTTCGGCATCGCCCGGTCGCTGCTGCGCGGCCCCGGCCGCCTCACCGGCCGTCCGGAGCACCGCACTTCCGTCCTCGCGCCCGACGCACCGCCCGCCTCCTGAAGACCTTCGAAGCCGCCATGACCGACCTCATGGAGACCGGCCCGCCACCGTGGTGACACGGAGCGACCGACCCCGCCGCCGCGAACGTGGCGCATAAGCCTCGCCCGCCCACCCCTGTCCGCAACCGCTCTCCGGGATCAGTAGTCCTAACGGACATGAAGCGACCCATACCCTTCCGACTCCGCAGACCCGCGCCGGGCGCCCTCGGTCGGCGCGCGGGCGCGGCACTCGCCCTCACGTCCCTCTCCCTGCCGCTGACGGTCGCCCTCGGTTCCCCCGCCCAGGCCGCCTCGTCGGGCTGCGACGGGCTCCGCGGCCCCTACCAGCGGCAGGCCGAACGTTTCCTCGGCCTCCGGGTCGACGGCCGCCAGTCGCCCTCCGACTGCCGGGCCATCCGCGCCTTCCAGGCCGGCCACGGCATCACGCCCACCTACGGCTACGCCGGCCCGGTCACCTGGAGCGTGATGCAGCAGGTGGCCAGGCAGCGCACCGCCGGGCACAACCCCAACAGCGCCCACAAGTGCCCCACGAACAAAGGGCGGATCGCCTGCGTCGACCTGACCCGCCAGCTCAGCTGGATCCAGGACGGCGGGCGTCTGGTGTACGGGCCGGTCCCCGTCCGCACCGGCCGCAAGGGCGGCGCGACCCGCACCGGCCTCAAGCGGATCTACTGGCGGCACCTGCACCACGTGTCGACCATCTACCACACGCCCATGCCCTACAGCCAGTTCTTCGACGGCGGCGAGGCGTTCCACGCCATCAGCGGCAGCGTCTGGTCCGCCCCCGGCTCGCACGGCTGCGTCAACATGCGTCCCAACGACGCGAAGAAGTACTGGTCGCTGCTGCACTACGGCGATGACGTGTACGTCTACGGTCGCAAGCCCGGGACCTGAGCACCTCGCGGGCGTGCCGCGAACACCACCGGCACGCCCGCGCCTCCTCGGGTCGTCCGGCGCCGCCTCAGCGGGCCAGCAGGGTGTAGAGCGCCATCGGCGTCACATAGCCGGGCCAGCGGCCGTCCGCGAAGAGATGGACGCCCCCGTCCTGGTAGCACTGGTCGACGAGCTGGGAGCAGATCATGTGCCGGGTGCTGGCCACGTAGCGACGCAGCCCCGGAACGGGCAGATGGAAGCGGTGGGTGGCGATCGCCGCGTAGTCGAGGAAGCTGTAGGGCACGCCCACATAGCGGTCGGCGGCCCCGCATATCCGTTCGCGCTGCTGCTCGGTGAGTCCCTCCGGGCAGACATAGAGCGCGTCGGAACCGTCGTACTCGCTGAGCGGCCGGATGCGGGCACCGCCCGGCTCGGCCTCCAGCAGCCGTTCACCGGGCAGGACCAGGAAGGCGTGTTCGTAGTCGGCGAAGCCGTCTCCGTTGATCCACTCGCCGAAGCGGATCAACCGGCCGGTGACACCGGAGATCTGGGTGAGCCCGATGTCGCCGGGCAGGGGATGGGTGTGCTTCATGAGCGGCTCCTGGGAGCGTGAGAAGCGGATTCCCCTGGGTGATACCCGCTGTTCGGGCGCCCGCACCGCGCCACCGAGGGCTCCTTGGCCCCGCCCCTCGCACGAGCCCCCGCCGACGAGTGACACCGGTGACTGATGGTGCATCAGTTGACGAACGGGGTAGCCCTCCCGAGACGACCCCGAGGGGACCACCGACCACGAGGAGCACCACACAATCATGGCCACGGGCAGCAACCACACCCCCGCGACCGCCGACCGCACCCCGCACACGGAACCCACCGCGACCGACGAGCGCCCGCTGGCCGGCAGCGTCGCGCTGGTGACCGGCGCCTCCAGCGGCATCGGCGCCGCCACCGCACTGGCCCTGGCCGGACAGGGCTGCTCCCTCGCCCTGGTCGCCCGCCGCGCCGACCGCCTGGACGAACTGACCCACACCATCGGCGAACAGAGCGGCCCTCCGGCCGTCGCCCTCCCGGCCGACCTCGGCGACGGGGCACAGGCACAGCAGGCCGTCGAGCGGGCCGTCGCGCACTTCGGCCGCCTGGACGTGCTGGTCAACAACGCCGGGTACGGCGCCCGCGGCGCGGTCGAGGACAGCGATCCCGAGGACTGGGACCGGATGGTCGACCTCAACCTCAAGGGCGTCCTGCGCCTGTCGCACACCGCGCTCCCGCACCTGCTGCGCGCCGCGGACTCCGGACCGCGCGGCGTCGCCGACCTGGTGACCGTCAGCTCGGTCGCCGGCCGGGTGCCGCGCAAGGACAACAGCGTCTACTCCGCCACCAAGCACGCGGTGTGCTCCTTCAGCGAGGCGCTGCGCCAGGAGGTGACCGGCCGCGGCGTCCGCGTCGGACTGGTCGAACCAGGCATGACCACCACGGAGATGACCCTCGGCAGCCAGGCCGCGTCGGCCCACGGACTGCCCCGGGACTCCTGGCTGCACGCCGAGGACATCGCCCGCGCCATCACCTTCATGGTCACCCAGCCCGCCCGGGTCGCCGTCAACGAGATCATGGTCCGCCCCACCGCCCAGGAGCGCTGACCCGTGCCGCTGCGCCTCCTGCTCACCTCCGACACCCACGTCCCGCAGCGCGCCAGGGCCCTGCCGCCGCAACTCCTCGACGCCGTACCGCACGCCGACGTCGTCGTGCACGCCGGTGACTGGACCGACCCCGCCACCCTCGACCTCCTGCAGGCCCGCGCCCGCCGGCTGATCGCGGTGTATGGCAACAACGACGGCCCGGAACTCCGCGCCCGGCTGCCGGAGGTGGCCCGAGCGGAGCTGGACGGACTACGGCTCGGCGTGGTCCACGAGACCGGCCCCGCACAGGGCCGGGAACGCCGCTGCGCCGACCGCTTCCCCGACCTCGACGTGCTGGTCTTCGGCCACAGTCACATCCCCTGGGACACCACGACCGGGACCGGCCTGCGCCTGCTGAACCCCGGCTCCCCGACGGACCGCCGCCGCCAGCCCGCCTGCACCTACCTCACCGCGGAGATCACCGACGGCCGGCTCACCGACGTCGTCCTGCACCACCTGCCCCGCCGACGCTGAAGCGCCCCGGCGCTCACTTGCCCAACAGGCCCCGCACGTACGCCGCCTGGCCTGCGTGCTGGAGATCGTCCGAGACCACGCTGACCAGGCGGACGCCCAGGGTGACCGGCGGCGACCAGTTCCGGTCGACGACGCGGTCGAGGTCCTTCACGGCCAGCCCGGAGACATAGCGCACCGTGCTCTCGTGCACCGCCGCGTGATAACCCGTCAGCAGCTCGGCACTCACGCCCCGCACCTTCGCCACGTCCTTGCGGGAGTGCCCGTAGCCGGTGTCCTCCTCGGCGAACGGCAGCCCGAACGCCTCGTACCACTCGTCCGCGGTCCAGATCTGCCCGCTGCCGGCCGCCCCGGCCACATGGTCGTCCTGGACCCGGGTGAGGTGCCAGACCAGCCAGGCGATGGAGTTGGCGCGCCCGTCGGGGCGGGTGGCCAACTCCTCGGGACCGAGGCCGTCCACCACCTCCTCGACGACCTCGCGGATCCGGCCGAAGGCATCGACGAGCAGAGCGGTACTGGCGGACATGGCGACTCCGTAACGGGGGGACGGCCGGTGACTTGGCGCGGCCCATCGTTCCAAGCCGGCAAGCGGCCCGCCGCCCGGCGCACCGCGGCGGACGGCCGCTCCGCCGCATGGCCGAGGACCGGCACCGCCACCGGCGACGGCCTGGTGCGGCAGGCGTCAGGACCGTGCGGACCGTACGGCGAGGGTGTCGAGCAGGGCCTGCACCGGCCGCAGCGAGCGATCGCCGGGGCCGACCACGGCGAGGATCCGGGGGAGCGGCTCCACCACGCGGACCAGCCGGCCGGCCCGGAGGTAGGGGTTGGGGTCGCGCAGCGCGGCCTCCAGGGCGTTCCGGGTCCAGTACGTCCGGGCCAGTCCCAGTGCCCAGCGGTGCTCGTCCTCGTAGGGCAGCCACCGGCCGACGGTGTAGGCGTCCGCGAGGTCATGGGCCTGCCGGGACATCGCCTGCCAGCTGAAGTCCTCCTCGATCAGCTCGCGGCGCCGGCGGCCGGGGCGGTCCTCCCTACAGGGCCGGCACAGCCGCACCTGTCGCTGCGGGCTGATCGGGGGCCGCACGGTCAGGGCCGGTGCATCGGAGGCGGGACGTCGGTAATGGCACAGGTCACAGATGGTCGCGCCGTCGGTCGAAGGGTCCGGATATGAACTCACGAAGGACTCAACGACGCAATCGTGAGCGGGTGGCGTGGCTGCTGGAAGGCACACTGCGGCAACGGTGCTCGATCGTGTTGCGGCATGCCAACTACCTTACTCCGGCTGGCAGTTGGCCAACCACTCGCCATGCGGTGGTCATCTTCGGGCGTGGGGGACGGCGTGTCCGCCGGCCCCAGCCGCCCACTGCCACCAGGCATCCACGGCCCGCTGTCGCCCGACCGGCCTACGCGCCCACCCGCGTCGCCACCACCAACCGGACCCGGGGGCTGCCGTCCGCCCGCCGCCCCGGCTCGGGCAGCGCCCACGACTCCACCGCGAAGCCGGCCCGCACCAGCTCCGCAGACACCTCGGGCAACCGGAAGCCGCGGTAGTACATCACGAACGGCGGCCACCACAGCGCATTGCGGACCCGCATCGCCGCATCGAAACCCAGCAGCGCCCAGTACAGCGGCGACCCCGGCCGCGCGGGCGCCACCACCGGGAACACAAACCGTCCACCGGGCCGCAACACCGACCGCACCTGCCTGAACAGCCCCGGCCACTCCCGCGGCAGAAAATGCCCGAACGCCCCGAAGCTCACCACTACATCGAAGACCGGCCCGAACGGCAGCGCCCGCGCATCCGCCCGTACCCACTCCGGCCGCGGCCCGGCGCCGCCGCGCTCCGCCCCCTGCGCGCGGGCCCGCGCCACCCCGAGCATCCCGGCGCTGATGTCGACCCCCGTCACCCGCTCCCGGCACACCTGCCGCAGCACCTCCGTCCCCGCGCCCGTACCGCAGCACAGATCGAGGCCGCTGCCGAACGGGCCGAGGCCCCGCAACTGCCGGGCCACCGGCTCCAGCACGGCCGCCGGCGTCCGGAACGGGGTGCGGTCGAACTTCGGGGCGAGCAGGTCGTAGCCCCGCTCGACGGACGACAGTGCCTGGACGGCGAGTTCACGGAACGTAGGACCCTCGGGCGCGAACATCGCGCCAGCATAGGGTCCGGGCCCGCCCTACGACCGCGCGATGTACGCGTGGATCGCCGGATCGCTGACCTTGGTGTAGACCCCCGGATAGCCCGGCGCCGCACACCCCGTCCCCCACGACGCGATGCCCGCCAGATACCCGTCCACCACCAGCGGACCGCCGCTGTCGCCCTGGCAGGCGTCCTTGCGGCCCTGTTCGTAGCCGTAGCACGTCATGCGCGGGGTGATCGAGGACGGTCCGTACGCGCCCTTGCAGTAGGCGTCGCTGAGCTTGGGCACATCGACCTGCCGCAGCCGCTGCGGCAGCGCACCGCCGTCCCGCGTCGCGCCCCAGCCGGTGACCGTCGCCGGCGTACCCGCCGTCGGCTCCCGCCCCGCGGCCACCAACGGGACCGCCCGCACCCCGTCCTTGAAGGCCAACGGGGACTTCAGCTCCAGCACCGCCACGTCGTAGTCGATGGTGGCCGGGTTGAACTTCGGGTGCCGCAGCACCCGCGCCACCCGCACGACCTGCCCGCCCGACCCGCGGACGCTGCTGCCCGCCCGGACGCTCAGCGAGGCCGGCGGCGCCTCCGCGGTGCAGTGCGCCGCGGTCACCACCGCATCGGCACGGATGATCGCACCCCCGCAGACATGCTCCCCGCCGCTGCGCAACGACACCTGCCACGGCACCTCCCGCACATCCGCGTCCCGGCCGCCCACGATCCGGGTCTCCGCTGCCGCCCGACCCGTCACCGCCGTCGCCGGCGGGACCGCGGCCAGCACCGCACCGCACACCGCGACCGTCGCCGCCCCTCGCCGCAGCCATGACCGTGCCATTCCGCCTCCCGCATCCGCTTGGGCCAGGACCCCTCCTTGTCGAGCGATCCTGAAGTGCGACGCGGCGCACCGGAGCGAAGAGCCGGCTCATTCCATCGAATTGGTGGTATTCGGCCCGGCGGTGTTTGAGCACGCGCCCCTGGCCGTGGCGGAACCGCCGACCCGAGGCCGGGCGCCACCGCTCCCGCCGGCGGACCCGAGACACGCCTCCGCCGAGCCCTCGAACACCACGGCGAGGGACCCGGAAGTGCGTACGCTGAGCCCGCCGCCGCACGATGGCCGGATCCTTTCGGTATACGACAGGAGCACACCATGGCCGCCTCCGTCCCTGCCGGTGCCGCCTCCCGGGCCACGGCGCGGCACCGCCTGCGCACCTGGATGCTGCAAGGACTGGCCGACATGGGCAAGCAACAGCGCCCTGCTGCCCCCTCCGCCCATCAGGGTCAGCGCTGGTGGCGCGTGATGTGCCTGACCGGCGTCGACTACTTCTCCACCCTCGGCTACCAGCCCGGCATCGCCGCCCTGGCCGCCGGCCTGCTCTCACCCGTCGCCACCCTCGTCCTCGTCGCCGTCACCCTCGCCGGCGCCCTCCCCGTGTACCGCCGCGTCGCCACCGAGAGCCCGCACGGCCAGGGCTCCATCGCCATGCTGGAACGGCTGCTGTCCTTCTGGAAGGGCAAGCTGTTCGTCCTCACCCTGCTCGGCTTCGCGGCCACCGACTTCCTCATCACCATCACCCTGTCGGCCGCCGACGCCGCCACCCACCTCGTCGAGAACCCGCACGTCCACAGTCTGCTCCAGGGCCGCCAGGTGGTCGTCACGCTGGTCCTGGTCGCGCTGCTCGGCGCGGTCTTCCTCAAGGGCTTCCTGGAAGCGGTCGGGGTGGCGGTGGTGCTCGTGGGCCTCTACCTCGTGCTCAACGCCGTCGTCGCGGTCGTCGGCGTCTGGCACGTGGTCACCGCCGAACACGTCGTCACCGACTGGACCCGGGCACTGACCGTCCAGCACGGCAGCATTCCGGCCATGATCGCGGTGGCCCTCGTGGTCTTCCCCAAACTCGCCCTCGGCCTCTCCGGATTCGAAACCGGCGTCGCGGTCATGCCGCACATCGAAGGCGACCCCGACGACACCGAAGAACGCCCCACCGGCCGGATCCGCGGCGCCAAGAAGCTGCTCACCACCGCCGCCGTCATCATGAGCGTCTTCCTCATCATCACCAGCTTCGTCACCACCCTCCTCATCCCCGCCCCCGCCTTCAAACCCGGCGGTGCCGCCAACGGCCGCGCCCTGGCCTACCTCGCCCACATCTACCTCGGCTCCGCCTTCGGCACGGTCTACGACATCTCCACCATCGCCATCCTCTGGTTCGCCGGCGCCTCCGCCATGGCCGGGCTGCTCAACCTGATGCCGCAGTACCTCCCGCGCTACGGCATGGCGCCGACCTGGGCCCGCGCCGTCCGCCCGATGGTCCTCGTCTTCACCGGCATCGCCTTCCTGGTCACCTGGATCTTCGACGCCGACGTCGATGCCCAGGGCGGCGCCTACGCCACCGGCGTCCTCGTCCTGATCAGCTCCGCCGCCATCGCCGTGACCATCGCCGCCCGCCGCGCCGGGCAACGTGGCTGGGCCATCGGATTCGCGGTGATCGCCGTGGTGTTCCTCTACACCACCATCACCAACATCATCGAACGGCCCGACGGAGTGAAGATCGGCGCCTGCTTCATCGCCGGCATCATCCTGCTCTCCTTCACCTCACGGCTCGCCCGCGCCTTCGAACTCCGCGTCACCGACGTCGTCCTCGACGACACCGCCGCCCGCTTCGTCCGCGACGTCGCGCAACGCCGCATCCGCTTCATCGCCAACGAACCCGACCAGCGCGACCTCGCCGAATACCGCGACAAGGCCCAGCAGATCCGCGCCGACAACGACATCCCGCCCGAGGACGACCTGGTGTTCGTCGAGGTCACCATCCGCGACCCCTCGGAATTCGAAAGCGCCCTGCACGTCCACGGATACGTCATGCACGACCGCTACCGCGTGCTCTGCCTGGAGAGTTCCACCGTCTCCAACGCCCTGGCCGCGCTGCTCCTCCACGTCCGCGACACCACCGGGCAGCGTCCGCACATCTACTTCGAATGGACCGAGGGAAATCCCTTCGCCCAGTTCCTCCGCTTCTTCCTCTTCGGCCAGGGCGAGGTCGCCCCCGTCACCCGGGAAGTCCTGCGCGAGGCGGAACCGGACCGCAGCCGACGCCCCCGTGTCCACGTCGGCTGAACTCCCGGACTTGCCATCCTCACCCCAGCCCGGGAATCCCCGAGATCACCAGATCGATCAGCTTGATACCGACGAACGGTGCCACCAGACCACCCAGCCCGAAGAACGCCAGGTTGCGGCGCAACAGGTCGTGTGCCGAGGCCGGCCGATAGCGGACCCCGCGCAGCGCCAACGGGATCAGCGCCACGATCACCAGCGCATTGAAGATGATCGCCGAGGTGATCGCCGACGTCGGACTGTGCAGCCCCATCACGTTCAGGCCCGCCAGCCCCGGATACACCCCCGCGAACATCGCCGGAATGATCGCGAAGTACTTGGCCACGTCATTGGTGATCGAGAAGGTGGTCAACGCGCCCCGGGTGATGAGGAGTTGCTTGCCGACCTCCACGATCTCGATCAACTTGGTCGGATTGGAGTCCAGGTCCACCATGTTCCCGGCCTCCTTCGCGGCGGAGGTACCGGTGTTCATCGCCACTCCGACATCGGCCTGCGCCAGCGCCGGCGCGTCGTTCGTCCCGTCACCGGTCATCGCCACCAGCCGGCCGCCCGCCTGCTCCCGGGCGATCAACGCCAGCTTGTCCTCCGGAGTGGCCTCCGCCAGGCAGTCGTCCACCCCCGCCTCCCGTGCGATCGCCGCAGCCGTCAGCGGATTGTCACCGGTGACCATCACCGTCCGGATGCCCATCCGGCGCAGTTCGGCGAACCGCTCCCGGATCCCCTCCTTCACCACGTCCTTCAGGTGCACCACCCCCAACACCCGAGGGCCCTGCCGGTCGTCCACCGCCACCAGCAGCGGCGTCCCCCCGGACGCACTGATCGCATCGCTGAACAGCCGTGCCTCCTGCGGCACTTCACCGCCGCACTGCGCCACCCACTCGATGACCTGCGCGGCCGCCCCCTTGCGGAGCACCACCTCGCCCGGATACTCCGACGGCCGGACCGCACCGCCCCCCGGCGCGTCCGCGGGCTCGGTCCCGTCCGTCCACCGCAGATCCACCCCGCTCATCCGCGTCCGCGCACTGAACGCCACATACCGGATGAACGCCAGCTCACCCTCGGCCGGCGGCCGCAACCCGTACTTCGCCCGGGCCAGCGCCACCACCGAACGCCCCTCCGGCGTCTCGTCCGCCAACGACGACAGCGCGGCCGCGTCCGCCAGCTCCAGCTCGTCACGCCCAGGTAGCGGCACGAACGCCACCGCCTCCCGGTGACCGAGCGTGATCGTCCCGGTCTTGTCCAGCAGCAGCGTGTTGATGTCCCCCGCGGCCTCCACCGCACGACCCGACATGGCCACCACATTGCGCTGCACCAGGCGGTCCATCCCGGCGATACCGATCGCCGACAGCAGCGCCCCGATCGTCGTCGGGATCAGCGTCACCAGCAGCGCCACCAGCACCGCCGTCTCCTGGGCCGCCCCCGCATACGTCGCCATCGGCTGCAGCGTGACGACCACCAGGACGAAGACGACGGTCAGCGCCGCCAACAGGATGTGCAGCGCGATCTCGTTCGGCGTCCGCTGCCGCGCCGCCCCCTCGACCAGCGCGATCATCCGGTCCAGGAACGAATGCCCGGCCCGCGAGGTCACCCGCACCACGATGCGGTCCGACAGCACCGTCGTCCCGCCCGTCACACCGGAACGGTCACCGCCGGCCTCCCGGAGCACCGGCGCCGACTCCCCGGTGACCGCCGACTCGTCGACACTGGCCACCCCCTCGACCACCTCGCCGTCCGCCGGGACGGTCTCACCGGCCGCCACCACCACGAAGTCGAACGGCCGGAGATCGGATGCCGGCACGATCTCGGTCACCGCGGTGTCGAGATGGACGCCGACCCGCCAGTTGTCCCGCAGCCGCCGGGCCGTGAGATCCGTCCTGGTCCGGCGCAGCGACGCCGCCTGCGCCCTGCCACGGCCCTCCGCGACAGCCTCCGCGAGCTGCGCGAACAGCACTGTCAGCCACAGCCACCCACTGATCACCCAGCTGAACACCGACGGATGCAGCACCGCGGACAGCGTGGTCAGCAGCGACCCGCAGGCCACGACGAAGAGCACCGGATTGGTCGCCAGCACCCGCGGATGCAGCTTGCGCAACGCCTCCGGCAGGGCCGTCAGCAGCACCCGCGGATCGAACAGCCCGGCCGGCGCCCGCCGTCGCCGCCCCCGGTGGCCTCCGGCCCCGGACCCGCCCCGGGCGGGAACGCCGCCCGTGCCGTGCGCCGGAGCCTCCGGCGAGAGAGTGGGAACACGGGACGGAGCAGGAGGCATGCGCATGCTTTCTGGACGGAAGGGCACGGGGCGGACACCGGGGAGACGCCTGCCTCAAAAACCCCGGTCCCGGGCCCGAGGCAGGGGGCACCGGACGGCCTCCGACCTGCGCGTCTGCCGTCCACGGTGGTCTCCCGACCGGGATCGAATCTAGAGCCTCACCGCACCGCCGCAGCCCGGCCCGGTACGGAATTTGCGGCTCTCTTACGGCTGAGGCCACGGCTTGCCACCAATGGCACACCGACGACCGGTCCCCACAGCCGGGCGGATGGGCGGGTGGACGGGCGGTCGGGCGGACGGGCGGCGGGGCGTCGCGCGGAGTTAGCCTGAATCCACTGCTCCTGCTCGTCCCCCCAGCGCAGGGGAGGTCCGATGACGACGCGCACGGGGCTCCTGGCGACCCCCACCCCGAGCCTCCGCCCCAGCCGAGCCGACGCACCCCGCTACGTCCCCATCGCCGAACACGGCCTGATCGGCGATATGCGAACCGCCGCCCTCGTCGGCACCAACGGCACCATCGACTGGTACTGCTGCGGCCGCTTCGACGCGCCCAGCATCTTCGCCGCCATCCTGGACGCCGATCGCGGCGGCGCCTTCGAACTCGCCCCCGACGTGCCGGCCCGCACGAAGCAGTTCTACTTCCCGGACACCAACATCCTCATCACCCGCTTCTTCGCGGACAACGGCGTCGGCGAGGTCCAGGACTTCATGCCGATCGTCGACGACTCCCGGGAGGCGGACCGGCACCGGCTGATCCGGCGCGTGCTCTGCGTCCGCGGCTCCCTCCCGTTCTCCGTCCGGGTGGCACCCCGCTTCGACTACGGCCGGCAAGCACACACCGTCGGCGTCCCCCACCGCGGCCTGACCGTCTTCGACTCCCCGGACCTCTCCCTCGCCCTCACCTCCAGCGTGCCCGTCGAGACCGACGGCCTGGATGCCCGTGCCTCCTTCACCCTCGCCGAGGGCGACGCCGCCGTCTTCGCCCTCGACCGGATCGGCGACGGCGTGGCACCGCGATTCTGCGCCGTCCACGAGGCCGAGCAACTCTTCGGCGCCACCGTCCGCTACTGGCGCGGCTGGCTCTCCCACTCCCGCTACCGGGGCCGCTGGCGGGAAATGGTGCACCGCTCCGCCCTCACCCTCAAACTCCTCACCTACGCGCCCACCGGCGCCATCGTCGCCGCCCCCACCACCAGCCTGCCCGAGCAGATCGGCGGCGAGCGCAACTGGGACTACCGCTACGCCTGGGTGCGGGACGCCGCCTTCTGCATCTACGCCCTGCTCCGCCTCGGCTTCACCGACGAAGCGGAGTCCTTCGTGCACTTCCTCTCCTCGAAGATCTGCCTGAAGGACTGCGCCCACGGCCCGCTCCAGATCATGTACGGCATCGACGGCCGCAGTGACCTCCCGGAAGTGGAACTCCCGCACCTCGAAGGGCACTTGGGCTCCGCGCCGGTCCGCATCGGCAACAACGCCGTCAACCAGCTCCAGCTCGACGTCTACGGTGCGCTCATCGACTCCCTCTACCTCTACGACAAATGGGGACAGCCGCTCTCCAGCGACCACTGGGACACCGTCTGCAACGTGGTGGACTGGGTGTGCGCCAACTGGGACCAGCCGGACGAGGGCATCTGGGAGACCCGCGGCAAGATCCAGCACTTCCTCTACTCACAGCTGATGTGCTGGGTCGCCATCGAACGCGCCATGCGGATCGCCCGCCACCGCGGCCTGCCCGCGGACCTGATCGGCTGGGGGCGGGCGCGCGACGCGATCTACCGGCGGATCATGCAGCGCGGTTGGTCCACCGAGCGCCGGGCGTTCGTCCAGCACGAGGGCGCCGACGTCCTGGACGCCGCGGTCCTGATGATGCCGCTGGCCAAGTTCATCTCACCGACCGACCCCAAGTGGCTCTCCACCCTGGACGTCCTCGGCGAAGAACTGGTCTCCGACTCCCTCGTCTACCGCTACGACCCCCGGCACAGCCCCGACGGCCTCCGCGGCGAGGAGGGCACCTTCTCCATCTGCTCCTTCTGGTACGTGGAGGCACTCTCCCGCGCCGGCCGGCTGGACGAGGCCCGGCTCGCCTTCGAGAAGATGCTCACCTACGCCAACCACGTCGGCCTCTACGCCGAGGAGATCGGCCGCACCGGCGAACAGATCGGCAACTTCCCCCAGGCGTTCACCCACCTGGCCCTCATCAGCGCCGCCTTCAACCTGGACCGCGCCTTGGGCTGAGCGCGAGGGCTGAGGGTTGCCGCGCCTGCCCGCGACAGACACCGAGCACCCTCCGCCAACTGCACGCCCAGGCAGACCCCCGCTGTTCCGCCGGCGGTGAACACCGACCCGCCCAGGCTCGAACGATCATTAAAGTCCAGTCACATGACGACAGTTACCACGCGCACGGTCCAGTACCCGGCCGACGGCCTGACGATGATCGGGCACCTTGCCCTCCCTGCGGGTGCCGACCGCCGGCCCGCGGTCCTGATCGGGCCCGAGGGGACGGGCCTGAACGACTTCCAGCGCCGCCGGGCCGACGCCCTGGCCGAACTGGGCTACGTGGCGCTGGCCTTCGACATCAACGGCGGTCGCTGGTTCGCCGACCCCCAGGAGATGCTGGCGTACATCAACCCCCTGCTCGCCGACCCCGACCGGATGCGGGACATCGGCCACGCGGCACTCGACGTGCTGCGCGCCGAACCGCGCACCGACCCCGACCGGATCGCCGCCATCGGCTACGGTACCGGGGGCGCCATCGCGGTGGAACTCGGGCGCGACGGCGTCGACTTGCGCGCGATCGGGACGGTCAACGGACTGATCACGGGCCGCCCGGGCGACGCGGCGCACATCCGCTGCCCCGTGTGGGCCGGAGTCGGATCGGAGGACCCGATCATGGCGCCCGCCCAACGGGAGGCGTTCACCGCCGAGATGCAGGCCGCGGGCGTCGACTGGCGCCTCACGGTCTACGGCGGAGCCCAGCACGCCTTCCACCACCCGATGGCCGACCTCGATCAGCCCCTGCTTCCCGGCGTCGGCTACCACCACAAGCACGCGGAGCGAGCCTGGCGCGACGTCCTCGACCTGCTCGCGGAGTGCCTGCCCGTCACGGAGTGATCTGCTGATGTCGGCCCCTGGTACTTGGTGCCCGCTTACGCGTCGCCGGGCAGCAGGTGCTGATCGACCTGCCGGAAGGCCCAGGTGCCATGGGCGTGGGTGAAGACCCACACCAGGTCGAAGCGGTCGGGCCACTCGTCGGGGACACCGGTGCCGGAGGCGCCGAGCGCGGAGACGATGTCGGGGATCCGGCTGTGCTCCCAGCAGATCAGTACCGGCCCGGTGGCGGCCAGTGCGGCCTTCGCGAGGTCCTTCTCCTCGGACTCGGCGTACTGGAGGCCGATCTTCAGGCCCATGTGCTGGGCGAGCGGGGTGACGGTCTGCCGCATCCGGTGCGCGCCGGCGTTCGGGCCCTGATCGGTGGCGGCGTAGATCGTCCGCGGGCGCTCGATGCCGGCCGGCAGGGGCCGGCCCGCGGGCGGGTCGAAGAGCTTGGGCAACGCATGGGCCCGGTCCCAGCCGCGCTGGGTGAGCGACTTGTGGTCCTTGTGGCCGTGCTCGTCGATGCCGGGGTGGTGCTTGTCCGGCTTTTCGCCGTGCCGGATGATCATGATGACGGTGGAGTCCCGGGGCGTCGCCTTCCCGGCGGCTTGCGGGCTGACGGACGCGGCGGCCCGTTTGCCGCCGCAGGCCGCGAGCACCGCCGGGGCCGCAATGGCCAGCCCCGCCAACACCCGACGGCGCCCGACCAGGGAGCGGTCGGCGGCGTGCGGCGGTACGGCGGACGAGAGGGCGGGGGACACGTCCTCGTGCTTCGTGGAGCGTGGCATGTGCGCAGTCTCCTTCGCGCGGGGCAGGGGCGGGCGGTGCTGCGGCAGTAGAGCACGTATCTCTGATGAATGCCCGCCGAACGGTGGCGCCAAGGTGCAGACGGGCGGGCGCGACCGGAAAACGGAAGCGACCGGAGGTGAACGGAAGACAACGGAGCAAACGGCGTTGCCGCGTTCGGCGCATGGGGCGGTCGAATCGTGGGAGGCCGCGGGCGGCCGGTTCCCGTCAGTGGCCGGCGAGTTGGCGCACCTGGTCCGCCACCTCCTGCCACACCGGTTCCGGCAGGTCGTGGCCCACCCCGGGCAGGGGCACGAAGCGTGCGCCCGGTATACGGGCGGCCACCGCGCGGCCGCCGGACGGCTTGACGAGGGGATCGTCCAGGCCGTGCAGGACCAGGGTCGGTGCGGTGATGCGGTCGATGCCGGGGCCGTGCCACTGCGCACCGATCTGGCGGCTCTGGCTGTGGGTGTCCCGGATGCCGGTGTCAGGGGTTGCGGCCAGCATGGAGCGGACGGCCCGCTCGTCGAAGGGATGGGCGGGGGAGTGGAGGAGACGGGCCAGCGCCACACCGGCCTCGATGTTCCCTTCGGGGGTGCGGGGGTGCCTCATACGGGCGAGCCGGGCGAGGGTGCCCAGCCGGATGTGGCGCAACGTGGCCAGCCCGGCGGTGTCTCCGGGGACGGCCGACACGGAGGTGAGGGTGCGGACGCGCCGGGGGTGGCGCAGCGCGATGCGCTGGGCGACCGCGCCGCCGAGCGACTGGCCGAAGAGGTGCGCGGACTCCCAGCCCAGCGCGTCCAGCACGGCCATGGCGTCGTCGGCCATGTCCTCGGCGGTGTAGGCGTCGCCCCGTTTGCGGACGAGTGCGGCGATGGGGCCGGTGCCGGAGGTGGGCGGCAGGTGGGTCGACTCGCCCGCGTCGCGCTGGTCGTAGCGGGCGACCGCGAAGCCGGCGGCGGCGAGCGCCGCGGCCAGGCCCGTGGGCCACCACTGCCGGGAGACGCCCAGGCCGGTCACCAGGAGGAGTGGCTCCCGGCCGGCGTGCCCGGTCGCCAACTCGTCGTAGGCGACCCGGACTTCCCTGTTGGATGCCCAGCGCGTAGGGCTCCACGTAGGGGGCGGGGTTCCGTTCTGCATCACCGGGTTCCTTCCAGTGTCGATGTCGATGTCGGTGTCGGTGGCTGTGATCGCGGTCCTTCGCTCTCCTGCGGGGCACAGCACCTGGCCGTTGAATTACTGCGAACGACGTTCGCGGTTATGGAGCTATAGTTATCAGCAAGGAGTTGGGTTGCGGAAGGGGCGGGTGAGGTTCGTTGGTCGATGAGGCGGCGCGGGAGGATGCGGCGGAAGCCGTGTCGGTGTGGGAGCGGCCCGAGCGGGGGGCGCGGGGGCCCGCGCCGGAGCGGAGCCGGGAGCAGCTCACCGCGGCCGCGATCGGGCTGGCCGATGCGGGCGGGCTGGCCGCGCTGTCCGTCCGGCAGGTGGCGCGCGAGCTGGCCACGGGCCCCGCGTCGCTCTATCGCTATGTGTCCGGCCGCGACGATCTCGTGGATCTGATGGTGGACGCCGCGACCGGGGAGATCGACCTCGACGTGGAGCTGACGGGGGACCCGGTGGCGGATCTGGTCGCGCTGGCGGCCCGGACGCACGAGGTCCAGCTGCGGCACCCATGGATGCTGGAGGTCCCGCCGGAGGCCCTACGGGTGGGGCCGCGGGGGCTGGACTACCTGGAGTTCGCCCTGCGGGCGCTGGAACCCGTGGCCGGACTGACCGGACCGGCCAAACTGGAGGCGGTGGCCGTACTGAACGCGCTGGTCACCATGTTGTCCGGTGTCGAACTGCGGGCCCGCCGGGCGTCGACGGGACGTCAGGCGGCGCAGGCCGCGTACCTGGGCGCGGTGGCCCGGCGGGGCGGGCATCCGCTGCTGGCGCGGGCGTTGGCGGGCGGAGGCCCGCTCGACGGCGGCGGCGCCGCGGGCTCGGGCGACAGCTTCGAGCGGGTGGTCCGTCGGGTACTGGCCGGCCTCC
>NZ_KB891867.1 GCF_000373585.1 Streptomyces sp. MspMP-M5
GGGCGAACAACTCGCCATCGCCACCCACAACGGCCCCACCACCACAGTCGTCTCCGGCGACACCCAGGCACTCGACGAGCTCCTCGCCCACTGCGAGCAGCACGCCCTGCGCGCCCGGCGTGTCCCCGTCGACTACGCCTCGCACTGCGCCCAGGTAGAGGAGCTCAGAGACGAGCTGCTGGTGGCGCTCCAAGGCATCGTCCCCGGAACCGCCGACGTTCCTTTCCACTCCACGGTCACCGCCACCCCCCTCGACGGCACTCGGCTCGACCCCGAGTACTGGTACGGCAACCTGCGGCACACCGTCCGCTTCGAGGAGACCGTTGCCGCGCTTCTGGCCGACGGCGACGCACTCTTCATCGAGGTGTCCCCGCACCCGGTGATGACCGTCGGCATCGCACAGACCACCGAAGCTCTCGGCACCGTCCGTAGTCACGGTCTGCCCACCCTGCGCCGCTCCGAAGGCGGCCCCCACCGCTATCTCGCCTCCCTCGCGGCCGCCTGGATCCACGGTGCGCCGGTCAGCTGGGCCGCACTCCTCGACGGCACCGGCGCACGGCGCACGACCCTGCCCACCTACCCGTTCCAGCGGCAGCGCTACTGGCTGGAGGCAGAGACCGGAGCGGCTGATGCAGCGGGGCTGGGTCTGAGCGAGACCGGTCATCCGCTGCTGGCCGCGGCGGTGGGGCTGGCGGAGCGGGACGAGTATGTGTTCACCGGGCGGTTGTCGCGCCAGACCCACCCCTGGCTGGCAGATCATGCGGTGGCGGGAACGGTGTTGGTTCCCGGGACGGGGCTGCTGGAGCTGGCCCTGCACGCGGCCGGACAGGTCGGAAGCAGCGGGGTCGCCGAGCTCGCACTCGCCGCACCGCTCGTGCTGCCCGAACATGGGGGCGCACAGCTTCAGTTGACGGTCGGCGCGGCGGATGAGAGCGGGCAGCGCAGCATCGATGTGCACGCCCGGATCGACCATGCGGACGAGGACGGGCCGTGGACGTTGCATGCGCGCGGGGTGCTGGCCGGTGAAATTTCGGACTCCGCGCCCAGCGCCCTGACGTCCTGGCCACCGGCCGGGGCGGCGGAGGTGGATCTGACCGGTGCGTACGAGCGCCTGGCGGACCAGGGTTATGAGTACGGCCCTGCCTTCCAGGGCCTACGGCGCGTCTGGCGGAGCACGACCGACGGTGCGGTGTTCGCCGAAGTGGCCCTTGCCGATGAACTCCACGCCGACGCAGCCCGGTTCGATGTACACCCAGCCCTGTTGGACGCCGCCCTGCACACGCTGCTGCCGGGCGTGGTGGAGGACGACGCGCCGGCGGTTCTGCCGTTCTCCTGGTCCGGGGTCCGTGTGCATGCGGTGGGGGCTTCAATGCTGCGGGTCCGCCTGATCAGGACCGGGCCCGAGTCGGTTGCCTTGGATGTCGCCGATGCGACCGGGGCTCCCGTCGCCGCTGTGGAATCGCTCGCCACCCGGCCCCTTGCGTTGGACGCCCTCGAAGCCGCGGCAACGGCCGCGGTCGATGGCCTGTTCCATGTGCAGTGGCAGGCCGTGCCGGTACCGGCGAAGACGCCCTCCCCCACCGACGACTGGGCCGTCCTCGCCCCCCACACCGACCTCGGCATCGGCCACCACTACCCCGACCTGCACACCC
>NZ_KB891868.1 GCF_000373585.1 Streptomyces sp. MspMP-M5
CCACGTACGTGGCCTGTGCGCCATGGGCGCGCAGCGCGGCGAGCTGGTCGCGGATGGCGCGCTGCCGCAAGCGGGTGTTCGGCTTCCTGCTCGGCGAGGGCGTGCAGCGGGGCCTCGGGTGAGTCCTCTCCTGCTTCGCGGGCCGTTTCCTCGCAGGCGGCCCGCAGTGCCTCGACCGTGTCCAGCCCGGCAGCCCAGGAAGGTTCTTCGTCCAGTGGTGTCGGGCCGAGCAGAAGGTAGCCGCAGGGATGAGTGCGCGACAGTGCCTCGGCGCACCAGGCGGTGATGCCCCGGCCACCGCCGGTGACCAGGAGCAGGTCGTCCGTGGTGAGTCCGGCGTGCGGGCGGGGAGCAGGCAGCACAGGCCGGGGGACGGCGGACAGGCACGGGGTGCGGCGGCCCTCGGTGTCGATGCCGACCTCGCGCACGTCGGTGGCGATGTCGGCGACTTCGGCGGCGAAGGCGTCCGCGACCGCGTCGGCCGGCAGGTCGGGCGTGATGTCGAGGGCACGGCAGAACAGCGTCGTGGCCTCCAGGGCGACAGTCTTGACCAGTCCTGCGAGGCCGCCTGCGAGAGCGCGCACTTGGTCGCCGCCTGCACCGACGCAAAGACCCGGAAAGTGGGACGACACAAGGGGGCGGAAGAGCGGCAACCCCGGAAGCCAAGCGGTCTGAGGTACGACCCACCACCCTCTTGGGTGAATTGCGCGGATCATGACAATGATCCGAAGGCATGCCTGGTGTCCTGGGGGCGCCCCATCAAAGGGGCGTCCGCGAAGACACGGAGGCTGACCATGCGGCTTTCACGGCACGCCACGCAAGCCCCACCCCAAGCCCGGACAAGCAGATACGGAACCGCCCTGGCCGTCGCCGTCCTGGCGTTGTCCACCTTGCTCCTGCAGTCGCCGGCCACTGCCGCCGAGCACCGTGCCGTGGCAGCACCGTCCGGTGACTACTGCTCGCCGGCCGAAGAGTTCTATGGCGGTGGCCAGTACACGTACACCCGAGTCCAGGTCTGCCTGAACTTCGGCTCCAGCAACCAGGTCATCGTCAGGAACAGCCAGACCCAGTACCAGTGGGGCGGCGCCTGGTACTACGCGGACAACAACTACCCGGCACGCTGGAACGCCAACGGGTCGGTGAGCAAGAGCGGTCAGTCCGGCAACTACGCCACCCCCAACCCGGTCACCCAGGGGTCGGCCAACGGCTCTGCAAGCGGCGGTTCTCCAGCGGCCCTCAACGGCTGCGGAAGCTACAGCGTCACCATGACCTTCCACCAGAGCGGCCCGTACTGGAACGACAGCAGCAACGACATCAACAGCGGCCAGCGCAGCTACACCATCAGCGTGCCCTGCTAGGGACTGTCCGGCGAGTCATGAGCGGATCCAGAGGCGTACCGCAGCAACGGTAACGGTGCTGTGGAAGACGTAGGCACGCTTGTCAAAGCGGCTGGCCATAGCCCGGAAGCCTTTGAGGGCATTGGTGGTCCGCTCGACTTCGTTGCGGCGCCTGTACATCGTGCTGTCAAAGCCGGTGGGCCGGCCGCCCGCGCTGCCTCGGCGCTGGCAGTTGGCCCGCTGGTCTTTACGTTCCGGCATGGTGTGTTTGATCCGCCAACGTCGTAGATAACGCCGGTTGCGGCGGG
>NZ_KB891869.1 GCF_000373585.1 Streptomyces sp. MspMP-M5
TCTGTACGCTTTGTCGCCGCTCACGTGGTCGGGCCGCGTGCGGGGGTGGCCGCCGCTTGGGCGGGGGACGCGGATGCGTTCGAGGACGGGGATCAGCTGTGGGGCATCGCCCCACTGACCTGGTGTGATGACGAACGCGAGACGAGAAATCGCAGATCCAGGCACTGAACCGCTCGCAGCCAGTGCTTCCGATGATGCCCGGGGTGCCCGAACGCCGCAGCCACGACCACGTCCGTGCCGGCACCACGACCCTGTTCGCCGCCTTGGAAGTGGCCACCGGCAGGGTGATCGGCTCGCTGCACCGCCGTCAACGCGCCGCCGACTTCAAGAAGTTCCTGACCAAGCTCGACCAGGAGATTCCCCCCATGCTTGCGGCGCACCTGGATCCTGGACAACTACGCCACCCACAAGACACCGGCCATCAAGCAATGGCTGCCGGCCCACCCTCGCTTCCACCTGCACTTCACCGCCCCACCGGATCGTCGTGGTTGAACCTGGTGGAACGGTGGTTCGCCGAGCTGACCAGCAAGAAGCTACGACGCTGCGTCCACCGCTCCGTCCAGGCCCTCGAACGCGACATCCGTGCCTGGCTTGCCGACTGGAACGACAACCCACGACCGTTTGCCTGGACCAAGACCGCCGACGA
This sequence comes from Streptomyces sp. MspMP-M5, assembly GCF_000373585.1. Lineage (GTDB taxonomy): Bacteria > Actinomycetota > Actinomycetes > Streptomycetales > Streptomycetaceae > Streptomyces. The sequence continues at coordinate 647 of NZ_KB891869.1, forward strand.
GATCCTCGACAAAGTCGCCGCATACTGCAAACGAATCCCCGACTCAGGACACTAGGCCCTGTCCGACGGGTTGCGGCAGGCGCTTGGTGCTTCAGTCGGGATATCGTCGGTCTATACCCATATTCGTTCTCTAGTGTGCCGTTTGCTTGATGAGCGCATTGGTGCCCGATGCGCGGGCATGCTCATGCCGGTGAAACCTCAACACCACGGCAGCTGTGGCCATTTCCTCGATGGTTGCTTCCGCCTCGGCTCACGCCCAGGACATCCGTCTCCCTATCCGCTCTGCTGTTGTGCGGTGCGGCTGCGTGGTGGGCGTTCGACTCTTCACGTACGTAGCTGTATGAATTGACCAGGTTGCCCGCGCTTATCGATCAGAGTGAACTTTCATAACCGGGGAATTGTTCCGGGAGCTCTCCTGTATGTGATCGAATTGGTCGGCTTTTCGGTGACGTTGGCTCAGGGGTTCGTGAGAACAGAAATCGGTCCGGCCTCGCGCAGTTCTTCCTGAGCGGTGAGCCAACCTATTTGGGAGGGCACAGGGGGGATCTGCAGGAGGTGCACGGAACTTCCCACGCGCGGATCAGATCGAAATCTCAATCCCATTCAAGGTGCCGCTGCAAGCTGTGCGATTTCCGCATATACGAACCGAAGGAGAAGGCTGTGACCTTCACCGAGCTGGAAAAGCTGCTGACGAGCGTCGTGCACGGGAACGATGCCGCTCCCGACAAGAGGATCGCCCTCCCGCCGGAGGCCCAGGACCGCACTTTCGACGACCTGGAAGTGGACTCGCTGGCCAGGGCCGAGCTGGTGACCGTCATCAGCGACACCTACCAGATCGAGATCAGTGACGTGCAGGCGTCA
>NZ_KB891870.1 GCF_000373585.1 Streptomyces sp. MspMP-M5
CGTTGGAGGGGGCGAGGTGGAGCAGTTCCCGCAGCAGGGAGGCCAGCACCCCGGCCAGGCCGTCGGGGGCGGGCAGATGGGGTGGCGCTGGGGTGTTCGCCTGGCTCGCGGAGACCGTGGTCCCGGCGGCCCGTACGCCGGTGACGAGGACGGCCGGCCAGCGGCAGGCGAGCGGCGGGTCCTCGTCCTCTTCCGCGTCGTCGTACGCGCCCTCGGGAACCGTGTAGAGGTCGGCCATGGCGGGCTGCTCGGGGTCGGGCGGGAGAGGCCGGTCCTTGGCGCCGCGGATCACCACGACGGGGTCGTTGGGGAGTTGGAAGCCGGGCAGCACGTCCCGTTTGAGGACGACCTGGTCGGCGGGCAGCCCGTGGGCGTCCTGGTAGGCGCGGATGGCGGCGTTGAGGTCGTCGGGGGATGCGGCCCAGGGGATCGTGGCGCGCAGCGACGCGACGGTGTCGCGCCTGGCCTTGGCCTCGTCGGTCGCGGTCCGCACCAGCGCGTCGAGCTGTTCGCGGTAGGCGCCGGCCGGTTCGTCCGGGGCCTCGGGGACCTTGGGGAGGTTGGCGGCCCACCACAGGTCGTAGAGCCTGCGCTGCGCGGCGATCAGGTCCTGGACGGCGGCGTCGTGGGCGGCCTGGGCGGTGTTGAGCCGGGCCAGGACCTCGGCGTACGCGGTCCGCGCGGTGCGGGGCCGGCGGCGCGTGCCTTCGGCGGGGGCCTCCGGCGGGACGTCCTCCAGGACCCAGGTGTAGCCCGCGTGGGTGGGGGTGAACCAGGAGGCGTGGACGGCGCGTTCGGCCCGGAACTGCCCGTCGGGCTCGTCGAGCAGGTCGAGTACGCCGGAGTGGACGGCCGAGAGCAGCGCGGCGAGCTCGGGCGGGGCGCCGGCCCGGCGGCCCGCGTGCTCCTCGATCGCCTTGGTGGCGTGCTCGGTGTTGTTGCCGACGCCGATGGTGACGTAGTCGGGCCGGTCGGAGGCGGGCATGGGGCTGCCCTGGCGCTGCCAGGCGACGTCGAGGACGGTGCCGTGGCAGACCGTGCGGGCGCTGTCCGGAGCCGTGCCGTCGGCGGTCCAGCGGAGGGCGGCCATGCGGGCGGCGACGTCGCCGGCCAGCGGGTCGGCCGAAGGGTCGCCGTACCAGCCGGCGACGAGGTAGTTCAGCTGCCACGCGGTCCGCGGGTCGAGGTCGTCGGTGCGGTCGTGCACGGAGAACACATCGGTGTTGTACGGCTGGTAGGCCGCGAAGGTGGGCAGGCCGGGGCCGACGGCG
>NZ_KB891871.1 GCF_000373585.1 Streptomyces sp. MspMP-M5
CTTTGCCCGGCAGCAGTAGCCCGCACCGTGGCCAGCACCCCTGCCCCAAGCCTCACTTCGAAACGGACATCAACTCGCGAACCGCCCACTTAGAGCTGGCGGCCCAGCGCTAGGGCGGTGACCGGGCGTCCAAGGGCCTTGGTGACGATCTCGGCGACCAGATCGCGGTCTTCGGCGGGTGCGATGCCGACCAGGTTGGCGAAGGCGGCCTCGGTGCCCAGGACATCGGCGATCTTCTGGAAGGCGATCAGCTCACGTAGCTGCGGTGCCCAGCCGACCTCGCCTGCCTGTTGGCTGGTGGCGAGGTGGCGGGCGATGCGGACCGCCGTGCGGTTGATGTTCAAGGAGGCGGCCAGGTCGTAGTCAGAGCCGACTTGGATCTGCACGCTGAACCGTGAGGCCAGGGCTTCGGTCAGTACCGCCCCGTGGACGCCGGGGTTGTGTCCGGCGATGACGTAGAAGCCGTCGGTGGCGGTGATCATCTCGCCCTTGTGCGCCTTGACCTGGATCTGACGTCGCCCGTCCATCGCCGGATACAGGGCAGCCAGGACTTTGGGGGAGATCAGGGTCGCGTCGTCCAGGAGAAGGGCGCGCCCTTCCTGCATGGCGGTGACCAGTGGCCCGTAGATGAACTCGTATCCGCCACTTGGGTCCTGCGTGTATTCGCCGACAAGGTCGCCGACCGTGGTGTCGCCGTCTCCGGCTACCGTGATCAGGTCCGGGAAGGCCGCCTCGATCAGCGACGTCTTCCCCGTCCCCGGCGGCCCGTACAGCAACACCGCAACCCCCGCCTCGCGCAGCCTGCGCAATGCTTCGACGTCCGAGAGTTGGGCCAGGGCCCTGGGGTGATAGCGCTGCCCGTTCGGGCGCATGATGGGCAGCGGCCTCCCGACTGGCGGTGGAACGGCCTTGGCGGGCTGGGCGGTCGGGCTGGGCCGGGGCACCGTTGCGCTCGGGGCGGGCGGGTTGGCCGGTGCGGCCTGCGCGGCGGCAGCGGTGTAGGAAGTGGCACGGTACATGCGGGGGTTGGAACCCACCCGCTCCGCCTCGCCCCGGGACATCAGGGTGTCGCAGGCGTTGCCGACCGCGCCTCCCGAATGCCCCAGCATCTTCGCCAGCTCGGTGACGCTGAACTGTGAACCGGCGTGATCCGCCAGGATCTTCGCCACCCTCGCCCGCAACTC
>NZ_KB891872.1 GCF_000373585.1 Streptomyces sp. MspMP-M5
CGACACCTCCGCAGCGTCCGGGGTCGAGTTGCGATGCCAGTTGTCGGTCCACAGTGCAACTCCACACAATTGCAAGCGGCCCCAGAGTGCGTGTAGTTGGACGTGCAGAACCTGACATCCCCAACTTCCGTAACGTCCAGCTCTCCAACTTGGCCGACAACGCGGCCCGTTGGGCTCTGGCCGTCACCCCTCACGGAGGCGACAAGCGGCTCGCGCCGGGAGCCGCTCCGGCAAATGATCACCGACCACCTCCAGGCACAGCCCGACGAGTCACTCACCGCCATCGGATCGGCCGCATCATCGAGAAGTCCTCAGGCGCCATCGCCAACGACCTCGGCCTGCGCGGAGAAGCCGAGGTGTCCCAGGCCGGCCTGCTCGGCTTCCGTCATGTTGTCGATTGCCGCTGCGAGGACGTGTCCGCGGTAGCCGTCTTCTCGCAGAACGGCCAGGGCGACGCGGGCTCCTTCGGCATGGGTCGTGAGGGTCGCCTGGTCCGTCTCGTGCCTTCCAGTGGTGATCGCCTTGGTGACGGTTTTGGTGTCGTTGCGGAGGACTTCGATGGCCAGGTCGGTGAGGTCGTCCACGACGGTGGCGGGGATCCCGTTCCTCAGGACGTAGGTGGCTGCTTCGGCGTAGGCGGCCAGTGCGGTGATGAAGAATCCGCCGGCCAGTCCGACGTCCAGAAGGTTCGCGGCGGATGCCTGATCGGATACGTGGTGCGAGGTGTTGGCCAGGCTCATGAGTGTCTGTTGGTGTTCCGCCCAGGTGTCGGGCGGGCCGGAATAGAGGAGGGCTGCCTCGGGCGTTCCGATGTCCTGGGGGTGGCACAGAATGACGCCGTCGAGGTACGCGGCGCCGCGTTCGGTAGCCCACTGCTGCGCCTGCGCGGCTTGGCCCGGGGTGCCGCTGCCGAGGACGACGAGAGTGGTCCCGTGCCAGTCAGTGGCGGACTCGAGTACCTGAAGGGTGGCCTCGTAGGTGGCCAGACAGGCAATGACCAGGTGCGAGGAACGCACGGCTTCGCCGGCGGTGCGCGTTGGGGTGATGGAGTCACCGGCAAGGTCATGCGCGCGCCGGGCGGTGCGGTTCCAGACCGTGACCGAGTGTCCGT
>NZ_KB891873.1 GCF_000373585.1 Streptomyces sp. MspMP-M5
ACCGCTTCGGCTGTGCCTTCCAGGCAGCTCACCCCGACTGCCGAGTGGTGCCGTTGGCCTGGGGGCCCTGGAGCGGCGGTATGGCTGCGTCCGTGCAGCAGCTGTTCACCGACGCCGGGGTTCCGGTGCTGTCCCGGGAAGAGGGTTGCGCGCACTTCCTGGCCCGGATGACCCCCGACGCCACGGAGTCCTCAGTCACCGTCATCGGACCAAGGGCACCTCTGTGCCACCGGGTCGAGCGGCTCCCCAGCACCGGACGCACCGCCGACCGCAAGCTGACCGGACTGCGCGACGAGCCCGTCCTGCGCGACCACAGCTTCTCCGGGGTACCGGACCTGCCCATGACAGCGGCCGTCGGCTGGGGGTTGAGCACCGTCGAACGCGCCCTCGGCGGCGGCCGGCCGGTCATCGGCTGCACCGGGATGCGCATCGCGCACGGGGTGTCCCTGCCAGAAGGGCACACCGACCGTCTGCGCGTGCATCTCGCCCCCGCGCAGGAGCAGGGCACCGTGCACGTCACCATCCGTGACTGGGAAGAGCGCGGAAAGCTGCGCTGCGAGGGTACCTTCCGGCATGCCGTCCGCGCCCCCGTGTCACCGCCGACGGTTCGTGGGCCGGCCTTCACCCTCGCCGAGGAACCGCACCCCGGGTACACCGACGGAAGGCTCTTCCACGGGAAGTCCCTGGAGGGACTGCGCAACGTCCTCGAGGAAGAGGACAGCCATCTGATGGTGGCGGGGGATGCTGGCGGCACCGAGAAGGCTCTGCGCACTGCCTTGACGGAAGCGGGGCTGGCCCCGCACGAGGTCGACCCACGTCAACGCGCACGGCACCTCCCCCCCCCGCTCAACGACGCCAGGGTAGCTGCCATGATCGCCCGCATACTGCCGCATCGCCCCAGCGTCACCGCATCCAAGGGGGTTCTCGGTCACACCCTCGGCGCCGCCGGTGCCGTCGAGGCGGCACTGACCGTGCTTACCATCCAGCACCGCAGAGTGCCACCGATCGCCAAACTGCAGGCTAGTGCTACGTTCCTCAAAGTATGTACGTATAGCGGCGTCGTAGTTGGCGGGTTGGTGGGGCGGG
>NZ_KB891874.1 GCF_000373585.1 Streptomyces sp. MspMP-M5
CCGCCTGCCACTCGCGTTTGCTCGACGCATGGGTGAACAGCGCGGCCACCTCGTCCAGCGGCGGGTCCAGTTGCTGGAACACCGCCTGCACTTCGCTTCTGCCTACCTGATGCATTTCGAAGCCGAAGGAGGTGAAGACGCCGACGCCGTTTCGGGCCAGCTTGTCGGAGGGCTCGCAGTATCCGTCGTAGCCCTCGAGGGTGACGTTGCACAGCGAGGCGAGATCAGGGCGCGAGATGAAGCGGAACTGCCACGGTTCGCTGTCGTCCGCGGTGAGTACGGTTGCGGTGGCGGCTTCGCCGAGTGTGTAGGCGGGGAGGGTCGACTCCAGTGCTTCGATCCGTTCCAGCCGGAACAGATGGGGGACGACCGGGCCACCGGGCCGCATGTTGCACTCCGCATTGACGATCATGGCGGTACGGAACGAGCCACTTCGGAAGAGGGATTGGGTGACTTGGGCGGCTCTGGTCCAGCTCATGCAGGCGTCGATGATGTCGAAGCAGTGCGCATGGCGCAGGCCGATGGCGTGGGCGGCGTGATAGGCGCCTCCGGGCTCGAGGAAGCCGCGGCCGATTCCGGTGTAGATCAGCACGTCGATCTGGTCAGCGGCGACGCCCGCCTGTGCGAGGGCGGAGTGCGCTGCGGTGCGCAGCAGGTCGATGGGGCGCTCGCCGGCGTCGAGCCAGTACCGGGTGTGTGATCCGCTGTACCGCAGGAAGCCGCCGATCTTGTTGAGGGCGTGCTCCAGGTCCCCAACGAAGTGACCGGTGCTGTGTTTGCCGATCAACTGCGTGATGTCGGAGTTGGTCACCTCGCGGGAGGGGAGGGTGCAAGAGACAGCGCGGAGCTTCACGCGGCTTCTCCCCTCTGCCGTTGGGGTCCTACGTACCGACCGCCGAATCCCCTGGGGGCCGCCCGGGGGCCCGGCAGGAGATGTGGGAGCGGGAGGGGCATGTCCAGGCCGGGCGGGCAGGGAATCCAGGCGCGAGACCCGGCATGCGCTTGCCCGGCCCCTGGCCCGGTGTCTCGCGTCGTAGGAGGAGAGCTGTGCCGGTCGGTTTCGTTGCTGGGCAAGG
>NZ_KB891875.1 GCF_000373585.1 Streptomyces sp. MspMP-M5
CCCTTGGGACCGACTCCAGCCCCAGGATGCGACGAGCCGACATCGAGGTGCCAAACCATCCCGTCGATATGGACTCTTGGGGAAGATCAGCCTGTTATCCCCGGGGTACCTTTTATCCGTTGAGCGACGGCGCTTCCACAAGCCACCGCCGGATCACTAGTCCCTACTTTCGTACCTGCTCGACCCGTCAGTCTCACAGTCAAGCTCCCTTGTGCACTTACACTCAACACCTGATTACCAACCAGGCTGAGGGAACCTTTGGGCGCCTCCGTTACCCTTTAGGAGGCAACCGCCCCAGTTAAACTACCCACCAGACACTGTCCCTGATCCGGATCACGGACCCAGGTTAGACATCCAGCACGACCAGAGTGGTATTTCAACAACGACTCCACACCAACTGGCGTTGGCGCTTCACAGTCTCCCACCTATCCTACACAAGCCGAACCGAACACCAATATCAAGCTATAGTAAAGGTCCCGGGGTCTTTCCGTCCTGCTGCGCGAAACGAGCATCTTTACTCGTAATGCAATTTCACCGGGCCTATGGTTGAGACAGTCGAGAAGTCGTTACGCCATTCGTGCAGGTCGGAACTTACCCGACAAGGAATTTCGCTACCTTAGGATGGTTATAGTTACCACCGCCGTTTACTGGCGCTTAAGTTCTCAGCTTCGCCCCACCGAAATGGAGCTAACCGGTCCCCTTAACGTTCCAGCACCGGGCAGGCGTCAGTCCGTATACATCGCCTTACGGCTTCGCACGGACCTGTGTTTTTAGTAAACAGTCGCTTCTCGCTGGTCTCTGCGGCCACCCCCAGCTCAGACAGTAAATGCCATCACCGGAAATGGCCCCCCTTCTCCCGAAGTTACGGGGGCATTTTGCCGAGTTCCTTAACCATAGTTCACCCGAACGCCTCGGTATTCTCTACCTGACCACCTGAGTCGGTTTAGGGTACGGGCCGCCTTGAAACTCACTAGAGGCTTTTCTCGACAGCATAGGATCATCCACTTCACCACAATCGGCTCGGCATCAGGTCTCAGACTAT
>NZ_KB891876.1 GCF_000373585.1 Streptomyces sp. MspMP-M5
CGCCGTCGGGGGTGAACATGATGTTGCCCGGATGTGGGTCGCCGTGGCTGATCCCGTGCATGTAGAGCATGGTGTAGACGGTGTCTTGCAATCGCTGTGCCAGGCGCTGGCGCGGGAATCCGACTTCCTCGGCGCGCTTGCCGGGGATGCCGTCCATGAACTCCATGACGAGCATCCGGTCGGTGACCAGGTCCGCCAGTACTTCGGGCACACGTACGTACGGGTGCGCGGCAAAGGCAGCATGGAAGCGCTGTTGCTGGCGCGCCTCATGCTTCATGTCGGCCTGCGGGCGGAGCAGCCGGGCGATCTCGTCGAAGCGCTTGGGCAGTTCCAGTTCGCGTGCCTGCGGCACGCCACGGTGCACCAGGCGCAGCAGCGCGCCGAGGGAGCGCAGGCTCTGCCCGATCTGTTCGGGAACACCGTCCTTGACCAGTTTCACCGCGACCGTGCGTCCGTCGCGCAGTTCGGCGGAGTGGACCTGCGCCACCGAGGCACTGGCCACCGGCTGCATCTGGAAAGTGCGGAAGGTGTCTTCCAGCGGGCCGCCCAACTCCCGTTCGACCGCCTTGCGTACCGCGGCCGGCCTCATGTGCGGGGCCTGGTCCTGCAGCGCCCGTAGTGTGGTGACCCACTCCGGTGGCAGCAGGTCCGAGCGCGTGGCGGCGATCTGGCCCAGCTTGATGTAGATCGGACCCATCCGGGTCAAGAACCTCAGGATGGACGTGGCCCGGCGTCGGTCGCGAGTGGCCGTGTCACGGTCGCGCAGAGAGGTGATCCCGTACTGTGCCGCGCCCCAGGCGGCGCAGGAAGCTGCCTTGGCTAGGTGTGTGAGCATGTTCCGGCTCCTGATCGGCTGTCAGAGGACGAAGGTGAAGGCTCCGAAGGACATGCCGGCGCTTCCCACCCAGCCGACCGCGCGCTGGCCTGGCCGCAGGTGGCCTGCGGAGATGGCTGATTCGATGGCTGCCGGCACCGAGGCCGAGACCACGTTGCCGATCCGGTCGTAGACGTGATGGATGACCTGGCCGAGACCG
>NZ_KB891877.1 GCF_000373585.1 Streptomyces sp. MspMP-M5
TCCACCCGCACCTGGCTGGAGGAGCATCCCCGCATCCGACACGTCTTCATCCCTGTCGGTGCCTGCTGGCTGAACCTGCAGGAAGGTTGGTGGCGCATCTTCCGTAAAGCTGCCCTCGCAGGCCAGTCCTTCGCCGGACCAGACGAAATCGACCAGGCAACCCGTCTGGCAACGGCCCAGCTCAATGCCCGTGCCAGACCATGGATCTGGGGCAGACCCGCCCCACCAACCCGCCAACTACGACGCCGCTATACGTACATACTTTGAGGAACGTAGCACTAGGACTTCCGACAGCGGGCTACGCGGCAGAAGACGTGGGGCACATTTCTGCTCATCGTGGCCGCAAGGCGGCCTCGGCTACCGCTACAGCTTGCCGCCCTCCCGGACAACGAGCTCTCCGCCGATCGCCGACGAATCCCCATTCCCATGTTCCGTGTCCCTCGTGGCCGAGGACCAGAACCGCGCAGCGTGTGGAGTGCCAGACAAGCGTGATCGCCCCATCAACCAACTCGCGTCTTCGGTAGGTGCACCGACATCGTCACGACGAGCGAGTCTCCGCAGGTCACAGGGGGTACGGCACGTCCAGCCCTTTTGCGGCTCCTGCCAAGGGCTCGAACCTGCGGCCAGTCATGCGTCGCCTCAGCCGCCAGGCTGCTCTATCCGTTGCCGCTGACTGTCGCGCCCCTTGTGTGCACCGTCTGCACAACGGCTTGCGCATGCACGCGGAGCTCCCAGGAAACCGCAGGTAGGACAGGGAAAGTCCGGTAGGGCACACAATGGCCCCGACGAGGGTGTTCGCGCTGGTCAGGGTCGGAAGATAGACGAGTCGGCCTGCGGCGGGGGATGTAGCTGGCTGAATGAGTAGTCCGGATGGGTGCACCGACATGGGGTCGCGTCATTTTCCATCCCCCTTTTTATCCATAGAGGGTGAAGAACTGCAGGCGACCTAGAGGAAACCAGCGATGACACCCACCCCACCCTCACCCACTTCCTTGGGCGATGACCAGAGCCCTGTTGAACCACTTTGGGTTTCCCACGTGGAAGACATCGTGATCGCCGAGCCGTTGGGTGGTGCTGACGAACTCCTTCCATGTTCCGCGGGTTTTCAGCAAGAGCTGAACGGATTGAATCCTCACACCCAGTGGAGTCCAGACGGACGGTCAGGCGATGAGGTCGACGCCACACCGTGCGCCTCAGCCGCTGCTCTGCACTACACCGGTGCTTCGTGGCTGGATGGGGCCGCCACATGACCGGTATCCAATCCACCAGCGATGAGGGAAACGGCGAGGAGATCACCCTTGAGGTGCCGAGTGAGGTGCCAACACTCTCCTTGGACGCTGCCGCCATTTTGCTGGACATCATCGTCACTGCATCCGCCCAGATCCGGCACCGTACGGACGGTGCTCCGGCTGGCGCTCTTACGGAGAGTCACTGTACGACAGGACGTCCGCCCCGCCCTACCACCACCTGTGACGTGCACGCCGGGGCGGACGAGCTGGAAGGACAGAGATGACGGCCTTCGCTTTCGCCGGGCGGTGTTCCACCGAAGACCTGCAGGATCCTGCGGCTTCCCGGGACTGGCAGCTCACCCGCGCCAGAACGCTCATCGAACCGGCCGGCGGCCGCATCGTCGCCGAGTACTTCGATATCGGGCAGAGCCGGTCTCTGCCGTGGTTGCGACGGCCGCGGGCCGCACAGCTGCTCGCGGCCCTGAAGGATCCGGATCGCGGTTTCGATGCGGTCGTCGTCGGTGAGCCGCAACGTGTCTTCTACGACAACCAGTTCAGCCTCACCTTCCCGCTCTTCGTGCACTACGGCGTCGAGTTGTGGGTTCCCGAGGTCGGCGGGCGGGTCGACCCCAACAGTGAAGCTCACGACATGGTGATGTCCGTCTTCGGCGGCATGAGCAAGGGCGAACGCAATCGCATCAAGATCCGCGTCCGGGCAGCCATAACGTCCCAGGCTCAGCTCGAAGGCCGCTTCCTCGGCGGCCGACCGCCCTACGGCTACCGAATCACGGACGCCGGGCCTCACCCCAATCCGGCCAAAGCGGCCGACGGCAAGCGGCTCCACCGGCTTGACGTGGATCTCGTCGCCGCCCCGATCGTCCAACGCATCTTCAGGGAATATCTCGACGGGCGCGGCTTCTACGCCATCGCCGAAGGGCTTACCGCTGACGGGATCCCGTGCCCGTCTGCCCACGACCCACGGCGCAATCCGCACCGGGAGGGCATCGCCTGGTCCAAGGGAGCCGTCCGCGCCATTTTGAACAACCCGCGCTATACCGGCCACCAGGTATGGAACAGACAGCGCAAGCAGGAAGTCCTCCTGGACGTCGACGACGTCGCACTCGGCTACGAGACCCGGATGCGGTGGAACGGCGCCGACGCATGGATCTGGTCCAAGGAGATCGTCCACCCGCCGATCATCGACCTCACCGACTTCCACCGCGCCCAGGAAAAGATGGGAACGCGCGGCGCCGGCCCCGTCACCAAGGAACGCCGAGGTCGCTGCCACGACTACCAGCTACAGGGGCTCGTCCACTGCAGCCTCTGCCAGCGCGTGATGGGCACACAGTGGTCACACCAGACGGCCTACTACCGGTGCCGCTTCACCAACGAGTACGCCCTCGCCAACAAGATCACTCATCCCCGCAACGTCCTGTTCCGCGAGCGCGACCTCGTACCGCAGCTCGACCAGTGGATCTCCCTGCAATTCGCCCCCGGCCACAAGGCAGCCACCATCGACCGGATGTACCAGGCCCAGCTCGTACGCGCGCAGACGGCCGACTCCTCGGCAGAGACTGCCGCCATCGTCCGTGACTGCGACACCAAGCTCGCCCGGTACCGGGCGCTGATCGACTCCGGCGCCGCCGGCTCAGAGACCGTCGCCCAGTGGATCACGGAGACCGAAACCCGCCGCGCCGCCGCAGCGGCCCAGATGCAGAGCCGCAGGCCCACTCTGCTTTCCCGAGCCCGGATCGCCGAGCTTGTCGAAGCAGCCAGCTACACAGCAGACGTTCTCCGCACTACCCCGGGAGGGAAGAAGAACCGGTTGTACCGGGCGCTCGGGCTGCGTATGACATACCAGCCCGCGAAACGCGTCATGCGGGTCGGGATTACTCCCGACCCGCATGACGTTGGCCAGTGGTCAGTGTCCGAGGGGGGACTTGAACCCCCACGCCCGATAAAGGGCACTAGCACCTCAAGCTAGCGCGTCTGCCATTCCGCCACCCGGACTTAGGTGATCTTCGCGGGGCACTCCCCGCGGCGACATGGACAACAATACCAAGGTTTCGGAGTGCCTTTCACCTGCGTATCCACGCTGGACATAAGTTCCGCTTATGGGTTGTTGCGGGTGATTCGCGGGGCGGCGGGCGCGCCGGAGGTCGGATGGTCGGGCGCTCACGACTTACCCCTTCCCTCACCCCTTCCCCTTCCCCTCCTCCGGCCCTTGCCGGTCTCGCCAGGCGACGGGGCGTGCGCGCAGGCGCCCGGATGGCGTGATCGGCGTTGGTTGCCCGCGCTTCCTCTGGACAACGGGCGGGTGGTGAGGGATAACGGTTCATACAGTATTCGTCGACTGACGACTGTATACAGTCCAGGAGAGGAGAGGCCGGCCGCCTGTCCGACTGCCCACGGCTTCTGGGCCGGGGAGCAGGCAGCCGGCAGCTCCCCGGGGCCTCCGCTCGCGGCAGAGCGACAGCACCCAGAAGGGAAGCGATGCACATGCCCGGAGATGGACGAGAGATCGAGAAGACCCGGAAGACCCGTGGGACTCAGGACAGCCGACGCGACCGACACCTGCAGAAGGTCCGAGGGGCCAAGGACGCCCCCCGCCTCGTCTCCGGTGGGCACCTGGTGGCTCGGGCGCTCAAGAGTGAAGGGGTGGAGGTGGTCTACACGCTGTGCGGGGGGCACATCGTCGATATCTATGACGGGTGTGTGGATGAGGGAATCGCGGTGGTGGATGTGCGGCATGAGCAGGTGGCTGCGCATGCCGCGGACGGGTATGCGCGGCTGACGGGACGGCCGGGGTGTGCGGTGGTGACCGCAGGGCCCGGGACGACGGACGCGGTCACCGGCGTCGCCAATGCGTTGCGGGCCGAGTCGCCGATGTTGTTGATCGGGGGCCAAGGGGCGCGCAGTCAGCACAGGATGGGGTCGCTGCAGGACCTGCCGCACGTCGAGATGATGACGCCGATCACCAAGTTCGCGGCCACCGTGCCGGACACCGCGCGGGTCGCGGACATGGTCTCGATGGCGTTCCGGGAGTGCTTCCACGGTGCGCCGGGGCCGTCGTTCCTGGAGATTCCGCGTGATGTGCTGGACGCCAGGGTGCCGGCCGACACGGCGCGGGTCCCGCGGGCCGGGCACTACCGGGCCTCGACCCGTTCGGCCGGCGATCCCGAGGACGTACAGCGGCTGGCCGATCTGCTGGTCCGGGCGGAGAAGCCGGCGGTCCTGCTGGGCAGCCAGGTCTGGACGACGCGCGGGACGGCGGCCGCGGTGGAGCTGGTGCGCGCGCTGAACATCCCGGCGTACATGAACGGGGCCGGGCGCGGGACGCTGCCGCCCGGCGATCCGCACCACCTCCAGCTGTCCCGGCGGTATGCGTTCGCCAACGCCGATGTCCTCGTGATCGTGGGGACGCCGTTCGACTTCCGGATGGGGTACGGCAAGCGGTTGTCGGCCGAGGCGACGGTGGTCCAGATCGATCTGGACTACCGGACGGTGGGCCGGAACCGGGATGTCGATCTGGGGATCGTGGGGGATGCGGGCCTGGTGCTCAAGGCGGTCGCGGAGGCCGCGTCCGGGCGGATCGACGGCGGTGCCGCCCGGCGCAAGGAGTGGCTGGACGAGCTGCGGGCCGTGGAGCAGGACGCGGTGGACAAGCGGTTGCCGCAGTTGCGGTCGGACGCCTCGCCCATCCACCCGTATCGGCTGGTGAGTGAGATCAATGACTTTCTGACCGAGGATTCCATCTTTGTGGGGGATGGTGGGGACGTCGTCACCTTCTCCGGTCAGGTGGTGCAGCCGCGGTCGCCCGGTCACTGGATGGATCCCGGACCGCTCGGCACGCTCGGCGTCGGCATCCCCTTCGTGCTCGCCGCCAAGCAGGCCCGGCCGGAGAAGGAGGTGGTCGCGCTCTTCGGGGACGGTGCGTTCAGTCTGACGGGGTGGGACTTCGAGACGCTGGTCCGCTACGACCTGCCGTTCGTCGGCATCGTCGGCAACAACTCCTCGATGAACCAGATCCGTTACGGCCAGCGGGCCAAGTACGGCGCGGAGCGGGAGCGGGTCGGCAACACCCTCGGTGACGTGCCCTACGACAAGTTCGCGCAGATCCTGGGCGGCTACGGCGAGGAGGTGCGGGATCCGGCAGACATCGGGCCCGCGCTGCGGCGGGCGCGGGAGTCCGGGAAGCCCTCGCTGATCAATGTGTGGATCGATCCGGACGCCTACGCCCCCGGAACGATGAACCAGACCATGTACAAGTAGGGAGCGGGAGGAGTCCGTCGTGTCGAAGGCGCTTGAAGGTGTGCGCGTGCTGGATATGACGCACGTTCAGTCCGGGCCCTCCGCAACGCAGTTGCTTGCCTGGCTGGGTGCCGACGTGGTCAAGGTGGAGGCGGTGACGGGCGACATCACGCGCCGTCAGTTGCGGGACGTTCCGGACGCCGACTCGCTCTACTTCACGATGCTCAACTGCAACAAGCGCAGCGTCACTCTCAACGCCAAGACGCCGCGGGGGGAGGAGTTGTTGGCGCGGCTCATCGCCCGTAGCGACGTGTTGGTGGAGAACTTCGGGCCGGGGGCGGTCGACCGGATGGGGTTCACGTGGGAGCGCATCCAGGAGATCAATCCGCGGATCGTCTACGCCAGCATCAAGGGCTTCGGGGAGGGCCCGTACACCGGGTTCAAGGCGTACGAGGTGGTGGCGCAGGCGATGGGCGGGGCGATGGCCACCACCGGGTTCGAGGACGGGCCGCCGCTGGCGACCGGCGCGCAGATCGGCGACTCGGGCACGGGGGTGCACTGCGTCGCAGGCATCCTCGCCGCGCTCTTCCAGCGCACCCGGACCGGCCGCGGCCAGCGGGTCAACGTCGCCATGCAGCACGCGGTGCTCAACCTGTGCCGGGTCAAGCTGCGGGACCAACAGCGGCTGGCCCACGGCCCGTTGGCGGAGTATCCGAACGAGGACTTCGGTGACGAGGTGCCGCGCAGCGGCAACGCCAGCGGCGGCGGGCAGCCGGGGTGGGCGGTGCGGTGTGCACCCGGCGGGCCCAACGACTACGTCTATGTGATCGTGCAGCCGGTCGGCTGGCGGCCGCTCACCGAGCTGATCGGACGGCCGGAGCTGGCCGTGGACCCGGACTGGGCGACGCCGGAGGCCCGGCTGCCCAAGCTGTCGAAGATGTTCCGGTTCATCGAGGAGTGGAGCAGCACGCTGCCCAAGTGGGAGGTGCTGGCGCGGCTGACCGCGCACGACATCCCGTGCGGGCCGATCCTGTCGACCAAGGAGATCATCGAGGACCCGTCGCTGGCTGCCAACGGGATGGTGGTCGAGGTCGAGCATCCGCAGCGCGGCACCTTCACCACGGTCGGCTCGCCGCTGAAGCTCTCCGACTCCCCCGTCGAGATCCGTCGCTCGCCGCTGCTGGGCGAGCACAACGCCGAGGTGTACGGCACGGAGCTGGGACTGGACGAGGCGGAGCTGCGGCTACTGCAGGCGGAGGGGGTAATCTGATGGCCAGTCAATTTTAGCTGAGCTTTCGTCAAACGACGGCTGTGCAGGGCGCGTTGGCCGAGGTGTGTGCAGGCAGGGGCGGGTCGTGCTCACCGCGCCCGAGGGCCGGGTGATCGCGGCGGCGTATGGGATTCCGGTGCCTGCGGCAGGCGGGGGTGATCCGGGCGCCGGGCCTCGCCGACCTGCTGGAGTACGCCCGGGCGCTGCCGGTGTTGCCCTGAGGCCGGTCTCCGGACAGGCAGTTCTCTGGACAGACTGTTCTCCGGACAGACTGTTCTCCGGACAGGCCGGTCTCCGGACAGGCAGTTCTCCGGACGGCAGTTCTCCGGGCGCGACGACGGGAGCAGGTAGCGGGCGCGCCCGCTCCGACCGGGTTCTTGCGATTCCGAGGATTCCAAGAGTTCCAAGGTGAGGGGTATGGACCGCAGCGGGCGGGACGGCACGGAAACAGCGGGCACGACATTTCAGGAAATCGTCGACGAGAAGGGTCGGGTTTACCGGGTCGGCGAAAGCGACCGGGAACTGCTCGGCGGCCGCTCGCGGAAACTGATGGTGTATCTGCCGTGGGTCGCGATGATGGCCATCAGTGTCTCCGAATTCGCCTACGGATCGGCCGAGGGCACGCTGTCGCACGCACACCACTGGACGCAGGGCGACAGCTTCTGGATTCTGAGCGTCTGGGTGTTCTGCCAGGCCGGAATCGCCTTTCCCGCGGGGTGGTTGCGGGAGCGCGGCATGCTGACCGCGCGGCGGGCGATGTTCGCCGGGGCGGTGCTGACCTTGCTGGGTTTCGTCGCCCTGGCGCATTTCCATCATGTCCTGGCGGCGATCTGCGGTTTCGGGGTCGTCGGCGGGATCGGCTCCGGACTGGTCTATGCCACTTGCATCAACATGGTGGGCAAATGGTTTCCGGAGCGGCGCGGCGCGAGGACCGGATTCGTCAACGGCGGCTTCGCCTACGGCGCGCTGCCGTTCATCTTCGTCTTCAACTACGCCTTCGACGGCGGTGATTTCAAGGAGGTCCTGGACGGCATCGGGCTGTATGTGCTGATCGTGGTGGCGGGCTGTGCCTGGTTCTTCACGGATCCGCCGAAGAACTGGTGGCCCGCCGAGGTCGATCCGCTGCGCACCGGCGGGCGGCCGAACTCCGGGGGACAGCCGGGCGCGAGCGAAAGTCCGGGCAAGGGGGCCCTTCCGCATTCCGACGAGAAAGGGAAAAGCGTGGCGTTGCTGGCGAGGAATCCGCCGGCGGTGCGGCAGTTCACGCCCAAGGAGGCGGTCCGCAGCGGCATGCTCCCGCTGATGTGGGTGTGCGTGGTGCTGACCGCCGGCGTCTCGATCTTCGGGATCTCGTTCCAGGTGGACTTCGCCAAGGACGTGGGGTTCGGCCCGCTGGTGGCGGCCTCGTCGATGGGGGTGATGTCGGTGGTCAACGGCGTCGGACGGGCCGTGGTCGGCTGGCTGTCGGATCTGTGGGGCCGGAAGAACACCCTGGTCTTCGTGATCGTGGTGCTGGGGCTGGCGCAGTTCGGGGTGCTGTGGGCCGGGGACCTGCGCAGCCAGTGGCTGTTCCTGTTCTTCGCCTTCCTGTCCGGTTTCGGCGGCGGGGCGTTCTATCCGCTGTTCGCGGCCCTCACCCCCGACTACTTCGGCGAGAACTACAACGCCACCAACTACGGCCTGGTCTACAGCGGCAAGCTCGTCAGCGGCCTGTTCGGCGGCGGACTGGGCTCGACGGTGGTCGGCGCCTGGGGCTACAACGGCGCATATCTGCTGGCCGGCGGCGTGTCCCTGGTGGCGGCGGCGTTCACTTTGCTGCTGCACCAGCCGGGCCGGAGGCGCTTACGGGAGGTGCCGTCCGACCCCCGCCCCGTCAGCCGGGAAATGATCTGAGCGATACGACACGTTCGGGTGCATTCCGCACCAGTGGGGACCGGTGCCGTGTCCTGGGGGCGACGGGGCCGTTTGGGTGTGTGCCGACGGAGACGTGCCGCGGGCGGCAGAGCGCTCGCGGGACGTCCGTCGAGCCGGCGGTAGACGCCGCTTGTTTTCCGAAGCAGAAAGGGACTGTCCACCATGACGTATTCCAAGGCCGCTGCGGTTGTTGCCGGCGCGGTAATGGCCCTGGGCGTCGCCGCCCCCGCGTTCGCCGACGGCCACCGGGGGGTCGCGGCAGACGCGAAGAACCTGATCGACAGCAGCCCGATCGCCAAGAACGTCGTCAAGAAGCCCCCGGTGAACGTCGGTGCGGTCGTCAACGCCGTCGCCAAGACCGCGGACCGGCTGAAGTCGCCGCAGGGCGCCACCAAGTCCGCGCTCGGCAAGTCCTCGCTCGGCAAGGGTGCCCACTCGCACCACTGACGGCGGCCCCGCCGCACGGCCGCCGCACGGCGGTCCGAGAACGTCATACGAGACGCCCCGTCCCTGCTGTGGCAGGAGCGGGGCGTCTTTCCATGAGTGGTGGCGGACCACTTCGCCGCCCCTGCGATGACGCCCCGGCGATCTCCGGCCGTGAGGTGAGGATGCCGGCCTCACGGCCGGCCCCGCAGGCTTGCTCACGCCGGTTTCAGGGCTTTCTGCGAGATCGAGAACACCACGTATTCCGCGGGGCGGGAGGGGCTCGATGGACACCCGACAAAAGCGGTGCGGAAAAGGTCGGGTGGTCGGGGCCGGTGCCCGTGCACGATGACGGCATGGATGACACGACCTTGGTATCCCGCTTCCTCCGCGACGGCTTCGTGAAGTTGCAGGGCGCCGTCGCACCACGCGTGGCCACGGACTGCGCGCGGCTGCTGTGGCGAGAGACGGGCTGCGACCCGGACGATCCGGCAACGTGGACGCAGCCCGTGCACTGGGTGGCGGGCATGGCACAGGGGCCGTTCGCCGCCGCGCCCAACTCTCCCTCCCTGCATCACGCGTACGACCTGCTGGTCGGCGCCGGACGCTGGGAGCCGCGCTACTCGCTGGGCACGTTCCCGCTGCGCTTCCCGCACGCGGAGGAGCCGGACGACGCGGGCTGGCACGTCGAGGGGAGCTATCTGCCGGAGGGCGAGAGCTGGTACTTCACCAACCTGCGCTCCCGGGGCCGGGCGTTGCTGATGCTGTTCCTGTTCAGCGAGGTCGGTGAGGAGGACGCCCCGACCCGGATCCGGGTCGGCTCACACCTCGACGTGCCGAAGGTGCTGGAGAAGTACGGGGAGAACGGGGCGAGCGGGCTGGACCTCGCGCCCGATCTGGTGGCGGCGTCCGACCACCGGCCGCTCGCCCTCGCCACCGGGTCACCGGGCGACGTCTTCCTCTGTCACCCGTTCCTGGTGCACGCGGCGCAACCGCACCATGGGGCGCGGCCGCGCTTCATGGCCCAGCCGCCGCTGATGCCGGCCGCGCCGTACGAACTGGAGCGGGCCGACGGCGCGTACTCACCCGTGGAGATCGCGATCCGCCAGGGCCTGGGGCAGGACACCACCCCGGTCACCGGCCTGCGCCGAGAAGCACTCTGCACTGCGGGAGATCATGTGTGACGAGTGTCCTGAGCGGCGGAGCCGGACTCCTTCTCGCCGGCATCGTCACCTGGTCCGCCCGCTGATCCGTCCGAAGCGCCCTGGCTCGGGCCTGGACCTGCGGCACCCGACCGGAGCGGGCACAGGATGCCGGGTGCGGCAGGATTGCTCCTTCCTGACGCCGGTGATCGAAAGGGAAGGGGGCCGGGGTTGCTGGATCGGCTGAACCAGGCCATGGAGCACATCGAGGGTCACCTCGACCAGCACATCGACGTGTCCGCGCTGGCCCGGATCACGGTCACGTCGGAGTACCACTTCCGGCGGCTGTTCTCGTCACTGGCGGGGATGCCGCTGTCGGAGTACGTCCGGCGCCGGCGGCTCACCGTGGCGGGGGCCGAAGTGCTGGCCGGGGAACCGACCTTGCTGGAGATCGCGCTCCGGTACGGCTACACCTCGGGGGAGGCGTTCGCCCGGGCGTTCCGCGCCCTGCACGGTGTCGGCCCCGGCGAGGCCAGGCGTACCGGCGCGGCTCTCAACTCGCAACCCCGACTGTCCTTCCGCCTCACCATCGAAGGGAACAGCACCATGCGGTACCGCATCGTGGAGAAGGAAGCGTTCCGGGTCGTCGGCAAGAAGGCCCGCGTCCCGCTGATCTACCGGGGCATCAACCCGCACATCGCCAAGCACATCCAGAGCATCTCGCCGGAGACGATGCGGCGTATCGCCGCCCTCTCGGACCAGGACCCGCAGGGCGTGGTGTCGGCGACCGTGCGCCTGTCGGACGGCTTCGAGGAGGGCAGCGAACTCGACTACTACCACGCCGTGGTGACCACTGCCGCCGAGTTGCCGGAGGACCTCGACGTGCTGGACTGCCCGGCGGGCACCTGGGCCGTGTTCGAGAACACCGGGCCGTTCCCGCAGGCGCTGCAGCAGATGTGGGGTGACGTGGCCGCCCAGTGGATCCCGTCCAACCCGTACGAGTACCGTCCGGGGCCGGAGATCCTGCGCACCCGCCCGTCGCAGTCCGACCCGGCGCAGTCCGACGCACAGCTGTGGATCCCGGTGACCCGCACCAGGGTCTGAGCCGGGCGCCAGGTGACGTCAGGTGGTGTCATTCCCACGGGGCACACCCCGGACTGGTGAGGACCAGGCAGGCCCCGTTGATGCCGAGCTGCGGCACGGCTGGCCGCCCACATCATGGCGAGCCTCTCCTCGTGGCCACCGGGCGAGGCCCAGGACGTCGCCCGCCACCTGCGCCGCTTCGCGCTCGACGGCCCGTTCACCTGACGCGCGGACGAACAGTTCCCGAATGATCAGCCGCCGGCCGGCTTGGCCCCCTCGGGCTCTCCTCCGCCGTTCGTCCCCGCCCGGTCCGCGATGGCGCGGTGGTGGCGGACGACTTCGCCGATGATGAAGTTGAGGAACTTCTCCGCGAACGCCGGGTCCAGGCGGGCGTCTTCGGCCAGGCGGCGCAGGCGGTCGATCTGGGCGGCCTCGCGGGCCGGGTCGGCGGGCGGCAGGCTGTGCCGGGCCTTGAGTTCGCCGACCTGCTGGGTGCACTTGAACCGCTCGGCGAGCAGGTGCACCAGCGCGGCATCGAGATTGTCGATGCTGCTGCGCAGGTAGAGCAGCCGCTCGCGGGCCGCCTCGTCGGCGACGGAGGACGCGTCGCCGGCCGCCGGTGCTGTCCCTTCGCTCATGTACGTCTCGCCGTTCTGGTCGGGTTCAAGAGGGTTCGTCCGTGATCAGGTGGTGCGTGATCGCCTGCACCCTACCCGGCGGCGGGCCGGTCACCGCCGCTGGTCTCGCGGATCGGACGGGGTGCGGGCGGACAGGGGTCAGGATCGGCCATCGGCGCCCGCGCCCCGGCGTCAGGCGTCCTCGCCGGCGTGTGCGTGGTACGTGCGCCGGGTGTGCTCGGTGTGGGTGCGCATGACGGTGGCGGCGCGGGTCTCGTCGCCGTCGGCGATCGCCGTGATCAGTTCGCGGTGCTCGGCCCAGGACCGCTTGCCGCGCCTGCGGGCGACGGGGGTGTAGTACCAGCGCACCCGCCGCCCGACCTGCGCGGCCAGCTCGGCGAGGACGGCGTTGCCGGCCAGCTCGGTGACCTTGGCGTGAAAGGCGGCGTTGAGCGCCACCGCGGTCTCCACGTCGTCGTCCTGGACCGCGCGTTCGCCCTGGTCGCAGAGGCGCTTCAGCTCGGCGACGCCGGCCGGGTCGGGGTGCGCCGCGGCGAGCCGGGCGGCCTCGGCCTCCAGCAGCGTGCGCACCGTCAGCAGCTGGTCGGCCTCCTCCTCGGTGGGCTCGTGGACGAAGGCGCCCTGGGCTGGGCGGAGGTCGACCCAGCCGTCGGTGTTGAGTCGCTGGAGGGCCTCGCGGACCGGCTGGCGGGAGACGCCGAGGTGGCCCGCCAGCTCGCTCTCGACGAGGTGCTGGCCGGGGCGGAGGGTGCGGGTGGTGATCAGTTCGAGCAGCGCCTCGTAGACGCGCTCGCGCAACGGGCCGGGGCGTTCGAGCTTGGGCACGGCGCCCTGCGGCAAGCCTCTGGACAGCATCGCGGCCCCCTCCTCAATTGGCTATCGTCTACAGTCTACCGAGCACCTCCGCTCCCCCACAGGCCGCCGCGACGATCCGCGGCCGCCGGGGCACCGGCAGCGCCGAACGACCGCCCGTACCGGACAATGGACGGGCCATCACCGCAGACAGAACCGGGGCTGATCAGACATGGGACGGGTCACCGAGCGACGCCGCGTCATCCGGATCCGCGACGGCGCCGTGAGCAGCCGGCCGGACACCCTGGTCGCCGAGGAGCCGCTGGAGATCCGACTGAACGGCAAGCCGCTGGCGATCACCATGCGCACCCCTGGCGACGACTTCGCACTGGCGGCGGGCTTCCTCGTCAGCGAGGGCGTCCTGGCGAGCGCGGAGGAGCTGGCGAACATCGTCTACTGCGCGGGGGCGACAGCGGACGGGGGCAACACGTACAACGTCGTGGACGTGCGGCTGGCGGACGGGGTCGCCGTCCCGGACCTGACGCTGGAGCGCAACTTCTACACCACCTCGTCCTGCGGGCTGTGCGGCAAGGCGAGCCTGGACGCGGTGCGGACCACCGCCCGCTGGCCGCTGGACACCGCTGCCGATCCCGCGCTCCGGATATCCCCGGAGACGCTGGCCGCCCTCCCCGACCGGCTGCGGTCCGCCCAGCGGGTCTTCGACCGGACCGGCGGTCTGCACGCGGCGGCGCTCTTCTCGGCGGACGGCGAACTGCTCGACGTCCGCGAGGACGTGGGGCGGCACAACGCCGTGGACAAGATCGTCGGGCGGGCGCTGCAGAGCGGCCGGCTGCCGCTGTCGTCCGCGGTGCTGATGGTCTCCGGACGGGCCTCGTTCGAGCTGGCGCAGAAGGCCGTGATGGCCGGCATCCCGGTGCTGGCCGCGGTCTCCGCACCGTCCTCGTTGGCCGTCGATCTCGCCGCCGAGACGGGGCTGACGCTGGTCGGCTTTCTGCGCGGGCGGTCGATGAACGTCTACGCGGGCGCACACCGGCTCGCGCTGGATGCGGCGGCCGCCGCGGGCTGAGGCCCGCTTCTCACCTCGCCGGCGCCGCGGTGCGGGTCACTCGGCCGGCGCCACGATCCGGGTCAGCAGCGCGATCAGTTGCGCGCGCTCCTCGTCGCTGAGGGCGGCGGTCAGCTCGGCGTTGGCGGCGTCGCCGAGCCGCTCGGTGCGGCGCAGTCGCCGCTTGCCGTCGGCCGAGATCCCGATGGCGTTCTTCCGTCGGTCCTTCGGGTCGGGGGTGCGGCTGACCAGGCCGTCCTTCTGGAGGTCGTTGACGATCGCGACGATGTCCTTGGGGTCGATGCCGACGGTCCGGCCGAGCTCCGCCTGGGAGACCGGGCCGAGTTCGGCGACGGCACTGAGCACGGCGTGGTGCGTCATCCGCATGCCCTCGGTGGCGAGGGCCTCGGCGACGAGGCGGTGGCCGCGGGCTGCGGCGCGGCCCAGCAGCCAGCTGGGGAGGGCGCGGATGCGGCTGGGGGCGTAGGGGGTGTCGGGCATGGGAGCACGGTACCCGGAAAGCCGTGGGGGCACCCAACGTAGGAGACCCCAACGAAAACCATTGGCAGCCCCAATGGTTTCTGGTTATCGTTGGGCTACCCAATGACACCGGCCGCGCCCCGCGGCCCGTTCCCGCGGAGGTGACGGCCCATGCGCCGCGTCCGATTCCACGCCTACGGCGGTCCCGAGGTCCTGCGCCTGGAGGAGGCCGAGGACCCGGCGCCCGGCCCGGGCGAACTCCTCGTCCGCACCGAGGCGATCGGGGTCAGCCTGCCGTCGGTGCGCCGGGTGCGCGGCGACGGCAAGGGCGGCGGCGACCCTCTGCCCGGCGTCCTCGGCGGCGAGATCGCGGGCGAGGTGATCGCCCTGGGCCCGGACGTCACCGACTTCGCGGTCGGCGACCGGGTCACCTCGATCACCTTCACCGGCTCCTACTGCGAACTCGCCCTCGCCCCCGCCTCCCTGGCGAGCCGCATCCCCGACGGGGCGAGCGCGGTGGAGGCGGTGGCGCTGGTACGCGGCGGGCATGTCGCGCTGGCCGCGCTGAGCACCGCGGCGCCGGCCGGCGGCGAGTCGGTGCTGATCACCGGCGCGGCCAGCGGCACCGGGCACCTCGCCGTCCAGCTCGCCAAGCTCCAGGGCGTACCACGGGTGGTGGCCGCGGTCGGTTCACCGGCCAAGGCGGAGTTCCTCTACGGGCTGGGGGCCGACGAGGTGGTGACCTACGACCAGGAGTCCTGGGGCGAGCCGGTGGACATCGTGCTGGACGGGGTCGGCGGGGAGCTGCTGCCGCGTGCCCTGGCCGCCGTCGCGCCCGGCGGGCGGCTGGTCTTCTTCAACTCCGGCGGCGGCACGGTCCCGGCGTACGAGCTGCTGGCCGGCTCGAAGACCCTCACCGGCCTGACCATGCGGCGCTTCGCCACCGTCCACCGGGAGCGGTACGCGCGGCACCGGGAGCAGCTGTGGGAGCTGGCCGGAACCGGCCGGCTGCGGGCCGCGGTCCACGCCGAACTGCCGCTGGCCGACGCGGCGAAGGCGCACGAGATCATCGAGGCGCGGGCCAATCTCGGCAAGGTGGTGCTGCGGCCGTGAGGCGCCGCGCCCCATCAGCGCCGCCCCGCCCCACTGGTCCCCGGTGGCGCACACGGCGCAGTGCGTCCGGCCCGGGAGAGTGAATTCCGGGCCGGGCGCGGAGAACCGACGCAGGCTCCTTGTCGCCCCTCCCCCACGGCAGTAGCTTCCGTCACATCTGCACAGAGGACGTTGGATGTCCTGATGACCCGACCCGATGCCTCGAAGGGCAGGCCGGACCATGACGTCAGATCTCCGCGCGCACCCCCGCCCCCGCCGCGGCCCCCGGCATCACCGTCTCCCGGCCGCCGCCGTCGCACTGACCGCCATTGCGCTCGCCGTGCTGGCGACCGCCCCGGCGCGGGCCGCCACCGACGTCCCCTCAGGCGACTTCGACCAGCAGGTCCTTTTCAAGGCGGCCTACGAGAAGGGCTACTTCTGCTTCCGTATACCCGCCATCGTGCGGACTGTCCGCGGCACCCTGCTCGCCTTCGCCGAGGGCCGGGTGCACGACTGCGGGGACGCCGGGGACATCGACCTCGTCCTCCGGCGCTCCACCGACGGCGGCCGGACCTGGGGTCCCCTCCAGGTGGTCAACCACGGCGACGGGGACACCCACGGCAACCCGGCGCCCCTGGTGGACCGCCGTACCGGCCGGATCCTGCTCGCCGAGACCTACAACAAGGGCCGTGCCGACGGCCTCAGTTGCGACGTCCCCTGCGACCGCACCCCGCACCTCCAGTACAGCGACGACGACGGCACCACCTGGTCCGCGCCCCGCGACCTGACCCGCAGCCTCCGCCCCCGGCGGTGGAACTCCTGGTACGCCACCGGGCCGGTGCACGGCATCCAGCTCACCCGCGGACGGCACGCGGGGCGGCTGGTCTTCGGCGTCAACGCCGAGAGCTACGCGGGCAACCGCATCACCGCCAACCACGCCGCCCTCGTCCACAGCGACGACGGCGGCACCACCTGGAAGGTGGGCGCCGTCGATTCCTGGCCGGTCGCAGCGGACGGCACCTTCCGCCAGAAGCCGTCCGAGATGACCCTGCTGGAGCGCTCCGACGGCTCGGTCTACGTCAACGGCCGCGAGCAGGACGGCACCGACCTCGGCAACCGCACCGCCGCGGTCAGCCGGGACGGCGGCGACTCCTTCACCGCCCCGTTCCACAGCATCCCCGACCTCTACGCCCCGATGGTGCAGGCGTCCGCGCTGCGACTGCCGCACTCGTCCACCGGCGGCGGCAGCCGCACCCTGCTCGCCGCGCCCGCCGATCCGGACCGCCGCCGCACCATGACCATCCGCTCCTCGTACGACGAGGGCCGCACCTGGGAGGGCGTGGACCGCGGCGCGCGGGTCACCACCGACTGGTCCGGCTACTCCGACCTGGTCGCCGTCTCCCCCACCGTTACCGGCCTGCTCTACGAGGGCGGGGCCGCGGACGCCCGGGAGGAGATCCGCTTCGCCCGCTTCACCGAGCGGTGGCTCGGCCCGCGCCGCGGCCCGGACCCGACCACCCCGGACCGGGCCCACGGCGCCCGGCCGGCCCTGGTCCTCGGTGGCGCCCGGCTCACCGACGGCCCGTTCGGGCGCGCCCTGTCCTTCGACGGCACCGACGACGCGGTGCGCCTCCCCTACCGCGACTCGCTCCCGCTGGGCAGCCGGGACTTCACCTGCTCGCTGTGGTTCCGCTACCGCGCCACCCGCGGCGAGCAGCCACTGCTGTGGATGGGCGGGGTGGGCGGCACCTCCCCGCAGGTCGCGCTCGAGGGCGACCCGGCACACGGCCGGATCACCGCGCACCTCACCGCCGTCGACGGCGCCCAACTCCCCGCCACCGCCCAGGTCGCGACCCGCGGCGCCTTCGACGACGGCGACTGGCACCATCTCGCGCTGCGGCGCGCCGACGGGCGGCTGCTGCTGACCGTCGACGGCACCGCGACCGCCTCCGCCGCCGGCGTCCCCGGATCGGTCAGCCGCACCTCGGTGTTCGGCGTCCACCTGGGCCAGCGGCCGGACGGCCGGGCGCAGTTCACCGGCGACCTGGCCCAGGTCCGCGTCTACCGCCGGGTCCTCACCGACGCCGAACTCTCCGGCGTGCGCGCACGCAACGCCTCAGTGGCCGGCCCGCTGGTGCTCGGGCTCCCGCTGGACCGGGTGGACGGCGGCCGCTGACCGCTCCCGGCCGGGTCCGTCGCCGCCGGGCCCGGCCGCCGGCTCCTGCTCGGCGGCCGCCCGCGCCGCGTACCGCTTGGCGAGCACCGCGCACACCATCAACTGCATCTGGTGGAAGAGCATCAGCGGCAGCACCGCCAGCCCGGCCTGGGCGCCGAAGAGCACGCTGGCCATCGGGAGCCCGGCCGCCAGACTCTTCTTCGAACCGGCGAAGGTGATCGCGATCCGGTCGGCGCGCCGGAAGCCGAGCTTCCGCGCGCCGTACGACGTGAGCGTCAGCATCGTCGCCAGCAGCACCGCCTCCACGCCCAGCAGGCACAGCAGCCGCAGCGGGGAGACCTGGTGCCAGATGCCCTGCACCATGCCGGCGCTGAACGCGGCGTACACCACCAGCAGGATCGAGCCACGGTCGACATAGCCGAGGACCTTCTTGTGCCGCGTGAGGAAGCCGGCCACCCAGCGCCGCAGGAGTTGCCCGGCGAGGAACGGGAGCAGCAGCTGGCCGACGATCGAGACCAGGGAGTGCACGGAGAAGCCAGCGCCGCCGCCCCCCAGCACCAGGCTCGCCAGCAGCGGGGTGAGGACGATCCCCACGATGCTGGAGAACGAGCCGGCGCAGATCGCCGCCGCCACGTTGCCGCGGGCGATGGAGGTGAACGCGATGGAGGACTGGACCGTCGAGGGCACCAGGCACAGGAACAGCAGACCGGTGTACAGGGCGGGCGGCAGCACATAGGGCACCAGGGCGCGGGCGGCCAGCCCGAGCACCGGGAAGACCAGGAACGTGCAGGCCAGAGTGGTCAGATGGAGGCGCCAGTGGCGCAGCCCGTCCATCGCCTCCTGGGTGGAGAGCCGGGCCCCGTAGAGGAAGAAGAGCAGGGCGACGGCTCCGGTGGAGGCGCCGTCCGCGACGCCGGCGGCGGCGCCGCGGGCGGGCAGCAGGGCGGCCAGCCCGACCGTGCCGAGCAGGGCGAGGAGGTAACCGTCCACGGGGATCCAGGAGGGCAGGCGGAACACAGGGCGGCGCATGGTCTCTCTTCGGTTCGACGGCTCGCGGACGGCGGCATGGACGGTGCCCCGTCCACCCTGCCTCCTCGGTCGGCGATCGGGAACCCCTCTCACCATGGTGACTGCCATCATGAATCACGATGACAGTGCCGTGAGCAGGAGGTGTCCGTGTTCGAGCCCGTGCAGCTGCGTACCTTTCTCGCGGTGGCGCAGACGCTGAGTTTCACGCAGGCCGCGCACCGGCTGGGGCTGCGCCAGTCCACGGTGAGCCAGCATGTGCGGAAGCTGGAGGAGGCCGCGGGGCGGCGGCTGTTCGTCCGGGACACCCATGCCGTGGACCTCACCGAGGACGGCGAGGCGATGCTGGGGTTCGCGCGCACCATCCTGGAGGCCAACGAGCGGGCGACGAGCTTCTTCGCCGGGACCCGGCTGCGCGGGCGGCTGCGGTTCGGGGCGTCCGAGGACTTCGTGCTGACCCGGATGCCGGAGGTGCTGGAGGGGTTCCGGCGGGACCATCCGGAGGTCGATCTGGAGCTGACCGTGGAACTGTCCGGCACCCTGCACGAGCTGCTGGCGGCCGGCCGGCTCGATCTCGTACTGGCCAAGCGGCGGCCGGAGGGCCCGCAGGGGCGGCTGGTGTGGCGGGACCGGCTGGTGTGGGTGGGCGGTGAGCGGCTGCGGCTGGATCCGCGGCGGCCGGTGCCGCTGGTGGTGTTCCCGCCGCCGGCGGTGACCCGGGCGCGGGCCCTGGAGGCGCTGGAGGGGCAGGGCCGGGAGTGGCGGATCGCCTGCACCAGCGGGAGCCTGAACGGCCTGATCGCGGCGACCCGGGCGGGGCTGGGCGTGATGGCGCACACGCGCGGGATGATCCCGCCGGGGCTGGTGCGGATACCGTCCCGGGCCGGGCTGCCGGAGCTGGGCGGGGTGGACTTCGTGCTGCTGTCCGGCGAGCGGGTGGGGGCGGCGCGCGGTCCGGCGGAGGCGCTGGCCGAGGCGATCCTGGCGGGCGGCGACCGGCTGCACCTCCCGTAGGCGGCCCGGCGCTCTGACGCCCTGACAGATGCAGAGATTTGGTGCAGATCCGGTCCCGGCCCGGTGTTCGTCCGGCTACGTACCGACTGGACAATGTCCAGCGTTACCCCAAGTAACCCGATTTCCCGGCCTGGCCGGTTACGGCGGGCTCTTCCGCGCGGCGTGCTAACGCACTCCCCCCGGCCGTTCCCGTGAGGTACGGTCGCGGCCTTGTGAGAAGCACCACGAGGAGCTGGGTCATTGCGCGAGTTCACCGTCCCTCCTTTGGCGACCGCGCCCCGGGTCGGCGGGCTGGCCGACTCGGTGTACGACAACGCGGAATCCGATCCCGGACGGACCGCGCTGGCGCGTAAGGACGCCGCCGGGCAGTGGCGGGACATCACCGCCGAGCAGTTCCGCAACGAGGTCATCGGGCTCGCCAAGGGCCTGCTCGCCCAGGGCGTCCGGTTCGGCGACCGGGTCGGCATCATGTCCCGCACCCGCTACGAGTGGACCCTCTTCGACTATGCGCTGTGGTCGATCGGCGCCCAGTCCGTGCCGCTGTACCCCACCTCGTCGGCGGAGCAGGTCTTCTGGATGCTGCACGACGCCGACGTCTCGGCCTGCCTGGTGGAGCACGAGGACCACGCGATGACCATCGGCTCGGTCGTCGGCCGGCTCCCCCAGCTGCGGAAGCTGTGGCAGCTGGACGCCGACCCGGTGGCCGAGCTGACCGCGGCCGGCGCGCACCTCGACGACGAGGTGGTGCACCGGCACCGGATGGCCGTCACCCCGGAGGCCGTCGCGACGGTCATCTACACCTCCGGCACCACCGGCCGCCCCAAGGGCTGTGTGATCAGCCACGCCAACTTCATGGCCGAGGCCGACAACATCGTGCTGCGGTACGACAAGGTCTTCCACTCCAAGCCCGGCGACGAGGCGGCGACCCTGCTCTTCCTGCCGCTGGCGCACGTCTTCGGCCGGATGGTGCAGGTCGCGGCGATCCGCGGCCGGGTCAAGCTCGGCCACCAGCCCGAGCTCTCGGCCCGCGCCCTGCTCCCGGACCTCCAGACGTTGCGCCCCACGTTCATCCTGGCGGTGCCCTACATATTCGAGAAGGTCTTCGCCGCCGCCCGGCGGCGGGCGGAGTCCGAGGGCAGGGTGGGACCGTTCGACAAGGCCGTCGACATCGCGGTCCGCTACGCGGAGGGGATGGAGCACAAGGCGTTCGGCACCGGATCCGGCCCCGGCGCCTCGCTGCGGATGCAGCACCAGCTCTTCGACAAGCTGGTCTACAGCAAGGTCCGCGAGGCGCTGGGCGGCCGGGTGCGGCACGCGATGTCCGGCGGCTCGGCCATGGAACGCCGGCTCGGGCTGTTCTTCGCCGGCGCCGGCGTCCGGATCTTCGAGGGCTACGGCCTGACGGAGAGCACCGCGGCGGCCACCGCCAACCCGCCGGAGCGGACCCGCTTCGGCACCGTCGGCACACCGGTCCCCGGCACCACCGTCCACATCGCCGAGGACGGCGAGGTCTGGCTGCACGGGGGCCAGATCTTCCAGGGCTACCACAAGAACCCCAAGTCGACCGACGCGGTACTGCACGACGGCTGGTTCGCCACCGGGGACCTGGGCGCCCTGGACGAGGACGGCTATCTGACGATCACCGGCCGGAAGAAGGAAATCCTGGTCACCTCGGGCGGCAAGTCGGTCTCGCCGGTGCCGCTGGAGGAACGGGTGCGGGCGCATCCGCTCGTCGCCCAGTGCATCGTCGTCGGCAACGACCGCCCGTTCATCGCGGCGCTGGTCACGCTGGACCCGGAGGCGGTCGCGCACTGGCTGACGATGCGCGGCAAGCCGGAGATGCCACCGCGCGACCTGGTGCGCGACCCCGATCTGGAGACCGAGGTCCGGCGTGCCGTGGTCGCCGCCAACACGCTGGTCTCGCAGGCCGAGTCGATCCGCACCTTCCGGATACTGGCCAACCAGTTCACCGAGGAGCACGGCTTGCTGACGCCGTCGCTGAAGCTCAAGCGCAAGGCGATCGAGACGGCGTACGCGGCGGAGGTGGACGCGTTGTACCGGGGGTGAGGGACCCGGGTGGAATTCACCGGGGTGCGCGGGAATGTCCGGAGAAGGATGATCGTTGACATCGCAGTACAACGAAAGCCGACGTAAGGATCGACCCCCCGTGAGCACGGTTCCGTCCATCACGCTCAACAACAACGTCGCGATGCCCCAGCTCGGCTACGGCGTCTGGCAAATCCCCGATGAGGAGGCGTTCACCGCCGTCGGCCACGCTCTCGAAGCCGGTTACCGCAGCATCGACACCGCGGCGATCTACGGCAACGAAGAAGGCACCGGCAAGGCCCTCGCCGCCTCCGGCATCGCCCGCGAGGAACTCTTCGTCACCACCAAGCTCTGGAACTCCGAGCAGGGCTACGACTCCACCCTCCGCGCGTTCGACGCCTCGCTCGCCAAGCTGGGCCTGGAGTACGTCGACCTGTACCTCATCCACTGGCCGCTGCCCTCCCACGACACCTACGTGGACACGTACAAGGCGTTCGAGAAGATCTACTCCGAGGGCCGCGCCAAGGCCATCGGCGTCTCCAACTTCCTCCCCGCCCACCTGGAGCGGCTGCTCGGCGAGACCTCCGTCGTCCCGGCGGTCAACCAGATCGAGCTGCACCCGCACCTCCAGCAGGCCGAGTCCCGCGCCTTCCACGCCCGGCACGGCATCGCGACCGAAGCCTGGTCGCCGCTGGGCCAGGGCAAGGACCTGCTGACGGACCCGACGATCGCCAAGATCGCCGAGAAGCACGGCAAGACCCCGGCCCAGATCGTCCTGCGCTGGCACCTCCAGCTCGGCAATGTCGTCATTCCGAAGTCCGCCACTCCGTCGCGGATCCGGGAGAACTTCGACGTCTTCGGCTTCGAGCTGGACGGCGACGACCTGAGCGCGATCGCGGCCCTGGACACGGGCACGCGCCTGGGGCCGGACCCGGCCACGTTCGACATGGCCTGAGGGCTCGGTCGAGGGGCCTGAGCACTCCCTCCAGAGGGCCTGGCGCCGTCCGTCCCGTCGGGGCGGGCGGCGCCAAGCCAGGTATCGGGATGTCTGCCGGCGAGGAGGCCGCGCGGTGCGTTCCGCCGGGCGGAGCGGCCGTCCGCGGTCCCGAGTGGCGGGGTCGGCGGGCGGCGGCAAATGTGGAGAGGGGACGGCCGCAGCGGCGCCGACCGCACGGACGGTGACCGCTGGGCAGCTACCACTCCGCTCCGAGGAGGCACCGATGACCGACGCCACCACTCCCTACCCGCCCGGGACGCCCTGCTGGGTCGATCTCGCGGCCCCCGACCAGAAGGCCGCCATCGACTTCTACGCCGGCCTCCTCGGCTGGTCCGGTGAGGTCGGCCCCCCGGAGACGGGCGGTTACGCGGTCTGCCAGCTGAACGGGAAGCCCGTCGCCGGCATCATGGCCGCGGTCGCCATGGGCGACCAGCCCGCCCCGCCGACCGTCTGGACCACCTATCTGGCCAGCGCCGACGCGGAGGCCAGTCAGCGGGCGGTGGAGTCCGCCGGCGGCACCGTGCTGATGCCCGTGATGGACGTGATGTCCCTGGGCCGGATGTTCATCGCCGCCGACCCGACCGGGGCGGTCTTCGGTGTCTGGCAGCCGGTCGACTTCCCCGGCGCCGGAGTCGTGAACGAGACCGGCGCGCTGATCTGGAACGAGCTGAACACCACCGACCGGTCCGCGGCCGCCGCCTTCTACCGGGCGGCCTTCGGCATCGAGCCGACGACGATGGAAGGCATGGAGCACTACTACACGCTCCAGGTGGACGGCCGTCCCGTGGGCGGTATGCAGCCGATGCCGGAGCACCTGCCGACCGACACACCGTCGCACTGGCTGACGTACTTCGCGGTGGCGGACACCGATGCGGCGGTCGCCAAGGTCAGTGCGGCCGGCGGCGGCACGGTCCTGGAACCGTTCGACATGATCGCCGGCCGGATGGCCGTGGTGACCGACCCCCAGGGCGCGGTCTTCGCGATGATCCACCCGAAGCCGATGGGGTGAGGGACGGCGGCGGGGGCCGCTCCGAGGATGACGCCGGGGCCGTTCGTGGGCGTCGAGGGCGCTGCGTCGGCCGGCGCTGATGCGCCAACTCCCCTGCCGCGAGGTGGCGTACGGCATAACATCCGGACAGACGGGCACGCATGCGGAAGGCCGGGGGGCGGCGATGTCGGGGCGGGTCAGGCGCTGGATGGTGGCCGGGTGGGCGGTGCTGGTGGTGGGCGGCGGCGTGGGGACGCTGGTGCTCGATGAGCCGGCGGACGGTTCCGGCAGGTGGGCGTGGGTGCCGTGGACGCCCACCGCACGACCGGGCGGCGGCGATCCGGAAAGGTCGTCCGGTCACTGCCCGCCGGTGTCCACCACCCCCACCCCGCTCATCCCGCCGACGGCGACGCCGACCGCGATCCCGTCGGTGCGTCGTTCCGTGGTCTGTGTCGAGTCCGCCCGGCGCGAGTGAGCGCGTGGCCGGCGGCTCGGCGACGCCGCGTGGGGGCACCTCCCAGCGTTAGCTGGGGGAGCGCCGTGCCAGACGCCGCGGGGCAGGCGGGACTTCGGACTCACTCATCTACGGCTGCTCCGGTGCGCGGGCGGTGTGGACGGTCTGTGCGGAGAGCAGGAAGACGTCCGGGCGGCGGGTGATGCCGGCGGGGTCGTGGGGGTCGATGAGGCGGGTGAGGGTGCTGACGTCGTCGGCGTCCAGTTGGTCGGCGTAGTGCTCCACGGCCCGGGTGAGATGGGCCTGGAGGTAGCGGCGGGCGTCGTCGTGGAGCGGGGCCGGCAGGTCCAGCAGGAAGCTTCGGGTCAGCGGGGTGCGCAGGCCGGCGTTGGCCAGGAAGGCGGGCCAGTCCTCCAGGGTGTCGGTGGCGTCGGGCAGGGCGGCCCGCATCGCGGTGAACCAGTCCTCGGCGGCCGCGTCCAGCCGGGCCTGGAGTCCCGGGCGGCCGATGCCGATGTCGCGGGGCAGAAAGCGCGGGGCGAGGCCGCCCTCGGCGATCGCGAGCAGTCCGCCGGGGCGCAGATGGGCGGCGAGGGCGGCCACCGCGCCGCGCTGGTCCCCGACGTGGTGCAGTGCCTTGCTCGACCAGATGAGATCGGCGCCGCCGAGCGCGTCCAGGCCGTGCGGGACCTCGGCGCAGTGGGTGTGGATCCGGTCGGCGAGGCCGAGCCGCGCGGCGCGGGCCCGCGCCCGGTCCAGCAGCGCCTCGGTGGCGTCCACCGCGCACACCTCGGCGTCCGGGAACGCCCGCGCCAGCAGGCAGCTGACGACGCCGGGGCCGCTGCCGACGTCCAGGACGCGCCGGACGGCCACCGGCCGGAGCGGCGGGCCGGGCGCGGCGGGCCCTGCGTCGGGGCCGTCGGCGGCGAGCAGTGCGCGGAGCCAGGCGGCGGCCTGTTCGAGGAGCGGGGTCTGGATCTCGGCGCCGCGTTCTAGGAGCGGGCCGAGGACCTCCCAGTCGACGGCGGCGCCGTCCTGGTCGGCGCCGCCGTGCGGCAGGTGCCCGGGTGCGGGTCGGTCGTCACTGCTCATGGCATCGAGCCTCCGATACGGGATGGGCTCCGGCAATCGGCCGGGCCGGTCCTGCGGTCCTTCCGCGGCCCCTGGTTCCGGCCGTGGACGAGGTCACCGTAGGGTCTTGGCCTGTGGGTACTCCGGGATGGATGCCGCCGACGGAGACCGAGCGGCGGCTGTATGAGGCAACGGCACGTGGGGACGGGGACGGACAGGTCGCGGCGATCGCCGGTGAGGACCTGTATCTGGCGGTGCCGCAGCAGGGGCAGGAACCACTGCCCGTCTACGACGATCCGGCGGCGGGCGGTAAGTGCATTCCCGTGCTGACGCGCGGCATGCTGCCGCCGTGGGAACCGCAGCGGTTTTTCGACCGGGTCTCGGTCGAGGAGCTGGCCCAGGACTGGCCCAACGACAAGTGGCGACTGGCGGTCAATCCGGGCACCCCGTTCGTCGCGTACCTGCTCGCCACGCCCGCCCACCGCGCCGGCTGGCTGCAGGTCCGGGCGCAGGTCGGGGTGCGGCCGGGCGGGCTGCTGGTCACCCACTTCGGGGGGCCGCTGCACGGTCCGGTGGCGCAGGGGCTGGCCTGCGGCGCGCCGCTCGCGGTGCACCACAGCGTGCCGTGGAACGAGTTGGGCACGGCGTTCCTGGACTACTCGACGGACGCGGAGACGCTGCGCGCGCAGTGGTCGGTGGGTGATCCGGCGAGCTGGCAGCAGCGGTTCGACCAGCTGCTCGACGGGCAGTTCGTGCCCGCGGAGACGGAGGCGGCGCTGCGCGCCCGTGCCGCGGAACCGAGCACGGAACCGGACGGAGAGCCCGGCGGGGACGCGGCGGCCGCGGTCCCGGAGCTGGTGGAGCGTTACGAGGAGCGGTTCCGGACCGACGGACTGCTGCCGCCCGACGGGCGGGTGGGCTCGCTGGCCGCGCTGGACCTGGCGCACGCGGTGGGCCTGGTCCGCTGGGGCCTGGGCGCCCGGCTGTGCGCGCCGCCGCAGGCCGAGCAGGCGGTACAGCGGGTGGCGGCCCGGGCCGCGGAGGTCTACGGGTCGTGGGAGGAGTTCGCCGCGGGCTACGCGCTGGGGCGGGCGCTGGCGTTCGACAACGGCTGGTTCGGGCCCGCGTACGCCGAGACGGCGCACCTCCACCGGGTGCTGACGCAGGACCCGGCGTCCCCGTGGCGAGGGCTGCCCTTCGGCTGACGGAGCCGGCGCACCGGCCGCCGGGCGCCCGGGCACCCGCGCCTCGCGGGTCGCCGCCGCGCCGGGGGATGATGCAGGCCGGGCCCCGGACGATGCGGGGCCGGCACGGCACAGAGGACGGATACGACATGGGCGGGAGCGGTATGCGGGACGTCGCGTGGCGACGGGCCGGGGCGTCGGGGGTCCGGCATGGGCGCTGAGACCGCGTCGTCCACGGCTCCGGCACGGACCGGCGCCGGGCGCCCGGCCCGCCGGCCGGCCTGGCGGCGGTACCGCACGGCGCTGCGCCGGACGCCGCTGTCCGTCTGGCACGGCGATCTGACGGACTACGCGGCGAGCCTGACGTACTACTCGGTGCTGGCGCTGCTGCCGTCGGCGATCGTCACCATCTCGCTGATCGGGCTCGCCGATCCGGCCGGCACCGAGCAGCTGATCAATCACCTCAGCTCGATCGCGCCGGCCGAGTCGGGGGCGACGGTCCGGCACGCGCTGGTGGTGATGGCGCATCAGCGCACCGCGGCCTGGGTGGTGGTGGGCGGCGCGGCGGTCAGTGCGCTGTGGTCGTCGTGCAGCTATCTGGCGGTGTTCCGGCGGGCGCTGCACGCCATGCACCGGACGAAGGACGACCGGCCGCCGTGGCGGAAGGCCCCGCGGATCCTGGTGACCGCGCTGCTGCTGATGGCGCTGCTGATCTGCAGTGCGGTGGCGCTGCTGGTGAGCGGGCCGGTGGCGACGGCGCTGGGCCAGACGTTGGGGTTCGGCGAGGCGGGCGGGGCACTATGGAACGTGCTCCAGTGGCCGCTGCTGCTGGTGTTGGCGACCGTGCTGGCGATGGTGCTGTTCCGCTCCGGGCCGCCGAGTTCCCGCGGGGTGCGGCGGGCCGTTCCGGGCGGGGTGCTGGCGGTGCTGCTGTGGCTGGTGTCGTCGGCCGGCTTCGCGTTCTACGCCTCGTACGTCGGCACCTTCAACCGGCTGTACGGGTCGCTGGCCGGGCCGGTGGTGTTCCTGATCTGGCTGTGGTTCTCCAACCTGTCGCTGCTGTCGGGGGCGCAGTTCAACGTGGAGCTGGCGCGGGCCGGGCGGGTCGTCCGGCAGCGCGGCCCGAGCTGACGGCGGCGACGCCGAGGACGGACCGCGCCCGACGGCGGCCGGCCGGTCAGCGGGCGCCGTGCCCCGCGGCGATCTCCTCGATGCGACGGGCCAGCCCGAAGTCGAGGTGGGTGATCCGGCCACCGACGCTGTGGGTGTTCACCGAGACGCCCAGCGTGTTGTAGCCCAGGGTCAGCTCGGCGTGGTGGCTCAACTCCTCCTGGATCTGGGCGATGTGCATGACCATCGCGGCGGCCTGGAAGTGCCGGTCGAAGCGGTAGCCGCGGTGCAGGAGGTCGCCGTCGGCGGTCCAGCCGGGGAGTTCGCGGAGCCGGTCCTGGATCTCCGTGTCGTCGAGGGGTGCCACCTGTGCGCTCATCGTGCTCGCCTTCCGCCGGGTGCCGTGCGCCGCCGTTGAGGTGCGACGGTTCCAGCCTGTCACGTCGGGGGCGGTTTCGCGCCCGTCCACGACGGGAGGACGGGGACGGGCGGACGAACGCGGACGGGGACGGGCACGCGGGCGGGGCTTCCGGGGGCGGGCAGGCCGCTCGAGCCTGCCCACACCCGAAAGTTACCGCTGGCAACTTCAGTCGTTCGACTACCTTCCCCCCATGACGACAGCCACGGCGTCCACGCCGGAGACGACGGGTGTGGGCACCCTGTTGCGGGAATGGCGCGACCGGCGCCGGATCAGCCAGCTGGAACTGGCCCTGCGCGCCGACTCCTCCGCCCGCCACATCAGCTTCATCGAGACCGGCCGCGCCCGCCCCAGCCAGGAGATGGTGCTGCGGCTGGCCGAACACCTCGACATTCCGGTCCGGGAGCGCAACGCCCTGCTGATCTCGGCCGGTTACGCCCCCGCCTTCCCGGAAACGCCCCTGGACGACCCGTCGATGTCCGCGCTGCGGGCCGGGATGGAACGGCTGCTGACCGGCTACGACCCGTATCCCGCCCTGGTGGTCGACGGCATGTACCACGTGCAGGCGGCCAACCAGGGCGTCGGCGTACTGCTGGAAGGCGTCGATCCGGCGCTGCTCGAACCGCCGTTGAACGCCATGCGGATCACCCTCCATCCGCGCGGCATGGCCCCCCGCATCCGTAATTTCCTGGAGTGGCGGGAGCACCTCTTCGCCCAGCTGGACCGGCAGTTGGCGCTGATGCGGTCCGCGCCGCTGCGGGCGCTCCACGACGAGCTGCGCTCCTACCCGCTGCCGGACGGCGGGCGGGAGACCGCGGCCGGCGGCGACCATCCGCCGTTCGCCCTGCCGCTGCTCATCGAGCACCGCGGCAGGACGCTGTCGTTCCTCTCCACCATCGCCACCTTCAACACGCCGATGGACGTGACCGTTTCGGAACTGGCGCTGGAGGCGTTCCTGCCCGCCGACCCCGAAACGGCCGAGCACCTGCGCAACGTGGCGGGGTGAGCGCGGCTCACATCGCCGGCACCCGGTCCAGGAAGCCGCTCACCGACCGGATCCGGCCGTCCTCGGCCAGCCGTACCACGTCGAACCCGGCGACCGGTGCCGTGCCGTCGGGCGCGACCAGTTCCCAGCCGAACCGCGCGATGTCGTGGTGACCGTCCACCGCGCCCAGCGGCCGGAAGACGAAGCCCGGGAACTGCTGGTGCGCCCCGGCGATCGCCGCCGTGAGCCCGTCGTGCCCGGCGACCTCGGCCAGCGGGTCGGTGTAGGTGGCGTTCTCGGTGAACGCCGCGGCGACCGCCTCGGCCCGCTCGCCCGCCTCGGTGGCGTTCCACGCCGCGAGGTACCGCTCGGCGGCGGCCGCGTGGTCGATGGCCTGCTCCGGGGCGCCCTGCTGCACGTTCTGCGTCATCGCGAACTCCTGGTGGTATCCGTGTCCGGTGTCCATGGCGTGGTGCCTGTGGCCGGGCCACGGGCCGGAGTGCGCCGGCCCGTGAACCGATGCCTGAACTCTGCCGGAGGGACGATCAGGGCGCGATTACGTGCAAGGTAATGCCCCTGGTCGCGGGGTGCGGCCAGGGGCATCGGGTCCGGTGGACGGGTGGGCGGGGTGGGCGGGGCGGTCATCCCGCCACGGGGGCGGGCTGCGGCGCCTCCCCGGGTGCCTGCTCCCCCGTCTCCTCGGCCGCGTCCTGTCGGCGTCCGCGGCCCGCCGAGCGACGGGCGGCCATCACCGCGTACACCAGGATTCCGGCGAAGAGGAACAGCACGCCCTGGTAGATCGCCGCGTAGCCGGCGCCGGCCACCAGCCAGAAGGTGAAGCCGAAGGCGACCAGCGCGAGGGTCAGGTCGCGGGCGAAGCGGGCCGGGCGGACCTTGTCGCGGCGGCCGGTGAGCAGGAAGTAGATCTGCGCGCCGGCGGCGAGGAGGTAGGGGACGGTCGCCGAGAAGGTGGTGATCAGCACCAGGATCTCGAAGACGCCGCCGCTGCCGATGAAGTAGTTGATCACGGTCAGGGCGCTGGCCAGCACCGCGGCGGCCAGCACACCGAACGTCGGCACCCCGCGCCGCTTGGTGAGGAACGCCGCCGGGAAGAGACCGTCCTTGGCGGCGGCGTACGGGGACTGGGCGCTCATCAGCGTCCAGCCGTTGAGCGCGCCGACGATGGAGATCACCGCGGCGGCCGCGATGACCGTGCCGCCCCACTGGCCGCCGAACATCGCGTCCACGGCGTCGGAGAACGGCGCCTTGGAGGCGACCAGCTTGTCGTGGGCGACGGTGCCGAAGACCGACAAGGTGCCCAGCAGGTAGACCACGGCGGCGCCGATGGTGCCCAGGACGGTGGCCCGGCCGACGTTGCGCTCGGGGTCGCGGACCTCGCCGGCGCTCATCGCGGCCGACTCCACGCCCACATAGCTGTAGAGCAGGATCGCGGCCGCCGCCGACAGCCCGCCGAGGGTGCTGCCGCCGCCCTCGTGGAACGCCCCGAGCTTGTGCGGGTCGAAGAAGAACATCCCCACGATCGCGATGAACAGCAGCGGCACGAACTTCAGGACCGTGGAGACCAGCTGCACCGCGCCGACGTACCGAGTGCCAGCGAAGTTGGCCAGTGCCGGCAGCCACAGCGCGCCCAGCGCCACCACCAGGTCCATGCCCCGGGAGGCGTGGCCGGGGATGAGCACATGGACGTAGCCGACGGCGGCGACCGCCAGCGCGGCGTTGCTGACCCAGGTCATCGTCCAGTACGACCAGGCGGAGAGGAACCCGGCGAAGTCGCCGAACGCCTCGCGCGCGTAGACGTAGGGCCCGCCGGTGTCCGGATGGCGCTGGGCGAGCCGTCCGAAGACCAGGGCCAGGGAGATCGCCCCGAGGGTGAGGACACCGAAGGCGACCAGGCTGACGGTGCCGAAGGGGGCGACCGAAGCCGGCAGCAGGAAGATGCCGCCACCGATGATGTTGCCCATCACCAGGGCGGTTGCGGTCCCCAGACCGAAACGGCGGTTATGCCGGTCGTGCATGGCGTGGTGGGCCTCTCGTCGTGCGCTGTTCATCCGGGATTACCGGGCGCAGCCATGGTCGGCGACGGGAGGGCAGCCGCAAAATCACCGGGTTTTGTCCCGTGAGGGGGGGTGGCGACCGGCAAAACCTTCGGGCGGCCCGGCCTGGCGCCGCAGGTCGTCCGCCTCCGGTCCGAGCGGCCGGCGCGGCTCCTGCGCACCCGCGCCGCGCGGCGGTTGCGGGCCGTCCGTCTCCCCCAGCCAGCGGCGCAGCACCCGGTGCACCTGCTCGGCACCGGTCAGCACGGCCCCGTCCGGGACCGGCGGGCTCGGCTCCGCGGGCCACAGGAGGAACAGCCGGCTCTGCGGGCCGCCGCCCAGCCCGCCGTGCGAGAGCCGATCTGCTCCTCGAAGGCGTGCACCGCCCCGGTCGCCGGATCGCACACCGAGTTGATCATGAGGTCGGCGACGTACGGGAACCGGTCGGTGCCGCGGACCGCGTCGGCCGCACCGGGCCCGAAGGGCGCCAGCGGATCGGCGCCGACGATCCGTCCGGTGGTGCGCCCCGCGCCGGTCGCCGTCCGCCGTCGCCTCGGGCCGGCCCAGCGCCGCCCGCGCCGCCTCCCGGGCCTCGGCGCCGCCGGCGGTGCGCCCGGCGCGGACCAGGTCGCCCAGGGTCAGGCCGTAGCGGTCCCGGAAGGTCGGACCGGGGCTCTGGCCGTGGTCGGAGAGGAGCACGATGCGGTACGGCCGGGGCGCGCTGCCGCCCCCCGAGGCGGCCCGCGCCGACGCGGTCCTGATCTCCCATCTGCACGCCGACCACCTGCACCCGGCCTCGCTCGCCCGGCTCGCCCCCGGTACCCGGCTGGTCGTGCCGTACGGCGCCCCGGCCGCCGTCCCGGGACTGCGCTGGGTGGCCGCGGCCGGGCACCTGCCGCTGAGGGGCGCGCTGTCGGGAGATGCCGAGCGGCGCGTGCACCGGACGTCGGAGATGCGTCGAGGCGCGCGGACGACGCGACCGCACAGCCCAGGCAGCCAAAGCGGTGGGAACGGCCAGGCAACCGGGAAGCCGGGTAACCGGTCAACCGGTATGCCACACAAGGCCGTCAGCTCTCCTCCAGCACCCGGGACGCCCCCACCGGAAGATCCCACAGGTCCGACCGCGGCCGGCCGGCCGCCGCCCAGGCCGCCCGAATGCGGTGCAGCGGCTCCAACGGTGGTTCCGCGGAAAGCAGGAACGTCGACCAGTGCATCGGCACCAGAACCCGCGCCCCCAGATCCTGACAGGCCCGTACGGCCTCCTCCGGGTCGGTGTGCACCGGCCGCAGCATCCAGCGCGGGTCGTACGCCCCGATGGGCACCAGCACCAGATCGATGTCCCGGTAACGGCGTCCGATCTCCTCGAACCAGTGGCCGTAACCGGTGTCCCCCGCGAAGTGGATCCGCCGCCCGTCGGGGGCGGTGAGCACCCAGCCGCCCCAGAGGGAGCGGCAGGTGTCGATGAGCGTCCGCTTGCTCCAGTGGTGCGCCGGAACGAAGTCGAACCGCACCGGGCCACCGGGCCCGGCCAGTTCCACCGCCTCCCACCAGTCCAGGTCGGTGACCTGCGTGAACCCACGCCGCCGCGCCCAGGTGCCCACCCCCGCGGGAAGCAGCAACGGAACATCGCGCGGAAGCCGCTTCAATGTCGGCGCATCCAGGTGGTCGTAGTGGTTGTGGCTGACGACGACGGCGTCGATCGGCGGCAGATCCTCCCAGCGAACCCCTACGGGGGTGACCCGGGCCGGTGTCCCGAGGATCTTGCGGGACCACACCGGGTCGGTCAGGACGGTCAGCCCGCCGATCCGGATGACCCAACTGGCGTGCCCGACCCAGGTCAGCGCGATGGTCGAGGGCCCGGCGTCCGGCATCGGGCCGGGCTCGAAAGGGAGTTGCTGGATCTGTTCGAGCGTCTGGGGTGCCGGGCGGAGCTTGCCCTCCCGCGCGATCCGGGCCAGCGCACGGACACCGGGCAGCGGCGCGGTCAGCCGATCGGTGAAGTCCCGGGGCCAGGTACGGGGCTCCCCTAGGGGGCGCGGCTCGGCGAGCGGGGGCGGCGCGGTCTCGGGAAGCGCGGCGGTGGCAGCATGCCCAGCCGCTGCCCCCACGGACACGCCCCCGCCGCCTCCGCCTCCGCCTCCGCCTCCGCCTCCAATGTTGGTCCCTTCCGCAACGACGTTACGGTCCCCATCGGGACGGCCCCCATCCTGACGGTGCCCTTCGTGACGGTCGTCGGCATGCGGACCCCGTTGGGCACCGGAGGGTTCGGCACGCGAGGTGTCCCCGTGGGAGGTTTCGTCGAGGGAGCGCCCCGCTGGAGAGCGCTCGGTCTGTTCGGTCATCCAGGAGCTCCATTCGATGGCCGGGCGGAACCGGAGTCACGAGGCGATCGGGCGCGTCGTGCCTGTGGCATAACGGGGCGGACGAGAACGGTGCCGGAGCCCGGAACAGCGGAGTCGGAGGTGGGGGTGGGGGTGGGGGTGGGGGCGGAGTCCACGGCCAAGGCGGGGCGGAGGCAATGGCAAGGTCAAAGGCCGCGCCACCAGCCACGGAACGCAAGCCCGAGCAGCGGCGAAAGGCGCGGAACGAGCGACAGCACACCCCACCGCCCTGACGACACATCAGCTTCCCGCCCTCCCTTCCACATCCGGCCCCCCACCACCCACGAACGGCCCCCCATCCGGCCAAACCCCGTCCCCGCCACCCGCACCCGCCCCTGACGCCGCTCCCGCTCCCGCCACGTATCCCCCGCACCCGTCCTCCCCCGGTCCATCTCCGTCCGCCGGGCCGGAAGCACCACCCCCCAGTTCGGCCAACGCCCACCCCAGTTCCCTCAACCCTTCCCGCACGTGCGGCAGTTCCAGCGGATCCGCCGCTTCCAACACCCGCTGCCGCAACCCCATGTCGACGCCCAGCAGGGCGTCCGCCCCCAGCCGCACCCGCAGGGCGTCCGGATCGTCCTCGAAACGATGACCCCCGCGGGCCGCCCAGCGCGCCAACTCCCGCTCCAACGCGGCCGATCCGGCGATGCCACGAGCGCCGAGCGGACGCCGCAACCGTTCGAGGTCGGCATAGAGATGGCTGCCCGCATGAGGCGGACGGCAGAGCGCCCCCGCCCCGGTGAGCGTGTGGTGCAGCGCCCCCGTGAGCGCCCCGTACACCCGGGCCGCGGTCGCGGTCCGCTCCCGTACGGCGTCCGGCTCGCCGAGCGCATAGGTGACCACATGGGCCAGCGGCCCGGCGAGCGGGGTGTACA
This sequence comes from Streptomyces sp. MspMP-M5, assembly GCF_000373585.1. Lineage (GTDB taxonomy): Bacteria > Actinomycetota > Actinomycetes > Streptomycetales > Streptomycetaceae > Streptomyces. The sequence goes on from NZ_KB891877.1 coordinate 34,160, forward strand.
GGCGGGCCAGCGTCTGGCACACCGCGTCCCGTAGGAGGGCGCCGCGTCGGGTGCCCGGAAAACGGGCCAGCGCGGCGGGCCAGGAGGCAGGCAGCAGCGCGGCCCGCAGATCGGTCAGCACCACGACCTCGCCGGGCAGCATCTCGGCGGGGCTGAGCACCACCGTGTCATGCGGATCGTGCAACAGATCCCGGCGCGATTCGTCGCTGACGACCCACAGCCCCTCCTCGGCAGCCGCCTCGCACACCTCGTGCAGCTGCTCCGGTGGCGGGCAGGTGCCGGTCGGGTCGTCGACGACGGACAAGACGAGGAGGCGCGGCGTGTCACCGTGCATCCGGGCCCGCCGTACGGTCTCCAGCAGCGCGAACGGATCCGGCAACCCGCCCGACTCCGCCGGCACCGGCGTCACATGGACCGGCCGCCCGAGCAGCCGGGCAGGCGGCGCGTACCACTCGGCGCACGGCCGCGTCAGCAGCACCGCGCCCTCCGTCGCGGCATACAGGGCGAGGAGCAGAGCGGCCGCCCCAGGGGCGGCGAGCACTCGGTCGGCAGGAGTGAACAGTCCGCGGCGCTCCCAGTAACCGCAGGCGGCGGTACGCAGGGGAAGGGAGCCGCCGGGGGGTTCGGGGGCGGCGCGGTCGGCCGCCGCGGAGAGGTGCGCGGCGAGTTCCGGAAGGACCGGCAGGCCCACCGGCGGGGCCGGATCCGGCTCCCGCTGCGGATCCGGTGCGGTCCGCTGCATCCGTACCTCCACTCGACGGCGGCCGGTCGATCGTGGGCCCATCACATGATGAACGGCCCCGACCACCTTCGCAGATCAGGGTGGTGGCGACGGGGGACGACACGTCACCGGAGGGTGACCGCCGCCCCCGAGGCGAACGGCACCCACCCCGACCGAGCACGACCCGCCGCACCGGCCACGACCGAAAGTCACCGAGCGCCACCGGCCGAGACCGGCCGAGACCGCACGACAGCGAACGAGACCACTACCCCTGGATGGAGCATTGCCGCCCGCTCCCCACCGGGCCGCCAAGCCACACGCCTCCTAAACCTCCGCTTCCCGTCCCCCACCCGTCGGCGCCTCATACCGATGCACCTCCACCACGTCCACCACTTCCGACGCCGCCGCTGCCACGCCCCACTCCTGCCGCTCGGTGCCGCGCCGCACCCAGCCCCGGCGCTCGTACAACGCAACGGCCGACGTGTCGGACGTCTTCACCTCCAGTACGAGCCGCAGCCCACGAGCCGCCGCCTCCGCCTCGACGACGGTCATCAACCGCGCCCCGAGTCCGTACCCCCGGGCGCCGGGCGCAACGTAGAGCCGACTGACCTCACGTCCGCACAGCGCGGCATGGCCGAACACCGTCCCGCCCGACTCGACGACCCAGGCAGCCGTCAGCCCATCGGGAGTGAGCCACCGAACCGGATCGTCGGGCCAGTGATGGGGATAGCCGCTGTGCGCGTGCACCTCAGCGAGCACCGCCACACAGGCATCAAGATCGTCATCGTTCCGACGCCGAACCACCCACGACATCCGCTCCTCCACCCTCCCGTACCGACACACAGCCCACGCAGGAAGGCACCGCGGCCTGAAGCAGAACACTCCGCCCGCACCCCACAACACCAGCTGCCGCCACCCCGGCACAGTAAACCGCTCCCAGTAAACCGCTCCCGACAGCCCATCAGCTCCTCCCCCGCCTGCCCCGCCCCTCCCCGGGTACAGATCACCCATGCGCATGCGAAAGCGAACGCTCCTCACCGACCTCGACCGGTGGGCCTTCGACCGGATCGCGAATCGCGAGTGGCCGGGCGCCCAACGCGTCCTGCCCCGACTGACCCGCAGTGCCGACCACGGGCTGCTGTGGTTCGGCGTCGCAGCCGGAGCGGCGGCTCTCGGCGGGCGGCCGGCCCGTCGCGCCGCCCTGCGCGGTGTGGCGTCGCTGGCCCTGGCCTCCGCCACGGTGAACACGCTCGGCAAGCGCTCCGTACGCCGCGCCCGGCCACTGCTGGACGCCGTGCCGATAGTGCGCCGGCTCAGCCGCCAGCCCTTCACCTCCTCCTTCCCCTCCGGTCATGCGGCCTCGGCGGCGGCGTTCGCCACCGGCGTCGCCTTCGAGGACAAGTGGTGGGGCCTGGCCGTCGCCCCGCTCGCCGTCTCCGTTGCGTTCTCGCGGATCTATACGGGAGTGCACTATCCGGGCGATGTGCTGGCGGGCGCCGCACTCGGCGTGGGCGCGGCCTTCGCGGTCCGCGGCATCGCGCCGACCCGCGCCCAACTCGCCCCGCCGGCCCGGCCACGCGCCGAGGCGCCCGCACTGCCCGGCGGACGCGGGCTGTTCGTGGTCGCGAACGCCGGCTCCGGACAACGCTCAGGAACGCGCCCGGATCGCGTAGCGGAAGTCCACGGAGTGCTGCCGCACGCCGAGGTCGTGGTCTCCGGCGGCCCGGACGGCCCCTCCCTGGAGGAAGCACTGGAGAACGCCGCCGAACAGGCCCGAGCGCAGGGCGGCGCGCTGGGCGTGCTCGGCGGCGACGGCACCGTCAACGCGGCGGCCCCGGTCGCGATGCGGCACGGCCTCCCGCTCGCCGTCCTCCCTGGCGGCACCCTCAACCACTTCGCCTACGACCTGGGCATCGAGGCGCGCGCGGACGCGGCGCGCGCCGTCGAGAGCGGCGAGGCCGTCGCCGTTGACCTGGCACGCTTCCGTTGCGCACCGCACCAGGAGGGCCAGTACTTCGTCAACACCTTCTCCATCGGCGCATACCCGGAACTGGTACGGATCCGGGAGCGGTGGGCCCACCGGATCGGGGCCTGGCCCGCCGGAATCCTGGCCGCCTGGGAGGTGCTGCGCTCCGCCACACCACTGAGCCTGGAGATCAACGGCGAACGGCGCGCCGTCTGGCTGCTGTTCGTCGGCAACTGCCAGTACCGCGGCCTGGGCACCGCACCCGTACGCCGGCACGACCTGGCCGACGGCGTACTCGACGTCCGCGTGGTGCACGGCGGCCGCCTGGCCCGCACCCGGCTCCTCACCGCCGCCCTGCTGGGCACCCCGCACAGCTCCCCGGTCCTCGGCGAGGCCCGACTCCCCCAACTGCGCATCGGCGGGCTACCGGACCACACCCCACTCGCCTACGACGGCGAAGTCACCACCATTCCAGGCGAGTTGACCCTGGAAAAGAAAAACGAAGCCCTGACCGTCTACCGCCTCCTCCCCAACTGACCAGCTCAGCACCCAACTCGACAAACCTGCCCGCCGCGGGCCCCTCTCCCGCCCCCTCTCCCGCCCCCCTCTCCCCCGGGCCCCCTCCCCCCGGGGCCCCCTCCCCCACCCCACCCCCTCCACCCTCCCCTAGCGTCCACATCGCAAGACGCATCTCTCGCCATACGAGACCCCCGCGTACCGTGTGGAGCAGTACGCCGCAGGGCACCCGCACCTCGGCCGTGGTTCGCCATGACCTCGTGCGGCAGCCCCCGATGTCGCTGAAGGAGCCGCCCCATGCCGCAGGAATCCGCCGTCTACACCCACGGCCACCACGAGTCCGTACTGCGCTCGCACACCTGGCGCACCGCCGCCAACTCGGCGGGATACCTGCTGGATTCGCTCCTGCCCGACATGCGGATCCTGGACATCGGCTGCGGCCCCGGCACCATCACCGCCGACCTGGCGGCCCTGGTGCCGGACGGTCAGGTCACCGGCCTGGACCACGCACCCGCCATCCTGGACCAGGCCCGCGCCACGGCCGCCGACCGCGGAGTGGAGAACGTCCACTTCACGACCGGCGATGTCCACGCCCTGGACTTCCCGGACGACACCTTCTGCGTGACGCACGCCCACCAGGTCCTGCAGCACGTGGGCGATCCGGTGCAGGCGCTGCGCGAGATGCGCCGCGTCACCAAGCCTGGTGGCATCGTCGCCGCTCGCGATGCGGACTACGCCACCTTCACCTGGTATCCGGAAGTGGAGGGCATGGACGACTGGCTGGACCTGTACCGGCAGGTGGCCCGCGCCAACGGCGGCGTACCGGACGCCGGGCGCCGACTGCACGCCTGGGCGCGCCAGGCGGGCTTCGCGCAGGAGAGCATCACCGCGACCGCGGGCACCTGGTGCTACCAGACCCCCGAGGAACGCGCCTGGTGGTCCGATCTGTGGGCGGAGCGCACGGTGGCCTCCTCCTACGCCAGGATCGCGATCGACGGCGGGCACGCCACCAAGGAGGATCTGACCCGTATCGCCGCGGCCTGGCGGGAGTGGGGCGCTCAGCAGGACGGCTGGTTCGCCATGCTGCACGGGGAAATCCTGTGCCGGGCCTGACGTAGCGTCAGCACGGCACACCACACTTCCGCCACCCCGCTCCCACCGCCCCGCCACACCGCGACCACATCACGCCCAGGGTTCGCGCAGTCTCGGGCAGCCCAACTAGGCTGTTTCATATGGACATTCTGGGGACCTCTCTTCGGGTATGTGTCGGCGACCTCGATGCCGCGGTCACGGTCTACGAACGGCTTACCGGCGCCGAGGCGATTCGCTTCCAACGCGGCGGGGTGGCGGTCGCCGCGGTCGGGTGCTTCTTCCTGATGAGCGGCCCCGAGGCGGAGCTGTCGGTACTGCGGAAGATCACCGCGACGCTGGCCGTGAAGGATGTCGACGAGGCGGTGGCCGATCTCACCGCGGTCGGCGCGGAGATCATCGCCGGGCCGCTGCCCACCCCCATCGGTCGCAACCTGATCGCCCGTCACCCCGACGGCTCGGTCTTTGAATACGTCGACCGCACCCAGGGCTCGTAGGTCTTCAGGAACTCCCAGGTCATCGCGCCGCGCTCCGCTCAGTGCCGCGCCGCCAGCCTCGCGCTGTTTCTTCCCTCCTCCCTGCCTTCCTTCCTGTCTTCGTTGCCGGCCTCCTTCCCGCCTTTCTGACCGCCTTCCCGGATTCCTTGCCGGCCTTCTGGCTGCCCTCCCGTCTCCTGTCCTCCCCTCCCTCACACCTCCAGGACGATCTTGCCGCGGGTCCGGCCGGCCATGCTGAGTCGGAACGCTTCGGCGGCCTCCCGGAGCGGGAGGGTCGTGTCGACCGGCACGGTGAGCTTGCCCGCGTCCGCGAGGATGGCCAGTTCGGTCAGGTCGGCGGTGTCGGGTCTGACCCACACCATGTGGCCGCCCTTCGCGCGCACTTCGCCGTCGGCGATCGACGCCACCCGACTGCGGTCCTTGAGCACCTCCTGCGAGAGTTCCACCGCGCCGCCGCCGACGAAGTCCAGGGCGGCGTCGATGCCTTCGGGCGCCAGGGACCGCACCCGGTCCGCGAGCCCGTCGCCGTAGGTCACCGGTTCGGCGCCCAGGGATCGCAGGAAGTCGTGGTTGCGCTCGCTGGCTGTACCGATCACGCGGGCTCCCTCGGCGACCGCGATCTGGACGGCCAGCGAGCCGACTCCGCCGGCGGCGGCGTGCACCAGCACCAGGTCGCCGGCCTTGACCCGGACCCGCTTGAGCGACTGATAGGCCGTCAGCCCGGCGAGCGGCAGTCCGGCGGCCTGCTGCCAGCTGAGCGCCTCGGGCTTGCGGGCCAGGGTGCGCACCGGGGCGGCGACGAGTTCGGCGTAGGTGCCGTGCTGCACCTCGTCCTTGCGGACGTAGCCGATGACTTCGTCGCCTACCGCGTATTCGGGGGCGTCGGCGCCGACCGCCTCGACCACTCCCGCCATGTCCCATCCAGGGATGAGCGGGAAGTGGGCGTGCATCACGCCGTCCAGATAGCCCGCGACGATCTTCCAGTCGACCGGATTGACTCCGGCGGCCTTCACCCGGATCAGCACCGAGTCCGGACCGACCTTGGGATCGGGTTGGTCGGAGTAGGTGAGAACCTCGGGACCGCCATAACTGTTCGTGGTAATTGCCTTCATGACCGTCACAACGCGTGACGATCGGTGGTGATTCCGCGGTCCGGCGATCTTTTCGAAGTGGCATATGCCAGATCGCGGCACCGAAGCCGCTACGTGCGCTCCGCCGGACGCATCCGGAACTCGTACCGCTCCGGTAGCGGATGCTCCGCGCGGGCCCGCGCGGCGATCTCCGCGGTGACCGGACCGTCCCCCGCCAGCAGCCGCTCGGCAATGGCGTACCAGGTATCGCTCAACGTCTCGTCGCCCTCCCGGAGATCGGCGATCTCGAAGCCCTCGTCGAAGATCTCGCGGGCCGCCCCAGGCTGTCCCTGGGCCAGCAGGACCTGTGCCGTCAGCAGGCGGAAGCGGCCGCGGGCACGGTCGGGCGGGCGCAGTGCCGCCAGCATTCCGGCGGCGGCCTCGGCCCGGCCCGCCGCGAGCAGCGCGGGCACCGCCTCACGAACGAGGGCGGACAGGACCTCCCGCCCGGCCCGGGCGGCGGCCGGATCGCCAGAGGCAGTCGGGACATCGGCGGCGGCCGCCCCGGTGGCGCAGTCGAACGCCTCGGTGAACCGGTCGGCGGCGTGCGCGGTCTCGCCCGCGACGGACTCGGCGACGGCCAGGCAGTACAGCGGCAGGCACCCGGCGCCGTGCGCCAGCGCCCGCTCCCAGCTGCGCACGGCCTGCGCGCGGTCGCCGGCGTGCCACTGGGCGAGCCCGAGGTGGTACTCGACGGCCGGTCCCGGTCGGGCGGATTCCAGGAGGTCGCGCCAGGCCGGGGCGACCGGCGCGGGCCCGGGGACGGGGCCGGCGGCCGGCAGTTCCCCCGTCCTGAACAGTGCCAGCCAGGGCTGCTGCTCGGCGCCCATGGTGCCGGGGTCGAACGGCGTACCGGGGAGTTCCAGGCCGGCGCGGGCCACTTCGAGGGCGCCCCAGCCGGAGCCGGTGGCCAGGTTTTCCTTCGGTTCCACGTCGGCATACGGGAGCCAGGCCGCGTACGCGGCATCGACGTCGTCCCGGGGCAGCGCCGCCGCCAGGCCGGTCTCCACGGCGGCGCGGGCCGCCGCCCAGTCCGCGCCATGCACGGCCGCGGGATCGGCGGCCAGTGGCCCGTACGCCTCCAGCCAGGCGAACTCCCCACCGGCGTCGAGCGGGACGTGCTCCAGCTGCGTGCGGGCCAGCCCGGCCTGGATCTCGGCGTAGCCGCCGGTGCCCGGTTCGGTGAGCCAGCGCTGCCAGCGCCGGCCGGCCCGCCCGGCGCCCCACACGAACAGCTTGCGGCCGGTGAGAGTGGCGGTGGAGGTCTGCACCAGGCCGCGGCCGTCGCGGTCGAGAGCGGCGATCCAGGGGCGGGCGCCCTCGGGCAGATCGTAGAAGTAGTCCGCGGGGAACTCGCTCTCCAACGGGTAGGTGCGGTCCGCCCCGTCGGACTCCGGCACCGGGACCCTCCGCAGGGTGCGCTCGTATCCGAAGTGCCAGGCGGCGTCGGCCGGGGCCAGTACGCGGGTGTGCTCGTCCTCGGGGACGGCGGTGTTGGACCACCAGTACACCGGGACGGTGTGGTGGTGCGGGTTGCGGATCCGCACGCCCACGTACAGGAAGTCGCCGCCGTCGGGCAGCCACAGGTCCACCTGGAAGGGCAGGTCGCGCAGCCGCTCCCACTCCCACAGACGGAGCATCTCACCGCCGTCGGGGGCCGGGACCCGGGCGGCGTGCAGCGGGGCGCAGGAGAGGGTGGTGTGCCCGGTGGCGCCGATGTTCCACTCGATGCCGCCGGAGAACCACGCCCCGTTGAGGGCGAAGGCAGCGGGTTGCACCACCGGGTTGCGGTAGAGCAGTTCGCGCCCGGTGGGCTTGTGGTGGAGGGAATGGATCCGGCCGCCGAGGCCGGGCAGGACGGTCGCGCGCAGCCGGTCGTTCTCGATGACCAGTGCATCGAGGTCGGTGCTGTGGCGGTCCCGGCCGTAGCCGTCCCGCATGCGGACCGGGAGGAGTGAGCGCAGCGGTTGCCGGCCGATCTGCCGCGCCATGTCGGCGGGAAGCGCGGCGCCCTGGGGGATCTCGACGCGGTGCACGTCCCCGGCGGCGTGAAGTGCGGGCAGCGGGTTGTCGGGGCCGAGGGAGGCCAGGGGCAGGGTCAGGGTGGTGCGTCGCACACTCGTGGCCACGGTTGCCTCGCAGTTCGGACCGGACCCCCTCGGCTGCGGCGGCCCCCTGTTGACCATGGAACAACGCGATCGCCCGTCTGAACAGGGCTCCTGCCGGCCAGGCGGGGTCAGGGTTGCGCAAAGACGCCTTCGAGGAGATCGGCCAGCAGGACCGCCCCGGAGCCGTCGGGGTCGCGGTCCGGGTCGTAGATCGCCACGGTGACGCCCACACAGCGTGGGGAGGCCGCCAACGGGGAGAGCAGCGCCCGCAGTTCGTCGGCGAACAGGCCGCCGGGGTCGGGGCTGTCCACCGCGGGCATCACGGACCGGTCCAGCACATCGGCGTCCAGATGGATCCAGAAGCCGTCCAACGGGGAGTTCTGGAGGTGCCGCAGGGCTGCCCGGGCGACCGTCTCCGGGCCGCGCCGCCGGATCTCCGCCACGTTGGTGCAGCTGATGCCCAGTCGGGCCAGCTCCTCCTGGCCCTCTTCCGCTTCGCGGGCCCCGAGGAGGCTCACGTCCTCGTCGCGGACATACGGGCGGAGACCCTCGATGTCCGTCAGATCGGCCTGGCCGCGGCCGGTGATCTGGGCGATGCCCTCTCCTGCCGCGGCGCCGACGGGGCCGCACACCTCGGTGTTCCCCGGATGCCGGAAGTCGGTGTGCCCGTCCAGATAGGCCACGCCGTACCGTCCCAGGCGTCGCAACGCGAGCACCGCGCCGAGCAGGATGCTGCAGTCGCCGCCGAGGACGACGGGGAAGTCGCCGCCGCGTACATGGCCCTCCACCCGGCGGGCGAGCCGCACGGTGTATCCGGCGATCGCCGTGGCGTGGAAGTCCCCGTCTCCCTCGCGCCAGTCCCCCAGGCCGTAACGGGGCGGCACCACCACGCCGCCCTCCAGTGCCCCGAGCCGCCGCAGCAGTCCCTGCTCCCGCAGTGCTCCGGCGAGTTTGTAGCAACCGGGCACCGCACCCGGGGCGGGCGGCCGCAGTCCCAGGTTGGACGGGGCATCGATCAGCACGTTCCGGCGCATACGGCGATCTTAACGGGCGGTGCGCAAACGGCCTGTGGTTGCAGGGGGTTGCACGAAAATGCCCGGGCGGACGGGGCCACGGGCGCATAGCCTCTACTGCTGCACACCGGAACGGCACGGCAGAACGGAAGCGGTGGAGATGGCCACGCAGCACACCTACCGAGTGATCGTCCGCGGCAAGTGGGACAACCTCACCGAGGAGGCCCGGACGACGCTGCTCACGGAGGCCGACGACCACGGGCTCGCCCAGATGAGGTTCACCGCCGAGGGCTCGCTCGCCTACGACACCGCGCTGCACTCCTTCAGCTACCGCTATGTCATCGTCTCGGACGCCGAGTACGGCGAGGAGATGGCCGCCGCGCTCGGGGAGGAGAAGGCGCAGGAGGCGCTGCGGGTGGCGGGCCTGGGTTACCGCGAGCTGCGGGCCACCGCCACCGACATGGACACGATGAAGATCAACCGGAAGGGCCGGTAGCGGCCCTCCCGTCGGCGTGCGCTAACTTCTCTCTTCCTCCGGGCGGGGCTCGTTGAAGCGGATCCGGTTGCCGAAGGGGTCGGTCAGGGTGAGGCAGGTGCCGAAGTCGTCCTCTTCCAGGCCGGGGCGCAGGTGCGGGTAGTCCTTGGCGGCCAGTTCGGCGTGCAGCGCACGCACCCCCGTCAGCTCGGCGTACACCGTGGAGCCGGGGGTGGCGTCGCCGTGGTGCTCCGAGAGGTGCAGGACCAGTCCGCTGCGGGAGACCTGGGTGTAGAGCGGCATACCGGGCTCGAAGCGGTGTTCCCAGTCGACGGTGCAGCCGAGGTAGTCGACGTAGAAGGCGTGTGCCGTGGCCACGTCGAAGATCCGGAAGATCGGTACCGCGCGGCGGACGACGACGTCCCCCGGCTCCTTGGGGGCGCTCACCGCGTCTCGCCGCCCCTCCGGGCGGCCGGGGCCGCTCCGTCGTCCTCCTGGTCCGCCGGGTCGTCCTCGTCTTCCGGGAGCATCTCGCGGGTGAGGGCCCACCGTTCGTGGTCGCGCCAGGCTCCGTCGACGAAGAGGAAGTCCGGGGAGAAGCCCTCCAGACGGAAGCCCGCGCGCTCGACGAGTGAGATCGAGTGCTTGTTGGACGGCTGGATGTTGGCCTCCAGGCGGTGCAGGCCCATGGGGCCCAAGGCGTGGCGGAGCACCAGCCGCAGTCCCTCGCTCATCAGGCCCCGTCCGGCGGCGTGGGCGAAGGCGCCGTAGCCGATGGCGCCGCAGAGGAAGGCGCCGTGCACGATGTTGTTGATGGTGAGGTAGCCCGCGATCCGGCCGCTGTCGTGCTCGCAGAACAGGAAGCCCTCACGGAGCGGTTCCTGGAGTCGCGCCAGATAGCCGTCGAACGCGGCGTCGGTATCCGGGGGGAAGAGCCAGGGCCGGTGCAGTTCGGCGCTCTCCCGGGCGAGGGCGGTGAATTCCTGCCGGTCGTCGGCGGTGAAGTGCCGGATGCCCACCCGGGGGCCACGTGCGAGATAGCGGTCGGTGCTCGTCATCAGCAGATCGTACGAGGGGCGGGTCCGGTGGGCCAACCACCCCTATTTGCACGTCGGACGTCGCCCTGGGGGCTCCGGGCGCGGGGGTGGCCGGCCCGGAGCCTTGGGGGTCGTTCCCCGTTGCAGGGAGGGGAGCGCACGGCCCGTTCAGCGCCACGCGGGCCCGTTCAGCGCCATGTGGGTGCGTCGGTGCCCCAAAGTCCCGGCGGTGTCGCCCAGTTCACCGGTCCGCCCTCGAAGGAAACCGGGGGCAGGGCGTGGCGCAGCCGTCCTGCGGGGCTGTCGGTTTCGCGGAGGTAGTGCGCGGGGTCGTAGCCCGTTGGGGCCGCGGGTTCCGTGGTGTCCTCGGGCGTGTGCCGTTCGGGCTTGTCCCCGAGGTCGTGTACCAACCAGCGTGCCGTACGGGCCAGCGCGAGGGTCGCCAGATGCGAACCACCCGTCCGGGCCTGCTCGGTGAGGGAACGCAGTACCGCCGCGGCCAGCAGGTACCCGCTGCCGTGGTCCAGTGCCTGGGCGGGCAGCGTCCCCGGGGTGCCGTCGGCGTGCGCCTCCACGGCGGCGATGCCCGTCGCGGCCTGGACGAGGCTGTCGAAGCCGCGCCGGCCGCTCCAGGGGCCGCCGTCGCCCCAGGCGGAGAGCCGAGCCACGATCAGCCCGGGGCGGCGTTCCGCGAGGGCCTCGGGAGCGAGTCCGAAGCGGTCGAGGGCACCGGGGCGGTAGCCGGTCACCACCACGTCCGCTTTCGCGAGCAGCGCCTCGAAGGACGCGCGGCCGGCGGCCGACCCGAGGTCGAGTGCGGTGGAGCGCTTGCCGAAACCGGTGTCGCTGTGGGCGTCCTGGCTCTCCGGGAGCTGTGGGGCGTCGATGCGCAGGACGTCGGCGCCGAGGAGGGCGAGCGTACGGGTGGCGACCGGGCCGGCGATTACCCGGGTCAGGTCCAGGACGCGCAGTCCGGCGGCGGGCAGCACCGGGTCGCCGGCGCGGGCCGGCAGTCTGCGCGGCGGCGCACCGGTGGCCAGGAGTTCCCGTGTCAGCAGCGGGTGCGGGGTGATGGCGGCGCCCTGTGGGTGCGCGGACCACTCCTCGGGGGTGCGGACGGCGACGGCCAGTCCGCCCGCCGCGCAGACGGCCTCCTGGAGCTCCTCGGCGCCCCGTGCGGCGATCACGGCCTCGACCTGCTCGGGGCCGGCGGTGTCCGGGAGGCCCAGCGCGTCGAGCAGACGGGCGCGGTGGTGCGGGTAGTTGGCGTGGGTGCGCAGCCAGCCGTGGGCGGTGCGCCAGAAACGGGAGAGCGGCGCGAAGTTGGTGGGGGCGCGGCCGTCGATCCGCAGGTGTCGTTCGCTGACGAAGGCGGTGGCCACCGCGCCGTCGTCGACCCGTACGGCGGGCAGCGGGCCACCGTCCCGCTGAGCGGCCAGCTCGGCCGCGGCGAGCCCGCAGACGGCCACTGTGGCGCGGGCCAGGGCCATGACCGGGAGGCGGGCGGCCAGCAGGCCGGGCGGGCCGCCGTAGGAGATCCGCCGGGTGAGCCCGGGATCGCCGCCGAGGGCCGCCCATGCCTGGTCCGTGCCGAGGGTCTGCCGCTGGGCCGGGTCGTCTCGTTGCGCCATGCACCGAGTGTGGCACTGAGTGCCACCCATGACTAGCGGTTCAGGGCCTCCGGCTTTCCTGTTCCGAGCCTTCCCGTTTTCCGGTCTCACTACGGGGTGGCGCGCCGCCACCGCTCCGCCGCGCCGGGCGCCGCCAGGGCCATCGTGCGGTGGACCCGGCGCAGCACGGCGCGGACCATCAGGGGGTGGATGCGTCGGACGGCGGCCAAGTAGAGGCGCCCGCCCAGGTGGTGGGTGCGGACGACCGTGCCGAGCGTGATCCGGTCGTCGGCGATCAGGAGCGAGGCGCGGAAGTCCAGGTGCCCGGCGTCCTTGCCCAGCAGGGTCTCGCCGCCGCGCCGGGCGAGCACGGGGAACGGGGCGGCGCGCAACGCCCGTTCCCAGACTTCAGGTTCGCGCGGCATACCGGGCCGCAGCGGCAACCGCCAGGCGTCCTGGAAGTCCGCATGGGGAAAGGCACCGCGTGCCAGAAGCGCGCCCTCCGGGAGGGCGACGGCCGTCGGCCGGTCCCACAGGAGGCGGTTGAGCAGCCGCACCCGGGGCGACCGGCGGACGGGGGCACGGAGGCTTCCGGTGGCCGCCCGTTCGATGTTGTCGAAGAGTTCCTCGACGACGGTCCCATGGACGGCGCGGACGGCCAGATGCCAGGCGATCCGGCGGGCGAGCGGGAGCCGGGACTCCAGGACGTGGTCGACCCGGCAGCGATCCGCTCCCAGGCGGTGGACGGTGACCTCGTGGTAGCCGGGACTGTCCCCGGAGGGGCCCGGGGTGAAGGCGAAGCGGATGCGGCGGCCCGGCTCGTAGGCGGCGACGTGATAGCGGACGAATCCGTGGCCACCGTCGGCGCCGACGCCCAGGGGGCGGTCGAGGCGCAGGGGCGGCCAGACGGGCGTCGGGAAGAGCGGGTCGGGCTCGCCACCCAGCCGGTCGATCAGGGCCCCTACGGCTTCCGCCGGGGCCTGAACGGTGCGGGTGTGGACGTCGCGGACCGTGTACACAGGACACCTCCATACGCTGGCGTATGTTTTGACCGTACGCTAGCGTATGGTCATGGTGCGAGAGCGGACGAAGGAGACCGGTGGCGGCGCCGCACGGCAGCGGCTGACCGTGCAGGACTGGGCCGAGGCAGCCCTGGCGGCCATGGGCGAGGGCGGCCTCGCGGCGGTCGCCGTGGAACCGCTGGCGGCCCGCCTGGGCACCACCAAGGGCAGCTTCTACTGGCACTTCGCCAACCGCGACGCACTCATCGAGGCCGCCCTGGACCGCTGGGCGGAGTCCCGCACCGAAGCCGTGATGGACGAGCTCGCCGACGAGCCCGACCCCGGCGAACGGCTCCGCCTGCTCTTCCGCCGCGCCACCCGCCGGGCCGCCGAGGACCCCCTGGAGGTCTCGCTGCTGGCCTCCGCCACGGATCCGCGGGTGGCCGCCGCGCTCGCCCGGGTCACCGACCGCCGGATCGGCCATATCGCCGACCTCTTCGTCGAGTTGGGCTTCCCGGAGGACGAGGCCCAGCACCGCGGCCTGCTGGCGTACACCGCCTATCTGGGCCACACCCAGCTCAGCCACTCGGTCCCGCGCTCCCTGCCGGACGGCCCGGCCCGCGAACGACACCTGGACGGAGTGCTGGAAACGCTCCTGCGCCCGGCGGGAACACCCGGCGCAGGCCCGGACGTTCGACAGGCGAACCCGCCGCACCGAGCGGCGGAAACCGCCGTCGAGGGGAGGTGAGCACGCCCAACGGGACCGCCGTCGCGCCGCGTTGACCGAAGGCTCCGGAGCGGCGCCCGGCCCACCGCATCCCCACGGAGATCAGCGCGGCACACCCCGCTCGCCCCAGGCATGTCACACGGCGGACCCCGGTGGCGTCCCAGTGGTGAGTACCTCACGCCACCCGCACGGAGGAACCGTGACCCAGACCATCTCCTTCCCCCAGGACCGCAGCTGCCCCTATCACCCCCCGGCGAACTACCGGCCGCTGCGCGAGTCCGGCCCGCTCTCCCATGTCTCCCTCTATGACGGCCGCAAGATCTGGGCGGTGACTGGCCACGCCGCGGCGCGGACCCTGCTGGTCGACCCGCGCCTCTCGTCCAACCGGCAGAATCCGGCGTTCCCCATCACGCTGAAGCGGTTCGAGACCGCCCGACGGGTGCGGACCCCGCTGCTCGGCGTGGACGATCCCGAGCACAACGCCCAGCGGCGGATACTGATCCCCAGCTTCAGCCTCAAGCGGACCGCCGCCCTCCGGCCGCGGATCCAGCGGATCGTCGACGAACTCCTGGACCGGATGCTGGCCCAGGGCCCGCCCGCCGAACTGGTCTCCGCCTTCGCCCTGCCGGTCCCCTCGATGGTGATCTGTCTGCTGCTCGGTGTCCCGTACGCCGACCACGAGTTCTTCGAGGACTGCTCCCGCCGCCTGCTCCGCGGGCGTTCGGCGCAGGAGAGCGAGGCGTCCCGGCTCGAACTGGAGGGATACCTGGGGGAACTGATCGCCCGTAAGGAGACGGAACCCGGCGACGGCTTGCTGGACGAGCTGATCGCCGAGCGCCTCCGGAGCGGCTCGCTGCAGCGCGAGGAACTGGTCCGGCTGGCCATGGTCCTGCTGGTCGCCGGCCACGAGACCACCGCCAACATGATCTCGCTCGGCACCTTCACCCTGCTCCAACACCCCGACCAGCTCGCCCAGTTGAGGGCCGACGAGAGCCTGATGCCGGCCGCCGTCGAGGAGCTGCTGCGGTTTTTGTCCATAGCCGACGGCATGCTGCGGGTGGCGACCGACGACATCGAGATCGGCGGCCGCACCATCCGCGCCGGGGACGGCGTGGTGTTCCCGACCTCGCTGATCAACCGCGACGAGGCGGCCTATCCGGCACCGGACGAGCTGGACGTCGGCCGCTCGGCGCGCCACCACGTCGCGTTCGGCTTCGGCATCCACCAGTGCCTCGGCCAGAATCTGGCCCGTGCCGAAATGGAGATCGCGCTACGCTCGCTCTTCCGGCGAATCCCCGATCTGCGACTCGCCGTGCCGGCTGCCGAGATTCCGTTCAAGCCGGGAGACACTCTCCAGGGAATGATCGAACTGCCGCTGGCCTGGTAGCGCCGATCGGCACCACCGGAGGCGGCACCGCCAACGAAAGGGGTCCCGAGATGCGGATCACCATTGACAAAGAGGTCTGTATCGGTGCCGGCCAGTGCGCGCTGACGGCCCCGTCGGTCTTCACCCAGGATGACGACGGTTTCAGCGCCCTGCTGCCGGGCCGCGAGGACGGCGGCGGCGACCCGCTGGTGCGCGAGGCCGCCCGCGCCTGCCCCGTACAGGCCATCGAGGTCACCGAGGGCTGACGCCGGAAGGAACTACGGCCTCCACTCCGTCCGCTACGGCACGGACCCCTGGGTGATGGGGAGTTCGAGGACCCCGGTGTCCTCGGGCGCGCTGGTGACCGTCACCCGCTTCACCCCGCGGTTTCCCGCATACGCGGAGTCGCTCGCGGCGATCACCAGCCGCAGCCGGTGCCCCGGCTGGAAGCGGTGCACGATGCCCGGGAGTTCCACGGTGAACGGACGGGTCACATCGGGCACCCGGGCCGGGGCCACCAGCCGGTGCACCAGCGTCTTCTGCCCGTCCGGCGCCACGTCGTAGAGCTTGACGAAGAGCACCAGCTTGTCGGCTGCGTCCGAGGAGTTCTGGTCCTGCTCGGCCTGCGGCGAGACCACCCGCAGGGTCACCGCGGGGGAGCCCACCACGTCCAGCGGTCCGCCCGCCACCGGCGCCGAGGTCCAGTCGAGATAGGTGCCCCGGATGTCGTACGACTGCGGGTCGGGCAGCCCGACCAGACCGGCCAGCGAGCTCTCCGAGTGGCTGGTGGGCAGCCGCAGATTGCGGTACGTACGGCTGCCGCGGACCACGCCGGCGCGGTCGTCGACGAGCGTGCCGTCCCCGGAGAGATAGAGCCGGCGGCTGCCGGCCGCGGGGAAGACGGACGAGGTGGCGTAGGTGGGGCCGCTGGTCACCCAGTCCCGGTAGTACGCGAAGGCCGGTCCGGTGGGGGTGGTGGTGCGGTGCCGCAGATAGCGGTCGAACCAGGCGAGGATCCGCTGCCCCACATAGCTGGTCTCCAAGTTTCCCCTGGCCAGGTCGAGTTCACCCGGCGCCGGGTTCTTCATCCCGCCACTGTGGCCCCAGGACTGCCAGATCATCCTGACCGGCGTGCCCTGGGCGGCGAGTGTGCGGTAGGTGGACGCGGCCTCGTTGAGGTTGAAGAGGGTGTCGGCCTGGCCCTGGACGAGCAGGGTGGGCGCCTTCACGGACTTCAGATAGGACACCGGCGAGACGCTCCGTGTGTACTGGAGCATCGCCCGGGTCTCGTCGGCCGGGTAACTGCGGGAGTCCAACAGCCGCTTGGTGCGGCAGGCCGGTGCGACGAAGTGCAGGCAGCCGGCGCCGCCGAGCCGCGACGGATCCAGGCCCGGGTGCAGCAGCCCCTGTGCCTCGCCGATGAGGAAGAACCCGTTCGTCCACTCCTGCTTGTAGGCCCCCGGGACGGGGCCGCTGACGCCGTTCGGGCGGTCGGCGTCGTTCGGGGTGAGGGAGTAGAAGAGGTCGTTCCAGGTGATCAGCGGGACCAGTGCGTCGACGCGGTGGTCGACCGCGGCGGTGGCCATCTGGATTGCCCCGCCGTAGGACCCGCCGATCATGCCGACACTGGGGTCGCCGGGCCCGTCTTTGGCAACGAAGTCGACCCGGGTGCCGTCGTCGTCGGCGCGGGTCCCGGCGAGCAGGTCGATCAGCCGGCTCGCCGCCCGTCCGTCGATCCCGGGGTCGTCGAGCGAGATGGGGCAGCCGGTCTTGCCGAACCCCAGGCCGGAGTAGGCGAGTGCGACATAGCCGCGGGTGGCGAACGTCCGGGCGATGGCGTCGGTCGAGCCGTCCGCCTTGCTGCCGCCGAAGCCGTTGGTGGTCAGCACGGCGGGCGCCGGGTGCGCCGCGTCGACGCCCCGCGGGCGGTAGAGGTCCGCGTCCACGGTGCAGTTGTGCGAGCCCGCCCGTACGGTCGCCTTCAGGGCGGTGACCGTGTACGGGTCGGCGTCCTCCGTGGCGGCGGCGGGGGCGCTCAGGACGAGGGGTGCGGTCAGGGCGGTGCCGGTCAGCAGGGCGAGGGACATGCGGAGTACCGGGTGGGATGCGACTCGGGACACGCTGGGCACGCAGACCTCCACAAGAACACCTCGTACCAACCAGTCGGTAACGCGCGCCCATGTTGTGACACAGGTAACGGACATGTCAACGCATATGACACGCGTCGCTGATAGGACGTCAGTTCATGGCCGCCCCATGGCAAATGTGGACGAAGAAGCCGTTCGAACAGCGGCTGGCGGGCAGCCTGCCGCGGCCGCGCGCCCGGCGTCAGCCCGTGGTGGGCCGTCCGCACCCCGGTACGTTGCGCAGGAAGTGGTCGAGCACCCGCACGCCGAAGTGCAGGCCCTCCACCGGCACCCGCTCGTCCACGCCGTGGAAGAGCGCCTGGTAGTCGAACCCCTCGGGCAGCTTCAGCGGGGAGAAGCCGTAGCCGACGATGCCCAGCCGGGAGAACTGCTTGGCGTCCGTGCCCCCGGACATGCAGTACGGCACGGTGCGGCCGTCCGGGTCGAAGCGCTCGATCGCGGCCCGCATCGCGGCGAACGACGGGGAGTCGACGGGGGCCTCCAGCGCGACCTCACCGTGCTCGTAGTCCCAGGCGACATGGGGACCGGTCAGCGCGTCCAGGGTCGTACGGAACTCCGCCTCGCCGCCGGGGACGACCCTGCCGTCCACCTGCGCGACGGCGCACCCCGGGATCACATTGACCTTGTAACCGGCCGACAGCATCGTGGGGTTGGCGCTGTTGCGCACCGTGGGCTCGACCAGCGTGGCGGACGGGCCCAGCTTCTCCAGCAGGGCGTCGACGTCGACGTCGGGCCGCTCGGGGTCGACGTCGATGCCGTGCAGCGCGGCGAGCTCGCGCAGCGCGGCCCGGACGGTGGGGGTGAGCCGCACCGGCCAGTCGTGCGCGCCGATCCGGGACACCGCGTCGGCCAGCCGGCTGACCGCGTTGTCGCGGTTGACCTTCGAGCCGTGCCCAGCCCGGCCCCGGGCCGTCAGCTTCAGCCAGGCGGTGCCGCGCTCTCCGGCCGCGATCGGATAGATCCGCATTCCGCCGCCGGCATGGAACGTGAAGGCACCCGACTCGCTGATGCCCTCGGTACAACCCTCGAAGAGGGCGGCGTGGTGGTCGGCCAGGAATCCCGAGCCGTCCGCGGCGGTGGCCTCCTCGTCGGCGGTGAACGCCAGCACGATGTCGCGCCGCGGACGCACTCCGCTGCGGGCCCACTGCCGGACGGCGGCGAGCATCATCGCGTCCATGTTCTTCATGTCGACGGCGCCGCGGCCCCAGACCACGCCGTCGCGGACCTCCCCCGAGAAGGGGTGGACCTGCCAGTCGGCGGGCTCGGCGGGGACCACGTCCAGATGCCCGTGCACCAGCAGGGCGTCGGCGGACGGGTCGGCGCCCTCGATACGGGCGACGACATTGGTGCGCCCCGGGGTGCGCTCCAACAGGACCGGCTCGATGCCCACGTCGGTCAGCCGCTCGGCGACGTACTCGGCGGCCGGGCGCTCCCGGCAGGTGCCGTCGCCGGCATTGGCGGTGTCGATGCGGATCAGGTCCGAGGTGAACCGCACCACCTCGTCGAGCGCCTGCTGATCGACCGCCTCTGCCTCCGGGGCGGACGGGTGCTCTGCACATTCGGTCTCAGCCATACTGTTCCTCCACGGCGGACGAGACGATCGTGGTGACCGCCTTGAAACACCGGATGGCGTCGTACATCTCCTGACTGGTATACGCGACGCGGCGCTCACCGCAGCGCTCCACGCCGGGCACGCATGTCGCGGCACCCACCAGATGCTCGGCGTCGAACTCCAACTCGAACCGGAACGGGCCGCCGCGTACCGGCTCGTGACGCACCGCGAGCGCGGCGCCCTCGCAGGCCGCGTCCCGGATCTCGGCCGCCGTGCGGGCCGGCGGACGGCACACCGCCGCATAGCGCGAGACATGGTCCTTGACCGCCACGGCGGGCGCCTGCGGGGCGTATCCCTGCGCGTCCTGGCAGGTCCGGTCGTCGCCCGTGACCAGCACCACGGGCACGCCGTACTCGGCCACGACGAGGGAGTTCAGATAGCCCTCGCCGGCGCGCGTGCCGTTGACCCAGACGCCGGTGAGGGTGTTGGCCAGATAGGTGTGTGCCAGTACGCCCTGAGTGCCGGCTCCGGTGTGGTAGCCGACGAAGGCGATGCCGTCGACGTCGCCGTGCTGGACGCCCTCGACCATGCTCAGGGCCTTGTGGCGCCCGGTCAGCATCTCGGCGCGCTCGTCGAGTTGTTCCAGCAGGAGGTTGCGCATCGTCCAGTGGGCTTCGTTGACCAGCACCTCGTCCGCTCCGCCGGCGAAGAAACCGGCGATGGCCGCGTTCACGTCCGAGGTGAACAGATGGCGGCAGCGCTCCCACTGCGGGGTGCCCGGCAGGACGTCGGCGGGCCATGTCACGCCCGTGGCACCCTCCATGTCCGCGGAGATGAGGATCTTCACAGCTGTTCAGCTCCCTCGCAGGTGAGAGGGCTGTGCGCGGCCCTCGACCGATCACGTTACGCGGCGCCCAACGCCCCTGCCAGAGCTGTGGAAAACTCCGGCGGTCCAGACCACTGAAGATCGTCTACGGCGCACGGCCGCACGCTTCAGGCCGCACCCGCGCACGCGGCCGCCCCCGTACCGCGCGCCCACCTCGCCGCACCACAAGTACCTTTTCCCTCATTCCGGTTCCGCCTGTTCCAGTTCCTCCTGGCAGCGCTCCAGCCACTCCAGATCGGCCTGGAGGTGCAGCATCACGCCCTCGATGAGCAGGTGCGCGACCCGGTTGTCCCTATCCTCGGACGCCGCCATCCGGGAGAGCTCCCGCAGGCTCTTGAGGTAGTGCCGGCGCTGCCTGTCGATGAGGGAGGTCCGGCCGGCGGCCCCCGCGCGGGTGGCGAGCGCCAGCTTCATGAAGAACTCGTCGCGGACCCGTGGTTCGACGGTGGCCTCCTCGAACCACACGGCCACCGTCTCCCGGCCGGCCGCGGTGATCCGGTAGGTCCGCTTGTTCGGGCGGTCCGGCTGCTCGACCTCCTCGCCCTCGATGAGGCCCGCCTTCTCCAACCGCCCCAGGGTGACGTATATCTGGCCGACGTTGGGCCGGGGGTAGGCCGCGCCCAGGAGTGCCTCCAGGGCCTGTTTGAGTTCATAGCCGTGCGCGGGTCCGCTGACCAGCAGCGCCAGGAGTGGCAACCGCACGCCTTCCCTCTCCCTGTGCCGTCGTCGCCTGTTGTCCGTGCCCGTTGTCCCTCTCCCCCGCATGGCCAACGGCTATACATCGGCGTGTTCATGGAGCCGGTACCGGGCCGGGGACACCGGGAGGCGAACGGGGCTCGGCCCGCCGTCCGCGGGACCCCGACGGCGGAGCCGCCCTCACCCTTCACCTCCGCACTCACTCGCGTACTCGCTTGCTCAGTACGGGAGTTGAGGTCCTGAGCAGGAGGAAAGCGAGAAAGAAACAGGGGCCGTTCGGTACCGGATCCCGATGTCATACTCCACAAATCCGGGCACGTATCGTTCGACTTTCGTCATTCAGTTGACACCGAAAAGATGCGGCTACCTAACATGCATGCATAACAGCAACTCGCAAGGCGCCACGCCGACTTGCGCCGTACGAAGTGGAACCGGCAGATGTTCACAGCCACCGCAGAACGCGGCCAACCGACCCCCGCCCAGGACACGGCCCAGCGCTGGTGGCGCGATGCGGTCATCTACCAGGTCTACGTGCGCAGCTTCCGCGACACCACCGGAGACGGTACCGGAGACCTCGCCGGGGTCCGCGGCGGCCTCCCCTACCTCAAGAGGCTCGGCGTGGACGGGATTTGGCTGAGCCCGTTCTTCCCGTCCCCGCAGCACGACCACGGCTACGACGTGGCGGACTACCGCGAGGTGGACCCGACCTACGGCGACCTCGACGAGTTCGACCACCTGGTGGCCGACGCCCACCGGCTCGGCCTGAAGGTGCTGCTGGACATCGTCCCCAACCACTGCTCCAGCGAACACCCCTGGTTCCAGGCGGCGTTGGAGGAGGGCCCGGGCGGCCCGTCCCGTGCACTCTTCCACTTCGCGGACGGCCTCGGGGAGAGCGGCGAGCTGCCGCCCAACAACTGGCGGGCGATGTTCGGCGGGCCCGCCTGGTCCCGTGTCACCGAGGAGGACGGCACTCCGGGCCAGTGGTACCTCCACATGTTCACGCCCGAACAGCCCGACCTGAACTGGCGCAACCCCGATGTCGCGGCCGACTTCGACAAGGTGCTGCGCTTCTGGCTGGACCGCGGGGTGGACGGCTTCCGCATCGACGTGGCCGCCGGGCTCTTCAAGCACCCCGAACTCCCCGACTCCCCCGACCCGGCGGCCGACGAGCGCACCCGCGACTCGGTCAATCCGCTGGCCTGGAACCAGCCCGAGGTGCACCAGGTGTGGCGCGACTGGCGGGCGCTGTGCGAGGAGTACACCGCCCGGGACGGCCACGACCGGCTGCTGGTGGGCGAGGTCTCGGTGCGCACCCCGGGCGAGCAGGCCGCGTACGTCCGGCCGGACGAGCTGCACCAGGCGTTCTTCTTCCACCTGCTGACCGCGCGCTGGGACGTCGACCTCTTCCGCGGGGTGATCTCCGAGGCGCTGACCGACATCGCGGACACCGGTTCCACCGTCACCTGGGTGCTCAACAACCACGACCAGGTCCGCACCGTCACCCGCTACGCCGGCGGACCGGGCACCCCGGAGGCCGCGTTGGGGCCGGCCCGGGCCCGTGCCGCGGCGCTGCTGATGCTGGCCCTCCCCGGCGCCGCATACGTCTACCAGGGCGAGGAGTTGGGCCTGCCCGAGGTCGACGACCTGCCGGACGAGGTGCTCACCGACCCGATCTTCCACCGCACGGGCAGCCGGCAGCACGTCCGGGACGGCTGCCGGGTGCCGCTGCCCTGGTCGGGCGAGGCCGCCCCGTACGGCTTCAGTACGGGCGAGGCGGCACGGACGTGGCTGCCGCAGCCCGTGGCGTTCGCCGGGCACACCGCGGAGCGGGCGGTGGCCGACACCGGGTCCTTCTGGCATCTCTACCGCGAGGCGCTCCAGCTGCGCCGGGGCCTTCCCCAGCTCGGTGACGGCACGCTGCGCTGGCTGGAGTCGGCGCCGCAGGTGTTGGCGTTCGAACGCGGCGACGGCCTGGTGTGCGCGGTGAACTTCGGCACCGCGTCGGTGCCCGCCCCGGTGCCCGGCGTGCCGCTGCTGGCCAGTGGGGACTGCCCGGCCGGGACACTCCCCGGGGCCACGGCCGCGTGGTGGATGGCCCCGGCCCGGCCGATGCTGCCGTAGGCGGGCGGGAGTTCGAGCCCCGGTGCGGTGTGGCGCCGGGGCCGGATCGGGACGGGGCGGCCGCAGGCTTGGCGACGGCTGGTGAACGGCGGCCCGCGAACGGCGGGTTGTCGGCGTCCCGACAACGGACCGCGGGGTGCGGGGACATGACAGCACCGAGTGGGCGACGGACACCCCGAGGCGCAATGCCCTCGATGTCCGGTTGGCGAATGTCACACCGGGTCGCTCTTCTCCCCTCGGCCGATCGCCCTCCATTCTGGCGGGGTGCCCGTCATCGGGCACCGGGCGTCGCTTGGTCGCCGCAGCCGGTGGGATACCGGGCGGGCTCCCCAGGGGAGCCGGGCGGGCGGCGCCGCAGCGGGACAGGAAACCCCTCATGCACGGATCACCCGGCACTCGCCGCACCCGCCGCGGGCTGGCCGCCCTGATCGCCGCCGGAGCGGCGCTCACGGTCTGCGGCGCGGCGCCCCCCGCCTCGGCGAGCACCGACAGCGCCACCGTGGGCGGCGCCGAGGTCGTCTGCACCTCCGACCGGCCGGGCCTGGCCCTCGCCCTGTCCCACGACCTCGCCGGCGCACTCCAGGGGCGCCAGGGCACCTCGGCGGTCGCCCTCTACGACCGGACCTCCGACACCAGCTGCGCGTTCCAGGCGGACACCCCCTTCGACTCCGCGAGCGTGGTCAAGGTCACCGTCCTCGGGGCGCTGCTGCGGCAGACGGAGGAGGCGCACCGCGCGCTGACGGCGCACGAGGTCGCGCTGACCACCGCCATGATCACCAAGTCCGACAACGCCTCGACCGACGCCCTGTGGCACCAGGTCGGGCGGTCCGGGGTGCAGCATTTCCTGGACCTGGCGGGCATGCGGAACACGGTGCCCGGGCCCGGCGACGCCTGGGGTCTGACCCAGATCACCGCCGCCGACCAGCTCACCCTGATGCGCCTGCTGGCCTCGGACAACGACGCGCTCGACCCGACGTCCCGCACCTACGCCCTCGACCTCATGCGGCGGGTCGTCCCCGAGCAGCGGTGGGGCGTGCCGGCGGGTGCACCCGCCTCGGCGACCGCGCACCTCAAGAACGGCTGGCTGCCGCGCGCCGACCAGGGTTGGCGGGTGCACAGCGTCGGTTCGTTCACCGGCGGCGGCAACGACTACGCGATGGTCGTCCTCTCCAGCGGCAGCGACACCATGGGCCACGGGGTGGCCACGGTGGAGGCGGCGGCGAAGGTCATCCACCGGGATCTGGCGGCGGGCGGCGGGTAGTTCGGGACAGCCGGTACGCGCACACAGGGGACGAGCCGAACGTCAGGGGAGGGGCAGCATCTCATCGTCAACTGATGGTTGACGTTCGGGAGATCGTCAACCTATGGTTGACGCATGACAGAACCCATCCGTACGACGCATCCGATCCGCCTCGACGACCTGATCGAGGCCATCAAGAACAACCGCTCGGACGTACTGGAGCAGCTCTCCGACGCCGTGATCGCCGCGGACCACCTCGGCGAGGTGGCCGACCACCTCATCGGGCACTTCGTGGACCAGGCCCGGCGCTCGGGCGCGTCCTGGACCGACATCGGCAAGAGCATGGGCGTCACCAAGCAGGCCGCCCAGAAGCGCTTCGTCCCCAAGGACCCGGCCGGCGGGTCGGACCTCAGTCCCGGCCAGGGCTTCAGCCGGTTCACCGAGCGGGCCCGGAACGTCGTGGTGGCGGCGCAGAACGAGGCCCACGCGGCGCACAACGACGAGATCCGCCCCGAGCACCTGGCGCTCGGCCTGCTCCGCGAGCCGGAGGCGCTCGCCGTCCGGGCCATCGCCGCCCAGGGCGTGACCGAGGAGGCGCTCCGCGAGGCGATGACCGCGGCGCTGCCGCCGGCGGCCGACGCCCTGCCCGCCCTCACCCCGTTCGACGCCCAGTCCCGGAAGGCACTGGAACTCACCTACCGGGAGGCCCTGCGGCTGGGCCACAACTACATCGGCACCGAACACCTCCTGCTGGCCCTGCTGGAGCAGGAGAACGGCTCCGGCCCGCTCAGCGACCTCGGCATCGACAAGGCGGCCGCCGAGGCGTTCATCACCAAGGAGCTGGCCGCGATCCTCGCCGCCCGTAAGGAGCAGTAGCCGCACCCGTCCAGGGGGGCGGGGGCTCCGCGGCGGGAACCGTGGAGCCCCCCGCCCCTCCCCACCTGACGCCACGTCAGTCGTCGTCCTGCCCCAGTTGCAGATCCCGTTCGGTCCGTCCGCCGCCCGCCAGCCGCAGGACGGTGGCGACCGGCGGGTATCCGGCCGCGATCACCGTGTACTCGCCGGCCGAGAGGTCCACGAAGCGGAAGAGCCCGTCGGCGCCGGTGGTCGCGGTGTCGACGACGTTGCCCCCGGCGTCGAGGAGGGTGACCCGGGCGTCCTCGACGGGGCGCCCACCGCCGGCCCGCACGGTGCCGCGCAGCACCGCGCCGCCGGCGAGCTCGACGTCCTGGCGGGTCTCGCGGGACGCCTGGACGGTGACCGACAGCGCGGCCGGCCGGAACGCGGGGGCGCTGGCGGCGAGGGTGTACTCGCCGGCCACCAACTCCCCGAGGGCATAGGTTCCTTCGCGTCCGCTGCGGGTGCTGGCGACGACCTCGCCGCGGACGTCGGTGAGGGTGACCGCGGCCTCCCGGACCGGTGCGCCGCCGGCGGTGGTGACCGTGCCGGCGAGCCGTCCGGCGCCGCCGAGGACCACGTCCAGCTCCACCGGGCGTTCGCCGACGGTCACCGCGACGGCCTGTGGCTGGTGCCCGCCGGCCGCCGCGATCAGGACGTAGGCGCCGGCCCCGGGGGTGCTCAGCGCGTACCGGCCGTCCTCCTCGGTGGCGCCGCGGCCGACCTGCCGTCCGGCGGCGTCGATAAGGGTGAGCGCGGCGCGCGGCACGACGCTGCCGTCATGGTGCCGGACGGTGCCGCACACCGGGACGCCGGCCGCGGTGGGCCCGTCGGGCGCGGCGGCCGCAGGCGGCATGGCGTGGGCGGCCCGCCCGGTGGCCCAACTGCCGCCGGGGCCCGCGGAGTCGATGGTGATGCCGACGGTGGCGTCCGCCGTGGTGCCGTCGATTCCGTCGGCCGTGGCGCCGGCGGCGGAGCGAGCCGGTGGCACCGCGGCACCTGCGGGGGCGCCGTACGGCGGTGGCGGGGTCTGCGGGGCCTGTCGAGCGTGGGACACCAGGGGGTCCCCTTTCCGGAAGAGGGCGAGCAGGAAGCCCAGGACGAGGACCGGCGCGAGAAAGAGGGAGCTCCGCGGCATGGCCGTCGCGGCGGCGTAGCCGTCCCGTAGTGCGGTGGGCAGGGCCGCTGCCACCGGTGAGAGGAGCGGCACGGGGTCCGGCAGCCGGGCGGCGAGGTGGCCGGCGAGCAGCACGGCGGCGAGGCCGGCGCCGACGGTGCCGGCGAGGCGCCGCAGGCAGGCGACCGCGCCGGCCGCGTCCGGGTCGGGTACGGCGGCGCGGACGGCGAGCACCAGCACCGGCAGCACCAGTCCGAGGCCCAGCCCGAGGACGCCGGTCCAGAAGCCGAGGGCCGGGCGCGCGGCGTCCGGCCGCAGAGCGCACAGCCGCCACAGGCCCACCGCGGCCACCGCGCAGCCCAGGATCGGGAGGACCGCGCCGTGACCGGTGCAGCGGACCAGCGGGCCGGTGGTGAGCGCGGCCGCCACCAGCGTTCCCGTCAGGGGCAGCATCAGCAGACCGGACGCGGTGGCGGTGGTGCCGCCGGCCGCTTGGAGGAAGGCCGGGAGGTGGCGCACCGTCCCGTAGAGGGCGAGGGCGAGGGCGGCGCCCACGAGGCCGGTGGGGCCGGCAAACGTGGCGCGGAGCAGGTGCGGCGGGATCAGTGGCGCGGCGGCGCGGCGTTCGGCGAAGAGGAAGAGCGCCACGGTGACCGGGGCCCCGGCGGCCAGGGCGAGGATCACCGGCGCGTCCCAGGGGTGACGGACGAAGGCCGGCAGGATCAGGCAGAGGGCGAACGCGGTGAGCAGCAGCGCGCCGGCGAGGTCCGGCCGGGGGCGGGCGGCGGGGCGGGGCAGCCGGATCGCCGCCGCGGCCGCGAAGAGGACCAGGAGGCCGATCGGGACGTTGAGGGTGAGGCACCAGCGCCAGGCACCGTGGTCGGCGCAGTAGCCGCCCACCAGGGGGCCGGCCAGGAGGCCGGCGGCGTACGTGCCGCCGACCGCGGCGGTACGGCGGCCGCGTGCCCCTGGCGGAGCGCTCTCGGCGAGGACCGCGTGGGCGCAGGCCAGCAGTCCGCCGGCGCCGAAGCCCTGGACGGCCCGGTAGGCGACCAGCGCGGTCATGGAGTGCGCGGTGCCGGCCAGTCCGGAGCCGGCGGTGAAGACCAGGAGCGCGAGGAGGAAGCCGGCCTTCCGGCCGAGGTGGTCGGCGAACTTCCCGTTGAGCGGCAGTCCGAGGGCCGACGCCAGGAGGTGGGCGGTGACCACCCAGGTCGCCGCGGGGCCGCCGGGGAGTTCACCGGCGATCGCCGGGAGCGCGGGGACGACGGCGGTCTGGCCCAGGGCCGCGGGCAGCAGTGCCGCCAGCAGGACGGGCCGGGCCGCCGTTACCGGGCGGGCGCCGGGCGGCTGCGGCGGGTCGTCGTGGGGTGCCGGTTCGGCCGGCTCCGGCTCGCGCTTCGGGGCCGCGGTCGCTTCGACGGCGGGTGCCCCGGGAGGCCGGTCGCGTTCGCTCAGGGTGGTCCCGCCCACGTCCTGCTCCCCTTCGTCACGCTGCTGCGGGCGCCCATTTCTCGCACCGGGCGACAACAGCGATCAACCGAGGAGGATCGGCACAGGGTGGGCGGGAACGGACGTCAAGTGCCGTGTACGGGGCGGCTCTTGGGCTCCCATCAGGGGTTTCCGGCCGGCGGGCCGCCCGCGGACCGGACGGCTCCACGCGAGGAAAACCACCCGATCCGGTGAGCATGAAAACACCCCGACCGGTTTACGGGACGCCGCTTCTCACTTCTCCATGTGGGCCGCGAGATTGGCGAGGAGCGCGTCATGGATGCGGGCCAGCCCCTTGGGGGCGAAGGTCCGCTCGAAGAAGCCGCCGATGCCGCCGGCGCCCTGCCAGGTGGTGGTGACGACGACCTTGGCGCGGCTCTCCCCGGCCGGGGTGACGACCCAGGTGGTCACCATCGAGGAGTTGCGGTCCTTCTCCACCAACTGGCCGTCGGTGGGCTCGTCCACCTCCAGCAGGCAGTCGCGGACCCGCTTGCTGGTGGCCTGGAGCTTCCAGTGGACGAGGGTGCCCTTGCCGTCGCCGCCCTCGCGGACCTCGTACTCGCTGTAGTGCTCGGGCAGCAGCTGCCGACGCGTGCCGCTGTAGTCGGCGAGGGCGTCGAACACGTCCTCCGGGTCCGCCGCGATCTCGCGCTGCGTGATGGCCTCTACCTGCCCCATGTGTGTCTTCCTCCAGTAGTCGGCTGCCGGACCTGAGTGCGCCGCCAACCTGCGGTGCGCGCGGCCAAGCCAACCACCACTGGGCAGCGGGCCCAAATCCGGGTTGACACCCTCGACGCGAACAGGTGTTCTATTATCGAGGTGGGGGCTCGCCAGGATCACAACAGGAGGCCCGATGCGCTGGGACAAACTGAGAGAAGGCCCGTCCGCGCTGTTCGGCACGGATGTCGTCACCCGAACGGTGGACACCCCCGAGTTCCGCGGCATCACCTTCCACGAGGTGCGCGCCCGCTCGATCGTCAACCGCGTGCCGGGCGCCTCCCGTATGCCGTTCGAATGGACCGTGAACCCGTATCGCGGGTGCAGTCACGCCTGCGTCTACTGCTTCGCACGCAAGACGCACAGCTATCTGGACCTCGACACCGGCCTCGGCTTCGACTCGCAGATCGTGGTCAAGATCAACGCCCCGGAGCTGCTGCGCCGGGAGCTGGCCGCGCCCCGCTGGCGCGGCGACCACATCGCGATGGGCACCAACGTCGACTGCTACCAACGGGCCGAGGGCCGCTATCAGTTGATGCCCGGCATCATCACCGCGCTGCGGGACCGCGCCAACCCGTTCTCGATCCTCACCAAGGGCACGCTGATCCTGCGCGACCTGGAGTTGCTGCGGCAGGCCGCCGAGGTCACCGACGTCGGCATCTCGGTCTCCGTCGGCTTCCTGGACCAGGCACTGTGGCGGACGGTCGAGCCGGGCACGCCCGCGCCCGGGCGGCGGCTCGACGTGGTGCGGACCCTCACTGCCCACGGCATCCCCTGCGGGGTGCTGATGGCGCCGGTGCTCCCGTTCCTGTCCGACACGCCGGAGCAGCTGCGGGCCACGGTGCGGGCCGTCGCACAGGCCGGCGCCGGCTCGGTCACACCGCTGGTGCTTCATCTGCGGCCCGGCGCCCGCGAGTGGTTCCTGGCCTGGCTGGGCCGGCACCACCCGCAACTGGTGTGCCGCTACGAGGCACTGTACGGGGGCGGCTCCTACGCCCCCACGTGGTACCAGCGCCGGATCACCCGGCAGGTCCACGAGCTGGCCGCCGAGTACGGCCTCGGACCGTCCCGGCCGGGCGGATCACGGCGGATCCCCCCGAAGACCGAGGAACCGGCCGGGGCCGAGGAGACGGCCCAACACGGGCTGCAGGCCACGCAGTTGACGCTGCTGTAGCGCCGTGTCCGGCTTCTCAGGCGCCGGTGGCGGCCGCGGGCGGGGCGGTGTCCAGGGCGCGGGCCAGGCGGTCGCGGGCGGCCGTCTGGGCGGCGATCCGGCGGTCGAGGACGGCGAGCCGCTCACGGGCGATCCGCAGGCCCTCCGGGGAGGGCGGCGCGGTGGACAGGTCGCCGTCCAGGCAGCCCCGGAAGCAGGCGACGTCGGCGAGGGTGAGGCCGGCGTCGAGGAGGTACCTGATGTTGCGGACCCGGACGGCGGCGCGGTCGTCATAGACCCGGTAGCCGTTCGCCGCCCGCCGCGAGCCGATCAGGCCCTCGCTCTCGTACTTGCGCAGCGCCCGCGGCGACACCCCCGTGCGGTCCGCCAGCTCTCCGATCCGCACGGATCGCCTCCTGTCCTACGGGCCGGTCCGCGGCGCGCCCGGCCGCTCCTTCCGGCCCGGGCGTACGCTACCGGCCCCGTTCAGCCGACCACCGCGCCCCCGTCCACCGGGAGGATCACCCCGGTCACGAAGGCCGCTTCCGGGGCGGCGAGGCGGGTGACGGCCCAGGCCACCTCCTCGGGGCGGCCGATGCGGCCCATCGGGGTGTGCTCGATCTGCCAGGCGCGCACCGCCGCCCGGCGTTCCGGGGTCCAGCCCTGGTGGTCCGCGATCGGGGTGTCGATCGCACCGGGCGCCACGCCCACCACCCGCACGCCGCGCGGTGCCAGCTCCACCGCCCAGCTGCGGGTGAGGAGTTCGAGGCCGGTCTTGGTGGCGGCGTAGACGGAGTTGCCGGGCCAGCCGCGCTGGCCGACCGAGGTGCTGATGTTCACCACGACCCCGCCGGCGCGCTCCAGAGAGGGCAGCGCCTCCTGGGTCAGCAGGACGGGCGCGATCAGATTGGTCGCCATCTGGGGCGCCATGGACTCCTTGGTGTGGCTGCCGAGCGCTCCGCTGCCGACCACCGCGGCGTTGTTGACCAGGACGTCCAGCCGGCCGTAGGTCTCCACGGCGTGCCGGACGACGGCCTCGGGCACGCCGTCCGCGGTGATGTCGGCGGCGTACGGGGTGATCTCGCCGTCGGTGCCGGCGGCGAGGGCGGCGGTCTCCGCCAGTGGACCGGGGCGGCGGCCCACGGCCACCACACGCGCACCTTCCGCGGCGAACGCGCGGGCGGTGGCCCGGCCGATGCCGGTGCCGGCCCCGGTGATGACGACGACCCGGTGCGGGGCGTGCGGGGCGTGGATGGTCTCCAGAGGTGTGTGTGCCATGTGGGGAGTCTCGAACCCTGCCCCCAGGGGCAAGGTCAAGCGCCGCGTCCGGAGGGCGGCCGTCCGGCGGGATATCCGATTGACCGGTGTCCACCGGGTCTTCGACCCTCTGTGGCATGGACCGGACCGGGGAGGCGGACATGGCGGGGGCCGAAGTGCGGGGTGCGGACGGGGCTCGGGAGGGGACGGACGGGCGGCCGCCGCGGGGAGTGCGGATACGGGATATGACGGAGACCGATGTCGACGGGGTCTCGGCGGTGCGGGTCCGCGGCTGGCAAGCGGCTTACCGGGGGCTGATGCCGCAGGCGTATCTGGACGCGTTGAGCGTGGCGGAGGACGCCCGCAAGCGCCGGGAGCGGTTCGCGCGCCGTCGGCCCGAGGCGTGGCAGCTGGTGGCGGAGCGGGGCGGTGAGGTCGTGGGCTGGCTGGCCGCCGGACCCGCCCGGGACGCCGATCTCGCGCCGGACGGCGGTCTGCCGGCCGAAGCACCGCCCGCGGCCGAGCTGATGGCGCTCTACGTGGCGCCCGCGCTGATCGGGAGGGGTGTCGGCCGGGCGCTGCTGTCGGCCGGGACGGCCCGGGCCGGGGCCCGCGGGTTCGGCACGCTGTCGCTGTGGATGGTCCGGGGCAACGACCGCGCCCGGCGGCTCTACGAGCGGGCCGGTTTCGCGCCGGACGGGGCCGAGGAGGCGTACGACGTGGGCGGATGGCGCGTCCCGGAGCTGCGCTACCGGCGCCCACTCCCGTGAGCCGGCGGTCCGCGCCCGCTCTTCAACCGGCCGGCCCGGTGCCGTCCGCCTTTCCCGCCGCGCCCTCGGCCGCCGGACCGGCCGGGCCCGCCGCGGGCGGGTCCTCGTGGACGCCCAGCCGGGCCAGGGACGCGGCGGCCGCCGCGGCGAGCCGGGGGTGGCCGGTGGCCGCCCGCAGCGCCGGGACCGCCCGTTTGTCGCCGAGGGCTCCCAGGCCCTCCACACAGGCCAGCGCCACCCGCCAGTACGGGGTGTGCGGGGTCAACAGCCGTTCCAGGGTGGCGATCAGGGCGGGGGCGGACTGCGGGGCGCGCAGCTCGACGAGCAGCCGGACGGGGTGCAGGGCGTAGGCGGTGCGCAGCGGGTTGGTGGCGAGGGCGGCCGCGGCGCGGGCGGTGCGGGGGTCGTTGAGCCTGCCGAGGGCGTGCGCGGCGGTGGCGCAGCGGACCGGTTCGCGGTAGTTGAGCAGTAAGACCAGGGTCTCGAAGGCGCGCTTGTCGCCGGCGCAGCCGAGGATGAAGGCGGCGATCTCCCGGGCCCACAGGGGGCGCTCCACCGCGGTCAGCATCCGGGCGAGTTCCTCGCGTCCGGCGGGGCTGTTCTTGCGGGCCAGCCCGAGCAGCCGCTCGTAGGCGACCAGATCCTGCGGGGAACGGAGTTCGGCCCGCACCCGGTCCGTCAACTCGTGGAATTCGTCTTCCATTTGCCGCTCCCCTCCTGCCGGCCGCCCTGGTTCGCAGGGCGTGGCCGGCACCACAACCTAATGACCCGCATTACCCCTGGCGCTGCGGTTACCCACGGGTTAACCTGCTGGAACGAGCAGCACCCCTGCTCGGGCGGCCTGGTGACGCAGCCGCCGGAGTGTGACGTCGGTTCGGCACACCACCCAGCACCACCGTCCGCGCGGGCACGGCAGCCCGCGTGACGACATCCTCACAGCACGCCCCTCAGGGGGGAAGCGCCACGGCCTCGGGACAGGGCCCGCAGCGCTCCTCCACCGCAGGCGCTGCCCGCAGTGCCGTGGCTTTCCGCGGCCCTTCTGCCGCCGGTCGGCCACGAGTCGCCGCACGGACGCACCGATGCGCCTCAACCCCTCAGTCGTCACGTTCTCCCCTGCCGCAGGGGAACACCTCCAGGAGTCTCGCGATGGGCCGTCCGTCCACCCCTGATCCCGCCACTGCCCCCTCCACCGCATCCGCCGCGGCGCCGTCCGCCGCGCCCGCCTCCCCGGCTCTCGCCACCATCGCCGTCGTCGGCCTGGGCACCATGGGCACCGGCATCACCGAGGTGCTGACCCGGGCCGGCCGCGAGGTCGTCGGCATCGACACCGACGAGGCCGCGGCGCGCCGGGCGCGCGCCGCCCTCGAAGCCACCACCGCCCGCGCCGTCCAGCGCGCGCGCATGACCGAACGGGAGCGCCAGGACGCGCTGTCCCGCTTCCGCACGTTCGGCGACCTCCAGGCAGCCCGGGACGCCGACCTCGTCATCGAGGTGGTGCCGGAGGACTACGAGCTCAAGCGCGAGGTCTTCGCCGCGCTGGACGGCATCGTCCGCCCCGACACCATCCTCGCCACCGGCACCAACGCGCTGTCGGTGACCCGGCTCGCCGCCGACTCGCTGCGCCCCGAGCGGGTGCTCGGCCTCCACTTCTTCAACCCGGCCCCGGCCATGAAGCTGGTCGAGGTGGTCTCCTCGGTGCTGACCGCGCCGACCGCCGTCGCGGCCGTCACCGCCCTCGCCCACGAGCTGGGCAAGGACCCGATCGCGGTGGGCGACCGCCCCGGCTTCGTCGCCGACGGCCTGCTCTTCGGCTACCTCAACCAGGCCGCCGCGATGTACGAGTCGAAGTACGCCACCCGCGAGGACATCGACGCGGCGATGCGGCTCGGCTGCGGCCTGCCGATGGGCCCGCTGGCACTGCTCGACCTGATCGGCGTGGACACCGCCCGCACGGTCCTGGAGGCCATGTACGCCGAGTCCCGCGACCGGCTGCACGCGCCCGCGCCGATCCTCGGCCAGCTCGCCGACGCGGGCCTGACCGGCCGCAAGGCGGGCCGCGGCTTCTACACCTACGAGGCACCCGGCTCCGCGACGGTCGTGCCGGACGCCCACACCCCCGCCGCAGACGGTGCCGACGGCGGCGCGACGGCCGGCCGCCCGGTCCGCAGCGTCGGCGTCGCCGGCTCCGGGACGATGGCCAGCGGCATCGCCGAGGTCTTCGCCAAGGCCGGCTTCACGGTCGTGCTGGCCGCCCGCGGCCAGGAGAAGGCGGAGCGGGCCAAGGAGCGGATCGCGAAGTCGCTGGCCCGCTCGGTGGACAAGGGCCGGCTGACCGCCGAGGCGCGCGACGCGACGCTGGCCGCGATCACCCCGGCCGGCTCGCTGGACGCCTTCGCCGACGTCGACCTGGCGGTGGAGGCGGTGGCCGAGGACCTGGCCGTCAAGCAGCAGCTGTTCCGCACACTGGACAAGGTCTGCAAGCCGGGCGCCGTGCTGGCCACCACCACCTCGTCCCTGCCGGTCGTCGCCTGCGCCCGCGCCACCTCGCGCCCGCAGGACGTCATCGGGATGCACTTCTTCAACCCCGCCCCGGCCATGAAGCTGGTCGAGGTGGTCCGCACCGTCCTGACCGGCGACGACGTGCACGCCACGGTCCGCGCGGTCTGCGCCAAGGTCCGCAAGCACCCGGTGGACTGCGGCGACCGGGCCGGTTTCATCGTCAACGCGCTGCTGTTCCCGTACCTGAACAACGCGGTCAAGATGGTCCAGGAGCACTACGCCTCCCTCGACGACATCGACGCCGCGATGAAACTGGGCGGCGGCTACCCGATGGGGCCGTTCGAGCTGCTGGACGTGGTCGGCCTGGACGTCTCGCTCGCCATCGAGAAGGTGCTGCACGCCGCCTTCCGCGACCCGGGGCTGGCCCCGGCGCCGCTGCTGGAGCACCTCGTCGCGGCGGGCTGCCTGGGTCGGAAGACCGGTCGCGGCTTCCGTGAGTACGCCCGGCGCTGACGCGCGGCGGCGCCCCCGGGACCGGGGCGGGTGGGGCGGGCTGCTGGAGCCGCCCGGCGCCCGCCCCGGCGCCCCGCCGCAGGTCACGGGGGCCCGAGCGGTATCCCATGCCGCAGGCCGCGAGAATATGCAGTACCTTCCCCACATGTCCCAGCCCGCTCGCCCGCAGTCCTCCGACGCCTCCGGCCCGCCCACCCCCGGCACCCGCCGGGCGGCCGCCCAACGTCTCAAAATGCGCCGCGAACTGTCGGCCGCCGCCATGGAACTGTTCGCGACGAAGGGCTACGAGGCCACCACGGTCGACGAGATCGCGGCCGCCGCGGGCGTCGCCCGGCGCACCTTCTTCCGCCACTTCCGCTCCAAGGAAGAGGCGATCTTCCCCGACCACGACGACACGCTGGTGCGCGCCGAGGCCGTCCTGGACGCCGCCCCGCCGCACGAGAACCCCCTCGACACGGTCTGCCGCGGCATCAAGGAAGTCATGCGGATGTACGCGTCCGCCCCGGCGGTGTCCGTGGCCCGTTACCGCCTCACCCGCGAGGTACCCACCCTCCGGGAGGCCGAGATCGCCTCGGTGGCCCGCTACGAGCGGCTGTTCACCCGCTATCTCCTGGGCCACTTCGACGAGGGCGCGCACCGCGAGGGCGACGACGACCCGCTGCTCGCCGAGGTCGCCGCGTCCGCCGTGGTCACCGCGCACAACCACGTCCTGCGCCGCTGGCTGCGGGCCGGCGCGGAGGGCGACGTCGAGACGCAGCTGGACCACGCCTTCGAGATCGTCCGGGAGACCTTCGGCGCGGGCATCGGCGCGGGCCGGGCGACCTCCGCGGAGACGCCTGCGGCGACGGTCTCCCGGGAGGGCGAGGTACTGGTCACGGTCGCCCGCACGGACGCCCCGCTCGACGAGGTCATGCGCACCATCCGCAAGGCCCTCAAGGAACGCCACTGACCGCCTCCCGCACCGGCGGGCCCGGGCAGGATCCGCGGAGCAGCTGACGGCCCCGCCCCGCTCGTGCCATCCACGGCACGTGGCGGAGGCGAGCAGGACGGGGCCAACTCCCGGCACGCACAACACATTCAGCGCCCTGGCCCTCCACTCCGCCGCCCAGCCATGGCCGGCGTTGCGGACCCGACGGCTCGGCAGGGATCGCCCGCACTCCGCCTGATGCCCCACGCCTCATGCCTGACGCCGCACACCTCTCGCCTCACCCGAATGGCGTAAGGGACGCGCCAATACCGTCCGCGTACGAGCCGGCGCATAGCGGGATGATTCCTCCCTTCCCCGGCCGGTTCTTTGCTCATGCGTGCCCAACGCATGACATCTGAGAGAAATTCTTGGCACTCAGTGTCTTGTCGACTGGCACGCGGTGTCATACGTTGTGGGTGTCCGGGCGGCCGGCGCACCACCCAACCGTGGCGTGCCGACTGTCCCCGCAAGCACCTTGCGCGCCCGGACGCCTGCGTCACAGGCACCCCCGCGCTCACCGGCGCACATGCCAGGCACCACCGGCCGAACCGACGGCACCACCCCTCGCACCACCCCCGACGTTCCCTCAAGCCGTTCCGCAACGCGCTTCGCCGGAGGCATACCGTGAACCCGATACTCGATGCGATCCTCGCGCCGGACAGTACGCGCGAAGACTTCGCCGCCCTCCCCCTCCCCGAGTCCTACCGCGCGGTCACCGTGCACAAGGACGAGGCCGAGATGTTCGCCGGCCTCTCCACCCGTGAGAAGGACCCCCGCAAGTCGCTGCATGTCGAGGACGTGCCGGTGCCCGAACTCGGGCCGGGCGAGGCGCTGGTGGCCGTGATGGCCTCCTCGGTCAACTACAACTCCGTGTGGACCTCCATCTTCGAGCCGATGTCCACGTTCGGCTTCCTGGAGCGCTACGGGCGGCTCTCGCCGCTCACCAAGCGCCACGACCTGCCGTACCACGTCATCGGCTCGGACCTGGCCGGCGTGGTGCTGCGCACCGGTCCGGGCGTCAACGCCTGGCACCCCGGCGACGAGGTCGTCGCGCACTGCCTCTCCGTGGAGCTGGAGTCCTCCGACGGCCACAACGACACCATGCTCGACCCCGAGCAGCGGATCTGGGGCTTCGAGACCAACTTCGGCGGCCTGGCGGAGATCGCGCTGGTCAAGTCCAACCAGCTGATGCCCAAGCCGAAGCACCTGAGCTGGGAGGAGGCGGCCGCGCCGGGCCTGGTCAACTCCACCGCCTACCGGCAGCTGGTCTCGCAGAACGGCGCGGCGATGAAGCAGGGCGACAACGTCCTGATCTGGGGCGCCAGCGGCGGCCTCGGCTCGTACGCGACCCAGTTCGCGCTGGCCGGCGGCGCCAACCCGATCTGTGTGGTCTCCTCCGACCAGAAGGCGGAGATCTGCCGGAAGATGGGCGCCGAGGCGATCATCGACCGCAACGCCGAGGGCTACAAGTTCTGGAAGGACGAGCACAACCAGGACCCCAGGGAGTGGAAGCGCTTCGGCAAGCGCATCCGCGAGCTGACCGGCGGCGAGGACGTCGACATCGTCTTCGAGCACCCGGGACGGGAGACCTTCGGCGCCTCGGTGTACGTCACCCGCAAGGGCGGCACCATCGTCACCTGTGCCTCGACCTCCGGCTACCAGCACGAGTACGACAACCGCTACCTGTGGATGTCGCTGAAGCGGATCGTCGGCTCGCACTTCGCCAACTACCGGGAGGCGTGGGAGGCCAACCGGCTGATCGCCAAGGGAAAGATCCACCCGACGCTGTCGAAGACGTACCGCCTGGAGGACACTGGCCAGGCCGCCTACGACGTGCACCGCAACCTCCACCAGGGCAAGGTCGGCGTGCTGTGCCTGGCCCCCGAGGAGGGCATGGGGGTGCGCGACGAGCAGATGCGCGCCAAGCACATCGACGCCATCAACCTGTTCCGTGACGCGTAAGCGGAACGGACCGGCCACCACAGCAGGAACGTCTGAGAACCTCTGAGAGACGGACACATGACTGAGCGTCAGAAGGATCGTCCGTGGCTGATGCGGACGTACGCCGGGCACTCCACCGCCGAGGCGTCCAACGAGCTGTACCGGCGTAACCTCGCCAAGGGCCAGACCGGCCTGTCGGTCGCGTTCGACCTCCCGACGCAGACCGGGTACGACCCCGACCACGTCCTCGCCCGCGGCGAGGTCGGCCGGGTCGGGGTCCCGGTGTCCCACCTCGGTGACATGCGGCGGCTGTTCCAGGACATCCCACTGGAGCAGATGAACACCTCGATGACCATCAACGCCACCGCCATGTGGCTGCTGGCGCTCTATCAGGTGGTCGCCGAGGAGCAGGGTGCCGACATCACCAAGCTGTCCGGGACCACCCAGAACGACATCGTCAAGGAGTACCTCTCGCGCGGGACCCACGTCTTCCCGCCGGGACCGTCGCTGCGGCTGACCACCGACATGATCACGTACACGGTCAACCACATCCCCAAGTGGAACCCGATCAACATCTGCAGCTACCACCTGCAGGAGGCGGGCGCGACACCGGTCCAGGAGATCTCGTACGCGATGGCCACCGCGATCGCCGTGCTGGATGCGGTGTTCGCCTCCGGCCAGGTGCCCGAGGAGCGGCGGGGCGACGTCGTGGCCCGGATCTCGTTCTTCGTGAACGCGGGCGTCCGCTTCGTCGAGGAGATGTGCAAGATGCGCGCCTTCGGCCGCATCTGGGACAAGATCACCCGCGAGCGCTACGGCATCGAGGACCCCAAGCAGCGCCGCTTCCGCTACGGCGTCCAGGTCAACTCCCTGGGGCTGACCGAGGCGCAGCCGGAGAACAACGTCCAGCGGATCGTCCTGGAGATGCTGGCCGTCACGCTCTCCAAGGACGCCCGCGCCCGCGCCGTCCAACTGCCCGCCTGGAACGAGGCGTTGGGCCTTCCTCGACCCTGGGACCAGCAGTGGTCGCTGCGCATCCAGCAGGTCCTCGCGCACGAGTCGGACCTGCTGGAGTACGAGGACATCTTCGCCGGGTCGCACGTCATCGAGGGCAAGGTGGCGGCCCTGGTGGACGACTGCCTGGTCGAGATCGACCGGATCCAGGAGATGGGCGGCGTGATGGCGGCCGTGGAGTCCGGCTACCTGAAGTCGCAGCTGGTCTCCGCACACGCCGAGCGGCGGGCCCGGATCGAGGCCGGCGAGGAGAAGATCGTCGGCGTCAACTGCTTCGAAGGCACCGAGCCCAACCCGCTCACCGCCGATCTGGACACCGCCATCATGACGGTGGACCCGGCCAACGAGGAGCGGGTGGTGCGGTCCCTGCACACCTGGCGGGACAACCGCGACGAGCTGCGGGCCCAGGAGGCGCTCTCGGCCCTGAAGAAGGCCGCGGCAGGCGACACCAACCTCTTCCCGGCCACGCTGGAGTGCGCCCGCGCCGGGGTGACGACCGGCGAGTGGGCCTGGGCGCTGCGGGACGTCTTCGGCGAGTTCCGGGCCCCGACGGGCGTCTCGGGCGCGCCGGTCGCGGTGACCGCCGCGGAGGGCTCGCCGCTGGCGGCGGTCCGGGAGAAGGTCGCCAGGACCGCGGCCGACCTGGGCGGCGGCCGGCTGCGGCTGCTGGTCGGCAAGCCCGGCCTGGACGGGCACAGCAACGGTGCCGAGCAGATCGCGGTACGGGCCAGGGACGCCGGCTTCGAGGTGGTCTACCAGGGCATCCGGCTGACCCCGGAGCAGATCGTGGCCGCGGCGGTCGCCGAGGACGTGCACTGCGTGGGGCTGTCGATCCTGTCGGGGTCGCACGCCGCGCTGGTGCCGGACGTGCTGGAGCGGCTGCGCCGCGCCGGGGCGCCCGACCTGCCGGTCATCGTCGGCGGGATCATCCCGTCCGCGGACGCCGCGGAGCTGCGCGCGGCGGGGGTCGCCGCGGTCTTCACCCCGAAGGACTTCGGGATCACGGAGATCATCGGCCGTATCGTCGACGAGATCCGCACCGCGAACAAGCTCGACCCCCTGGAGGTCCTGGCATGACTCCGCCCGCGGAACGGCTGCGTTCGCGCCCGGCGGTTCCCGGCAGCAACCCCTGCTCGTCCGAGGCGGGCGGGACGAAGAGTTCCGGAAAGGGCCGGGCCGCCGGCATGGCCCGCACGTCCACGTTCGAAGCCCCGGAGGCATGAGCGCAATGCAGTTCGGCCGTACCTACGAAGAGTTCACCGTCGGCGATGTCTACAAGCACTGGCCGGGAAAGACGGTGACCGAATACGACGACCACCTGTTCTGCCTGCTGACCATGAACCACCATCCGCTGCACATGGACAGCAACTACGCCGAGCAGACCACCGACTTCGGAAAGAACGTGGTCGTCGGCAATTACATCTACTCGCTGCTGCTGGGCATGTCGGTGCCGGACGTCTCCGGAAAGGCCATCGCCAATCTGGAGGTCGAGTCGCTGAAGCACGTGGCGCCGACGTTCCACGGCGACACGATCTACGGCGAGACGACGGTGCTCGACAAGACGCCGTCGAAGTCCAAGTCCGACCGGGGCATCGTCCACGTCGAGACCAAGGGCTACAAGCAGGACGGCACCCTGGTCTGCGTCTTCCGCCGCAAGGTGATGGTGCCGACCGCCACCTACATCAAGGAGCGCGGCGGCGAGCAGCCCGGCCGCCCCGAGCTCAAGGCCCCCGCGGCCCGGAAGGAGAAGTGATCCCATGGCGCGTCTTGCACGGACCGAGGGCCTGACCGACATTCAGCAGGAAATCCTCTCCACCGTCCGGGATTTCGTGGACAAGGAGATCATCCCGGTCGCCACGGAGCTGGAGCACCGCGACGAATACCCGACGCAGATCGTCGAGGGCCTGAAGGAACTCGGCGTGTTCGGGCTGATGATTCCGGAGGAGTACGGCGGGCTGGGCGAGTCGCTGCTCACCTATGCGCTGACGGTCGAGGAGATCGCCCGCGGCTGGATGAGCGTCTCCGGCATCATCAACACCCACTTCATCGTGGCCTACATGCTCAAGCAGCACGGCACCCAGGAGCAGAAGGACTATTTCCTTCCGAAGATGGCGGCCGGTGAGATCCGGGGCGCCTTCTCGATGTCGGAGCCGGCGCTGGGCTCCGATGTGTCGGCGATTTCCTCCAAGGGTGTGCGGGACGGCGACGAGTACGTCCTGAACGGCCAGAAGATGTGGCTGACCAACGGCGGCTCGTCCACTCTCGTGGCGGTGCTGTGCCGCACGGACGAGGGCCACTCGGAGGGCACCGCCCCGCACAAGTCGATGACGACCTTCCTGGTGGAGAAGGAGGCGGGCTTCGGCGAGGTCCGGCCGGGCCTGACCATCCCGGGCAAGATCGAGAAGATGGGCTACAAGGGGGTCGACACCACCGAGCTGATCATGGACGGTCTGCGCATTCCGGCGGACCGGGTCCTGGGCGGCGAGACGGGACGTGGCTTCTATCACATGATGGACGGCGTCGAGGTGGGCCGGGTCAATGTGGCCGCGCGCGGCTGCGGGGTGGCCCAGCGGGCCTTCGAGCTGGGCGTGGCGTACGCGCAGCAGCGGCACACGTTCGGCAAGCCGATCGCCCAGCACCAGGCGATCCAGTTCAAACTTGCGGAAATGGCGACAAAGGTGGAGGCGGCACATGCCATGATGGTTAATGCCGCACGCAAAAAGGACTCCGGACAACGAAACGACCTTGAAGCGGGCATGGCAAAGTACCTGGCCTCCGAATACTGCAAGGAGGTGGTCGAGGACGCCTTCCGCATCCATGGCGGCTACGGCTTCTCCAAGGAGTACGAGATCGAGCGCCTCTACCGCGAGGCCCCGATGCTCCTGATCGGCGAGGGCACGGCCGAGATCCAGAAAATGATCATCGGTCGCCGGCTACTTGAGGAGTACCGTATCCAGGGCTGAACATCCCTTTTAGGGTGTTTTCCGGTAGATAAAGATCACACCCTGTCATCGTTCTTCGGCCACGGATTGGCTCTGGCTCTTGGCCAGTTGCCGCTCGCAACCGATAGCATCCCAGGAAAGCCGCCGTCCCCCGTATCCATACGCGGCATCCTCCGCTACGAAGGTCATCCATGCCCCACAGCCAATCCTCTGCACAACGCGGTCGCGTCCGCCTCGCGCGCGGAGCGTCGCCGTGGCTCCTCCCGACCGTGGCAACGGCGGCGCTCAGCGTGGCCCGCGCCCGCCGGTCGGGACGCTGGGCCGCCGTCGCCGTGCCCACCACCGCACTCGCGGCGGGCATGCTGTGGTTCTTCCGCGACCCCGAGCGAGAGATCGCTCAGGGCCGCGTCATCTCTCCGGCCGACGGCG
The DNA here is from genome assembly GCF_000373585.1 of Streptomyces sp. MspMP-M5. Taxonomy (GTDB): domain Bacteria; phylum Actinomycetota; class Actinomycetes; order Streptomycetales; family Streptomycetaceae; genus Streptomyces. Next base: position 75,765 of record NZ_KB891877.1, read on the forward strand.
TGGTGCAGAGCATCATGCCGTGGAAGGACGGCCGCACCCGCGTCGCGATCTTCATGAGCCCGTTGAACGTCCACGTCAACCGTGCGCCGCTGGCCGGCACGGTGACGTCCGTGGAGCACATCCCCGGCGGCTTCGTCCCGGCGTTCAACAAGGAGAGCGAGAACAACGAGCGGGTCGTCTGGCACTTCGACACCGAGCTGGGCGACATCGAGATGGTGCAGATCGCCGGCGCGGTCGCCCGCCGCATCGTCCCCTACGTGCCCCAGGGCACCAAGGTCGAGCAGGGCGAGCGGATCGGCCTGATCCGCTTCGGCTCGCGGGTGGACGTCTATCTCCCGGAGGGCGTCGAGCCGGCCGTCGAGGTCGGCCAGGCCACAACCGCGGGGGTGACTCGCCTTGACCGTGATTGATCCCGAGACGCAGGCGGGCTGGGCGCCCGAAACCGACGAGGACGACGATGACATGCCGCTGTCCACGCGGCTGTCAATAGCGGACACCCTCACGCTCGGCAACGCCATCTGCGGCTTCATGGCCGTGTACTTCACCACCACCGGCGTCCTCATCCCCCACCTGACGGGGACCGAGGACGGCGGGATGGCGCGGCACAGCGCCGCGATGGCCGTGATCCTGATGCTGCTGGCGTCGGTCTTCGACCTCTTCGACGGACTGGTGGCGCGCAAGCTGCGGGCCTCGGCGATGGGGGCCGAGCTCGACAACCTCTCCGACCTGATCAGCTTCGGCCTGGCACCCGCGTACTTCGTCGTGACCTGGGGCATGGTCGCCCAGGACGCGCACCAGCGGGTGTCGGTGGTCGCGGCGGTGGTGGTGCTGCTGGCGGTGGTGCTGCGGCTTGCCCGCTTCTCCTGCGTGACGCTGCGCGACGGCATCTTCCAGGGCATGCCGAGCCCCTTCGGCGCCCTGACCGTCGTCGCCATCGTCCTGCTGGAGCTGCCGTTCCTGCCGACGCTGCTGGCGATCATCGGGGTGGCCTGGCTGATGGTGAGCCGGGTCGAGTACCCCAAGCCGCGGGGCCGGCTCGCGGTGGCGATGCTCAGCTGGATCGTGCTCAGCATGGGCATGCTCGCCGCCTGGGCCCTGGACGCCCCCGGCGGCCAGCTGCTGCTCCAGACCGGCTGCTCCCTGCAGATCGTGCTGGGCGCCATGATCCCGGTCTTCGCGACGGCCCGGAGGGTCAACACCTTCCGCGACAACCGCCGCGAGTCGCGCGCCGAGTCGCGCGCCGCGCACCAGCCCTGACGGGCCCGGGCGGCGGCGCCCCCGGAGAACGCGAGAGGCCCCGAGCGGAACAGTCCGCTCGGGGCCTCTTCGTGTGTGCGGCAGGCGGCCCAGAGGGACGCTCTCGTCGGCCGTCTGGGACACGGCCCGAACTGCCTGGGCCCTGGGCTTCCGGTCTGCCCCTCACGGGACCCCGTCGGGACGCCTCAGGCCCAGCCTCCTCAGGACGCCGGCCCTCAGAGACCGGCCCTCAGCCGCCGGCTCACACCAGGAAGTCCCGCGCCAGGCTCTCCGCCGCCCGCTCCAGCAGCGGGCCCGCCTCGGCCATGCAGCGGACCGGGTCGGGCTCCAGGTCCGTCAGGGCGTACGCACGGCGGATGCCCGCCGCCGCGAGCGCCTCCTCGGGCAGCTGCAGCCGCCCGCAGACCGCGGCCACCTCGATGCCCGCGGCCCGCGCCGCCGCGGCGACCCCGGCCGGCGCCTTGCCGTGCAGGGTCTGCGCGTCGAGCGACCCCTCACCGGTGATCACGAACGTGGCCCGGGCCAGCGCCGGCGCGAACCCCAGCACGTCCAGCATCACGTCGATCCCCGGCCGGAACGCGGCGTCCAGCCCGACCAGGGCGCCGTAGCCGATGCCGCCCGCCGCCCCGGCCCCGGGAGCCAGCGCGTGTTCCGCGGCCTTGGGGCCCACGGCTCGCTCCAGCACCTTGGCGAAGCGTGCCAGGGCGGCGTCCAGGACGGCGACGTCCTCCTCGCTCGCGCCCTTCTGGGGCCCGTAGACGGCCGGTGCTCCCTTGGGGCCGGTCAGTGGATTGTCGACGTCGCTGGCGAGCACGATCTCCGTACGGGCCAGCCGCGGGTCGAGCCCCGACAGGTCGGCCGTGGCCAGCTCCCGCAGCCCGCCGCCGCCCGGCCCGACCGGCGCCCCGTCGGCGTCCAGGAAGCGGGCGCCCAGCGCCGCCAGCATGCCCGCGCCGCCGTCGGTGGTGGCGCTGCCGCCGACCCCGAAGACGATCGACGTCGCCCCCGCGTCCAGCGCCGCGAGCAGCAGCTCGCCGGTGCCGTAGGTGGTGGCCGTCAGGGGTGCGAAAACGCCCTTCGGGAGGTGCTGGAGACCGGATGCCTCGGCCATCTCCACCACCGCCGTGCCGTCCTCGCGCAGCGCGAAGGTGGCCGTCACCGGCTCGCCGGTGGGCCCGGTGACCCGTGCCTCGTGCCGGGTGAAAGCGGCCGCGAGGGCCGCCGCGGTCGTCCCGTCGCCACCGTCCGCGACCGGGACCGCCGCCACGTCCAGACCGGGGACCACGCGCCGCAGACCGGCCGTGACGTGCTCGGCGACCTCGACGGCCGTGAGCGAGCCCTTGAACTTGTCCGCGGCGATCAGCACATGTGCTGTGTGTGTCCTTGCTGCGTCCGCCACCGTGTTTCCCCTTGCTTTCGAACTGGCAGTCGCGCCGCTGAGACCATATCCGCCCGACACCCCCGCCGAACAGAGCGGACGGAGCGGACAGACATCACCCGCGCCGCCCTCACCTGCCCGCCCTCGGCCCGTCAGCCTCTGGCCCGCGCTTCTCCGCGCCGCCGGCCACCGCATAGGCTCACGGCCGTGACGACCATGGACGACGACTACGCCACCTACATCGCCGGACTGCCCCGGGTGCTCGCCGGCGCGGGGGTCATCTTCCGCGACGCGGAGGGCCGCCTGCTGCTCGTGGAACCCAACTACCTGGACACCTGGGTGCTGCCGGGCGGCACCATCGAGTCCGACGCCGGGGAGTCCCCGCGCGAGGCCGCCCGTCGGGAGACCCTGGAGGAGATCGGCCTGGACGTGGCGCCGGGCCGACTGCTCGCCATCGACTGGGTGCGCGGGGAGACCCGTCCCCCACTGGTGTCGTACCTCTTCGACGGCGGAGTACTGGACGCGGCACAGCTCGCCGCCATCCGCCTGCAGGAGGAGGAACTCCTCTCCTGGCGCCTGGTCCCCTGGGACGAGGCCGAAACCCTGCTGGCCAAGGACCTGCGCCTGCGCATCCGCGGCGCCCTCGACGCCCTGGAGAACGACCACGGCCCGGTGGAACTGGAGGACGGCCTGCGGCCGGACTGAGGGACGTGGCGTGAGGGGGGCGGGCGGGGCTGAACGTGGGCGCCTCCTTGCTGCGGGCGCCTCATACCTGGGTGTGAGAACCGTGGGTTGATTCCTTCTCCCCGCCCGGCCCCTAGCCTCGTTCTCATGGAAGAGATCGCGGAGCGCATCGCGCGGGTGCCGGGAGTCGTCGGGGTCATGCTCGGGGGCAGCCGCGCACGAGGAACCAACCGTCCGGATTCCGACTGGGACCTGGGCGTCTACTACCGGGGCACACTGGATCTGCCCGCGCTGGAAGCACTGGCGGCGGACGTGACCGGCGGCCCCGTCGAGATACACCCGCCGGGTGCCTGGGGGCCCTGGGTGAACGGCGGGGCGTGGCTGGTCCTGCCCGACGGCAGCCATGTGGACTGGATCTTCCGGGACCTGGACCGGGTGCGGCGGGTGTGGGAGGACTGCCGCACCGGCCGCTTCGAGACCGGCATGCAGGCCGGCCACCCCCTCGGCTTCTGGTCCCCCGCCTATCCGGGCGAGGTGGCCCTCGGCCGAATACTGGCCGACGGCTCCGGGGAGTTGGGCCGCCTCAAGGAGGAGACCGGGACGTATCCCGAGCCCCTGCGCAAGGCACTGACCGGTGCCGCCGTCTGGGACGCGGGCTTCTCAGTGGCGATGGCGGCCAAGTCGTCCGCGACCGCGGACGTCCTGCACGCCTCGCTGTGCCTGTCCCGGGCGGTCGGCGCCCTTGTCCAGGCCCTGCACGCCCACCACCGCATCTGGTGCCTCAACGAAAAGGGCGCCCTGGCGACGGCTGCCACCCTCCCCCATACCCCACCGGACTTCGCCGCCCGTGTCACCACACTCCTCGGCGAACTCGGCCGCACCCAGGACCAGTTGCACCACACCCTCGCTCAGGCGGAACGCCTGGTGGCAGAGGTGAGGGAGGCGGTCACGACAGAGGGTGACGGGCCGGAGGAAGGGGGGCGGGATTAAGGAGTTCAGGTGCTGACGCCGACGGTGTGGTGGTAGGTGGTGGGGTCGGTGACGAAGTCGAGCATGGCGCGAGCGACGTCGGCGCGGGGGATGGAGCTGCCGGACGGGCCGGCTTCGAGGGCGTGGCGGTAGCGGCCGGTGCCCGGCTTGTCGAGCAGACGGGGCGGGCGGACGGAGGTCCAGTCGAGGTCGGTCTCGCGGAGGACGGCCTCCATGCGTTCCAGGTCGGTGTAGAGCTCCTTGAGGACGGCCCAGAGCAGCGGGCCGAAGACCCGGTGGGCGAGGAACGGCTGGCCGGCGCCGGTGTGGTTGAGCGGGCCGGCGCTGACAACGAGGAGGCGGCGTACGCCGGTTGCCGCCATGGCCTCGGTCACCGCGCGGGCCGAGGTCGAGGCGGGGCGCAGTGGATCATGTCGGCCGGCCTGGCCGATGCCGGAGAGGACCGCGTCGGCGCCCTCGATGGCCGGTTCGACGGAGGCGGCGTCGAGCGCGTCGGCGCGGACGATCGTGAGGCGCGGATGGCGGTCGGTCAGTTTTTCGGGGCTGCGCAGTGCGGCGGTCACGTCGTGCCCGTCGGCCAGTGCCTGCCTGACGAGGTGCCGGCCGATGCCTCCCGAGGCTCCGACGACGGTGATCTTCATGGGTCCTCCGGTGATCTTTCCTGGCCCGAGCGGAGAAGGGAGAGGGAAGGGGCGAGCAAGGGGTGAGTGAACACTTACCCACCAGTGTGGGTGAGTGTTCACTCACCTGTCAATGTAGGGTCGTTCCCATGAGCCCTGAAGCCGATGCCCCGCTGTCCGGAGGGGCGTTGACGCGCTCCCGCATCCTGGACGCCGCCGCCGCGCTGATGACGAACGTGGGCCTGACCCACACCACGACCAAGCAGATCGCCAAGGAGGCCGGGTGCTCCGAGGCGACGCTCTACAAGCACTTCCGCAGCAAGGAAGAGATCTTCGTGCGGGTGCTGCACGAGCGGGTGCCACAGTTCTCCGACGCGTTGGCGGGGCTGCCGGACCGGGCGGGTGACGAACGCGGTCCGGCCGGGCACCTCGAGGCGGTGGTGCTGGCCGCGTTGCGGTTCTACCGGGGGTCGTTCCCGATTGCGGCCTCGCTGTTCGCCAGTCCGGAGTTGCTGGCGACGCATCGGCGCAAGCTGGACGAGCTGGGCGCCGTGGGGCCGCACAATGCGAGCGGGCAGCTGGCGGCGTATCTGGCGGCGGAGCAGAAGCTGGGGCGGATCTCGGCTGCGGTCGATCCGCATGCGGCGGCCAATCTGCTGATCGGGGCCTGTTTCCACCGGGCGTTTCTCGACCTGTTCTTCGACGGGGAGGCGCCGGCAGGGGCGCTGCGGCCCGAGGGCGAGGGGGAGTTCGCGGCGGAGACGGTGCGGGCGGTGCTGGGTGGGCTCGCGCCGTCAGGCGAGCGGAGAGGGCGACGCGTAGCGGGCGACATGTAGTGGATCCGGACAGGTAGCGGGTCGGAGGGCGGGCCGGCCGGACCCACAGGTCTGTCGCCCGACGCGCGGGCCTGTTGCCCGACGCGCGGGCCTGTTGCCGGGCGGGCGGGCCTGTCGCCGGGCGGGCGGGCCTGTCGCAGGACGTGCGGGCCTGTCTCTGCGCGGGCGGCCGTCAGTCGTCGGTCACGCCTGTTCGGCCGCCCCGGACCGCTCCTGCACGGCTCGGGCTGTCCTGCTCAGGCGCAGTCGTCCGGGGGAAAGAGTCCGTCGGCGGCGCGTTCGAAGGTGAGGAGGCGGCGTTTGCGGTCGAGGCCGCCGCCGTAGCCGGTGAGGCTGCCGTTGGCGCCGACGACGCGGTGGCAGGGGACGATGATGCCGATCGGGTTGCGGCCGTTGGCCAGGCCGACGGCGCGGGACGCGTTCGGGGTGCCGAGGCGGGCGGCGAGCTGCCCGTACGAGACCGTCTCGCCGTAGGGGATGGTGCGCAGGGCGGCCCAGACGCGGCGCTGGAACGGGGTGCCGTGCAGCGCGAGCGGCAGGTCGAAGGTGGTCAGTTCGCCCCGGAAGTAGGCGCGGAGCTGGGCGATGGTCGCGGCGAAGGGCGGTTCGTCGGGGTCTGCGGGGGTGCCGAAGGTCTCCTGGGGTGGGCGGTGGCGCTGGTCGGTCATGTAGAGGCCGCTGAGGGTGTCGCCGTGGGCGACGAGGGTGAGCGGGCCGACCGGGGTGTCGTGGAGGACGGTGTGGGTCACCGGACCGGAGGGGGCGGAGGGGGCTGTGGTGGGTGTGCTCTCGGGGGTGGGTGTGCTGTCGGTGGGGGCCGCGGTGGCTGTGGTGGGGGTGGGCATGGTGGGGCTCAATTCGTGGGGAGGTGGTTGATGGGGTGGTCTTCGGTTGCCCAGAGGTACTGGACGGCGTAGGCGCGCCAGGGGCGCCAGCGGGCGGAGTGACGGATGAGGGCTGCGGGGGTGGCGGGCAGGCCGAGGCCGGCGGCCGCGCGGCGCAGGCCGAGGTCGGTGGGGGTGAAGGCGTCGGGGTCGCCGAGGGCGCGCATGGCGATGCATTCGACGGTCCAGGGGCCGATGCCGGGGAGCGCGGCGAGACGGGCGCGGGCCTCGTCCCGGTCGCTGCCGACGCCGAGTTGCAGGGTGCCGTCCGTGAGGGCCGCGACGACGCCGGTGAGGGTGGCGCGTCGGGTGCGGGGCATGGCGAGGGTTTCCGGGGCGAGGGCGGCGAGGGCGGCGGGGGTCGGGAAGAGGTGGGTGAGGCCGCCGCAGGGGTCGTCGACCGGTTCGCCGTGGGCGAGGACCAGGCGGCCGGCGTGGGTGCGGGCGGCGGCGGTGGAGACCTGCTGGCCGAGGACCGCACGGATCGCGAATTCGTCGGCGTCGGCGGTGCGCGGCACCCGGCGGCCGGGGGCCTTGTCGACCAGCGGGGCGAGCTGCGGGTCCTCCCGGAGCAGGCTGTCGACGGCCTCCGGGTCGGCGTCGAGGTCGAGCATCCGGCGGCAACGGGCGATGGCGCCGGCGAGGTCGCGGAGGTCGGTGAGGGAGAGCCGGCAGTCGATGTGGTCGGGGTGGGGGGTGAGGGCGACGATGCCGTGTCCGTAGGGGAGGTCGAGGGTGCGGCGGTAGGCGCCGTCGCGCCATTCCTCGACGCCGGGGACGGCGGTGGCGGCGAGGTGTCCGAAGAGGTTGTCGGGGTTGAGCGGCTGCCGGAAGGGGAGCCGCAGGGTGAGGGTGCCGGGGGTGGTGGCGCGGGGGCCGGGGCGGGCGCGGCCGCGGAGTTCGGTGGGCGCGAGGGCGAAGACCTCGCGGACGGTCTCGTTGAAGGAGCGGATGCTGGCGAATCCGGCGGCGAAGGCGATCTCGGCCATCGGGAGGGTGGTGGTCTCGATCAGGAGCCGGGCGGTCTGGGCGCGCTGGGCGCGGGCCAGGGCGAGCGGGCCGGCGCCGAGTTCGGCGCGGAGTTGGCGTTCGATCTGGCGGGGGCTGTAGCCGAGGCGGGCGGCGAGACCGGGGACGCCTTCGCGGTCGACGATGCCGTCGGCGATCAGCCGCATGGCGCGGGCGACCAGGTCGGCCCGTTCGTCCCACTGCGGGGAGCCGGGGCTGGCGTCCGGGCGGCAGCGTTTGCAGGCCCGGAAGCCGGCCTGTTGGGCAGCGGCCGCGCTGGGGTAGAAGCGCATGTTCTCCGGTTTGGGGGGCACCACCGGGCAGCTGGGCCGGCAGTAGATGCCGGTGGTGACGACGGCGATGTAGAACCATCCGTCGAAGCGGGCGTCCTTGGACTGCACGGCGCGCAGACAGCGCTCGGTATCGGTGTGCATGTCCTCCAGGATTCCGCAGCCGGGTAGGTGCGGGCTGGCGGAAATCCGACATCAACCTTGGCTCGTCAGCTCGGACACGGATTTGCCTCGGCTTGTCAGCCCCCGGACACCGGCTTCCCTCGGCTCGTCAGCCGGGACACCGGCTTCCCTCGGCTCGTCAGCCGGGACACCGGCTTCCCTCGGCTCGTCGGCCGGGACACCGATGTGCCTTCGGCTCCCCGTTGCTCTCGCAGGGGGTGGTGTACGGCGTGATCACCCCTCGGCGAGGGCGGTCTCGTAGGCGGCGTGGGCGCGGGCGTCGAAGACCACGAAGCGGATCTCGTCGAAGGCGTCGGGGGTGTCGGCGAGGGCGGCGCGGACACTGGCGACGGCGGTGCGGGCGGCGTCGGCGATCGGCCAGCGGTAGACGCCGGTGGAGATGGCGGGGAACGCGACGGTGCGGGCGCCGAGTTCCGCGGCGGTGCGCAGGGACTCGCGGTAGCAGGAGGCCAGGAGTTCGGTGCGGTCTTCGGAGGTCGAGTGGACGGGGCCGACGGTGTGGATCACCCAGCGGGCGGGCAGTCGGCCGGCGGTGGTGGCGACGGCCTGGCCGGTGGGCAGGCCGCGGCCGTACCGGCCGGCGCGGAGGGCGCGGCACTCGGCGAGGATGTCAGGCCCGCCGCGGCGGTGGATCGCGCCGTCCACGCCTCCGCCGCCGAGCAGGGAGGAGTTGGCGGCGTTGACCACGGCGTCGACGGCCTGTTCGGTGATGTCGCCCTGGACGAGGGTGAGGGTGGTGGTCATGTGGTGAGCCTAGGCGCTTGCCCGGTGAGGGCAGGGCGGGTCCGCATGGTCTCGTCGTTCGTCCGGAGGGCGGGTCGGGGGGCGGCTCGGGTGGCCGGGGCAGGTCCCGGTTGCGCGGGCGCGTCCTAGCGGCCGCTCGCCCGGAGGCGGCGCCAGACGGCTCGGGCGGCGTGGTGGCCGGACATGCCGTGGACGCCGGGGCCGGGTGGGGTGGCCTGGGAGCAGAGGAAGACGGCGGGGTGGGCGGTTTCGTAGGGGACGCGGGTGAGCTTGGGGCGGATGAGGAGGCGGAGGCCGGCGGCGGAGCCGGTGGCGGTGTCGCCGCCGACGTAGTTGGCGTTGCGGGCGGCGAGTTGTGGGGGGCCGGCGACGGCGCGGGCGAGGACGAGGTCGCGGAAGCCGGGGGCGAAGCGTTCGATCTGGCGCTCGACGGCGTCGGTGGCGTCGCCCGTCCAGCCGTTGGGGACGTGGCCGTAGGCCCAGAAGGTGTGGTGGCCTTCGGGGGCGCGGGTGGGGTCGATGAGGCTGGGCTGGGCGGTGATCAGGAAGGGGACGGAGGGATCGCGGCCCTGGACGGCGGCGTCGAGGGCGGCGGAGATCTCGCCGCTGGTGGGGCCGATGTGGACGGTGCCGGCGTGGTGGGCTTCCGGGGCGGTCCAGGGGACGGGGCCGGACAGCGCGTAGTCGATCTTGAAGACGCTGGGGCCGTAGGTGACGTCGCGGTAGGCGTTGCCGAGGCCGGCGATGCGGGCGAGGGCGGTCGGGGAGGTGTCGAAGACGTAGGCGCGGGCCGGCGGGAGGTCGTCCAGGCGCTTGACCTCGAAGTCGGTGTGGACGGCGCCGCCGTGGGCGCGGAGGAGGCCGGCGAGGGCGTCGGAGATGGCCTGGGAGCCGCCGCGGGGCACCGGCCAGCCGTTGGCGTGGGCGGCGAGGGCGAACATCAGGGCCAGGCCGCTGGTGCCGAAGCCGCGGAGCGGCGCGATGGCGTGGGCGGCGAGGCCGGCCAGCAGGGCGCGGGCCTTCTCGTCCTGGAAGCGGTTGTTGAGGAGGGTGACCGGCTGCATGGCGACCAGGCCGAAGCGGGCGTAGGTGAGCGGGTCCTGGGGCAGGCCCAGCCACTGGGTGCGCAGGAAGTCGTGGGCCAGGGTGTCCCACCGGCCGGTGAACGGGGCGACGAGCCGGCGGTAGGTGCCGGCGTCGCGCGGCCCGAACGACATGGCGGTCTCGCCGACGGAGTGCGCCAGGACCGCTGCGGTGCCGTCGGGGAAGGGGTGCGCCATGGGGAGGTCGGGGTGGAGCCATTCCAGGCCGTGGCGCTCCAGGGGCATGGCGCGGAAGGCGGGGGAGCCGGCGGCGAGCGGGTGCACCGCGGAGCACGGGTCGTGGCGGAAACCAGGGAGGGTCAACTCCTCGGTGCGGGCGCCGCCGCCGATGGTGTCGCGGGCTTCGAAGACCTCGACGGACATGCCGCGGCGGGCGAGTTCGACCGCCGCTGTCAGGCCGTTGGGCCCCGATCCGATCACGACGGCATCGAGCATCGTCGGCACCTGCGCCACTCCCCTCGTGTCCGACCCTCGTCGGTGAGGGTCAGTTGGCGGCAGCCAGCAGTCCGAGGATACGCCGCGCCGTTTCGGCGTCCCGTGCCGCGGTGAAGGGCAGCGCGTTGCCGCCTTCGATGCGGAAGGGACGGCCGGCGACGGTGCCGCTGGCGCCGCCCGCTTCGTGGACGAGGAGCAGACCGGCGGCGTGGTCCCAGGAGTTCTCCCAGCTGAAGGCCGTGGCGTCGAGCCGGCCGACGGCTATGTGGAGGTACTCCAGGCCGGCGGAGCCGCAGGGGCGGGGCGTGACGCCGGGGGTCTTCAGGGCGGCCAGGACGCGCTTCTGGTCGTCGGTGGTGAAGTCGGGGTGGGAGGTGGCGACTTCGAGATCGGCACCGGGGGCGGGGTGGCCGGCGGTGAGCCGTGCGCCGTTGAGCCAGGCGCCGGCGCCGCGGCGGGCGACGGCCATCTGGCCGAGGGCGGGGGCGTACGTCCAGGAGGCGAGCACCTCGCCGCGGTGGGCGAGGGCGACCAGGGTGGCGAAGCCGGGGTCGCCGTGGACGAACTGGCGGGTGCCGTCGACCGGGTCGACGATCCAGACGGGGGCGTCGCCGTGGAGGGCATCGAGGACGGTGGGGTCGGCGTGCACGGCCTCTTCGCCGACCACCCGGGAGCCGGGCAGCAGGGCGGTGAGGGCGGCGGTGAGGTGCTCCTCGGCGCGCCGGTCGGCGATGGTGACGAGGTCGTGCGGGCCGTTCTTCTCGACGATCTCCTCGGCGCCGAGCTGCCGGAAGCGGGGCACGATCTCGTCGGCCGCGGCCTGCCGGACGGCGGCCTCCACGGCCGCCCAGTCCAGCCCGGAGAGATCGGGCTCGGCGGCGGGCGCGGCGGCCGGGGTGAGGGTGACGGCGTCGGCGAGGTCCGTGGTGGCCGTAATGTCCGTGGTGTCCGTGGTGTCTCCCGGAGTGCGGATGTCCAGTGCTTCGATCATGCATCCATCGAACCATGGGCCACTGACACTCCGGCCGGACTCCGGGTGAACTCCGGGTGCCGTACGGACCACGGGCGGGTGCCGCCGGCCGCCCCGGAGAGCACCGGCCACCCCCGCCCCGCCGGCCTCGCCCCAAGCCATCACCCCAGGTCAGCACCGTATCCGGCGTCGCGAGGCGGCGTCCCGCAACGGCGTCCCGAGGCGGCATCCCAAGGTGGCCGGCCGCCGGTCACCGCACCCCCAGGCAGCCCGCCGCCGTTCACCGCCCGACCGCGTACCCCTGCATGCCGCGCGGATTGGCCGCGGCCGACAGCACCCCGGTCCGCGGGTCGCGGGCCACCGCGCACAGCCGCCCCTCCGACCAGGCGCCGCCCACCGTGACGTCGTGGCCGCGGCGCCGCAGCCCGTCGATGACCGCGTCGCCGATCCGGGATTCGACGGTGACGCCGCCGGGCCGCATGACGCGCGGGAAGAAGGAGCCGGGGAAGGAGTCGTGGTGCCAGTTCGGGGCGTCGATGGCGCCCTGGAGGTCGAGGCCGCCGCGGACCTGCGGGCGCAGCGCCACCGCCAGGAAGAAATGCAGCTGCCACTGGTCCTGCTGGTCGCCGCCGGGGGTGCCGAACGCCATGACGGGGACGCCGTCGCGCAGGGCGAGGGACGGGGTGAGGGTGGTGCGGGGGCGGCGCCCGGGGGTGAGGGAGTTGGGCAGGCCCTCCTCCAGCCAGGCCATCTGGAGGCGGGTGCCGAGCGGGAAGCCGAGGCCGGGGACGACGGGGTTGGACTGGAGCCAGCCGCCGGAGGGGGTGGCGGAGACGAGGTTGCCCCAGCGGTCGACGATGTCGATGTGGCAGGTGTCGCCGCGGGTGGTGCCGTCCCGGTCGACCTCGGGGGCGACGGCGGGCGGTTCAGCGCGGCCGTGCGCGGCGGTGTTGAGGCCGCGGGCCATGGTCGGCTCCCCCGCGCCGCCGGCCAGGAGGCCCGCCGCGGCGGACCCGCCGGTTCCGGTGGCCACCGCCAGGGCGTGCTTGCTCAGCCGCGGGTTGCGGCCCTCGGGGCTGCCGGGCCGCAGCGCGTACGAGGCGCGGTCGCCGATGAGGGCGCGGCGGGCGGTGTTGTAGTCGTCGCCGAGCAGGGTGGCGAGCGGGACGTCGGCGGCGTCGCCGTACCACGCCTCGCGGTCGGCCATCGCGAGTTTGCTGCCCTCGATGAGGAGATGGACGTATTCCGGGCTTCCGTAGGCGGGCAACTCCTCGGGCAGCAGGGCGAGTTGCTGGAGGAAGACGGGGCCCTGGGTCCAGCCGCCGGCCTTGGCGACGGTCCAGCCGTGCCAGTCGTGGGTGACCGGGTCCTCGTAGGTGGCGGTGTAGGCGGTCAGGTCGTCGCCGGTGAGGGTGCCGGCGTGCGGTTCGCCGGAGGTGTCCATGGCGGGGCGGGCGGCGAAGTCGGCGAGCGCCTCGCCGATGAAGCCCTCGCGCCAGATGCGGCGGGCGGCCTCGATCTGTGCCTCGCGGTCGGCGGAGGCGGCCGCGGCCTCGGTGAGGAGGCGGCGCCAGGTGGCGGCCAGGGGGCGGTTGGTGAGGAGTTCGCCGGGGCGGACGGCGCGGCCGCCGCGGAGGTAGAGCTCGGCCGAGGAGGTCCACTCGGTCTCGAAGAGCGTGCGGACGGTTTCCACGGTCTCCCCGATCCGTTCGACGGCGGGGTGACCCTGCTCGGCGTATCCGATGGCGTAACGGAGCACCTCGGCCAGGGACTTGGTGCCGTGGTCGCGCAGCAGCAGCATCCAGGCGTCGAAGGCGCCGGGGACGGCGGCGGCGAGCGGCCCGGTACCGGGGACGAGGTCGAGGCCCAGGGAGGTGTAGTGGGCCACGGTGGCGCCGGCGGGGGCGGGGCCCTGCCCGCACAGCACCCGCACCGGTCCGTCCGCCGGGGCCAGGATGACGGGCACCTCGCCGGCCGGCCCGTTCAGGTGCGGTTCGACGACGTGCAGCACGAACCCGGCGGCGACGGCGGCGTCGAAGGCGTTGCCGCCATCCTCCAGTACGGCCATCGCGGACTGGGACGCCAGCCAGTGGGTGGTGGCGGCCATGCCGAAGGTGCCGTGGAGGGTGGGGCGGGTGGTGAACACGGGGGCTCCTCGTCGTCGTGGGGCATGGCGGCTCTTGTGGGGCGTGGCGGCCCATGGCGGCCGGCGGGGCGTACGGGTCACCCGTACTCTCCCCGGACTGGGCGGCTTCTCACCCTCCCCGCACGGGTGGGCGCCCCACGCGGGTGCCGGCGGCCTCCGCCACCGCCGCTCGGCACAGCCCTGCCCCGGCTGCCGGACCCGCCGGGCTGACGCGGTCACGCCTGACGGGTCGGCAGCACGATCGCCTGGCGCAGGTTGACATGGCGGGCACGGCTGGTCGTGAAGGCGATCAGGTCGGCGATGTCGTCGGCGGACAGTCCGATCAGCGCGTCGAACATGCCGTCCAGCTGGCCGGAGAGTTCCGCGTTGTCGACGTGGTCGGCGAGTTCGGTGTCGGTCAGGCCCGGTTCGATGTTGGTGACGCGGACGTCGAGCGGGCCCAGTTCGGTGCGCAGGGACTGCGAGAGGTAGGTCAGCGCGGCCTTGGTCGCGCCGTAGACGGCGTAGTGGGGGAACGGGACGTGCGCGCCGATCGAGGAGATGTTGACCAGGTCCGCGGTCCGGCCCGCCGCGGCGGCCGCGATCAGGTCGGGGGTGAAGGCGCGGATGACGCGCAGCGCGCCGGTCACGTTGGTGTCCAGCATGCACTGCCACTCGTCGGTGCGGCCCGCCGTGACGGGGTTGGGCAGCATCACGCCCGCGGCGTTGACGACGAGGTCGACGGCGCCGTACGCGGTGTGCACCTGCCGTACCGCGGCGTCCACGCAAGCGGCGTCGGTGAGGTCGGTGGGGACGGCGAGGGCCTGGCCGCCGGCCGCCTCGATCTTGCCGGCCAGGTCGGTCAGGTCGGTCAGCCGCTCGGCCCGGCGGGCGAGCAGCGCCACCCGCACACCGTACGAGGCGAGCAGCCGGGCGGTGGCCTCGCCCATGCCGCTGGCGGCTCCGGTGACAACGGCGGTGCGGCCGGTGAGGGTGTCATACGACATGGGATCTCCTGGGGTGGTGGTCGCCCCGGGGCGTCTCCCGGCGACGTCCACCACCTTGCGGCCAGCCGGCGCGGCGGCCCAGAGTGGCGGTTTTCCTGGGTTTGCCAGTACCAGGAAAGACGGGGGGCCGGGGCCTAGGATCGCCGGTATGGACACACCCATAGGCCGGGAGATCGGCGACTTCCTGCGCTCGCGGCGCGCCCGTATCCGGCCGGAGGAGGTCGGGCTGCCCGGCCACGGCAGGCGGCGGGTGCCGGGACTGCGCCGGGAGGAGGTCGCCCAGCTCGCGGGCGTCAGTGTCGACTACTACATCCGTCTGGAGCAGGGCCGCGGCCCGTCGGTCTCGGACGCCGTGCTGGATGCGATCGGACGGGTGCTGCGCCTGGACGACACCGAGCAGGAGTACCTGCGCAAGGTGGCCCGGCCGGGCGCGCGCCGCCCGTCCGCGGGGCCCCGGGCGGCCGCCGACGGTCCCGCGGCCCAGAAGGTCCGCCCCGGCCTGCGGCTGCTCCTGGACACCCTGGACCGGGCCCCGGCGTTCGTCCTCGGCCACCGTATGGACGTGCTCGCCTGGAACGACCTCGGTGACGCCGTCGTCGGCTTCTCGCGGCTGGCGCCCCGGGACCGCAACATTCCGCGTCAGGTGTTCCTCGACCCGCGGGCCCGTGAGACGTACCCGGAGTGGCCGGCGGTGGCCGCGGAGACCGTCGCGCATCTGCGCCTGTACGCCGGCAACCATCCACAGGACCCCCAACTTGCCACGCTCGTGGGCGAGTTGTCGCTCGCGAGCGAGGACTTCCGCCGCCTGTGGGCGGACCACCAGGTCCGGGAGAAGTCCCACGGCGACAAGCGCCTGGTGCACCCCGTGGTCGGCGAACTGGCCCTGCCCTACGAGACGTTGACGGTGGCGGGCGAGCCGGACCAGATGCTGGTCGTCTACACCCCGGAGCCGGGCTCGCGGACGGAGGAGCGGCTGAAGCTGCTGGCGAGCTGGGCGGCGACGCCCGCGGCCCCCCAGGCGTGACGGCACACACCGTACGCACGCACCGCAGGCACCCACCGTGCGGTTACCGTGTCGGGAGAAATACGGAAAACCCGGCACCGTATCGGAGCACGGTGCTTTACGAGGCGGAGAGTGTGGAGTGCACGGCGAATACAAAGTCCCGGGCGGCAAGCTGGTGGTCGTCGATCTGGAGGTCGAGGACGGCCGGCTGAGGAACGTCCGGGTGGCCGGTGACTTTTTCCTGGAACCCGACGAGGCGATCCTGGACATCAACTCCGCGCTGGAAGGCGCCCCGGTCGACACCGACACCGCGGGCCTGAAGAACCGCATCGACATCGCGCTCCCCGAATCGGCGGTGCTCTTCGGTTTCACCAGTGAGAGCGTCGCCGTCGCGGTGCGCCGGGCGCTCGCCCAGGCCACCGACTGGAGCGACTACGACTGGCAGCTCATCCACACCGCGCCCCAGCCGCCGGCCCTCCATATGGCCCTCGACGAGGTCATCACCACGGAGGTGGCGGCGGGCCGCCGGCCGCCCACCCTCCGGGTCTGGGAATGGGACGCCCCGGCCGTCATCATCGGCAGCTTCCAGTCCCTGCGCAACGAGGTCGACGCCGAGGGCGCGGCCCGCCACGGCGTCACGGTGGTGCGCCGGATCTCCGGCGGCGGGGCGATGTTCGCCGAGCCGCAGAGCACCATCACCTATTCCCTCGCGGTGCCCGAGGCCCTGGTTTCCGGACTGTCCTTCGCGGATTCCTACGCCTATCTCGACGACTGGGTGCTCACCGCACTCGGCGACCTGGGAATCAAAGCGTGGTACCAGCCGCTGAACGACATCGCCACCGAACTGGGGAAAGTGGCCGGCGCCGCGCAGAAAAGAATGGTCGGCCCGGGCGGCGGCCCCGGCGCGGTGCTGCACCACGTCACCATGTCCTACGACATCGACGCCGACAAAATGCTCGATGTGCTGCGCATCGGCAAGGAAAAGCTCTCCGACAAGGGGACCAGGAGCGCCAAGAAGCGCGTCGATCCGCTGCGCCGCCAGACCGGACTCCCCCGCGAAGCCGTCATCGAGAAAATGATCGACTCCTTCCGCTCGCGCTACGGCCTCACCCCCGGCGAGGTCACCCCCGAGGAACTCGCCCGCGCCCAGGACCTCGTCCTCGGCAAATTCCAGAACGACGAGTGGACGGCGCGGATTCCCTGAGCCGCCGGCGCCGCGCCGGCCCTCACGGCCGGCGGCGCTAGGTCCTGTCGTCTCAGCGGGCCCGCCGTCGCCGCGGCGAAGACGGTCACCGCGACGGCAAACGCTGACCGGCCGTGGCCGGGCGTTCGCCCGGATGGGCTTTCGCACGGCTGCCTGACGGAGCGTCAGGCGACTCCAGACGGGCGGTTTTCGTTCCGGCCGGCCATCCGCCGCGCAGGTGGCCACGCCTGACGAAGCCTCAGCTCAGCGGCGTGCCCGGCAGCCCGGGGCACACGTCGGACCGGGTGCGCGTCGACCGGGCACGCGGGTACGCCGGGATTCGCAGCCGGAGTTGGGCGATCACGCAGCGTAAGGTCGGGAGCGGCCGGCCGGTCTGGGCGGACCAGTCAGGGAAGGGAGCAGACGATGGCTGACCGGATCGGCGATGTGTGGGGCAAGCGGACCCCCTATCCCGCCGGCGGCAGCTGGCCGCTCCGCGTCGACGCATGCCTGGCGATCCCGCACGACCACGTCGAACGGTGGGTGCCGTCGGTCTGCGTCCTGTGTTCCAACGGCTGCGGGCTGGACATCGCCGTCTCCGACGGCCGCATCGTGGGGGTGCGGGGGCGCGCCCAGGACCGCGTCAACCATGGCCGGCTCGGCCCGAAGGGACTCTTCGGCTGGCAGGCCGGCCACTCGCGGGACCGGCTGCTCCACCCGCAGATGCGGATCGACGGAGCGCTGCGGCAGGTCGACTGGGAGACGGCCATGACGGCCGTGGTCGAGCGTTCGCAGGCCGTCCTCTCCCGGCACGGCCCGCTGGCCATGGCGTTCTACACCAGCGGCCAGCTCTTCGCGGAGGAGCACTACGCCCAGGCACTGATCGCCCGCGGCGGGATCGGCACACCCCATCTGGACGCCAGCACCCGACTGTGCACCGCGACCGCGCAACGGGCGCTGATCGAGAGCTTCGGCAGCGACGGGGACCCCGGCTCGTACACCGACATCGACCACTGCGACACGCTGTTCCTCGTCGGCCACAACGTCGCCGAGAGCCAGACGGTGCTGTGGGCGCGGATGCTCGACCGGTTGCACGGTCCGGACCGCCCGCGGCTGATCGTCGTCGATCCGCGGCTGACACCGACCGCCCGCGCCGCCGACGTGCACCTGCCCGTCCGTCCGGGCACCAACGTCGCCCTGCTCAACGCGCTGCTGCACGAACTGATCCGGAACGACCGGATCGACCGGGCCTTCGTCGACGCCCGCACCACCGGCTTCGCCGAACTGGCCGAGACCGTCGCGGACTATCCCGCCGAGCGGGCCGCCGAGATCTGCGGCGTCCCGGCGCACCTCGTCCGGCGGGCGGCACACCTCATCGGGACCGCCCACCACCTGGTGTCGACCGTCCTCCAGGGCGTCTACCAGTCGCACCAGGCCACCGCGGCCGCCGTGCAGGTCAACAACATCAACCTCGTCCGCGGCATGATCGGGCGGCCCGGGGCCACGGTCTTCCAGATGAACGGCCAGCCCAGCGCCGAGAACGCCCGGGAGGCCGGCGCCGACGGTTCCCTGCCCGCCTTCCTCAACTGGCAGAACGACGCCCACGTCCAGCACCTGGCCGACCACTGGAACGTCGACCCGCTGCGCATCCCCCACTGGGCGCCGCCCACGCCCGCCATGGAGATCTTCCGGCACTGCGAGACCGGTTCGATCAGGTTCCTCTGGATCACCGGGAGCAATCCCGCCGTCTCCCTTCCCGACCTGCACCGCATCCGCGCCGTCCTCGGATCCGAACGGCTCTTCCTGGTCGTCTCCGACGCCTTCCCGACCGAGACCACCGCCCTGGCGGACGTGGTGCTGCCCGCCGCCATGTGGGGCGAGAAGACCGGCTGCGTCACCAACGCCGACCGCACCGTCCACCTGTCCCACAAGGCCGTCGAACCGCCCGGAGAGGCCCGCAGCGACTTCGCCGTCCTGCTCGACTACGCCCGGCGGATGCACCTGACCGACCGCGACGGCGACCCGCTGCTGCGCTGGCACCAGCCGGAGGACGCCTGGCACGACTTCATCGCCCTGACCAAGGGGCGGCCCTGCGACCAGTCAGCGCTCACCTACGAGCGGCTGCGCAGCAGCGACGGTGTGCAGTGGCCCTGCACGGAGTCCGCCCCCGACGGCACCGAGCGCCTCTACACCGACCACCTCTTCCCCACCGCCGCCGACCGCTGCGAGGACTACGGGCACGACCTCGCCACCGGCGCCCGGCACGAGCCCGACGAGTACCGGCTCCACGACCCCGCGGGACGGGCCGTCCTGAAGGCGGCGCACTACCTGCCGCCGCACGAACTCCCGGACGAGGACTACCCGTTGCAGCTGACCCTCGGCCGCAGCGTCTACCACTGGAACACCCGCACCAAGACCGCCCGTGTCCCCGAACTCGTCGACGCGGCACCGGAGGTGTGGGTGGAGCTGCACCCCGACGACGCGCACGGCCGGGACATCGCCGAGGGCGACCTGGTCCGGGTGTCCTCCCGCCAGGGCGAGGTCGAGGCTCCCGCCGTGCTGCGCGGCAGCCGCCCCGGCCTGGTGTTCGTCCCGTTCCACTACGGCTACTTCGACCAGACCGACCCCGACCGGCACAACCGGGCCGCCAACGAACTCACCCACACCGCATGGGACCCGGTGTCCGGACAACCCGTCTACAAGGCCACTCCGGTGCGGCTGACCAAGGTCGCCGACGCCGAAGCCGGCGGCCGGCCGGTCGTCGTCACCGACGCGGGGCTGAACGCCACCGACGGCGCCGGCGGCCCCACCGATGCCACGGAGCCGCAACGATGAAGACGGACAAGGCGGGCGCCCTCCTGCGCGAACTCCACGACGCCGTGACGGACTTGGCGAAGACCTGCCGCAGCGTCGCCGAACGCCAGGCGGCGGACCGCGGCACGTACTACCCGGCCCACACCGTCGCCGCGCAGTGCGACCGGCACGCCGCGCGAATCCGGGCCTGGGGGGAGCTTTTCGAGGTGCGCCTGCACGCCCCGGCGGCCGCGCCCGAGCCGCTGTCCGCGGTACGGGACGCCGTCCGCCACACGTCCGCGGCGTTCCGCGGCGACCGCCCGGAGGCGGGCGTGGCCCTGCTCCACGACCTCTGCCACCTCCACGAGAAGGCGCAGCGCGTCCACATCCACTGGGTGATGCTCGGCCAGGTCGCCCGGGCGCTGCGCGACCGCGCGCTGCTCGCCGAGGCGGCCGCCCTGCACGACGAGACCCGCACCCAGATCAAGTGGATCACCACCCGGATCAGGGAGGCGGCCCCGCAGGCCGTCGCGGTCGCCGACTGACCGGACACCGTGCCTCTCAGTAGTGGCTGTTCATCGCGGTACGCACCTCGGCGAGGGTGGCCTCGGCCACGGCGTTGGCCCGCTCGTTGCCCTCGCGCAGGATGCGGCGGAGCAGGGCGCGGTCCTGCGCGTACGCGGCGCGGCGGGCGCGGAGCGGCGCCAGGTACTCGTTGACCGCCTCGGTCACGGTCCGCTTCAGGGCCGCGGCGCCCGCGGAGCCGATGTCGGCGGCGACCTGCTCGGGTGTCCGGCCCTGGCAGAGGGCCGCCAGGAGGAGCAGCGAGGACACCTCGGGGCGGGTGGCGGGGTCGTAGGTGATGTGGCGCTCGGCGTCGGTCTTCGCGCCCTTGATCAGCCGGGCGGTCTCGTCGGCGCCGGCGGCCAGGGTGAGGGCGTTGCCCCGGCTCTTGCTCATCTTGGTGCCGTCGGTGCCGAGCAGCAGCGGCGCGCTCGACAGCAAGGCGTCGGGCCGGGGGAAGACCGTGGAGCCGTTGCCGTAGCGGTCGTTGAAGCGGCGGGCGACGGTGCGGGTGAGTTCGAGGTGCGGAAGCTGGTCCTGGCCGACCGGGACGAGGTTGGCCTTGCAGAAGAGGATGTCAGCGGCCTGGTGGACGGGGTAGGTGAACATCAGGCCGCTGACGGCCGATTGGCGGGAGTGGCCGATCTCGTCCTTGACGGTGGGGTTGCGGTGGAGTTCGGCGACGGAGACCAGGCTGAGGAAGGGCAGCAGCAGCTGGTTGAGGGCGGGGACGGCGCTGTGTGTGAAGATCGTGCTGCGCGCCGGGTCCACGCCGACGGCGAGGTGGTCCAGGACGAGTTCCTCGACGTACGCGGTCAGGTTCTCGGCCACATCGCGGTCGGTGAGCACCTGGTAGTCCGCGATGAGCACGAACAGCTCCGCGCCGAGGTTCTGCAGCCGTACCCGGTTGTGGAGCGTGCCGAAGTAGTGGCCCAGGTGCAGCCGTCCGGTGGGGCGGTCGCCGGACAGGATCCGGAACTGCCCGGGGTCGGTGCGGATCAGCTCTTCCAGCACCGCGGTGCGTTCCCGCGCGGCCGACGCCCCCAGCCGGTCGGGCGGAAGAGCCGAGGAGGCAGAGGCGGGAGTGGGGGCGGCATGGGCGTCGAGGTCCGCGAGCGGTGCCGTGGTGTTCATGGGGTCTCCTGGTGGTCGGTGGTGCCCGTCGGGACGGCGCCACCCCTGTTCCAGGGGACACGAAAAGGGCCGTCCGTCCGAACGGCCCTTGGTCATGCGTGAGAGGCGGCCGCTCCTACGAGGAGCGCCACCAGCTCAGGCACGACGACGGCTGCATGGGCCCATCATAGGGGCCCGGTGCCGGCCGGCGGCCATGGACGGAGCAGCGGAGCTGCGAATCAGCTGACAGGGACTCACTTTCCCTGTCGGCGGGCCTGCTTCAGTTCGCGGTCGACGGCCCAGGCGTCGGCGACCGGCCCGAGGTGGTCGAGCTTGTCGGGGTTGAGCACCAGGCGGATGGCCTGGATCCGGCCGTCGAGCACGTCGAGGGTCAGGGCCTGGAGCACCCTGCCGTCCCGGTCGTGGAAGAGGGCGCCCGGCTGGCCGTTGATCTCCCGCGGCTCGGCGGTCACCTCGATCCGGGCCAGCCAGGGGAAGACGGAGGCCAGCAGCCGGGCCACGTTGTCGGCGCCGACGACGGCCCGGGCCAGCTGCGGGGTCCGGCCGCCGCCGTCGCCGGCCATCGACACCTCGGCGGCGAGCAGCTCCCGGAGGCCGTCGAGGTCGCCCTCGCGAAGGGCGCCGACGAACCGCGTCGCCAGCTCCTGGCGTTCCTGCCGGTCCGCCGCGAACCGCGGCCGCCCGTCCGCCATATGGCGCCGGGCGCGCACCAGCAGCTGGCGGCACGCCGCCTCCGCACGCCCCACCGCCGCGGCGACCTCGTCGAATCCAAAGCCGAAGACGTCCCGCAGCACGAACACCGCCCGCTCCAGCGGACTGAGCCGCTCCAGCAGCAACAGCGCCGCCATGGACACCGAGTCGGTCAGCTCCGCCGAGCGCACCGGGTCCTGGTACGGATCGCTCAGCAGCGGTTCGGGGAACCACGGGCCCACGTACTCCTCGCGCCGCACCCGCGCGGAGCGCAGCACGTCGATCGAGATCCGGGTCACCGCGGTCGACAGGAAGGCCCTGGTCGAGTCGGGCCGGGTCGACGAGGCGTCGAAGCGCAGCCAGGTCTCCTGCACCGCGTCCTCGGCCTCGCCGACACTGCCCAGAATCCGGTAGGCGATCGAGAACAGCAGCGGCCGCAGCTCCTCGAATTCCTCGACCTTGCTCATGCCGCATCCTCCCCCTGAGGCCCGGCCGCCCGGCGGCGGGTGCCGGCGCGGCCCCGGCCCGGTGATCGTCCGGGCCGTCGGCAGGTCAGAGTAGCGCCCGGGCGCGGGGTCCGGCGGGGCCGCCCCGGCTCCTGGCGGCCCCGGGCCCGCTGCGCGCTACGCGGACTGCAGCTCCCTGACCGCCTGCTTGGACAGGCCGATGCGGGTCAGGGCCGCGGCCAGCCGGGCGTGGTCCTTCGGCGGCACCAAGTCACCGAGGCCGCGCGGGGTGTGCGGCAGGCCCAGTTCCTTCGCCGTCGCGCAGGCCCGCTCGTCGAAGTAGGGGCGCAGCGAGGGCCAGACCGCCTGGGCCTCGCGGCAGAAGATGTCCGCGCCGACCGGCCCGATCCGGGGGACCTCCCTGAGCAGTTCCCGGAGCTTCGCCCGGTCGCCGTCGGCCTCCTCCCGCATCCGCCGGAGGTCGCCGTGCCAGCGGTCCAGCACCAGGTCCGCCCCTTTGGCCAGGGCGGTCGCGGTGCTCTCGTCGTAGCGGACATAGTGGGCCCGGCCCAGGGCGTCGACCCGGTCCTGCCAGGCGGAGTCGGCCATCGCCCGTGGTGTGCGCCAACCCGCCGTGAACAGCTCGCGGGCGGCGTCGGTGGCGATCTCGGCCTTGATCCGGATCGAGCACAGCACCGTGAGGACCAGCAGCTGATACAGCGGTGCGGGCTTGTCGCGGAGCGTGATGCCGGCTTCCTCGGCGAAGGTCCGGCCGTGGTCGGACAGCAGCTCGGAGACGATCTCGGTGGTCTTCGCGGTTGTCTTCATGGCGCACCTCTGTCTTCATGGTGCACCTCGCGTCGGGCGGGCGCCGGGCGGGCGCCCCGCTCCCCCGCAGGGCGCCGCCCGGCCCCGTTCAGCGCTGCAGAGCGGGGACGACGCTCGCGCCGTAGCCGTCGATGACCTGCTCGCGGGCGTCGTGCATGGCGTAGAGCGCGAACTGGTCGACGCCCAGGGCCTTCAGCCGGCGCAGCTTGTCGATGTGCTGTTCGGCGGTGCCGATGAGGCAGAAGCGGTCGACGATCTCGTCGGGGACGAAGGCGGTGTCCGGGTTCCCGGCGCGGCCGTGGTGGGCGTAGTCGTAGCCGTCGCGTTCCTTGATGTAGGCGGTGAGGGCCTCGGGGACGGCGGCGGAGTGCTCGCCGTAGCGGGCGACGAGGTCCGCGACGTGGTTGCCGACCATGCCGCCGAACCAGCGGCACTGCTCACGGGCGTGGGCCAGCGCGGCGGGCGAGGCGTCGTCGGTGAGGTAGGCGGGCGCGGCCACGCAGACCGTCACCGACGACGGGTCGCGGCCGGCGGCGGTCGCGGCGTCCCGGACCGCCTTGACCATCCACTCCGTCAGATACGGGTCGGCGAGCTGGAGGATGAAGCCGTCGGCCTCCCGGCCGGCCAGGGCGAGCGCCTTGGGCCCGTACGCGGCCATCCACACCGGCAGGCGGCCGTCCCGTACCCAGGGGATGCGCAGGGTGCGCCCGTCCACCTCGGCCTCCCGGCCCTCCGCCAGTTCGCGGATGACGCGGGTCGCTTCCCCCAGCGTGGCCAGCGTGTTCGGCTTCCGGCCGGCCACCCGCATCGCCGAGTCGCCGCGGCCGATGCCGCACACCGTGCGGTTGCCGAACATGTCGTTGAGCGTGGCGAAGGTCGAGGCGGTCACCTCCCAGGTGCGGGTGCCCGGGTTCGTCACCATCGGTCCCACGACAAGGTCGGTGGTGTGTTCCAGGATCTGGCTGTAGATGACGAAGGGCTCCTGCCAGAGCACCGACGAGTCGAAGGTCCAGCCGTAGCGAAAGCCCTTGCTCTCCGCGCGCCGCATCAACTCGACGACCGTCGATGCGGGCGGGTCCGTCTGCAGGACGATTCCGAAATCCACGGTGGGGCCTCCTAGTGCAGGTACTGACAGGTGGCGCGCGGCATGTACTGGCCATGGCCGGCGCGCCCGGTGAACTTCCGCTGGTCGATGACGAGTTCGCCGCGCGACAGGACGGTCTCCACCCGGCCGGTGACGCGCTTGCCCTCGTATGCGGAGTAGTCGACGTTCATGTGGTGGGTGGCCGCCGAGAGGACCTGCTCGGCGGTCGGGTCGTAGACGACCACGTCCGCGTCGGCGCCGGGGGCGATGGTGCCCTTCTTGCCGTACAGGCCGAACATGCGGGCCGGGGTGGCGCAGGCGATCTCGATCCAGCGGCGGCGGGTGAGGTGCCCGTCGACGACCGCCTGGTGGAGCAGGTCCATGCGGTTCTCCACGCCGGGCAGACCGTTGGGGATCTTGGAGAAGTCGTCGCGGCCCAGCTCCTTCTGGCCGGCGAAGCAGAACGGGCAGTGGTCGGTGGAGACCACCTGGAGGTCGTCGGTGCGCAGGGCGCGCCACAGCGCCGCCTGGTGCTCACGGGGCCGCAGCGGGGTGCTGCACACGTACTTGGCGCCCTCGAAGTCGGGCTCGGCGAGGTTGTCCGTGGAGAGGTAGAGGTACTGCGGGCAGGTCTCCCCGAAGACGGGAAGTCCCAGGTCCCGGGCGGCGGTCAGCTCCGCGACGGCCTCCTGCGCCGCCACGTGGACCACGTACAGCGGGGCGCCGGCGACCCGCGCGAGCTGGATCGTGCGGTGCGTCGCCTCTGCCTCCAGCAGCGCCCGGCGCACCTCGCCGTGGTGGCGGGGTTCGGTCTCGCCCCGTTCCAGTGCCTGGCGCACCAGTACGTCGATGGCGATGCCGTTCTCGGCGTGCATCATGATCAACCCGCCGTTGTCGGCGGCGCGTTGCATCGCCCGCAGGATCTGCCCGTCGTCGCTGTAGAAGACGCCCGGGTAGGCGGTGAAGAGCTTGAACGAGGTCACGCCCTCGCCCACGAGCGCGTCCATCTCCCGCAGCGTCGAGGCGTTGACGTCGGAGAGGATCATGTGGAAGCCGTAGTCGATGGCGCACTGGGCGTCGGCCTTGGCGTGCCAGAGGTCCAGTCCCTCGCGCAGTGACTGGCCCACCGACTGGATGGCGAAGTCGATGATGCTGGTGGTGCCGCCCCAGGCCGCCGCCCGGGTCGCGGACTCGAAGGTGTCGGACGAGACCGTCCCGCCGAACGGCATCTCGATGTGCGTGTGGACGTCGACGCCGCCCGGGATGACGTACTTGCCCGTCGCGTCGATGACGCGGTCGGCGGTCCACTCCTGTGTGCCGGAGGAGGCGACGGCCACGATGCGGCCGCCCTCGATCAGAACGTCCGCGTGCATTTCCTCGGCGGCGGTGATCACCAGTCCGCCCCGGACGACCGTACGGCTCATCTCGGCTCCCTACCTGACGGCACGTCAAAGCTGGTCTACACCCGTAGATTCCGGACGGGAAGCAGACACCGTAGAAGCATGTCACCCAAGGTGGCAATACCGTGACGAAGGATCAGCCGGCGGTTGGATGTCGGGGCGGCGGTCAGCCGGGTGGTTGAACGGGGCGCGCGAGGGTTCGGGGGCCGGGGCCGGGAGGGGTGCGGGGGTGGCCGGATGGGCAGGTAACAGACTCCGGAACCCACAACTTCGAAAGTCATTGCGGAACCACACCTTCACAATCGGCACGAGGGACGTCAAAAAGCGCACAGATGACGTCAGAAAGGCGATGCGTCATGGAGCAGAGCACACCGTGGGAGTTCTCCGACGACCGCGGGCGCCTGGTGGTGGCCGGAGCACGGCCGGAACGGATCGTGGCGTACATACAGGCGGGAGCCACGCTGTGGGACCACGGCATCCGTCCGGTGGGCCTGTTCGGCTCCCAGCACGACGGGGTGGCGGCCGACCCGGCCAAGGCCGGCGAGCTGCCGCTGGCCGAGATCGGCTACCTCGGCTCGGGCACCGCACTGCACCCGGACACCCTGCTGGCGGCCCGCCCGGACCTCGTGGTGGCGGTGACCTACGACGGCGAGCAGGTCTACGGACTGGAGGCGAAGACCGCACGGGAGGTGGAGGAAAAGGTCCCGGTGGCCACCGTCGCGGTGGGCCCGGGCCGCAGCCTGGCCGAGGTCCGGGAGCGCTTCGCGGCGCTGGCCGGCTCCCTGGGACAGGGCGAACCACTCACCATGGCACGGGAGTTGGACGCAGCAGAGGACGCGCTGCGGCAGGCGACCGGCGGCCCGGTCCGCCCGCGGGTGGTGGCACTGTCCCCCGCCGGGCCGGACAAGGTGCACCTGGCCCGGCCGGGCACCTGGCCGGACCTGCGGGCGCTGGCCGAGCACGGTGTCGAGCTGCCCGAGCCGGTGGCGGGCGCCGGCAGCAACTGGTCGACGGTCGGCTGGGCGGAGGCCGCCGCGCTCGCCCCGGACGTCGTCCTGATCGACGTACGGGCCAACGCCGCCCGGGTCGAGGCGCTGCGCACGGACGAGAACTGGCGGGCGCTCGAGGCCCGTGTGCGGCTGCTGCCGTGGAACCCGGAGGCACCGGTCAGCCGGCGCGCGCACACCCGCTTCTTCACCGAGGTGGCCGACGCGGTGCGGGCGGCCGCCGGCCGGAGATAGCGCCGGGAGGCCCGCGGTGCGCCGGGCGGGGACGGCACCCGGCGGCCCCGCCCCGGACGCCCCCTACGGCCGGTCCCCCGCGAGTTGATGCTGCGTCCACCGCAGGGCGTCGGCGAGCAGTTCCGCTCCCTGCTCGGCCTCGGCGACGGTGAGCGTCAGCGGCGGGCTGATGCGGAGCGCGGCGCCGCCCTGGCCGCCCTTGCCGAGCAGCAGCCCGCGCTCCCGGGCCGCCTCCAGCACCAGCGCGGCGGCCTCCGGCGCCCGCTCGTCGGTGCCCGGCCGGACCAGCTCGACCCCGATCATCAGGCCCCGGCCGCGGACCTCCCGCACCACGTCCAGGCCCGCCGCGACGGCCCGCAGCCGCTCGATGAGCAGGCCGCCGACCCGCCGGGCGTTGCCCTGGAGGTCGTGTTCGAGGAGGTAGCCGAGGTTGGCCAGGCCCGCGGCCATGGTGATCGGGCTGCCGCCGAAGGTCGAGATGGAGTTGGCCGGCAGGCAGTCCATGATCTCGGCGCGGGCCACCACCCCGCCGAGGGACATTCCGTTGCCGATGCCCTTGGCGAAGGTGAGCACGTCGGGCGGGCCGTTCCCGGCGTGCGCCTGCCAGCCCCAGAAGTGGTCGCCGGTGCGTCCCCAGCCGGTCTGCACCTCGTCGCTGATCCACAGGATGCCCTCGCGGGCCAGCACCTCGCGGAACGCCGCGTACAGCCCGTCCGGCGGGGCGGTGAACCCGCCGACGCCCTGCACCGGTTCGGCGATCAGCGCGGCGACGCCGCCCGCGGTCTGCTGGAGCATGTCCTCCAGGTCCGCCACGCAGGCGGCGATGTACTCCGCGTCGTCCAGGTGCGCGTACGGGCCGCGGGAGCGCACCCCGCCGTGGACGTAGAGGGTCTGCAGCGGCGAGAGGCTGGTGGGCGACCAGCTCTGGTTGCCGGTGATGCCGACGGTGGAGAAGGACCGGCCGTGGTAGCTGTTGCGCATCGCCAGGACCTGGTTGGAACGGCGGTGGGTGGTGGCCAGCAGCAGCGCGGTGTCGTTGGCCTCGGTGCCGGAGGTGGTGAAGAAGACCCGGGCGTCGGGGATGCCGGAGAGCGCGGCGATCCGCTCGGCCAGCTCGACCATGGGACGGGAGAGGTAGAGCGTGGAGGTGTGCAGGATCCGGCCGGCCTGCTCGGCGACGGCCTCGGTCACCTCGGGCAGGGCGTGCGCCGTCATGGTGGTGAGGATGCCGCCGAAGAAGTCGAGGTAGCGGTTGCCCTCGGCGTCCCAGACGTACCGGCCCTCGCCGTGGGTGAGCTCCAGCGGGTGGTCGTAGTAGAGGCTCAGCCAGGACGGCATCACGGCCCGGTGGCGGGCGTGCAGGCTTCCCGGGTCGGGCGTCACGGCTGGACCAGCCCTTCGTACGCGTCGGGGCGGCGGTCGCGGTAGAACGCCCACTGCCGGCGGACCTCGTCGATCAGGCCGAAGTCCAGGTCGCGGACGACCAGTTCCTCCTGGGAGTCGCCGGCCGGCTCGCCGACGAACTGGCCGCGCGGGTCGACGAAGTAGCTGGTGCCGTAGAACTCGTTGTCGCCGTACTCCTCCACGCCGACGCGGTTGATGGCGGCGACGAAGTACTCGTTGGCGACGGCCGCGGCGGGCTGCTCCAGCTTCCACAGGTAGCCGGACAGGCCGCGTGAGGTGGCGGAGGGGTTGTAGACGAGCTGGGCGCCGTTGAGGCCCAGTTGGCGCCAGCCCTCGGGGAAGTGGCGGTCGTAGCAGATGTAGACGCCGATCCGGCCGACGGCGGTGTCGAAGACCGGCCAGCCGACGTTGCCCGGGCGGAAGTAGTACTTCTCCCAGAAGCCCTTGACCTGCGGGATGTGGTGCTTGCGGTACTTGCCGAGGACGGTGCCGTCGGCGTCGATGACGGCCGCGGTGTTGTAGTAGAAACCGGACTGCTCGACCTCGAAGACCGGCACGACGATCACCATCCCGGTCTCCCGGGCGAGGTCCTGCATCCGGCGCACGGTCGGGCCGTCCGGCACCTGCTCGGCCCAGCGGTAGTGCTCCGGCTCCTGGACCTGGCAGAAGTACGGGGCGTTGAAGACCTCCTGGAAGCCGATCACTTTCGCGCCCTGCGCGGCCGCCGCCCGGGCGTGCTCCTCATGCTTCGCGATCATCGATTCGGTGTCGCCGGTCCAGGTCGCCTGGACCAGTGCGGCACGCACAACATCGGCCATGGGCTGCTCCTTTGTCGCTGCGTCGGCCCGCCGCGCGTGGATGTCTACGCGTGTGGAGGCGACCGTAAGCCGCGTCACGGACCGTGGCAAGACCATCTGGCGGAGCGGCGCGGCGGGTGGAGCCGGTCAGGGCGCGGTGGGGAGGCCGGCGGCGCGCAGGGCGTGGGCGAGGTCGTGGTGGCGGTCCCGGGAGACGGCACGCGCCGCGGCCAGCAGCAGCGGCCCGAGGGTGCCGGGGTCCACCTCGGCCAGCGCGGCCGCCTCCTCGGGGGTGCGGGACCGAGCCACCCCGGCCAGCAGTTCCCGGGCCTGGCCGGAGCGGCCCAGGTCGAGCAGGGCCAGCGCGGTCGCCGCGACCTCGGCCACGGGGCGGGCCACGCTCTGCCGGAGCAGCGTCGTACCGTCGGCGGGGCGACCCGCGGCGGCCAGCGCGTCGGCGGCGGCGGCGAGCCCGGCGGGCGGCAGACCGGCCGCCTCCCAGAGCAGGACCGGGACGTCGGAGGCGAGGCCGACGTCCTCCAATGCGGCGAGGAGAAGGGGGAGTTCGGGAGCCGGGCGGCTCGCGGCGGCGCACAGTTCGGCGTGTGCGGGGCCGGTCGCGCCGGTCGAACGGAGCCGGGCGAGGCGGTGCGCGGTGGCGGTGGCGAAGCGACGGGCCTCGGGTCCGGGGTCGGGGGGCGGGGCGTCGTCGGGTGCACCACTCTTCGCGTCCGGCGCGGCGTACGCCCCGGCGAAGCGGGCGCCGCGCGGGGCCGGTCGGGGCGCGGCGGCGGGCTGCGCCGCGGGCGGCTCGACGGGCACCGGGTCGGCGGACGACGGCCCGTCCGGCAGCTCCAGCCCGGCGAACCGCGCACCCCGGGGGCGGGCCGCCCGTGCCGCGCCCCGGTGGCGGACGGCTTCGGCGGGCGGCTCGGGCGCGGCCTCGACGGGTAAGTCCGGGACGGCTTCGGCGACTGGCCGCGGGACGGCTTCGATGGGTGCACCCGGGACGGTTTCCGCGAGTGGTCCCGGGACGCCCGCCGCGGCGTCGGACACCGGGCCCGGCCGGTCCGGCAGCGCCGCCAGGCGGGCCCGCAGTTCCTGCACCCGGGCCTGCGCGCGGGCCAGGTCGTCCCGGGCCCAGGCCAGTTCCCGGGAGAGCCGCACCCCCTCGGGCGGGTCGACGGCGGTCCGGGCGGCGGCCTCCAGTTCGCGGGCGTGCCGGGCGGCCCGCTGTTGCTCGCGGAGCATCAGCTCCAGCCGCTCCCGGAGGGCGGGTCGGCTGCCGGGCCGGGCGTCGTGGTCGGCGACCGCGCGAGCGTGCAGCAGTCTGGCGCGCGGCTCCGCGGTGCGTACCGCCCGCTCACCATGGCGCGCCGCGAGATCGCGCAGCAGTGACTCCACCACGTCCCAGGGCGGCACCTCCCGGCCCTCCAGGCAGGCTCGCAGGCCCTCCGGATCGCGCCGCGCGAAGACCCCGTACCACCCGGCAGCCGGGTCGAGCAGCCGCCCGAGACCGGTCAGGTACCGGGCGAACTCCGCGACGGGCGAGAGGAGTTGGGTGTCCGTCATGCCGTGCCCTCCCCTGCGGACCGGACTTCTCCGGCCTGCCCGCATTGGACACCAGGCATGTTTCGGGGAGGGTGACGTGCGTGCTACGAGAGCTTTTCCGAATCCTCAGGCCGCACGCGCTCCACGCCGGTCCCGCGAGTCACAGCAGGTGATCCGCCTTGCCCGCCTTCACGTCCCGGATCAACGTACGCAAGGCCTCTATCGAGTCGGTGAGGTAGCGATCCTCCTGGCCGTTGACGGCGATATAGGCATTACCGTCGGCGTCGGTGCCGATCCTGAAGCAGTTGTTGCCCTCGCCACAGAACGGGGCTTCCCAGGTGATGTCAGACATTCGGTCTCCTACAGTTGGCACGCGATGGCGTGAATGAAGTCCCGTGACCGCTCGGACGTCAGAGCGTTCTCCGCCATCCAGTCAAGGTGTGCTCGGTACTTGGCGAGTTGAGCCTCGGCGTGGGTAAATTCCGGCCCGTGCGCGGAGTCGAGCACCACCGTTCTCACGCTGCACGCGCTCCACGCCGGTCCCGCGAGTCACAGCAGGTGATCCGCCTTGCCCGCCTTGACGTCCCGGATCAGCGTACGCAGGGCCTCTATCGAGTCGGTGAGGTAGCGATCCTCCTGACCGTTGACGGCGATGTACGCATTACCGTCGGCGTCGGTGCCGAACCTGAAGCAGTTGCCAGAGTCCTGGCAGAAGGGGGTGTCCCATTTGATGTCTGACATGAACGGGCTCCTAGAGTTGCCGCGCGATGGAGTGGATAAGGTCACGTGTCTTGTCCGGCGACAGCGCCATACGTTGCATCTGGTCCAACTGGAGCCGGTACTTGCGGAGCTGGGCCTCCATATGGAGGAATTCCGCAACGGTTGTCCGGTCCAGCTGGACCGTGTCCAAGCAGGGCACCTCACCCCGGGCGTACAGGATGGCCTGCCCTGAACCGGGAAACGCTCCGGCCGAGAACGGGATCGCCTGGACCGTGACATTGTTTCTTTCCGTCATGTCCAGGAGATGACGCAGCTGCTCACGCATAACCTCCCGCCCTCCGACTTCGATCCGGAGCGCAGCCTCGTGAATTATGGCGGTGTAGGTCGGCGCTTCCGTACGTTCAATGGCACGACACCTTTGAGTACGGTGCGACACTCGGGCCTTCAGTTCATCCGCAGGGAGGGCTGGGACAGCCGCCTGAAACAGCGCGTGCGCGAACGCCTCGGTCTGGAATGGTCCCGGGAGGTGCGTCATCGTGTTCATGCGCAAGGCGCGCGCATGCCATTCAAGTTCCGCAATGTCCATAAAAGTCGGCGGCAGGACACCTCGATACGCCTCCCACCAGCCGTTGGATCGTTCAGCAGCCATACGCGCGAGCGCGTCGACCAACTCGTCATCCGCACAGTCATAGTTGCAGGCGAGCCGACGCACACGTTCAGGGCTGATTCCGTGCCGACCGGCCTCCGTACTCGTGATAACCGTTCGCTTCGTGGCCAGCACCGCAGCCGCCATCTCGGTGGACAGTCCGGCTGACTCGCGCAACTTCCGCAGCTCGGCACCCAATCGCTGCTGACGGGCAGTGGGATTACTCCTCGGCGGCATCGGATTCCTCTCCGTACATGCGACCCAGTGTGCCCCGCCTCAAGATCCTGAGCCAATCCCCCTCAGCAGTCCGGTAGCACATGTACCCCCGATGTCCTACGCTCGGTATCGCGCAAGCCACACACCGCAACCGCCGGAAGCGCACCGCGCGAGCGTGCCCGCCTGCCCTGGGGCGGGGGCGTTCGCACCCAGGGAGGCAGGCCACCGGCACGGTCGGGAGCACGTGCGCACCCAATCACCCGACACCAACGAGGTGTTCAACCATGCCCGTCATCCCCTTTCCATGCCCGTCACCGCCTCCGCTCGCCACACCCGCGCCGCGACGGCCGCGCATCCCCACCACCCCCTCCCACTGGCTCTTCCCGGGTACCCCTGCCTCCGTGCGACGGGCCCGTCGGGCCGTCGGGCAGGCACTGCCCGCCGACAGCTCCACGCAACTGGCCGACGACATCGCCCTGTTGACGTCCGAACTCGTCACCAATGCCGTGCGGCATGGAACCCGGTACGACGAAGAGCAGCTGGTCGAGCTGATTCTCTGGCCCGCCGACGGCCACTACTGGCTGGCGGTGTCCGACCCGGGAGAAGGGAGGCCCACCGTCGGAATGCCCACGCCTGACGCCCGTCACGGCAGGGGGCTGACTCTTGTCGACGCGGTCTCCGCCGCCTGGGCGGTCGTGCCGCGCCACCCCGGCGGGAAGTCCGTCGTCGCCGGGGTCCGGCTGCACGGCGGGTGACACGGGCGACACCCGACAGGGAAACTTGCAAGTTTTACTTGCAAGTTTCCCTGTCGACCTCCTAGGCTCGAACCATGCCCGACAAGAATCAGGAACGGCTCGCCACCGACCTCGGCGCGACCGTGTCCCTGCTGATGCGCCGGCTGCGCGCCGCGTCGCCGCAGGGCGAACTGACCCCCACCCAGCGCGCGGTGCTCGCGCGGATCGACGCCGACGGACCGGCCACGATCGCGGCCCTGGCCCGCGCCGAACTGGTGCGCCCGCAGTCGATGCGAGTGACCGTCGGCGCGCTGGAGGAGCAGCGGATACTCGCCCGCAGCCCGCACCCCACCGACGGCCGCCAGGTGGTCTTCTCGCTCACCGACGAGGGCCGCCGGGTGCTCCGCGACGTCCGCGCCGCCAAGAACGACTGGCTCGCGGTGGCCATCGCCGGCCGGCTGACCGGCGACGAACAGCGGACGCTGGCCGAGGCGACCGCGCTGATCCGACGGCTGACCGAGGAATGAGCGCCCCCGACGCCCCGGACCGGGCCCCCGACCGCACCGCCGAACGGGCCGGCGGGTCCCGCGAACTCCCTTCCGGCGAGCCCGGTTTCGGCGCCCGCCTGATGACCCCGCTACTGCTGGGGTCGCTCCTCAACCCCATCAACTCGACGATGATCGCCACCGCGCTGGTGGCCATCGGCCGGGACTTCCGGGTCGGCGCCGCCGACACCGCCTGGCTGGTCTCGGCGATGTACCTCGCCAGTGCGGTGGGGCAGCCCTCGCTGGGCCGGGTCGCCGACCGGATCGGGCCGCGGCGGGTCTTCGTCGGCGGCGCCCTCGCGGTCTGCGCGGCGGGCGTCCTCGGGGCGCTGGCGCCGACCTTCACCCTGCTGATCGTCTCCCGGATCGTGCTCGGCGCCGGCACCGCGGCGGCCTACCCGGCGGCGATGGCGCTGCTGCGCGCCGAGTCGCGGCGGGTGGGCCGGCCCACGCCCCGGACGGTGCTCGGCCGGATCTCGCTGGCCGCGCTGGCCAGTGCGGCGGTCGGCCCCACCCTCGGCGGGCTGCTCGCCGTGACGGCGGGCTGGCGCGCGGTCTTCGCGGTCAACGTCCCGCTCGCGCTACTGGCGCTGGCCGGCGCCCTGGCCTGGCTCCCGGCCGACCGGGACACCCGGGCGGCGGCCGCGTCCGACGAGGCCGGCGGCCCGGCCCGGGGCTCCCTCGACCCGTTCGGCATCGCGCTCTTCGCCTCCGCGCTGACCTGCGCGATGTTCTTCCTGCTGCGGCTGGACGCGCCGCGCTGGCCGCTGCTCGCGCCGACCGCGGTACTGGCCGCCGTCCTGGTGTGGTGGCAGCTGCGCCACCCGCAGCCCTTCCTCGACCTGAGGATGCTGGCCCGCAACCGCCCGCTGGTGCTGACCTACCTGCGGCACGGGCTGGCCTATCTGCTCATCTACTGCGTCCTGTACGGCTTCAGCCAGTGGCTGGAGCAGGCGCACGGCTTCTCGTCCTTCCATGCCGGGCTGGTGATGCTGCCGATGTCCGGCGCGGCCGCGGTCTGCTCGCTGGCCGGGGCCCGGACGAAGGGCGTCCGCGCGCCGCTGGCGATCGCCGCGGTCTGTCTGATCGCGGGCAGCGCGGTCTTCCTGCTGCTGCGCGGCACCACTGCGCTGCCGGTGCTGCTGGTCGCCGCGGCGCTGTTCGGCATCCCCCAGGGCCTGGCCGCCACCGGCAACCAGGCCGCCGTCTACGCCCAGGCACCGGCCGACGGCGTGGGCGCGGCCGCCGGACTCCAGCGCACCGCCCAGTACCTCGGCGCGATCACCGCGGCCAGCCTGATCGGGCTGGTGTACGGGCCGCGCGCCACCGACGCGGGGCTGCACGCCATCGCGCTGACCGGCGTGGCCCTCGGCGTGCTGCTGCTCGCCCTCACCCTCGCCGACCGGGGCCTGCGCACGACCGGCCACCGGGCCCTCGGCTGATCACGCCACGACAGTCGCTCCCAACCACCGTCCCCCTCAACGACCGCTTCCCCCAACTACACTTCCCCACCCAGGAGTTACCGTGACCGCCACCGCCCTCGACCCGACCTCCGCGCTCGTGCTGATCGACCTTCAGAAGGGCATCACCGCGCTGCCCACCGTCCACCCCGCCGACGAGGTGGTGGCCCGCGGGGCCCGGCTGGCGGCGGCGTTCCGCGCCCGCGGGCTGCCGGTGGTGCTGGTGAACGTCACCGGCGGGGCGCCGGGCCGCACCGAGGCCGGGCGGGCCGGCGGCGCCGGCACGCCGCCGGCCGACTGGGCGGAGTTGGTCCCCGAGCTGGACCGGCAGCCGGGCGACCTGCTCGTCACCAAGGAGCGGTGGGGCGCCTTCCACGGCACCGGGCTGGACGCGGAGCTGCGCCGGCGCGGCGTCACCCAGCTCGTGTTCGGCGGGATCGCCACCAGCATCGGGGTGGAGTCCAGCGCCCGGGCCGCGCACGAGCACGGCTACCACGTAACCGTCGCCACCGACGCGGTGACCGACCTCGACGCGGACGCGCACCGCAACAGCGTGCAGCGGATCTTCCCGCGGCTGGGCGAGACCGACACCACGGAGGCGCTCATCGGCCTTCTGGGCTGACGCCGGCGGTCGGCGCGGGGTGCCCGTCGGGGCGCCGCTCGTGCCATCGCAGGGCGTCCTGGAGCTGGGCGGCCAGCGAGATCAGCCGGGGTTCGGCGTGTGCCGGGCCGAGCAGCTGGGCGCCCAGCGGCAGCCCGTCGGTGCTGAAGCCGGCCGGGACGCTGAGGCCGGGCCAGCCCAGCACGTTCCACGGCCAGGCGTACGGGCAGGCCGCGATCATGGCCTTGTCGGTCTGCCAGCCGCTGAGCCGGGCGAGGGTGCCGACGCGCGGCGGCGGGGTCGCGGTGGTCGGCGTCAGCAGGACGTCGTAGCGGCCGAACAGCATGCCGATGCGGCGCTGTTGCCGCCGCTCCACGGCCCGGGCGCGGCGCAGCGGCGGGCCGCCGAGGAGCCGGCCCAGCCGGGCCGCCCCCTGGGTGCGGCGGTCCAGCAGCCGCGGGTCGGGGACCCGGGTGGCCCATTCGCCGACGCCGGCCGTGGCGCGCGGGACGAAGGCCAGCCCGACCAGCCCGTAGTCCGGTTCGGCCTCCTCGACGAAGTGGCCGAGGCCGGCGAGGGTGCGGGCCACCGCGGTCACCGCGTCCCGGACGTCGGGGTGCAGCGGTTTGCGGGTGAAGGTGGCGGCGGGCTTCCAGGAGAGCGCGATGCGCAGCCGCCCGGGGTCGCGGCCGGCCGCCTCCTGGGCCGCGATGCCCGGCGGCCGGTGCAGGTCCCCGGCGTGGTTGCCGCTGGCGGCGTCCAGCAGGAGGGCGGCGTCCTCGACGGTGCGGGCCAGCGGGCCGATGCCGGTGATGCCCTGGAACGCCTCCGGGTCCGGCCAGGTGGAGATGCGGCCGCGCTGGGGTTTGATGCCGACGAGGTGGGACCAGGCGGCGGGGATCCGGACCGAGCCGGCGCCGTCGGTGCCGAGCGCGGCCGGGACCATTCCGGCGGCGACCGCGGCGGCCGAGCCGCCGGAGGAGCCGCCGGGGGTGTGCGCGAGGTTCCAGGGGTTGCGGGTCGCGCCGAAGGCCGGGCCCTCGGTGAACGGCCACTGGCCCAGTTCGCAGGCGTTGGTCTTGCCGACGATGACCGCGCCGGCCGCGCGCAGCCGCCGGACCACCTCGGCGTCGTGCTGCTTGGGCGGGAACTCCCCGGCGCAGCCGAACGCGGTGGGTTCGCCCGCCACGTCGGTGTCGTCCTTGACCGCGATCGGCACGCCGAGCAGCGGCAGCCGCTCGCCGGCGGCGAGCCGGCGGTCCGCCTCGGCGGCCTCGGCGAGCGCCGCCTCGGACCGGATCCGACGGAAGGCGTTGACGGTGTCCTGGGTGGCCGCGATGCGGTCCAGGCAGCGCTGCGCCAGGGCGACGGCGGTGACCCGTCCTTCGGCCAGGGCGCGGGCCTGTTCGGTGAGGCCCTCCCACTGTCCGTCCAGGCTCCCCGAAGGGGCGGCGGGCCCCGGGCGGCGGGGGCGTTCCGGGGACGGCCCGGTCCGGCGTTCCTCGTTCTCGTCGACGCTCACGGTGCGTGCCCTCCCTGGGACCGCTCATTCGAACGAACGGTCCCAGGAGGCTAATCGGCACCGTGGGGAGCGGCAACGACGCCGCGCGGCGCGACACATCGACGACACACGGACGGCACACACCGCCGTCCGGGTGTCGGCGGTGTTGCCGACTGGGCGCCCACGTGGGGCTGTTACGGCACCGGGCGGACGACCATCGCGGAGCCGCCGCCGCGGCGGACCTTCTCGGCCGCGGCGAGCCAGCGGCCGTCCGGCAGCCGCTGGACGCCGGTGGCGGCGCCGATCTCCGGGTTCAGCTTGAAGGTGTGGCCGAGGGCTTCGAGTTGCCTGCGGAGGGGGCTGTTCCACAGGGCCGGTTCGAGTTCGGTGGCGGCGGCGTTGCGCTGGCTGGCGCGTGGTGCGGCGATGGCGTCCACCAGCGGCATACCGCGGTCGAGGTGGTTGAGGAGGGTCTGCAGCACGGTGGTGATGATGGTGGCTCCGCCGGGCGAGCCCAGCGCCAGCACGGGCTGCCCGTGGCGCAGCACGATGGTCGGGGAGATGGACGAGCGGGGCCGCTTGCCGGGGCCGGGGAGGTTCGGGTCGGGGACGGCCGGGTCGGCGGGCGCGAAGGAGAAGTCGGTCAGCTCGTTGTTGAGCAGGAAGCCGCGGCCGGGGACGGTGATGCCGCTGCCGCCGGTCTGCTCGATGGTGAGGGTGTAGGAGACGATGTTGCCCCACTTGTCGGCGACGGTGAGGTGGGTGGTGTTCTCGCCCTCGTAGGTGGTGGGGGCGGCCCGGCCGGTGGTGCCGCAGGGCTTCGGGTGGCGCGGGTCGCCGGGGGCGAGCGGGCTGGTGAGGGCCTTGTGGTCGTTGATCAGGCACTCACGGGAGGTGGCGAACCGCTTGGAGGTCAGGCCCTTGACCGGGACGTTCACCTGGGCCGGGTCGCCGACCCAGCGGCCGCGGTCGGCGAAGGCGATCCGGCTGGCCTCGATGTAGCGGTGCAGGTACTGCTGCTCGGTCAGGTGCGAAAGGCCGGTCTTCTCCAGGATGTTGAGCGCCTCGGCGATGCTGGTGCCGCCGGAGGAGGACGGGGCCATGCCGTAGACGTCCAGGCCGCGGTAGGTGGTGTGGGTGGGCGCGTGGCCGATCGTGGCGTAGGCGCGGAGGTCGGCGGCGGTCAGGTGGCCGGGGCGGACCTTGCGGGTGCTGCCGGGGCGGACCGGCGGGCGCTGGACGGTGCGGACGACGTCCCGGCCGATCGCGCCGTGGTAGAGCGCGCCGACGCCCTGCTGCCCCAACTCGCGGTAGGTGCGGGCGAGATCGGGGTTCTTCAGCGTCGAGCCGACGGCCGGGAGCTTGCCGCCGGGCAGGAAGAGGGCGGCGGTGGCCGGGAAGTCGCGGAAGCGGGCTTCGTTGTCGGCGGTCTGCCGGCGGAAGGTCGGATCGACGGTGAAGCCGTCGGCGGCGAGCTTCTCGGCGGGCTTGAGGACCTGTGCCAGGGGGCGGCTGCCCCACTTCTTCAGGGCGGTGTCCCAGGTGGCGGGGGTGCCGGGGGTGCCGATGCTGAGGCCGCTGGTGACGGCGTCGGCGAACGGTATCGGCTTGCCGTGCTCCAGGAAGAGGTCCTTGGTGGCGGTGCGGGGGGCGGTCTCGCGGCCGTCGAGGGTGCGGACGGTCTTGGACTTGGCGTCGTAGTAGACGAAGTAGCCGCCGCCTCCGACGCCGGCGGAGTAGGGCTCGGTGACGCCGAGGGCGGCGGCGGTGGCGACCGCGGCGTCGACGGCGTTGCCGCCCTTGCGGAGCACCTCGATGCCGGCGGCGGAGGCGTCCGCGTCGACGCTGGCGACCGCCCCGCCGTAGCCGACGGCGACCGGGGTCTTGGCGGGGGCGGCGGTGCCGGCCGGGGGTGCCGCGGTGCGGGCGGCGGCCGGGACCGCCATCAGGGAGCCGGCCAGTGCGGCCGTGACTCCCAGGACGGTGAGACGTCGGGCGTTGGTCATACCTGGGGTTCCTCCTAGGGCGGTGCAAAGGGGGCGGCAGGGGCCGGAGCCTACCGGGGGCAACAGCGCGCCGACAGGGGGTATTTCGGGGACCGGCGGCCGCCCGGCGAGGACGGTGCGCGGGTCCGGGCGGTTCGGGGACGAGCCGCCCGTGCCCGCCCTATCCGCACGGACCGGGGCAAGGGGTACGGCCCGACGGCCCGCCATCGAACACCCGCCCGACAGCGGCTACGCTCGCCCGCCATGGACGACACCCTGCTGCTCCTCCTGACCGCGGCGGTGGCCCTCCTCGTGGGGCTGGCCGCCGGCTGGGCCGGGCTCTCCGCCGTCACCCGCCGCAAGCTCACCCGCGAACAGGGCTTCTTCGGACTGCCCGACGGTTCCGAGTGCGTCCTGGTCACCCACCGGGACAGCGCCTCGGCGCAGTGGAGCATCCCGCGGCACGACGCGCTGGCGCTGCTGGGGCTGGCCTCGGTCATCGAGAACTGCGGCGCGCACCCGGAGGTCGCCCCGCACGACACCGGGCTCCAGGGCTTCGGGGCACGTACCGAGTTCTGCGTCGGCGACCCGACCGTGCACCGCCGGCTCGCCGCCCATCTGGCGAGCCTGCTGCCGGGCGTCGCGGTCCACCCGGGTGACGCGACCGGTGCCGGCCGGGGCACGTTCACCATCGGTGGGACGGCGTACCGGATGGAGCCGGGGGCGGTGGAGTACGTACTGCTGGCCCGGGTGACGGGCGGGGAGGGCGGCCGGCCGGTGTTCCTGGCGGCCGGTCAGCGGCCGGTCACCCACCGGGCCGCGGTCCGCCATCTGGTCCGCAACCGGGCCAGGCTGGCCCGCCGGCACGGCACGGACGGGCAGTTCGCGCTGCTGCTGAAGGTGGTCAACTCGCAGGCGTACGGGCCCGATGTGGTGGAGCTGGTGGCCGATGTCAGCAAGCCGGCGCTGGCGCCGGCGGAGACCAAGGGGCAGCACCGGGCGACCGCCTGAGGCGGCCTCACCGACGCGCGGTGGCCCGGTTTCTCTGTCAGGCTCGGGGCATGAGCCCCCGCCCGCGTACGCCCTTCCTGCACTGGGCCGGTGCGCTGCCGCTCGTCGCGGTGGTGCTGCTGGTACTGGTGTGGGGGCGGTCGCTGCCCACGGCACTGGTGGGGGTGGTGTCGCTGTTCCTGGCCGGGGCGGTGCTGGCCGCGGTGCACCACGCGGAGGTGATCGCGCACCGGGTGGGCGAGCCGTTCGGGTCACTGGTGCTGGCGGTCGCGGTGACCATCATCGAGGTGGCGCTGATCGTCACGTTGATGGTGGACGGCGGGGACAAGAGCGCCGGGCTGGCCCGGGACACGGTCTTCGCGGCCGTCATGATCACCTGCAACGGCATCGTCGGGCTCTGCCTCCTGATCGGTGCGCTCAAGCGGCGGGTGGCGGTCTTCAACGCCGAGGGCACCGGGGCGGAGCTGGCCTCGGTCGCCACGGTGGCCGGGCTCAGCCTGGTGCTGCCGTCCTTCACCACGACCACGCCCGGGCCGCAGTTCTCCGGCCCGCAGCTGGTCTTCGCGGCGATCGCCGCGCTGGCGCTGTACGGGCTGTTCGTGACGACCCAGACCATCCGGCACCGGGACTACTTCCTGCCGGTCACCACGGCCGGCGAGGTGATCGACACCGAGGACCACGCCGATCCGCCGTCCCTGAGGGTCGCGCTGAGCAGCCTGGGGCTGCTGGTAGTGGCGCTGGTCGCGGTGGTGGGACTGGCCAAGGCGGTCTCGCCCACCATCGAGTCCGCGGTGGCCTCGGCCGGCCTGCCGTCGTCCGTGGTGGGCGTGGTGATCGCGCTGCTGGTGCTGCTCCCGGAGACCATCGCGGCGGTCCGGGCGGCCCGCCGGGACCGGATGCAGACCAGCATCAACCTCGGCCTGGGCTCGGCGATGGCCAGTATCGGGCTGACCATTCCGGCGGTCGCGCTGGCCACGGTCTGGCTCAAGGGCCCGCTCGTCCTGGGGCTGGGCGCCAGCCACATGGTGCTGCTGGCGCTCACCGTCGTCGTCGGCACCCTGACGGTGGTGCCCGGCCGGGCCACCCTGCTGCAGGGCAGCGTCCATCTGACGCTGTTCGCGGCGTACCTCGTGCTGGCCGTCAGCCCCTGACGGTGCGCCCCGGTGCGCCGGAGCCGCCGCGAATGATTTATCGTTCAATTGGCAGCGTGCCCCATGGGCCGCGCCCCGCGGACCGCCCCGGCTGGGTTCCCCCGTCCGGCCGGGGCTTCCCCCGCTCCGCCCGGTACGGCCCGCTCCGCCCCGTACGCCCGCGGCCGGACCACCCGTCTCGCTCCCCCCGCATGCCGCCGCGACCGAACGCGCCTTGAATGCGAGACATGTCGTTGCCATCTGCGCCGGTCCGCCGGCGGCCCGAGGGGACCCTGCGGCGCCTCGGGGAGTGGTGCGCCCGGCACGCCGTACTCGTCCTGGTGCTGTGGCTGGTGGGGCTGGCCGGCGTGCAGGTGCTCCAGCGGACGTTCGGCGGGGTCTACGCCGACGACTTCTCGCTGCCCGGAGCCCCCTCCGTCCAGGGCCGGGAGGTGCTCACCGCCCACCATCCCGCCGCCGGGGGCTACGCCGGCCAGGTCGTACTGCACGCCGACCGGCCGCTGACCGCCTACGCCGGCCCGATCGCCGGCGCCACCGCCGCCCTGGCGAAGTTGCCCGCGGCGCTGTCCGCGCAGGGACCGCTGCCCCCGCCGGGGCCCCGGACCGCGTCCCCGCCGCCCGGCCCTTCACCCACCGGACCGCTCTCCGCCGACGGCCGGACCGGATATCTCACGGTGCACTTCCGGGACCCGCCGGGGCTCCTGGGGCCGGACGTCCTGCCGGGCGCGGACCGGGCGGTGGCACCGCTGCGCGCGGCCGGCGTCCAGGTGGAGTTCGGCGGCGCGCTGGGCCACCTGGCGCGGCCGGGGACCGACGACCGGCCGGGCGTGCTGCTCGGGTTCGCGGTGGCCGCGGCCGTGCTGCTGGCCGTCTTCGGCGGTGTGCCGGCCGTCGGCCTGCCGCTGCTGACCGCGCTGATCGGCATGGTCTGCGGGACCGGCTGCCTGGGCCTGCTGACCGCCGCCTTCCCCTTCGCCCCCGTCTCCCCCACCCTGGCCACCCTGCTCGGCCTCGGCCTGGGCATCGCCTACGCACCGATCCTGATCACCCGTCACCGGCAGCTGCTGCGGGACGGCGCGGACCCGGCCACCGCCGCGGGCCGGGCCGCGGCCGGCGGCGGCCGGGCCGTCCTGATCTCCGGGGCCGCGGTGCTCGTCGCGCTGCTGGGCCTGGCCGCCGCCCGCGTCGGCCTCCTCACCGGGCTGGCCGCCGCGGCCGCGCTCACCACGGCCACCGCGGTGCTCGGGGCGCTCACCCTCGTCCCCGCGCTCCTCGGGCTGCTGGGCCGGCGGTTCGACCGGTTCCGGGTACGCGGGACGGCCGCCGCGGCAGGCCCGGAACCGGCCGCCGGGGCGCGCCGCGGCCTTCGCCGTGCCCGGCGGGTGACCCGCCGCCCCTGGCCGTTCCTGGCGGGCGGGGTGCTGGTCCTGACG
This sequence comes from Streptomyces sp. MspMP-M5, assembly GCF_000373585.1. Classification (GTDB taxonomy): domain Bacteria; phylum Actinomycetota; class Actinomycetes; order Streptomycetales; family Streptomycetaceae; genus Streptomyces. The sequence continues at coordinate 118,400 of NZ_KB891877.1, forward strand.
GTGCTCGCCGTCCCGGCCCTCTCGGCGCGGCCGGCGCACCTCGACGCCGGTACGGACCCGCCGTCGTCCACCGGGCGGCGCGCCTTCGACCTGCTGAGCGCAGCCTTCGGCCCCGGCGCGCCCGGGCCGCTGACGCTGGTCGTCGACCGGAGCGCGGTACCGGAGGCGGACCGCCCGGCACTGGCGCGGCAGGCCCGCCAGGTGCTGGGGCGTATCCCCGGCGCCACCGCGGTCACCCCGCTCACGGCCGCCCCGGACGGCGCGGTGCTGACCGCCACCGCCTACCCCGCGCGGGCCCCGCGGGACGCGGCCACCACCGCGCTCGTCCACCGCCTGGCGGACTCGGTGCTCCCCCGTGCCCTGGAGGGCTACGAGGCCCGCGGCTATGTCACCGGCGCCACCGCGACCCAGGTGGACTTCCTGGACCAAGTCGCCGCCCGGCTGCCACTGGTCATCGCCCTGGTCGTCTGTCTGGCGTTCCTGACCGCGCTGGCCGTGTGCCGGGGCGTGCTGGCCGCGGCACAGTCCGCGGTGCTCACCACGCTGTCGGTCGGGGCGTCGTACGGGGTGGTGGTGGCGGTCTTCCAGTGGGGGTGGGGCGGCCCGGCGCTGGGCGTCCCGGGTCCGGTGCCGGTGGAGGGCTGGCTGCCGCCGGTGCTGTGCGCGATCGGCTTCGGGCTGGGCACCGGCTGCGACGCCTTCCTGCTCGCCCGGGTCCGGGCGAACCGCCCGCGGTACGTCGATCCGGCGGAGGGCGCCGCGCACGCCCTGGCGGACACCGCCCGGGTGCTCACCTGCGCCGCGCTGATCACGGCCGGGGTCTTCGCCGCCTTCCTGCTCAGCGATGTCGTGGTGGTGAAGATGCTCGGGCTGGGCCTGGCGGTGAGCGTGCTGCTCGACGCGGCGGTGGTGCGGCCGGTGCTGATGCCCGCGGTGCTGGCGCTGCTGGGCCGGCGGGCGTGGTGGGCGCCCTGGTGGCTGGATCTGGCCTACCCGGGGGCGGCGCGGCGGTGGCCGCGACCGCTGCGGCCCGCGGAACCGGTGCGACCCGAGGAACCGCAACCGTCCGCGGAAACGGTGCCGCCCGTGGAAACGGTGCCGCCCGTGGAGCCGGTGGGGCAGCAGGGCGCGGCGGACCACTGACCGCGGGCGGCCGGCCACCGGGTGCACCAGCCCGGGCCACCGCCCGTCCTGCGGGGATCTGCGCCTCCGCCGATCATCGGAGTATGGCCCCGACCCCCGGGGGCGGCGCCGCGGCCCCGCCCCCGTATCCCGTGATCCGGCCGATGCTCGCCGTGCTCGGGCCGCTGCCGCCCGACCCCGAGCAGCCGGCCTGGGCGTTCGAGGCCAAGTGGGACGGGGCCCGGTGCATCGTGAACACGCCGGGCGACGGCACCGTCCGGCTCGTCACCCGGGCCGGCAACGACGCCACCGCGACCTACCCCGAGCTGGGCCCGCTCGGCGCGCAGCTGCGCGGCCGGCCCGCGGTGCTGGACGGCGAGGTGGTGGTACTGGACCCCGCCGGGCGCCCCGACTTCGGGCTGCTGCAACGCCGGATGGGCGTGCTCAACCCGCGCCGCACCGCCCGCCTGGCGATGGAACTCCCCGTCCAGCTGGTGCTCTTCGACGTGATGTACCTGGGCGGGCCGCTGCTGGACGCGCCGTACCACGAGCGCCGGGCGGTCCTGGAGGGGCTGGGGCTGGCCGGCCCGAACTGGTCGGTGCCCGGGTATCTCGCGGGCCACGGCCGGCGGGCCTGGGACGCGGCGCTGCACGGCGGCCTGGAGGGCGTGATGGCCAAGCGGCTGTCCTCGCCGTACCTGCCCGGTGTGCGCTCGGACGACTGGGTGAAGACCAAGTACCTGGAGACGCTGGACGTCGTCCTCGGCGGCTGGACGGAGGGACACGGCGCGCTCGGCGGGCTGCCCGGGTCGGTGCTGGCGGGGGTCGCGGAGCCGGGCGGGCTGCGGTTCGTGGGCGCGGTCGGCTCGGGGCTCTCCGACCACGAACGGCGGGAGCTGGCCGGGTACTTCGGCGTGATCCCGCTGGACCACTCCCCGTTCGTCAACGCCGTCGAGCTGACCGGGGTGCACTGGGCGGAGCCCCGGCTGGTGGCCGAGATCGCCTTCACCGGCTGGACGTCGGCGGGCCGGATCCGGCACCCGGTCTGGCACCGGCTGCGGCCCGATCTGACCCGACTGGGCTGACGGGGAGGGGCGGCAGGCGGCCGCACCCACGGCCCGACGCCCGGCCGGATCCCCAGCGCCACCAGGCGCTTCTCACCGGGCGTCATGGTGCGCCGGGCGGCTGACAGCGCGCGGAATCCCCGCCGCCGCGGGAAGGCTCCCGGGGACGCACCCGGCACCCCACGGAAGGAACGGCAATGCCCGCCCCCGACCCCGACCCCGCCGCCGCGCCTCCCGGCGACGACCCCAACCGCGCCTACGGCCACCGGCCCTTCCGGCGCTCCCGCAGCCACTTCGCCGACCGCATCACCGCCGACGGCCGCGACGGCTGGCCGGTGGCGGCCGGCCGCTACCGGCTGGTGATCAGCCGCGCCTGCCCCTGGGCGAGCCGCGCGGCGATCTCCCGGCGGCTGCTCGGCCTGGAGGGCGCACTGTCGATGGCGATCGCCGACCCCGTCCAGGACGACCGCAGCTGGCGCTTCACCCTCGACCCGGACGGCCGGGACCCGGTCCTCGGCATCCGTTTCCTCAGCGAGGCGTACGACGCCCGCGAGGCCGGCTACCCCGGCGGCGTCAGCGTCCCCGCGATCGTCGACGTCCCCAGCGGGCAGCTCGTCACCAACGACTTCCAGCAGATCACCCTGGACTTCGCGACCGAGTGGACCGCGCTGCACCGGCCCGGGGCGCCCGACCTCTACCCCGAGCCGCACCGCGCGGAGATCGACGAGGTGATGGCGGACGTCTACCGGGACGTCAACAACGGGGTCTATCGCGCCGGTTTCGCCACCGGCCAGGACGAGTACGAGGCGGCGTTCGGCCCGCTCTTCCGGCAGTTGGACCAGCTCGCCGACCGGCTGACGGAGCGGCGCTACCTGGTCGGCGACACGCTCACCGAGGCGGACATCCGGCTGTTCACCACCCTGGTCCGCTTCGACGCCGTCTACCACGGGCACTTCAAGTGCAACCGCTTCAAACTGGCCGAGGACCCGGTGCTGTGGGCGTACGCCAAGGACCTGTTCCAGACGCCCGGTTTCGGCGACACGGTGGACTTCCACCACATCAAGCAGCACTACTACCGCGTGCACACCGGCATCAACCCCACCGGCATCGTCCCGCTCGGCCCGGACCTGTCCGGCTGGCTGACCCCGCACCACCGCCAGGAGCTGGGCGGCCGCCCGTTCGGCGACGGCACCCCACCCGGCCCGGTCCCGCGCGCCGAGGAGGTCCCGCCGTCGGGGTGCCCCTGACCAACCGGCCACCACGGGGCACCAGTCCCGGTGCCTCTTTGGCGAGTTGAGCCCGTCGAGCGCCGCGCCCTACTCCGCCCCGGTGTCCTCCGGGGTCCGGCGGGCCAGTCCGGCCAGTACGTCGAGGGCGTCCGCGAGGACGTCGACGGGCGGGGCGGACAGTGCCAGGCGGACCGCGTTGGGGACGTGCCCGCTGCCGGCGGCGAAGGCGCCGGACGGGGTGACCGCGATGCCGTGGCGGGCCGCCGCGGCCACGAAGGTGTCCGCCCGCCAGGGCTCGGGCAGCTCCCACCAGCAGTGGTAGGAGTGCGGGTCGGCGCGGAGCCGCCGGCCGGCGAGGCGGTCCGCGGCGATCCGCTGGCGGGCCGCCGCGTCGGCACGCTTCTCCACCTCGACGGCGGCCGCGGTGCCGTCGTCCAGCCAGCGGACCGCCGCCGCCAGCGCGAAACCGGACGCGGTCCAGGCGCCGGAACGGAGCGCCGCGGCGAAGTCGGGGCCGGCGTCGCGGACGGGGGGCACCAGGAAGCCCAGCGTCAGTCCGGGGGCGAGCCGTTTGGAGAGGCTGTCGACGAGCACCGTGCGCTCCGGCGCCAGGGCGGCGAGCGGCGGCAGGTCGGGGCGGAGGAATCCGTAGACGGCGTCCTCGACCGCGAAGAGGTCCAACGCCCGCAGTACGTCGGCGAGTTCGGCCCGGCGGGCGTCGGGCATGGTGGTGCCGAGCGGGTTGTGCAGCGCGGGTTGCAGATAGACCGCGCGCAGCGGCGCGGCGGCCCGCAGCGCGTCGGGGGTCACGCCGTGCTCGTCCATGGCCAGCGGGACGAGGGTGATGCCGAGACGGGCCGCGAGGCCCTTGACGACGGGGAAGGTGAGCGCTTCGACGCCCAGGCGCTCGCCCGGCGGGACCAGGGTGGCGAAGCCCGCGGCGAGGGCCTGACGGCCACTGCCGGCGAAGAGCAGCCGGCCGGCGTCGGGCGCCCAGCCGGCCCGGGCGAGGTGCGCGGCGGCGGCCCGGCGGGCGGCAGGGGTGCCGGCGGCGGTGCCCGGGCGGAGCGCCGTCGCCCTCGCGTCGTCCTGCTGGAGCAGTTGGCCGAGACTGCGGGCGAGGAGCTCGGGCTGCCCCGGCAGGACGGGGAAGTTGAGCTCCAGGTCGATCCGGTGGCCGCCGGGCTCGGCCAGCGCGGGCTCGGCCGCCGGCGGCGCCGTGCGGACGAAGGTGCCGCGGCCGACCTCGCCCACCGTCAGGCCGCGGCGGCCCAGTTCGCGGTAGACCCGGGCCGCGGTGGAGTCCGCGATCCGCCGCCGGCGGGCGAACCGGCGCAGCGGCGGCAGCCGGTCCCCCGGCCGGAGCCGGCCCTCCGCGATGGCCGCGGCCAGTTCGTCGGCGATGGCGCGGTAGTCGTCCTGCGGCACTGTGCACTCCCCTCCCCGGCACCGCGCCGCCGGCATGGCACCGCCGGCAGGGCACGCCGTCCTTTGCCCTGCTGGCCCTGCATCAGCGACATTGCACCGAGCACATTGTTCCTATTGTGCCGAGACAATGCCCCTCATAGCATCGAGCCGTCAACTCCCCCAAACGGCAAGGCCGCAGGTGATGCGGCAAGGAGAGGTGTGCCATGGCATCGGTGCAATGCGGCGAAGTCTCGCTCGCGTACGAGGACGAGGGCAGCGGCGAGCCGCTGGTACTGATCCACGGACACCCCTTCGACCGCTCGATGTGGCGCCCGCAGGCGGAGCACTTCAGCCGCGCCGGGATGCGGGTGATCACCCCGGACCTGCGCGGCTACGGCGCGAGCACGGTGGTGCCCGGCAAGACCCCGCTGGAGACCTTCGCCGGGGACGTCGCAGCCCTGCTCGACCACCTCGGGATCGAGCGGTGCGTACTGGGCGGGCTGTCCATGGGCGGGCAGATCGTCATGGAGTGCTACCGGCGGTTCCCGGAGCGGATCCGGGCGCTGCTGCTCGCCGACACCTTCACGGCGGCGGACACCGCCGAGGGCCGGGCGGTGCGGCTGCGCACCGCGGAGCGGCTGCTCGCGCAGGGGATGGACGGCTACGCGCGGGAGGTACTGCCCAAGATGATCGCGCCGGCCCATGTCACGGCGCTGCCGGCGGTCGCCGAGCACGTCCTGGGGATGATGCGGAACACCTCCCCCGAGGGCGCCGCGGCCGCCCTGCGCGGCCGGGCGGAGCGGCGGGACTACACCGGGATGCTGCCGCGGGTCTCGGTGCCCACCCTGGTCGTGGTGGGCACGGAGGACGAGTTCACGCCGGTCGCCGACGCCCGGGTGATCCACGAGGCGGTACCGGGCGCACAGTTGGCGGTCGTCCAGGGCGCCGGCCATATGCCGAACCTGGAGTGCCCGGAGGAGTTCAACGCGGCACTGGCGGAGTTCCTGTCCACACTGCCGGCCCCGGCCGCGTCGGAGGGCTGAGCACCGACCGGAGGCATGGACCGACGGCGCGCCCCCGCGGGGCACCGTCCGCGCCCGGCCACCCGCCTGACCAGCTCCCCGCTTACGCAGCGACCCGCCCCGAAGCCAGCAACGCCGTGTGCGGCAGCACCAGTTGCCCGTCCGAAGCGGTGAACTCGGTGGCCAGTTCCAGGAAATGACGCCGGATGCGCTCGGTCGCCGCCGGGCCCTGGGAGGTCACGACCCGGCCGATGGTGGCCACGCCGGACGCCGGGCCGTGCCACCACTCCTCCGGTGTGGTGCGGTGCTCCCAGGAGACCGCGGAGCACGTCACCTCGGTCAGTCCGCCCGCGGTGCGCAGCAGTTCCGCGAGGCCCTGCTCGGTGCGCGGGAAGTCCTCCTCGGGCGCGAGGGCGGGGATGTCCGGCGGCCGGGGCACGCCGGCCGCCTGCACCGCGCGGCCGAGCAGCGCCTGGCCCGGTGCGGGCGGCGCCGCCCAGACGGTCAGCGCGATCCGGCCGCCGGGGCGGGTCACCCGGCGCAGCTCCGCGAGGGCCGCCCGCGGCCGTCCGACGTGGTTGAGCACGAAGTTGCCGACGACGGCGTCGAACCTGCCGTCGGCGAAGGGCAGTTGCGGGAGGGTGGCGAGATGGACGGCGGCCGCGGGGGCGGCGGCCGCGGCGCTGCGCACCATGTCGGGTTCGGCGTCCACGGCGGTCACCCGGGCCCCGCGGGCGCAGGCCGCCGCCGCGGCGGTGCCGGTCCCGGTGCCGGCGTCCAGCACCCGGCCACCCTCGGTGACGCCCGCGGCGTCCAGCAGCCGCGGCACCGTATACGCACACAGCCGCCCGAAGCCCGCCGCGTACGCCGCGGCCCGCCCGGCCCATGCCCGCCGTTCACCGGCGTCGAACGGCGTCTCCGCCACGACCTGCACCGATACCTCTCCGGTGTTCGCCACGCTCACCCCACCCCCTGCACATCCCGCGCATCCCACACGCCTCGCCCGTCACATTCACCGCGTCAACGTCCCGGGCCGCACCGAACTCTCCCACCGCACCCCGGCGTTACCCAGCCGTAACCTACCGATGGGTTACCAGCGGTAAGCAACGGACCTTACTCTCCAGTCACCTTCGAGCCGCCGGGCGCCCCCTCCTGTCCCCAGGTCCGCGGGACAGCGCTCCGTGCGGCTCGCATCGAGATCTGGAGCAGAAGATGACGCCCTCCCGCACCACTGTGCGCGCCGCCATCGGCACCGTCTCCGCGGCGGTGCTCGCCACCACGGCCCTCACCGGCGCCCCGGCCCAGGCCGCACCGGCCCCGGCCCGCACCGCGGCCGCCGCCCGGCCCGCCGCCGTGGACTCCCCCGCCCTGCGGTTCGTCGACATCACCGGGGCGGGCGGAATCACCCTCAAGGCGAACGTCTTCACCCCGGCCGGGGCCGACGGCACCCGCCGGTACCCGCTCGTCGTGCTGCCCACCAGCTGGGCGATGCCGCAGGTCGAATACCTCGCGCAGGCCCGGAAACTGGCCGCCTCGGGCTATGTCGTCGTCGGCTACAACTCGCGCGGCTTCTGGCAGTCCGGCGGGCAGATAGAGACCGCCGGACCGCAGGACGTCGCCGACGCCTCCAAGGTCATCGACTGGGCGCTGGCGCACACCCCCGGCGACCCGAAGAAGGTCGGGATGGCCGGGGTCTCCTACGGCGCCGGGATCAGCCTGCTGGCCGCCGGCGCCGACAAGCGGATCCGGGCGGTCGCGGCGCTCAGCGGCTGGGGCGACCTCATCGGCTCGATCTACAGCGGCCGCACCCCGCACCTCCAGGCGGCCGCGATGCTGGGTGGCGCCGGCGCGCTGACCGGCCGGCCCAGCCCCGAACTCCAGCAGGTGCTCAAGGACTTCCTCAGCGCGAACATGGCGAAGGAAAAGGACATGATCGCGTGGGGCCGGAAGCGCTCCCCCGCCACCTACCTCGACCGGATCAACGCCAACGGGGCGGCGATCCTGCTCGGCAACGCCTGGGGCGACTCCCTCTTCCCGCCCGACCAGTACGCGGCGTTCTTCGAGAAGCTCAAGGGCCCCAAGCGGCTGGAGTTCCGCCCCGGCGACCACGCCACCGCCGAGGGACTGGGCCTGCTCGGCCTGCCCAACGACGTCTGGAACGACTCCAGGCGGTGGCTCGACCACTACCTCAAGGGCACCGACAACGGCATCGACCGCGAGCCGCCGGTCCTCCTCAAGTCCCGCTCCACCGGCGCCTACGAGGGCTACAAGAGCTGGCAGGACGTGCCCTCCGCGCACCGCCGGATCGCCCTCGACGGCACCCGGCGCATCCGCACCGGCATCGACTCCGGCGCCGACGGCGGACTGATCTTCCTCTCCAGCATCCTCGACCAGTTCTTCCGGCTGCCCCCGATGGCGTCGATCCCGCTGCTGCCGCGCTCGGCCGCCGCGGTCTGGCAGTCCGCGCCGTACGAGAGCGGGCAGCGGGTGCGCGGCACCACCCGGCTGCACACCACCGTGACACCCACCGCCGCCGACGGCACTGCCATCGCCTACCTCTACGACGTCGGCCCGCTGGGCCTGGGCAAACTGGTCACCCACGCACCGGTCACCTTCCACGGCAGGACGCCCGGCAAGCCGTTCCCCCTGGACCTGGACCTCTTCGCCACCGCCTACGACGTGCCCGCCGGGCACCGGCTCGCGGTGGTCGTGGACACCGTCGACCCGCTCTACATCGCCCAGAACCCCGCCGGCGCCCACCTGTCGTTCTCCTCGCCCGCCGACGACCCGTCGTATGTGTCCGTCCCGGTCCGCGACTGAGAACGTGGCGGGCGGGGAGGCGCCCTAGGTCCCTCGCCTTACGGCTCGCGCCCGAAGCGCCAGGTGGGGCGGGCTCGTTACGCTCCCCGGCATGAGGACTCTCCCCCCGGCCCGCGACGCCGGGCAACGCAAACGGGACACGCTCCGGCTGCTGGAGACGGAGGAGGACGCCTGGGTCTCCTCCGCCTCCACCGACGGCGCGCCCACCCTGGTGCCGCTGTCGTTCGTCTGGCACGACGAGCGCCTGGTGATGTCCACCAAGCGCACCAACCCCACGGCCCGCAACCTCGCCGCCCGCCCGGAGAGCCGGGTGGCGCTGGGGACCACCCGGGACGTGGTGCTGGCCGACTGCACCGTGGAGGTCCTCGCCAACGACGCGCTGCCGCAGGACGCCGCGGACGCCCTCGCGGCCAAACTCGGCTGGAACCCGCGCGGCTACGCTTCCTGGGTCTTCCTCCGCTTCACCCCGCACCGGCTGCTGGTCTGGCGCGAGGAGAACGAGCTGGCCGGGCGGGAGCTGATGCGGGACGGCGTCTGGCGGGTCTGACGCCGGCCGCTCAGCCGTGCGCCCGGTGGTCCTCCGCCCGGAGCGTCCCCGGCTCCGGCGCGGCGACCTCGTCCGTCTCGACCTTCGGATTGCGTCGCTGCCGCCGGGCGACCCAGGTGGCCAGCCAGGACAGCAGCATGCACAGTCCGATGTAGACGGGCGAGACGACCAGGACGACGGGGATGAACGGCAGGTCGTAGTCGAGGTTGGACGCGATGAGCTTGCCGGCGTGCAGGAACTCCTCGTAGCTGATGAGGAAGCCCAGTGAGGTGTCCTTCAGGGCCACCACCAGCTGGGAGATGATCGCCGGCAGCATCGCCCGGACCGCCTGCGGGACGAGCACATGCACCATGACCTGGGTCTTGCGCATCCCCAGTGCGTACGCCGCCTCGCCCTGGCCGCGCTCGACGGAGTTCACACCGGAACGGAAGACCTCCGCCAGCACCGAGCCGTTGTACAGCGCCAGCCCGCTGACCAGGGCCGTCAGCGGCTCCGCACGCAGCGCCACATAGATGAAGAAGATCATCACCAGCACCGGCATGGCCCGGAAGAACTCCACCAGCAGGGTGCACACCCAGCGCAGCGGCCGGTGCGCGGAGAGCCGCCCGGCCGCCAGCACCGCGCCCAGTCCCAGCGCCAGCACCGCCGCCAGCCCGAACGCCCGCAGGGTGTTGGCCAGTCCGGTCAGCAGCAGCTCCTGGATGCCCACGTAGGTGAAGGGCGTCCACTTTCCCGCGGTGAACTGGCCGGTGCGGAAGAGGAGAGACAGGATCCAGCCGGCCAGGGCGAGCAACACCACCGTGCCGGCGAGACCGTAGTACCGGTGCCGGCGCCGGCTCCGCGGGCCCGGCAGGTCGTACAGGACGGTGCTCATCGGGCCACTCCGTAGCGCTTCTCCAGCGCGTTGAAGAGCGCGCTGATGGTCAGGGTCACGAGGAGGTAGCCGAGCGCGATCCAGACGAACGACCAGATGGCGCTGTAGCCCAGCTCGTTCAGGGGTTTGTAGACGCCGAGGAGTTCGACGACGCTGAACGAGCCGGCGATCGCGGAGTTCTTGGCCAGCGCGATCAGGGTCGAGCCGAGGGGCGGGATGACCGAGCGGAAGGCCTGCGGCAGCACCACCAGCCCCAGCGTCTGCCCGAAGGTCATGCCCAGGCTGCGGGCCGCCTCGCCCTGCCCGGACGGCACGGTGTTGATGCCGGCCCGCACCGCCTCGCAGACGAACGCCGAGGTGTAGCAGCCCAGCGCCAGCACGGCGAAGAGGGTGAACGGCAGCACCAGGCCGAACCGCGGCAGCCCCAGCACCACCGCGAAGAACAGCAGCGTCAGCGGGGTGTTGCGCAGCACCGTCACCCAGGCCGTGCCGAAGGCCCGCAGCGAGCGGACCGGCGCGACCCGGAAGGCCGCCATCAGGAAACCGAGGGTGAGCGCCAACAGCGAGGCGTAGCCGGTCAGTTCGACGGTGCCCAGCAGACCGTGCCCGTAGCGGGAGAGGTTGTCGAGGAGAACGTTCATCGGTCGGTCCCTTGGCTTCGGTCGGTCCCTTGGCTTCTCAGTCCGCCGGGTAGCGGTCGATCGGGGGCGGCGCCGGCGACGGCATCCCGGACACCCCGAGCGTCGCCCGGTACGCCTTCCGCCAGGCGCCGTTGCGCTCGGCGGCGGCGAGCGCGTCGTCCAGCGCGAACCGCAGCGCGTGGTCGGCGCGCCGCACTCCGATGCCGTACGGCTCCTTCGAGAACGGGCTGCCGACGACCTTCAGCTGGTCGGGCGCCTTGGCGGCGTAGCCGAGCAGGATCGCGTCGTCGGTGGTGACCGCGTCGACCTGGTAGGTCAGCAGGTTGTCCACGCACGCCGAGTAGGTGTCGTAGGCGACCAGGACGGCCCGGGGGAAGTCGGCCTGGATGCGCTGGTACGGGGTGGAGCCGGCGGCCGAGCAGACCCGCTTCCCGGCCAGGTCCCGCGGGCCGTGGATGCCGTGTTCGTCGCGGCGCACCAGCAGCGACTGGCCCGCCATGTAGTACGGGCCGGCGAAGCCGACCTGCTGCTTCCGCTTGGCGTTGATGGTGTACGAGCCGACGTACAGGTCGATCTGGCCGTTCTGCAGTGCGGTCTCACGGTTGGCGGAGGCGATGGTGACGAAGTCCACCGCGCGGGCGGGGAAGCCGAGCGCGGCGGCCGTCATCTTGGCGATCTCGATGTCGAAGCCGCGGTACACGCCGCTGGCCGGGTCCCGTTCGCCGAGGTAGGGCTGGTCCTCCTTGGCGCCGACGACGAGCCGGCCGCGGCGCTCGGCGGCCCGCCAGGTCGGCGAGGCGGGCAGCGAGAAGCCCCGGGCCACCGGATAGGCGGGCAGATCGCCGGCCCGGGGCCCCTTGACGGGCGGGCTGCCGGGCCGGCCGCAGGCCGCCGCGGCCAGCGCGAGGAGGACGAGCAGCAGGGCGGCGAGCCGGGCCGGACGGGCGCGGCCGGGCGGCGGGGTGGGAAGGTGCGGCATCGCGCGCCCCGTTCAGTGCTTGAGGATCTTGGCGAGGAAGTCCCTGGCGCGTGCGCTGCGCGGCGCGGCGAAGAACTCCTCCGGGGCGCGGTCCTCGACGATCCGGCCGTCGGCCATGAACACCACGCGGTGGGCGGCGGAGCGGGCGAATCCCATCTCGTGGGTGACCACGACCATCGTCATGCCCTCGCGGGCGAGCTGCCGCATCACCTCCAGCACCTCGTTGATCATCTCGGGGTCGAGGGCCGAGGTGGGCTCGTCGAAGAGCAGCGCCTTGGGCTCCATGGCAAGGGCCCGGGCGATGGCGACCCGCTGCTGCTGGCCACCGGAGAGCTGCGCCGGGTACTTGGCGGCGTGGGCGGCGAGCCCCACCCGGTCCAGGAGGGCGCGGGCCCGGCGCTCGGCGTCCGCCTTCCGCTGCCGGCGGACCTTCACCGGCGCCAGCGTCACGTTGTCCAGCACGGTGCGGTGCGCGAAGAGGTTGAACGACTGGAAGACCATGCCGACGTCGGCGCGCAACCTGGCCAGCGCCCGGCCCTCCTGGGGCAGCGGTACGCCGTCGAGCAGGATGGTGCCCGACTCGATGGTCTCCAGGCGGTTGATGGTCCGGCACAGGGTCGACTTGCCGGAACCGGAGGGGCCGATGATCACCACGACCTCGCCGCGGGCGACGGTGAGGTCGATGTCCTGGAGGACGTGCAGCGCGCCGTAGTGCTTGTTGACCCCGCGCAGTTCGATCAGCGCATCACCGGCCATGGCCCGGCCCGCCCCCTCTCGTCCGTACGGAGAGATCGCAACCTACCCGTACGAAGGGGGCACTTCGCCGGTGACACGCGCGGGGGCGGGCCGTTCGGACGGGCTGGTCAGCCCTCCGCGACCTCGGCGTAGACCTGGGAGAGTTCGGGAGCGCCGTCGTCGGCCCAGGCATGGCCGACCGCCACCACGTCGACCTCCCGGCCGGAGGCCAGCCGCACCACCGGCTGCCCGTCCGGCCAGACGTACCAGACCGCGGCGCGGACCGTGCGCACCAGGACCGTCCCGAGGTAGAGCCCGGCGTCGTTGCCGAGCCAGGACAGCACCTCCGGGTCGTCGCGCCACACCGGCTGGAGCTGGTCCAGCTCCGCCAACGACCGTACGGTGTCGTCGAGTTCGACGCCCGCGGTGGCCGCCTGGTCGCGCAGCAGCTCACACTCGGAGAGCAGCTCGACGACGCTCTCGGGATCCGCGCGCACCGACTCGGCGAGCGGCACCGAGCCGGCCGCGTCGATGCGCCTACGCCACTTGTCCAGGAAAGACAGCTTCATGCTGCGAGGGTCCCACCCGCCTGTGCGCCACGGCCACAGGCGCGCGGCGCGGCGCCGGGGGCTCCTCGGCTCCCGCGCACGCCGCACCGGGGGGGGCGGCCGGCGTACGACCGGCTCACACGTCGAGGTCCACCACCACCGGCGCGTGGTCCGAGGCGCCCTTGCCCTTGCGCTCCTCGCGGTCGACATAGGCGTCCGAGACGGCCTTGGCGAACGGCGCGTTGGCGTAGACGAGGTCGATGCGCATGCCGCGGTTCTTGGGGAAGGCGAGCTGGCGGTAGTCCCAGTAGGTGTAGGGGCGGTCGTACTTCAGCGGGCGGGGCACCACGTCCGACAGGCCGGCCTCGCGCAGGGCGGCCAGGGCGGCGCGCTCGGCCGGGGTGACATGGGTCAGGCCCTCGAAGACGGCCGGGTCCCAGACGTCCTCGTCGGTCGGCGCGACGTTGTAGTCGCCGAGGACGGCGAAGGGGCGGCTGCCCGCCGCGTCCTCGGCGACCGCCGTCTTCAGGGCCTCGAACCAGCCGAGCTTGTAGGCGTAGTGCGCGTGGTCGACCTCGCGGCCGTTGGGCACGTAGACCGACCACACGCGGGCCGGGCCGCAGGTCGCGGAGACGGCGCGGGGCTCCTGGGCGCCGTCGTACTCCGGGCCGCCGGGCAGGCCCATGACCACGTCCGCCAGGCCGACCCGGGAGAGCAGCGCCACGCCGTTCCACCTGCCGTCGGCGTTGACCGCGGCCTCGTAGCCCAGCTCGCGGAGCTGGTCGTAGGGGAACTGCTCGGCGGAGCACTTGGTCTCCTGGACGCACAGCACGTCCGTGCCGGACTTCTCCAGCCAGGCCAGCAGCCGCGGGAGGCGGGCGGTGATCGAATTGACGTTCCAGGTCGCGATGCGCATATCCGTAAACCTACCGCCCGCCACCGACAATCAGCCGACCTCGGTGTGCGCCCCCGGCGCGAGGCGGCCGTGGTCGGTCCCGCCGAGCTTGTCGATCATGGCGTCGTAGACCGGGCGGGCGTGGTCCTGGAGCAGGCTGTCGTGGATGTCCAGGGCCCGGCGCGGGGCGACCGCGCGGACGTAGTCGATGATCTCGCCGACCTTGTTCCACGGCGCGTGGACGGGGAGCAGCAGGGTGTCGACGGTGCGGCCCTCGGGGACGGTGAGTGCGTCGCCGGGGTGGAAGACGGTGCCGTCCAGGAGGAAGCCGACGTTGGTGATGCGCGGGATGTCCGGGTGGATCACCGCGTGCAGCTGGCCGTGGACCTCGACGTCGAAGCCGGCGGCGGTGAAGGTGTCGCCCTCGCCGACGGTGTGCACCCGGCCCGGGAAGGCCGCGGAGATCTGGTCGGCGACGCTGGCCAACGTCCAGATCTCGGCCGCCGGGTTGGCCTCCATGCCCCGGCGCAGCCGCTCCTCGTCGAAGTGGTCCATGTGCTCGTGCGTCACCAGGATCGCGTCCGCGCCGACGGCCGCGTCCGCCTCGCTGAACACGCCCGGATCGATCACCAGCGTCCGCCCGTCCTTCTCGATCCGGACGCAGGAGTGGGTCTTCTTGGTGAGTTCCATGGGCCCATCCTGCCGCGCGGCGGCGCACCGGGGCCGTCACCTATGCGCAGCACCCCCGCCCAGGGGGCACACCCCTCACGCCTCCGGTGTCGTCTCCTCCTGGATGACCTTCTGGGCCACCGCGAAGGCGGAGTTGGCGGCCGGGACGCCGCAGTAGACCGCGGTGTGCAGCAGGATCTCCTTGATCTCCGCGGGCGTCAGGCCGTTGCGGAGGGCGGCGCGGGTGTGCAGCGCCAGCTCCTCACGGTGGCCGCGGGCGACCAGCGCGGTGAGGGTGATGACGCTCCGGGTGCGGCGGTCCAGGCCCGGCCGGGTCCAGGTCTCGCCCCAGGCGTAGCGGGTGATGAAGTCGTGGAAGTCGGCGGTGAAGTCGTCGGCGCCGGCCTCGACCTTGTCCACATGGGCGTCGCCGAGGACCTCGCGGCGGATCTTGACGCCCTGCTCGTAGGTGCCGCCGCGGACCTGGTCGGGCTGGGTCAGGCCGGACTCGATGGCGGCCGGGGCGTGGGTCGGCATGGGCGGCGCGAGCTGCGGCTTGGGGGCGGCCGCGCTGATCGCGGCCGGGCCGGGCTTGTCGTGCCAGGCGGTGCTGAAGTGGCGGATGAGCAGCTCGCTGACGGCGGCGGGCTGCTCGACGGGGGCCAGGTGCGAGGTGCCGGGTATCAGCGCCAGGCTGGCGTCGGGTATGCCGGCGACCAGGGCGCGGGCGTCGGTGGTGGGCGTGACCTGGTCCTCGGCACCGACGACGACGAGCGTGGGCACGCCCACCCGGCCCAGGGAGGAGCGCACGTCGTAGGCGGCGAGCGCCTCACAGGCGGCGATGTAGCAACCGGGGTCGGTGGTCCGCACCATCTGGACGGCCCATTCGACGATGGCGGTCTGGGCACCGGCGAAGCCCGGGGTGAACCAGTGCTCGGGCGAGGTGCGGGCGATCGGGTCGAGTCCGTTGGTGCGGATCACCACCCCGCGCTGCCGCCAGGCGTCGGCGGTGCCGTAGCGCGGGGAGGAGGACACCAGCGCGAGGGAGGTGACGCGGTGCGGGCGGGTGAGTGCCAGCTGGGTGCCGACCGCGGCGCCGAGGTCGCAGCCGGCGTAGCCGAACCGCTCCACGCCCAGCGCGTCGAGGGTCGCCACCAGCCGGTCGGCGACTTCGGCGACGGAGTTCGCCGCGTGCGCGGGGGATCCGCCGTGGCCGGGCAGGTCGAAGCGGATGACGCGCCACTGGCGGGTCAGCTCGGGGATCTGCCGATCCCACATGTGCCATGTCGTACCCAGGGCGGCACCCAGAACCAGGACTGGGGCGCCTTCTGGCCCGTCAGAGCGGTACTGGAGGGTGCGCGTCGGTGTCTCACTCACGCCCTGCACGGTCTCACATCTCACAGCTGCCCCTCTGACCGGGCCATGACTGTGCGGGTTTGACCAGGTGAAAGACCTCCCGGGCAGCGTAGCGTCTGAGGCATCGGACGATTGCGCGTCGGGTCTTGCCCTCCTTGATGCGGCGCTCGTAGTAGACGCCTCACCACGGCCACGCCGGCAGCACCTTCGGCCGGCTGGCCTACCTGCGCGCTATCCCGGAGAGCGGTCGGGGGACGCGCAGGAGAGCCATGACCTCTGCGAAGCCGGGCGCGTCTCCGGCCTGTCCGGCAGTGAGAAGGCAGGCCAGTGAGCGGGGAACGACTACCGGCGGTCCGCGCCGCCGGTCGGGTCAGCGGCTGTCCACCAGGCGATCAGGCGAGCGGCCGTCGCCTGGGGTGGCCGACTCGAAGGAAGTCCGAAATGGACCTCCAGCTCATGCCGCAGGAACTCACCGATCTCCGCCTGGTCGGCGCCATCATGGAGCCTGCGGAACAAAGGGCCGACCATGCAGTCGTACTCGTCCTGCACCTCGTCAGCGACACCGATCGGATCCCATTCATTGAGCAGCCGTCGCAGGTCCTTCTGAGTGGAGGTGTTCCAAAGGCGCATCTCCCCAGAGTGCCGTCCGAGAACGCGAGCGATCACTCCCGGCATCTTGATCCAACCGGAACGGCCTACTGCCGTGATCACATAGGACGCCCTTGACCACGGGTGAGGTTCGCCGGGTGCGGCCTCGCCCCAGGATCCGCCGGGTATGGGATCTGCTCACAGCCGCTGGCGTGCGACCCGCGCGGTCGCCATGGCGTCGGTCGTGGTGGCCGCCAGCAATTCCGTGCGCCCGCTGGAGACCCGCACCGCCGACGGCCTTTACTGCGCCTCCGGCACGTTGTGGTGTCCCGTGGTGGCTGGCCGGCGCCACGTTGGCGCCGGCCAGCCTGCCTGAGGATCACGGTGGGGAAATCCCCCTGACGGGTGGGGTGTTCGCCCCAGTGTGTCGAGCGTGCCGGGAGCGGCAGAGTCCAGTCATGGACTTTTCTCGGCTTCGTGGAAGATCAGCCAAGCGCGGTGCGCTTGCTCTGGTGTGCGCCGTGACCGTACTGGCGGTGACAGGGTGTGGCGACAACCATCAGCGGTCCTCCTCGCCTGCCGCCTCTCCCTCGTACCAGCAGCCCGCAGCACGCGGTTCGGTGGTCTCTGCGACCGCCGTGGCGGACTTGGACACCAAGGAGGTCGTGGCCCGTCTGGCGAAGACCGGCATCGATGTGGCACAGGTCCGCTACGGCGTGCGGGCCCACCGGATCGTGTATCGCACCGTCGACATCAAGGGCAGGCCCACCACGGCGAGCGAGCTGGTCGCGATGCCGAAGAACGATGACCGCGATCTTCGGGTGGTGTCCTGGCTGCACGGCACGCAGGTGTACCGGGGGGAGGTGGCCTCGGTGAATGACCGGTCCACCGACCGGGCCACGGCGTTGCTGTTCGCCTCGACCGGCCGAGCGGTCTCCGCACCGGACTACCTCGGCCTGGGGAAGGGCCCGGGGACCCATCCGTACGGGAACCCGGAGGCGACCGTCAGCGCTTCGGTGGATGCCTTGCGGGCGGCTCGTGCCTTCGCCCGCCAGGACGGCCGCACGCTCGACCGGCGCGTACTGGTCAGCGGGTTCTCCCAGGGCGGACCGGCCACGATGATCGTCGGACGGGCCCTGCAGCAGGGCGTCGACCCGTACTTTCGTCCGGGTGCCCTGGCCCCGGTCTCCGGCCCGTTCGATCTGAGTGCTTTCGAGGCCGCCGCAGCAGCCGACAAGGTCGCCCGGTCATCGCTCTACCTCGCCTATTTCGCCACCGCCTGGAACCGGATGTACGGCCTGTACGACACGGCGGACCAGGCGTTCCGTGCCCCCTACGACAAGAAGGTGGACACGCTGTTCGACGGCGACCACCAGGCGTCGGAGATCGCGGCCGCGCTGCCGGCGACCTCGAAGGAACTGTTCACCGAAGGGTTCCTCCAGAAGGTGCGCAACCCCACGGGGATTCTGCAACGGAAACTGCAGGTGATGGACACCACCTGTGACTGGCGGCCCGCAGTCCCGGTGCGCCTCTTCCACGCCAGGGGCGACAAGGACGTCGCCTTTGCGAACTCCCTGTACTGCCAACGTCAGCTGGCTTCCCACGGGGCCGACCAGCAGCTCAGCGATGTCGGGCAGTTCGACCACTCCACGACGGTCCTCAAAGCCCTGCCACAGGTGGTGCGCGAGTTCGACTCCGCCCGCTGAGCCGGCCCGCGATCGGCCGGCGGCCACAGCGGGGCCGAACAGACTGGGCTCGAAGAACCGCCGTTCGGCGACGCGTGACGACGTTGGGCGCGTCCTCGCCACGGACGAGGCATACACGCGCCCCGCCCACCACAAGAAGGACACGAAACCACGCCGAACCGGATAGCCGACAAGCTCAGGCCACTTGGGCGGTGGCCGCGAGGACCAGCTCGCGCAGGGTGACGCGCTGCGGCTGCTGGTACGCGAAGCCGATCGCCGCGGCCACGTCTTCGGGGGCGAGCACCTCGATGGAGTCCTTGAACGCCTGGTAGTCGGCCTTCACCGCCTCGTCGGTGGTGTGCGAGAGCAGCTCCGTCTCAACGGCCCCCGGGGCTATGGTGACGACGCGGACCCCGTGGCCCGCCACCTCTTCGCGCAGGCTCTCGGACATGCCGTGCACGGCGAACTTGCTGCCGCTGTAGACCGTGTGGTTGGCGTAGGTCCGGCGGCCCGCGACCGAGCTGACGTTGATCACCGTGCCGTGGCCGCGCTCGATCATGCCGGGCAGGACCGCACGTACCCCGTGCAGCAGACCCCGCACATTGACATCGAACATCCGCTCCCACTCGTCGGCCGGCTGCCTGGCCACCTCGCCCAGCAGCATCACGCCCGCGTTGTTGACGATCAGGTCGGCGGGGCCGTACAGCGCCTCGGCCTCCCGGACGGCGTCGGCCACCGCCTCGGCGTCCGTGACATCGACGGACCTGGCGAGAGTGTCAGGGAGGCCGAGCACCTCCATCCGCTCCACCCTGCGGGCCAGCAGCAGGAGGGGGTGGCCGAGTGCGGAGAGGGTGCGGGCGGTGGCGGCGCCGATGCCCGAGCTGGCTCCGGTGATGACGGCGAGAGGCTTGGCGTCGGTGTGCGGGTCGGTGTTCATGTCGGTGTTCATGTCCTCAACCTTGATCGTCCGGCGGACCCCGAACAACAGCCGGTCGCGCAACGGTCGATAACCTGACGGTTATGGAACGCCGAGACGTCGAGATATTCCTGACCCTCACCGAGGAGCTGCACTTCGGCCGCACCGCACGGCGCCTGCACGTGTCGCAAGCCCGGGTCAGCCAGTCCATCAAGCAGCTGGAGCGGCGCATCGGCGCGGCGCTCTTCGAACGGACCAGCAGACGCGTGGAGTTGACGTCGATCGGGCGCCGCCTCGCCGACGACATACGTCCCGGCTACGAGCTGATCAGGGACGGCGTCGAGCGGGCGATCGCCGCGGGACGCGGTCTGGCCGAGCCGCTGCGCGTCGGGTTCAGCAGCCCGCTCGCCGGTGAGCTCGTGCTGTTCGCCGCCGCCGCGTACCGCGAGCGGCACCCGGCGGCCGGTGAGGTCCTGCTGCACGAGACCCCGCTCTCCGACCCCTTCGGCCTCCTGCGCTCAGGCGAACTCGACCTGCTGCTCGCCCAGTTCCCCGTCGTCGAACCCGATCTGGTCACCGGCCCCGTACTGATCTCCGACACCCGCGTGCTGGCCGTCTCCACCCGGCACCCGTTCGCGAAGAGGCCCTCCGTCCGGGTCGACGACCTCGCCCGGGACAAGGTGCTCAGCCTCTCGGGGCCCGTCCCGGACTACTGGCTCGACCATCTCCTGCCGCCCACCACTCCGGCGGGCCGTCCCGTCGAGCGCGGCGAGCGGGCGGCGACCCGGCAGGAGCTCCTCGCCCTGGTCGGGGCGGGGCGCGGGGTGCATCCGGCCGCCGCGCACGAGGTCAGGTACTACGCCCGTCCAAATATCGCGTACGTCCCTTTCGATGACGCTCCCTCGTTGGAGTACGGCCTGGTGTGGCGGGCCGCGGCGGACACCGGCCGCATCCGCGCCTTCGCTGAGGCGGCGGTGGAGACGGTACGGCGGCAGGGCGGCCCGGGGGACGTCTGCGCGGAGTGTCGCTGATCCGGCGCAGGTGAGCGCCCCCGAGTGTCCCGACTGTGGCGAACCACCGGCCTTGGGCAGGCTGGTGCTCAGTCGACGTGGGCCAGGAGGAGAACGTACCTGCCGGTCCCTGTGGCGATGCTCCGCACAGCATGCGTGGTGGCGCTGGGCTGCCCCTGCAGAGGAGCCTGAACGCTGCCCCTGTACCGATACCGATACCGATCTATTCCGGCACCGATGCTCACGGCTGACATCAACAACGGCGGACAGGCGCGGAAGTGACCGGACGAGCGCGGGTGATCGTCCACCGGCGGAGAACTGTCCTGCAGGGCAGCGCCACGCCGCGGATCGAACTTCTGGAATCAAGCGCAGCCATGTGTCTGAGTCAGGCAGCCGGGTCACGTTGCCATGACCCGGCTGCCCGGCTTAGGCGGAGGCAGTCGCCCCGCCGGACCGGCGCTTCCTGAGCCAGACGGCTACCGCCGCCAGCCCCACGGGCGCCGCGACGGCGGCCTTGACACCCAGCTTCGCGATGACCCAACCGACCGCCAAGTGCCATCCGGTCCACCAGACCGTAAGCGCCACCAGTCCGGCAACAGCCAGGCCGCTTACCACAGACAGTGCGATGCGCGCCCAACGGCTCAACCGCAGTTCATCGTTCCCTTTGCTCATGGGAACAACTATACGAGCGAGCAGTTCCAGGGCCGGGATGCCTGGGCGACCGTCTCGTCACCTCGCCGGGATCGTGAGCGTCAACGACCTTCGTCCGTCGAGTGATTGGACCTGAGTAGGGTCGGGGACTGGCGCGGTGACTTCCGCTCCGTTTGGTCGGGACAGCGGGAAGGAGCCGTCCAGACACGACGCAGTAGCCGTCAAGACTGTTCCGTGAGGAAGGCCACCACGGCGTCCACGAACTCCGCCTGCGCCTCGACGTTCGCCATGTGCACCGTGGGCAGGACGGTGAACCGCGCACCGGGGACTGTCGCGGCGAGCTCCTTCCCGTGGCCGGCGGACGTGACGGTGTCGTGCTCGCCCGCGATGACCAGTGTCGGGTTGTGGATGAGCGTGGCCGTGCGGCGCAGGTCGTAGTCGCGCACCGCAGCCCAGCTCCCGGCCACGCCCTCGCGCTGCGTGGCGAGCAGGGTGCGGCGGAAGCCCTCGACAACCTCGTCGTCGCCTTGCAGCATGTGGGCCGGGAACCAGTTGTGCAGGAACCTCTCCGCGGTGACCTGCATGTCGGGGGCTTCCAGCAGTTCGGCGATCGGTCGATCCCACTGATTCGCCGGCCCGAGGTACGCGGCGGTGTTGGAGAGCACCAGGCGGTCAACGCGCTCCGGAACATGGATCCCCAACCACTGCGCGACGATTCCGCCCAGAGACAGGCCCAGCACGTGCACCCGCTGCAGGCCCAGGGCATCCAGCAGTTCCACCACGTCGCGCCCCAGTCGGTCCAGGGAATACGGGCCGCTCGGGACATCGGAGGCGCCGTGGCCGCGCGCGTCGTAGCGCAGCAGCCGGAAGTGCTCGGTCAGATCCGACACCTGGCCATCCCACATGTGGAGGTCGGTGCCGATGGAGTTCGAGAGCAGCAGCACCGGCTTGTTCTCGTCACCGTCGAAGCGGTAGACGATGCGGACGCCATCGCCGGTGGTGAGGGCAGTACGGGTCTGAGAAGTCATGTCAGCTCCAGTGATCCAGCGGGTATGCGCTCAGCCTATGGACGCCACCTGCAGAGTTCTATTACAAAGATCAAACGAGCCCTGTAGGTTGGCTGGACAATGTCAGACTTCACGCTCCACGAGTTGCAGTGCTTCAACGCCGTTGTGCTCGACGGCGGCTTCCAAGCCGCCGCCGAGCGGCTGCACCGCTCGCACCCATCTGTGTTCGCAGCAGTCGCCAAGCTGGAGCGCAAGCTGGGCCTGGACCTGCTGGATCGCTCGGGCTATCGGGTTCAGCTCACCGAGGCGGGGCACGCCTTCCACCGCAAGGTGCGCTTCCTGCTGCACGAGGCCGAGGAGCTGCAGACCTACGCCGCGCAGTTGGCGATGGGCGAAGAGGCCGAACTGCGGGTGGTACTAGGGGACCTGTGTCCACTCCCACCGGTGTTGGAGATGCTCAGCCGCTTCTTCGCGCAGTGCCCGCAGACACGACTGCACCTGCAGTTCGAGACAGTCACCGGCCCCTGGGAGCGACTGCTGGAGGACGAAGCCGACCTCATCGTGCACCGCGTCCCCAAAAGCGACGTGCGGATGGAGTGGATCGATCTCGGCCGCGTCGCGCTGGTGCCCGTCGTGGCACCCGGTTTCCTGCCCTTCCCTCCGGACACCGACATCACACCGCAGCGGATGCAAGCCTTCACCCAATGCATCGTCCGGGATTCGGCGCGGCATCCGTCGGAACAAGGCCATTTCCTGGTCGAAGGCGCGCCCCGGAGCTCCGTTCCGGACCACCTCATGAAGAAAGAGCTGATCTTGCACGGCATGGCGTGGGGACACGTCCCGCGGTTCATGATCGAGACCGAGTTGCGTGACGGAAGCCTGCTTTCCATCGCCGGACGGCACTTTCCCGGTGTGGTCGAGGAACTCTCGGCAGCTCGCCGGCGCGACCGGCCGCACGGGCCGGTCGCCGACCAGCTGTGGGACTTCTTGGCCCGCCATGCACCGGTCCTGCGGCCGACGCTAGGCCATGTGCCCAAGGCGAAGAGAGCACCGGAACACCACAGGTGACATCACCACGATCATCATTGAGGTGTACCAAGGCCGCTTCTATGCGTCGTCAAGTGGGCTGGAGATGTTCACTGTTCGGAAGCGTTCGCGGGTGAGGTAGTGCTTGAGGGTTCGGCGGATTTCGCGGTCCGTGCGCCCTTCGGCTCGTCGCCGGGCGAGGTAATCGTGTGTCGTAGGCAGCTGCGCCATCGCGTCAGGACGAGGTCGTGAACAGCGAAAGCAATCGCAGTGCGGCACGCCAAAGTTGGGCGGTTCCGCTTCGTGAACGGCAGACTGGGGCACCTGGGGCCTCATGGTGCTCCCGCCTCTCCAGGCCGCCAGGAGTTGCGGGAGCGGACGCGGTTGTCGAAGGCACAGGTGGCGAGGGCGGCCGGGATGAGCCCGAGCACGGTCGCCAGGCGGAAGGGCGGCCGGGGCCTCGTCGGCCGGACCGTCCTCCGTCACCCACTACGCCGCCCAACAGTCGGCCTCGTCCCGGGACGGCCGACCCGCGACAAGCTCGACGAAGCGATCTTCGATCTCACCCAGAGTGGGCTGACCGCTGGCATCCATGTCCTGACCGTACAGGCACGGCAAACGTTGCTTGATGCGGCGCCAGGCAGCCTTCGCTACCAGCAGCGTGGCTGCCGGCGGCGCGGCGGCAGCCACGACGACGCGCAGCGCTCGTTACTGCTCGCTCCCCATGAAACCCGTGCTTGCCTGGTCGTCTGCATCAAAAGCGGCGACGATCGGGTCAAATCCGGGCGGGCTGTCCTTGAAGGCCAGACCCATGCCTGCCAGCTTTGCCTTGACCTCGTCGATCGACTTCGCACCGAAGTTGCGGATGTCGAGCAGGTCCGCCTCGGAGCGCGCCACGAGTTCACCCACCGAGTGGACGCCCTCACGCTTGAGGCAGTTGTAGGAGCGGACCGTGAGCTCCAGCTCCTCGATCGGCAGCGCCATGTCGGCGGCCAGGGCGGCGTCCGTCGGGGAGGAGCCCATGTCGATGCCCTCGGCCTCGACGTTCAGCTCACGGGCCAGACCGAACAGCTCGACCAGCGTCTTGCCGGCGGAGGCCATGGCATCACGCGGCCGCATTGCTTCCTTGGTCTCGACGTCGACGATCAGCTTGTCGAAGTCGGTGCGCTGCTCGACACGGGTCGCCTCGACCTTGTAGGTGACCTTCAGCACGGGGCTGTAGATGGAGTCGACCGGGATCCGGCCGATCTCCTGGCCGGCCTGCTTGTTCTGCACGGCGGAGACGTAGCCGCGACCGCGCTCGACGGTCAGCTCCATCTCCAGCTTGCCCTTGCCGTTNAGCGTGGCNAGGACNAGGTCGGGGTTGTGCACNTCGACNNCGGCCGGCNGNGCGATGT
The DNA here is from genome assembly GCF_000373585.1 of Streptomyces sp. MspMP-M5. GTDB lineage: Bacteria > Actinomycetota > Actinomycetes > Streptomycetales > Streptomycetaceae > Streptomyces. The sequence continues at coordinate 142,588 of NZ_KB891877.1, forward strand.
CGGCGGCGGTGACCAGACCCGGGCCCTGCTTGCGCAGGTACATCACGACCGGCTCGTCGTGCTCCGAGGAGACGACCAGCTGCTTGATGTTGAGGACCAGGTCGGTGACGTCCTCCTTGACACCCGGCAGGGTGGTGAACTCGTGTAGGGCACCGCCGATGCGGATGCTGGTGACGGCAGCGCTGGGGATCGACGACAGGAGGGTGCGGCGGAGGGAGTTGCCGAGGGTGTAGCCGAAGCCCGGCTCCAGCGGCTCGATCACGAACCGGGAGCGGAACTCGTCGACGACCTCTTCGGTCAGTGACGGACGCTGAGCAATCAGCACGAGGTATTGCCTCCAGTGTTTGGCGCCCGCTATGTGACGCCGTAGACACCACGAAGGGTACGGGTGGTTCGGCCTCCAGTGAGGCCGAACCACCCGTACCCGCCCGTCTTCTGCCGGTCGGCGGGCTCGGCCTCGGCTCTTGCCGGCGTGGAGTCCGACGTCAGCTGCTGTCGCAGTCCGTAGGTGCATACTGAGGGCGATGACAAAGCCTGCTGCACCGAAGCGTCAGTTGCTCACCAGTCCCTTCAAAGCGCCGGTCCCTCCGGCTCCCAAGCACTTCGCCGTGGGCGACCAGGTCACACACGACGTGTACGGCCTCGGCCGGGTGATCGGCATCGAGGAGGGAATCGCGGCGCTTGTGGATTTCGGCTCCGCGCACATGCGGATCTCGAGCCCGTACGACAAGATGACCAAGCTGTAGGACCGCAGCGCGTACACGAGCGCCATCGGGCAGACAGTCGGCCCCGCGCAGTCGTCACCGTGGTCGGCCAGTCGGCTGACGGGGAGTTTCCGCGTTGTACTGGCGGAGCTTCTTGCACTCCTCACGCGCCCAGATCCCCGCGGGTACATCGCGGGCTGTCAGGCCGGGGAGTCCTCGTTGGCGCAGGTCAGCCAGGACCGGGTGATCGTCCTTGCCTCGTCCGCCTGTTCTGGGGTGACGACGCCCTCCATGTCCGGGCCGCGGCCCAGGAAATCCGTGACGCGTTCGCGTTCATCGGCGCTGACCACCCAGACGGACGAGGTGGAGGACCCGTCGTCGTGCCAGTCGAGCACGCTCAAGGTATGCCGGTGGGTCATCGCGTCCTCCCAGCTCCTCGGTAACGGGATGCTCAGAGCGGCCGGACGTTCTCGGCCTGCAGTCCCTTCTGGCCCTGGGTGACGTCGTACTCCACCTGCTGGTTCTCCTCCAGGGAGCGGTACGAGCCCGGGCCTGCCTCGATCGCCGAGAAGTGGACGAAGACGTCGGCGCCGCCGTCGTCCTGCTCGATGAAGCCGAAGCCCTTCTCGGCGTTGAACCACTTGACCTTGCCGGTAGCCACGGCGCCTCCTGAGGGGGTGAGGGCGGCGTCCCACTGATTGATCAGGGATATACCGCCAGACAGCGACTGCCGGTCCCACGGTATCGCCGACGCCCCCTCGCCGCGCGTGGGAGTCTGTCGTGGTGGTGGCCGTGCTACGCGACCTTGGGGCCGCAGCGCATGCCGATGTAGACGCAGGCCGTGCCGTCCTCCAGCGTGGCGAAGACCACCGGCATGTAGTCCTGGCTGAACGCCGCGCCCACCCCGGTACCTGCGAAGACCGTCTCCGTCACCGGGACCAGGTCTATTTCCAGGGGCTCGGAGAAGTCCTTCATGCCGTCGACGAACTCGTACACCGCGTGGCCCGCACCGTCCCGCTCGGTCACGGTGATGACCACGCCCTCGCGCCGGTACGTGCCGACGAGCGGCGCGAGGTCGACCGCGGGCGGTTGGGCCGGCGGGGCGAAGGGCTCCGGCATCGTCACCCCGGCCAACTCGGCGAGGAGTTCCCGGTAGAGCGCCGCGTACAGTTCGCGCGCACCGCCGCCGTTGGTGAGCAGTGCGACCGCGACGCCGGCCGACGGCACCACGCGCAGATAGCCGTACTGGCCGATCGAGGCGCCGTCATGCCCGTATCCCCGGACGCCGTTCCAGTCGTACAGGGTCCAGCCGAGGCCCCAACCGTCCGCGCTGACGGTCCACTTGTCGGGGGAGTCGACCATGCGCTGCTGCATCAGTGCGACCGTCTCCTCGGAGAGCACGCGCGTGCCGTCCTGTGCCACACCACCGTCGAGGTGCATCTGTGCGAGCCGGGCGACGTCCCCGGCCGTGGCGATGACCCTGCCGTAGGGGCCCGCCGAGCGCGGCATCAGGTCCCAGGACGGTGCCGGGTCCGGGTCCTGGCCGGCCTCGCCCAGGTGCCCCATCGCCGCGCGGAACCGCAGCGCCTCCTCGGGAAGCGTCATGGTGTGCGTGAGGCCGAGCGGGGTCAGGAGCAGGTCCTTGAGGGCCTCGTCCCAGACCTTGCCGGTGACCACCTCGATGATCCGGCCGAGCACGTTGTACCCGATGCCGCTGTAGGAGATCGCGGTGCCGGGCGGGCAGTCGAGCGCCACGTCCTTGGCGGCCTCGACGTACTTGGCGAGGCAGTCGTCGCCGCGCCCGCTGTCGTAGGTGAAGTCGCAGGTGAGACCGCTTGTGTGGCTGAGCAGTTGGCGTGTGGTGATGGACCTGGTCGCCGCGGGGTCGGCGACCGAGAACTCCGGCAGCACGTCCACGACCGGTGCGTCCAGGTCCAGTTGACCGGCATCGACGAGTCGCATGATCAGGGTGGCGGTGTAGATCTTGGCGATCGAGCCCATCTGGTAGACCGAGTCGGTCGTCGCGGTGACGCCCGTGCCGCGGTGGAGCACGCCGCTGGCCAGCTCGTGGACGGTCCCGTCCACGAGGAGCGCGAGGGACGCGGCCGGAACGTGGTGTTCGGCGCGCAGTGTGTCCAGGCGGCTCTGCCAGTGGGCGAGGTCCAGCTTCTTGCCCGCCGAGTCCCTGGTCCCCCAGTCGCCCTTGGCTTCCCAGTTGCCCTTGGCGTCCCAGCTCACGTTCTCGGACATGCCAGCTCCCCTTGATGCGTACGGCGTTCTCTTGACGTGAACACTGTACGCACGACGTAACGCTGTACGCAAGACGCGTACGGCGTGCGCTAACGTGAGGGGACGACGGGCGCGGGACGACGCCGGACGAACAGGGACGAGGGCCGCATGCCGAACGACGAGAAGCCGACCGCCTCGGTGTGGACCCGACCGCGCCCCCGGCAGCGGGAACACCTGACCCGCGAGCAGATCGTCGCCGAAGCGATCCGCCTACTGGACGCGGAGGGCGTCGAAGAACTCAGCATGCGCAAGCTCGGCACCCGCCTGGGCACGGCCGCCACCTCCCTGTACCGGCACGTGGCCAACAAGGACGAGCTGATCGAGCTGGTCGTGGACGACGTCTACGGCGAACCGGACGTACCGACCGCCGTCGACGGGACACAGTGGCGGGCGGCCGTCACCCACACCGCCACCGAGCTGCGGGCCATGACCCTGCGCCACCCGTGGATCGCCCCCGAACTGGGCCAGGTCGGCCTGGTCCACATCGGCCCGAACGCCATGCGGATGTCGTCGGCGCTGCTCGCGCAGTTCGAGGCGGCGGGCTTCCCCGCGGACGAGAGGGACCAGGCCATGGCCACGCTCATGGCGTACGTCATCGGGATCGCGACCGCCGAGGCCGCATACCTCTCGGTGATCGCCCGCAGCGGCCGGACCGAGCAGGAGTGGGTGGCGGGCCTGCGACCGGCCTTCGACGAGGCCACACGGGAGCACCCCCGGCTGCGCGCGGGAAGCTCCGCCCAACAGGACGTGCATCCGCAGCGGATCCGCGACGACAACTTCACGTACGGGCTCGACCGGGTCCTCGACGGCCTGGCGGCCCGGCTCGCGACCTAGGGCGCTGCACGTACGGGGCACGACCTGGCCGGAAGCGGTCGGTCAGTGGACGCGGCCTCCACGACCCTTGGCCAGTTGCCGCGCACTTCCCGGGTGACGGGTGTCGGCGCGCGCTGCGTCCTGCGCACGTTCTGCAGGGCCTGATCAGTCCGCCGGTGAAGCACGGTCCGCTCACCGTCGCACAGTGCGCCGCTGCAGCCCCCGGAAGCCGACTTGAACGGCGAGCACGTGACGTTGTCGGACCAGGATCATGCGCTGCTGGAATCGCTCGCAGAGGACGGTCGCGTCGGCTACCAGGCTCTGGCGTCCGTCACGGGCTGGTCGCAGACGTCGGTGCATCGGCGGCTCACCGAGCTGCGTCGCAGACCGGCCGTCCGCAGCAAGGCGTTCCAGTCCGGCCTGCACCACAGCGGCGAAGCCGAGCTGCTCGGATCGCCGGAAGTGCCACGTCAACTGGCTGTGGGAGAGCGGGAGTGGCCAGGGTTGGCGACGGCCACACCGACTCTCACCGGGGATGAGCTTGCACGTCGGCCCAGCACCGGCCCGTGCGGCCGACCGACAGATGCGTCCCGAACCCGCGGGGACATCGGCGCACGCCCGCGGGTCGTCAGGGAGCTCTGCGCGCGGGACACATGAACCAAGACTCATATGGACATGAATTTCATTTCCATCTAGTCTCGTGGTGCATACGGAGCCGGCGAGCACGACTGGAGGTGATTGCGCCGTGAGTGGCCGGAGGACCCGGCAGCGGGAAGCCGTCCGGCAGGCCCTCTCGGTCTGCCAGGACTTCGTGTCGGCGCAGGTGTTGCACGCCCGCGTGGCCGCCGCCGGGTCTCCGGTCGGCCTGAGCACCGTCTACCGGACTCTCCGGGAACTGGAGACGGCCGGCCGTGTCGACGTCGTACGCGACGACGCGGGCGAACGCCTCTATCGGGAGCGGCCGGTGGACGGGCACCGCCATTACCTGATCTGCCGCAGTTGCAGCCGTAGCCAGCCGGTGGATTCCGAGGTGGTCGAGGAGTGGGCCGGGCGGATCGGTACGGACACCGGGTTCGTGGCGGTGGAGCACACCCTCGAACTCACCGGCATCTGCACCGGCTGCCAGCCGCACCGTGACGAAGGAGAACTGACGCCATGCCACTGGGATCCCGCCCGCAGCCGGGCCCGAAGCTGCGTGAGGTGAAGGAGGCCGTACGCGCACTGCTCGGCCTCGACGACGACACCGCGGTCGTGGTCCGGGAGCTTGCCTGCACCGAGCCCGGCTGCCCGCCGCTGGAGACGGTCATCGCCGTACTCCCCATGGACGCCCCGCCCCGCCGCTGGACCCTGCACCACCCCGCCGACCAGATCACCGCCGAGCACCTGCGATCCGCACTGCTCGACTCCCCGCGCACCACCGCAGACGAAGGAGTTCGTGAATGACCACGCCAGAACGACTCGGCGAGCCCCGTGACGAGTCGCGGGACGAGCGGGTCCCGGTCACCGTCCTGACCGGCTTCCTCGGCTCGGGCAAGACCACCCTGCTCAACCGCATCCTCACCGAGCAGCACGGGCTGCGGATCGCCGTCATCGAGAACGAGTTCGGCGAGGTCGGCATCGACGACGCCCTCGTGCTCGACGCCGAGGAAGAGATCTTCGAGATGAACAACGGCTGCATCTGCTGCACCGTGCGCGGAGATCTGATCCGCATCCTGGGCGCGCTGATGCGACGCCGGGAGAAGTTCGACCACATCCTGATCGAGACGACCGGGCTGGCCGACCCGGCGCCGGTCGCGCAGACCTTCTTCATGGACGACGAGATCGCCGCCCAGCTGCGGCTCGATGCCATCGTCACCCTTGTCGACGCCGCGCACGTCCTCCAGCACCTGGACGAGGTCAAGCCCGAGGGGGTGGAGAACGAGGCGGTGGAGCAGATCGCCTTCGCCGACCGGATCGTGCTGAACAAGACCGACCTGGCCGACGAGCAGACCGTTGCCGAGGTCGTCGCCCGTATCCGGGCCGTCAACAGCGGCGTGCGGATCATCCCGGCCCAGCACGCCGAGCTCGACCTCCAACAGGTGCTGGACGTCGGCGCGTTCGACCTGGAGCGGGTGCTCGCCGACGACCCGTCCTTCCTCACCGAGACCGAGCACCAGCACGACACCACCGTCACCTCGGTCGGCATCGACCTGCCCGGCGAACTCGACGAGGACAGGCTCAACCGCTGGCTGGGAGACCTCCTGCGGACCAAGGGCGTCGACCTCTTCCGTTCCAAGGGAATCCTGGCCCTCGGGGGTGCCCCCAGGCAGTACGTCTTCCAGGGCGTCCACATGCTGCTGGACGGCGAGTTCGGCCGCGCGTGGCGGGAGGGCGAGGAGCGGCGCAACCGCCTGGTGTTCATCGGCCGCAACCTCGACCGCGAGGCCCTGGAGCGCGGCTTCGCCGGCTGCCTGGCACGGGCGGGAGCGTCCGCATGAGCATCACCGCACCCGACGAGGCGCGCACGGCCGCCTGGGAAACCTCTGTCGGCGACGCGCCGGTCGCGCTGAGCGCGGCCGGTGATCTGGTGGCCGTCGCCGGGGCCGAAGGCGCCGTCACGGTGCTGGACGTCGCAGGGGGCGGCACGGTCGGCGCCTGCCAACTGCCCGGCGGCGCGCTGAGCGTGGCGCTCGCCCCGGATGCCCGGCACCTGGTGGCCACCGGCCCCACGGGGTACGCACTGTGGCGGCGCGAGGACGGGGAGACGACGGTGCGGGAAACCGGAGCCTGGTCGTCGGCCGCCGCTTGGGCAGCCCCAGACCGGGTGGCGGTCGCCTCCGGCCGTCGCGCACTCGTACTGGGCCCGGACGGCAAGGAGTTGTGGGCCACCGAGCCCGCCGCGTCGACCGTCACCGACCTCGCCTGGCTGCGGCAGGGCCGGCGGCTGGCCGTCGCCGCGTACGGTGCGGTGCGCTGCCACGAACGGCACACCGACAAGCCGGTGGTCACCTACCCCTACATCGGCTCGCACCTGGCGCTGGCCGTCGCCCCCACCGGCCGGTGGATCTGCAGCGGCAACCAGGATGCCTCCATTCACATCTGGCGTACACGGGACGGCAGTGAACTGACCATGTCCGGCTACCCGGAGAAGGTCTCCCGGCTCGCCTTCGACGACTCGGGCTTCTGGCTGGCGGCCGACGGCGCCCCGGACGTGACGGTGTGGGATTTCTCCGGCAAGGGACCGGCCGGCACCGCGCCACGTTCGCTGCGCTGCCATGAGACCGTCACCGCGCTGGCCTGGCGGCCGGGTGCCGGAGGCCACCTGGCCACGGGCGGCCACGACGGCACGATCGCGCTGTGGCGGGCCACCGCGGGACGGCCGGAAGCCCGACTGCGCCCGGAGCGCACGCTCGACGGTGCCGCGGCGGTGGCCGCCCTGGCCTGGGCCGGACCGCATCTGCTGGTCGCCGCCCACCGCGACGGACACGTCCGAGCCCACCACCTGCCCTCCCGGACCGCCCTGTGACCGCGGGCTCGGCCCGTACGGTGATCGGCGCCGCCCGCGAACGGCCGTGCACGCTGGTGGTGTGCCGGGGATGCTGCTGCGGCAACCCGCGCAAGCACCCCGACAGCGATCACCAGTGGCAACTGGACCGGCTGTATGCGGCCGCCGCCGCATCCGGCGGCCGCATCGCGGTCCGCACCACGGACTGCCTCGGGCCCTGCGACCAGGCCAACGTCATCGTCGTCCAGCCCTCCGGTGAAGGACGGCGCCGCGGTGGTCGCGCGACCTGGATCGGCTTCGCCATGGGCGATCCCGCCACCGACGACCTCCTGCGCTGGGCCGCCGACGGCGGCCCCGGCCTGGCCGCACCCCCACCCGCCCTGGAACTGCAGTTCATCCACCCGCCAGGTGTGGCACGTGCACGGGCACAGGGGCGGCGGGGGCGGGGCCGTGCACGCCGGTGACGCCAGCCCCCACCAACTCCCGTCATGTGCCTGGGCCGGCTGCCCCGCCCACGCAGAACCGTACGCACCCGCCGGTGCCTCCCCCTCCCCAGGAGGCACCGGCGCGCGACGGGCGGCTCCCATGGACGGACCCACGGCGACCACCGTCGCCGCCACCCTGCAAGCCCTCGCCACCCCGTCCCGTCTTCAGATCCTCACCACGCTGCGGCAACAGCCCTATCCCGTCACCGAACTCGCCGCCGCCATCGGCATGAACCAGTCCGCCGTCTCCCACCAGCTCCGCCTGCTGCGCGCCCTCGGACTGGTCACCGGCGAACGGGCAGGCCGCAGCATCGTCTACCGCCTCCACGACAACCACGTCGCCCAGCTCCTCGACGAGGCCGTCCACCACATCGAACACCTCAGGCTCGGCGTGTAGAACAGCCCGGCTGAAGGAACGCCGCTGCATGGCGCCCCTTCAGCCGGGCTGTCCGTCATTCGCCGGCTGCGGACCGTTCACGGCAGTCCGGACAGACTCCGGAGAGTTCCAGGGTGTGCTGGAGGTTCGCGAATCCGGAGGTGCGGGCGATCTTCTTCGCCCAGGTCTCCACCGGCCCTGAGTCGACCGGTTGGCTGAGGCCGCATTCGGTGCAGAGCAGGTAGTGGCGGTGGTCGGGGCCGGGGCGGTAGCGGAAGAGGCGTTCGCCGTTGGTGTCGCGGACGACATCGGCGCGGCCGGCGCCGGCGAGGGCGGTCAGGGTGCGGTAGACCGTGGTCAGTCCGACCGGTGAGCCGTCTGCGGCGAGTTGGTTGTGCAGCGCCTGGGCGCCGATGAAGTCGTCCGCGGAGACGAGGGCCTCAAGGATGATGGCTCGCTGCTGAGTGAGGCGGCCGATCAGCGCCACGTCCTGCGAAGGTGCGGCGGTGTGCGGTCGGTTGCGTGCCATCACCATGCCTTCGTTCTCCGTGCTTTCGTTCAGGCCCCTGCAGGGGCTGCGGTGGTCGGGGAGCGTCTGGCGGGGCGCCGTACGAGGAAGGTGGCCGCGTAAACGGCGGTGGCGGCGGCCATGATGGCGAAGCTGGGCGGCACCTTCGGGAGCGCGGACGAGGCGTAGAGCCCGGCCCACATCTCCCCTACGGCGAGGGTGGCGGAGAGGGCGAGCGCGCGGTAGGGGCGGTCGGTGAGCCGGATCGCGGCGCCGGCGGGCGCCGCCAGCAGGCCGAGCAGCAGCAGGGACCCGACGGCCTGGGTGGCCTCGGCAGCACTGATGCCCGCGATGGCGAGGAAGCCGAAACCGAGCAGGCGGACGGGCACCCCGCGGGCCGCGGCCACGGCCTCGTCGAGGGTGGCGAACAGCAGCGGGCGGGCGATGAACAGCATCAGCAGGCAGACGCCGAGGGCGACCAGGGCCGCCACGGTCGCTCCCTCGGCGGAGATGCCGAAGACCGAGCCGAACAGGACGCTGACGCCGGCGGTGCCGTCGGCGGTGCTGCGGGAGGTGGTGTACAGGGTGACGAAGAAGGCGCCCAGGCCCAGGATCCAGGAGAAGACGCTGCCTATGACGACATCGTCCGGGCGGGCGCGGCGGCCCAGGGTGCCGAAGAGCAGCGCGACGGCGACCGTTGCGGCCAGCAGCCCCAGGCGCAGGTCGTAGCCGAAGGCCAGGGCGGCCATGGCACCGGTGAAGGCGACGTGGCTGAGGGCGTCGGCGGTGAAGACCTGGGCCCGCAGGACGAGGAAGTAGCCGACGAGGCCGGAGGCCGCGGCGATGGCGGTCCCCGCGAGCAGCGCGTGCTGGAAGAAGGGCTGGGCGAGCGGCGATGCGGCCAGCAGACCGGTCATGCCGCAACCTCCTTGGCGGGCAGGGGCGTTCCGATCCGGTCGCGGATGCCGTACAGCGCGCGCACGGCCCGGGCGATGACGTACCCGGCGAAGGCGAACGAGGTCACGAAGAAGCCCAACGGGTAGGGCGAGTAGTACGCGGCGATCAGCCCGAGCCAGGTGGCGGCGAAGGCCAGCAGCACGGTGAGCGCGAGGCTCAGCCCCGGCCGGGCGGTGAGGGACTGCGCCGTCGCCGCCGGGATCACCATGAGCGCGAAGACGAGCAGGGTTCCGGTGATCTGGCCGGCCTCGGCGGTCGCCGCACCGAGCAGGACGAGGAAGGCGACGGACAGCGCCCGGACGGGCACTCCGCGCCCGGCGGCGACCTGCGGGTCGACGGAGGCGAACAGCAGTGGCCGCCCGATCAGCGCCAGCACCGCGAGCACCGCCACACCCACCCCCGTCAACACGGTGACCTGCGACGACGTAATGCCGAGGAAGGTGCCGAACAGGATGGTCTGCGGCCCCTCCAGCAGCCCTTTGTACAGGGCGATGAACAGGAATCCGGAGGCGAGCAGGAACGCCTGGACGGTCCCGGTGAGCGCGGACTCCTGCGCACCGCCCCCGCGCCATCCGAGGGCCGCGATGACCAGGGCCGCGGCCACGCAGAGGGTGAAGTAGCCGTAGACCGCGCTCACTCCGAGCAGGACCGCACCGGCGGCACCGGGGAAGGCGACCGCGGAGACGGTGTGCGCGGCGAATGTCTGCCGCCGCAGGACCACGAACCAGCCCACGGCCGCGGCGACCACGGCCACGATCGCGCCCGCGCGGAAGGCGTTGACCATGAACGGGTACGACCACATCTGCTGGAAGTCGCTGATGAGGTTCCACGACCAGGCGGGCGCGGCGGTGTCAGCCGGCATCACGACCGCCCCCATGGGTCTCGTGCCGGTCGGTGTGCACCGCGGGCGCCTCCGGCTGGCCGACCACGACCAGGCGCCCGCCGGACGTCCGGAGCACCTCGATGGGGGTGGCGTAGAGCCTGGTCAGCGTGTCGGAGGTGATGACCTCGGCCGGGGTGCCGGTGGCGGCGGCGCCCTCGGCGAGGTACACCACCCGGTCCAGGTGGTGGAGTATCGGGTTCACGTCATGGGCGACCATGACCACCGCAACGCCCTGCTGGTGGCAGATCCGGCCGATCAGCGCGGCCACCGCGCTCTGGTTGGGCAGGTCCAGGCTGTCCAACGGCTCGTCCAGCAGAAGCAGTTCGGGCCGTCGGACCAGTGCCTGCGCGATCAGCAGCCGCTGCTGCTCACCGCCGGAACACTGCCCGATCGGCCGGTGGGCGTACGCCGACGCCCCGACCAACTCGATCACCTCGGCCACCCGTTCGCGCGCCGCCCGGCGGCGGGCGCTGGGGAACGGCAGCGGCACGCCCCAGCGGTCACCGTCGAGCCCCATGCGCACGACGTCGATCCCACGGACGCGCATCGAGGCGTCGAAGCTGCGGCGCTGCGGCAGGTAGCCGATGCGGTCGCTGGCCTGCCCGGGGCGCACACCGAGGACCCGCACCTGACCGGAGGCGGCGGGCAGCGCACCGAGCAGCACCTTGATCATGGTGGACTTGCCGACGCCGTTCGGGCCGAGGACGGCGGTGAACTCACCGGACCCGATGCGAAGATCCACCCCCGACCACAACGCGCGCCCGCCGACGCGCACGGCGGCGTCGCGCAGCGCGACCACCGGGCCGCTTCCGGGTTCTGCGGCGGTGTCGTGGTCTTGGTCTTCGGTTCGAGGTGGGGGGACGGCATGGCCGCCGCGGGCCACGGCGTCGCGGACCTTCGCCGCCGGGTTCATGGTCAGGCTCACTTCCCGGTGGCCTTGGCCAGGGCCTGCTCGATGCCCTGGAGTTGGGTGGTCTGCCACTGCTGGAAGGTGGCCCCGGCGGGGGTGAGGGTCTCGGTCACGGTGGCCACCGGGATGCCCGCGTCCTTGGCCGCCTTGACCTGCGCCTGCACGTCCGGCGTGGAGTTCTGGGAGTTGTAGACGTAGGTCTTGATCTGCTTGTTCTTGATCTGCTGGTCGATGGCGGCCTTGTCCTTGGCCGTGGGGTCGGAGCCCTCGCTCATCGCGTCGAGGAACGTCTCGGGGGTGAGCATCTTCAGCCCCAGGCTGTCCGACAGCGGCGTGACGATCGACTCGGAAGCGCCGATCGGGGTGCCCGCGTACTTCGCCTTGATGTCGGCTATGAGCTTGTTGTAGCCGGCGAGCGTCTTCGTCTCGAAGGCCGTCTTCTGCTGGTCGAAGTAGGCGGCGTCGGCCGGGTCGAGCTTCTTGTAGTCGCCCGCGATCTTCTCGATCACCTTGTGGACGTCGCCCGGGGAGTACCAGCGGTGCGGGTTGCCGCCCGGCTTGACGCCGACCAGGTCGCCGACCTTCAACTCGGTACGCCCGCTGCCCGGGTTGGCGGCGAGCAGCTTGTCCGCCCAGGCGTCGTAGCCGATGCCGTTGACGATCGCGTACTGGGCACCGGCCACCGTGCGGGCGTCGGCGGCGGTCGGCTCGTAATCGTGCGGGTCGGTGTCGGGGTTGGTGATGATGCTGGTCACCTTCACGTGGCTGCCGCCGAGCTGGGAGGCGATGCTGCCCCAGAAGTTCTCCCCCGCCACCACCTGGATCGTCTTGCCCGAACCGCCGCCGGTGGCACCGGTGCCGCCGCTCTTCGTCGATGCGGAAGGGGCCGAGGTCGAGCAGGCGGTCGCGGTCACACCCGTGAGCACCGCTGTCGCGGCGACGAGCGCGGTCCGGACGAATGCTCGCGGAAATCGGGACACGGGGACGGCGCGGGCGCTGCTCATGCGAGAACTCCTTCAGGCGGTGCCGGATGCGCGGTCGCACGCTCCGGCTCAGATGCCCTCGAAGTTAAATGGAAATGATTTTCACTTCAATGGCCAGGTGAAAACCATTGCCATCTTTTGACCGGAACCCGACCGTCCGGGCCAGACCAGGCGAGATCCCTGATGACGTAGCGCCGGACGCGGCTCCGGCCCGCGGTCACGGCCGGGGCGTCTGCCACTTGATGTGCTCGCTGATCCACTGCGTAGGGGACTCCATGTTGGACAGATACGTGGCACCGTTGTGGGTGCCGCCCGGTATCTCCCACAGCTTGGTGTGGACCGGCCCCTTGCCGTACGCGGCCATGAACTTCTTGATGGCGTTGATGGTCGCCGCGTGCTCCTTCGTGCCGACCTGGAAGGCGATGTAGACGTCCGGCCCCTTGGTGGCCACCAGCTGCCTGGCCAACTCCTCAGGGTTGTTCTCCCGCTTCTCCTTCTCGTGGCCTCGCCACAGCGGGGAGTCGGGCACGATGTCGGGACCGTTGGCGATGGCGGTCTTGAACTTGTCGGGGTGCTTCAGCACGGCCTTCAGACTGGCGAAGCCGCCGGTGGAGGAGCCCATGTAACTCCAGCCGTCACGGGACTTGATCGTCCGGAAGTTGGCTTTCATCAGGTCGGGCACGTCCTCGGTCAGCCAGGTGCCCATCTTCGGCTGGCCGGGAATGTCGCTGGCGTCCCAGTAGATGCCCTTGTCGTCCGGGCCGGGGTTGAGGATCGGCATGGCCAGCAGGAAGGGCTTGCTCTTGCCCTCCTGGTACCACTTCGAGACGCTCTTCTCCAACGAGAGCTTGTCCTTGCCGAACTCTCCGACCGACCAGTAGTTGCTGTCGTTGCCGGGGCCGCCGGGCAGGGCGATCATGACGGGGAAGCCGCGCGACGCGAACTTCGGATCCTGGGTGTACTCCTTGGGGGCCCAGACCCAGACCTTTCCCTTGAATCCGGACTTTTTCCCCTCCAGCGTGACGACGCTGACCTTGGTGCCGTCGCTCAGGGTCTTGACGCTCGTGAAGTCGGCCCTGGGGCCCGTGGGCATCAGGGTTGCGGAGTCGGCGGCCTTCGAGGCGCCGGCCTGGTCGTAGCTGACAGGGTCGCCCTCGCCGGTGAACGGCGGAATCCCGAAGTAGCTCATCACCGGCCAGGCGATCAGCCCGAGGACAACCATGGGCGCTACTCCCATGAGCCATCTCCGGGCGACGGTGGCCCGGCGTCGACCACTGGACTGGTAGATCCGGGCCGGTGGGGTCGTCATCTTGCTGCTCCGGTGGTACTGCCCCGAAGGGCAAGAAAGGTCGGTTCCACCCTGTGGGACAGGCAAGCCCGGGCCAGAGGTTCCGAATCGTCCCCGTATTCCGGACCTCTGTGACGAAACACTCAGAGGAAGCCCCTGGAGCTGCCCTGCCTGGCGTCATCGCTCAGGCGCCCTGCCACCTGCGTGACTGGTGACTGGGATCAGCAGCACAAGGAGACGGCCGGCCGTCCGCGGCGGGGGCAGCGGCCCGGCGAAGAAGCCTCGACAAACCCATCATCACAGGCCACGAGTCATCTCTCACGTCCCCGCCACCGGTCACTCCCACCCGACGTCGATTCGGTTGTTCCGTGTCAGTGCCGTACAGTTCACCGTGCCGTCGCGGGGTGGAGCAGCTCGGTAGCTCGCTGGGCTCATAACCCAGAGGTCGCAGGTTCAAATCCTGTCCCCGCTACTCACAGGTGAAGGCCCGGTGGATTCCACCGGGCCTTCACTGTTCATGTTCTCGTTGTCGATCTGGCGGTGGTCCGGCCGACCCGCGCGCCAGATCAGCGTACGTGGACGGTCTTGGTCTGCGTGGTGATGTCCAGGCGCGGATGGCCGCCGCGCGGGCCGTCGACGCCGTAGAGCACTCCACGGAACTGCAGCACGCCCCGATGACCGGCCTTGACCATCACATCGACCTTGGCCTCACTGGCACCCATGGCCACGATCCGGCCGCACGTGACGGTGCGCCATGCACCCTGCATCCCGACACGCTCCTGCGCGCAGAACTTCGCGTACTGCAGCGCATCACTGTCGCCCTGTCCCTTGACATAGACGCTCTGGCCGAGCTTCACGGTGCCCGGCGACACACGGAGAGTGGCACTTCCCTTGGCGAACGCCGGCGTCACCGCCAGCACGGCCGCAGCCACCCCCACGACACCCACCGCGGCGCATCGCGCCCCCCGGCGCCCGAACATCCCGCTTGCGGCGCGCCCGTCTCCACGATGCGTCATCGCTGTCCTCCCGTTGTTGTGATCTCTCGTCTCGCTCCTGGACGACATTGAGCTTCAACGATCGGGTTGGCGTTGTGCTAACGGACGGCTAATGCGGTGCAGCGGCGTACCACAGCGAGCCTGCCGCCGACGACATCACTGCATTCATCCCTGGCATTTCATTGCCGGCATCTTCATCTACCCGCTGCGTCTCCTGCTGCGCCTGTCGTCCATCCTCGGGAAAGCGAAACGCGGCATGGAGATGGGTTTGTCGGCAGCAACGACGTTCCTCGCTGCGTTGTTCGTCGAGTCCTTCACGCCCGGGCTGCATGTGCTCTCCGGGGCTTGCGAGGCTTGCTGCTCGTCAATGACGGGCTGTCAGTTCACGTTGCCAGGCGGGCGGGTGGGTGCGGCCGAGACGCGCGATGGGGGCACGCCGAGGCTGACCGGGGGCAGGCTCAGGCAGCAGCCTGGGCGCTACGGCGCGGGCGTCTTGTTCGGCGGTTCCCAGCCGTGGGTGAGGATGTCGAAGATTTCCTCGACGGCGGCCCGGCGGTCCTGCCGGCCGCGAGCGAGGACCGGAATCTGGAGTACGAATCGAGCAAGAGCCACACATGCGAGGTTGTCGTGGTCCACGCCGATCTCGTCGGCGATGGCTGCACTGAGGCCGTCGGTGTGCCGGGTCCACATGCGTTCGGCGTAGGCGCGTAGCGCCGGCGTCGAGTCGACCAGGTTGGTGAACTCGGCCATCTGCGGATCCGCCGCGATCGGCAGCCAGGTGTCGAGGACGTGCTGCCGGAGGGCATCGAGGATGCTCTGGCCGGAGGCCCGCTGCCGCACCGCGGCGGTCAGTTCTGATTCCCGGTCCTCGTCCTGGTCGAATACCAGCGCCTCCTTGCCGCTGAAGTGCTTGAACACCGTAGCGGTCGACACGTCGGCGGCGTCGGCGATGTCACGGATGCTCACTTGGTCGTAGCCGCGCTCCACAAAGAGCTGCAGTGCGGCGTCAGCGATCGCCTGCCGGGTGGCCGCCTTCTTTCGTTCGCGGCGGCCTACGGGGGGAACGGTCATGACTTGAGCGTATCCGATAGTCGAGCACCCAGAAAAGTTGACTCGTTGCACTTTTATATTCGATCTGTTTTTATAGGCGTTGCGGGAAGTCGATCGGTACTCGCCCGATGCCCCCTCTTCGTCGACCGACAGGACCAGCCATGAACTCCCCAGACCCTGCCCACGCCGGCATCAGTATCATCGGCGCCGGACCCGGCGGCCTGACCTGCGCCCGCATCCTCCAGCAGCGCGGCATCGCGGTCACCGTCTACGACCGCGACCCGGGCCCCGACGCACGCAACCAGGGCGGGACCCTCGACCTGCACGCCGACAACGGTCAGATCGCCCTGCGCGAAGCCGGCCTGCTCGACGCGTTCTTCCAGCTGGCCCGCCCCGAAGGGCAAGAGATGCGCCAGATGGACCCGACCGGCCAGCTCACGTCCCACAAAGTCCCCGAGGCCGACGAGCTCTTCAAACCGGAAATCGACCGCGGCCAGCTGCGCAACCTGCTGCTCGACTCCCTGCAGCCCGGGACCGTGCGCTGGGGCCGCACCCTCGACACGATCAGCGGGCCCGCCGACGGGCCACGGCAGTTGCACTTCGCCGACGGCACGACCGTCGAGACCGACCTGGTCATCGGCGCCGACGGCGCCTTCTCCCGGGTACGCCCGGCCGTGTCCCCCGCCGTCCCCCAATACACCGGGGTGAGCTTCCTGGAGGCATGGTTCTCCGACGTCGACAACCGGCACCCCGACATTGCCGAGCTGGTCGGTTCGGGCAGCGCCCACGCAGCCGACGGCAGGCGTGGCCTGTTCGCCCAGCGCAACAGCGGAGACCACATCCGCGTCTACCTCATCCAACGAGTCCCGGTCGACTGGATCACCGCGAGCGGTCTGACCACCGCCGACACCGACGGCATCCGCGCCCTGCTCCTAGGCGAGTACGCCCACTGGTCGCCCCGTATGCGCCAGATGATCGACGACAACGACGGCCCCTACGTCGACCGCCCGATCTTCGCCCTCCCGGTCCCGCATACCTGGGAACACAACCCGACGGTGACCCTGCTCGGCGACGCCGCCCACCTCATGCCCCCGCTCGGCGTCGGCGTCAACCTCGCCATGCTCGACGCCAGCGAACTCGCCCTCGCTCTCGCGAACGCCGCCACCGTCGACGACGCCCTCCGCGCCTACGAGAAGACCATGCTCCCCCGCTCCACCGAGACGGCCCAGGTCCTCGAACACGGCGCCGAACACCTGCTGTCCGCCGACGCGCACGACTTCGGCAGCGACAACGACGGCCAGCCTCAAGGACCAGGACCACAGTGAGGCCGTCAGCCGGCGCCGGCATGAAGCCACGCGGGGACCGGCAGCAGCGGCCGAATGACCTGCCGCTCCGCGCCCGTCAGGCCGGAGCCGTACCATCGCACGCGGTCCGGCCCGTCCGCCGCGTTGCCGGACCTGTGCGCGTGACAGTCACCCGCCGGAGACGGCGCGTTGGACTCCAGGGACGCGAGCGCGAAGGACTGCGGCACAGGGCCTCCTGGGGTTGCTCGGTTGGGATCGCAACCTCGAGATCCCAGGAGGCCCTGCCGTTATGCCCCACCTTCTTCATCCCCCAGCCCGAGGACGCTCTGCGGCCACTGCGCGACCCGGCTGCGGCCGACGACGACCCGGACGACGAGCAGCCGCAGCCGTGCGCGGCGAGCCGGATACACGGCCCGCTGCCCGCCCCCCTGGCGCAACCCTGCACGCCGTGGCGGGCCGCCGCCCAGACGCGACGAACTCCTGCGGACGCGGCCTATCGAGCACTGCCGAGATTGCGATCGTCGTCGGAGCCCTTGAGCAGCAAGGTGGTCTCCTCGATGCGGTTGAACCGGCCGTCGGGTGCGAGGTCGGCGAACACATAGACCTCCATGGTCACGGTCGAGCCGTCCTTCTTCGTGATGTGGCAGGTGTGCCGGTCGGCGTACTTGCCGCCGTCGTACAGCTCCTCATGGACGTCGACCCGGGCGTCGGCGACGAGCGTCCGCAGGTGGCTGATGTGCTCGACGAACTCGGCGCGGTCGGCCCACTCACCGTCCGTGCGCTGGCGGTACTCGGGGGTGAAGTGGCGGTCGACAGCCTCCTCCAGAGTGATCGCGTCATTGAGGAGCAGGTCGGTGAGGGCGGCCTTGATGCCGGTACGGGACATGGGAGTCCTTTCAGAGATCCAGTAATGCGTGCGCTACGCACGCAACTCCTTTACCGTAGCAGTATTGCGTGCGAAGCACACGCTTTTGGGGAGAGGAAGAGGCCACGCCCGCCCGGACCGGCGCTGACTGGGTTCGTTGGCAGCGGACAGCCGCCCTGGAGGACGCCGCACCCGGCCGGTGATCACCGTCGCGCCGAAATTTGTCCGACGCCGGCGATCTCCGAGGTCAAACGTCGTTGGCTGCGGCTCTTGCAGGGGGCGGCGATTCGAGGACGCGCGGCGATCACGAGCCATGCCGTACTCACTGCGGTCGCGTTTCTTCAGGCCCGGCTCGCGAGGCGGCCTGCCGGGACAATCCACCGTCGCACACCCGAGAGCGCCGACCGGCCACGTGCTCCGGCCGGCTTGCAAGCGGCGCCGTACTCCGCTTTGTGCGGGACCGCTGGAGCTGACCGAGGCAACGCCGGACGTCTGCCCAGCGGGGCCTGTTCTCCAGGACCGCCAGATGACTGGCCCCTCGGCTAGATGACTGGCCCCTCGACCCGGGGAAGGCCGGCGATGATCAGGTCGAGGGCGAATTCGAAGCGCTGGTCGAAGTTGTCGGGGCCGACGTACGGCAGGGCCGCGGTCAGGGCCGGGTAGGTACCGGCCGGGACCTGGTCCGGGAGGAGGGCCGGTGCGACCGCCTGAGCGGCCTGCTGTTCCTGGGTCAGGCCCAGGGTCAGGTAGAAGATCGACCAGTGGGTCCACGCGGCCGTGCGCGGCGAGTGGCCGGCCGCCAGCAAGGTGGCGATCACGGTGTCGGCAAAGCGCAGCGTGCGGGGCTCGGCGGTGAAGACGCCCGCGACCATTCTGGCGGCGTCGCGGTGGGAGAGCAGCGCCGCGCGGCAGCGGCGGCTCAGTTCCTTGAGCCGGTCGGGGAACGCCTCGGGCAGCGGCTCGTCGAGACAGTGCGCGAGGAGTTCGTCGGAGGCAAGTTCGAGCAGGCGGCCCTTGCTGGAGGCGTGCCAGCGGACGGTGTTGTGCTGCACCCCGAGCCGGGCCGCGACGGCGCGCATGGTCACGCCGTCCAGTCCGTGTTCGTCGAGGACCGCCAGCGTGGCGGCGACGATCTCGTCCCGTGTCGTACCCATCCGATGCGCCTTCCCGGTCGGCTTCCGCACCCCTGTTGTCCAATGGACAATCCTAGGGCATGCTCATTCTTGTCCAATGGATAAGAGTGAGAAGGAGTGGTTGTCATGCTCGACGTGCTCATCGCCGGGGCCGGCCCGGTGGGGCTCTGGCTCGCCGCGGAGTTGCGCCTGCACGGGGTGGAGGTGACCGTCGTGGAACGCCGGGCGGCACCGGACGGACGGTCGCGCGCGGTCGGCATGCAGGCCGGCACGCTGGACACCTTCGCCACCCGCGGACTCGCGGAACGGTTCATCGAACGCGGCACCCCGGTGCCGACCGGCCACTTCGGCGCGGCGGCCACCCGGCTGGACTTCTCCACAGTCGGGGCGGTGCACCCGTTCATGCTGGCGCTCGGTCAGTCCGTCACCGAACGGCTCCTGGAGGAGCACGCGACTGCCGTGGGTGCCCGGGTCCTGCGCGGGCAGGAGGTCGTCTCGCTCACCCAGGGACCGGACGGCGTCGAGGTGGTGATCCGGGTCGGCACCACGCACCGGACCGTGCAGGCCCGCTGGGTGGTGGGCTGCGACGGCACCCGCAGCGCCGTGCGCCAGGCGGCCGGCATCGACTTCCCCGGTCAGGACACCACGCTGACCGGGTGGCTCGCCGACGTCGAACTCGACGATCCGCCCACCGCGCCGCTCGCCGCCACCGGGCCGGCCGGTTCGTTCCTGGCGGCCCCGATCGGGGACGGCGTCCACCGGCTGGCGGGCCTCTCCACGGCAACCATGCACCGTGACACCGGCGAACCGCTGACCCTGGAGGAGGTGCGCGAGCAGACCCGGGCGCTGCTGGGACGGGACCTCGGCATCCGCAACCCCCGGTGGCTGTCGCGCTACGGCAACGCCACCCGTCAGGCCGCGCGGTACCGGGCCGGACGGGTGCTGGTGGCCGGGGACGCGGCGCACATGTTCTTCCCGGCCGGTGGGCAGGGCATGAACCTCGGCATCCAGGACGCCACCAACCTGGGCTGGAAGCTGGCCGCCACCCTCCAGGGCCGGGCACCCGAGGGACTGCTCGACAGCTACGACACGGAGCGCCGGCCGGCCGCCCGTGCCGTCATCGACAACACCCGCGCGCAACTCGCCCTGTTCGCGGCGGCGAGCCCGGAGCAGATCGCGCTGCGCGAGGTCTGGTCCGCCGCGCTGGCCGAACCGCAGACCAACCGCCAGTGGGCCCGCCGGATCGCCGGCTTCGACGACCCGCTCCCCGCCGACACCGCACCCGGCGCGCACCCTCTGAAGGGCACGCGACTGGCCGGCCTCGCCCTGGACACGGCCGACGCACCCACCGCCCACCCGCTGATGCACCACGGCCGGCCGCTGTTGCTGGACCTCGGCGGGACACGGACGCCGTGTTCCGCAGGCGGCCTGGAACAGCGGACGGTCACCGTCAACACCGAAGCGACGGATCCGATCTGGCGAGACGTCACCGCGGTGCTGATCCGGCCGGACGCCCGGATCGCCTGGGCCAGCACCGACACCGACCCGCAGCGCCGGGCCGCGGACTGCTTCACCGCCCTGCGCACCCTGTGCCGCTGAGCGCGCTCGGTGAGCCCACCCGGCGAACCCGCTCACCACCCCTCTCTCACGGACCAGCCGGATCGGCGCGCGACTCCCCCAGCCCCAGCCGGGGGCACCCCCGTCCATGCGTGCATCGCAAGGCAGGGTGATTGTCCCGTCCCCCATGATCTGGTCCGAAGTCAGGGCGAAGACCTGCGGAGACCAGATCGACTGAGACGGGTGACGCACCGAAATCCCAGCCGATCCGGACTGGTGCGTGCGGATGCGATGTGCCGTCTCCACCGGATGGGCAGCCAGAGAATCGACGCCCGGATCTCGCTCGGACGCCGCATGGTCGAGCCGGGCGGGTGACGGGCATCCCGGTGTGCCGGTGCGGCGGCGAGGCGGCCGGGCGCAAGGCCCGCAACCCGGGCCGAGGCCGCCCCCGAGTGGGCGCGTCGGCGTCGGGTTCCGGTTCGGGATCAGGTGAAGGGGCCGTCGGTGACGAAGCGCTGGAGATGGCGGGCGAAGGCGCGGGCCTCGCCGGGCGGCCAGGAGGCCAGGGACGCCTCGATGTGCGCGGCGAGACGGTGCCGGGTGGTGTCCACGGTCTGCTGCCCGGCCTCGGTCAGGGCGAGCAGGGTGGCACGCCGGTCGCCGGGGTCGGGTTCCCGGCGCAGGAGGCCGGCGGCCTCCAGGCGGGTGGCGCGGCGGGTGACGCCGGAGCGGTCCAGACCGACCTCGCCGGCGAGGTCGGCGGCGCTGCACGGGCCGGTGCGGGCCAACCCGCTGAGGACGGGGTAGGTGACCTCGTCCACGGCCTCGCCCAGGCCCTCAGTCAGGCGTTGGTACAGCTGCGTCCGGGTGTCGCGCTTGAGCAGCGCTGCCAGCGCGTCGGCGATCTCGTGCCCTACATCGTTCGGCATACCCCCAGATTAGTGTGCGCGGCGCACGCACAGAGCACCACAGAGTGCGTGCGCGACGCTCACCTGCGGACGGAGGGCGACGCGGGCCTCCAGGACCGCTCCAGGGCGCCGTCAGCGGGGTCCGCGTCGGGAGCGGGGAACGTCGCGCCTGGTCGCCGAATTCCCGTAGCCGGCCGTCCGCCGGCTCAGGGGACCGACGGGGTGCTGGAGAACGGAATCGTCTCCGCCGTTTCCCAGGATTCTGGGTGGCGGTGGTGCCAAGGCATCGGTGCGGGCGGGCGCACGGTCCCGGGAGCCGGCCGGTGCCGCAGCGCCCGCTAGAACCGCACGGTCGAAACGGTGTAAACGACCGGGTGCCCGGGTTCGTCGTAGCTCACCACGATCCGCTGGGAGGGCTGCGGCGCCGGCCGGTCGATCGCGACGCCCCGCCAGGGCCAGTCCGCGCCGAAGTCCCAGCCGACCTCGGCGGCCCGGTCCGGCGGGATGGTGATCGCGCCCTGCTTGAGGGCGGCGGTGCTGGTGCCGATCGCGGCGAGGAACTTGTCCAGGCCCCAGTCGTTGGTCCGGAACTGCACGAACAGCGAGCTGGTCTTCCAGGAGTTGGTCTCGTAGTAGTAGACCGGCGTGGAGCCGATGGGCACCGGGACGTCGTAGATCCGCTGCTGCAGACGGGAGGGGAAGGCGTTGGTCAGGCCGGTGGCGGCGGCCTCGGCCTCTTTGTCCTCGCCGCTGTCGCGGCTCTGCACGGCCGAGATGACGAAGTAGCCGGCCGGGATCGTGATCAGCAGGAAGACGATCAGGGCCAGGAGGAACGGGCGGCGGGGCCGGGTGCGCGGCGCGTCCACCGGCTGGAGTTCGTCGTGCATGGGCGAGGGGTCCGGTTCGGTCATCGGCGACCGGCCCGTTCGTAGCGCTCGTAGCGCTCCACGCGGCGGCGGTTGGCGCGCCGGAAGCGGCGGGCGATCAGCCGGGCGAGGTCGGCGGCGCCGACCATGCCGGCCTCGGGGCCCAGCTGGGCCTTGGCGATGGTGGCCTCGGGGCGGTAGCCGCGGCCGGTGAGATGGCGCCGGAAGGCGTCCCGGGCCGGGCTGATCAGCAGGTCGTCGGCGGCGCTGACGCCCCCGCCGATGACGAAGCAGGACGGGTCGAGGGCGGCGGCGAGGTTGGCGATGCCGACGCCGAGCCACTGGCCGATGTCCTGGAGGAGCTCGACGCACATCGCGTCGCCCTCCCGGGCCAGCTCGGTGATCAGCGGACCGGTGATGTCGCCGACCCGCCCGCCGACCCGCTCGATGATGTTGTACGCGACCGGGGAGTCGGCGGCGGCCAGCTCCCGGGCCTCGCGGACCAGGGCGTTGCCGGAGCTGTACTGCTCCCAGCAGCCGCGGTTGCCGCACGGGCAGCGGTGGCCGCCGGGGACCACCTGCATATGGCCGAACTCGCCGGCCACCCCGTACTTGCCGCGCTTTATCGCGCCGTCCTCCAGGATCGCGCCGCCGATGCCGGTGCCGAGCGTGATCATGACGAGGTGGTCCTGGCCGCGGCCGGCGCCGAACCGCCACTCCGCCCAGGCGGCGGTGTTGGCGTCGTTGTCGACCATGACCGGGACCGCGAGGCGTTCGGCGAGGCGGTCGCGCAGCGGCTCGTTGCGCCAGTTCAGGTGCGGGGCGAAGAGCACCCGGGAGCGGTCGGCGTCCACCCAGCCGGCCGCGCCGATGCCCACCGCGTGCACGTCGTGCCGGTCGGAGAGGTCCAGCACCAGCTCGGTGATGGTGTCCTCGACGACCTTGGGGCTCTTGGACTTGTCCGGCGTCTCGGTGCGGACCTTCTCCAGGATGGTGCCGTCGGCGTCGACGACGCCCGCCATGACCTTGGTGCCGCCGATGTCGATGCCGACGGTGGGCACCCGGGGCGCGGTCAGATGGGAGCGGCGCTCCCTGGCGCCGACGGTGCGGAGGACGGTGGCGCGGGCGGTGCCGCGGTAGGCCCGGTCGCGGTAGACGCTCATCGGCTCACCCCTCGGACCTGGTCGCCGGTACGGCTGCCGGGGCGGCGGCCGGGACAGCCGTGGCGGCTGCCGTTACGGTCTCGACGGCTGCGTGCGCGCAAGAGTCGTCTCGTCCCTGCGGGTCTCGGGGAGGCCGGGGCCTCGGTGGATGGTCCGGTGCGATTGTGCATCACCCGCGCTGTCCGGCGCACCGCGGTGCCGGGTGGCGCGCCCCGTACCGGCCGGGAGCCGGGGCCGGGGCGCGCCTCGGGCGTTCACTCCGGCCGGTGACCGCCGGGGAACTCCGCCGGGCCGCCGCGGGCCAGCTCGTGGCTGAGCTGCTCCAGCTCGCTGCCGCCCGCCATCTGCCGGGTCAGCTCCTCCAGCGCGATCTCCGACTTGAGGTGGCTGCCGGCCATGGTGCCGCGCTTGAGCAGGACGAAGCGCTCGCCGACCAGATAGGCATGGTGCGGGTTGTGGGTGATCAACACCACGCCGAGGCCGGCGTCCCGGGCCGCCGCGACGTACTTGAGCACCACCCCGGACTGCTTGACGCCGAGCGCCGCGGTCGGCTCGTCCAGGACGAGGACCTTGGCGCCGAAGTAGACGGCGCGGGCGATGGCGACGCACTGCCGCTCGCCGCCGGAGAGGGTGCCGATGGGCTGGTCGACGTCGCGCAGGTCGATGCCCATCCGCAGCAGCTCGGAGCGGGTGGTCTCGCGCATGGTGCGCACGTCGAGCCGGCGGAACGGGCCGACGCCGGTGGTCGGCTCGGAGCCCAGGAAGAAGTTCCGCCACACCGGCATCAGCGGCACCACGGCCAGGTCCTGGTAGACGGTGGCGATACCGCGGTCCAGGGCCTCGCGCGGGGAGCCGAGCCGGGTCTCCTCGCCCTCGATGGTGAAGGTGCCGGCGTCATGCCGGTGCAGCCCCGCGATGATCTTGATGAGGGTGGACTTGCCGGCGCCGTTGTCGCCGAGGACGCAGGTGATCTCGCCCGCGTGCACCTCCAGTGACACGCCCGTCAGGGCCTTGACGCTGCCGTAGAACTTGCTGATGTCGCGGAGTTCGACGAGTGCGGTCATGTGGCGGCCTCCGCCCGCTTGCGGACCCAGGCGTTCAGCAGCGTGGCGAGCAGCAGCATCGCGCCGAGGAAGAACTTGTACCAGTCCGGATTCCACTGCGCGTAGACGATGCCCTTGCTGGCCATGCCGAAGATGAACGCGCCGACCGCGGCGCCGATCGCCGAGCCGAAGCCGCCGGTCATCAGGCAGCCGCCGACCGCCGCCGCGATGATGTAGAGGAACTCGTTGCCGACGCCGTCGCCGGACTGGATCGCGTCGAACGAGAACAGCAGGTGCTGGCCGGAGATCCAGGCGCAGAACGCGACGCCCATGTAGAGGCCGATCCTGGTGCGGGTCACGGGGACGCCGACCGCCCGGGCCGCGTCCGCGTTGCCGCCCACCGCGAAGATCCAGTTGCCGGCCCGGGTCCGCAGCAGGATCCAGGTGGCGACCGCGACCAGCACCAGCCACCACACGATGGTGATCTGGATGTCCACGCCGCCGACGGTCAGGTGCGAGGCGAAGACCGCCCGGCCGGACGCGAAGCCCTCCATGTCGGAGATGGACTTGGTCGAGACGGTGCCGCTGATCAGCTTGGTGAAGCCCAGGTTGAGGCCGGTCAGCATGAAGAAGGTGCCCAGCGTGATCACGAAGCTGGGCAGCTTCGTCCGGGTCAGCAGCACCCCGTTGAGGACGCCGAAGCACAGCGTGACCAGGAGCGAGACCCCGACGCCGACCCAGGTGTTGGCGGTCATCTGGTAGCTGAACATCGACGAGACCAGCGCCGAGCTGACGACCATGACGCCGGCCGAGAGGTCGAACTCCCCGCCGATCATCAGCAGCGCCACCGGCACGGCCATGATCCCGATCGTCGAGGAGGCGTAGAGGATCGTGGAGAGACTGGCGGGCCGCAGGAAGGGTTCGGCGACCAGCGAGAAGAAGACGAAGACGGCGACGGCGCCGACCACCGAGCCCAGCTCGGGGCGGCCCATCAGCCGGCGCGCCAGGGAGCGGTGCAGCAGCCGCTCGTCGCCCGCGCCGCCGGCGGGCGCGGGCTTCCGGGTCGGGGCGTCGGCCGCGCTCATCGGGTCCCCCGCTGGGTGTACTCCTGGAGGGCCGCGGCGTCCTTCTTGGTGATCACCTGGGGCCCGGTGAGCACCGGCTTGCCACCGCCGAGCATGTCCGCGTTGTACTTGTACAGCCACAGCAGGTCGACCGCCTGGTAGCCCTGGAGGTAGGGCTGCTGGTCGACCGCGAAGCCCAGGGAGCCGTCCTTCAGGCCCTTGGCGACCTGCGCGTTGAGGTCGAAGGTGTCGACCTCGGCCTTGCTGCCGGCCTGTTCCCTGGCCTGAACGGCGGTGGGCGCGAACGGCGCGCCCAGGGTGACCACGGCGTCGATGGACGGGTCGGCCTGGAGCTTGGACTCGATGGACGCCTCCACGTCCGGCATGTTGGTGCCGTCCACGTACAGCTTCTGCAGCTCGCCCTTGAAGGTCTTCGCGGCGCCGTCGCAGCGCTGCTCGTGACCGACGTTGCCCTGCTCGTGCAGGACGCACAGCGCCTTCTTCTTGCCGCGCTTGGTCAGCTCCTCGCCGACCGCCTCGCCGGCCACCGTCTCGTCCTGGCCGATGTGGGTGAGCGCGCCGAACGCCTTGGACTCCTCGGCGCCGGAGTTCACCGTGACCACCGGGATGCCGGCCTTCTCGGCCTTGAGGACCACGTCCTTCATCGCGTCCGGCTTGGCCAGCGAGACGATCAGCCCGTCGACCTTCTGGTCGATGTAGGACTGCACCAGCTGGCTCTGCCGCTGGGCCTCCTTGTCGTGCGCGTAGACGAAGTTGATGTTGTCCTTGACGGCGGCCTGCCGGGCGCCGTTCTGCACGATGTCCCAGAAGGTGTCGCCGTCTCCGGAGTGGGTGACCATCGCGAAGGTCCACCGGGGGGTGTGCACGGCGGCCTTGCCGCCGGCGGTCTGCGCGGCGCGCTCCTCCTCCGCCCGCTTGCCTCCGGTGCTGCTGCACCCCGCCAGGGAGGCGCCGAGCAGCGCCGCCAACACGGCGGCCGCGATGCGTCCTCTTCTTCGAACCCTTGCCACGAGGACTTGCCTTTCCCGCTCTTGTCGCTGTCCCGGGTCTGTCTGGTGTCGCCGCGGAGCCGGCCGGCTACCGGACCGGGCAACCTTCCAAGTATCCGTTACCGGAGTTCTGTGCCGTTTCATGGGGTCCCGGCCCCGACCGGGACGGGCGGGACGGTAGGGGTTCGGAGAGTTCCGGACCGGCTGCTTCCGGGCCGGGCCGTGCTGACGCTGCTCATGGTGGACCGCCTTCGCTCCCCCGCCGCCGGATTGCGGCTGGAGGAGTTCTAGCGGCGCCCGCCGAGCCGCGTCAATGGTTTGTCAGAACATTCTGACGACGAGCGGCCCACGCGCTCCGGCCCCGCTCCACCGTACGGCCTGGCGGTTCAGGGCCGGACCAGCAGCTGGAACTCGAAGGCGTAGCGGGACGCGCGGTAGACGTGCGAGCCGTACTCCACCGCACGGCCGGTGTCGTCGAAGGTGGTGCGCTGCATCGTGAGCAGCGGGGCGCCCTCGGACTCGTCGAGCCGGGCGGCCTCCTCGGCGCAGGCGGCGCGGGCGCCGACCGCCTGGCGGGCGCTGTGCAGGGTGATCCCGGCCGCCCGCATCAGGCGGTAGAGGCCGGTCTGCTCC
This sequence comes from Streptomyces sp. MspMP-M5, assembly GCF_000373585.1. Classification (GTDB taxonomy): domain Bacteria; phylum Actinomycetota; class Actinomycetes; order Streptomycetales; family Streptomycetaceae; genus Streptomyces. Next base: position 169,859 of record NZ_KB891877.1, read on the forward strand.
AGGTCGGCGGTCTCCAACCGCAGCAGGCCGGCGGGGAGGTGGTTGCGCAGGTGGGCGACCGGCTCGCCGTGGGTCGTCCGGAGCCGCTCGATCAGGACGACCTCCGCGCCCTCCGCGATCCCCAGCGCGGCGGCGACCTCGGCGTCCGCCTCGGTGGTGGTGTTCCGCAGGACGCGGGTGGCGGGCTTCTGCCCGGCCGCCTCCAGGTCGTCGTAGAGGCTGCTGAGCTCCAGGGGGCGCCTGACCTGGCTGTGCACGACCTGGGTGCCGATGCCGCGGCGGCGGACCAGCAGCCCCTTGTCGACCAGTGACTGGATCGCCTGGCGCACCGTGGGCCGGGACAGGCCGAGCCGGCCGGCCAGTTCGATCTCGTTGCCCAGCAGGCTGCCGGGGGCCAGCAGGCCGTTCTCGATCGCGGCCTCCAACTGCTGCGACAGCTGGAAATACAGCGGGACCGGACTGCTCCGGTCCACGCTGAACTGGACGGGGCTCTCGGCGCCCCCGGCATCTCTCTCGCGTTTCCCCACGCTCGCGAGCGTATCCGCCCGCACACATGACGGGAAGTCCGGAGGTCACATTGTCCGGACAAGGACGGTCGCGGGTCCGGACGGGCGGCGCACGCGGCGGGCCGGCCGCGGCGCTACCAGGGCAGCGGGCGGCCGTCGCGGAAGAAGCCGCCGGTGGGCCCGTCATCGGGGAGGGTCGCCGCGTACAGGACGCTCGCCGCGCCCTCCGCGACCGGCCGGCCGCCCGCCCCGCCCATGTCGGTGGCCACCCAGCCCGGGCAGACCGCGTTGACGAGAATCCCGTCCGGCCGTAGCTCCGCGGCGAGCATCCTGGTCAGCGCGTTCAGGGCGGCCTTGGTGACGGCGTAGGCGGGGGTGCCGCCGCCCATGGACGACAGCGAGCCGGCCTCGCTGGAGACATTGACCAGCCGGGGGTGCGCCGAGGCGCGCAGCAGCGGGACGAAGGCGAAGGCCATCCGCCACGGCCCGTAGAGGTTGGTCTCGGCGGCCTCGCGCACCACCGCCAGATCGGCGGTGGCGGCCCGCTGCCAGGTGTCGTAGGTGATCGCCGCGTTGTTGACCAGCACGTCCAGCCGGCCGAAGGCGTCGGCGACCCGGGCCGCGGCCCGCGCCACGCTGCGGTCGTCGGTGACGTCGAGCTGGAGCGGACGGATGTCCGCGGTGCCGGCCGGCGCCGCGGCGCGCAGCTCCTCGGCCACGCGCCCGGCGGCGTCCTCATCGCGCCCGGTGAGCAGCACGGTGTGGCCGCGTCCGGCCAGCTGGCGGCACACCTCGCGCCCGATGCCCCGGGTGGCGCCGGTGACGAGGGCGAGGGGCGCGGCGGGAGAGCCGGGCGCGGCGGGAGAGTCGGTGGGGGTCGGCATGGGGCTGCTCCTGTCGGGCGGTCGGGCTGTCGGGCCGGGCTGTGGGGCTGTCGGGTTGCCGGATACCTGGCCGGTCGCGGGCCGGCGGTCACCGTCGTCAGGACGCGTCCGCCCATATGGACGCCGACATGGGCGTGGGTACGGGCGTGGGTACGGACGTCGCTATGGCCGCCGGTGGGGCGGCGCGTCACGGGGGCGACGCCGAGGCGCCCCATCCAACACGAGCCTGATCCAAGGAAGTTGACGCCGATTCGGCCCACCCGGACCGTTCCGGCACGTAACATCCCGTCAGCCGGTCCGTCGCGCCCGTCCCTCGGTCCGCCGCCGTGCCCGACCACCGGTCCGCCGTTCCCGGCCCGCCAAGGAGCTTCCGTGTCCGTACGCCGCGTCGTCCCCGATCTCCATATCGCCCCCGACGGCGCCCCGGAGGCGCTGGCCGGCCACCGTGCCTTCTACGGGCTGCTGGGCTTCGAGGAGGTCATGAACCACGGCTGGGTGATGACGCTGGCCTCCCCCGCGAACCCCACCGCGCAGCTCACCTTCATGACGCACGACGCGACCGCGCCGGTCGCCCCGGACCTGAGCATCGAGGTCGAGGAGGTGGACGCGGCGTACGCGGCGGTCCGGGCCGCCGGTGCGCGGATCGTGCACCCGCTGCGCGACGAGGAGTGGGGGGTGCGCCGCTTCTTCGTCGAGGACCCGGACGGACGGGTGGTCAACGTCCTGGGCCACCGCCGCCCGGCGGCGGACTGAGCCGGCGCCGCCCGCGGAGACCCGTCGGCAGCGCCCTCGTTCATCAATTCATCCAGACGTCCTCGTACTTCCGGTAGGTGCCGTCGTGGGTGGCGAGGTGGACCCACTGGTCCACATACGCCTTGAACGGGTCGTCGCCGCGGGGCAGCGCGTACGCCTTCTCGGAGAAGGTGAACGGCCGGTCGGGGTGGACCGCGCACAGTTCGGGGTGGACCTTGGCCTGGTACCGGGTCTCACTGGCGTCGGTCATCATCACGTCCGCGCGGCCGGCGATGATCTCGTCGAAGATCGTGGTGTTGTCCGGGTGGACGGTGAGGGTGGCCCGCTTGATGTGGGCGCGGGCGAACTGCTCGTTGGTGCCGCCCGGGTTGACGACGACACGGGTGCCGGGGCGGTCGATCTGCTCCAGGCTCTGGTACTTCGCCTGGTCCGCGCAGCGGACGATGGGCGTCTTGCCGTCAGTGCGGGTCGGCTCGCTGAAGTAGACCGAGCGGGCGCGGGCCAGGGTGATCGAGACGCCGCCCATGCCGATGTCGCAGCGGCCGGCCGTCAGGTCGCCGACCAGTGCGGACCAGGTCGTCGGGACGTAACGGGGCGTGGCGTCCAGGCTCTTGGCGAGGTCCCGGGCCATGTCGATGTCCACGCCGCGGTAGCCGCCGGTGGCGGGGTCGCGGTAGCTGAAGGGGCGGTAGTCGCCGGTGGTGCAGACCCGCAGCACACCGCGGTGCGGGACGGCGTCCAGGAGCGTGGCCGGCCGCCGGTCCCGCTGGGCGACGGCCGCGGTGGCGGCGCCGGCGGCGGCCCGGGTGGGGGCGTGGGACACCGCCGGGGCCGCGGCGGTGACGGCGAGCAGGCAGGCGAGAGCGGGGAGGATCGCAGCGCGCTTCATCGTGGGCTGACTCCTGATCAGGTGGCCGAAGCGCTCAGGGTGGCAGAGCCCGGCCGCCGGGTGAAGCCCCCGCCCGGCCTGTGGACGGCGTCGGCCGCGGCCGGCCGGTCAGGCGCCGTACGGGCCCGCCGGTCAGGCCCCGTACGGGTCCGTCGGGCGGGACTCGCCCGGCTCGGGCACCGCGTCGGCGAGCCGGGCCAGGAGGTCCGCGGCGCGCTTGGCCACCGTCTCGCGGTCGCCCTCCGAGAGGGCCGAGCCCATGCCGACCGCGACGGCGCCGGCCGCGATCCACTCCGGGGCGGTCTCGGGCGTCACACCGCCGGTGGGCACCAGCGGCGCCTGTGGCAGGGCGGCGCGGACGTCGGCGATCCAGGACGGGTGGCGGTCGGCGGCGGGGAACAGCTTGAGGGCGTCGGCGCCGAGCTCCAGGCCCCGCACGATCTCGGTGGGCGTGGAGACCCCGGCGAACACGGGGACGCCGTAGCGGTGGCCGGTGCGGATGACCTCGGCGTCCAGGCTCGGGGAGACCAGGTAACGGGCGCCGGCGTCCACCGCCATCCGGGCCGACGCGGCGTCAAGGACGGTGCCGGCGCCGATGACCGCGTCGTCGCCGAGCTCGCGGGAGAGGGTGGTGACCGCCTCCAGGGCGAACGGCGTGGTCAGGGATATCTCCAGGCTCGTGATGCCGGCCGACAGCAGGGTGTCGGCGGTGGCGCTCGCCTCGTCGTAGGTCCTGCTGCGGACGATGGCGAAAACGCGCTGCGCCAGTGCGGCCCGGGTGATCTCCCAGCGATACACGGCAGTTCGCCGTCCTTCCTTCTTCTCCGACGCCTCGCCGCGGGGACGCGGCTCACGACTGACCCAGCACTTTCCGGAGGCGTGCAGCGCCGGCCGACCGCTCATGGCCCCTTTGCCGCCGATGCCCGCCCATTCCTCGTTTCTGCCGAAACGCTACCGCCAACCACCGACAATCCTCTCTCGGGGTGCGCCCCTGTGCGCCCCTTCTGCCGAGAATGGGCGGAGGAGAGGGGGAAGTGGCCGGTGGGACCGCGGTGTCCGGGGGAGCACAACGGCGGCCGGGGTGCGTGGGCACCCCGGCCGCCGTGTGAACCGCTCGTGCGGTGATGTCGCGTGCCGGCCTCAGCAGCCGAAGTCGACGAGGTCGAAGGTCTTGTAGTGGTCGGCGGTGTAGTAGTCCTCCTTCTGCTTCTCACCGGTGACGATGCGTCGGGCACCACGGTCCGGCGAGCCCGGCGTGACCACGGTGTACTCGTGGTAGTAGTCCGTGCTCTGGGACGGCAGGACGCCTTCACGGTTGTCGAAGACGGTGCCGTCCTTCGGGTACGGGAAGGGGCCGCCCTTGGCGATCAGGTCGAGGGTGTCGTGGGCCTGGGACGGCAGCTTGGAGTAGCAGACGCTGCCGACCGAGGTGACGTGGACGGTCGCGGTGCGCACCGCGGCCGGGTGCGCCGTGGCGGCCGGCGTCGCGGCGACCGCCGTGCCACCGAGGAGGAGGGTCGAAACGAGGGCGCCTGCGGCGCCGATCCTGGTCATCCGTGGGGGGATTCTCATGCGCATCAGCATGACGCGCGTAGACATGCCCCTGTCAATCCCAAGGGGCTGATGTTTCCCGGGAGTTCACACGGATCGCGCACGGCCGGCGCAAACATCCGAAATGTTCCGCGACCTCGCCCGCCTCTCCGGGCGGCAGGGCGTTTTGCCTCTCAGGCAAAAACTTTGCCTCTCAGGTGAAGGCTGGCTATACCGGTGACATGACCGAGTTGCCCGATCCGCCCACCGGCGCCGCCCCGGAGGAACTGACCACCGTGGCCCCGCGCCTGCGCGAGCTGCGGCGCCGCAGCGGGCTGACGCTGGAGACCGCGGCCCGGCGGGTGGGCCTGTCGCCCGCGCACCTGTCGCGGCTGGAGACCGGTCAGCGGCAGCCGTCGCTCCCGATGCTGCTGGCCCTGGCCCGTACGTACGGCACCACGGTATCCGACCTGCTCGGCGAGACCGCCCCGGAGCGCGATCCGATCGTGCGGGCCGGCCGCGCCGAGCCCTCCGAGGCCGGCGGCTGGACGTACTGGACCGTCGGCGGGGCCGGGCGCGCCATGCAGGCGCTGCGGGTGCACGTACCGCAGCGGGCGCAGGGCGATCTGGTGCGGGTGCACCCCGGCGAGGAGTGGCTCTACGTCCTCACCGGACGGCTGCGGCTCACCCTCGGCGAGGCGGTGCACGTTCTGGAGCCGGGGGACGCCGCGCACTTCGACTCGCTCGTCCCGCACCGGCTGGCCGCCGTCTCGCGCGGCGGCGCGGAGCTGTTGTTCGTCCACACGCTGCTGCAGAGCGGCGCCGCCGAACTGTGCCTGGGCGACCGCGCCGCGCACCGCCGCCCCGGCTGAACCGCGCCGTCCGCCGTTCCGCCCGCCACCACCCCGTCCACCGTCCCGGAAGGGAAGGACCGTCCGCCGTGCCCGACCAACCCACCCCCGCCCCGTCCACTCCCCCGGCCGGCGGCGTGCCCGAGGCCCCGACCTCCCGCCGCTACGTCGAGAACAAGCCACCGCGCGGCATGTACGTACGGGTCTTCATCTACGTCGTGGCCACCCACGCACTGCTGGCCTTCATGAGCCTGCTGGTGGTCCTCGCCAAGTCCCGTTAGGCGTCGAGCACCCCGGCCCCCTTGCCCCGGCCCGGCGATCGGGTGAACCCTGCTGGCGCACCGTGCCCGACGCGCGCCCGGCAGCGCGCTCTCGGCACGACGCACGCTCCAGACTCGTCCGTGAACCTCGCTGCACCGAGGAGGACCGAAGGATGCACCATCCGCGCACCACGGCCGCCGGCGGCCTCGCCGTGGCCCTCGCCGTGATCCCGCTGGCGGGCACGGCGGGGCCGTCCGGCGCCGCGCCGGCCCAGGGGCCCGGCGGCGACCGGACCCGGCCCGCCGTCGCCTCCCTCTCCCCCGCCCCGCAGTCCGTCCACGACCGCTCCGACCACCTCACGATCACCCGGACCGTGACCCTGGTCACCGGGCCGGGGACCGACGCCCCGGCCCTGGCGCTGGTGACCAGGGCCCTGAAGGACGCCGGCGCGCAGCACGTCGTACGGACCGCGCGGGCCGCCCCCGGTGGCGGGCGGCTGACCGTCTACGTGGACGGGTCGGCCGCCGACCGCGCCCTGGCGGGGCTGGGGGCGCGCGACTCCGCCGGGCTCCCCGCGGAGGGCTACACACTGGCCGTGGCCCGTGGCCGGATCGCGCTGGCCGGCAAGGACGCCGCCGGCACGTACTACGCCGCCCAGACGCTGGCCCAGCTGCTGCCGCACCGCGACCGTCCGGGCGCCCGGGTGCCCGGCACCGTCGTACGGGACTGGCCGGCAACCCCGTTGCGCGGCGTCGTCGAAGGCTTCTACGGCACCCCGTGGTCGCACGCCGCCCGCCTCGACCAGCTGGACTTCGCGGCCCGGCACAAGATGAACATCTACGTCTACTCCCCCAAGGACGACGCCTACCTGAGGGAGAAGTGGCGCGACCCCTACCCGGCGGACCGGCTGGACCAGATCAAGGAGCTGGTGGACCGGGCCCGGGCCCGGCACGTGGAGTTCACCTACGCCCTCTCCCCCGGTCTGTCCGTCTGCTACAGCTCGGCCTCCGACGTCCGGGCGCTGACCGCCAAGTTCCAGACGCTGTGGGACATCGGGGTGCGGACCTTCGCGGTGCCCCTGGACGACATCAGCTACACCAAGTGGAACTGCGCGGCGGACAAGGAGAAGTTCGGGACCGGCGGCGGGGCGGCCGGGACCGCACAGGCGCAGCTGCTCGACCGCGTCAACCGGGAGTTCATCGCCCGCCACCGCGGGGCCCGGCCGCTGCAGATGGTGCCGACCGAGTACTCCGACCTCAAGGCGACGCCGTACAAGGCGGCGCTCGCCGCCAAACTGGACGCCAACGTGCTGGTGGAGTGGACGGGCGTGGGCGTGCTCGCGCCGACCATGTCCGCCGGCCAGGCCCGGCAGGCGCGGGAGCTCTACGGGCACCCGATCCTGCTCTGGGACAACTACCCGGTCAACGACTACGTCAGCAAGCGGCTGATGCTCGGCCCGTACAACGCGCGGGAGCCCGGGGTGCCGGAGCGGCTGGCCGGGATCACCGCGAACCCGATGATCCAGCCGGCCGCGTCCAAGCTGGCCCTGGCCACCGTCGCCGACTACAGCTGGAACGACCGGGCGTACGACGCCCGGGCCTCCTGGAGCACCGCCATCGACGAGCTGGCCGGCGGCGACGCCCGGGCCGCCCGGGCCCTGCGGGCCTTCGCGGACGTCAACTACACCTCCGCCCTCAACCCGCGGCAGGCGCCCGAACTCTCCGCCGCGCTCGAACGGTTCCGCCGGGACGGCGACGCCGGGCGGCTGGACGCGGTGCTGCGCGGCCTGTGGGACGCGCCGGGGGTGCTGCGCGACCGGCTCCCCGGGCGCGCCTTCGCCCGGGAGACCGCACCGTGGCTGGACGCCACCCGGGCCTGGGCGGTCGCGGCCCGCGACGCGCTGCGACTGATCCAGGCGGACCGGTCCGGCGACACGGCGACCGCCCGGCAACTGCGGGCCCGCATCCCGGGGTTGGTCTCCAAGGCGAAGTCGTACGTCTATGTGGACATGAAGGGGAAGCGGATTCCGGTGGTGGTCGGCGACGGGGTGCTGGACACCTTCGTCGCGGACGCGCTGGCCGGGCGGCGCGGGCGATGAGGTGATGCGGGCAATGAGGTGATCCCCTCCGCCCGGCGACGGGCCGCCTGCGCGCCGCGCGGGCGGCCGGCGCCTACGCTGAGGGCCCGTCAGACAGGCCGCCGGCCCCGGCCCCGCCTTGAGTCCCCGCCCCGTGTCCCCGCCTCGCGTCCCCGGAGGAGACCGCCATGGCCCGACCCGTCAGCCCGTCGGACGCCGCCGCCGTCCTCGACGAGGCGGTGCGCGCACTCGCCCCGGAGGACGGCGCCAACCGGCTCGTCCGGCGGATCGCCGCGGGGCGGGCGCCGCGGGCGGTCTTCGCCACCTTCGCCCTGGAGCAGCACCAGGTCATCGCGGCCGACCGGCTCAGCTTCCAGCACCTGGCGCGCCGGGCGGACGGCGATCCGCCGGTGGCGGACTTCTTCGACCTGCTCGCCGAGGGGGAGGCCCGGGCCCTGGCGCAGCTGGCGGCGCTGGCCGACGCCTGCAAGCTGACGGCCCGGGAGATCGCCGGGTACCGGCCGCGCCCCGGCTGCCAGGCGTTCCCCTCCTACACGGCACGGCTGGCGCTGACCGCCGAGCCCGCCGACGCGGCGATCGCGCTGACCGCCAACTTCGCGGCCTGGGCCGGCTATTGCGCCACCGTCCGCACCGCGATGCGGGAGCACTACGACTTCCCGGAGGCGGCCCGCGGCTTCTTCACGCTGTTCGCCGACCCGGCGCCGGAGCTGGCGGACGCGGCGCGTGCGGCGGTGCAGCAGGGCCTGGACACCGGCCAGGCGCGGCCGGCGGCGGCCCTCCGCCACGGGCAGCTCCTCCAGGCGTACGAGGTGATGTTCTGGGACGCGCTCGGCGAGTGATCCGTTCGGCGCGTGAGGGCCGTCAGCCGCCGAGTTCCCGGTGGCGGGTGGCCAGGCGGGCGGCTCCCTCCTCGGTGAGCGTGCCGTGCAGCCGGAGCCGGGCGATGCCGCCGTCGGGGAAGATGTCCAGCCGGACGTGGGTCACCGCGGGCGCATCGGTCAGCAGGAAGCGGTGGACGGTGTCGGGCTGGAGCCGCGTGCGGGGCAGCAGTTCGGTCCAGTCGCCGTGTTCGCCGTCGCGCCCGGAAAGCGCCGCCCAGCCGGCCGCGTTGCCCTTGAGGTAGCCGGTGTCGATCTCCACCGCGCGGATCACCGACTGCTCGGTGAGGCGGTAGCGCACCCAGTCGTTGCCGGTGCCGCGGCGGCGCCGGGTCTCCCAGCCGTCGTCCATCTTGCGGGAGCGGCCGGGGTGGATGGTGTGGGTGGGGGAGGAGTAGAAGCGGTCCGAGGCGTCCTCGACCCGGCCGCCGTTCTCCAGCGCGGCGAGGTCGAAGGTGCCCAGCGCGGCCAGCCAGCGGGGCTCCGGGACGACCTCGCCGTGGACCCGGAGGCGGGCGATGCCGCCGTCGGGGTGCTGGTTGAGCCGCAGGTGGGTGAAGCGCTGCTCGGCGCGGACGGCGAAGCCGTTGGCGGCGTGCCCGCCGACGGCGGTGCGCGGGACGAGCGGGGTCCACGTCACGGCGTCGCCGAGGAGTTCGGCCGGCGAGGGGGAGCCCTCGGCGCAGGTGCCCTCGATGCTGACCGACTGCGGGTAGTTGCCGCGGAAGTGGGCGGTGTCGACGACGATGCCGCGGATCACGCCCGGGGCGCCGAGCCGGATCAGCGCCCAGTCGTGGTCCTCGTCGGCCGGGAAGGGGTGGTCGCCGTCGGTGCCGCGGCGGCGCCGGGTCTCCCAGCCGTCCATGATCTTGCCCTTGTGGCCGAACGCCTCCGGGTCGAAGTGGGCGGCCGCGGGCGTCAGGAGGTTCTCGCGTTCGGCGAAGAACTCGTCGTTGGCGGCGAGCACGCCTGCGCCGAGCCGCCGGTCGGCGAGGTCGGGCAGGTGGGAGAAGGGGAAGCCGGCCGGGCCTGGGGTGCGGTAGTCGGCGTAGGGGTCGCCGCCGCCGTAGGGAGCGGCGTCCCCGGTGTAGCGCGGGAGGTCGCCGGTGGTCATGCGCGCGGCCTTTCGAGGAGTTCGCCGGTGGGCTCGGTGAGGGTGGCGCCGTCGTTGATCCGCCGGCCGCGCAGCCAGGTGGAGCGGACGACGCCGTACAGGGTCTTCCCGGCGTATGCGGTGATCTTGTTGCGGTGCTGGAGTTCGGCGGGGTCGACGGTGAAGGCCGCGTCGGGCGCCAGCACCGCGAAGTCGGCGTCCCGGCCGGGGGCGATGGCGCCCTTGGCGGCGAGGCCGACCAGCTCGGCGGGGGCGGCGGACATCCAGCGGACCACGTCCTCCAGGGTGTGACCGCGCTCGCGGGCGGCGGTCCAGATGGCCGGCAGGCCGAGCTGGAGGGAGGAGATGCCGCCCCAGGCCGTCCCGAAGTCGGGGGTCTTGAGGTCGGTGGTGGAGGGCGAGTGGTCGGAGACGATGCAGTCGATGGTGCCGTCGGCCAGGCCCTGCCACAGGGCGTCCTGGTTGCCGGCCTCGCGGATCGGCGGGCAGCACTTGAACTCAGTGGCGCCGTCGGGCACTTCCTCGGCGGTCAGGGTGAGGAAGTGCGGGCAGGTCTCGACGGTGATCCGCACACCGTCGGCGCGGGCGGCGGCGATCATCGGCAGCGCCTCGGCGGAGGAGAGGTGCAGTACGTGCACCCGTGCGTCCAGCCTGCGGGCGAGGTCGATCAGGCCGGCGATGGCGTCGTTCTCGGAGGCCCGGGGGCGGGAGGCGAGGAAGTCGGCGTACTTGGGGCCGTGTGCCTCGGGGGCGGCGGCCAGGTGGCCGGGGTCCTCGGCGTGCACGATCAGCAGCCCGCCGAAGCCGGCTATCTCGCCGAGCGCGGCGGCCAGCTGCTCCTGGTCGACCTGGGGGAACTCGTCGACGCCGGAGGGCGACAGGAAGCACTTGAAGCCGAACACGCCGGCCTCGTGGAGCGGACGCAGGTCCTTGACGTTGCCGGGGATGGCGCCGCCCCAGAAGCCGACGTCGATGTGGGCCTTGCTGCGGGCGACCGCGCGCTTGGCGTCGAGGCCGGCGGTGTCGGTGGTGGGCGGGAGGCTGTTGAGCGGCATGTCCACGAGCGTGGTGATGCCGCCGGCGGCGGCCGCGCGGGTGGCCGTCCAGAAGCCCTCCCAGTGGGTGCGGCCGGGGTCGTTGACGTGTACGTGGGTGTCCACGAGGCCGGGCAGCAGGACGTCGTCGCCGAAGTCCTCCAGCCGGGCGCCGGCCGGGACCGCGGCGTCGTGCGGCAGGACGGCGGTGATCTTCCCGTCCCGGACGGCGACGGACGCGGCCCGCGTGCCCTCCGGGGTGACGACGCGCGTGGAGCGCAGCACCAGCTCTGTTTCGGACACCCACTACCTCCCCTATCGTTGCTTCATGGTCGCGGGCCGGCGCCTGCGGGGCGCGGCCGGCGCGGCGTCCCGGGGCCTCCGGAATGCCGGTTCGGCTCGGCGGTATACGGAATTCAACAGTCTGTTGAACGAGTCTTCACTTCGGACCGCGGCCCGTCAAGACCCCGGCGCGACGGCCGGGCCGACACCCCCTTACCCCTGACCTGCGACGCGAGGGCGCCTCGCGGGAGCGAGCCGGCGCCCGCCGCGGCAACCGCGCAAGCGGCGACGGAGGCGCGGACCGACGCTGCCATGGAAGCCGTGACATCGGGTCCATGACGAGAATGCGCGCACCCCTCCAACGATTGGAGGATTCCACAGAATGGACAGTAGGTTTCGCGCAGCAGAACGTAGCTACGGCCACTGGCACCGTCAGGGGATCTCGGGCATGCGGCCCTCCCCTGCGGGCATATAGGCGCTGACCGGCAGGAACGAGTGTGCGATACGCGATGTGCCGGCGCGGTGTGACCGGTAGGCTGCTCCGGTCGGGCCCGGCGCCCGCAAGGCGTAGAGCCGAGACCGATCCGACCCGCCCGAAAGGAACGCGACGTGCCGTCGTCCAGCGCCAGCACCTCCGCCACCGACGCCAAGCCCGCAGGCGCGAGCGGCGGGGTCCAGTCCCTCGAGCGCGCCTTCGACCTCCTGGAGCGGATGGCCGACGCCGGCGGCGAGGTCGGTCTCAGCGAGCTCTCCGGCAGCAGCGGGCTTCCGCTGCCGACCATCCACCGCCTGATGCGCACCCTGGTCGCCTGCGGCTACGTCCGCCAGCAGCCCAACCGCCGGTACGCCCTCGGCCCGCGCCTGATCCGGCTCGGCGAGAGCGCCTCCCGGCTGCTGGGCACCTGGGCCCGCCCGTATCTGGCCCGCCTGGTGGAGGAGACCGGCGAGACCGCCAACATGGCCCTCCTCGACGGCGACGAGATCGTCTATGTCGCCCAGGTCCCCTCCCGGCACGCGGTGCGGATGTTCACCGAGGTCGGCCGGCGCGTACTGCCGCACTCCACCGGCGTCGGCAAGGCCCTGCTGGCCAACCACCCGCCGGAGGAGGTCCGGGCCCTCCTCGGCCGTACGGGCATGCCCGCCGCGACCGAGAAGACCATCACCGACCCGGAGCACTTCCTCGACGCCCTCGCCGACGTCCGCCGCCTCGGCTACGCGGTCGACGACAACGAGCAGGAGATCGGCGTCCGCTGCCTGGCCGTCCCGGTCCCCAACTCCCCCACTTCCGCGGCGATCTCCATCTCCGGGCCGACCGGCCGGGTGACGGAGGCCGCGACGGACAAGATCGTCCCGGTGCTCCAGGAGGTCGCGGCCCAGCTGTCGGTGGCGCTGGCCAACCAGACGCCGGCGTGACGTGCCGGGTGGGGCGGCGGGCGCCGTTTCACCGCCGCGGCAGCCGGCCGAAGCCGTCGATCCGCTCCCGGACCTCCGAGAGCGCCGGCGACAGCGCACTCACCGACCCCACCGCCCCGGCGATCAGCAGCAGCGAGCGGCGGAGCCGGGGCACCTCGGGCGCACCGTGGCCGACCATCGCGTCCAGCGCGGCCAGTTCCTCGTCGGCGGCCGTCCGATCCGGTAACTCCCCCGGCAACAGGGCCAGTTGACGGCGGAGCCGGGCCACCGCCGCGCGCAGTTCGCGGACCTGCGGGTCGTTTCCGCCCCCGGTCACGCGGCTGTCCCTTCGCACCTGTTCCCCAACGACGGCGCCTCCCCGGCCGTTGCCCGTTCCGCGATGCCGGACAGTTAACGCCACGGTGTGCGGCGAGCGCCATACGGAGAGCCGAAAAACCGGTCGCTCGTCCGGGAACGGCCCCGGGGCGGGAACGCGGTGCGGGGGTCCCGGTGGCAGGTGTCGAGCGTGGTGCGCACCCACGTCACGACCCGACTCCCGCCCCGCCCTCCCCACCCGTGCCCCTTGGCCGGTTTTCGCCTCCCGGCCCCCGATTTCCCGACCCCGCGGCCGGTTCCACGCCGGCCCCGCTCGCCTCCTGGGCACCTCACACCCCAGGTGTACCGGCGGACGCCACGCGCGAATACCCGCCCGCCTTCTGAGTACGCGTCAGTACGTGCGTTCCCCCGGGCACCCGTTGGCGTGGGCGTATCCCGTACAAGGCGTACGGCGCCGCGCGATGGAGCATCCTCCCTTCCGGGAAATGTCCGGCATATCACTGGATCGCACACCACTGGACCACTGGATCGGAGAACGCCATGGAGCCCAACCCAGGCCCCGACCCCGACCGTCCCGGCCCCGACTCCCGGCACCTCGACGTCGTCCAGCTCATCTGCCGGGCGTACGGCCTGGCCGACGCCTCCGAGATCACCGAGGAGCACATACACCGCTACGTCGCCGAGCACCCGGACGCGGACGGGCGGACCGGGCAGCCCCGGGGCCGGCCGCGGCCGAGGATCCCGCAGCAGCGGACGTCGGGGGGCGCCGCCTGATTCCGGGCGGCACAGGGCGCCGCGCGACGCCATGAGGTAAGCAGGTCCCATGGCACATCCAGGGGAGAGCACGCACGCCGGGGGGACGGCAGGGGCCGTACGGCCCGAGGGGAAGGTGGCCGGGCTGCTGCTCGCCGCGGGCGGCGGACGGCGACTGGGGGGACGGCCCAAGGCACTGCTCGACCACCGGGGCCGCCCGCTGGTCGAGCATGCCGCACGGGTCCTGCGGGACGGCGGCTGCGCACCGGTGCACATCGTGCTCGGCGCGGCCGCGGAGACCGTACGGGAGCGGGCCGAGCTGGCGTCCTACGGCGTCTCGGTCAACCCGGACTGGGCGCAGGGCATGGGCTCGTCGCTGCGGGTGGGGCTGGCCGCGCTGGCCGGCTCGGGGGCCGACGCGGTGGTGGTGTCCCTGGTCGACCAGCCGGGCATCGGCGCCGCCGCGGTGGCCCGCGTGGTGGCCGCGTACACGGGACGGGACGCGCTGGCGGCCGCGGCCTACGGGGGCGAGCGGGGGCATCCGGTGCTGTTCGGCGCCGAGCGGTGGGCGGAGATCGCGGCCGGCGCGGAGGGCGACCGCGGGGCGCGGGCCTACCTGCGGCAGCACGCCGGGGCCCTCGCGCTCGTCGAGTGCGGGGACGTGGCCGAGGCGTACGACATCGACACCCCGGAGGATCTGCGACGGTTGGAGTGAGGGGTGGCGGGCGGGCCACGGCTTGACGCGAATCGGCGTGCGCTGACGTGAGTTGACGCAAATCCGCCGCCCCGGAGCCGGGGTGATGGAGAGTGATCGGTGTGGCACCGAGAGCCATTCGATCAGCACTTGTGTCGACCCAGAGAATCTCGACGTCAACAAACCATTGAAGTTCCGCGATAAGGAAACTAGTCTCCACTGGTCAGAAGCGCCCTGTACCCGAACGGCGCCCGCGACCGTATCCAGGAACCCGCGGCACCCCGTGCCGCCCAGGTGCCCCGTCGGCCGCCAGGCACCGCCGCTGAATGGAGTGACAGCTCATGTCCGCACCAGCGCCGTCCCCGCTGGCCATCGCCGAAGTCGACCCCGCCCGCACCCCGGAACGCCAGGGCGAGGTCCTCACCGACGCCGCGCTCGCCTTCGTCGCCGAGCTGCACCGGCGGTTCACCCCCCGCCGTGACGAGCTGCTCGCCCGCCGCGCCGAGCGCCGTGCCGAGATCGCCCGCACCAGCACGCTGGACTTCCTCCCCGAGACCGCGCACATCCGCGCGGACGACAGCTGGCGGGTGGCCGCGGCGCCCGCCGCGCTCGACGACCGCCGGGTGGAGATCACCGGCCCCACCGACCGCAAGATGACCATCAACGCCCTCAACTCCGGCGCCAGGGTCTGGCTCGCCGACTTCGAGGACGCCTCGGCTCCCACCTGGGAGAACGTCGTGGGCGGCCAGCTCAACCTGATCGACGCCTACGAGCGCCGGATCGACTTCACCGACCCGGGGTCCGGCAAGTCCTACGCCCTCAAGCCGGCCGAGGAGCTCGCCACCGTCGTGATGCGGCCGCGCGGCTGGCACCTGGAGGAGCGCCACCTCCAGTTCGAGGGCCGCCCGGTGCCCGGCTCCCTGGTCGACTTCGGCCTCTACTTCTTCCACAACGCCCAGCGGCTGCTGGACCTCGGCAAGGGCCCGTACTTCTACCTGCCCAAGACCGAGTCCCACCTCGAAGCCCGCCTGTGGAACGAGATCTTCGTCTTCGCCCAGGACTACCTCGGCATCCCGCAGGGCACCATCCGCGCCACGGTCCTCATCGAGACCATCACCGCCGCGTACGAGATGGAGGAGATCCTCTACGAGCTGCGCGACCACGCCTCGGGCCTGAACGCCGGCCGCTGGGACTACCTCTTCTCCATCGTCAAGAACTTCCGTGACGGCGGCGCCAAGTTCGTCCTCCCGGACCGCAACGCGGTGACGATGACCGCCCCGTTCATGCGCGCCTACACCGAACTCCTGGTCCGCACCTGCCACAAGCGCGGCGCACACGCCATCGGCGGCATGGCGGCCTTCATCCCCAACCGCCGCGACCCCGAGGCCAACGAGAAGGCCCTGGCCAAGGTCAAGAACGACAAGGACCGGGAGGCCGGCGACGGCTTCGACGGCTCCTGGGTCGCCCACCCCGACCTGGTCCCGGTCGCCCGCGCCTGCTTCGACGCGGTCCTCGGCGAGAAGCCCCACCAGAAGGACCGCCTCCGCGAGGACGTGCACGTCAAGGCCGCCGACCTCATCGCCATCGACTCGCTGGACGCCAAGCCCACCTACCAGGGCCTGGTCGACGCCGTGCAGGTCGGCACCCGCTACATCGAGGCATGGCTGCGCGGCCTCGGCGCCGTCGCCATCTTCGGCCTGATGGAGGACGCCGCCACCGCCGAGATCTCCCGCTCCCAGATCTGGCAGTGGGTCGACGCCGGCGTGGTCTTCCAGGACGGCGAGCACGCCGGTACGAAGGCCACCGCCGACCTCGTCCGCCGGGTCGCCGCCGACGAACTCGCCGCCATCCGCGCCGAGGTGGGCGAGGACGCCTTCGCCGCCGGCAAGTGGCAGCAGGCCCACGACCTGCTCCTGAAGGTCTCCCTGGACGCCGACTACGCCGACTTCCTGACCCTGCCGGCCTACGAGCTGCTGGGCTGAGCCAGGCGCCGAAGAGGCCGGAGGGCCCGAGGGCCGGAGGGCCGGTAGGCACCAGGTGCGTACCGGCCCTCCCGCACGCCCCGGGTACCATCGCCGGCATGCCCCCGATACCCCCGCCGGAACCCGCTCCGAACTGCGGAAACGGCGTACGGGAGACAACCGGCGGCACTAGGATGGACCCTGCGCCAGCGGGCAGCGGGCAGCGGGCAGCGGGCAGCGGGCAGCGGGCAGCGGGTCCGGTGGCCGTAAGGCGGTGCTCTTCGCGGCGCGTTCCGCGGTCGCGCTGCACCGGCTCCTGGACGTCCTGCCCGTCTTCGCCGGTGACGACCGCATCGAGCGCCGTTTCACGCTCGTCCCCGGCTCCGAGTTCGGCCTCGAAGCCCTGGCCGCCCTCGACGCCATCGGGGCCCGTTGTGTCCCCTGGGACGAGGCCCTCCGCACTCCGTACGACCTGACGCTCGCCGCGAGTCCGAAGGGCGAGCTCGACCGGCTCCGGGGCCCGCTCGTCCTGCTGCCGCACGGAGCGGGCTTCGGCAAGGCGCTCTCCGAGGAGGGCACGGCGGACTCCGCCTCCGGCCTGGACGCCGCCTATCTGGTGCGCGGGGGCGCCCCACTGGCCGCGCTGCACGCCCTCGCCCACCCCGGCCAGGTCGCCGAGCTGGCCGCACGGTGTCCCGCGGCGGCCGAACGCGCCACGGTGGTCGGCGATCCGACCCTCGACCGGCTGCTCGCCTCACAGGGCCTGCGCGACCGATACCGCACCGCGCTGGGCACCGGGGGCCGCCGGCTGGTCGCCCTCACCTCGACCTGGGGACCGGAGTCGCTGCTCGCCCGGCACCCGCGCCTGCCGATCCGCCTCTGCACGGAACTCCCCGCGGACTCCTACCAGTTGGCGCTCATCATGCACCCGAACGACTACAGCCGCAGCGGGGTCCACGATCTCGCCGAGCGCCTCGCCCCGGCCCGCGACGCCGGACTCCTGACGCCCCGGCCGTACGAGGAGTGGGCGGCGGTGCTGGTGGCCGCGGACGCGGTGCTCACCGACCACGGCTCGACGGGCCTGTACGCCGCCGCCCTGGACCGCCCGCTGCTGGCCGTCTGCGACGGCGGGGACGAGCTGATACCCGGCAGTCCGATGGCCCGACTCCTCGCTGCCGTACCGGCGTCGAGCTTCACCTCGGAGGGGTGGGAGGAATGGGAGGGGGCGGAGGGGTCGGAGGGCGCCGGCCGGGTCGCCGAGGACATCGCCCGTGTCGTGGCGGAACATCGGCCGGGGGCCGTGCGCGCCCTGGCCGAGCCCGCCTTCGCCGAACAGGGGCGCGCCCTGGCGTTGCTGCGCACGGAGCTGTACGCACGCCTCGGGCTGACGCCACCGGGGCCTCCGGCCGAGCCCCGGCTGCTGCCGGTACCCCGCGTTCCGGCGCACACGCCGGCCGTCCACGCGGTGTCCGCCGCCGTCGACGGCGACCGCGTACGCGTCGAGCGCCGTCCGCCGCACTACGACGGACCGGCCGCGCACCTCGCGGCCGAGGAGGACGCGGCGAGCGTGCGGCACGCGCAGAGCGCGGCGGTCCTCTTCCGCCGCGCCCGCAGCGCTCAGACCGACGCCCCGGGGGCCGTGGAGGGCTGGACGGTGGAGGGCTGGATCGCCTGGGCACTCGACCGCTACCCGGGCCGCCGTACCGCCGCCGTTCTGCTCTCCGCCTCGCACTGTGTGCTGCGCCGACGCGGCGGGCCCCTGCTCTCGGCTCGCATCGGCACGGGCACGGAGGCCGGCCGGGTGTTCCGGCCCGATCCGGCGGCGGTGGTGTCGGCGGTGCACTGCTGGCTCGCCGCAACCGGCCCGCCGTCCCTGCCGGCGACCCTCGACTGCCTTATCGGCGAACGGAGTTATCCGGTCCGCGTCGCCCCGGCCACGGATGACGAGGCGACGCACACGTTCTGAGCGTGGCGGCAGGCCCTATGGCACTTCTGACGGGTCGGGGCCGGACGGGCTGTCGGCGGCCCGGGAGCGGAGGGTGCGGGCCGCGGCCAGGCACCGCTCGGCGGCTTCCTCGTCCCCCTCCCCTCCGTACAGTCCGGCGAGCGCCTCCAGCACCCGTACCTGCTCGGAGGGGGACCGGCGCTCCCGTGCCGCGTCGAGGGCGGCCTCGTACAGCTGCCGGGCCTCCGCGGTCCGGCCGAGCCGCAGCAGCACCCGGCCCAGTGCGAATCCGGTGCGCGCGGTCATGCGCTCGCGCCGCAGCTCCCGCGCCATCGCATGGGCGCGCCGCAACTCCTCGACGGAACGGTCGAGTTCGTCCAGGCCCGCGCTGGCCTGTCCGAGCAGATAGGTCAGCAGCATCTCGCCGTAGGGGTTCGCGATCTGCTGGTGCAGGCTCAGGGAGCGGTGATAGTCCGGGACGGCGGCGGACCAGTTGCCCTGTTCGGCCTGGAGCCGGCCGCGGAATTCGAGGGCGGAGGCGAACAGCTTGCGGTGGCGGTCATCGCTGTCGACGAGCAGGGCGGCCGCGCTCACCGCGGCGTCCAACTCCCGCCCGGCCTCGGTGAACCGCTCGCTCTCCCACAGCGGCCGGGCGAGCTGGCAGCGCATCCGGACCGCGGCCGGCAGGTCTTCGGCGCGCAGCGCGGCGTCCCGGCCGATGGTGAAGGAGTCGATGTCGTCGGCGCTGCCCGGGTGGTCGAGCCGATGCGTCCACAGGGGTTCGCACAGCGCCCAGGACTCGGCGTCGAGCCCGGCCTCGTAGGCGACGCGGACACAGGAGTGCAGCACCCGCCGCTCGCTGTGCAGCCAGTGCAGGGCCGCCGGCTTGCCGCGGAAGTCGACGTCCGGGGCGTCGGGCAGTGCCGCGACGCGAGCGGCGAGGGTCATCCGCTTCCCGGCCCAGAGTGCGTCGGCGCGCTGTGCCTGGCGCAGATGCCAGCGGATGTTCCGCCGTCGCCCGCCGTCCGCCTCCCCGTCCGCCGCGTCGGTCGCCGCGCGGCGCAGGGCATGGGCGCGCACCAGGGCGTGCATCCGCAGCCGGACGGCCCGGTCGTCGTCGAGGTCCGGGACGATGTCCAGCAGTCCGGCGTCCTCCAGCTCCTCCAGTGCCTCCTCGGCGGTGTCCTCCCCCGCGCCCAGGAGGGCGACCGCGGCCTGCGGGCTGATGCCCGGCCCGGGTTCGGCGGCGAGCAGGCGGTAGAGCGTACGGGCCGGGGCGCCGAGGTCGTGGTAGGTCGCGTTCCACACCGGCTCCGTCTCCGGCACGCCGTTCTGCTGCAGTTCGATGGTGAGGCCGGCGAGCAGCCGCGCCCAGCCGCGCCGCCGGTGCCTGCGGACCCACCGGCCCGCGACGCGCAGGGCGGCGGGCAGACCGGCGCACAGGCGGGCGAGTTCGGCGACGGCTTCCGGGTCGGCGGCCGGTGCCGGATCGCCGGCGATGCGGAGCAGGAGCCGCACCGCGTGCTCTTCGGTGAGCGGACGCAGGGGCAGCTCGACCGCCACGCCGGGATCGAGGTCGGCGGGCGTGCGCCGGCCGACGAGTACGACCGCGCTGCCGGCCGACGCGGGCATCAGCAGCTCGGCCTCCCCCTCGAAGCGCCGCACGTTGTCGAGGACGACGACGAGCCGTCGGTGCCGGGTTTCGTCCAGATACTGCCGGCGGCGCTCGGCGAGCGAGCGCCCGACCTCGTCCCCGGAACCGTCCAGCGCCCGCAGCATCTGGCGCAGTACGTCGGCGACGTCCGCGGTCCCGTCGCGCCGCCCCTCGTCGAGGTCCGCGTACAGCACGCCGTCGGGGCACCTCTCCAGCAGCCGTCGGGCGATCCGGAAGCCGAGGGCCGTCTTCCCCACGCCGGCCAGTCCGCTGACGCTGACGATCAGCGGACGCGCCGGGTCCGAGCCCTCCGCGCACCAGTCCTCGGTGGCGCGGTGGACGCGCGCCTGTTCGCCCTCGCGGTTCTCGAAGTGCTGGATCTCCGCCGGTAACTGACAGGGCAGCCGGCTCTGCGCACCCGACGGCGGCCCGTGCAGATGCACCGTCCCGATCTGCCCGGCCTGCACCAGGCTCGTCACCTGAGCTTCCCCCGCCACGCTGTTCCGCGTCTCCTCGGCCATGGGTCAACTCTATGCGCGGGCACCGACAGTGGGCGGTGGCCGGTGGCCACGAGGGCGGGAGGGGCCGACCCGCCCGGCCCCGTCATGTCACCACCGCCCCCAGGGCCACGAAGGCGCAGATCAGGACGAAGAGGAGGGCGAGGAGGGGGGCGACGAAGCGGAGGTAGGTGTTGTAGCCGACCTTGGCGAGGGCGACGCCGCCCATGATGACGGCGGTGGTGGGGACCCAGAGGTTCATCAGCCCGCTGGCGGCCTGCCAGGCGGTGACGACGACGGGGCGGGTGACGCCGGCGAAGTCGGCGAGCGGGGCGAGGATCGGCATGGCGAGGGTGGCGTGGCCGGAGGTGGAGGGGATGAGGAAGGCCAGGGGGAGGTTCACGATGAAGACGATGACGCCGAAGAGCGCCGCGGGGGTGCCCGAGACCACGCCCTCGATGGAGTGCAGCACGGTGTCGGTGACCTTGGCGTTGTTCATGATGACGGTGACGCCGCGGGCGAGCACGATGACCAGCGCGGGCGCGATGAAGTCGGCGGCGCCCTGGACGAAGGTCGCGCTGAGCCGCTGCTCCCCCATCCGGGCCAGCAGCCCCACCAGCACCGCGCCGACGAGGAACATCGCCGCCAACTGCGGGAAGGACCAGTCGAGTTCCCAGGCGTAGGGGGGTGCGTCGGCGCGGCCGGTGACGGCGCCGGACCACGGGATCACCGAGAAGATCATGAAGGTGAAGAGGAGGGCGACGGCGACCAGGACCGTTTTGTGGAGGGCGGTGAGCGGCGGCGGTTCGGCGACGTCGGGGGCGGTCTGGGCGTGCTCGCGGTCGCCGGGGAGGAAGCCGCAGAGCGAGCGGTCGGGGTCGGCGCGGACGCGGCGGGCGTAGCGGATGACGTAGGCGATGGTGACGGCGGTGAGCACCAGCCACATCGCGACCCGGAGCGTGATGCCGTCGCCGAGCGAGACCTCGGCGGCCGAGGAGGCGACGCCGGTGGCGAACGGGTTGACGGTGGAGCACAGCACGCCGATGCCGGCACCGAGGATGATCACGCCGGTGGCCACCAGGCGGTCGAAGCCGAGCGCGAGCATCAGGGGGACGATCAGCCCGTAGAAGCCCAGGGTCTCCTCGGCGAAGCCCTCGACGGTGCCGAGGAGGGAGAAGACGGCCATGACGCCGGCGATGAGGAGGGCGCCGCGGTCGCGGAGCCGGTGGGCGAGGCGGCCGATGCCACGGTCCAGGGCGCCGGTGGCGAAGACGACGGTGATGAACGCGCCGATGGCCAGGACGAAGAGGAAGACGCCGGCGCTCCCGTACAGTTCGCCGGTCAGGTCCGGGCCCACCAGGCCGGTGTGGGCGTCCTTGACGCCGTAGAGGCCGTTGACCGGGGAGAGGAAGAGGTCGCCGAGCCGTTCGGGGAAGGTGCGGCCGGACGGGGTGAGGTGGTAGGAGCCCTGGACGGGGCGGCCGGCGGCGTTGCGGACGTACGTGCCGGAGGGCAGCACGAACGCCAGCGCCCAGATGGCGACCGTGACGAGGACGAGGACGGTGAGGGCGCTGGGGAAGGTGAAGCGGCGCCGCTCCTTCCTCTCGGATTCCGGCACGTGGGTTTTGTGGGGCACCGAGGGCCCTCTCTCTTCTCTGTGGCGCCCGGCTGCGCGGACGCACACGTTGACTACCTGTCACTTTTCCGCAGAGCGCAGCATATCGATCATCCTGCCGCCGTCCGGTTGCTCGGCGGGCCCGCGACGGAATCGCACTACTATGGGCGTAGTAACGGAGTTGTAAGGGCGGGTGGAGCGTTGGCGCGGCGGCGGGAGCAGGTGCTGGACGCGGCGGTCGAGGTACTGGGGGCGGAGGGGGCGCGGCGGCTGACGTATCAGGCCGTGGACCGGGCCGCCGGGGTGCCGACGGGGACCACGTCCAACCACTTCCGCAACCGGGCCGCGCTCATCGGCGGCATCGCCGAGCATCTGACGGCGCTGGAGCGGCGGGAGTGGGAGGCACTGGCGGCGCGACCGTCGCCGGTCGGGCCGGGTGAACTGGCCGCGACACTGGCTGCGTTCGCCCGGCACGCCACGGGCCCGGGGCGGTCGCGTACGGCCGCGCGGTGGGCGCTGCTGCTGGAGTCCGCGGCGCGCCCCGAGGTACGTGCGCCGCTCGGGCGGGGGCGGCAGGCGGTGCTGGAGCGGAGCACGGAGTGGGTGCGCCAGCTGGGCTCCGGGGCGCCGGAGCGGCACGGGCGAATCCTGGTGGACCACCTCGAAGGGGTGGTGATGCGCCAACTCGCCTTCCCCGACGGGCCGTTCGACCCGGCGGAGGAGATGCGGGCGCTGGTGGGCGGACTGCTGGCCGTCCCCGCGACCGCGGTCGCCGTCACCGCCGCACCGGACGGCCGGGCGGCGGCCCCGTCCCGCACCGCACCCCACCCCGCATCCCGCACCGCGCGCGCCGGCGTCGGGCTGGACGACCCGGCGAAGAGGGAGATCGCCATGCAGTTGGTGTCCAGCGCGGAGAACTCCTCGCTGGACTGGAAGGCCCAGTACAAGTACATCGAGGACATCGGCGACGGCCGCGGCTACACCGGCGGCATCATCGGCTTCACCTCCGGCACGCACGACATGCTGGAGCTCGTCGAGCTGTACACGCAGCGGAAGCCGGACAACGTCCTGGCCAAGTACCTCCCGGCGCTGCGCAAGGTGGACGGCAGCGACTCGCACGACGGCCTGGACCCGGACTACCCGGAGGACTGGCGGACGGCCGCGCAGGACCCGGACTTCCGGAAGGCGCAGGACGACGAGCGGGACCGGGTGTACTTCGACCCGGCGGTGGAGCAGGGGAAGGCCGACGGGGTCGGCGTACTGGGGCAGTTCGCGTACTACGACGCGCTCGTGATGCACGGCAGCGGGGACGACCCGGCGAGCTTCCCCAACATCCGCAGGCGGGCGCTGGCCGAGGCGAAGCCGCCGGCCCAGGGAGGCGACGAGAAGACGTATCTGAACGCCTTCCTGGATGCCCGGGTGTGGGCGATGAAGCAGGAGAAGGCGCACAGCGACACCAGCCGGGTGGACACCGAGCAGCGGGTGTTCCTCGGGAACGGCAACCTGGATCTGCACACGCCGCTGGACTGGAAGGTGTACGGGGAGAGCTACCACATCGGCTGAGACCCCGGTCCCGGTCCCGGTCCTGGTCCTGGTCCCATCCCCGGCCGGTCATGGTCCCGGCAGCCCAACGGCCCGTAGAGAGACGGCGGTTGCCGGGTCCGTACGGGCCGTTGTCGGTGTGGCGGGACTTCAGTGGGTGGGACTTCAGTGGGCGGGACTTTAGTGGACGGGACCTCAGTGGGTGGGCGAGCCGGCGGTCTCGCCGTCGTCCATGCGGCCGCGGTCGGGCTGCTGGGGGATCTCGGGGACGGCCGACGCGTCGTGCGGATCGGCGGCGTGCGCGTCCGCCGCGGCGGCTGCCGTCCTCCCGCCGAAGTGGTTGAAGGCCAGGTTGAGGACGATGGCGACCAGGCAGCCGGTGCTGATGCCGGAGTCCAGGACGACCAGGAGGTCCTTGGGGAAGTTGTGGTAGAACTCCGGCGCCGCGATCGGGATCAGGCCGATGCCCAGGGCCGCGGCCACGATCAGCGCGTTCTCCCCCTTCTCCATGGCGGCGCCGGCCAGTGTCTGGATGCCGCTGGCGGCGACCGAGCCGAAGAGGACGATGCCGGCGCCGCCGAGGACCGGCAGCGGCACCAGGGAGATGATCGAGGCGGCGACCGGGCTGAGGCCGAGTACGAGCAGGATCGCCCCGCTGGTGGCCACCACGAAGCGGCTGCGGACCTTGGTCATCGCGACCAGTCCGATGTTCTGGGCGAAGGCGCTGTTGGCGAAGCCGTTGAAGAGCGGGCTGAGCGCGGTGCCGAGGGTGTCGGCGCGCAGTCCGCCCTCGATGGTGCGTGCGTCCGCCGGGCGGCCCACGATCTTGCCGAGGGCGAGCATGTCGGCGGTGGACTCGGTCATGCAGACCAGCATCACGATGCACATCGAGACGATGGCGGCGAGGTCGAACTGCGGGGCGCCGAAGTGGAACGGCGTCGGGAAGCCGATCAGGTGCGCCCTGGTCAGCGCCGAGAAGTCGGTGAGACCGGCCGGGACGGCGAGCAGTGTGCCGGCGACCAGGCCGAGCAGGATGGCGATCTGCTGGAGGAAGCCGCGCAGCACCCGGCGCAGCACCAGCACGATCACGAAGGTGACCGCGGCCATCGCGATGTTCTTCAACGCGCCGTAGTCGGCGGCCTGTTCGTTGCCGCCCTGGGACCAGCGGAAGGCGACCGGGAGCAGCGAGACACCGATCAGGGTGATGACGGTGCCGGTGACCACCGGCGGGAAGAAGCGGACGAGTCGGGAGAAGTAGGGGGCCAGGAGGAGGCCCAGTACGCCGGCGACGACGACCGCGCCGAAGATGACCGGCAGCGCGTCGTGCGGACGGTGCTCCTTGGCGATGGCGACCATGGGGGTGACACCGGCGAAGGAGACGCCGTTGACGAAGGGGAGCTTGGCGCCGACCTTCCAGAAGCCGAGGGTCTGGAGCAGGGTGGCGATGCCCGCGGTGAAGAGGCTGGCGCCCATCAGGAACGCGGTCTCGGTGGGGCTGAGCCCGCAGGCGGGCCCGACGATCATCGGCGGGGCCACCACACCCGCGTACATGGCGGCCACGTGCTGGAGGCCGCTGGTGAACATCTTGAAGGGCGGGAGGGTCTCGTCGACCGGATGCCTCCGGTCCTCCTCCGGCTGCTGCCCGGTAGTTGCGGCCACTGCGGGCCTCCTGTCGATTTCTGCTCCGCCGGGGGGAGTTGGCGGGCGAGGCTGTCACGGAGGGCGTGCGAGGTGGTGCGGGTGGGCCGGACGTCGCGCTGGTGAGCGTGCGCAGGGCCGCGCTTGTGGCGCGTGGACGGGGTGTGGGGGCGACCGGCCCGGGGGTGCGGAGCGTTCCGCACCCCCGGGGACCGGCGCTTGCGGACCCCGCTCGGGTCCGCAAGCTCGGCCGGGAGCCGTCCCTCCCGGCCGAGTCTCGGGGTGTGCCGCGTCCGGGGGGATCAGCCCTCGGCCGCGATACGGGCCAGACGCTGCGCCTCGGCCCGCGTGGAGCGGGCGATGGCGTCCTCGTCGATGTTGGTGAGGTGGTTGTCCTCGACCACCGGCTTGCCGTCGACCAGCGACAGCGTGACCGGGGCGGCCGGCCCGAAGACGAGGGCGGTGACCGGGTCGGCGATCGAGGAGTGGCCCAGTCCGTCCAGCTTCCACAGGACCAGGTCGGCGAGCTTGCCCGGCTCCAGGGAGCCGATCTCGCCGGTCCGGCCGAGGACCTGGGCGCCGCCGTAGGTGCCCAGGCGCAGTGCCTGGCGGGCGTTGAGGGCGGCCTCGCGGTGCACCGGGTTCAGGCGGTTGATGAGGAGCGCGTTGCGCAGCTCGGTGTGGAGTTCGCCGGACTCGTTGGAGGCGGTGCCGTCGACGCCGAGGCCGACCGGGACGCCGGCGGCGAGCATGTCCGGGACGCGGGCGATGCCGGCGGCCAGGCGGGCGTTGGACGACGGGCAGTGCGCCACGCCGGTCTTCGTGCGGGCGAAGGCGGCGATGTCGGAGTCGTTCATGTGGACGCAGTGCGCCATCCACACGTCCTCGCCGAGCCAGCCGGTGGACTCGAAGTAGTCGGTCGGGCCCATGCCGAACAGCTCGTGGCAGAACTTCTCCTCCTCCACGGTCTCCGAGCCGTGGGTGTGCATCCGGACTCCCTTGCGGCGGGCCAGCGCGGCGCCCTCGCGGAGGAGTTCGGTGGAGATGGAGAACGGCGAGCAGGGGGCCGCGGCGATGTGCACCATCGATCCGAAGGAGGAGTCGTGGTGCTTGTCGATGGCCTCCTCGGTGCCGAGCAGGGCGCCCTCGGTGGTCTCGACGGCGAAGTCCGGGGGCAGGCCGCCGTCCTTCTCGCTGCGGTCCATCGAGCCGCGGGCGAGGGTGATCCGGGCGCCGATGTCGGCGACCGCGGCCAGTTCGGCGCCGACGAGGTCTCCGGCGCCCCGGGGGAAGACGTAGTGGTGGTCGGAGGCGGTGGTGACGCCGCCCTTGACCATCATGCCGAGCGAGCCGTGGGTGGCCGCGGTGAGCATCGCCGCGTCGATCCGGGCCCAGGTCGGGTAGAGCGCGACCAGCCAGTTGAAGAGGTTGTGGTCGGTGGCCAGACCGCGGGTGATCCACTGGTAGAAGTGGTGGTGGGTGTTGATCAGGCCGGGGGTGACGAGGTGGCCGGTGCCGTCGATGCGCCGGACGACGTTCGCCAGCCCCTCGGGGGCCTTGCCGGCGCCGACGGACTCGATGACGTTGTCGGCGACGACGACATGACCGCCGGCGTACTCGGTGTCGTCGGCGTCGACGGTCGCGATGGCGCAGTTCTCGATGACGATGCGCTGCTTCACCGCACTGTCAGGGGATGCCGGTGCTGCCATGGTGCTTTCCTCGTTCTTTCGTGGCGGTTTGGGCACGGCATGGCCCTACGGGATTTGAGTGCCGGAGCCGGGCGAGGCGGCTGACAGTACCGCTGCCCGCGGAGTGCCCCGGGTGCCGAGATGGTGGAAGAACAGGTTGAGCGAGACCGCGACCAGGGCTCCGGCGCTGATCCCGGAGCCGAGCACGGTCTGTGCCCAGGCGGGGAACCCGGCGTAGAAGGTCGGCGCGGCGAGCGGGATGATTCCCGCGCCGAGCGACACGGCCACCAGGATGATGTTGGAGCTGTCATCGAGTCCGGCTTCGGAGAGCGTGCGGATACCACTGACCGCGATCGATCCGAACAGGACGATACCGGCGCCGCCGAGGACCGGCATCGGCACCAGGGAGACCACGGCGCCCAGGACGGGGAAGGCGCCGAGGACCAGCAGCACCGCGCCGGCCAGCGCGACGACGTAGCGGCTGCGGACCCGGGTCAGCGAGACGACGCCGACGTTCTGCGCGAAGGCGCTGGTCGGGAAGGAGCCGAAGACCGGGCCGAGGAGGGTGGCGATGCCGTCGGTGCGCAGCCCGCGGGTGAGGGTGGTGCTGGTGGTCTTGCGGTCGCAGATCTCACCGAGGGCGAGCATCCCGGCCGACGACTCCGTCATCAGCACCAGCATCACGATGCACAGCGAGAGGATCGCGGCGGGCTGGAACTCCGGGGGCCCGAAGGCGAAGGGGGTGGGCAGCGCGGCGACCGGGGCCGAGCGCAGTCCGTCGAAGCCGGCCATGCCGAACGGGATCGCGGCGAGGGTGCCGGCGACCAGGCCGATCAGCAGCGCGATCTGCTTGACGAATCCCTTGGTGAAGCGCTGGACGAGCAGCACCACGAGGAGGGTGAAGCCGGCCAGTGCGAGGTTCTTCATGGAGCCGAAGTCGGCGGCGGTCTTGTCGCCGCCCTGTGCCCAGCCGACGGGTACGGGCATCAGCGTGACCCCGATGAGGGTGATCACGACGCCGGTGACCAGCGGCGGGAAGAACCGCAGGAGCTTGCCGAAGAACGGTCCGACCGCCAGGCAGAACACCCCGGCGCACATCACCGCCCCGTAGATGGCGGGGAGTTGGTGGCCCTTGGCGGTGGTCTCGGCGATGGCGAGCATCGGTGTAATGCCGGCGGAGCTGGCGGCGTTGACGAACGGGAGGCGGTTGCCGGCGAAGGAGCGGACGCCGAGCGTCTGCAGCAGGGTCGCGAGGCCGGCGATCAGCAGGCTGGCGGCGATGAGCCGGGTCCGGCCCGCGGTGTCCAGGCCGACGGCCTGGCCGACGATGAGCGGAGGGGTGACGACACCGGCGTACATCGCCGCGATGTGCTGGAGTGCGGCGGGGACGAGGCGCCGCACGGCCGGCTTCTCGTCCACCGGGTGGACCGCCGGTGGGGCTGGGTGGTGCGGGGCTTGCTCTTGCTGTGCCATGGGTCGATCCCCTCGGGTATCACGTCCCCTCCCTGCTGCGGGGTGGGGAGGGGACGCGAGGCACGGCGTTGCGTCGATCCGCTAGAGGTTGGTCAGATCCATCGGGATCCGGGCTTCGACGCCGTCGCGCAGAACAGTGGCTTCGATCAGGCCGTACGGGCGGTCCGCCGCGTAGTAGACAGCTCCGTCGGCGGTGTCGTTCTTGAGCCCGAAGGGCTCCAGGTCCACGAGGAAGTGGTGCTTGTTCGGGAGCGAGAACCGGATCTCGTCCACCTCGGACCTGTTGTTGATGATGCGCGAACCCATCTGGTAGAGGGTCTGCTGGAGCGACAGGCTGTAGGTCTCCGCGAACGCCTGCAGCATGTGCTTCTTGACCTGCTCGTACGAACGCTCCCAGTTGGGCATCCGCTGCTCGTCGGAGGTCCAGTTGAAGCGCCAGCGGCTGGCCACCTGGGTGGCCAGGATGCGGTCGTACGCTTCCTTCAGGGTCGTGTACTTGTCCTTGATGTACCCCCAGAACTCCGAGTTGGTGGAGTTCATCACGATCAGATCCTTCAGACCGGAGATGACCTGCCAGTCCTCACCGTCGTAGGTGATCTCGGTCAGGCGGACCTCCTGGCCCTTGCGGACGAAGGAGTGCTTGACCTCGTCGGCCCCGATGAAGCGGGAGTTGGCGTCCGAGCTCTCGATGCGCTCCCAGGCGTACTCCTCGATCCGGATCCGGGCCCGCTTGATCGGCTCCTGGCTGGTGACGAAGTGCCGGGCCAGGTGGATGCCGAACTGCTCGGCCGACTCGATCCCGTACTCCTTGGCGAAGGCGTACACGGTGTTCTTGGTCGTGTCGGTGGGCAGGCAGTTGGCGTTGGAACCGGAGAGGTGGACCTCGTCCAGGTCGCCGGAGAGCGCGACCGAGACGTTGAGGTCCTTGATGTGGTGCGTGGTGCCGTCGCGGGTGATCTTGACGACGCGGTTTTCCGCCTTGCCGTACTGGTTCTGGCCGAGAATCGTGGGCATGTCGGTGCTAGCTCCCTCGGTATACGGAGTAGCCGAACGGGTTGAGCAGCAGCGGTACGTGGTAGTGCTCGCCCGGCTTGACGGCAAAGGTGATTGCCACCTCCGGGAAGAAGGCTCCGCTGTCCCGTAGCGCGGGGGCGTCCTGCTGTTCCTCGGCTTGCTGGTTGACGCTGTGCTGGTGAGAAACGCCGTGCCGGCTGGAAGAGAAGTACGCCTCGGTGTCGAACTCGATGCGTACGTGGGTGGTGTCCGCCGGCAGTGCCGGCAGGTCCTTGCAGCGCCCGTCGGCGTCGGTCTTACCGGCGCCGTGGGCGGTCCAGGCACCGCCGCTGCCGGAGCGCACCGAGAGCGTGAGGGCGACGCCCTCGGCGGGGCGGCCCACGCTGGTGTCCAGGATGTGCGTGGACACCGACGCCGGTGCAGCCGTCTCGCTGCTCATACTGGGTCTCCTTCTGCGATGCGGTTCAGGCGGATGCGGTTGATCTTGCCGAGCTCCACACGGACGATCTCGCGTTCCTGTTCCGGCGTGTTGTCGATCCGGTTACGGATCGCGTCGCGCATCTGCTCCCCGGTGCGGCCGGAGGCACAGATCAGGAAGACGTGGCCGAACTTCTCCTGGTAGGACAGGTTGAGTTCGAGCATCTCCGCCTTGAGCTCGTCGGAGGCGCCGGCCATGCCGCTCTGTTCGCGGTGCGAGGTGGCGTCGCCCGGCTCGGGCCGCCCTATGGGCGGGTGCCCGGCCATCGCCTCGGCCAGATCGTCCACGGTCAGCTCCGCCATGGCGGCGTCGGCGGCGGCGAACAGGGCGTCGGCGGTGGCGTAGGGGCGCTGGGCGAGGATCTTGCTCCCCCAGGCCCGGCTGGCGCACACCTCGTGCAGAGCGGCCTGAGCCTCGCCGGCGTCGGCGGTGTTGAACCGGGTGAGCCCTTGGGGCGTACTCGAAGACACGGGAAGCCTCCGTGGCCTGGTGCTGGACAGCTCTGACTGGCTGGAAACAGCTAAGACCTCCGGCAACATCACGTCAACACTTTGTTGAAAAGTCGGCAACACAAAAGCCGCCGCCCGGGGTCTCCGAGCGACGGCTTCGGTCATGAGAAGGGGGTTTGCGCCCGCTTCGCCTCAGTCGGCGTCCTTCGCGGCGCTTTCCCTGTTCAGGTAGTTGTACACGGTGAAACGGCTGACACCGAGGGCGCCCGCGACGGTCTCCACCCCGTGCCGGACCGAAAAGGCACCCCGGCTCTCCAGTATCCGCACCACCGACTGCTTGGTCTTCCGGTCCAGCTCGGCGAGCGGCACGCCGTGCCGGCGCTCCAGCTCGGCCAGGATGTGGTCGAGCGACTCCGACAGGTGCGGGAGCCGGACGGCCACCCGGTCCTGCCCCTCCCAGGTCAGCACGACGTCGTCGCCCCGGGCCTGCTCGGGCGCGACCATCCGGCCGCCCATGGCGTCCACCAGCGGCTTGACCGCCCGGACGAAGGGGTGGTCGGCGGGCTCGGTCACGTCGCGTCCTCCTGCCCCGCCGCCGCGCCGCCCTGCGGGTCGTCCGCGATCACATTGACCTGGAGCGAGACGCGGGTCGCACCGGCCTCCAGGGACTGCCGCAGCAGGGCGTCGACCGCGCTCAGCACCCGGTCCGCGTCGCCCTCCGCGGTGTTGCCGAAGGGCCCGACGTCGACGGCGTCCAGCTCGGCACCGGTGACGATCTCCCGCGCCACCACGGCATGGGCCGGCGCTTCGTCCAGATCGAACGGCTCCGTCGTGAACTCAACTCTCAATCGCACGCGGTTCAACCTACGCGCGGTTGGCCCCGCCGACCAGAAATTGCCCAGGACCCCCCTTGACAGCTTCGCCGCACTCCCGGCAGGGTTCCATTAAGCAGAAACTAAGTTCCGCTATCCGGAAGGAGCGCCGGCCTTATGGGTTTCACGGACACGCGCTTCAACGTCAATCTGTCGATCCTGTTCACCGAGCTTCCGTTGCTGGAGCGGCCGGCGGCCGCGCGGGCGGCGGGCTTCACGGCGGTGGAGCTGTGGTGGCCGTGGGTGGACGCCCCGACCCCGCAGCAGGCGGAGCAGGCGGCGTTGCGCGATGCCCTGCGCGATGCCGGCACGCAGCTGACGGGCCTGAACTTCTACGCCGGCCGGCTGCCCGGCCCGGATCGTGGTGCGCTGTCGATTCCGGGCGAGGAGTCGGAGCGGTTCCGCGCCAACGTGCCGGTGGCGATCGACTTCGCCGCCTCGCTGGGGTGCACCACCTTCAATGCCCTCTACGGCAACCGCGTCGGGCACGCCACGCCCGAGGAGCAGGACGCGCTGGCGCTGGAGAATCTCCTCTTCGCGGCGCGGGCGGTGGGTGAGGTGGAGGGGACGTTGCTCATCGAGGCGCTCAACGCGCCGGAGTCGCCGGCGTGCCCGATCGTCTCGGCGCCCCGGGCGATCGAGGTGGTCGACGCGGTCAACGCCGCCAGTGGCCTGGACAACGCCCGGTTCCTGATGGACCTGTACCACCTGTCCATGAACGGCGAGGACCTCGAAGAGGTCATCGACCGCTACACCGCCCAGACCGGCCATGTGCAGATCGCCGACAACCCCGGCCGCGGCGCCCCCGGCACCGGCACCCTCCCCCTGGAACACCTCCTGGACCGGCTGGCCAAGGCCGGCTACGAGGGCTGGGTCGGGCTGGAGTACAAGCCCGGCGACCGGCCCAGCGCCGAGTCCTTCGGCTGGCTGCCGCCCGCCCTGCGCGCCGCCCCCTGACCGCCGTTCCGGCTCGCCCCGACTCGGCCCGCCCGAGGGCCGGTTCGACCGTTGGCCGGCCGCCCCGGCGCCTGCGTCCCCCCTTGTTCTGAGTGTGTGAAAGAGGCTTTCGATGAGCAATCTCCCCAAGATCGCGTGGATCGGGCTGGGCATCATGGGTTCGCCCATGTCCGAGAACCTGATCAAGGCCGGTTACGAGGTGACCGGCTACACCCTGGAGGCCGACAAGCTCCAGCGNCTGGCCGCCGCCGGCGGCACCGCGGCGCCCTCGATCGCCNAGGCGGTGCGGGANGCCGACGTGATCGTCACCATGGTCCCCGCCTCCCCCCAGGTCGAGGCCATCGCCTACGGACCCGACGGGATCNTCGCGAACGCCAAGCGGGGNGCGCTGCTGATCGACATGTCCTCGATCACCCCGCAGACCTCCATCGACCTGGCCCAGAACGCCGCCGAAAAGGGCATC
Organism: Streptomyces sp. MspMP-M5; assembly: GCF_000373585.1. Lineage (GTDB taxonomy): Bacteria > Actinomycetota > Actinomycetes > Streptomycetales > Streptomycetaceae > Streptomyces. The sequence continues at coordinate 202,360 of NZ_KB891877.1, forward strand.
CGGGTCCTGGACGCACCGGTCTCCGGCGGCGAGGCCGGCGCCGTCGAAGCCGTCCTGTCCATCATGGTCGGCGGCCACCAGGACGACTTCGACGCCGCCCAGCCGATCCTCCAGACACTGGGCAAGACCATCGTGCTGTGCGGACCGCACGGCTCCGGCCAGACCGTCAAGGCCGCCAACCAGCTCATCGTCGCCGTCAACATCCAAGCCTGCGCCGAGGCCGTGGTCTTCCTGGAGAAGTCCGGCGTCGACCTGCCCGCCGCCCTCGACGTCCTCAACGGCGGCCTGGCCGGCTCCACCGTCCTGACCCGCAAGAGGGCCAACTTCCTCAACCGCGACTTCAAGCCCGGCTTCCGCATCGACCTGCACCACAAGGACATGGGCATCGCCACCGACGCCGCCCGCACCGTCGGCGCCGCCCTGCCCCTCGGCTCCGTCGTCGCCACCCTCGTCGCCTCCCTGCGCGCCCAGGGCGACGGCGGCCTCGACCACTCCGCCCTCCTCCGCGGCGTCGAACGCCTCTCCGGATACGACCTCAAGGACTGA
>NZ_KB891878.1 GCF_000373585.1 Streptomyces sp. MspMP-M5
CCGTCGGCGTCGAGGGCCACCGCCCAGTGGTGCCCCTTACCGGCGTCGATGCCGACCCATATCCGCTCCTGCCGCGTGCTCAACCGCGTTGCTCCGTTCCACCGTGACCAACACTCCCGTGGTCCGTAGAACACTCCGCCGACAGGTCCCTAACCAGCGATGACCGCAGTTCTCAATCAGTGGTCGGAGCGTCCCGGAGGACCGGGCGGCCATTCCTCTCGAGCCCTCAAGGGCAACCCACCATCAGCCACACCCGGTCCTCCCGGACCGCCTCACATTCTTAGGGAGACCTCCCATGTCCGAACTGCCGCTGGTGCTGGGGCTGCTCCTCGTGGCGCTCAGCGGGACCGCCACGGTGCTGGTCCGCGACCCCGTCCGGCAGTCGTTTCTGCTCTCCCTGCTCGGCCTGGCCCTCGCGCTGCTGTTCCTGCTGCTCCAGGCACCGGACGTGGCACTGTCCCAGCTGGCGGTCGGCTCGGCACTGACGCCGCTGATGGTGCTGCTGGCCGTCCGCAAGGTCCGCCGCCGGGCCCGCGACGAGCTGAGCGAGGAGCGGGAGTGAGCCGGCGCCTGCGGGCGTGGGTGCTCGCCCTCGGCGGACTGGGCTTCGCGCTGCTCTACGCCGCGGCCGTCACCGGGCTGCCGGAGTTCGGCGGCCGCTGGCACCCGTACGGCGACCGGGCGGTGCGGGCCGCGCTGGCCAGGCACACCGCCAACGTCGTCTCGGCGGTCAACTTCGACCAGCGGGCGTTCGACACCCTCGGCGAGGAGTCCATCCTCTTCGGCGCCGTGCTGGGCGCCGTGGTGCTGCTCCGCCAGGCCCGGGACGAGAACCGCCGGCCGCCCGCACCGGCGCCCGTCTCCCCGCCGGTCCGCCGCTACGCGCTGCTCGCCCTGCCCGTCACCCTGCTGATCGGCGTCTACGTCGTGGCACACGGCCAACTCAGCCCCGGCGGCGGCTTCCAGGGCGGGGTGGTCGTCGCCACGTCGCTGCACCTGCTCTACATCGCCGTCGACTACCGGGCGCTGGAGCGCATCCGGCCGGTGGGGCTGTACGAGGTCGCGGACGCCGCGGGCGAGGCCGCGTACCTGCTGGTGGGCGCGGGTGCTTTGGTGGCCGGCGCCGCCTTCCTGACCAACGTCCTGCCCTACGGCACGTTCAACATGCTCTCCTCCGGCGGCACCGTCCCGCTGCTGAACGCCGCGATCGGGGTGGAGGTGACCTGCGGGGTGGTGGTGCTGCTGGCCCGTTTCCTGGACCAGGCGGTGGAGATCGAGGACCCGGAGGGGGACGAGAACGGGGACGGCGGCGGAAACGGGAACAGGGGCGGGCCGGAACGACCATGAGCGGGGTGTGCGGATGAGCGGGATGGACGTGCTGCCGTACGCGGTGGCCGGATGGCTGTTCCTGGCGGGCTGCTACGGGCTGGCGACCAGCCGCAACCTGATCCAGGCGGTGGGCTGCCTCGCGGTCTGCCAGTCGGCGACGTATGTGCTGCTGCTCGCGGTCGGCTACCGGAAGGGCGCCACCGCCCCGGTCTTCTCCGACGTGACGCCCGGTTCCCGGCCGGTGGTCGACCCGGTGGTCCAGGCACTGGTCCTCACCGACGTCGTCATCGGCGCCACGGTCACCGCGCTGCTGCTGTCTCTGGTCATCCAGATAGCCAAGCGGCACCGCACGGTGGACCCGGACGAGCTGCGGGAGCTGCGCGGGTGAGCGTCGCACGGCTTCTTCCGCTGATCGTGGCCGGGCCGCTGCTGGGCGCGGCGCTGCTGGTGGGGGCGGGCCGGCGGCTGCCCCGTTTCGCCGCGGAGCTGATGGGGTGTCTGTTCTCGGCCGGGACGGCGACGTTGGCACTGGGTGCGCTGGCCGCCACCCCCGCGGCGGCGCCCCGGCCGGCCGAGTGGGTGGGCGGGTGGCGGCCGCACCGGGGTGCGGGAGTGGGCATCGTGCTGGTCGGCGACCCGGTCGGCCTCGGTCTCGCGGCGCTGGTGTCCGTGCTGGTCCTGGGCTCCCTGGCGTACGCCTGGCGGTACTTCGACGAACCGCCGCGCCGGCACGCCGGCTCCTTCCCGGGGCTGATGCTGCTCTTCCAGGCGGGCATGTGCGGTTTTGCACTGACCGGCGACCTGTTCAACGCCTTCGTCTTCTTCGAGCTGATGGGCGCGGTCGCGTACGCGCTGACCGGCTACCGGGTCGAGGAGGCCCGCCCGGTCCAGGGCGCCCTGGTCTTCGCACTCGTCAACTCCCTGGGCGGCTACGCCGCGCTGCTCGGCATCGGGCTGCTGTACGGGCGGACCGGCGAGCTGGGGATGGCACAGATCGGCAGCCGGCTGGACGCCCACCCGGGCCGGGGCGGCGCCCTGGTCCTGGCGGCGTTCGTCCTGATCGTCGCCGGGCTGCTGGTCAAGGCGGCGGCGGTGCCGTTCCACTTCTGGCTGGCGGACGCGCATGCGGTGGCCCCGACGCCGGTGTGCATGCTGCTGTCCGGGGTCATGGTGGAGCTGGGCCTGTACGGCGCCCTCCGGGTGTACTGGACCGTCTTCGCCGGCCCCGGCGGGCTGCCGGCCGCCGGAGTGCACCGGGCGCTGCTGACGCTGGGCGTCGTGACGGCGCTGCTGGGGGCGGTGATGTGCTGGCTGCAGCGCCATCTGAAGCGGCTGCTGGCCTATTCCACGATCGCGCACATCGGCCTGTTCCTGGTCGGTCTGGCGGTGCTCACCCCGCGGAGCACCGGCGGGGTCGCGCTGTACGTCCTGGCGCACGCGGGCGTCAAGGCCGCCCTGTTCGCCTGCGTGGGCATCCTGCTGGACCGCTACGGCAGTGTCGACGAACACGAACTGCACGGCCAGGCGCGGGAACTGCCGCGGGTGGGCGTGCTGTTCGCGGTGGGCGGTCTGGCGCTGGCGGGGCTGCCGCCGTTCGGCACCGCGCTCGGCAAGGCGGCCGTCGAGGAGGCGGCCGGCGGCTGGGTGACGGCGCTGGGCGTGCTGGTCTCGGCGGCCACCGGCGGCGCGGTGCTGCGGGCGGCCGCCCGGGTGTTCCTGGGTCTGGGGCAGCGGCATCCGACCGACGCGCCCGAGGAGACGACCGGTGCGGGCGAGGAGCCGGAGACCCAGGGCGGGCTGCTGTCCCGGGTCCCCGACACCATGCTGGTGGTGCCCGCGGTGCTGCTGGCCGGCGCACTGGCGACCGGCCTGGTCCCCGGGCTGCCTGCGGCAGTCGGCCGGGCCGCCGGCGCCTTCACCGACCACGCGGGCTACACCGCTTCGGTGTTGCGGGGCACCCCGGCCCCGCCCGCGGCGGACGAGGCGCCGCGCTGGTCGGCGGCCGGGGTGCTGTGGGGCCTCGTGGCCACCGCGCTGGCCGCCACCGGTGCCGCGCTGTCCGTGCGGCGGCCGGTCCACCGGGAACCGGCCCGCTGGATGGTGCCGCTGCGCCGCCTGCACTCCGGTCACCCCGGCGACTACGTCGCGTGGTTCCTGGCCGGGCTGACGGTGCTGGCGGCGCTGGTGCTCTGAGGTGACTCAGGCAGGACTCAGGGGTACGACACCACGGTCGAGGGGACCGTCGAGCTGCCGGAGGTCGGTGCGCCGGTCTCGTTGATGACGTGTTCGAACTGGCCCTTGCCGCCGAGCGAGACGACCAGCAGGTCGTGGAACTTCACCCCGGGCGCGTTCGGGGCGGCGAAGCCGTGGTGCTGGACGATGCCGGGGTCGACATTGTAGTAGCAGTAGCTGCCCAGGCCCCATGCCTCGTGGGTGGTGACCGAGTCGGCGACCTTGTAGGCGGCGTAGCCCTTGGTGTCGCCGTCCTGGACGGCTGCCTGGTTCGGGGCGTCGTACGCCTTCTCGTTCTGCAGGAAGACGGTGCGGCCGCGCTGCCCGTACCACTGCACGTCATACTTGTTGAAGTGCTCCACGAACAGGCCGGTGGCCAGCACGTCGTCGCCGTTGACGCGGATGCCGTAGTCGGCGCGGTTGGTCTCCCAGCCGACGCCGTCGCCGTGGTCGGCGCGCCAGACCCAGGTGTGGTCGACGAGGGTGTGCCGGCTGTTGACGACGATGCCGGTGGTGGCCTTGCCCGGGCCGGCGCCGCCGATGCGCAGGAAGACGTCCTGGACGGTGGTCGGGTCGGCGGAGTGGTCCGCGGCGGCGCCGGCCGGGCCGATTTCGAGGAGGGTGGCGGAGTTGACCGGTCCGGCGTCGATGAGCAGGCCGGCCAGTCTGATGCCGTCGACGTCGGCGGTCTTCAGGGCGGTGACACCGTTGTCGGGGACGAGGGTGGCGTAGCCGAGGCCGAGGACGACGGTGTGCGGTGCGGTCACCCGGATCGGCTGGTCGAAGTGGTAGATGCCGGGCGTGAGGAGCAGGTGGAGGCCCTGGGCGAGTGCCTGGTTGAGGGTGGCGGCCAAGTCGCCGGGCTTGGCGACATAGCAGCTCGACAGCGGCAGCGAGGTGCCGCGCGGGGTGCCCTTGCCCCAGGTGACCCCACGGGCGCCGGTTCTCAACTCCGGTAGGAATACCTTGAGTTCGGCACCATCGAGGTGGAGGAAGGGCTTTTCGCGGGAGACGGGGGTGGTGTCGAGGACGGTGTAGGGCGGGTGGGGGAAAGTCTGCCCGGGGGCGCCCTCGACGCCCGAGAAGACCATGTTCCACACGCCGTTGGACCAGCCGCCGACCGCGCTGTCGCGGGCGTACCACTGCTGTTGGGAGCGCGGCTCCACCGTTCCGTCGATCCGGCAGTCGGCGAGGTAGCCGCCACTGGCCCAGCCGTCGCCGGTGGGCGCGAGGCCGAGGCCGCCGCGGACGTGCATCCGGCGGAACGGCGCGGCCTGGGCGACGGCCCAGCGGGTGGTGCCGCTGACCGGGACGAGGGCGAGGTTCTCGGCGGAGCGCCAGAAGTTCTGCGTGGCGTTTCCGTTGAACCAGCCGGCGTCGACGGTGACATCGCCGTTGAGGGTGGTGTCGTCGGGCGACAGTCCCAGGCCGGCTATGGAGGTGTAGAAGCCGAGCTGGGCGTTGAGGCCGTGGTAGGTGCCCGGTGTGAACAGCAGGGCGTAGCGCCCGGTGCCGAACTGGGCCTTCTCCTGGCGCTTGAACACCTCGTCCAGTCGGGCCTGGATGTCCGGGGTGGACGGGTTGAAGATCAGGACGTTGGGGCCGAGGTCGCCGCCGCCGGGCAGCTCGCCGCGCGGGGCCCGGCGCCGCGGAGCGGCGCAGGCGGTGCGGGACAGGCCGAGCACGGCGGATGCCGAGGCGGCCGCGGCCCCGAGAACGGTCCGGCGGCCGACGGCGGGGCGCCCGGAGGTGGGGCGTTCGGGGGTGGCGGGTTCCTCGGAGGCAGGGCTCATGAGTGACCCTCCTGATTCAGGAAGTGAAGACGTGGGGGGAGGTGGGGAGCGTGCTCCCGCCGTCGCATGCTTCAGCTTCCTGAAGGGTGCGTCAAGAGGACGAACCGGAGTGCGCCCCGCCACAGCCGAGCCACCGTCAAGTTACGTGTACCTAAGGGCAGTTGATGCCCGTTGTGCAGCACCGACCGAAGCGGGACGCCTCGTTCCCGCCGTGTTCAAGAAGTGTTCGCTTCGACGCTTCACTCCACCGTCTGATCCCCGTCGGGGAGGTCCTGGACGGTGACCTTGGCGTGCGGCCGGCCGAGCCCGTCCGCCACCGCGCGGGCCAGGCCGTCGGGGTCGGGCGCGGTGGGCACCGGGATCTGTGCGTCCTCCGGATAGCTCTCGATCGCCTTGGTGAAGTAGCCGGGATACCAGGCACCGACCGCGCCCCGGACCTCCACCGCGCGGACCGCGCGCGTCCCGATCCGCTGCCGGACGGCGCCGAGGATCCGGTCGGACCGGTATTCCCCGGGCACCTGGAACAGACTGGCGTGCGCGCCGATCTTTCCGCCGTCGGCCAGGCGGACGGTGATCGTCAGACAGCTGGTCACCGCGGGGTAGAGCAGCGTGCCGCCGGGCCCGACCTCGCCGACCTGGCCCTCGGTGATCCTGAGCGTGGTGGCCGGGGCCGCGGCGGGGGCGCTCGCCACCGCCGGGGCCGCCTGGGCCGGGGCAGCCGCGGCCACGCCGGCCGGCAGAACCAGGACGGCGGCGAGCGTCGCTGTCGCGCGGTTGCGTATGCCGGTCATCGCTGCGCCGCCCGTCACTCGAACCGCGCCGGGTCGCCGGCGCCGCGCCGTACGATCTCCATGCCGTCGCCCGAGAAGTCGACGACGGTGGTGGGCTCGGTGCCGCAGTCACCGGAGTCGACCACCGCGTCCACGACGTGGTCGAGGCGCTCCTTGATCTCCCAGCCCTGGGTCAGCGGCTCGTCCTCGTCGGGCAGCAGCAGGGTGCTGGAGAGCAGCGGTTCGCCCAGCTCGGCCAGGAGTGCCTGGGCGACGGTGTGGTCCGGGATCCGGACGCCGACGGTCTTCTTCTTCGGGTGCAGGAGCTGGCGCGGGACCTCCTTCGTCGCCGGGAGGATGAAGGTGTAGCGGCCGGGCGTCGCGGCCTTGATCGCACGGAAGACGTCGTTGTCGATGTGCACGAACTGGCCCAGCTGCGCGAAGTTCTGGCACACCAGGGTGAAGTGGTGACGGTCGTCGAGGTTGCGGATCGACCGGATGCGGTCGATGCCGTCGCGGCTGCCGAGCTGGCAGCCCAGGGCGAAGCAGGAGTCGGTCGGGTAGGCGATGAGCGCGCCCGACCGGACGGCGTCGGCGACGGTGGTGACGGTGCGGCGCTGGGGGTTGTCCGGATGGACGTCGAAGTACTTGGCCATTTTCGCGAGTCTAGGTGATCGCCGGGCCGACGCCCCTTCGGCGCGGGCGGGCCGCGGCCCGGTCCATACCAAAGTATTGACGTGCCCACGGCGAGGGTTCACGCTGTGGTCGATTGGTCTGGACCACCCCCTCTCTCTCGTCGGCTCGTGGAGGTCAAGTGCCCCCTCGTCAGGTGCCCCCTCGTCACCTCAGAACTCTCGCCGCCGGTATCGCGGCGGCCGCGCTCGCGCTCGGCGTCGCCGGCACGGCGCTCGCCACCGGCGACCGCGCCGCCCCGCGGTCCGCCGCCGCGGCCCCGGCCCCGAAGGCCCTGGGCAGCAACTGGTACGCGGCCGCGCCCTACCTCATGCCGCTCGACAACGACCCGCCGGACGCCGGCGCGGTCATGGACGCCACCGGCCTCAAGGCGTTCCAACTCGCCTTCGTCCTCGCGCCCAACGGCGGCGGCTGCTCACCGGCCTGGGACGGTCTCCACCCGGTCGCGTCGGACACCGCGGTGACCGGCGTGATCTCCGCGATCCGGGCGAAGGGCGGCGACGTCTCCGCGTCCGTCGGCGGCTACAACGGCACCAAGCTCGGCCAGGCGTGCGGCACCCCCGAGGCGACCGCCGCCGCCTACCAGCAGGTCATCGACAAGTACGGCCTGAAGGCACTCGACTTCGACCTGGAGGAGCCGGAGTACGAGAACTCCGCGGCGATCCACAACGAGATCGGCGCCGCCAAGATCCTCCAGCAGAAGAACCCCGGCCTCTACCTCTCCGTCACCACCGCCGGGACGGCCGACGGCACCGGCTGGTTCGGCAAGCAGATGCTGAGCGAGGCCAAGTCCCAGTCCTTCACCCCGGACAACTTCTCCATCATGCCGTTCGACGGCGGCTTCGACGGCGCCGCCGCCCAGACCTCCGCACTGACCCACTTCAACGCCGTCCTGCGGTCCACCTTCGGCTGGGACGAGGCCACCGCCTACGCCCACGAGGGCATCTCGCAGATGAACGGCCGCAGCGACTCCGGGGAGTTCTTCACCCAGGCCGACTTCCAGACCGTGCTGGACTTCGCCACCTCCCACCACATGGCCCGCCTCACCAACTGGTCCGTCAACCGCGACCGCCAGTGCACCCCGCCCGACAACAACGGCCGCACCTCCGGGACCTGCAGCAGCGTCCCGCAGGGTGCCTGGGACTTCACCAGGTTCTCGGTGCGGTTCGCCGGTGCCACACCGCCCACCGCACCTCCGACGACACCGCCCACCACGCCCCCGGGCGGCAGTTGCGCGGCCAGTCCCTACGCCGCCGGGACGGTCTACGTGGGCGGTGACACCGTCTCCTACCAGGGCCACACCTGGAAGGCCCGCTGGTGGACCCAGGGCGAGGCGCCGTCCACCGGCGGCTCGGGTGTCTGGCAGGACCTGGGCGCCTGCTGACCCCGTGTGGGGAGGAGCGCTCGGCGGATCGCTTCTCCCCACCCGGGCCCCGCCCGTGCGATGCGCCCAAGATCACACATCCCGGCGGCCGGCCGGGGCAGACTCGGCGGTATGAGCGCCACGCCCCCGGTCCCCCACCTGCCCCGGACCATCGACGAGAGCACCCTGCTGCGCGCCCTCCCGATGGCCGCCGCCGTCGACGCCCTCCGCGCCGCGCTGCGCGACGGCCCCGACCCCGAAGCCGATCCCCCGCGCACCATCGTGCCCGTCGAGCACGGCCAGCTGCTGCTGATGCCCGCACACCGCAGCCGGTACGCGGGCGTCAAGGTCGCCACCGTCGCCCCGGACAACCCCGACGCCGGACTCCCCCGCGTCCAGGGCCAGTACCTCCTCTTCGACGCCACCACCCTCTCCCCGCTCGCGCTGCTGGACGGCATCGCGCTGACCACCGTGCGCACCTCCGCCGTCTCCGCGCTCGCCGCCGATCTGCTCGCCGTCCCCGACGCGGGCCGGCTGGTGGTGTTCGGCACCGGGCCGCAGGCCCGCGGCCACCTGGACGCGCTGCGCGCGGTGCGGCCGCTCACCCACGTCACGGTGGTGGGACGCACACCGGCGAACGTCGAACGCTTCGTCGCCGAGGCCCGCCGGGACACCGGGCTCACCGTGGAGTCCGGCGAGCCGTCCGCCGTCGCCGGCGCCGACCTCGTCGCCTGCTGCACGACCGCCCACACCCCGCTGTTCGACGGCGCCCTGCTCCCGCCGCACGCCACGGTGACCGCGGTCGGCTCCCATGAACGCGGCAGCCGCGAGGTGGACACCACCACCGTCCTGCGCAGCACGGTCGTGGTCGAGTCCCGGTCCGCCGCGGCCCGCGAGGCCGGCGACCTCATCCCGGAGCTGGAGAGCGGACGGCTCGACCGGGAGGCACTGGTGACGCTCGCCGGCCTGGCCACCGGCGCGGCCGCCGCGGACCCGGAACGTCCCCGCCTCTTCAAGAGCGTCGGGATGGCCTGGGAGGACCTCGCGGTCGCGGGCGCCGCCTACGAAGGTGCTGCCTGACGGCACACTCACCGGCGGTTCCGGCGACCCTCGTGCGATGCTAAGGGCGCCCGGCCGAGGGGCCTGACCTCGGCCGATGCCGAGATTGGGGAGCGTACGGCACGGTGAAGGCAGCTATACGACGGACCGTTACGGGCACCTGGAACCGCTTCGCGGCCTCCGACCCGGGACTGCTGCGACTGATGGCCGGGCTGCGGACGGTGGGGGCGATCGTGCTGACCCTCGTCGTCCTGGCGCTGCTCGGCACCGGCGTCACCTTGTTGGTCGCGGGCGCCATGGCGGCGATGGTCGCCACCTTCGCCATCCGGGAGAAGGAGGTGCGCGGCCAGGCGGTCACCCTCGCCCTGGGCCTGCCGGTCGCGCTGGCCGCGGTGACGCTGGGGGCGCTGCTGCACAGCCGGATCATCGCCGGTGACCTGTTCTTCATCGCGCTGATCTTCGGTGCGGCCTACGCCCGCCGGTTCGGCGACCGCGGGACGGCACTGGGGCTGATCGGCTTCCAGGTCTACTTCGTCTCGCTGTTCGTGCACGCCACCGTGGCGACGCTGCCGGAGCTGTTCCTGACCCTGGCGGTCGCGTTCGCGTGCAGCGCGGTGGTGCGCTTCGCCGTCTTCCCCGACACTCCCGAACGCACCCTGGCCCGGCTCCGGGAGGCGTTCCGGGCCCGGATGGCGCAGCTGGTGGCGACCCACCGGGAGGTGGTGGACGCCGGGCCCGAGGAGATCGACGGCGTCCTCGACGACCTGCGGCGGCACACCGCGCGGCTGCACGAGACGGCGCTGATGATCCAGGGCCGGCTGGAGGAGGGCACCCGCGACGCGGCCACCGCGGCACTGCTCCAACGCCGCGTCGCGGACGCCGAGATCGCCGCCGAACGCCTGGGCATGACGCTGCTCAACGCGCGCAGCGCGGAGCGCACCGACACCCTCACCCTGCACCTGCCGCACGCCCCGGTCCCGGCCACCGCCAACCGCATGCAGTCGGAGGGCGACGCGGTGGCGACCCTCCGCCGGGACCTGGACGCGCTGGCGCTGCTGGTGGCCCGGGCGCCCGGCGACCGCGGCACCGCGGTGGCGCACGTCCGCAACCGCCTGCTGGGCTACCGCGACGAGGACAACCTGCCGCGCGGCTCGGGCGCCGTCCAGGACGCCTTCCGTGCGCTCGGTGAGGCCGCCCGCGCGGTGCTCGGTCTGCGGCTGGCACTGGACGGGCCGCAGGACGAGTCCGACGACACCTCCGCCACCACTCGCTCGCGGGAGGAGTTCGACGCCGAGGACCTGGCGATCTTCGGCGCGGAGGAGGCCGAGGAGGAGGAGCACACCGGCCTGAAGCGGCCCACCACCCGGGCGGCGTTCCAGGTCGCGGTCGGTTCCGCGCTGGCCATCGTCGGCGGCGAGTTCCTGTCCACCCAGCGCTGGTACTGGGCGGTGCTGACCTGCTGGGTGGTGTTCCTCAACACCGCGTCCACCGGCGAGGTCCTGGTCAAGGGCTACCGCCGGCTGGTGGGCACGGTGCTCGGCGTGGCCGCCGGTGTGGCGCTGGCCGGGCTGGTGGGCAACCACACCTGGACGGCGTTCGTCCTGGTGCTGCTCTGCGTCTTCGGGGGCTTCTTCACCGCGCCGCTGTCGTACGCGCTGATGTCCTTCTTCGTCACCGCGATGCTGGGCCTGCTCTACACCCTCCTCAACACCTACAGCGTCGCGACGCTGGTGCTGCGGATCGAGGAGACGGCACTGGGCGCGGCGTGCGGGATCATCGCCGCGGCGGTGGTCCTGCCGGTGCACACCGACCGGCGCACCGACGAGCACCTGGCCGCGGTGCTGGACCGGCTGCGCGAGGCGGTGTCGGCGGCGGTGGCCCAGCTGTCCGGCGGTCCCGCGGTGGACCTGCTGACCCTCGCCCGCGACCTGGACACCGCGCTGAACGACCTGCGCGACTCCACCCAGCCGCTGGTGCACCCCATCACCCCGCTGCGGGTCCGCCGCCAGACCGCGCGCTATCTGGTGGCGCTGCTGGAGACCTGCGCCTACCACGCCCGGTCGCTGGCGGCGACCGCCGAGCTGCTGCCGGCCAGCCGCTCGGTGGCGGCCGATCCGCGGCTGGGCCGCGTCGGCCGGCGCATCGCGAGCAATATCGAGCTGATCTCCGCCCGGGTGCAGGACCAGCCCGCGGACGGCGAGGTGGAGGCGGGCGCCAGCATCGCCTCGCTGCTGGACGCCGGCGACTCCCCGGTGCCGCCCTCGCACACCGTCACCTTCCGTGTGCTGCGGCATCTGCAGCGGCTCGACGAGGGTGTGGTGGGTATCGCCCGCGCCCTGGACGTGCCGGTGGCCGGCCGGGCCGGCCGGAAGAACATCTGACGCGGCCGGTGGTGACGGGGGGCGCGGCGCACGGCCCGCCCCGTCACCGCCGGGTAAAACCTTTCCCTCGTTCCCGTAGCGCGGCCCGGCCCCCGCCGCGGCCGCCCGCTTCCCTCCCCCACGGAGAACCCGCAGCTCAAAGCAGCGCTCTCGTGATCGCCGACCGCTGGGGCGCCGCCCCGCGCGCCCCTCCCCCGCGATGCGCCCCGGTTGACGCGACCGGTTCCCCGGGCACACCCTCCTTACATAGGTGCTCGATACAACTGACTCTGGTGGAGCGGCTCGGGCGGCCGGCCCCGACCGGCCTCGTCCGCCCCCTCCGGGCCCGCGGCCGCAGCGGCGCCTCCGGCGTCCCCCTGCGCCCGCGGCCCCAGAGTTCGGAGCAGGAGGACACGGCATGTGCGGTATCACCGGCTGGATTTCCTTCGACCGCGATCTGCGTTCCGAGCAGAAGACCGTGGACGCGATGACCGAGACGATGTCCTGCCGCGGCCCCGACGACCGCGGCACCTGGGTACGCGGCCCGGCCGCGCTCGGCCACCGTCGCCTCGCCATCATCGACCTGCCCGGCGGACGTCAGCCCATGACCGCCCAACGCCCCGACGGCACCGAGGTCGTCCTCGTCTACTCCGGCGAGACCTACAACTTCGGCGAGCTGCGCAGCGAACTGACGGGCCGCGGCCACCACTTCACCACCGACTCCGACACCGAGGTCGTCCTGCACGGATACCTGGAGTGGGGCGAAGCGGTCGCCGAACACCTCAACGGGATGTTCGCGTTCGCCGTCTGGGACGAGCAGCGCCGCCGGCTGGTGATGGTCCGCGACCGGATGGGCATCAAGCCGTTCTACTACTACCCCACCACCGACGGCGTGCTGTTCGGCTCCGAACCCAAGGCGATTCTCGCCAACCCGCTCGCCCAGCGGCGGGTCGGACTGGACGGCTTGCGCGAGCTGTTCGCCTGCGTCAAGACACCCGGACACGCCGTGTGGGACGGCATGTACGAGGTCGAGCCGGGCAGCGTCGTCACCGTCGACGCCGACGGAGTGCGCCGGCACGTCTACTGGTCGCTGCGCACCCGTGCGCACCACGACGACCAGGAGACCACGATCGGCCACGTCCGAACCCTGCTCGACGACATCGTCCGCCGCCAGCTGGTCTCTGACGTCCCGCGCTGCACCCTGCTCTCCGGCGGCCTGGACTCCTCGGCGATGACCACCCTGGCGGCCCGTCAACTGGCCGAGACGGGCGAGACGGTGCGCAGCTTCGCCGTCGACTTCGTCGGCCAGACCGAGAACTTCGTCGCCGACGACCTGCGCGCCACCCCCGACACCCCCTTCGTGCACGACGTGGCCCGGGTCGCCGGCACCGAGCACCAGGACATCGTGCTGGACTCCGCCGCCCTGGCCGACCTCGACGTCCGCGCCGAGATGCTGCGCGCCCGCGACCTGCCGCTGGGCCTGGGCGACATGGACGCCTCCCTCTACCTGCTGTTCAAGTCGATCCGCGAGCACTCGACGGTGGCGTTGTCCGGCGAGTCGGCCGACGAGGTCTTCGGCGGGTACAAGCAGTTCTTCGACGAGGAGGCCCGCAAGGCCGACACCTTCCCCTGGCTCGTCCGCCACACCCAGCACATCGGCGACGACCGGACCATCCTGACCTCCGACGTCAGCGAACGCCTCGACCTGCGCTCCTACATCCAGGACGGCTACGACCGCGCCGTCAAGGACGTCGAACGGCTCGACGGGGAGAGCGACTTCGAGTTCCGGATGCGGACGATCTGCCATCTGCACCTGACGCGGTTCGTCCGGATCCTGCTGGACCGCAAGGACCGGGCGAGCATGGCCGTCGGACTGGAGGTCCGGGTCCCGTTCTGCGACCACCGCCTGGTCGAGTACGTCTACAACGCCCCCTGGTCCCTGAAGTCCTTCGACGGCCGGGAGAAGAGCCTGCTGCGCGAGGCCACCGCCGATCTGCTGCCCAGGTCGGTGTACGACCGGGTGAAGAGCCCGTACCCGTCCACCCAGGACCCGCAGTACGCCGTCGCGCTCCAGCAGCACGCCAAGGACCTGCTGGCGCGCCCCTCGCACCAGGTCTTCGACCTCGTCGACCGCGACTGGCTGCGCCGTGCGGCGCACCATGGGACGCCGCAGATCACCCAGGCAGCACGGCGCGGCCTCGAACGGACACTGGATCTGGCCCTGTGGTTGGAGATGTACTCCCCCGCCATTACGCTCACTTGATCCGCGGCGAGCCCTGAGCAGGGGATGCACGGCGGACCCGGTGCGGTACCGAGGGATGGTTGAGCGATGACAATCGGCGACGACGCGGCGCTCCAACTGGTGGTCTCACTGCACCGGCTCACCCGGAGCCTGCGCAGATCCGCCGCGGCGGGCAGCATCCAGCTGACCCATGTCGCCGTGCTGGCGCTGCTCAACCAGCGCGGCCCGTCCCGGATCGGGGAGATCGCGCAGTGGGTGCCCTGCTCCCAGCCGACCGCCACCGCGGCGGTCCTCGGCCTGGAGTCGGCCGGCCTGGTGCGCCGCGAGGCCGACCCCGAGGACCGGCGCGCCAGCCGGATCCTGCTCACCGAACGCGGCACCGCGGCGCTGGCGGACCTCGCCCGCGATGAGGCACAGGTGCTCACCCGTCGCCTCGCCGCGCTCCGGCCAGCGGAGATCCGCCGGCTGACCGAGGTCGAGCCGCTGCTCCGCCGCCTCGCCGAGGCGGGCGACTGACCAACTGGCCAACCGACCAGCGGCCGCTCCGGCCCTGCGCTCGGCCTCCGCTTTCTCCCTCGCCCGTCCCGGCACGGGCACCGGCATCCGGATCAATTGCGTCCGTGACGGCGATATCGCCCCACTCGGCCGGGAAGGGCTGCCCATGCGCACCGCCGACCGACTGACTGGCTGACTGGCGACCGGCCAGGTGCGGCGGGGCGGCCCACTGCGAGAAAGGGCGGACGATGCGGGTCGAGAAGGCGGTGCAGGCCGCGGAATCGGTGCGGGCCGAGGACGCGGTGCGCCCGGCGTCCGGGACGGACGGCGACCCCAGGCGGCTGGTGGCCCGCACCGACGCCGTACTGGCCGACCCACGGCTGGCCGCAGCCCTGCACCGACTGGGCCCCGGCGTCGTGAAACCACTGGTGGTGGCGGCCCAACAGCGGGCCCGCACCGGCGGGTTACCGCCCTCCGCGATCACCGAGGCGGTGCTGCGGGCGCTGCCCCGGAACGCCGGCGGGCTGCGCCCGGTACTGAACGCGACAGGGGTGCTGCTGCACACCAACCTCGGGCGGGCCCCGCTGTCGGCGGCGGCCCGGGCGGCGGTGGCCGACGCCTGCGGCTGCACCGATGTGGAACTGGACCTCGGCACCGGCCGGCGCGCCCGGCGCGGCGCCGCCGCCCTCGACGCCCTGCTGCACGCCGTCCCGGCGGCCGAGGCGGCGCATGTGGTCAACAACGGCGCCGCCGCCCTCGTCCTGGCCGCGACCGCGCTGGCCGCCGGCCGCGAAATCATCGTCAGCCGCGGCGAGTTGGTGGAGATCGGCGACGGTTTCCGGCTGCCGGAGCTGCTGGTGTCCACCGGCGCCCGCCTGCGGGAGGTGGGCACCACCAACCGCACCACCGCCGACGACTACCGGGCCGCGCTGAGCCCGGACACCGGCTGTGTGCTCAAGATCCACCCCTCCAACTTCCGGATCAGCGGCTTCACCCGCGCGGCGACCGTCGCCGAACTGTCCCGCCTCGGCGTCCCGGTCGTCGCCGACATCGGCTCCGGCCTGCTGGCACCCGACCCGCTGCTGCCCGACGAGCCGGACGCGGAGAGCTGGCTGCGGGCCGGCGCGTCCGTCGTCACGGCCAGCGGCGACAAGCTGCTCGGCGGCCCGCAGTGCGGACTGGTCCTGGGGCGCGCCGAGCCGGTCCGCCGGATGGCACGGCACCCGTTGGCACGCGCCCTGCGCACCGACAAGCTGACGCTCGCCGCACTGACCGCGACCGTCCGCGGACCGGCCACTCCCACCCACCGGGCCCTGCACACCGATGTCCGGGAACTCCGGTCGCGCGCCGAGCGACTGGCCGAACGCCTGCGCGCCGCCGGCGTGGACGCGTACGCGGTGGCCTCCGAGGCGACGGTGGGCGGCGGTGGTGCCCCGGGCGTCGTCCTCCCCAGCGCGGCGCTGTCGCTGCCGGAGTGGTTCGCGGCGCGGCTGCGCACCGGTGCGCCCGCCGTACTGGGACGCGTCGCGGGCGGGCGGTGTCTGCTGGATCTGCGGGCGGTGCCCGCGGAGGAGGACACCGAGTTGGCGGAGGCGGTCCGCGCCGCCGCGGACCGGTGAGCCGCGTGGCAGGCAACGACGACGGCGAGGTGCGGGCGGCCGGCCGGATGCATGTGCTGGCCACCGCCGGCCATGTCGATCACGGCAAGTCCACGCTGGTCAAGGCGTTGACCGGCATGGAACCGGACCGGTGGGAGGAGGAGCGCCGCCGCGGCCTCACCCTCGACCTGGGGTTCGTCTGGACGCGGCTCGGCCCCACCGACCCGTCCCTCGCCTTCGTCGACGTCCCGGGCCACGAGCGGCTGGTGGGCACCATGCTCGCCGGGGTCGGGCCGGTCCCGGCGGTCCTCCTGGTGGTCGCTGCCGACCAGGGCTGGCAGCCGCAATCGGCCGAGCACCTCGCCGTCCTGGACGCGCTCGGAGTGCGGTACGGGCTGCTGGCGGTCACCCGCAGCGACCTCGCCGACCCGGAGCCGGTCCGCCGGGACGCGCTGACACGGATCGCCGCCACCTCCCTGGGCCGCGTCGCATCCGTTCCGGTCAGCGCCACCACCGGCACCGGTCTCGCCGAACTCCGGGCGGCTCTCACCCGGTTGACGGGCCGCCTCCCCGCTCCGGACCACGGCGCCGACGTCCGGCTGTGGGCGGACCGGGTCTTCTCCGTCCGCGGCCGGGGCACCGTGGTCACCGGCACGCTCGGCGGCGGCACCCTGCGCACCGGCGACCGGCTCGTCGTCGCCGGCGGCGACGGGGCCCCCGGGGCGGACGCGGAGGTCCGGGTGCGGGGCCTGCAGTGCCTCCGGCAGGAGCGTACGGAGGTGACGGCGGTGGCGCGGGTGGCCGTCAACGTCCACGGCCCGGGCGAGGCCCGCATCCGGCGCGGCAGTGCCCTGCTCACCCCCGGCCGATGGACCGGCACCGACCTGATCGACGTCCGGCTGCGCGGGGACGCCACCACCGCGCTCCCCCGCCACCTGATGCTGCACGCCGGCACGGCCGCGGTCCCGGTCACGGTCCGCCCCCTCGGCCCGGACACCGCCCGGCTCACTCTCCGCCGCCCGCTCCCCCTACGGGTCGGCGACCGCGCCCTGCTCCGCGACCCGGGCCGGCACCGGGTCCCGGGCGGCATCACGGTGCTCGACGTCCGGCCGCCCCGGCTCACCCGGCGCGGCGACGCGGCCTCCCGCGCCGCGGTGCTCGCCACGCTGACCGGCGCCCCGGACGCCACCGCCGAACTCCGCCGCCGCGGCCTGATCCGGCGTCAGGACCTGCTCGCGATGGGCGTCCCGGCCACCGGGTCGGAGGTCGCCCCCGGCTGGCTGGCCGACCCGGCCCACTGGACCCGGCTCCGCACCCGCCTGGCCACCGCCGTCACCGCACACGCCACGGACCACCCCCTCACCCCCGGCCTCCCCACCGAGGCCGCCCGCCGGCTGCTCGACCTCCCGGACCGCGCCCTCGTCCACGCGCTCCTGACCACACCCGGTACCCGCCCCCTCCACCACCGCGACGGCCGGATCTACGACACCACCGAACACCCGCCCCTCCCACCCCGCGTACGCACGGCAGTCGACACGGTCCTCCGCGACCTCGCCACCGCGCCGTTCCACGCCCCGGACACCACCCGCCTCGCCGAACTCGGCCTTGCCACCCGAGAGTTGGCGGCGGCCGAGGCCGCGGGCATGCTGTGGCGCCTCACCGAGGGCATCGTCCTGCGCCCCGGCGCCGACACCCGGGCCGCCGCCCTCCTCGCCGCCCTCCCCCAGCCCTTCACCCTCAGCGAGGCCCGCCGCGCCCTCGACACCACCCGCCGGGTCGCCGTCCCCCTCCTGGAACACCTGGACCACCAGGGCCGCACCCAACGCATCAACGCCACCCACCGCCGCTGCCGCACCCCCACCGCCACCGGGGGCGGGCCCGCACTGTCGCCTCCGTGACATCCAGGGCAGAGCTTGCCAGCATCACCCAAACGCGGTAATAGCCTCAGACCATCCAGCGGCATATCATCTTCGGCATGGCGCCCACATGCGTCCCAGACGCCACCGCCGAGGCCAACGAACGTATACGTACGTTCATGGCCGCCCGTGTCGGTCGGCCACTATGGCCCGAAGAGCAAGCCGAGTACGAGCAACTGCTCGCCGCTTGGACCGACGCGATACACACCCGCCGGCCCACGAACTGACCACCACAGCGCCTCGTCCCTGCCCACGCGGGGCCGAGGCGCTGTCCGTTCACCGCCGCCCGGTTGGCCCCTGACACCGACTGTCCCGTTGCTCCGCCGGCCAGTTGGCCCGCCACACCGACCGACCCCGCCCCACGCCCCGAGATCACCGCCGTACACAATGACCGGTATGTCGATACCGAACACCCCAAAGACGGCGACGATCGACGACGCTCCACTGATCAGCCGCGCCCTGACCCGCGCCTTCGACGACGACCCGATGATGCGCTGGTGCTTCCCCGACGACACCTCACGCGAGGCAGGACTCGGCCGCTACTTCAGCACGCTCTTCACCCGCCAGTACGTCCGCCACGGCGTCTGCGAACGCACCGACGCGGCCGCCGCGTTCTGGGTGCCGCCGGAGGCACAGGACAAGGCCGTTCCCGACGCGGAGACCCTCCAGGAACTCGCAAGCATCCTCGGCGACCGTGCCGCCCTCTTCGCGGAGGCCGCCCAGACGGCCGCCGCCTACACGCCCCAGGAACCGCACTGGTCACTGGCGTTGATCGGCGCCGACCCGGCCGCCCAGGGCCAGGGCCACGGATCCGCCCTGCTCCGCTCGGGCCTGGCCAAGGCCGACGCCGCCGGGCTGCCCACCTACCTGGAGTCCTCCAAGCCGTCCAACCTGCCCGTCTACGAGCACTTCGGCTTCATCGTCCGAGAGAAGATGCAACTCCCGGGCAACGGCCCCACCCTGTGGACCATGTGGCGCGAACCCCGCGGTATCGCACACAGCAGCGCCCCCGTCCTCGCCCTCGAATGAGCATGAACGGAGGCGTCGCGCCAGGTATCCAAGGATCTGCCCCTTGGGGGAACTCAGTCGTCTACAAGAAAGGCGCCGCTCACCACTCTCTGAATACCTTCGGTGATCGGGGCGGTTCCGATCCGGGCAGAGCCGGAATTGGGCCCGTCGGCACTGGCGGTGCCGGCTGCAAGGACGACCAGCACTGAGGCCGCTACTGCTGTGGCGAGAACGGTCAGGCGCTTCATGAGGGACCTCCACTCGTCAAGGCGATTCATCGGCAGGATCACCGCCATCTTTCCCGCCACTCCCCGGGCCTCCTCCGGCACACGCCCATGTCACTCCAACGTGCGCCGGTGCTACAGGCCATCTGCGGCCGGCAGCGGCGTCGGCGGTAGGGGTGAGGTGAGCGCCGTGTACGGGTGCGCTTGGCGCGGTTTGAGGTGCTGATCCGTACGCTGGAGCCGTCCGCGGGTCGGCAGGCCGTGGCGAGCGGAGGCGGACGGGAATCGAACCCGCCTGTCCGAGATCCTCGGACACCTCGGTTTTGAAGACCGGGAGGGCCACCAGGCACCCGCACGCCTCCCCGCCGCGTCGGCGGACTCGGCCCAAGGTACCCGGCCGGCCGGGAGGTGCCCCGGATCCGGGACGGCACGGCATGGCGGACAGCAGGCAGCGGCAGGGCGCTGAGGTTGTGGAGGAGGCGATGAGTGTGGCGGGGGTGCGGCTTACGCAGTATGCGCGGGGTGGCGGGTGTGCCTGCAAGATTCCGCCGGGGGAGTTGGAGGCGGTGGTGGCCGGGTTGGACCGGGGCGGGGGTGTTGCCGGGGGGCTGGAGTTGGTGGTGGGGCTGGAGACCGGTGATGATGCGGCGGTGGTGCGGTTGGGCGGGGGCGGGGCCGGCGGCGGCACGGGCGGGACGGCGGTGGTTTCGACGGCGGACTTCTTCACGCCGGTGGTGGACGATGCGTACGACTGGGGGCGGATCGCGGCGGCCAACGCGCTGTCCGATGTGTACGCGATGGGCGGGGAGCCGGTGCTGGCGGTGAATCTGCTGGCCTGGCCGCGGGAGGTGTTGCCGGCGGACCTCGCGCGGGAGGTGCTGCGGGGCGGTTGGGACGTCGCGTCGGCGGCGGGGTGCCATGTGGGCGGCGGTCACAGCATCGACGATCCAGAGCCGAAGTACGGGATGGCGGTGACCGGGGTCGCCGATCCGGACCGGCTGCTGCGCAACGACGCCGGGGTACCGGGGACGCCGCTGTCGCTGACCAAACCGCTCGGCGTCGGGGTGTTGAACAACCGTCACAAGGCGACCGGGGAGCGGTTCGAGGAGGCGGTGGCGACGATGGCGGCGCTCAACCGGGACGCGGCGCGGGCCGCCGTGGCGGCGGGTGCCCGGTGTGCGACCGACGTCACCGGGTTCGGGCTGCTGGGCCATCTGTTCAAGCTGGCGCGGGCCTCCGGGGTGACCGCGGTGCTGGACGCGGGGGCGGTGCCGTTGCTGGACGGCGCCCGGGAGGCGGTGCGGGACGGGTACGTCAGCGGCGGCACCCGGCGGAATCTGGAGTGGGTCGCGCCGCACACCGACTTCGGCACCGCGGACGAGGCGACGCGGCTGCTGCTGGCGGACGCGCAGACGTCCGGTGGGCTGCTGGTGGCCGGCGAGGTGCCGGGCGCCCCGGTCGTCGGCGAGCTGGTGGGGTGGGCGGAGCGCACGCTGGTCGTCCGCTGAGCGGGCGCGGCCGGGCCGCGGTCGTCAGGGTTCCCGGCCGGTGTCCTCGGTGATGCCGGCGCGCCGCCGGCAGGCCGCGACCAGGGCCGCGGCGGCGGGGCCGCGCGGCCGCCGTCCCGGGCGGATGTCGCAGGTCAGCGCCTTGGCCTCCTGGATGTGGGTGTTGGGGTCGAGGGACAGGTGGAGGAGTTCGTTGGCGGCGTCGCCGGTGCTGTAGCCGTTGGGTCCCCAGTGGTAGGGCAGGCCGATCTGGTGGATCCGGCGACCCTGGACGGTCAGCGGCGCCATCCGGTCGGTGACCAGCACCCGGGCCTCGATGACGCCGCGGGCGGTGACGATCGTGGCCCAGTCGGTGTGGGCCAGTCCCCGTTCGGCGGCCAGTTCCGGTGACACCTCGCAGAAGAACTCCGGCTGGAGTTCGGCCAGGTAGGGCAGCCAGCGGGACATGCCGCCGGCGGTGTGGTGCTCGGTGAGGCGGTAGGTGGTCACGACGTACGGGAAGACGTCCGCGCCGGGTGCGGCGCCGGCGGGGTGGAAGCGGTCGGCGGGGTGCGGGCGCAGCAAGTGCCGTACGGGGTTGTGCTGTTGGGGGTGGAGCGGGTTGGTGAACGGCGACTCCTGCGGTTCGTAGTGGGTGGGCAGCGGGCCGTCGACGAGGCCGGCCGGCGCGTACAGCCATGCCTTGCCGTCGGCCTGCATGACGAAGGCGTCGGTGCCGGAGAGCGCCGCGGCGCCGGTGGCGTCGGGCGGCGGGCGGTGGTCGGGTGGGGTGGAGGCGCGGAAGTCGGGGACGTCGTGGCCGGTCCAGGCGGCCCGGTCCGGGTCCCACCACACCAGGGCCTTGCGGGCGCTCCAGGGGCGGCCGTCGGGGTCGGCGGAGGCCCGGTTGTAGAGGATGCGCCGGTTGGCGGGCCAGGCCCAACCCCACTCGGCGGCCACCCAGTTCTGGTCCCGGCCGGGCTTGCGGCGGGCCGCCTGGTTGACCCCGTCGGCGTGGACGCCGCAGTAGATCCAGCAGCCGCAGGCGGTCGAGCCGTCCGCGGCGAGCTGTTCGTAGGACGACAGCGGACGGCCGTCGGCGTCGCGGCCGTTGATCTCGGCGAGCACCGCCTCGGCGTCCGGTTCGGCGTGCCCGCCGTGGGTCGGGTAGTCCCAGGTCAGGTCGCGGACGGGGTGGTCCATCGGGTCGTTCGAGGCGGCCAGTCTCGCCTTGAGGAGGCGGCCGAGGTGGTAGGTGAACCACAGGTCGCTGCGGGCGTCCCCGGGCGGTTCCACGGCCTGGTGGTGCCATTGCAGCATCCGCTGGGTGTTGGTGAAGCTGCCCGCCTTCTCGGTGTGGGCGGCGGCGGGCAGGAAGAAGACCTCGGTGCCGATGTCCTCGGTGCGCAGTTCGCCGGTGGCGATCTCGGGGCCGTCCTGCCACCAGGTCGCCGATTCGATCAGCGAGAAGTCGCGGACCACCAGCCAGTCCAGGGCCGCCATGCCGAGCCGCTGCAGCTTGGCGTTGGCCGAGCCGACGGCCGGGTTCTCGCCCATCAGGAAGTAGCCCTTGCAGACGCCGTCGAGCTGGGCGTGGACGGTCTCGTAGGTGCTGTGCGAGCCGGTCAGGCGGGGCAGGTAGTCGAAGCAGAAGTCGTTCTCCTCGGTGGCCGCGTCGCCCCAGTACGCCTTGAGCAGACTGACCAGGTAGGCACGCAGGTCGCCCCAGTAGCCCTTGCGCGGCGATCGGCCGGCCACGAACTCCGCCAGGTCCTGGCCCTCGTGGGCCTGCCGCATGGGGAGGTAGCCGGGCAGCAGGTCGAAGAGGGTGGGGATGTCGGTGGAGCCCTGGATGGAGGCGTGGCCGCGCAGCGCCAGGATGCCGCCGCCGGGGCGGCCGATGTTGCCCAGGAGGGTCTGCAGGACGGCCGCGGCCCGGATGTACTGCACGCCGACGGTGTGCTGGGTCCAGCCGACCGCGTAGGCGAACGCGGTGGTGCGGTCCCGGCCGGAGTTCTGCGTGAGCAGGTCGCACACCTGACGGAACAGCGCACGCGGTACCCCGCAGACCTCCTCGACCAGCTCGGGGGTGTACCGGGCGTAGTGCCGCCGCAGCACCTGGAAGACGCACCGCGGGTGGGTGAGGGTCTCGTCGCGGCGGGGCTCGCCGTGGCCGGTCTCGGCGGCCTCGTACTGCCAGCTGGTGGTGTCGTAGACGCGGCCGTCCCGGTCCAGGCCGGAGAAGACACCGGCCAGGTCCTCGGTGTCGCGGAAGTCCTCGCCGAGGACGAACGGCGCGTTGGTGTAGGCGACCACGTACGCGCGGAAGTACGCCTCGGTGCGCAGGACGTGGTTGATCAGGCCGCCGAGGAAGGCGATGTCGCTGCCGGCGCGCAGCGGGACGTGCAGGTCCGCCAGGGCGCTGGTGCGGGTGAAGCGCGGGTCGACGTGGACGATCCGCGCGCCGCGGGCCTTGGCCTCCATCACCCACTGGAACCCGACCGGATGGCACTCGGCCATGTTCGAGCCCTGGATGACGATGCAGTCGGAGTTCTGGAGGTCCTGCTGGAAGGTGGTCGCACCGCCGCGGCCGAACGAGGTTCCCAGACCGGGAACGGTGGCGGAGTGTCAAATACGTGCCTGGTTCTCGATCTGGACCGCGCCCAGGGCCGTGAACAGCTTCTTGATGAGGTAGTTCTCCTCGTTGTCCAAGGTGGCGCCGCCCAGGCTGGCGATGCCCAGCGTGCGGCGGGTGCGGAGCCCGTCGGCCGCCCACTGCCAGCCCTTGCGGCGGGCCTCGACGACCCGGTCGGCGATCATGTCCATCGCCGTCACCAGGTCGATCCGCTCCCAGCGGCTGCCGTGAGGGCGGCGGTAGAGCGCGTGGTGCTCCCGGGCCGGGCCGGTGGTCAGCTGGAGGCTGGCGGCGCCCTTGGGGCACAGCCGGCCGCGTGAGACGGGCGAGTCGGGGTCGCCCTCGATCTGGGTGACCCGGCCGTCCTGGACGTAGACGCTCTGGCCGCAGCCCACCGCGCAGTACGGGCAGACGGACGGGACGACCTTGTCGGCGGTGCGGGTGCGTGCGGTGCGGTGCGCGGTGGCGGGGCTCTTGGCCGCGGCTCCCCGGCCGGTCGGGTCGTCGCCGGTCAGCTGCCGGTAGACCGGCCAGCCCTCGATCCAGGTGTGCACGCCCATGGCGATCGGCTCCTCTCCCGCTCCCGTCCGGCGGCCCTCGCTGCCGCGCCCGCCCGGGCCCGGCCATGTCCTGCCACGATCCGACGGCGACCGGGCGCCCCGCAACCGGAGCGCGTCCGGCCCCGGCGGGCCGCCGGCGGCTCACCCCCGCTCGCGGGCGCGCAGCCGCTCCCGTTGCGGCACGACGGTGTAGCGGGGGTCCTCGGCGGAGGCGACGCCGGCGTGGAAGACCCCGAAGCGCAGCGCGGCGGAGCCGGCGAGCAGGGCGGCGCCGGCCGCCGCGGCGGTCCGGCGGCTGCGCCGCCCGGGGCCGGCGGCCAGCAGTGCGCCGCCCGCGGTCAGCGCCTCCGCGGCCCGCATCAGGGCCCCGGCGCGGCCGGTACGGTACGGCTGTGCGGCGAGCCCGATCCGCCGCGTCAGCAGGCGGGTCGCACCGGCCTCCAGCGCGGCGCCGAGGACCGCGAGCCGGCGCGCCGGGCCGGCTTCCCGCACCGGGGCGGCCAGCAGGCCGAGGCCGGCCGCGGCGGCGGCCCCCGAGCCGGCGAAGGCGAACGGCAGCTGACGGTACCCCTCGTGCCAGGACGGTACGGCGGTGTCGCTGAGGAGGACGGCGGTGTAGGTGGTGACGGCCGGCCCCAGGGCCGCCGCCGCGGCGGTCGCGGCCGCCCCGGCCCGCCGGCCGGCGCCGGTCAGGTCGCTCAGGGCGGCGCCGACCGCCAGGGGTGCGTAGCCCGCGAGCAGCCAGGAGCCGAGGTTCATCGGCGAGGTCGGCTTGAGGACCCGCAGCATGTGCAGGAAGCGGGCCGGCCGGCCGAGGTCGTGTACGAGGGCGCCCAGCGACAGGGTGATCGCCGCCGACGCGCCCGTCTTGGCCGCGCGGGCGAGCCGGGGGCGGCCGGTGCGGTGGGCGCCGGCGGCGAGCAGGGAGGAGCTGCCCGCGAGTCCGCCGAGGAAGACGTAGCCGGCGATGTCGAGGGCCTGCCAGGTCGGCTTGTTGAGCACCGGGCGGCCGTAGTAGGAGGCGAAGTCCGCCCGGGGGACGACGGGCCGCTCGCCCTTCCCGCCGCGGTCGCGCCGGCCGTTGGTCCTGGACTGCGTCAACGGTCTCTCCTGAGGAAACTGACGGCGACTCCGGCGGCCAGGGTCGCGGCGGCCGCGGCCGCGTAACGCCACATGGCCGGCAGGTCCCGGGTGGTGACGACGGGGTCCGGGGGCAACCCGTAGACCTCCGGCTCGTCCAGCAGCAGGAAGAACGCGCCGTCCCCGCCGACGCCGTCGTGCGGGCTCTCCCCGTAGAGGCGGGCCTCGGCGACGCCGTCGGCGTGCAGCCGGGCGATGCGGGCCGCGGCCCGCTCCCGCAGTTCGTCCAGCGGTCCGAACTGGATGGAGTCGGTGGGGCACGCCTTGGCGCAGGCCGGTTCGGCGCCGGCGCCCAGCCGGTCGTAGCACAGGGTGCACTTCCACGCCCGGCCGTCGCCGGACCGCTGGTCGATGACGCCGTAGGGGCAGGCGGGCACGCAGTAGCCGCAGCCGTTGCAGATGTCCTCCTGTACCACGACGGTCCCGAACTCGGTGCGGAACAGCGATCCGGTGGGGCAGACGTCGAGGCAGGCGGCGCGGGTGCAGTGCTTGCACACGTCGGAGGACATCAGCCAGCGCAGCTCGGTGCGGCCGTCGGGGGCGGGCGGGGCGGCGGACCCGGGCCCGGGTGACGGGCCGTCCGGGACGGCGCCCAGCCGTGCGGCGGCCTGGAAGACGTCGACGTCCGCGTGGTCGTCCGCGGGGGTGCGGCGCTGCTCGACGAAGGCCACATGGCGCCAGGTGTCGGCGCTCAGCCGCTGGGAGTTGTCGTAGGACATGCCGGTCAGTTCCAGGCCGTCCTCGGGGATGGCGTTCCATTCCTTGCAGGCCACCTCGCATGCCTTGCAACCGATGCAGACCGAGGTGTCGGTGAAGAAGCCCATGCGCGGCGGTGGGTCGCCGTGGCCGGCGGCCCGGTCGTGGTCGGTCATGGGCGGCTCCTCCTCCCTGCGCTCCGATCAGTCTCGGCGCTGCCGACGGCCCCGGCACCGGCCGCCGGGCAATCGGGGGAGCCGGCCGCGCGGACGCCCCGGAGGGGCCCGGACGCCGGAGCCGTCAACGGGACCGGCCGTCCGGCCCCGAGCCCTCACCCATCACGATGACCGCTTAGCCCAGCTGGCCCGCAACCACGGGGAGACCCGCGATCAGTGCGGGGAAGCATCCAACTCCTCCTGAGGGAGGTCACCGTGGAGGTATTCACGTCATGGCTGGAGAACGACAGCAGACCCCCGATCCGCGAGCGGGTTCTCCTCGGCGGCGCGTACTGGCCGCAGCGGCCTTCGCGCCGCTGCTGGCCGCGGCGCCGACCCCGGCGCGGGCCCGTCCGGCCGCCCTGCCGGGCGGGTCGGCCGAGGCGCTCGCGCCGGCCGCGCGGAAGCTGATCGAACCGGTCCAGACCACGCTCTCCCACTGGAAGTCGGTGGCCAGGACGATGGGCCGGACCGGCGACATGAAACGCAAGGTGATGTACCACACCGGCCTCCCCCGCCGGGACCTCAAGGTGGCCTCCCATCGCGTCCACGTCAAACCGGCCCTCGCACTGGGCTCGCACGTCTCCTTCGTCCGCTACGCCGACGACAGCACCCTGCTGATGGGCGACGTGGTGGTGACCGAGGACGAACTCCAGGGTTTCGTCGACACGTTGCAGAAGCACGACCTCGCCCTGACCGCGCTGCACAAGCACCTGCTCTCCCAGCGGCCCGACATCTGGTGGGTCCATGTGCACGGGCACGGCGACGACCCGGTGGCCCTGGCGCGCGGTATCCGCAAGGCGTTCGACGGCACCGGCACCCCGCTCGCGAAGGAGAAGGAGTCCGACGCGGACGACGACGTCGATCTGGACACCGACGGGATCGACGATGCGATGCGCGCCAAGGGGTCCGTGGACGACGGCATCTACAAGTGCATCTTCGTCCGCCGGGAGAAGATCACCGACGGCAGGCTGGTGCTGCCGCCGGGCCTGGGCTCGACCAGCGCCTTCAACTTCCAGCCGCTGGGCGACGGCCGGGCCGCGGTCAGCGCGGACTGCTGCATGGTCGCCGACGAGGTCCAGGACGTCCTGCGGGCGCTGCGGAAGGCCGACGCCAAGCTCGTCGAGCTGCACAACCACGGCCTGACGGACGAGCCCCGGCTGTTCTTCGTCCATGTGTGGGCGGTCGGCGACGCCGTCCGGCTCGCCCGCGCCCTGCGCCGCGCGGTGGACGCCACCGACGTCGTCGCGGTCGGCAGCTGACCCCGCCACCTCCGCCGGCGGTCGGAGGCCGCACGACGGTCCGCTGCCCGGCACGAGGTGCCCGCCTGCCCCGCGGCCCGGGGCCGGGACCTGGCCGGGAACGGCTGGACCCGCGCGAAAATGCCGAGCGGTGCGGGCGCCCTGCGCAGTACGGTCCGAGCATGGTCGATGTCGATGCGGACGGATACTTCGGGCAGGGTGTCGCGGAAACCTATGACGAGTCGTCAGCGGAGATGTTCGCGGCGGGAGTTGTGGAGCCGGCGGTCGATTTCCTGGTCCGGCGCGCCGGGCGCGGGCGGGCGCTGGAGCTGGGCGTCGGGACGGGGCGGATCGCGCTGCCGCTGGCGCGCCGCGGGGTGCCGGTCCACGGCATCGACCTGTCGCGGGCGATGGTCGCCCGGCTGCGGGCCAAGCCGGGCGGCGACGGCATCGGCGTGACGATCGGCGACTTCGCCACCACGCGGGTGGACGGGACGTTCTCCCTCGCCTACCTGGTCTTCAACACCGTCATGAATCTGACGTCCCAGGAGGCGCAGGTCGCCTGCTTCCGCAATGTCGCGGTGCACCTCGCACCGGGCGGCTGCTTCGTCGTCGAGGTGATGGTCCCCGAGCTGCGGAAGCTCCCGGCGGGACAGCACGCCGTGCCGTTCCAGATCAGCCCGACCCGGTGGGCGTTCGACCTCTACGACGTCGCCACGCAGGCGATGAGCTCGAACTACGTCGATGTCGTCGACGGGCGCGGCCGCTATCGGTCGATCCCCTTCCGGTACGTCTGGCCGGCGGAACTCGATCTGATGGCGCAGCTGGCCGGGCTGCGGCTGCGCGAGCGCTGGGCCGGGTGGGCGGGCGAGGCGTTCACCGGCGAGAGCCGCCGGCATGTGTCGGTCTGGGAGAAGCCGGCGGCCGACGGCGGGGCCCTGCCGTGACAAAGCGGTTTCTCGGCGTTCTTCTTTCTCGGCTTTCTCGGCGTTCTTCAGTTTGGGTCGGTTCATGGGGCATGTAGAAGTCGCGCACGTGGAGTACTACCTTCCGGACGGGCGGGTGCTGCTCGACGACGCCTCCTTCCGGGTGGGCGAGGGGGCGGTGGCCGCGCTCGTCGGGGCGAACGGCGCGGGCAAGACCACGCTGTTGCGGCTGATCTCGGGTGAGTTGAGGCCGCACGGCGGGTCGGTGACGGTCAGCGGCGGGCTGGGGGTGATGCCCCAGTTCGTCGGCTCGGTGCGGGACGAGCGGACGGTCCGGGATCTGCTGGTGGCGGTGGCGCCGGAGCGGATCCGGCAGGCGGCGCACGCCGTCGACGAGGCCGAGACGGCCCTCATGGAGCGGGACGACGAGGCCGCGCAGATGCAGTACGCGCAGGCCCTGAGCGACTGGGCGGAGGCCCGCGGGTACGAGGCCGAGACGGTGTGGGACATGTGCACGATGTCCGCGCTGGGCATCCCCTACGAGAAGGCACAGTGGCGGGCGGTGCGCACGCTCTCCGGCGGCGAGCAGAAGCGGCTGGTGCTGGAGGCACTGCTGCGCGGCCCGGACGAGGTGCTGCTGCTCGACGAGCCGGACAACTACCTCGACGTGCCCGGCAAGCAGTGGCTGGAGGAGCAGCTGCGGGAGACCCGTAAGACGGTGCTGTTCGTCTCCCACGACCGGGAGCTGCTGGCGCGGGCGGCGCAGCGGATCGTGAGCGTGGAGCCCGGTGCGGCGGGCAGCGACGTGTGGGTGCACGGCGGCGGCTTCGCGACGTACCACGCGGCGCGGGCCGAGCGGTTCGAGCGGTTCGAGGAGCTGCGGCGGCGCTGGGACGAGAAGCACGCCCAGCTCAAGCGGCTGGTGGCCGACATGCGGCAGTACGCCTCGCGCAGCGACGAGATGGCCTCGCGGTACCACGCGGCGCAGACCCGGCTGCAGAAATTCGAGGAGATCGGCCCGCCGCCTGAGCCGCCGCGCCCGCAGAAGATCACCATGCGGCTGACGGGCGGCCGCACCGGCGTCCGGGCGGTGACCTGCCGGCAGTTGGAGCTGACGGGGCTGATGAAGCCGTTCGACCTGGAGGTCTTCTACGGCGAGCGGGTCGCGGTCCTGGGGTCCAACGGCTCGGGGAAGTCGCACTTCCTGCGGCTGCTGGCGGGTGAGGACGTCGCGCACGGCGGGCAGTGGAAACTGGGCGCCCGGGTGGTGCCGGGCCACTTCGCGCAGACCCACGCCCGGCCGGAGCTGATGCGGCGCACGCTCGTCGAGATCCTGTGGACCGAGCATGCGCGCAGCCGGGGGCCGGCGATGAGCGCGCTGCGCCGGTACGAACTCGACCGGCACGGGGACCAGCCCTTCGAGAAGCTGTCCGGCGGGCAGCAGGCGCGGTTCCAGATCCTGCTGCTGGAGATCGGCGGGGCGACCGCGCTGCTGCTGGACGAGCCGACGGACAACCTCGACCTCGAGTCGGCCGAGGCGCTGCAGAAGGGCCTGGAGGCGTACGAGGGCACGGCGCTGGTGGTCACCCACGACCGCTGGTTCGCCCGTTCCTTCGACCGGTATCTGGTCTTCGGGCAGGACGGCCGGGTCCGGGAGACGCCGGAAGCGGTGTGGGACGAGCGCAGGGTGGAGCGGCGCCGGTAGCTCCGGTCCGTCCCACCCGTGGGCGGCATCATCTCGGCCGTGTTCGGGCCGGTTTCCGCTGGGCCGTTCGGGCTGCGGGCGGGCGGGGCGGCACGGGGCCCGGTCCGGACGGGCGTCCGCGCCGGGCGGCCGTCGCCGCGCGCGCCCGCCTCAGGACTCCGTCCGCGCCCCAGCGCCCCCACGGGTGCCGGCGAACGGCGGCTACCGCAGCGGGAGGGGCACGTCAAGAGGGTCAATTCCGGTACGAAAGGGTGTCGTTGACCCTTTCCTTGACGCGGTGGTTGACTTCCCGGGCCGTCCCGCGTCACCCCATCACCCCTCACCCGCAGCACGCCGCGCTCCCCGAGACACCGGCGCATCCCCGGGTCC
Source organism: Streptomyces sp. MspMP-M5 (assembly GCF_000373585.1). GTDB lineage: Bacteria > Actinomycetota > Actinomycetes > Streptomycetales > Streptomycetaceae > Streptomyces. The sequence goes on from NZ_KB891878.1 coordinate 30,057, forward strand.
GTCCCACGCCGTGGGCGTCGCCATGACTCCGGGTGGGCACCGGCCGTGCGGGTTCTTCACCAGGCTGTCGCCCACCGAGATGAGGCCCGTCGGAGCATGAGGATCAGTGTCGTCATCCCCGCCTACCGCGCCCGGGACGTGCTGGAGCTGTGCCTGCTGTCCCTGGCCCGTCAGTCGCTCGAAGCGCAGCACTCGTCCGAGGTGATAGTGGTGGACGACGGCTCGGCCGACGGCACGGACCGGATGGTCGCGGGCCTCCCGTCCGGCCTGGACCTCCGCTATGTGTACGCGCCGCGCTCCGCCGCGTCCGGCCGGGCCCGGGCCCGCAACCTCGGGCTGGCGCGGGCGGCCGGGGATCTTGTGGTGCTGCTCGACGCGGACCAGGTGGTGGCGCCGACGTTCCTCGCCGAGCACGCCCGGGCCCATGCCGGGGACGACGGGGCGGTGGTCGTCGGCCGGCGGTTCCAGTTGGGGGACGGGCCGGTGGACCGGGAGCGGCTGCGGTACGAGTTCAGCTTCGAGGCGCTGCCGCCGGTGGTGCGGGGCGACGAACGGGAGCCGGTGCTGGAGGCGTTCGACTGCGAGCTGGCCGACCTGGAGACCGCCTGGCACTACCTGTGGGCGTGCAACGCGTCGGTGCGGCGGCGTCATCTGGTGGCCGCCGGCGGCTTCGACGAGGCGTTCGTGGGCTGGGGGTTGGAGGACTCCGAGCTGGGCTACCGGCTCACCCGGCGCGGTCTGCGGCTGCGCTACGCGCCCGAGGCGGGCGCCTACCACCTGCACCGGGAGCCGGTCTCCACGGCGCGGCACCGCGAGTGGCGGCGCAATCTCGCCTACTTCGCCGGCAAGCACGACGATCTGGTGGTCGCCCTGCAGCGGGCGTTCGAGCCGGCCATCGCCCCGGCCGGCCCGGGCCCGGGGCGGCACGAGTGCGCCCTGCGCTTCGAGCTCGCCGCCCGGGTGCTCGCCGGCCGCCACCGTGCCGCCCCGGTGGGCTGAGCCGGCGACGCCGGACGACGGCCCGGGAGGCCCGCGTGTCTACCCTGGAGATGCGGCAGGTCCGCCGGGCGGGGAGCCGGTGGGCCGCGCCCCGGGCCGCACCACGACGCACGAAGGAGAGTTGTGTCCGGCGCACCACGCAATCCCCTCACCGGGACGCCCGGCCCGTACCGCTCCTGCGTCCTGCTCAAGCACGGCGAGATCTTCCTCAAGGGGCGCAACCGCCGGCTGTTCACCGAGCGGCTGCACGACAACCTCCGGCTCGCGCTGCGCGGCGTCGGCGGCTCCACGTGGATCAAGACCGCGCAGAACGTCACCGTGCTGGGCGGGCAGGTGCCGCAGGAGGTCCTGGTCGAACGGGCCCGCCGGGTGATCGGTTTCAACTCCGTCGAGCCGGCGATCCGGGTGCCCAGCGCCGTGGACGCGATCACCACGGCGGCGGTGCGGACGCTGGGCGCGGTGGTGGCGCAGCGGCCGGTGGCGAGTTTCGCGGTCCGGGTCCGGCGCCGGGACAAGACGTTCCCGATGACGTCGACGCAGCTGGAGGCGTATGTCGGGGGGCGGGTCCAGGAGGCGCTGGGCGGACTGCCGGTCGACCTCTCGCACCCGGGCGTCCGGCTGGCGATCGAGGTCGACCACCGGGAGACCTATCTGTCCTGGGCCCGCTATCCGGGGCAGGGCGGGCTGCCGGTCGGGGCGAGCGGCCGCGCCCTGGTGCTGCTGTCCGGCGGCTTCGACTCGCCGGTGGCCGCCTACCGTGCCATGCGCCGCGGACTGGCCTGCGACTTCGTCCACTTCACGGGCGCCCCGTACACCAACGCGTCCTCGGCGTACAAGGCGTACGCGCTCGCCCGGGAACTCAACCGCTACCAGCCGCCGGGCAGGCTGTACGTCATCGCCCTGGGGCGGGCGCAGCGGCAGCTGGCGGTGGCCGGGGCGGGCCGGCTGCAGGTGGTGGCCCAGCGGCGGTTGATGGTCCGGGCCGCCTCGGTACTGGCCGGCCGGATCCGGGCGCAGGCGCTGGTGACCGGGGACAGCCTGGGGCAGGTGGCCAGCCAGACGCTGGCGAACCTCGCCGCGGTGGACGAAGCCGCCGCGCTGCCCGTCGTCCGGCCGCTGGTCGGCTGGGAGAAGCAGGAGATCATCGACGAGGCGCGGACCATCGGCACGGCGGACGTCTCCGTCCTGCCGGACGAGGACTGCTGCCGGCTGCTCGCCCCGCCCCGGGTGAGCACCCGGGCCGCGCTGCCCCATCTGCACGCGGTGGAGCGGCGGCTGGACCTCGACGAGGTGATCGCGGAGCTGCTGGCCGGCGCGCAGATCCTGTGTCCGGGCGGGGACGAGGCGGAGGGGGACACGGAGGAGGACACGGGGAACGCGGAGGAAGCCGGGGCCGCGGCGGCTACGCCCGCCCCGTCCCGGACGTGATCCGGGACGCGGGCTCCGGCTCCGGCTCCGGCTCCGGCTCCGGCTCCGGCAGCAGTTCGCCCGTCTCCAGCAGGGTCTTGAGGTTGGACAGCAGTGCGGGCCAGCCGTGCTCGATCATGCCGCGGGCGGTGGAGCCGGCCGCGAAGCCGTCGTGCACGACGGTGAGCCTCACCAACTCGCCGAGCGGCTCGATCTCGAACGTCACCTTCGAGCGCGGCTCGGCCGCGAGCCTGGCCCGGACGTCGTCCGCGACGCCGACGCTCCGGGCCCACTCGGGGGTGAAGGTGTGCCAGGTGTACGACAGTCGCCGGTGTGGGGTGGACTCCAGGACGACCTGCTCGGGGTCGGTGACGGTGGCCCCGCGCTCGGTCCAGTCCATGGTCGAGCCGGTCCGCCAGTCCGTGGCGAACTCCGCGCCCCAGTAGCGGCGGGTGAACGACGGGTCGGTGAGGGCCTGCCAGAGCCGCTCCGGTGTGGTCCGGATGTAGGTGGTGTAGACGAACGCGTTGCTGTCCATGGGGGGTGTCTCCAGAGCGCGATGCGGACGCCCGCCGTCGCGCGTCAGTCCGTGATCTCGATGTGCCGGGGCGTGGTGGCCTCCGCCTTGGGGAGGGTCACGGTCAGCACGCCGTCCGTCAGGTTCGCCGTGACCTCGTCGGTCCGGACGTCGACGGGCAGCGCCGCGCGGAAGGTGAAGCGGCCGGTGCGGCGGGTGGTGCGGCGCAGTACGCCCTCGTGCCCGCATTCCTTGTACTCGCCGGTGATGCGCAGTTCCCGGTTGCCGATCTCGACGTCGACGTCGTCGCGTTTCACCCCGGGGAGTTCGGCCTCGACGATATAGGCGTCGTCGGTCTCGTGCAGGTCCGCCAGCGGCGCCCACTGGCTCCGCCCGGCGAGCGCGGTGCCACCGCCGGTGGCTTCGAGCAGCCGGCCCATCCGCTCGTAGAGGTCGTCGAACTCCGAGGCGATCGGCTCGCCCCAGGCCGGCAGAGCCTGCTCCAGGAAGCTGCCGGGCCGGTGTCGTACGGGCATGTTCATCGCGGTCACCTCCGCGCCTCGATGGGGTTCGCATGGCGTCCGGCCGATGCGTGCCGGGCCCCGTGGGGTCTGCTTCCGGGGCCCGCTTCCATGCTGCGCGTCGCGCTCCGGCCCGGCGACTTCGCGAGCCGGGCCGCGGGCTCAGCCGAACAGGCGGGGCACCCGGATCGTCCGGACCGGGCGCTTCGGCTTCGGCTCCTGGTGCGGCGGCAGCCGGCCGCCGGGGAGTTCGTCGGCGCGCGGCGAGCCGTCGGCCGGGCCCCGCGGTTTCTTGGTGCGGCCCGTCTGGTCGGCGCGGCCGCCCTGTCCCGTTCCGGCGGGCGTCGCGCGGTGCCGGCGAGCCGCCGCTTTGCGTCCCATGGGGACTACACCGTGTGCCGGGGCGCGTCGGTCCGCGCCGGGCGCGCCCCGGCGGCGGCTTCGGTGACACAGCCCGGTCCGGGGAAGATCTCCGTCTCGTGGCCGTCCTCGTAGCGCACCCGGTACGGGGGTGCGCCGTTGCGGCCGAGCACCTCGACCACCGTGGCCCGGTGCTCCGGGCTGCCCACCGCGCGTCCGGTGAAGCGCAGTACGTCTCCCTCGTGCGCCTGCATCGCCGCTCACCCTTCCCTGCACTGCCGTGACTGTGCGCGCATGCCCTCCGGGGGCCGTGCGCCCCGCCTGCTTCCAGTGTGCGTACGCGGCGGCCGTCCGCACGAGGAGCCGGGGCCGACCGCCGCAAGGCGCCGTGGCGTCCTGGCGGTTCAGCCCTGGATCTCGACGTGGCGCGGCCTGGCGGCCTGCGCCTTGGGGATCGTCACCGTGAGGACACCGTCCGAGAGCGCGGCGGTCACCTCGTCGGCCTTGACGTCCACCGGCAGCAGCGCCCGGTACTCGAACGCCCCGGTGGGACGCCCGCCGTGGCGCAGCGCGCCGGCCCGCCCGGACGCCCGGAACTCGCCGGAGATGCTCACCTCATGCTCGCCGACCTCGACGTCGACGTCCTGGCGGGCGATTCCGGGCAGTTCGCACTCGACCACATACGCCTCGTCGGTCTCGTGCAGGTCGGCGGGCGGGGTGAAGGCCATCGTCTCGGTCAGGGACGCGGGGAACACGGCGGACTCCAGCAGGTGGCTCATCCGGTCGAAGAGTTCCTGGACCTCGGCCATCGGCCGGGGCAGGCCCGCCCCGTGCTCCCACGGGCCGCCGGACCGGTGGCGCCTCGGCAGATTCATCACGGATCACCTCCCCGTACGGGCAGCGGAACGCCTCCGCTCCCTCCATGCTGGCCATGCCCGGCGCGGCGGCGCGAGTCGGACGGGCCGCACTCTACTGACGGGTCGTCAGGTATTGCCGGTCATGCACCGTGGTAGAGCCGGTCGATGCCGATCAGCAGGACCTCGCCCTTGGCCTCCGCGGCCCGCAGCTCCGGGCCGAAGCCGACGCCGCCGTAGCAGGCCGGCACGATCTGGCCGGTGTCCTCGCCGGACGCGGCGAGGAGGGCGAGGATGCGGCGCAGCCGGGCCAGGTGCGGGGCGTCCATGACCTCGTTCCAGCAGGCCACCCCGACCGACAGCAGCACTCCCGGGCGCCCGTCGGCCGTGCCGCGGACGACCACCTCCGCGTCGAGCCGGCCGTTCTCCTCCGGATCGAGGACGGTGCCGCGAACCGCCGTCGCGGCCTCCCCGCCGAAGGTGTCCCAGGCGGCGTACCGGGTGGCCCAGTCCCGGCAGAGCTGGGCGAAGTGCGGCGCGGCCACCGAGGCGTCGAAGTCCGGGCGGACCCGGCGCCAGACGGCGGCCGGGTCCTCCTGCTCCAGGGCGGCCCGGTGCGGCCAGGCGACGGCGTGCTCGAAGGCCAGCAGCGGTTCGGCGATGCGGTAGCGGGTCAGGCCCGGCCGGAACGCGTCGGCTTCGCCGTGCAGCAGCCCGTGGTTCCGCATCACGGCCAGGACGTGCGAGACCTCGTGCAGCGAGGCTCCCAGGCGGTCGGCGATCCCGCCGGGGGTGGAGCGGCCGCCGGCGATCGCGACCAGCACCGAGTGGCACAGGGCGCGGTCGGCGTAGTCGCCCTCCTGCTCCAGCAGATGGCGGGCCTCCCAGAACAGCGGCACCCGCGGATTGAGCACCGTCCGGCACACCCAGGCGTCGAAGTCGTCCGGGCCGGCCGGCACGTCGTCGCAGACCAGGTCGCCGCGGTAGGCCGGGGTGCCGCCGACGACGGCGTGCACCTGCACCGCGAGCCGGGGCGAGCGGATGCCCCAGAAGCGGGCCGCCTTCCGGAAGCCGAACGGCCGCACGACCAGCTCCAGGGAGGCCAGGCCGTGCAGCGACGACGGGCCGGCGAAGAGCCGGCGGATGACGGCCGGGCTGGCGCCGCTGAGGATCAGCCGGGTGCGGTTGTGCGGGCGCTGCTCGTGCATGCGCACGAAGGCGCAGTGCAGCACGGACGGCAGGGCGGGGCTGTGCCCGACCAGCTCGGGGAAGTCGTCGACGATCACCGGCGCGGGCCGTTCGTCGCCCAGCGCGAGCAGCGCCTCCACCGCGTCGTCCCACCGGTGCCAGTGCGGCGGCCGCTCCGCTCCGGTGTGGGCGGCCAGCCGCTCGGCCAGCCGCCGCAGGGACTCCGCCTCGGCCGCCGCCTGCCCGTCGAAGTAGAAGCCGTCGGTGGCCTGGCTCACCGCCTCCAACAGGAACGTCTTGCCCTGGCGGCGCTGCCCGGAGACCAGCGCGAGGGTGGCGCCCGGACGGGGATCGCGGGCGAAGCCGACGAGATCCGTCCACTCGTCGGCACGGTCGAAGATCCGGTCGGGCCGGGCCGGCAGGGCAGTGGCATCCGATGACGACACGGGCCCGCTCCCCTCGTTCACGGGCCGCCGGCGGCGACCGGCGGCCGACCTCGCTGTCCGTGCGGTGCGCTGTGTGTCAAGTACACCTCCGGCATCCGGTGGGCGCCCGGTCCGGTGGGCCGTCCGGGGCAGCGCGGCCGGCCGGCCCCGTCAGCCCGCTTCGGGCGCGGGCTGCCCGGGGAAGGCGGCGGCACCGCCCGGCGCGTCGCCGCCCCTGGTGTCGTCCCGCTCGTAGGTGAGCCGGTCGATCACCTCGATCACCCCGTCCACGCTCTCGCAGAGCCGGACCGCGATCGGTACCAGGCTCCGGCGCTCCAGCGTGCCGGTGAGCGTCACGGTGCCGTCGGCGACGGCGACGGTGACCGCGGACGGCGCGACCCCGAGCGTGCGGGTCAGCACCTCCTCCAGGATCTCCTCCTGGATCGCCCGGTCGCGCCGCAGGAACAGCTGGACCAGGTCGCTGCGGCTGATCACCCCGATGAGCCGGCCGCCCTCGTCGACCACCGGCAGCCGCTTGACCCGGCGCTGCTCCATCATCCGTGCCGCCTCGACCACGCTCCACTCCGGCCGCGCCACCACGGCCGGGCTGGTCATGATCGCCTCGGCGTTGGCCGCGCCGGCCTTGGAGAGCTGCCGGCGCAGCAGATCGGCCTCGGACACCACCCCCACCGGCCGCCCGTCGTCGTCGACCACCGGAACGGCGGTGATGTCGTACTCGTCGAGCAGCCGCGCGATCTCCCGGAACTGGGTGCCCCGTTGGACGGTGACGGCGTTGGGGGTCATCAGATCGGCCACTCTGCGGTGCCTCATGATGGGCCACTACCTCCGGATGTGCTCGTTCTGCCGGCCCCGGCCCGTTTTCGACCGGAGTCCTCTCTCATGATCCCGCGTCGCGCCCCCGAACGGCGTACACCCGCGGCGGAAGACGACGATGTGGTCTGGCCGCAGCCCCCAGGAACGTCGCTAGTCGTGCGGCACCACGGCAACGGGGCAGGTCACATGGTGGATGGCGGCATGGGCGACGGCGCCGATCCGGGGCGCCGGCAGCCGGTGGGGATGGCGGCGGCCGACGACCAGGAGGCCGGCCCCCGCGGCGGCCTCGACGACCGCCCGGGCCGGGCTGTCCGACAGCACGGTCCGCTGCACCAGGACGCCGGGGAACCGTGCGCACCACGGGCGCAGCGCCTCGGCCAGCTCGCGCTCGGCCGCCGCGGTCACCTCACCCGCCGCGTCCAGGTCCAGGCCCCACGGCGTGTAGACCTGGACGGGGAACGGGCGGCCGTGCACCACCTGGAGCAGGACCCCGCGGGTGGCCGCCGCGTCGAAGGCGAACTCCAGCAGCCGCTCGGCCGGCCCACCGAGCCCGACCCCCGCCACGACCCGCGGCCCGGCGCGTTCCCCCTCCCCCGGGCCACCGGCCGCCGCCCGCTCCGGCTCACCGGCCCGCACCAGGACCACCGGGCCCGCGGCCCGGGCCACCACGCTCAGGCTGACGTCACCGAGGACGAAGCTCTTCCATGCCGACAGGGCCCGCGACCCCAGCACCAGCAGCCGGGACTCCGCCGAGGCCCGCAGCAGCGCCGGCTCCGGCTCGTCGCCCACCAGGTCCTCGATGATCCGCAGCTGCGGATGGCGGGCCCGCACCGCGGCCGTGGCCGCGCGGACGACCTGCCGGGCGCAGACGTTCTGGTCCCGCTCGGGCGCGGTGTCCGGCGCCTGGGCGGCCAGCATGATCCAGGCGTGCAGCAGCCGCAGTACGGCGCCCCGCCGGTGCGCCTCGTCGGCGGCCCACTGCGCCGCCGCCAGGCCCTCCGCCGAGCCGTCGAGTCCGACGGTGACGATCTCCGGCTCCATGACTCTTCCCCAACGCATCGATGCGCGGGACGCCCGCCCCGCATTATCGAGCCTGCGCGTCCGCGCGGCGCGCGGCCAGTGGGCCGGTGGGCACCGCACGGGGGCCGAACGGCCCGGGCCGCCGCGGACGGACGGCCCGGGCCGGGGCCGTCACCGCACCGGCAGCGTCAGCTCGGCCGGGCCGTCCGCCAGCGAGCCGAACGCCACACTGCTCCCCCGCGGGGTGCTGCCCCCGTACAGCGGGTCCGCGGTGTCCAGCACCAGCGCGAGCCGGTGCCCGGCCGGCAGGTCGTACGCGGTGGGGTAGAGCGTGACGTCGAGCGAGAAGGGGTGCCCCGCCTGGCGGCCGGACCAGCTCTGCGGGGCGTGCGAGATCAGCTTGCCGATGCCCAGCGCGTTCACGTCGTAGAGGTAGGCGAAGGCGCTGCCCTTCGGCGTGGACGCGGTGACCGCCGTGTGCAGCCGCGCGGTACCGCGGAGTTGGAGACCCTTGGCGTACGGCGCCGACTGCCAGAGCGCGGCGGAGCTGCGCGGCAGCAGCGGGACGACGACCGTGGGCGGCAGGCCGATCACCTGGTCGAGGGTCCCGGACAGTTCGGCGATGCCGCCGTCGGCGCCCGAGTCGGTGCCGCCGGCCACCCGCCGCCACCAGCCCTCGCCGCCCGCCGCGCCGAGGGTTCCGACGCCACCGGAGTCGGGACGGCCCAGCCGCAGCCGCTCCGTCCGGGAACTGACGGCCCGCCAGTTCTGGTAGTTCTCGTGCTCGCCGCCCGACCGGACCTCCAGCTCCACACCCTGGCGCGCCCCGCCGGAGCCCTTCAGATAGTGGTCGAGCCACTGCCGGGCGCTCTTCCAGGTGGCGTTCGGCAGCCCGAGCAGACTGGTCAGCTCCTGGGTGGCGTGGTCCCCGGGGCGTAGTTCCAGCCGCTTGGGCACGGTCAGCCGCTGGTAGAAGGACGTCATCTGGCCCGGGTTGAAGATGCTGTCGCCCCAGGCGTTGGCCATGAAGACAGCGGTGCCGTGGGCGTTGATGCGGTCCACGTAGCTGGCCGGGGACCTGGTGTGCGCCCACTGGATGACACGGGGCATGTCGCGGTCGGCGAAGAGGTCCGACAGCGTCCGGGCGAACTCGGGGCTGCGGCGGCCGGTCGGCGTCTGGACGGCGGCCAGCAGCCCGGCGGCCTGGAGGTGCCGGGTCTGCCCGCTGTAGAGCGCGTCGGTCAGGTCCGCCCAGCCGCTGAGCGAGGCCACCGCCTTGACCCGCGGATCGAAGGCCGCGCCCAGCAGCGTCAGGCCGCCGCCCAGCGAGAGGCCCACCATGCCGATGCGGCTGCGGTCGGCCGGGGTGTGGGCCAGGGCCCAGTCGATGACCGCGGAGATATCGCCCACGTCCTTGGGGCCCGCGACATCGATCTGCCCGCCCGAGCCCCAGAAGCCGCGCACCGTGTACGTCACCGCGACATAGCCGGCGGCGGCGAGCTGCCTGCCCTGCGCCACGTACTCCAGGTCGTTCTGCCCCCAGCTGGCCGGCTGGACGATCAGCGGGTAGTGGCCGTTCCGGTCGGCGCCCGGGGTCCCGGCCGCCGGGGTGAACACATCGGCCTTGAGTACGGTGCCGTCCTTCAACGGGATGTCGACCAGCCGGAAGGCGGGGGCGGCGGACGCGTGGGCGGCGGACGGAGCGGCAGCCGGGGCGACGGCCACCGCGGTCCCGCCGGGCACGGCCACCGCCAGGGCAGCGGCAACCACCCCCGCGCACAGGGAAACCGACACCCTTCGTCGTCGTCCGACGGGGTGGCCTGAGGTACGGCGGGATCGCGCCATTGCTGCTCCAGGGGGTCTGACCGGGGCGCCACGGTGGCGTCCGTCCGGTGCGGTGATCGGGAGCGTAGGACGGCGCGACCGCCCCGGACGAGATCATGATCAGCCAAATTACCCGCTGGTAACACGCCGCCCGCAGCCCTTACTTGACCGGCCCGAGGGACGAAATGCGAGAGATCGGGCAAATGGTTTAGGGTGCATGGATGATCTTTATCGTTGTGAAGTTTCCCGTGAAGCCGGAATGCGCCGAGGAGTGGCCCGAGAAGGTCAGCGCCTTCACCCGCGCCACCCGCGAGGAGCCGGGCAACCTCTGGTTCGAGTGGTCGCGCGACCTCGAGGACCCGAACACCTACGTCCTGGTCGAGGCGTTCAAGGACGACGCGGGCGAGGCCCATGTGAACTCCGACCACTTCCGCGCCGGCCTGGAGGCCATGCGCCCGCTGCTGCGCCGCACCCCCGACATCGTCAGCACCACGATCAAGGACGCGGACGGCTGGAGCGCGATGGGCGAGCTCCAGATCGGCTGACACCCACGCAAGACCGCGAGACGACGAGGCGGCGGGCCACCCTTGGGGCGGCCCGCCGCCTCGCTGCCGTCGCCCTAGTGCGGGGGCGGGGTACGGGCCGGTGCGCGGGTCACCGTGCGGCCCGCGGTGGTCGCCGCGTGGGCGAAGTGGGCGGCGTCGAGGACGGCGGCTCCGCCGGGGTCGTTGTTGAAGTAGGCGTAGACGTCGGCGCGGTCGGGCCAGGTGTCGGCGATCCGTTGCAGCCAGGTGTGCAGTGACTGCCGTCCGTAGCGCGGCCAGGGCTCGGCGCGGCCCTCGTGGAAGCGGAGGTAGCCCCAGTCGGCGGTCCGCCACAGCGGCGTCACGGGGCGGGACCCGCGGTCGGCCCAGCACAGTGCGGCGCCGCGGCGCTCCAGTACGGTGCGGACGGCGTCGGTCCACCAGGAGTCGTGGCGGGGTTCGACGGCGACCCGGGTGCCGGCGGGGAAGCAGTCCAGGCAGGTGTCCAGGAGTCCGGCGTCGGCGTGCAGGGTGGGCGGCAGTTGGAGCAGTACGGGGCCGAGCCGGGGGCTCAGGTGCGCGGCGCGGGTCATCAGTCGGCGGACCGGCTCCTGGGGGTCACGGAGGCGTTTGATGTGGGTGAGGTAGCGGCTGGCCTTGACCGCCATGACGAAGCCGTCCGGCGTCCGGTCCCGCCAGTCGGCGAACGTCCTGGCCTCGGGCAGGCGGTAGAAGGCGGCGTTGCTCTCGACGGTGGCGAAGTGCCGGGCGTACTCCTCCAGCCAGAGCCACTGTGGGACGTCGGGCGGGTAGAGGACGTCGCGCCAGTCCCGGTACTGCCAGCCGGAGGTGCCGAGGTGGATGGTCATGGGGGATGGGTCCCCGGCCGGGCGTGTGGCGTATCAGACGGGGAAGGGGAGCGGGGAAGGCGGGGTCCCACCGGGTGCCCCGGTTTCCGCAGGTCCGGCCGCCGCCCGCAGCCAGGACGGGGAACATTGGCCGCAAAAGGTGCATCTTGACAGCTGTCGGGGCACGTTCTATGCAGATGGTGTAGCCGACTCGGGCGCCATATCAGCAGGTGAGAGGCGTTGCGAGAGGCGCGGCCGGGCGCCGTCCCGGCCGGGGCGGCCCCGGCGCGCGCCGTCGCCCCCGGATCGGGCCGCGAGACCAGGAGGAGACATGGCACGAGCAGTCGGTATCGACCTCGGGACGACGAATTCGGTGGTCAGCGTGCTGGAGGGCGGTGAGCCGATGGTCATCGCCAACGCCGAGGGCGCGCGGACCACCCCCTCGGTGGTCGCCTTCGCCAAGGGCGGGGACGTCCTCGTCGGCGAGATCGCCAAGCGCCAGGCCGTGACCAACGTCGACCGCACCTGCCGCTCGGTCAAGCGGCACATGGGCGACGCCCAGTGGCACTTCCCCGAGAGCGGCGACATCGACGGCAAGCGCTACACGGCCCAGGAGATCTCCGCGCGGGTGCTCCAGAAGCTGAAGCGGGACGCCGAGAACTACCTGGGCGAGGAGGTCACCGACGCGGTCGTCACCGTGCCCGCGTACTTCAACGACGCACAGCGCACCGCCACGAAGGAGGCCGGGGAGATCGCGGGCCTGAAGGTGCTGCGGATCGTCAACGAGCCGACCGCCGCCGCGCTGGCCTACGGCCTGGACAAGGAGAACGACCAGACGATCCTCGTCTTCGACCTCGGCGGCGGCACCTTCGACGTCTCCCTGCTGGAGATCGGCGAGGGCGTCGTCGAGGTGAAGGCCACCAACGGCGATACGCATCTGGGGGGCGACGACTGGGACCAGCGGATCGTCGACCATCTGACCAGGCAGTTCAAGAACGCGTACGGCATCGATCTGGCGCTGGACAAGATGGCCACCCAGCGGCTGCGCGAGGCCGCGGAGAAGGCCAAGATCGAGCTGTCGGCGGCCAGCGAGACCACCATCAACCTGCCCTATCTGAGCGCCTCGCCCGAGGGGCCGCTGCACCTGGACGAGAAGCTCACCCGCGCCCAGTTCGAGCAGATGACCGCGGACCTCCTCGACCGCTGCAAGGCACCGTTCCACAACGCCATCGACGACGCCGGCATCAAGGTCGCCGACATCAACCATGTGATCCTGGTGGGCGGTTCGACGCGGATGCCCGCGGTGACCGAGCTGGTCAAGCAGCTGACCGGCAAGGACCCGCACAAGGGCGTCAACCCCGACGAGGTCGTCGCCATCGGGGCCGCCCTCCAGGCCGGTGTCCTCAAGGGCGAGGTCAAGGACATCCTGCTGCTGGACGTCACCCCGCTGTCCCTGGGCATCGAGACCAAGGGCGGCATCATGACCAAGCTGATCGAGCGCAACACCACGATCCCGACGAAGCGTTCGGAGATCTTCACCACGGCCGAGGACAACCAGCCGTCCGTGCAGATCCAGGTCTTCCAGGGCGAACGGGAGATCGCGGCGTACAACAAGAAGCTCGGGATGTTCCAGCTGACCGGTCTGCCGCCGGCGCCGCGCGGCCTCCCGCAGATCGAGGTCTCCTTCGACATCGACGCCAACGGCATCATGCACGTGACCGCCAAGGACCTGGGCACCGGCAAGGAGCAGAAGATGACCGTCACCGGCGGCTCCTCGCTGCCGAAGGACGACATCGACCGGATGGTGCGGGACGCCGAGCAGTACGCCGAGGACGACCGCCGCAAGCGGGAGGCGGCCGAGACCCGCAACCAGGGCGAGCAGCTGGTCTACCAGACCGAGAAGTTCCTCAAGGACAACGAGGACAAGGTGCCCGCCGAGGTCAGGACCGAGGTCGAGACGGCCGTCGGCGAGCTGAAGGAGAAGCTCAAGGGCGAGTCCGCCGAGGGCGACAACACCGCCGAGATCCGCACCGCGTCGGAGAAGGTCGCGGCGGTCTCGCAGAAGCTGGGCCAGGCCATGTACGCCGACGCCCAGGCCGCTCAGGGCGCGGCCGGCGGCGAGGGCGCGCAGGCCGGCGGGCGGCAGCCCCAGGCCGAGGACGACGTTGTCGACGCCGAGATCGTCGACGACGACAAGCGGGAAGGAGGCGGACGATGAACCGCCCGACCGACGTCGGTCGGCGCTCCCGCCCGCCGCTCGCGCTCGTCGGGCGCACCGGGTCGGAGCGGGGGCCGGCCCCGCCGCCGCGGCCGGAGCCGGACCCGGTGCGGCCGGACCGGGAGTCCGCCCGCGCGGCGACGCACCCCGCGCGGCGCCGCGGCGCGTCCTCCGGCGCCGCCCGTACGCCCGCCGGGGAGCCCGACGCCGAACGGCTCGCCGCGCAGCTGCGGGAGCGCACGTCCGATCTCCAGCGGCTCAAGGCCGAGTTCGACAACTACCGGCGCCGGGTGCACCGCGACCGGCTGGCGGTCGGCCAGATCGCCGTGGGCAATGTGCTGGAACGGCTGCTTCCGGTGCTCGACGCGCTCGCCGAGGCCACCGCGCAGGGCGAACTGACCGGAGGCTTCCGGCGCGTCGCCGAACTCCTGGAGGCGGAGCTGGCGTCGCTGGGCCTCACCTCCTTCGGCGCCGCGGGCGAGCCCTTCGACCCGCACGTCCACGAGGCGGTGGCCTATACCCCGCCCGAGCGCACCGGCCCGGCCACCCCCGGCGCCACGGACGAACGTACGGTGTGCGCCGAGATCGTCCGCCGGGGCTTCCGGGTCGGCGACCGGCTGCTGCGCCCGGCCGAGGTGACGGTGACCGGCCGGCCGCCGGACCCGCAGGGCGACCAACTGGCGTGAGAAATGCGGCAGTTGCGCGGCTCACCGGACCGGGGTGCCGCGCGCCGCCGTCCGCCGCCCGCTCACCGTGCCGGCCACCACCAGTGTCCCGACGGCCGCCAGGCACAGCCAGGCGAAGGTGTCGCCGATCCGGTCGTAGACCGTGGTGGTGCCGTGCACCGGGACGTAGGCCACGGTGGCCTGCCGGTCGGTGCCGAAGTAGTCCGTGGTGGCCAGCACATGGCCCTGGTTGTCGAAGGCCGTCGTCACGCCCTCGGCGTCCTGGCGGAACAGCGCATAGCCGGCCTCGACGGCCCGGAGGGCGGCCTTGCGGGTGTGCGCGCTCCCGTATTCCCGCCAGTCGTGGGAGGGCACCAGCATGATGTCGGCCGGGACCCGCATCATGTCGGGGAAGTCGGCGTCGTAGCAGATGACGTTGGCCAGCCGGCCGTACGGGGTGGCGACGACCGGGACCCGGCCGTCGCCGGGGGTGAAGGTCTCCGACCCGGGGATGGGGTGGGCCTTCTGGTAGGTCCAGCGCACGGTGCCGCGGGGGTCGATGAGCAGCGTCTCGTTGCGGCCGTAGGACGGTGCCTGAGCGGTGTGGACGCCGATGCCGATCTCCAGGTGGATGCGGGAGCGGCGGGCCTCCTCCCGGGCCGCCGCGATGACCGCGGGCTCGTCGGCGGCCAGCGCCCGCACCCCCTGCTCGGGCCAGACCACGATCCCGGCGCCGGCCGCGGCCTCCCGGCGGGTGGCGGCCAGCAGAGTGTCGAGCACCCCGCGCAGCGCCGGGCGGAGGCTCGCCGGCGGGGCGGTGGCGAGGGCCGCGCGGCCGCCGTCGGCCTGGGCGTAGGCCGCCTTCTGGGCGCGGAGCGCGGTCGCGTCGGCGCTGACCCCGGCGATCCGTACCGTCGGCCCGTCCGGCGGGAGGAAGGCGAGGCGGGCGCCGCCGGCGAGGACGACGGCCAGCAGCACCGCGGCGCAGGTGAGCACGGCGCGCCGCGCGGCGTGCCAGGAGGCCCTCTCCCAGGCGAGATTGGCGACCGCGGCGCACCAGGCGATGAGGAAGCCGATCCCGTAGGAGCCGGTGACCGAGACGAGCTGGAGGAGCGGCAGCATGCCGTCCTGGGTGACCGCCAGCGAGCCGTAGGCGGTGCCGAACGGGGAGAGCAGGGTGATCAGGAACTCCGCCCCGGCCACCGCCGCGGGGAACACCAGCAGCGCCGCCCAGGGCCGCAGCCGGCCGGTCAGCAGCCGGTCGAGGAGGAACGGCAGGGTCAGCAGCGCGGCGAGCGCGGCCGCCCCCGCCAGGGCCACGGGACTGAACAGCGCCGACTCGACGAGCCAGAAGACCGCGGCCGTGGTGTTCGCCGCCCACAGCCACAGGGCGCCGGACCAGGCACGGCTGGTGCGGGCGAAGCGCAGCAGCAGGACGGGGAAGAGCCAGGCCGCGGCGGCGGTGTCCCAGCGGCCGCCGACGGCGAGGAGGTGGGCCGCGGTGCCCAGCGCCAGCCAGGCCCAGCGGGCGCGGGCCGCCGGGGTACGGGTACCGGCGTGGGCCGTCGGCCCGGCGGTGCTCAGGGTGCTCGTGGTGATCACGTGGTTCGTCGTCCCTTCGGGAGGCGCCACGGGCGGCGCCGTCCGGTCAGGTCATGACGCTAGAAAGGCCAGGGCGGGCACGGCGTCGTCCTGGATGCCGATCCGCCGCGGACCCGCGCAACCAGGGTTGCGCCGACGCCCCGCCGATGCCCTCCCCGGGCACGATCACCTCGGCCGAGGCGGGTGGTTAGCCTTGCCACCGTCATGGACACACATCTCCCCGCCGTTCCACGCGGCGCCTGGCGCCGGCTCGCCGACCGGCGCCCCCGGCTCACCGATCTCGCGCTCGGCGGCGGGCTGACCGCGTTCGACGTGCTGACGCTGCTGGGCCGCGCGCCGGCGCCGCGGCCGGGCGGCGTGCTGCTCTGGGGCCTCCAGACGGTCCCGCTGCTGTGGCGCCGCCGCTGTCCGCGTGCCGTGCTGTGCGCCATGACCGCCGCCTTCGTCGCCTTCGAGGTGATCGATCCGGTGCCGGGCAAGATCCCCGGCCCGTTCCTGCTGGTCTTCGCCGTCTACGCGGTGGCCCGGTACACGCCGCTGCCGGCCGGTCTGCCCTGGACGGTGCTGTCGCTGCTGACGGCGGTGACGACCGATCTGCTGACCGGCCGGACCGGGCCGCCGCAGCCCGGTTCGCTGGAGCCGATCACCGCCACCACCTTCGTCGTCTTCTACGGCGCCGCCTGGCTCGTGGGATACGGGCGGCGGCGGATCGTGCGCCAGGCGGACCGGCTGCGCGATCTCAACCTGCGGCTCGGCGACGCCAACGGGCAGTTGCGGGACGTCAACACCCGCCTGCGGGAGGCCAACGAGCGGCTGCGTGCGGAGCGGGAGATCAACGCCCGCCAGGCGGTGGTCACCGAGCGGGCCCGGATCGCCCGCGACCTCCACGACGTGGTCGCCCACCATGTGAGCGCCATCGCCCTCCAGGCACGCGCCACCGAGGAGGTGGTGCGGGACGACCCGCCGGGCGGCCGGCGGGGCCTGGCGCGGATCGCGGAGGCCGCCGACACCGCCCTGGTCGAGATGCGCCGCATCCTGGGCCTGCTGACGGCGGGCGAGGAACGGGACGGGGACGCCGGGCCGGCACCGGAACCGTCCCTCCGCCACCTCGACCGGCTCGTGGCCGCCGCCGAGGCGGCCGGCTGCCGGGTGACCGCGCAGCTGGACGACGCCCTCGGCGAACTGCCGCCCGCACTCCAGATCTCGGCGTACCGGATCGTCCAGGAAGCGCTCACCAACGTCCGCAAGCACGCCGGCCCCACGGACGTACGGGTCGCGCTGCGCCGCGACGGGACGGCGCTGACCGTCGCGGTCGAGAACGGGCCGCCCGCCACCGGGCACCGGCCACCGCCCGGCTCCGGCCGAGGGCTGCTCGGGATCCGGGAACGCGTCGCGGCGTTCGGCGGCACGGTGCACACCGGCCCGCTCCCGCACGGCGCCAGCTGGCGGCTGTCCGCCACCCTTCCCCTGGAGGCCCCCGTATGACGATCCGGGTGCTGCTCGCCGACGACCAGGAGATGGTCCGGGACGCGCTGCGGGCGGTCATCGACCGCCGGGCGGACTTCGAGGTCGTCGGAGCCGCCGCGGACGGCGCGGAGGCGGTCGCGCTCGCCGCCGACCTGCGCCCGGACGTGGTGGTGATGGACGTCCGGATGCCCGGCATGAACGGCGTCGAGGCCACCCGCCGGCTGCGCGCCGACTGGCCGCACCCCGGCCCGCCGCCCCGCGTCCTGGTCCTGACCACCTTCGACCTGGACGAGTACGTGCACGCCGCGCTGCGCGCCGGGGCCGGCGGGTTCCTGCTCAAGAACAGCCCGCCGGACCAACTCGTGCACGCCCTGCGGGTGGTGGCCGATGGCGAGGCGATGCTCGCCCCCAGCGTCACCCACCGGCTGATCGGCGCCTTCACGGCACTGCCCGCGGGCCTGCTGCCCGGCGCCCCGCCGCGGCGCGACGCCGCCGCCCGGCTGCTCGACACCCTCACCGCCCGCGAACTGGAGGTGCTCGTCCTCGTCGCCCGGGGCCGCTCCAACCTCCAGATCGGCGAGGACCTCGGCCTGTCCCGACCCACCGTGAAGAGCCGTGTCAACCGCATCCTGACCCGGCTCGGCCTGGACAACCGCGTACAGGCCGCCCTCCTCGCCCACGAGGCGGGGCTCCTTGGGCCCGGCCCGCTCTGACCCGTCCGCCGGCTGCCCGGGCACGTCGCGCGGCGCTCTTGCGGGGTGGTGCGGGGGCGGCAAGGGTGGGCCGTGGTCGTCCCGCCGGGCGGACGACGGTGTCCGGCCCGGCGCAGAGCCGGAAGACCGGAAGAGAGGTGGAGAGCGCGTGGCGGACGTGCCCGGCATCCCCGACGTCTTCGACCCGCGCCGCTACGCCGGCGGGCTGCCGCACGACGCCTACCGGCTGCTGCGCGACCACCACCCGGTGGCCTGGCAGGACGAACCGGAGGTGCTCGGCTGGCCGGCCGGTCCCGGCTTCTGGGCAGTGACCCGGCACCGGGACGTCGTACGGGTGCTGAAGGACGCCCGGACGTTCTCGTCCCACCTGGGCGCCACCCAGATCCGCGATCCCGACCCCGCCGACCTGCCGTTCGTCCGGCGGATGATGCTCAATCAGGACCCGCCGGACCACGGCCGGCTGCGCCGCCTGGTCAGCCGTGCCTTCACCCCGCGCCGGGTGGGCCGCTTCGAGACCGCCGTACGGGAGCGGGCCCGCGCGCTGCTGACGGCGGCGGTGCGTGCCGCGCGGTCCGGCGACGGGGTGTGCGACGTGGTCGGCGCGGTCACCGACGACTACGCGCTGCTCAACCTCGCCGACCTGCTGGGCGTTCCGCCCGGCGACCGCGGGCTGATGCTGCACTGGACCCGACGGGTCATCGGCTACCAGGACCCGGACGAGGGCGGCCCGGCGGCGACCGGGGCGGACGGCCGGCCGCTCGATCCCCGCTCCCCCGCGCTGCTCCAGGACATGTTCGCGTTCGCCCGCGAGCTGGCCGCGCACAAGCGGCGGCACCCGGGCGACGATGTGCTGACGGCGCTCGCCGCCGATCCCGAACTGGCCGTGCCCGAGCTGGAGATGTTCTTCTTCCTGCTGACCGTCGCGGGCAACGACACCGTCCGCAGCGCCGCTCCCGGCGGGCTGCTGGCACTGGCCCGGCACCCCGACGCCTACGCCGCGCTGCGCACCGGCGCGGTCGCGGTGGGTCCGGCGGTGGAGGAGCTGCTGCGCTGGCATCCGCCGGTGCTGAGCTTCCGCCGGACCGCCGCGGTCGACACCGAGCTGGCCGGCCGCCGGATCCGCGCCGGCGACAAGGTCGTGGTCTTCCACGGCTCGGCCAACTACGACGAGCGGGTCTTCGCCGGACCCGGCCGGCTGGATCTCGCCCGCACCCCGAACCCCCATGTCTCGTTCGGCGACGGTCCGCACGTCTGCCTGGGCGCGCATCTGGCCCGGCTCCAACTACGGGTGTTCTACGAGGAGTTCTGCGCGCTGCTGCCCACCGTGACGCTCGCCGGACCACCGCAGCGGCTGGTGTCGAACTTCATCCACGGGCTGAAGGCGCTGCCGTTGCGGATGGCGAGGTGAGGCAGGGGGTCGGGGGCGGGAGGGGGTCGGCGGGGCGGCCGGTCAGCGCACGGTCGGTGCGCTGGTCCGGTCCGAGGTGTCCGGGGTGTCCGAGGTGTCCGGGGTGTCCAGGGTGTGGGCCGTCGTCCAGTCGACGATCTGCACGGCCGCGCCGGCGGCCTCCCGGCCCCGGCAGCGGGCGTGGTGGCGGCGGGCGATGGCGTCCAGGTCGAGGTGGCGGCCGAAGGCGGGCCGGGCGGCCAGGCGGCGGGCGTAGGCCCACAGGCGGCGGTGGCCGGCGATGCGCTGGACGGCCGCGGCGTCGAGGTGCCAGCGGTGGACGGTGTCGAGCTGGACCAGGTCCACCCACAACTGCACGTCGGCGAGGGTGAGTTCGTCGCCGAGCAGGTAAGGATGGTCGGCCAGGCGGCGTTCCAGTGCGGCGAGCGTGCCGAGCAGGGTGTCGAGGGCGGCCTCGTAGCCGGGGTGGTCGCTGCCGAGGCCGCCGGCGCGCTGGGCGGCCTGGGCGAGGTCCCGTTCGCAGCGGTGGGCCAGCGCGTCGATCGCGTCCCGGGCGTGGGCCGGGTAGAGGGCGGGGCCGTGGGCGCCGAAGCGCTCGGCCAGGTCGCGCAGGATGTCCGGGGCGTGGTTGCTGACGATCCGTCCGGTCCAGTCGTCGCCGAGCACGGGTGCGGCGGCCGGGCCGCGGTACTGGTGCGCGCCGGCCTCGTAGCGGGGGCGCAGCGCCGCGTAGCCGCCGTCGGGGGTGTCGGGGACGGCGGGCAGCAGGGTCACCGGGAGGGTGTCGCCGAGGTCGAGCAGGCTGTGGGTGATGGCGAGGCCCAGACAGTGCGGACAGGACGGGGACAGGAAGAGGCGGTAGCGGTGCGGGACGGGGTAGTGGCCGCTGCGCACGTCGGAGCCGATGCGACCCCGGAAGGCCGGCGTCGCGGGCGCGGCCGTCTCGCCGGTGGTCGTCTCGGCGGCGGGTGCGGCGGACAGGGAGGTTCTCGATGCGGAGGTCATGGGAGTCCCTGGGTGCGAGGTCCGGTGTGTGGGCGTACGGGCGGGCGCCTGACGGCGGTCGCCTGCGGGTGTGGACGGACGCGGATGGACACGAACGGACGTGAACGGCCGTCCGCGCGGCGGCGCGAGGGGCGGACGGGCCGCGAACGGGGCGTGGCGTCAGGGGAACCGGCTGCCGCGCCGCGGGTGGGCCGCGGCGGACTATGCGGCGCTGCAGACGCGCAGCAGATCGATGTGCCGGCGGGAGGTGAGGAGGGGCAGCGGCCGGTCCGCGCGTGCCCCGCGGGCGCCGGTCCGCTCCGTGTGCCCCATGGTTGCCCACCTGTTCGCTAGGGTCTGCCCTCGAGTGTCGAGGCGGCACCGGGCGGCGTCAAGGGTGGTGCGCCGGCGCGGTTCCGGTGGTGAACGCATATGCGTGCCCCGAGCGGCGCGGCCCGCGCCATGTGCTCAGGGATAATGCCGGCATGCGGATTTCAGCCAGAGCGGATTACGCGGTGCGCGCCGCACTGCAACTCGCGTACGCCCGGGACGGGGGTCCGCTCAAGGCCGAGGCGATCGCCGACGCCCAGGACATTCCACACAAGTTCCTCGAAGGCATCCTGGGCGATATGCGGCGGGGCGGTCTGGTGCTCAGCCAGCGCGGCGGGAACGGCGGTTACCGCCTGGCCAAGGCCCCGGAGGAGATCAGCATCGCCGATGTGATCCGGGTGGTGGACGGACCGCTGGTGTCCGTACGGGGCGTGCGGCCGCCGGAGTTGTCGTACAGCGGCCCCGCGGAGTCCCTGCTGCCGCTGTGGGTGGCGCTGCGGGCCAACGTCCGCCAGATCCTCGACGGGGTCTCGCTGGCCGATGTGGCCTCGGCCGCACTCCCCCGCCGGGTGTCCGCGCTGACCGAGGACCCGGCGTCCTGGACGAATCCGTAGCTACGGTCCCGTCCTCGGCCACAGTCCACCCGCACCCGCGCCCGCCCGACCTGCGACGGACGGCCCGGGCGTCCGGAATCCGACCCCGATCCGTCCACCCCTCGAACACCCCTTGCCCGGAGCCGAGTTCAGAACGCATCATCATGCCCGTGATCGCTTTCCCTACCAATCCAGTGGGAAATAGGGAAGCGGCCCGGGCAGCCCCCGCTCCCCGGTTCCCCAACCCGGCTCCCCAGCCCGGTTCCAGCCGACGAGGACGGTGAACGGCGCCATGCCGAAGAGGTCCGCAGCACGCCCCGCCGCCCCGCGGCCCGAACCCCCGGCGGAGCCCGAGAACTGGCACCGCGTCACCCGTGAACTCGCCGACGACCTCGCCGTCGACGCGCTCAGCCGCGACCGGGCCGGCAAACCGCCCTTCGACGAACTGGCCCGGCTGCGCGAGGCCGGTCTGCCGGCGCTGCTGACCCCACCGGGACCGCTCCGCGGCGGCAGCGACTGCCGCACCGCCGGCTCCGTCATCCGCGAGATCGCGGCGGCCGACGGCTCCATCGGCGAACTCCTCGCCCGCCACTACGCGCTGTCCTGGAGCACCCGGTTCTTCGGCACCCCGCAGCAGGCGGACGCACTGGAACGCCGGGTGGCCGAGGAGCAGTGGCTGCTGGCCGGCGACACCGGGCATCCGACGGCCGACACCGAACCGCCCGCGCCGGGCGCCGGCCGCGCCCTCACCCTCACCCCGGACGGTTCCGGGTATCTCCTGCACGGCCGCCGGTCGTTCGCGGCCGGGGTGACCGTCGCCGACCGCCTGATCGTCGGCGCCGCCTGCACCGGGGCCGGCGACCGGCTGATCGCGCTGGTCGACCCGGCGCACCCCGGCGTCACCACCGACCCGGCCCACGACCGGCTGGGCCAGCGCCTGACCGGCGCCGGCACGGTCGCCTTCGACGCCGTGCCGGTGCCGCCCGAACAGATCCTCGGCACCGTCTCCCACGACGAGCAGCACCTCACCCCGTACGCCGCGCTGGACCCGCTGACGCTGCGGCTGGCGCTCGTCCAGGTGGCGCTGGGCATCGCCGAGGGCGCGCTCGCCGAGGCCCGCGACCTCAACCGCGCCGCCTCGCGCACCTGGGAGCCCGAGGACGGCGCCGCGGCCCCGTACCCGGAGCTGCCGGGCGGCGACCCCTATCTGCTGCTGGCGTACGGCGAACTGGTCGCCGCCG
The DNA here is from genome assembly GCF_000373585.1 of Streptomyces sp. MspMP-M5. Classification (GTDB taxonomy): domain Bacteria; phylum Actinomycetota; class Actinomycetes; order Streptomycetales; family Streptomycetaceae; genus Streptomyces. The sequence continues at coordinate 52,599 of NZ_KB891878.1, forward strand.
CGCACACCGCCGCGGCCGTCGTGGAACCGGCCACCGAGGCGCTGGCCCGGGGCCTGCTGATCGGTCAGGGGCTGGGCGTCGACGAGTGTGCCGACATCGCGGTGCTGGTGGCCGCGGCCGAGGCGGTGACCGGCCAGTCCGCGCTGCAGATCACCACCCGCATCCTGGAGCTGACGGCCGGCGCCGACGCCACCGGCGGCGACCCGGGCTTCGACCGGTTCTGGCGCAACGCCCGCGTCCTGACCGCGCAGCGCTCGTCCGCGCACAGCCTCCGGGCCATCGGCGACCACTACCTCAACGGCGCGCATCCGCCGCTGACCCTGCGGATCTGAGGCGCGAGCAGGGACAGCGGCGGATACCGGGCCGGGGTGGTCTCAGACGGCGGCCAGCATGCTCCGGCCGAGCCAGTCCGAGGCGTCCCGCACGCCGGGCAGCGCGAAGAAGTACCCGCCGCCGGTCGGCGAGATGTAGTCCACCAGCGGCTCGTCGATCAGCCGCTCCTGGGTGGCCTCGAACTGCCGCAGGACGTCCTGCTGGTAGCAGCAGAAGACCAGGCCCATGTCGAGGTTGCCGACGTTGTCGACACCCCGGTCGTAGTTGTAGCCGCGGCGCAGGATGCGGGTGTCGTCGGTCTTGGCGGTCCGCGGGTTGGCGAGCCGGATGTGCGAGTCGAGCGGGATCGCGGTGCCGTGCGGGTCCTTGTGGTACGCGGGCACGTCGAACTCGCCCGCGCCGTCCAGCGGGGCGCCGGTGTCCTTGCGGCGGCCGAACATCTTCTCCTGCTCGGCCAGCGAGACCCGGTCCCAGAACTCCACCAGCATCCGGATGATCCGGATGACCTGGTAGCTGCCGCCGGTGGCCCAGGCGGGCTCGCCGTGGCCGTCGCCGACCCACACCAACTGGCCCATCTCCCGCCCGGACTTCACGTCCGGGTTGGCTATCCCGTCCTTGAAGCCGAGCAGGTTGCGCTGGGTGCCGCTGGGCCGGGGCGCGTTCTGGAAGCCGTCGACGCGCCACTTGATCTGCATCCCGCCGCGGGTGTGCCGGGCGATGTCGCGCAGCGCGTGCAGCACGGTGTCCTGGCGCTCGGCGCAGATCTGCAGCGAGAGGTCGCCATGGCACTCGGCGGCCTGGAGGTTGTCGTTGGGGAAGGTCCGCATCGGGCCGAGCTTGCGCGGCTTGGCCTTGGCGAGGCCGTAGCGGTCGTCGAAGAGCGAGGCGCCCACGCCGACGGTGACGGTCAGCGCGTCGGCCGGGACCACCGGCCCGAGGATGCCGTTGTCGGACGGCGGGGCGCCGACGCCGAGGTCCTGCGGGGCGCCGCCGGCGGTCAGGAAACGGGCGCGTTCGGTGATCGTCCGCAGCAGGTCGGTGAGTTCCTTGCGGTTCTCCGCGATGACGTTGAGCGAGACGAAGGCGGCGGCAGCGGGCTGCGGGGTGAGGATGCCCGCCTGGTGGGCGCCGTGGAACGGCACCTTCCCGGCGTCGGCGGTGTCGGCGGCCCGGGCCGTTCCGGCGGTGCCCTGGCCCAGCGCGAAGCCGCCGCCGGCCAGCACCGCACCGGCCGCGCCGGCGCCCAGCGCGGTCTTCACGAACGAGCGCCGGTCGGCGGGACAGCGGCCCTGCGGGCCGGGCGTTTCGGCGGACATCTCGTGGTTCCCTTCGGAGCGTGCGTGGGGTGGTGCAGCGTTGTCGACGTGGACGGGGTGGGTGGTACGGGGCCGTCGGGCGGGCGCCCGGTGCGTCCGGCGGTGTGCGCGGACGTCCGGGCGTCCCGTGCCTCGGCGGGTCAGGCGGACTTGCGGATCTCCAGGAGGTCCGGCACCGGCGCCAGGTGCTCCAGCAGCCGGCCGGTGATGCCGTTCAGCCGCTGGCGGGCGGTGGCGTCGAGCTTCTCCACCGGCGTCCAGGTGCCGTCGTGGTGCGCGGCGTCGAGCTGCTGCTGCAGCCGGTCGATGTCGCTCTGGATGGACGTCAGCAGCTGCGGATCGCGCTTGACGATCAGCGGGTGCAGGACGTCGAGGAGTTCGCGGGTGCCGGCGAGGTTGGCGTCAGCGGTGGCGAGGTTGGTGCCGCTGCCCTCGTCGGTGTCGCCGGTCAGCTCGAACTGGAGGGTGTTCTCCAGGATTTCGTGGGTGCGCAGCGGCAGGTCACCGGGGTCGAAGTCCTGGGTGGGGAACGCCTTGCGCAGTCCCACCACGTCGTCGTGCAGCTGCCGCGCCGGGCCGGTCAGCTCGTCCGCGGACGCGCCGTGCCACAGCCCGTACTCGATCCGGTGGAAGCCGGAGAAGTCCTTGTCGTGCACGCCGCCCGGGAGTCCGTCGGCGCGCCCGTTGATCTTCTTGTCGAAGTCCTCGAACGTGCCGTAGGCGGCGCCGAGCGAGGAGTAGGTGCGGTGCGCGGTGAGCCAGTCCGTCCGCGCGCCGTCCAGGTCGCCGGCGGCGAGGTCGTCGCCGAGCTGCCGGGTCTGATCGGTCAGCGTGGCCAGACCCCGGTCGACGTACTGCTTGTAGGCGCGCAGCGGCCCGGTGAGGTCCGCCTCCGCGACCGGCACGACGGCCTTGGCGCCGCCCCCGCCGCTGACCCGCACGGCGGCGGAGGTGACCGCCTTGCCGCCGGTGGGGACGCAGCGCCAGGCGTACGAGCCGCCGGCGATGGTGGCGACCAGGTCGCGGGTGGTGCCGGGGGCCAGGCCCTCGATCTCGCCGTATACCGCGTTGGTCGCGGGGTCGACGAGGTACACCTCGGAGGTCTTGTCGCCGGTGTTCTGCATCTGGAAGGTCTGCCGCCCGGGCTTGGGCGCGGTGAAGCCCTTGCCGCACTCGGTCTCGGACACCGCGACGGTGGGTGCCCCGGCCGGCTTGGCCTTGCCGAAGGCGACGATCCCGCCCGCGACGACGGCCGGCACGGCCACCACGGCGACCGGCAGCAGCCACGCGGGCCGCTTCCGGCCCCCGCCGGCCGACGCGGGCTCCGGCACCGACTCCGGCTCCTTCGGTTCCGGCTGCGCCGGGGACTCCGGCTCCGGGTCCGGCTCCGACCCGGCCTCGGGAGCCTCCCCGTCCGCAGGTGCCTCGCCCTTCGCGACCGACGCACCCTCAGCGGCCTGCTCCGCGACCGCCTTGGCGGCCGCCGGCTTCTCCTCCGCCGCCCGCGGCGCCGGCTTGGCGGTCCGCACGCCACGGACGAACAGTGTCATCACCACGACGAGGTAGCCGGCGTACCCGATGAGCTGCAGCCAGGTCATGGCCGGCATGAGGTTGAAGACGCCCTGGACCAGGGTCGTGTACCAGGCGCTCGGGTCGATGCTCTGGCTGAGGTCGAAGGCGAACGCGGTCTTGCCGGGCAGGACGCCGCCCTCCTGGAGGTCCCGCAGGCCGTATCCCAGGACACCGGCGGCGATGACGATGAGCACGGCACCGGTCGCGGTGAAGAACCTGGTGAGGTTGATCTTGAGCACCCGGCGGTACAGGCCCCAGCAGAGCCCCGCGGCGATGACCAGCCCGACGCCGGCGCCGACCATCGGCCCGACCGACTCCCCCGCCGCCCGCGCCGTGGTCCACAGGAACAGCGCGGTCTCCAGCCCCTCCCGGCCCACGGCCAGGAAGGAGGTGACGATCAGCATGCCCGAGCCCATGGCGAGCGCCCCGGTGACCTTCTCCTTGATCTCACCGGAGAGGCTGCGTGCGGAGCGGCGCATCCAGAACACCATCGCGGTGACGAACGCGACCGCGATCACGCTCAGCGTGCCGCCGAAAGCTTCCTGCGCGGTGGCCGAGAGCGAGGCGGCGGTGAAGGTGAGGACCGCACCGAAGCTCATCGCCACCGCGATCGCCGCGAGTACACCGGTCCACACCTGCGGGAGACGGGACTTGGCCCCGGCCCGGACGAGGGTGGCGACGAGGATCGAAACGATGAGTCCGGCTTCCAGCCCTTCTCTCAAGCCGATCAAGAAGCTCGGAAACGCGTCGTCCCACATAGTCGTCCTCTCCGGCCCGCGCACCCGCGCCGGTATGCCTTACCTCAGTTAGCGAAGGCATACCTTAGTCAGCCGGCCGGAAGATGTCTACATTGCTGTAGTCACATCGTCACGGGGCGATAACGACCCCTGGTACGGACCCCGCACCCCCCCTGGGCCGGACAAACAAAAAGGCCCGGGAGAACCCGGGCCGGGACAACACAGTCCCCGGGAGTCCACATCGCCACCATCTACCTCAGTCGTCGCCGAGGCTCCGGTTCGCGGGGCTTCCGGGGGCCTAGCCAGAGCCATGCTAAGGGTCTCCTGTCAACAAACGTCTTTGCTGACGGTGCGGCTCTCCGGTTGTCTGGTTACACACCAGTTTCCTCCCGTTTTATCCAGAGTCAAGGGGTATGCGGAGAGAGCGCCGAAAGAGGACGGCAAGCCGTCGGCGGGCGGCGGCGCAAGAAGCCGGAAGCGAGCCGTCGCCGCAGGTCGGGGGCGTGGTGCTGCACATCAAGAGCGCGTAAAGATTGCCGGGATGCGGCAATGTGCGGCGGCCCGACCGCATGTGACGATCGTCCTCGTTCGAGCGGAATGAGCGAGTGCGGGAGGGCTGCGCATGGCCTGGTTTCTTGGTCTCGGCATCGGCGGGATCGCCGTTCTCGTACTGTCGCTGATCTTCGACGGAGTGCTGGAGGGGCTGTTCGGCGGGGTGCTGGACGGGCTCTTCGACGGACTGTTGTCCCTGCCGGTCATCGCCGGGTTCCTGTCGATGTTCGGGTTCGCCGGCGCGATCGTGTGGGGCGGCACCGGGCTCGGCCTCGGGCCGGCCGTCGTCGCCGGGCTGGCCGCGGGCGCCGCGGCCGGGGGCGCCACCTGGCGTTTCAGCCGGGCGCTGATGCGCGACCGGAGCGCCCCGGCACCGCGCCGCGAAGACCTGGTGGGCACCGCCGGATCGGTGGTCACCGCGATCCCCGCCGACGGTTACGGCGAGGTGCTGCTGCGGCAGGCCGGGCACCCCGTGAAGCTGGCGGCCAGGAGCGCGGTCCCGGTGGCCCGGGGTGCCGAGGTCTGGGTCGAGTCCTCGCTCTCGTCCACCTCGGTGGCGGTCCGTCCCGTCGAACGCTGAACGGGGGCGGCCGGGCCCGTCCACCGATACGGGCCCGCACCCGCCCCCGTACTCCCGGACCCGGCGCGCCCCGCCGCCGGGCCGATCACCCACACCATCACCTTGAGCTGCCTACCCCCAGGAAGGCAGGGGGGATTTGTTATGAGTTCAGTCATTGTCGCCGTCGTAGGCGCCGTCGTCCTCGTCGTGCTGCTCGCCCTGGTGGTGATCACGCGCTACAAGGTCGCCGGGCCCAACGAGGCGTTCATCATCACCGGCCGCCGCGGCCAGAAGTCCACCGACCCGGAGACCGGCCGGGTCAGCGTCGACAACAGCGGGCAGAAAGTCGTCGTCGGGGGCGGCGTCTTCGTGATCCCGTTCGTCCAACAGCGCTTCTCCCTGGACCTGTCCAGCCGGCATCTGCCGGTGGCGGTGCGCGGCGCGGTGACCCTGCGCGGGGTGAAGGCCAACCTCGACGGCGTCGCGATCGTGAAGGTCGGCGGCAGCGAGGACGCCATACGGGCCGCGGCGCAGCGCTTCCTCCAACAGCAGGACGGCATCGTCGGGTTCACCCAGGAGGTGCTGTCGGGCGCACTGCGGGCGATCGTCGGCCGGATGGCGGTCGAGGACATCATCCGCGACCGGGCCGCGTTCGCCGGCCAGGTCGCCGAGGAGGCGGAGGCCAGCCTGTCCGGGCAGGGCCTGATCCTGGACGCGTTCCAGATCCAGGACATCACCACCGAGGGCTCGTACCTGGAGGACCTGGGCCGGCCGGAGGCCGCGCGGGCCCGCCAGGAGGCGGACATCGCGGAGGCGAACGCCAAGCGGGTCTCGGAGCAGGCCCGGCTGAAGGCCGCCGAGGAGATCGCGGTCGCGGAGCGGACGCTCTACCTCAGGCAGGCCGAGATCCGCGTCGAGACCGAGGCCGCGTCCGCCAAGGCGAACGCCGCGGGTCCGCTCGCCGAGGCCGCACGCCGGCAGGAGGTGCTCTCCGAGCAGGAGAAGGTCGCCGAGCGGCAGGCGGCGCTCACCGACCGGGAGTTGGACACCAAGGTCCGCAAGCCCGCGGACGCCGCCCGCTACCAGGCCGAGCAGGAGGCCGAGGCCCGTCGGATCGCCCAGGTCAAGGAGGCCGAGGCGGCCGCCGAACGGGCCCGGCTGACCGGTGAGGGCGAGAAGCTCCGCCGGGCCGCACTCGCCGAGGCCGTGCGACTGGAGGGCGAGTCGGAGGCCGCCGCACTCGCCTCCAAGGGCACCGCGGAGGCCGCCGCGATGCACAAGAAAGCCGACGCCTTCGCCCGCTACGGCGATGCGGCCGTGCTCCAGATGCTGGTCGAGATCCTCCCGCAGGTCGTCGCCAAGGCATCCGAACCGCTGGGCGCCGTGGACAAGCTGACCGTGATCTCCACCGACGGTGCGGGACAGCTGCCCCGTACGGTCGCCAACAACGTCGCCCAAGGGGTGGAACTCCTCGGATCGGTCTCCGGGGTCGATCTGGCCGGCCTCCTGAAGCGGGTGACCGGCGGCGACGCGAAGGGGACAGCGGGGTCGGGCGCGGGTGCCGGCTCGGATGCGGGCTCGGTAGCGGTCCCGGTGTCGGCGTCGGCGCCGGGGTCACCGGCGGCGGCCAACGGCCGGATTGACGTCACCGACTGAACCGACTGGCCGACTGGCCGACTGGCCGCCTTCGTAAGGAAGTTGAGGATCGAGGGGGGTGGTGTCACGGAGGCGCCGGGCGAGGGGAGCCCGGACTCTGTGCCGCCTTCCCCCCAACTTCCCGATCCCATCGGTCCCCTGGTCCCGATCCGCTACGGCAGTAGTGAGACCTGGCGTCTGGACACTCACCGGGGCCGCTACTTCGTCAAACGCCTGGTCATCGGTGACTGGCGCACGCAACTGGAACGCGCGATGGACTTCGAACGCCGGGTCGGCGCCGCCGGCATCCCGGTGCCCGTGCCCGTCGTACCCACCGATCCGGCCTGGGGGTTTGTGGCGGACCTCGGCGACGGGCACGGCCTGGTCCGCGCACATGTCTGGCTCGACGGCGAGCCGCCGGCTCCCTCGACCTGCAGACGGCCGAGCAGCGCGTCACCCACCGCCTCACCGCCCTGCCGGAGTTCTCCTCCCGACTGCTCGACTGGTCGCAACGGATGGCCTGAAGTGCGTCCCGTACGGAGAGGTGACCGGGCGCTATGGGGTGCCACCGCGGCCGGCCGCCGCGCCTCGGGACACGAGTGGGATCTCGGGCCATTCGACGGGCGTGGCGGGTCGGCCTGCCTGGACGGCCCAGGCATGGCCGGTGCGCTCGTCGGCGAGGACGGTCTCGATGGCGGCGGCGACCTCGTCGGGAGCGGCGAGCAGCAGCCCGTGGGAGAGCAGGGCGGTGCGCCTGGAGGTGAAGGCGGGGGTGTCCACCAGTCCGGGACAGACCACGTTGAGGCGGATGCGGTCGCGTCGCAGCAGCGGCGCGGCCGAGCGGACCAGCCCGACCAGGGCGTGTTTGGCGGTGGCGTAGAAGACGTCGGGCGAGCCGGTCAGCCCCGCGAGGCTGCCGGTGACGACCAGGTGCCCGCCGCCCTGCCGGCGCAGCCTGGGCAGAGCGGCGTGCAGGCCGTACGCGACGCCGTCCAGATCGGTGCGCAGGGTGTCCCGGTAGCGCTGCGGTGTGAAGTCGTCCAGTCCGCAGCGGCCCGGGATCGCGGCGTTGAGCACGACCGCGTCCAGTCGGCCGAACTCCTCGACGGTGCGCGCCACCGCGCGCTCGTTGTCGTCGGCCGAGGCGACGTCGGTGCGGACGAAGAGCCCACCGCACTCCTCGGCGACGGCCGTGGCACCGCGGGTGTCGACGTCCGCGACGGCCACCCGCCGCCCGTGACCGGCCAGCCGTCGGGCGGTGGCGGCCCCGATACCCGAGGCGCCACCGGTGATCAGCACGACCTCGCCGCCGAACTGACGTCCCGTCATGCCGACGACCCCGTGGTGGCGGCCAGCGGTGTGACCTCCAGGCCGCGGCTGCGCAGCCCGTTGCGGCGCAGATACGCGCGCCCGAAGAACCGCTGAAAGGCCAGGATCGCCAGCACCGTCACGCCCAGCACTACATCGTCGAGAACCGGCACCAGGTCCACCGGCAGACTCATCGCCATCACGACCCGCGCCGCGCTGTCGACCAGACAGGCAGCACCCCAGAACGCGCTGCAGATCCATAGCATCCTGCGGAACGCCGGATGGCGCTCCCAGTTGGCCGCCAGCGTCCGTTGCCTGTCCTCGTCCACGACGATCCTGGTCGCCTCGTAGAGGAACGGCCTCCGGAACGGCAAGGTGCACAGCATCCACACGCCGATCGCGGCCATGCCCCAGCCGTTGCGGATCAGCAGCAGCCGCGGGCTGCCGGTGACGAACGACATCGCGACGGTCAGCCCCATCGTGCCGAGCATGAAGAGCTGCAACCCGCCGATCCGGCGTTCGGCGACGAGGCCGCGGACGGCACCGGCCACCGGGATCAAGGCACCTGCCAGCAGCGCGAGGAACTGGTTCGCTCCCAGCCAGCGCAGACCGTAGAAGAGCGCGAGCGGAACGACCACATGGACCAGCAGTACCCGACGTAAGCCGGCACCGCTGCCGGCGGTCTGTGACCTGTCTGAACTCGCTGACCTGTCTGAACTCACTGACCTGTCTGAACTCTGCGATCCGTCTGAACCGACTGTCACCGCACAACCTTCCTGAGTGTGTTGGCCGTTGGGGGATGTCCGACGGATGAGGGGCTCGGGGCTCGGGGCTCTGCGTTCGGGACTCATCCGGAGGACCGGGTGGCCAGCGTGAACGCGGTGGCCACCTCGCGGGCATAGGCGTCGAAGTCCAGGCCCGGCTCGCCGCGCAGCCGTTGGGCGGCGGCGTCGACGGCACCGCGGATCATCACGGCCATGGAGCGGACGTCGAAGTCCCGGAACTCCCCGCTGCGTTGCCCTGCCGACAGCAACTCCTCCAGCCCCCGCACGCTCGGTTCCTGGGTGCTCTGCGACGTGTACGGCTGTCCGCCGGTGTCCCGCACATGCGGTCCGATCTCGGTGAGCGCCGCCATCTCCTGCGGATGTTCGCGCAGGAACTGCAGGTTGGCCGCCACGTAGGCACGCAGTCGGCCGGCCATCGTCTCCTCGGCCGCCATGCGGGCACCGATGAACTCCGCCCCGGCCGTGAACACCTCCCGCACGATCTGGTGCATCAGATCGTCCTTGTCGGCGAAGTGGTACGAGATCATGCGCGGGCTGCTCAGCCCGGCCCGCTCGGTAATCCTGGCGAACGACGCCTTGGCGTAGCCGAGTTCGGCGATCGTCTCGATCGCCGCCGCCACGATCTGGGCCCTGCGCGCCGCATTGGTGAACGTCCGCTCCGTCTGCATCGTGATCCTCACCCCCCGGAAGAGATTTTATCTATGCAGATAAATATCACCTCGACCGAATCAATTCCACCCACCGGCTCCGGTCTCCAGCCGCCGCGCTCCTACCGGCCGTAAATCACTCCCCGGCCCCGGGCAACGGCTATATCGACGCCCTCCTCACCGAGGGCACCCGCGTGCTCGCCGCAGTGGACGTGTCCCGCATACGGGCCTCCACCGACCTCGGCAACGTCCCCATGGCGAACGCCTTCCAACGCGCCGGATACGTCAACTTCCAACGCGAGATCAACATGACCTGGGACTGACACCTGTCGGTGCCTGTGCTGGTGCCTTGCCATGCCTGGCGCGCCCCTCGTGTGTTAAGAAAGCGTCAAGAGGAAGTCAAGAGGGACACACCGAGGAGTGGGGAAGCGTGACGGGGCGGGAGCTGCCCGAGGAATTCGTGGCCGGGTATGCGGGGGTCCTCGCAGATGTCGCGCACACCGGGCGGCGACTCAGTCGTGCGGAGCTCCGGGCCCGGCGCGACGCGGGGGAACGGGCCGCCGAGGCGGGGCACAGTCTGCGGGCCCTGGTCAACGCGCATCTCACGGTCACCCGGGAGTCCTGGCCGCGGTCCGCCTCGGCGCCGGCCGACAGTGTGCTGGCGGCGCTGTCCCAGGCGGTGGACGCGCTGGCCGGCGGCTACGAACGGGCCCAGCACCTCGCGGTGCGGCAGGAGGAGGCCGCGCGCCGGGAGTTCATCGACGACTTGCTGTACGGGGGCAGTGACCTGGGCCGGCTGGCGGAGCGGGCGGAACGCTTCGGGCTGCGGCTGTCCCATGCGTACGCGGTCGCGGTGGCCGAGGGGCCGGTGGCGTACGCGGAGGCCGATCCGGTGGCCCGGCGGGTGCAGCAGGCGCTGGTGGGGCGGTTCGGGGACCGGCAGATGCTGCTGACCACGAAGGAGGGCCGGCTGATCTGCATCGCCCCGGGCGGTCCGGCGGAGGTGCTGGCGTACTTCGCGCGGGAGGCGCACACCGCGACCGGCGGCCGGGTGGCGGTGGGCCGGACGCACGGTGGGGCCGGGGGCATCGTCCAGTCCTACGAGGAGGCGCTGAACGCGTTGGAGCTGGCCGAGCGGATGGGGCTGGCCGGGCCCGTGCTGCACGCCGCCGACCTGCTGGTCTATCCCGTGCTGACCCGGGACCGGCAGGCGATGGCCGATCTGGTGCGCAGCACGCTGGGGCCGCTGCGGGAGGCCCGGGGCGGGGCCGGACCGCTGCTGGAGACGCTGGCGGTGTACTTCGACGCGGGCTGTGTGGCGGCGGAGGCGGCCCGGCGGCTGTCGCTGAGCGTCCGGGCGCTGACCTACCGGCTGGCGCGGGTGCACCAGCTCACCGGCGCCGATCCGGCCGATCCGGTGCACCGGTACACGCTGCACACCGCCGTGATCGGCGCCCGGCTGCTGGACTGGCCCGCACAGGAGTTGTGACCCGCACAGGAGTTGTGACCGGCACAGGAGTTGTGACCCGCACAGGAGTTGTGACCCGCACAGGAGTTGTGACCCGCACAGGAGTGGTGAGCGGCAGGCGGCTGAAGGAGCGGTGGGCCGCCGAGGTCAGTGGAGGAGGCCGAGGACGAGGAGGGCCACGCCGGCCAGGGCGGCGAGGCCGGGGAGCGCGCCGTCCCGGTGCGGGCGGGCCTGACCGACCACCTCGCAGCGGTAGCGGAAGTGGCCCGGGCCGGCGGCCGCCGCGGCCGCCTCGTGCAGCGCCCGGAGTTCCTGGACGGGGAGGGTTTCGGTGCGTTCCATCGCGCGGGCCCGGGCGTGGGCCGCACGCGCCAGGAACGCACAGCACGCCGCCACGACCAGACCGGCCGAACCTATCCAGATCACCACATCACGCTCCACGCTCCGTCCGGTTCCTCCCTCGACCGCGCGACCCTACCCGGGACGTCCGGTGGCGGGGCACCGCGGGGTGGCGTGCGCGGAGCGGCCCGGACAGGGCCGCGCCCGGCCGGGCCGCCGCGGTGCGCGGTGGTCCGGCCGGGCGCGGTGGGCGCGGGACCAGGGTGGTTCGGCCGGTTCAGGCCGTGCCCTGCTCCTTGCGGCGCCGGAGGGCGAAGAAGGTGCCGGTGGCGCCGGCCGCGACGGCGGCCGCCGCGATGCCGACGGGCAGGACGGGGAAGCCCGAGCCGTCGTCGACGGCGGCGGTGTTCTCCATCGCGGGGCCCGGGGTGATGCTGGTCCGGACCGGCGCGACCGGGCGGATCGGGCCGACGGACTTGACCGAGCCGTCGGCGTTCAGCAGCACCTGCTTGTTGTTGGGGTGCCGGAAGTCGAACATCCCGCGCAGCGAGCCGGCCCGGGCGTCGAAGGAGGCGTCACCGATCCGGCCGAGGTGCCAGTTGTCCTCGACGAACTTGATCACCGAGGTCTGCTCGGTGGCGGTGTGGTCGATGTGGTTGGTCCTGCTGTACGGGGAGATGACCAGCAGCGGCTGACGGGTGCCCGGACCGCAGCGGTCCTGGTAGCCGCCGGCGGCCGCGGGGCCGGACTGGCAGGCGGGGCCGTCGGTGGACTTGCCGTCGGAGCCGGCGGCGGTGTCCTTGGAGCCGTTGCGCGGCTTGGCGTAGGCGTGGTCGTACCAGCCGTCGGAGTCGTCGTAAGCGACGACGACGGCGGTGTCCTTCCACTGGGGCGCCTGCTGGATGCGGTTGATCTGCTCGACGAGGAAGTGCTGTTCGTCGATCGGGTCGGAGTTGCCGGCGTGGCCGTCCTGGTAGGCGGGGGCCTTCAGGAAGCTGACGGCGGGCAGCTTGCCGGCGCGCAGTGCGGCGTCGAAGTCGGTCAGGTCGTAGTTGTGGTTGGCCTGGCCGGCGTGGCCGATCTCGTCGACGCTCTTGGGCGGCAGGTGGTGCGGGTTGGCCGTGGACTTGTAGTACTGGAACGGGGCGTGGTGCGGGTTGTAGTCGACGACCGACGCGCCGCCGACGTTGGCGTGCGTGGTGCCGCGGCACTGGGCGTAGTGGCCCTGCTTCCCGTCCCAGGCGGTGCTCGGCCGGAAGCCGCCCTGGAACCAGCCCCAGCTGACGTTGCGGGTGTTGAGCAGGTCGCCGATGTTGCGGCCCTGCATCGCGGCGAGCGCGCTCTTGCCGCTGTGGTCCTTGTTGGAGCAGTCGTCGTACGCCGGGTCCGGGTCGCTGATCATCGTGCCGACGCCCTTGGCGTCGGGCGACTGGACGACGGAGGTGTCCGGCTTGTCGGTCTGCTTGGGGTTCTCGGTGCCCGAGGCGGGGTCGGTGGAGATCACGCCGTGGGTCTGGCCGGAGGCCAGGTTGATCGCGCCCGGGCTGGAGGGGCCGTACACCGAGCCGAAGGAGCGGTCGTTGAGGGCGTAGTGCTGGGCGTAGTTCCACAGGCCGGTGACGGTGTTGCCGTCGTAGTAGTCCATCACCAGGCCGGGCTCGCCGAAGAGGCCGCCGGAGCACTTGCCGGAGTCGGTGTTCTGGACGAACTTGTCGGCCTTGCCGGCGTTGTAGGCGTACTGCTCGGGGCCGTACTCGTGGTTCTGGTCGCAGGTCATGGCCTGCTGCGGGGTGAGCCGCTTGGGGAGGTACTGGTTCGGGTTGTGCTTGAGCAACCCGGCCGTGCGCAGGTTGTCGATGTCGCGCGGGGTCTTCGGGGACGGGGTGAACTTCGTCCCGTCGGTGTTCGCGGCCTTGGGGTAGGTGGCGAAGTAGTGGTCGAACGAGATGTTCTCGTCGAAGATGACGACCACGTGCTTGACCGGGGTGGCCGTGCCCGAGTGGCCGGCCTGCGGCCCGCCGGCGGCCAGAGCGGGTGCGCCGCCGCCCAGTGCGGCAAGCGCAACGGCTCCGGTGACGGCCCCCAAGGTCCGTATCACGTGGGTCTTTCCCCTGTTGGCCATCTGGTTCTCATCCTCCGGGCGGGTCGGTTGCTCCGTACGGCCGGATGCTCTGCCGGACGGACGGCGGCGGGGCAGAGCCATGATGGCGCGTAGGTGAACACCGGGTCAGGTATCCCAGGGCAAAGCTTGACCGCCTGTTGACTCTTGGGGCCGACGGCGGCCTGGTGTCCTTCCGTTGTACGCGAGGAGCCGGTGGCCTGTCAGGCGGCGGGGCCGCTCTACCGCGCCAGGAGGGCCCGGCCGTACCAGTCGGAGCGGTCCCGTACGCCCGGCAGCGCGAAGAAGTAGCCGCCGCCGAAGGGTTTGACGTAGTCGGTCAGCGGCTCGCCCGCCAGCCGGCGCTGGACGGTCTCGAACTGCCGGGCCAGGTCCTGCTGGTAGCAGCAGAAGAGCAGGCCCATGTCGAGGTTGCCGTTGGCGTCCATACCGCGGTCGTAGTTGTAGGCGCGGCGCAGCAGGCGCTGGTCGGCGGTGTCCGGGGTGCGCGGATTGGCCTTGCGGATGTGGCTGTCCAGGGGGATGACATCGCCCTTGGGGTCGTCGGGGTAGACGGGGGTGTCGTGCTCGTCGTTGCCGTCGAGCGGGGCGCCGGTCTCCCGGGCGCGGCCGAACATCCGCTCCTGCTCGGTCAGTGAGACCCGGTCCCAGAACTCCACCAGCATCCGGATCAGCCGGACGACCTGGTAGCTGCCGCCGACCGCCCAGTCCGGTTCGCCCGCGCCCCTGCCGACCCAGACCAGGTCCCGCATCTCGCGGGCCGAGCCGGGGTCGGGGTTGGCGGTGCCGTCCTTGAAGCCGAAGAGGTTGCGGGGGGTGCCGGTGGGGCGCGGCGGGCTGGCGAAGCCGTCCAGCCGCCAGCGGACCTGCAACCCGCCGCGGGTGTGGCGGGTGAGGTCGCGCAGCGCGTGCAGCACGGTGTCGGTGTCGTCGGCGCAGAGTTGGAGGCTCAGGTCACCGTGGCACCAGTCGGCCTGGAGGTCGTCGTCGGGGAAGGCGGGCATGGTGGTCAGGCGGCGGGGCGCGCGGGCGCGCAGCCCGAACCGGTCGTCGAAGAGCGCCGCGCCGACGCCGACGGTGACCGACAGGGCGCCGGGCGGGAGTTGGGGGCCGAGGATGCCGGAGTCGGCGGGCGGGCCGGTGATGCCGAGCGGGTCGGGGACGCCGCCGCCGGTGAGGAAGCGGGCCCGTTCGGTGAGGGTGCGCAGCAGGTCGGCGAGGTCCTGGCGGCCCTCGGCGGTGATGTCGCACGCGACGAACGCGGTGACCCGGCGGGGCGCGGTGAGGACGGCGGCCTGGTGCGGGCCGTGGAAGGGCACCGCGGGCGCGGGGGCGTCGAGCGGGCCGGTGCCGGGCGCCGGGGGTTGCCGGCCGGTGCCGTCGGCGTAGGGGGTCCGGAGGGGGGCGGCTCCGCCGGCCACCAGTCCGCCGGCGCCGGCCAGTGCCGCGCCGCGCAGGAAACCGCGCCGGGCGACGCCGCTCCGCCGGGTGCCCTCGGCGCCCGCACCGCCGCTGCCCCTTCCCCTGCCGCTGCCCTTGCCGCTGCCGCCGTGCATGGCGTCGTTCACACCGTCCTCCGCGGATCGCACAGGGTGGCCACCGAGGCCAGCCGCTCCACCAGGTCGCCCACCGCCGCGTCGGTCCGCTCCCGTTCGGTGCGGCTCAGGGCGTCGAGCGGGGTCCAGCGGCCGTTCCGCCGGAAGCCGTCGAGGAGTGTCCCGGTACGATCCAACGCGCTGTCGAGCCGCGGGAGTTCGGGGTAGCGGGTGGCGAGCAGGGGGCGCAGGCGGGCGAGTACCGCGCGGGTGCCGTCGAGGTTGGCGCGGGCGGTGGCGAGGTTGCTGCCGCTGCCGTAGTCGGTGCGGCCGGTCAGCTCGAACTGCGCGGTGTTCTCCAGGATCTCGTGCGCCCGCAGGCCGAGCGCCGCCGGGTCCATCCGGGCCTGGGCCCATGCGTCGCGCAGGGCGTGCACCGCCGCGGCGAGCGCGCCGGCCGGGGCGCGCAGCGCGGCCGCGGACTCGTCGTGCCACAGGCCGTACTCGACGCGGTGGAAACCGGTGAACCCGGGGTCGTGGACGCCGCCCGCGAGCCCGGCCGTGGTCCCGTTGATCTTCTGGTCCGCGTCGCCGAACTCGCCGTAGGCGGCGCCCAGTCGCTCGTAGGTCAGATGGGCGGGCAGCCAGGCGTCGCGGGCGGCGGAGAGGTCGCCGTCGGCGATGTCCGCGCGCAGGGCGTCGGTCCGGCGGACGAGGTCGTCGAGGCCGCCGGCGACCCACTTCTGGTAGTCGATCGCCGGGCCGATCAGGTCGTGCTGGGTGATCGGCGCGGCGGCCGGTCCGCCGCGGCCGCCGCCGGCGATGCGGACGGTGGGCCCGGTGGTCGCGTCGGCGTCGTCGGGCAGGCAGGTGAAGGCGTACGCGCCGGGGCCGAGGCGGACCCGCAACTGGCGGGTGGTGCCGGGGCCGATGCCCTCCACCTCACCGTAGACCGGTCCGCCGCCGGCGCCGCGGAGAGAGACCTCGGCGGGGCCGCTGGAGCTGTTGCGGAGGTCGAAGACCTGGAGGCCGGCGCGCGGGTGCTGCCAGCCGCGGCCGCAGGCACCCGGGGAGATCTCGACGGTGGTGTGCGGGAGGCCGTCCGCGGTGGCGTCGGAATCGGGTCCGGCGCCGGCGGTCAGCGCGACCGCGGCGACGGCTCCGGCCGCGAACACGGCGCCGCCGGGACCCCAGACGCGCGGCGACCGCAGCCTTTGCAGGCCGGCTCGTGGCACGGGTCCTCCTGGGGCGCATGGAACGGTGGTGGCAGGCGGGAAGGACCCGCGGCCCCTCCCGCCGCACATGCTAGGCAGACCCCGCGCCCCCGAACATCCTTCCGGCGGCCTGGATACCAAGAGTTTCCCGTGCCTTCACCGTCCCGTCGGGCGGCGGCCGCGGCCGGCCCGGCCACCCTCCGAGATCCGCGACCGGGAGGGGTGAACCTCCGGCCCGCAATGACCGTCTACAGTCCTGTAGACATTCGTGGGTTCACCACGTGGGTCACCTGGGCAACGAGCGAGCGCCATCGTGCGCCGGAAGGGCGGAACATGTCGATCGGACAGCCGGACAGCACGGCGGTGGCGGCACCCCGGGCCCGGGAGCGGCATCCCGGCGCCGCTCCGGCCCGGAGCAAGGTGCCCCAGGTCACGGCGCTGTTCTGGGTGGTGAAGATCCTCACCACCGGCATGGGCGAGACCGCCTCGGACTACCTGGGCCGGACGCTGGGGCCGATACCCGCGGGCGCCCTGGGATTCGCCGGGTTCGCGATCCTGCTGACGGCACAGTTCCGTTCGCCCCGCTACCGGGCCGGGATCTACTGGTCGGCGATCGTCATGGTGAGCGTCTTCGGGACGATGGCCGCCGACGTCGTCCACGTCATCGTCGGGGTCCCCTACGTGGTCTCCACCGTCGCCTTCGCAGTGGCACTGGCCGCCGTCCTGATCGCCTGGTACGTCTCCGAGGGCACGCTCTCCCTGCACACCGTCCGCACCCGCCGCCGGGAGACCTTCTACTGGGCCACGGTGCTCACCACCTTCGCCCTGGGCACCGCGGCCGGCGACCTCACCGCGGGCACCCTGCGCCTGGGGTATCTGACCTCGGGCCTCGTCTTCGGCGCGCTCATCCTGGTGCCCCCGCTCGCGGGGCGGTTCCTCGGGCTCAACGCGGTCGCCGCGTTCTGGGGCGCCTACATCCTGACCCGGCCGCTCGGGGCCTCGTTCGCCGACTGGATGGGCGTCCCGGCCACCCGCGGCGGCCTCGACTGGGGCACCGGCCCGGTCACCCTCGCGCTGACCGTGCCCATCGCCCTGCTCATCGGCTACCTCGCGACGACCGGCAAGGACACCCCCGGGGACGACCCGACCGACGGCTGACGGTGCGCGGCTAACGGATCGCGACCAGTACGCAGCTGTCGCCGAACTGCCACACCGGGACGACCTGCGCGAAGCCGGTGGTGTGCAGCAGGGCGGTGTGGTCGGCGACGGACAGGCCGTTGTCCGCGCAGACGGCGGGGCCGCCGAGCCGGCGGCTGCGCTCGGCGAGCGGCTCGGCCAGCTCCGGCTCCGACGCCACCGCCGCCCACCAGGACTCCCAGTCCTCGTGGTCGCCGTCCCGCTGCCGCTCGGCGCGCCGGCGCCCGACATGGGCGGCGAGCGCGCCGGGGAAGGCCCCGGGCTGCGGGAGGTGGTCGCCGTTGACGAGCACGCCGCCGGGCCGCAGCAGCGCGGCGAGTTGGGCGTAGGTGCGCCGCAGCACCGACTCGGGGAGGCAGTGCAGCGCGGTGGTGGAGACCGCGGCGTCGAGCGGGCGGCCCAGCGCCAGCGCCTCGGTCCAGCCGTCCGCGCCGATCGTCGCGTCCACATAGCGGGCGGCCGACGCATGGTGGGTGCGGGCCAGTTCGAGCAGCAGCGGGTCCATGTCCACCCCGATGACCTCGGCGCGCGGCAGCCGGTCCGCGAGCCGGGCGGCGAGCGAGCCCGGGCCGCAGCCGAGATCGACCACCAGCGGCCGCCGCTGACCGGCCGTCACATACTCGACGACATCGGCGATCACCGTGAACCGCTCCTCGCGGTCGACGGCATAGCGCCGCTGCTGCCGCTCCCAGCGCTCCACCCACCACTCCGCGACGGCCATGCTGAGCCCCATCTGGTCGCACCACCCCTGCCGTTTCCGTCTGTGCCGCACGTCGCCCACGAGGCTACAGGTGGAAACGGTTTCCATTACCCATAGGGCCCTCCTTTCACTCCGGAGGGGCACGACCCGGCAGGGAACGAGCACACCGCGGCACGGAACGGACGCGGAACGGCACTCATGTCAGGGAAGCGAGCACGGCAAGCAACCGATCGATCTCCTCGGGGGTGTTGTAGACGTGCAGACTGACCCGCACCGAACTGCTCCGCTCCCCCGCACCCGCCTGGCAGTGGCCGTCCGTGCGCACCATGAAGCCGTGACTGAACAGGATGAAGCCGAGGTCGCTCGCGCCGATGCCGCGGTGGCGGAAGGTGACGATCCCGCAGCGCTGCTGGACCCGCGCGTCGAGGGCCAGGCTGCGCTGGCAGCCCAGGATCTCGTAGGCGTCGAGCCGGCGCAGCCCGTCCGACAGGCGGGCGGCCAGCGCGACCGTCCAGCGGCCGATCCGCTCGGTGCCGGCGGCCTCCAGCCAGTCCAGCGCGGCCGAAAGGCTGGCGATCCCGGTGGTGTTGGGGCTGCCCCGCCAGCCGCCGGGCCGCAGCTCCGGGCCGCGCGCCTGGCGGGCCCAGACCGCCCCGGAGCCGGGCAGCGCCAGCGCCTTGTGGCCGGAGAACGCCACGAAGTCCACGTCGAGTTCGGCGACCGAGACCGGCAGATGGCCCACGCTCTGCGCGGCGTCCAGGCAGATCGGCACGTCGGGCCCCACCGCCTGTCGGACGAGGTGGACGTTCATGTTGCCGCCGTAGACGTGGTGGACGTGGGTGGCGGCCACGAACCGGGTGCGCGGGCCGACGAGCCGGGCCAGTGCCGCGGTGTCGTAGTCGCCGGACGAGTCCTGGTACGGCATCTCGCGCACCCGGATACGCACGCCCTGCCGCTCCAGCAGCCGCTGCGCCTCCAGCCACGGGGCCAGATTGGCCTCGTGGTCGGCGAACGGGACCACGATCTCGTCCCCGTCGGTGAGGAGTTCCGGCAGCCAGTCCCGGGCGACCAGCCGCAGGCCCTCGGTCGTCCCGCTGGTGAAGTGGACCGCCGAGCGCTCCGGCTCCGGGTCGTCGAGGAAGGTCCTGATCCGGTCGCGGACACCGGCCACCAGGGCGGTGGAGGCGTTGGCCCAGGGGTAGGAGCCGCGGCCGGCGTTGGCGTGCGCGGTGGTCAACTGGTCCTGGACGGCGTCCAGTACGGCCCGCGGCTTCTGTCCGGTGGCGGCGCTGTCCAGATACGCCAGCTCCGGGTTGGCCGTGACGATCGGGAACTGGGCGCGCAGTGCGCGCTGCCACGGCCCCAGCTCCGCGAAGAGCGCGGCGGCCTGGCCGGGCGCGGTGATCGGGGCCATCGCGGTCAGTCCCGGACCAGCGGCGCGCCGGCGTCCCGCCAGGCGATGACGCCCCCGCTGAGGCTGCGGACCTCGGGATGGCCCATCCGGGTCAGCAGCGCGGCGTAGCGGGCGGACTGCTCGCCCACGGGACAGACCAGCAGCACCGGCTGCCGGGTGCTGAACGGCAGCCCGCCCCGGACCAGTTCGTCGAAGAGCTGGTCCACGATGTTGATCGCCCCCTCGATGTGCAGCGCGGCGTACGCGAACGGGCTGCGCAGGTCGACCACGAGCGGCCGGTCCCGCTCGATCCACTTCCGGGCGTCCGGGACGTCGACGGCGGGGGCGGCGGCGACCTCGGCGTCCGTCAGGTCGGCGGGGTCGTTCCGGCGGGGCGGCTGACGGAACAGGTCGGGGCGGCGGCGCTTGGTGTAGCTGAGATAGCTCTCGATCCGGTCGCAGACGATGAACACCGCCGACCTGCGGGGCCCGGCGTCCCCGGTCTCCCCGTCACTCTCGACGGACTGACTGTACGTCAACTCCTCATCTATGGACCGAAGATGGCGCACCGTGCCGTAGTAGGCGGCGCCTCCGGTCGGTCCGGCCAGGATGCCGCAGCGCCGGGCCAGGGTCAGCATGCCCTCGATGGCCTCGTCGGAGCCGACCGACTCCACCGTGTCGTAGGTCGCCGGGTCGAAGAGGCCGACCTCGTGGACCTCGTCCAGGGTGCGGATGCCGGGGATGAAGTCGGACTTGGCGGCGACCAGTCCGACCACCCGCACCCGGGGGTCGTGCTCGCGCAGCACCCGGGCCACGCCGGTGGACGAACCGGCCGTGCCGACACAGGCGACGAACCAGTCGGGGGCCCGCCCGTCCAGGTCCTTGACGATCTCCGGACCGGTGCCGGTGGCGTGCGCCTCGGTGTTGCGGGGGTTGAAGTACTGGTCGGTGTGGAGGTAGCTGCTGCCCGGCTCGGACAGCTCGCGGTGGAAGAGGGTGAGCGGGTCCTCGGTGTTGGTCGGGTCCAGGCACTCGCTCTGGCCGGGGAGTTCCTCGATGTCGGCGCCCAGCAGCAGGAGCAGGTCCTTGATCTCGGGGATGCGCATCCGGTTCGTCACACTCTTGAACGGGAGCCCGTGCATGCCCGCGATGACCGCCAGTGCCTTGGCGGTGTTGCCGCTGGAGAGTTCCACGACCTGGCTGCCGTGCTCGGCGGCGGCCGCCAGGCCCGGCCGGGCCATGTTCCAGGCGGCCCGGTCCTTCACCGACCCGAAGGGGTTGAGCAGTTCCAGCTTGGCGTACAGGTCGATGTGGCGCAGACCGTGCACCGCCGGATCGATCCGTACCAGCGGGGTGTTCCCGATGGCCTCGGTGATGCTCTCGTACCTCATGGCTCTCCCCCTGGACGTGTGATCGGCCAGTACTGCTCGTCGAGGCACCAGCGCCAGGAACCGTCCTCCTGCCAGGCGGCGACCTTGCGCGCGACGGGCTGGTGCTGCGCGCGGCTGGTCTGGAAGTCCATGCAGTAGCCGGCGGTGTTGACGAACGCCAGCAGCTCACCGGGGCGGGGCAGCCGGGGCAGGAAGACCATCCGACGGGTGATCAGATCCGCCTCCAGGCAGAGGCTGCCCGCGAGGTAGACGCCCGCCGCCGGGCCGTCGCCCGGGACCGCGCGGGTGCCGTCCCGCCCGAGCAGGACCGGGTCCATCAGCACCCCGTGCTCCTCCAGCCCCGCGTCGTCGGCCTTCATCGCCAGCCGCACCAGCGGCTCCCCGCTGTCGGTGCGGCGCACCTCCAGCACCCGGGCGAGCACCAGGCCGCACTGGTCGACCAGCGCCCGGCCCGGCTCGGTGTAGAGGTCGTAGAGGTTCTCCAGCAGGAGGGTCGCCAGGGTGCGGCCGCCGAACGAGGGGGCGGGCAGCGCCAGCAGTTCGTCGAGGTAGCGGGCGCCGGCGACCGGGCGGTGGGCGGGGTAGAGGCCGAGCGCACCGCGCAGGGTGCCGGCGTCGTTGCGGAGCCCGTAGCCGTGGCCGCGCCAGGTGAGCGGGGGGCGGCGGCCGAGCACGGCGGCGGCCAGTTCGGAGGTGTAGTGCTCCCATTCCTCCGCGTGGGCGAGGTAGTTGACGCCGAAGCCGCCGCCGATGTCCACCGCCCGCGGCCGCAGGCCCCGGCTGCGGCAGGCGTCCATGGCCCGGACGCAGCCCTCCAGGGCGCGGGCCTTCTCCTCGGGGCTGGTGGTGTCGAGGTGGTAGCCGACGCCGGTCAGCTCCAGGACGTCGGCGTGCCGCTCGACGGTCTTCAGCAGGGCGTCCAGCTCCCCGGCCGGGGTGCCGAAGCGGCTGGGCCGGGTCAGCACCCTGACCCCCGGCCCGTCGAAGGCGGACAGCCGCAGCAACACGCGTATGCGGGCGAGTCGGTGGGCGCGGATCAGGGCCGCCAGTTCGTCGAGTTCGGCGGCGGAGTCGGCGTTGACGGTGGCCCCGACCCGGGCGGCGAGCCACAGGAACTCGCGGCTCTTCGGGCCGGTCGCCATGATCCGGTCCGGGGTGAAGCCGGCGCCGAGGGCGTGTTGCAGTTCGCCCAGGGAGGCGACGTCGACGGCCGTCTCCGTCGCCGCGAGCCGCCGTAGCAGGGCGCTGGAGCGGTTGGCCTTGTGGGCGAAGAAGACCCGGCCGCCGAGCCGGTGGGTGCCGTACGCGGCGCGGAACCGCGCGGCGTTCTCGGCGATCTGGTCGGGCAGCAGCACGTTCAGCGGCGAGCCCAGGGCGTCGACGAGCGACGGGAGGAGGGCTCCCGTGCCCAGCAGCGACGCGAGCCGCGCGTCCAGGCGCGGTGCCAGGGACAGCGGCTCCGGAGACGATGGCACAGCAGCCGCCAAGAGACCCCCTTCGACGTGAGTGCGAACGCGACCCGCACGGTTCGCCGTTAACCACTTCCCGCTCCCGGCGGCCTTTACGCGCGCCCGCCGCCGGCGGTGCGTCAGAGGCGCACCAGGGCGTCCGGGACGAGGGAGTCCCGGGTCGGGTAGCCGTCGACGGCCATCAGCAGGTCGGCCTCGGCCAGCAGCGAGCGCAGTACGTGCGCCACGCCGTCGGTGCCGCCGAGCGCCAGCCCGTAGGCGTAGGGGCGGCCGACGCCGACCGCGGTGGCGCCGAGGGCGAGCGCCTTGACCACGTCGGTGCCGGTGCGCACCCCGGAGTCGAAGAGCACCGGCAGGCCGTCGGCGGCGGACACCACGCCGGGCAGCGCGTCGAGCGCGGGCAGGCCGCCGTTGGCCTGCCGGCCGCCGTGGTTGGAGCAGTAGACGCCGTCCACGCCGCCGTCCCGGGCCCGGCGGACGTCCTCGGGGTGGCAGAGGCCCTTGAGGAGCAGCGGCAGCTCGGTCAGCGACCGCAGCCAGGGCAGGTCGTCCCAGGTCAGCGGGTTGTCGAAGACACTGGCGTAGAGGGCGACGGCGGCGGCCGGGTCCTCCTCCGGCGGCTTGCGGAGCCGGGAGCGGAAGACCGGGTCGGAGGTGTAGTTGGCCAGGCAGTGGCCGTGCAGCTGGGGGGAGTTGGCCAGGGCGAGGTCGCGGGGGCGCCAGCCGAGGGTCCAGGTGTCCAGGGTGACGACGATGCCCTGGAAGCCGGCCGCCTCGGCGCGGCGGACCAGGCTCTCGGCGAGTTCCCGGTCGGTCGGGGTGTAGAGCTGGAAGTAGCCGGGGGTGTCGCCGAGTTCGGCGGCGACCGCCTCCAGCGGGTCGGCGGAGAAGGTCGAGGCGATCATCGGGACGCCGGTGCGGGCCGCGGCCCGCGCGGCGGCCAGATCGCCGTGTCCGTCCCGGGTGCACAGGCCGAGCACCCCGACCGGCGCCATCATCAGCGGCGACGGCAGTGTCCGGCCGAACATCTGGACCGACAGGTCCCGTTGGGCGGCGCCGACCATCATCCGCGGCATCAGCCCCCAGCGTGCGAAGGCGGCGGCGTTGGCCCGCTGGGTGTGCTCGTCCCCCGCGCCGCCGGCGACGTACGACCAGACGGTCGCCGGGAGGACCGCTTCGGCGCGCGCCTCCAGGTCGGCGAAGGTCACCGGCAGCTCGGGCAGTTCACCGCGCAGGCCGCCGGCGTAGATGTGCTGCTGGAAGTCGCCGAAGTGCTGGGGCGTGGACGGCATCGGCTGCGTCTCCGTTCTTGTCGCTGGTCCGCGCGTGCGCACGGCTCCTCGGGCCCGCGGAGTCAGGGCGCGTCTGGTGGATCTCCGCGGGTTCCCAAGGATTCCTATCGCGTTCCGGCGCCGGGCGACATGGGCGGACGCGCCAAGATGCGGCCGGCCACCGGCCGGACCGGGCAGCGGGGGTTCCGGGCGACCGCTCCCGCTACGCGGCGTTTGCGACCCTCCGTCAGGGTCGTTTTGGAGTCGGGCCGATTTACTCCATACGATCCGGCGATGATCACCACGACGATCACCAGACGGATCACCAGAAAAAGGCTGGCGGCCGGGGTGTGCGGGCTGCTCGCCGCGATGGCGATGGCGCTGTCACCCACGCCGGCGTCGGCCGGCGAACCCACCGCACCGGCCGCCCCCAAGGTGGAGCTGACCCTCGACGTCAGCGGTTCGATGCGGGCCCGGGACATCGACGGGCAGAGCCGGATGGCCGCGGCGAAGCAGGCGTTCAACGAGGTGCTGGACGCCGTGCCGAAGGACGTCCAGCTCGGCATACGGACGCTCGGCGCCACCTACCCCGGCAACGACCGCAAGGTCGGCTGCACGGACACCAAGCTGCTCTACCCGGTCGGGCCGCTCGACCGGACCGAGGCCAAGACCGCGGTGGCCACGCTCGTGCCCACCGGCTGGACGCCGATCGGCCCGGCGCTGCAGGCCGCCGCCCAGGACCTCAAGGGCGGCGACGGACAGCGCCGGATCGTCCTGATCACCGACGGTGAGGACACCTGCCAGCCGCTGGACCCCTGCCAGGTCGCCCGGGACATCGCCGCCCAGGGCATCCACCTCACCGTGGACACCCTCGGCCTGCTCCCGGACGCCAAGACCCGCCGCCAGCTGAGCTGCATCGCCGAGGCCACCGGCGGCACGTACACCTCGGTGCAGCACACCGCCCAACTGCGGGACCGGGTACACCAGTTGGTGAACCGCACGGCACGGAAGACGGCCACTCCGGTGGCGACGCAGGGCGCCGCGCAGTGCGCCACCGCGCCGGTGCTCAAGCCGGGTCTCTACAGCGACCGGGAGAAGTTCGCCGAGCACCGCTGGTACCGGGTCGACGTCAAGCCGGGCCAGGAGCTGCGCGCCGCGGTGAGCATCGGCGCGGACCGCGCGGTCGACAACGACTACGGGGTGCTGCTGCGAGCCTCGACCGTGCACGGCCGGGAGATCGTCCGCGGCGCGGAGGCCGGTGACGGACGAACCGACGTCATCTCCACCGGGCTGCGCTACGCCAAGGCCAAGGGCGGTGCCTCGGACGAGGCGCCCGAGACGGTCTGCCTCCAGGTCAGCAACTCCTTCTCGGCGGTCCCCTCGGTCAAGACCGAGCCCGGCCTGCCGGTGGAGCTGGCCGTCGACGTCGTCGACGGTCCGCACGACGCCTCCGACGTGGCCTCCTTCGGCCTCGGCCGGGGCTGGTGGCTGCTGGGCGCTCTGGTGCTCGCCGGCCTGCTGGGCGGCCTGGTGTGGGGCTGGATCTCCCGTTGGCGCATCACCGTCTGGAGGACCAACTGATGTGGAACGTACGCGACATGACGGCCCGGGCGGCGCGGGCGGCGGGGCTGCTGGCGAGCGCGGCGGCGCTGGCGTTCGCCGGCGGTGTGGCGGGGGCCGGCGCGGCCGTCGCCGACAGCCCGAGCCCCAGCGCCAGTACCGGTGACGGGGACACCGCCAAGGGCCCGACGGAGGCCGGTACGTCCTTCCGTACCGCCACCCCGATCGCCCTGGACCAGCGGGCCACCGCCGGCGCCTCCACCGGCGACTACCTGTACTGGGTGCTGCCGGCCGACGCCGGACAGCAGGTCACCGTCAACGCCAAGGTGACGCTGCCGCAGTCCGCGCGGCACGGCACCGCCACCTGGCAGCTGGACGTCTACGACGGGCTGCGGCGCCGGCAGGCGTGCCGCTACGGCGCGACGACCAGGACGGCCGCGCAGGACGCCGGGTCGGTCGAACTGTCCTGTGCGCTGCGCACCGTGCGCGGCTGGGCCGAGCAGTGGTCGAACGACCCGCTGCCGGGCAACTACTACGTCCGGCTGACCGTCGTCGACCTGCCGCAGGAGGACCTGGGCCAGCCCGTCCAGGCGGAGGTCAAGGCGTCCGCGACCGACGCGGGCGGGGCCCGGGCGGTGGACGGCAGGCTGTCGGCTCCGCTGGTGGCCGGCGCGGGTACGGCCTCGCCCGCGCCGCGGCCGAGCAGCTCGGCGGAGCAGCCGGCCGCGGACGGCGCGCCGGACGGCGGCTGGTCCTCGGGCTGGTGGTCGGACCGCTGGGTGTGGACCGCGGTGGGCGGTGTACTGGCGGCGCTGGCGGGCATCGGCGGCTACCGCATGACGCGCGGATCGGGCCGGCCGGCGCATCTGCCGCGCGCCTGAACGGGTCGGCGGCCGGGCGGTCGCGGTGGGGCTTCCCCGCCCCACCGGGGCCGCCCGGCCGCCGGAACCCGACCTTCCGGAACCTGCCGGGCCCAACCGGCAACCTCACCGCGCGAATTGCCCTCACTCCGGACGACAGGCAAACCGTCCGCGCACCCCGAACGGGCGCGCACCACACACGTGGAGAGAACCACAGTGAAGCCCAACCGTCCCGTCCGCCGGGTCGCCGGCACCGCCGCCACGGCCCTGCTGCTCGCCGCCGGCGCCGTCGGGGCCCTGGCCTCCCCGGCCTTCGCCAAGGCCAACTCGGTGGCCGTCGGCAAGGTCGCGCTCGGCGCCGGGCGCCCCGCGGCCGTCACCGCCGAGATCGCCTACTCCTGCGACCCGGGGTCGACCGTGCACCTGGCCGCGACCGCCACCAGTCGGCCCGCCAAGGGCCACCGCCCGGCCGTGGCCACCGGCACCGTCGCCAACAAGAAGCTGGTGTGCGACGCGGACGTCCACCGGGTGCGCCTGGTCCTGCACCCGAAGCGCGGTTCCGCGTTCGACAAGAAGGACCGGGTGACCGTCGCGGCGGCCGTCGTCACCCCGCGCGGTGCCCACTACGCCGACGCCCGCCGTACCGTCACGCTCTGAGCCGGGGCGGCGGCCCTGCGGGCGCACGGGCCGCCGCAGGTGTAAAGAGGAGGTATGCGCGTCCGGCGCGGTCCCTCCCGCAGTGGCCGGCCCTGGCGGCTGAGCCGCGGGCTGATCGCCGTTCCGCTCGCGCTGATCGCGGCGGTCACCGCGCTGGACATCAACTCGCCCACCACCATCCACCTGGGCCCGTTCCTGGTGGCCGCCCCGGCGCTCACCGCCTCGTTCGCCGGGGCCCGCCTCACGGCGGCGGTCGGCGCCCTGGCGGTGGCCGCCCAGGTCCTCATCGGCCATCTGCACGGCGGGCTGACGACCCCGAACCACGAGGCGCAGATCGCCGCGCTGTTCGTGCTCTCCGTGCTGGTCACGGTCTTCCGCTACGCCCGGGACCGGCACCAGCGGCAGCTGAGTCAGGTGCGGTCGGTGGCGGTGGCGGCGCAGCAGGTGCTGCTGTGGCCGCTGCCGCGCCGGATCGGGCGGCTGCGGATCGAGTCGGCGTACATCTCGGCGGAGGCGGAGGCCGAGATCGGCGGCGACCTGTACGGGGCGGTGCCGCTGCCCGGCGGGGTCCGGCTGGTGATCGGGGACGTCCGCGGCAAGGGCCTGGCCGCGATCGGGGAGGCGGCGGCGCTGGTCGGGGCGTTCCGGGGCTCGGCTTACCAGCACCTGCCGCTGCCGGCGGCCGTCGCGCACCTGGGCAACTCGGTGTACTGGAACCAGGCGCACGCCCCCGAGGAGGACCCGGAGTCCTTCATCACCGCCCTCGTCATGGACGTCCACGACACCGGCCCGAACATCGAGCTGGTCAACTGCGGGCACCCGCCGCCGCTGCTGCTGCGCGAGGGGCGGGTCCGGTCGCTGGAGGTCGCCGAGCCGGCGGTGCCGCTCGGGCTGACCGCCCCGGCGGAGGGCGACTACAAGGTCGAGACCTTCGCCTTCGCCCCGGGCGAGGTGCTGCTGCTCTACACCGACGGCGTGATCGAGACCCGGGACCGCTCGGGGACGTTCTATCCGCTGACCGACCGGCTGACGCACTGGAACGAGCCGGACCCGGCCGCGCTGGTCCGGCGCCTGCACGACGATCTGCTGCGGTTCGCAGACGGCAACCTGGGCGACGACGTCGCGATGATCGCGATCACCCGGCCGCCGGAGCCCGGCCCGGACGCCCCGGCCCCGTAGCGCTCCCGTGACGGGGTGGCGCTGCCGGCTCAGCGGCGGCGGATGCGCGCCGCCAGCACCGCCACATCGTCCTCGGCCGGCCGTCCGCCCAGGTGCCGCAGCACCTCGTCGAGGGCCTCGGCCACACCGGCGCCGGCCGGCAGCCGCATCCAGGCGAGCCGGGCCAGGGAGGCGTCGATGTCCTCGCCGCGCCGCTCGACCAGGCCGTCGGTGAACATCAGCAGGGTGTCGTCGGGGGTGAGGGTGCGGGTGACCGGTTCGTAGCCGCCGGCGCCGGTGCCCAGCGGGGGTCCGGCGGTCACCGGCAGCAGCCGGGCGGTGCCGTCGGCGCCGAAGACCACCGGCGGGAGGTGGCCGGCGCTGGCGAACGAGGCGATCCCGCGGGCCGGGTCGATCTGGGCCAGCAGGCAGGTCGCCGGACGGCGCCGGTCGTCGCGGGCCACCACGGTGTCGAGCTGGCGCAGCACCCGGTGGGGCGGCAGCTCCGCGGCGGCGACATAGCGCAGACCGGAGCGGTAGGCGTTCATCTCGACCGCCGCCTCCAGGCCGTGACCCATCACATCGCCCATGACCAGCAGCGTCCGCCCGAAGTGCAGCCGTACCGACTCGCACCAGTCGCCGCCGACCAGGGCGCCGCTCTCGGCCGGCAGGTAGCGGGTGGCGAGCTCCAGGTTGGGGTGCGGCCGGCCGGGCTCGGCGAGGAGGGCGCGCTGGAGGTCCAGAGCGGTGCGCCGGGCGGCGGCGTGCCGGCGGGCGTGGGCGAGGTGGACGGCCGCCAGCCGCGCCGCGTGGTGGAGGGTGGCGGTCTCGTGCGCGGTGAAGCCGCCGCCGGCGCGGGCCGCGCGCAGGACGCCGTGCAGCCGGCCGTGCGCCAGCAGCGGGATCGACACCGGGGCCGAGGCGGTGGCGCCGCGCGGTTCCAGGAGGCGAGTGCGGCCCTCCGCGGCGACCCGCCGGAGTGCGCCGGGGTAGGCCCCCGTGCCGTCGGGGTCCGCGTCGGCCCCGCCCGGCGCCGCGTCGACGGCCTCGTGCGGCAGGAGTTCCACCGCGGCCGCGTCGCACAGCGCACCGCAGACGAAGCGGGCGAGTTCGGCACAGGTGGTGTGGGCGTCCAGGGTGGTGCCGATCCGCTCGGCGGCGTCCTCGGCGGCGCGCAGCCGCCGCGCACGCTCGGCGTGGCCGGTGCTGATCGCGCTCATGGGCCCACTTCCGGAACTGCTGCTGATGGGGAGAGCCGACGCGGTGGGTGGTGGGGGCTCCCCCATATGTCGATCCCGTATGTCGATCAAACACGCCGCGGAAGCCCGCGGTCCTTACCGGTGGGCGGAGAGCGGATGAATTCCGGGTGGACGGGCGTTCGCCGGCATACGCGGCGGGGTCACCGGACGGCCGGTGCCGGGGCAGCGGTCCGCGGGGCGGGCGAGAGATAGGCCCGGTAGCCGCGGAAGGTGCCGGTGCCGGCCAGGGCCACGGGCCGCCAGCCGCGGGCGAGGGCCGGCGGGGCGGCGGACGGCGGGACGAGCACCGCCACCGGGCGCCGGCCGACCTCGGCGCGCAGCTGCGCCGGGGTGGCGGCGGCATCGGGGCCGGCGGTCTGCCGGGAGAAGCAGCCCGCGTAGTAGGCGAGTTGGACGGCGTGGCCGCCGGTGAGCACGCAGGGGGGCCGCACGCCGAGCGCGTGCAGGGCGCCGGCGGCGGCCGTGAAGTCCCGGCGCATATGGCGGTTGCGGGCGGTGTCCCCGGTCAGCACCGCGCACTGGACGGCGAGGTGGGCGGCGAGTGCCGCGGCGAGCAGGGCGGTGGTGCGCGGGCGCGGCCGGCCCCGGGGAGCGGCCGTCCGGCACAGGCCGTCGGCCACGGGGAGGGCCAGCAGCGCGTAGGCGGGGAGCAGGAAGCGGGGCGCGGCGTAGTCGATGAGGAAGAGGTACGGCGCCGCGGTCGCCACCGCGACGGCGGCCGGCAGCAGCGCGGTGGCCGGGCGTCCGGCGCGGACCGCGGCCCGGACGCCGAGGGCGGTCAGCAGCGGCAGCGCGAGGAACCACGCGGCGGTGACGGGATGGGTCCAGGGCACGTCGCAGGGCCGGCACAGCCCGCGTCCGTCCAGGCTGCGGATCTGGTCGTCCAGGGCCGGGTGCCAGCCGATGCCGCCCTGGATCTCGGCGGCCCGGTGCAGCCGCGCGGACAGTCCCCCGTAGCGGGTGTACGCCTCGACGATCCAGTCCGCGGCGCCGAGCAGGAACCCGCCGGCCATCAGCGGGACCAGGGCGGGTCGCCGCCACCGGGGCACCAGCAGGGCCGCGGTGGCCGGCACCAGCACCAGCCACCCGGCGTCCGGCGGGCGCATCAGCGCCACCACGGCGACGGCCGTCGGCAGCCCGGCGAGTGCCCGGCGGTCCGCGCGGTCCCGGACGGCGCGCAGGAAGCAGCCGGTGGCGGCGAGCGCCCCGTAGGCGGCCCAGAGGTTGGGCATCGCCTGGGAGCCGTAGTAGAGGGTGATCCACAAGGTGGCGAAGAGGGCGCCGGCCAGGGCCAGCACCCGGGTGGGGAGGAGGGGGCGCCAGACCCGCAGCGCAACCCAGAGGCCGGCGCCGGAGAGGACCGCGAGGGCGATCCGCAGGGCGGTGGTGGAGGAAGTCAGGGCGGTGACGGGGGCGATGAGGTAGGTGATGCCGCGGGCCCGGGGCGCGCTGAAGAAGGCGGCCGGCACGTCGCGGGCGACCTGGCTGACGTAGACGGTCTCGTCCCATCCGAGGCCCGTGCCGGGGACGACCAGGAGCAGTTGGAGGAGGGTGAACGCCCCGCCGGTGGCGGCCAGCCAGGGCAGCGGGCGCACGGCCCGGCGCCTCCCGGTGGGCGGGCGGAGGCGGGCGGGGGCGGTTGCCGGGGCCGTCCGCACCGCCCGGCTGTCCGGCAGGGACCGGCTCTCTTCCATGAGCAGACCTCGCGGGGTGGAGTGGGCGCCCGTGGGGGTCGGGGCCGCGTCGGGACCCGGCGCCCATCATGCGGGCCGCGGGTCGGCCCGGCACTCCGCGCTCGCCGGTTCGGTACGCGGTTTCGACCTGCCGGCGGATCGGGTCAGGGGCCCTCGGACACACCCTAGACTGGGCGTTC
This sequence comes from Streptomyces sp. MspMP-M5, assembly GCF_000373585.1. GTDB lineage: Bacteria > Actinomycetota > Actinomycetes > Streptomycetales > Streptomycetaceae > Streptomyces. The sequence goes on from NZ_KB891878.1 coordinate 83,506, forward strand.
CGGGGCAACGGGCTCCCCGGGGGACGGAGTGCGGCAGTGGTGAGGGGCATCGAGGGGAAGGCCGTGGTCGCCGACCCGTCCGCCGAGGTGCTGGCCGATGCGGCCGCGCTGTTCGGACTGCTGGCCTCGCCCCCACGGCTGCACATCGTCTGGGCCCTGGCCCAGGGCGAGAGCGACGTCAGCGGACTCGCCGAACGCGTCGGCGGCGCCCTGCCCGCCATCAGCCAGCACCTGTCCAAACTCAAGCTCGCCGGCCTGGTCCGCGCCCGCCGCGAGGGCCGCCGCGTGGTCTATTTCGTCGACGACCCGGACACCGTCGCGATGGTGCGGACCCTCGTCGTCCATCTCGCCGCCCACGGCGAGGGCGTGGCGCCGGCCCGCCTGCGTGAGCTCGGTGCCTGAGATCACCGCGGCGCCGGGGCCCGGAGCGGTGCCCCCGGACGCCGGAGCGGTGCGCGCGGACGCGACGGGGCCGGCGGACGGGCCCGGGGCGGTGGACCCGGCGGCACTGACGGCCCTGACGGCGATGCAGCTGATGCGGCGGCTGGACAGCGGGCCGCGCGGGCTGACGGAGGCGGAGGCCGAGGAGCGGCTGGCCCGCTTCGGTGAGAACACCGTGCCGTCGTGGCGTCCGGTGTCCTGGCCGCGGCGCTTCCTGGGCGCTCTGCGCGATCCGTTCACGACGGTACTGCTGTGCCTGGGACTGGTGTCGGCGGCGGTCGCGTCGTGGGGCACGGCGTTGGTGATCATGACGTTGGTGCTGGTCAGCTGTGCGCTGCGGTCCGGCGGTGAACACCAGGCCGGTAGGGCGATGGCGGCGCTGCGGGAGCTGGTGGCCACCACCGCGACGGTGCAGCGCCGGGCCGGCGCGGACGCGCGGCCGCGGCTGCGGGAGCTGCCGATCGACCAGTTGGTGGTCGGCGACGTGGTGCGGCTGGGCCCGGGGGACCTGGTCCCGGCCGATGTCCGGCTGTTGCGCGCCACCGGACTGACGGTGCATCAGGCGGCGTTGACCGGAGAGTCCGCGCCGGTGCCCAAGCAGGCGCTGGACGCCCCGCCCGGCGCGGCCCCGGACGCGTCCGAGCCGCCGCACCTGTGCTTCCAGGGCAGCAGCGTGGCGACCGGGAGCGGCACCGGCCTGGTGGTGGCGACCGGCGCGGACACCCGCTTCGCCGCCGCGTACCGCGGGCGGGCCCGGCGGCGCGGCGAGACCGCCTTCGACCGGTCGGTGCACGGCATCGCCTGGACGCTGATCCGCTTCATGCTGCTGACGCCGCCGCTGGTGCTGATGGCCAATGCCGCGCTGCGCGGACGGGGGCTGGAGACGCTGCCGTTCGCGGTGGCCGTGGCGGTGGGGCTGACGCCGGAGATGCTGCCGGTGATCGTGACCACCGCGCTGGCCCGGGGCGCCGCGCTGCTGGCCCGGACCAGCGGGGTGATCGTCAAGCGGCTGCCCGCGCTGCACGACCTCGGCGCGATCGACGTGCTGTGCCTGGACAAGACGGGCACCCTGACCCAGGACCGGCCGGTGGTGGTGCGGTCCACGGGACCGGACGGCGCACCCGACCCGGAAGTGCTGCACTGGGCGGCGGTGAACGCCTTCTGGACGATCGAGCTGGCCGAACTGCCGGTGCCGGACGCGCTGGACGAGGCGGTGCTGGCGGCCGCGGACGAGCAGGACACCGACCCGCTGGAGCACGAGGGGATCGCGGCGCTGCCGTTCGACCCGGCGGTGCGGATGTCCACGGCGGTGATCCGCCGCCCGGGGCGGCACGGCACCCACACCCTCGTCGTCAAAGGTGCGGTGGAGGACGTGCTGGCCCGGTGCGGGCGGCTGCGGTCCGGCGGGCACGAGAGCGTGCTGGACGAGGCGGCCAGGGAGCGGCTGCTGCGGTACGCCGCCGGGGAGGCGGACGGCGGTGTGCGGCTGCTGGCGGTGGCCCGCGGCGACCGCCGGCCCCGGCTCGGCGAGCACACCGACGCGGACGTGCGGGGCCTGACCTTCCTCGGCTTCGTGGCGCTCGGCGACGCGCTGGCGCCGTCGGCGGCGGACGCCCTGCGGGCGCTGGCCGAGCGCGAGGTGGCGGTGAAGGTGCTCACCGGCGACCACCCGGGCACCGCGGCGCGGGCCTGCCGGGACCTGGGGCTGGCGCCGGGCGAGGTGCTGACCGCCGACCGGCTGGCGGGGCTGGACGGGCCGGCGCTGGCCGAGGCGGTCGCCGGGGCGACGGTCGTGGCGCGCTGCACCGCGCAGGACAAGGCGCGGATCGTCGCGGCGCTGCGGGCGGCCGGGCACACCACCGGGTTCCTGGGCGACGGGGTCAACGACCTGCCGGCGCTGCACGCGGCGGACGTCGGGATCTGCCCGCGCGGCGCGGTGCCGGTGGCCCGGGAGGGCGCCGACGTGGTGCTGGCCGACAAGGACCTGACCGCCATCGAGCGGGCGATCACCACCGGCCGGAACGCCAGCGGCAGCATCGCCGCCTATCTGCGGATCACGCTGTCGTCCAACCTCGGCAATGTGATCGCGATGCTGGCGGCCGGGCTGCTGCTGCCGTTCCTGCCGATGCTTCCGGCGCAGGTCCTGGTGCAGAACCTCTGCTTCGACGCGGCGCAGCTCTCGCTCGCCCACGACCGGCCGGCCCGGGGCGCCGCGCGCCGGCCGGCGGTGCTGCGGCCGCGGGTCTTCCTGCGCTTCATCACTGCCTTCGGCCTGATCAACGCCGCGGCGGACCTGGCGACCTTCGGGGTGCTGGCGTTCGTCGCCCATGCCACGCCGGGGACGGACGTGCCGACGATGTTCCACGCCGGGTGGTTCACCGAGAACCTGCTCACCCAGGGGCTGGTGATGCTGCTGCTGCGTACGGGGCGGCGAACCGCGGAGGGGCGCGGGCTGGGGCCGGTCCCGCTGGCGGTGACCGGGCTGGCGGTGGTCGGTCTGCTGCTGCCGGTGTCGCCGCTGGCGCCGCTGCTGGCCATGTCGGCCCCGCCGGCGCTGTACTACCTGCTGCTCACGGTGGTGCTGACGCTCTACGGGGCGGCGCTGGCGTTCGCGCGGGCGCGGTACGCACGCCGGGAGAGCGGCGAGGGCGTGCCCCGCGGAGCGTCGGAACGCTCCGCGGAACACGCCCTCGTGGGTGGTCAGGACCGCTGACCGGGCGGGCGGCTCACCAGTCGCCGCCGTCGAACCCTCCGCCGTCGAAGCCGCCGCCGTCGCCGAAACCGCCGCCGAAGTCCGTGGGGTTGAAGTCGGCACCGGACTCGGTGCCGCCCTCGGGGCCGTTGAAGAACGACGGGGAGTCGGCGTACGCGGACGGGGCGCTGAGCACCGAGCCGAGCAGGGTCCCGGCGACCATGGCGGTGAGCACGCTGCCGCCGCCGAAGTAGCCGCCGGCCCACGGGGAGTAGGCCGGTCCGGCGTTCCAGTAGGGCTGCGGGCCGCCCGCGGTCCGGACGGTGCGGGTCATCGGCTCCAGGCCGTCGGCCACGCGGGTGGCGTCGGCGGCGCACGCCGGGACCGGGCGCGGGGCGCCGCCGGGCGGGGCCCACTGCACGTCGGTGGTGGAGGGGCCGTGCCGCGGGTCGAAGAAGCAGGGCAGCCGGCGCTCGGGGAGCGGGGCGCCGGTGCGGCGGGCGGCCAGGGTGGCCAGCGCGAACCGGCCGTCCTGAAGGGCCTCGGTCACCGGGCGGACGTCCTCGGGGCGGCGGGCCTCGGCCATCCGCGTCTTGGCGAGGTCGTAGGAGTCCAGGGCGCTGGTGTAGTCGGTGCGCATGGCGTCGGTGGCGCCGGGCTCGGACGGGCGGAAGTCGAGCCGGTCGAGTTCCTCGCCGAAGGCGGTGATGTCCTCGTCGACGACCACCCGCAGCGCCTCCAGCTCGGCGCGCTCGCGCTCCTCGCGCTGCTTCTTGGCCCGGCGGAAGAGGGCGTAGCCGCCCACGCCGCCGGCCACCACCACGGCGCCGCCGATCAGCAGCCCGGTGGCGGAGCCGCCGCCGTCGCCACCGCCGTCGGCCCAGGAGGCGGGGGCCTCACCGCGGGCCTGCGCGGCGGCCTGCCGGGCGAAGTCGGTGACCATGCCCTTGGCGTCGCCGGGGTGGGAGTCCTTGGCGGCGGTTTTGAGGTTGATGACGGCGTTGTGGGCGAGGACCTGTCGGTCGGCGCCGGCGTTGAAGCCGTTGGCGCCGAGGTGGACGACGTAGACGCCGGTGATGCCGACCTTGGCGCGCAGGACGCGCATCAGGGTTGCCTGGGGGAATTCGGGGGTGTCCGGCAGGACGGCGACGAAGACCGGCTTGTCGGCGTCGCGTATCTTCCGCGCCAGGGCGTCGCGGTCGGCGTCCGGGAGCTGGTCGCGGACCCGCGGGTCGACGTACACCGGGCTCTTCTTGAGTGCCTCGGCGACGGTGTCCAGGCCGCTGCCGGCGGCGTGCGCGGGCTGCGGCAGGACGGCCGCCCCGACGAGCAGCACCACGGCCGCCAGCAGGAAGCCGGTCAGCAGTCGGGGCAGAGCGCCGGGGAGAACTCTCGGCAGTGCGCCGGGCGAGGGCCGGCGAAGGGCTGACATGGGACTGGTCTCCTCAACTTCATGGTGATATGCGGGACATGGCGGAAAAGTGACGCATCGGTGCCGGTGACCGCCGCGGAGGCGCTGCGCCGGGCTCTGACCCATTTGGCACGCCCTTAACCGTACGAGAGATCGGAGCAGGGGTCGTCGGCGGCGGAGCGTGCGGCACCGGCCGGGCGGTCCGCCGGGGCGCCGGCGCCGAGCGCGGGCCCGTCGGCGTAGTCCCGGCCGATGATGAGCGTGACGCCGGGGGCGGCGGCCTGCTGGAGGACCGCGCCGGGGAAGTAGCGGGCGACCGTCCGGGCCGGGGCCTGCTGCCCGGCGCCGTAGGCGATGACGGTGGCGGTGTGCTGCTGGGCGGCGGCGGTGTCGGTGCGGGTGACGTGGAAGCCGGCCGCCCGCAGTTCGGCGGCGGCGTGTGCGGCGAGCCCGGGGACGGTGGTGCCGTTGTAGACCGCGATGCCGACGCCGCCGGTGGACGGCGGGGCCTGCGGCGCCGGGGCGGGGAGCCCGGCCTTGCCCTCGTCCGCCGCGCCGGGCCGGGCGGCGGCGCCGTCCACGGGGCGGTCGGCGCGCAGTTCGGTCCACAGCCGGTCGGCGTCCGGGTGGACGACCGCGACCCGGGCGCCCTGGTAGCGCCAGGGCAGGGTCAGGAACTTGGTGTTGTGCAGATCGACGTCCTTCATCGACAGCGCGAAGGCGAGGAGGCGGTCCGCCGAGCCCAGTCCGGGGTCGACGGTCATCGCGGCGGTGGCCGCCCGGGCCAGCGGGAGCAGCGCGGAGGGGTTCATGCCCCGGGCCCTGACCTTCTTGATGAGCGCGGCGGTGAACGCCTGCTGGCGCTTGATCCGGCCGATGTCCGAACCGTCCCCGAGGCCGTGCCGCAGGCGGACGTAGTCCAGCGCCCGCTGCCCGGAGACGGTCTGCGGGCCCCGGGGGAAGACCAGGCGGCCGCGGGCTCCCCGGTGCGGGTCGAGGTCGCCTTCGTAGATGTCCTGCGGCAGGCAGACGGGCACCCCGCCGACCGCGGTGGTGAGCGTGGCGAAGCCGGCGAAGTCGACGACGACGGTGTGGTCCACCCGCAGTCCGGTCAGCCGCTCCACGGTGTTCTGGGTGCAGGCGGGGTTGCCGCCGGCCGTGCGGCCCACGGTGAAGGCGGAGTTGAACATGGCGGCGGGCTGCCGCGGGGTCCACCGGCCGTCGGGCAGCCGGCAGGGCGGGATCTCCACGAGGGCGTCCCGGGGGAAGGAGACCGCGAGGGCGTGCCGGCCGTCGCCGTGGACGTGCAGCAGGAAGGCGGTGTCGGAGCGGCCCACGTCGCCCTCGCCGCCGCCGAGCCGGCGGTTGCCGCCGGCGCGCGAGTCGGAGCCGATGACCAGGACGTTGGTGCCGCCGCCGGCGGCGGGCCGGTCGTGGCTGAGGCCGTCCTCGCCGAAGGTGGTGATGTCGCCGTTGAGCCGGAGGTAGAGCCAGCCGGCCCCGGCGACCAGCAGCACCAGGGCCGAGACGAGTGCCGCGGCCGTCGCCCGGACCCCGCCGGCCCGGCGCGCCCCTTCCTCGGCGGGTCCGTCCCCGCCGTCGTGTGCGGCGCCTGCGGTGTCGCTGCGTGTCACGTGTGCACCCTCGTCCGTGCGCTCCCCTGACGGCGGAGGGATCTCCCGCGCACAGGGTTATACAGTTGCGCAATGTAGCAAGTGATATTCACGGCCCGGTCTCCGCGACCGCGGCCGTGAATTCCGACCGTGGTGACAACGAGAGAAGGGTGGCAGCGATGCTGCGCAACGGACTGGAACCCTGGCATCTGCTGATCGTGGCACTCGTGGTGATTCTCCTGTTCGGCTCCAAGAAGCTGCCGGACACCGCCCGCGCGCTGGGCAAGTCGCTGCGCATCCTCAAGAGCGAGGCCAAGGCGATGAAGGGCGACGACGCAACGCCGCCCACCACCACCTACACCGCGGGGCAGCAGGAGCCGGCGCAGGCACCGGCGGAGCCGCCGCGCACGATCCACGCGGCACCCGGCGGCGTCAACTCCGGACATCCGTCCGCAGTCCGTACGGACCAGGAGACCGGCCCGGGCGCCGCGCACTGAGCCGCCCGCGCGTCCGGGCGGCGCGCCACGCCCGGACTGCACCGCGCCCACCCCACCCATGAACAACACTTTAGGGATTGCGCAATAAGGGAACCATCAAGAAGCGCGCGGCGTTGCCCGGAGGGCGGCCCGATCCGGCCACCGTCCGACGGCGCGGCCGCGCACCGGGCCGTCGGGCAACCTTGACTCTCAACCCATCGGGGAAGACACGTGCACCAGAACGACCGCTTACAGGCACCGGACACCGCCGCCTTCGAGCGCACCGTGGACCAGGCCCTGAGCTCCCCGGAGATCAGGGCGGCGCTGGCGCGGACGGCCGGGCCGTTCACCGCCGAGCAGTTGCGCAGCGCGGCGCTTCGGGCACGCGACGCCCTCGCCGCCACGGCGGCCGCCGAACACCGCGAACTGGCCCGGCTGCGCGCCGCCGCGGCCGACGGCACACTGCCGGTGCCCCGGCGCGCCGGGACGGCGTCCCGCAGCGGCGGGGTGCTGCCCGCGCTGGGCGTGCTGGTGCCGGGCCTGGCCGCCATCGCGGCGACCGTCTTCCTCGTCATCGGCTTCGGATTGCGGGCGGTGGCCGAGCCGTCCCGGCTGGCGGACGAGCTGGTCACGGCGGGCTGGACGTCCGCCGCGGTCGCCTGCATCGCCGGCCTGGCGGGGCTGGGCTGGCTGCTGGTGGCGGCCTCGCGCAACCGCGCGGCCGGCGCCGGCTCCCCCGCCGAGGCCGCCCCGGAGGTCGTGCGGGCCCACGAAGCCTGGCAACTGGCCCTGCTGGAGCGGGGGATCATGCCGTTCCTGCTGGGCCGGCTCGATGCCGCGGCGGACGCGGAGGACACCGTGCGGCCCGCGCTGCCCCGGCCGGCCGGGGCCGGGGCGGCCGGCGGCACGGGCCCGGCCCGTCCGGCACCCGACGACGATCCCGGCTTCGGCTCCCCGGACTTCAGCAGCCCGGACTTCGGCCGGCCGGGCTTCTCCGGGCCGACGGCACCCGGTGCGCCCTGACCCGCGCCGCCAGGAGAGGACTCCCCCGGCGGCGCGGGCGGCGCCGGCTCACAGATGCGCGGCGATGGCCGGCATCAGGTCCTCGAACGTGCGGCCCTGGGTGGGCGTACCGAGGGCCGCCATCTCCCAACCGCCGCCCGACCGGAAGACCTTGGCCATGATCTGGGCGGTGTGCGAACCGCCGGCGGAGAGGGTGTAGCGGGCCAGCTCCTGGCCGTTGGTCTCGTCCAGCAGGCGGCAGAAGGCGTTCTCCACCTCCTGGAAGGTCTGCCCGGTGAAGGAGTTGACGGTGAAGAAGATCTGGTCGACGTGGACCGGCACCCGCGACAGGTCGACCAGGATCGACTCGTCGTCACCGCCCTGACCCGCGCCGCCGACGAGATTGTCGCCGGTGTGCCGCACCGAGCCGTCGTCGCTGACCAGGTGGTTGAAGAAGACGACGTCGACGGGCTGCTGGCCGGCGAAGAGCACCGCCGAGGCGTCGAGGTCGATCTCCCGGGCGGTGAGCCGGGCGAGAAAGCCCTTGCGGCGCGCGGCCTGCCAGCCCAGGCCCATCCGGACCACGCTCAGTGCGCCGCCGTCGGCCTTGCTCAGGCTGACCTTCTGGCCCTTGCTCAAATTCACACTCATCTGATTCCCCATATGTCGGTCTCCACTGGAAACGGATGCGCCGGCACGGCAGTTCCGGCTTCGGCCGGCAAATCCCGCGCCGCCTCGCGGACAGAGCCGACATACCGGGACGGACGTCGCTGCCGGGCGCCCGCTCAGTCCCGGGAGTTGCCGAACAGCAGCCGGTAGACGATGAGCAGGACCAGGGCGCCGGCGACGGCCGAGACCCAGGTGGCGAGGTCGAAGAAGTTGTGCGCGATCGGGCGGTGCAGGAACTTCGCCGACAGCCAGCCGCCGATGAACGACCCGGCGATACCGATGAGCGTGGTGCCCACCAGTCCGCCCGGATCGCGCCCGGGAAGCAGGAACTTGGCTATCGCCCCGGCCAGGAGCCCGAGCACGATCCAGCTGATGATGCCCACGGGACATCCTTTCCTCGGTCGTTGGGTACGGCTGTCGTCGCCCACGGCGGCCGCCGTGCGGGACCTCGTCCTCCAAGGACGCGCCGGTGACGACCACCGTTGCGTACGGACCGAAAATCTACATCACTGTAGAAGTTGATGGTCCGCGCACCAGCCAGGCCGGCCGGGGCAGCGTTTGCCCCGGTGACGGGCGGGCGGGACGCTGGGGACATGGCACGCGCCGGGCACCCGGAGACGCTCTCCGGGTGGGCCGTCGAGCGGCCGGGGCCGGTCGCCTCGGGGCCGCTCGCGGCGGTGCGCCGGCCCGTTCCGGAGCCGGGCCCCGGGGACCTGCTGGTGAGTGTGGAGGCTTGCGGTGTCTGTCGTACGGATCTGCATCTCGCTGAGGGTGATCTTCCACCGCACCGGCCGGCGACCGTACCGGGACACGAGATCGTGGGCCGGGTGGCTGCCGCGGGTGCGGCGGTGACGGAGTTCCGGACCGGCGACCGGGTCGGCGGGGCCTGGCTGCGGGCCACCTGCGGGGAGTGCCGGTACTGCCGGGCCGGGGCCGAGAACCTCTGCCCCGCCTCGCGGTACACCGGATGGGACGCGGACGGCGGGTTCGCGGACCTGACGCTGCTGCCGGCGGACTACGCCTATCCCCTGCCGGAAGAGGCGGACCCGGAGACGCTGGCCCCCCTGCTGTGCGCCGGGATCATCGGCTACCGGGCGCTGCGCCGGTGCGCCCTGCCCCCGGGCGGGCGGCTCGGCCTCTACGGCTTCGGGGGTTCGGCACATCTGGCGGCGCAGGTCGCGGTGGCCGAAGGGGCCCGGGTGCATGTGCTGACCCGGTCCGCGCGGGCCCGTGAACTGGCGCGCGAGCTGGGCGCGGTGTCCGCCGGCGGCGCCCACGACCGCCCGCCGGAACCGCTCGACTCCGCGATCCTCTTCGCGCCGGTGGGCGAGCTGGTGCCGGTGGCGCTGGCGGCGCTGGACCGGTCGGGGACGCTCGCCGTCGCCGGCATCCACCTCACCGACATCCCGCCGCTCACCTACGAGGAGCACCTCTTCTACGAACGGAGCCTGTGCAGCGTGACGGCGAACACCCGGCGCGACGGACGGGAGTTCCTGGCGGCCGCGGCACGGATCGGTATCCGGGTCACGACCACGCCGTATCCGCTCGGCCGGGCGCCCGAGGCGCTCGCCGACCTGGCGGGCGACCGGGTCCGGGGGGCGGCCGTGCTGCTGCCCGACCCGGACTTCAGCCCGTCGTGAGATAGGCCGCGACGAGGTCGGCGGGGGCCGCCTGCTTCCAGGAGTCGAGCAGGATGTCGCGCAGCTCGTCGACGTCGTCCAGGGCGGCCAGGCGCACCCGGACCCAGTTCGAACCGGCCTCGTGGGGCGGCACCCAGAACTTCTCCGGCTCCGCCGCGATCAGCTCGCCGCGCTCGTGCATGGGGCACCGCACGGCGAACGAGGTCTCGTCGTCGGGCACGGTGAGGAACATCTTCCCGGCGACCCGGAAGGTGGGCATGCCCCACGCCTGCTTCTCCGCGGTCTGCGGGAGGGCGAGCGCGATACGGCGGACGTCGTCGGAGTCCGGCACCGGGCCGGAGCCGGAAGGGGTCGTGGTCACGTCACCAGGGTACGGCGCGGACGATCATCTCCCGATCGCCGCCCGGACGGCCCCGGCCACCGGGCTCCGGCACAGGCCGCCGCGGCTCACCACGGGGACGGGGCGTAGTCCTTGAGGAAGCAGCCGTAGAGGTCCTCGCCCTGTTCGCCGCGGACGATCGGGTCGTAGACCCGGGCCGCGCCGTCCACCAGGTCGAGCGGGGCGTGGAAGCCCTCGTCGGCCAGCCGCATCTTCTCCGGGTGCGGGCGCTCGTCGGTGATCCAGCCGGTGTCGACCGCGGTCATCAGGATGCCGTCGGTCTCCAGCATCTCCCGGGCGCTGGTGCGGGTGAGCATGTTGAGCGCGGCCTTGGCCATGTTGGTGTGCGGGTGGCCGGGGCCCTTGTAGCCGCGGCTGAACTGGCCCTCCATCGCGGAGACGTTGACCACGTACTTGCGCCGGGCCGGTGAGCCGGCCAGTGCCGGGCGCAACTTGCTGACCAGCAGGAACGGCGCGGTCATATTGCAGAGCTGGACCTCCAGCAGCTCGACCGGGTCGACCTCGTCCACCTTGTGGATCCAGCTGTTGGTCGCGTGCAGATCGGGCACCAGCCCGCCGGCGTCGATCGCGGTACCCGCCTCGATCCGGGCGGGCGAGGCGGAGCCGCTGGTCAGGGCCAGGGCGGTGAGGTGCTCGGCGGTCAGCCCGGCCGGCCCGCCGGGCACCGCGGCGGGCAGCGCGGGCGTGCCGCTGCCGAAGTGGCCGAGGACGACGGACGCGGGCAGCTCACCGGCCGGCAGCGGCGCGGACTCGGCCTCCACCAGCTTGGCGTACGCCTCGGGCGAGCGGCGGACGGTCTGCGCGGCGTTGTTGATCAGGATGTCCAGCGGGCCCTCGGCGCTGACCGTCTCGGCGAGCGAGAGGACCTGCGCGGGGTCGCGGAGGTCGATCCCGACGATCTTCAGCCGGTGCAGCCACTCCGCGCTGTCCGGCATCGCCGTGAAGCGCCGGATCGCGTCGTTGGGAAAGCGGGTGGTGATGGTGGTGTGCGCGCCGTCCCGCAGCAGCCGGAGCGCGATGTACATGCCGATCTTGGCGCGGCCGCCGGTGAGCAGCGCCCGCCGCCCCGTGAGGTCGGTGCGGGCCTCCCGGCGCGCCCGGTTCTCCGCGGCGCAGGAGGGGCACAGCTGGTGGTAGAACGCGTCGACCTCGACGTAGCGGTCCTTGCAGACGTAGCAGGAGCGGGGCCGCTCCAGGATGCCGGCGACCTCGCCGGTCACCGAAGTGGTCAGGGCGCGGCCCATGGTCTCGTCGTCGATCCGGTCGGCGGCACCGGTGGCGGTGGCCTCGGTGACGGCCTTGTCGTGGGCGGTCTTGGCGGCCCGGCGCTCCTGCCGGCGGCGGCGCTTGACCTCACGGAAGATGCCGGCGGTGGCCCGACGTATGGTGATCGCGTCGGGGTGGTCCACCGGCAGCTCGTCCAGCTCTTCGAGGACGCTCAGGCAGATCGCCATCCGCCGGGCGTCGATTCCGGCGCCCTCGGCCCGGCCTTCTTCGGTCACCGTCATCGCCGCTGCCGCTTTCCTGGATCGTTCGGTCTCTCCAGGCCGGGCGTTCCGCTGTCGGGACCCTCGGGACTGCCTGTTCGAGCTTCGGCGGAACTGTACGTAGCGGCGGGCGGCTACGCCAAACCGGCGACGGCGACGGGGCGGTGACCGGACGGGCGGGGTGGGTCGGCCGGGCGCTCCGGCACCCACGGAACCGTCGCGGACGGTAGTGCGCCGACTGCGCAGTGCTCCCGCCGCGGGGCGCGCGATGCGATCGGCGATCCGGCCGTTCCGCTGTCATGATCGCCCCCGGTCGGCACAATGGGTGCGTGCCGAATCACTCTGAACTCACGCTCGCCGACGGGACATCCGTCCGTCTGGAGCTCGCTCCGGCGCACGGCGCACCGCAGCAGGTCGCGCCGGCGGACACCCCCGCACCCGCGCCGGACGGCGGCGCCGCGGCCGACCTGCCGGACGGGATGGGGCCGGCGGTGCCGGTGGCCCGCGGCGGCGAGCGGGCCGCGGCGACCGCGGTGGCGGCGCTGCGCACCACGCTCCGGCCGCTCGGCCCGCTGCTCCAGGAGATCCATGACGCGGTCACCGCCTCCGAGCAGCCGCCGGACGAGATGTCGGTGCAGTTCGGGGTGCAGGTCGGCCAGGACCTGAAGCTGGGCATCGTCGGCGCCAACGGGCAGGCGTCCTTGACGATCACGGCTACCTGGCGGCCGCAGCGGGCCCGGTGATGGGCTGGTTCCGTGATCCGGGGCCGGGCGGCGGGGCCGACGCCGGCGGCCCGGCGGACCCCCGCTACCGCGTGGTCTCCGTCCTGAGCGCGGCCGACGGCCGGTCCGCCGGGGCCGGTGTGGTGCTGGCCCGGGACCACCTGCTGACCTGCGCCCATGTCGTCAACGACGCCCTGGGCAAGGGGGCGTTCGAGGCCGCGTGGCCGGACGGCGCGGTGCTGGGGGTGCGGCTGCGCGGCCCCTCCGGGCAGGTGGGCGGCGAGGCGCGGGTGGTCCACTGGCTGCCGCCCCGGCGGCTCGACGGCGGCGAAGGGCCGCCCGGCCCGGGCGAGTTGGAGTGGGCGGGCGACCTCGCGGTGCTCAGGTTCAGCCTGGCGGAGCCCTCCCCCGCGCAGCGGCCGGTGGGGGCGCCGGTGCCGGAGTTCCGGGCAATGTGCGTCGGGCAGGCGGTCCGCGCCTGGCACGGCAGCGCGCACGGAGGGACGTTCGCAGAGGTCCGGGTGCGGTCCTGCGACGGGCGGGTGGGCTATCTGGACGGGGCGCTGTCCGGGATGGCGATCGGGCCCGGCTACAGCGGCGGGCCGCTGTGGTCGGACGCCGACGACGCGGTGGTGGGGCTGGTCGCGGCCGCCCTGATGCCGCCGCTCGACCCGGTGACGGGCCGTCCGCTGCCCTACGAGGCGGGGCACCTGACCCGGCGCAGCTGGGGCATCCCGTGGCAGCGGATCGCGGACGAGCTGCGGGCCGCCGGCGCCGGGGCGCTGCTCGGCCGGGCGGAGCCGGACGACGATCCGGCCGCGGGGGTGCTGGCGGATCTGCTCGCCGACGTCTTCCCCACCCCGGTCTCCCGGGGCGAGTTCGCCCGGGCGGTCGCCGAGCGCTGCGGGCTGGGCTACCCGACGCGTCCGGCGGCGCCGACGACGGAGGAGTTCGCGCGGGTGCTGGTGACCGAGGAGCGGGCGTTGGCGGCGCTCACCGAGGCGCTGCGCTCCCGGGACCCGGCGGCGGTCGGGTCGCTGCTGGCCGCGGGCCGGCTGTCCCCGGTGCCGCGGCTGCTGTCGCCGCGGGAGCACGAGCGGCTGCGGTTGCTGCTGGACGCGGTGCCCCGCCCGGTCGCCGAGCAGGTGCCGGAGGCCGTGCGGGCCGCGCTGCCGATGGCCACCGGCCTGCCGCACGGGACGGTCCCGGCCGGTGAACTGCTGGGCCCCTTGGAGGAGTTCACCGGTGACAGCCGTTCCGGCCCGTCGGAGCAGCGGGTGCCGGGCCTGCTGCGGGCGGTGGAGTTCGTCGCGGTGCTGTGCCCGGCACCGGAGCGGGCCCGGCTGCGGCTGTGGGCGGACGGGGTGGCCGCCCGGCTCGCGATCCCCACGGGTTCGCTGCGGGAGCGCCGGGCGGACGCCGAGGAGTGGGCGCGCGGCCGGGCGCGCCGTAGCGCCCCGCCGCGACTGCTGGTGCATCTGGCCACCGTGGGCGCGGACGCCTTCCGGCTGCGACTGTGGTGCGACGACGGGATGGGGAGCGGGCTGCACCGTACGGACACCGGGCCCGACCGCGACCGCACCGCGGCTCAGGCCGCGAAGGAGGTGCTGCGGGAGCTGGCGCGGCTGTGCCGGACGGATCCGGACGCCGGCCGTCCGGTCGTCGAGGTGCTGGTGGACCGCGACGGACTGGAGATACCGGTGGACGAGTGGGAGTTCACCGAGCCGGGCGGGCTGGTCCCCGGCGTCCTCGGCGCGGAGTACGCGCTGGTGGTGCACTGTCCGGAACTCCTGCGCCGCAACGAGCGTTTCCTCTCCGACTGGCGCCACCGCTGGGAGCGCCTGGAGTCCGCCGACCCGCTGCGGCTGACCGGTGCGACCCAGGTGCGCGAGGTCTACGGCATGCTGCTGGAGCGCCGCGATGCCGCCCGGGTGTCGGTGGAGGTGCCGGCACCGGTGCGGCGGGAGGTGGTCCAGGTATGCCTGGCGATGGGGGTGCCGGTGGTGCTGTGGGACCGTGCGGCGGCGCAGGACGCCTCACCGGCCGTCCGGCAGGTGGCCGGCGCGCCGGCCCGGGCGCTGCCCGAGCAGGTCCGCTCCTACCGCGCCAAGACCCTGCACCAGCCCTCCGACCACACCGGCAGACCGGTCCTCGCCTGGGCCGACCCGGACCGCGCCCTGCCCGAACTCCAGCTGTCCGAACCGACGGAGGCACCGTGAATCCCGAACCCCCCGCCGACTGGCGGCTGTTCAAGGGCGACGGCACCCGGCACCGGGCCGTCCTGCCGCCCGCCCCGCCCTGGCGCCGGTTCGGCCCCCCGCGCGGCGGCGCCGGCCCGCTGCCGTATCTGATCGCCCCCGAGCACGCCGACGTGGTCAACGCCGCGCTGCACCTGCGGCGGCCGCTGCTGGTCACCGGGCCGGCCGGCACCGGCAAGTCGTCGCTGGCCCGGGCCGTCGCGCACGAGCTGGATCTCGGCGAGGTGCTGCGCTGGCCGGTGAACAGCCGGGCCGGCGTGCAGGACGCGCTGTACCGCTACGACGCCATCGGCCGGCTGCGGGAGACCACCCTCAGCCGCGACCGGGGCGAGGCCGAGCCGTCCATCGGGAGCTTCGTCCGCCTCGGGCCGCTGGGCACCGCCCTGGTGCCGGGCCCCCGCCCGCGGGTGCTGCTCGTCGACGAGCTGGACAAGGGCGACGTCGATCTGCCCAACGACCTGCTGACGGTGTTCGAGGAGGGCGTCTTCGAGATCCCGGAGCTGGCCCGGCTGCCGGAGGCGCAGTCGGTGGTGGAGGTGCTGCCGGCGGACTCCAACGACCCGGTGCGGGTGGAGCGCGGCAAGGTGCTGTGCACCGAGTTCCCGGTGGTGGTGATCACCAGCAACGGGGAGCGGGACTTCCCGCCGGCCTTCCTGCGCCGCTGTGTCCGGCTGGACCTGCCCACCCCCGACGAGGAGCGGCTGCGGGCCATCGTGGCGGCGCACCTCGGGGACGCGTCGCTCACGGGGGTCGACGATGTGCTGCGGGAGTTCCTCCAGCGCCGCGGCCGCGACGAGCTCGCCACCGACCAGCTGCTGAACGCGGTGTTCCTGCGCACCGGCGGCGTCGACCTCAATGCCGAGGGGCTGTTGGACGCGGTGCTGCATCAACTCGGCGGGACCGTCTGAGCGATGGCGACGGACGGGGGCGGAACGCGGGCCGGGGACGGGGCCGGCGACGGCAGGCGGACCGCGCGCATCGGTGCGGCGCGGGCGGTGTTCGCCGCGGCCGGCGTCGAGCTGGACCGGCATGCGCTGCTCGACGCGCTGTGGCTGGCCACCCGGCTGCCCGCCGGGCAGGACACCGCGCCGGTCGCCCGCGCCCTGGGCCTGACCGCGCCCCCGGCCGCTGCGGGGACACCCGGCGAACCCCCGCCGCCCACGGCCCAGTTGGCGCCGCCGCGGGCCGCAGACGCCCCGGAGGGCGCCCCGCGCGACATCCTCCCGCTGGACCGCCTGGGCGGTGACCTGCACGCCGCGCCGGCACCCCCCGCGCCCCGCCGCGCGACGATCGGCACGGCGCCGCCGCCCCCGCCGAGCGGTGCCGCGCTGCCGGTGCGCGCCCCGGAGGCCAAGGCGCTCCCCGGTGAGCTGCGCATCGGCCGGGCGCTGCGCCCGCTGCGGCAGCGCCGGGCCACCACGCGCTTCCAGGAGTTCGACGAGGCCGCGACCGCCGCGGCACTGGCCGAGAGCGGGCTGCCGGACGTGGTGCTGCGCCCCGGCCAGGAGCGCTGGCTCGACCTGGTGCTGCTGGTGGACGACGGGATGTCGATGCTGCTGTGGCGCCGGCTGGCGGTCGAGTGGCGGGTGATGATGCAGCGGGTCGGCGCGTTCCGCACGGTCCGGGTACACGGGCTGGACACCCGCGGCCCGGACGCCCCGGTGCTGCGGGGCCGCCCGTTCGACCCGGATGCCGGCACGCTGTCGCCGTCGGTGCTCGCCGACCCGTCGGGCCGGACCCTGGTGCTGCTGCTCAGCGACGGGATGGGCGCGGCCTGGCGGGACGGCCGGCTGCACCGGCTGCTGGCACGCTGGTCGGCCCAGGGCCCGGTGGCGGTGCTGCACGCACTGCCGCCGCGACTGTGGCGGGGCTCCGGCATCCAGGCCGGCCGCTGGCGGGTGACGACCCGCCGGCGCGGCGCCGCCGGGGCGTCGTGGAGCGTCAACGACCCGGTGCTGCCCGCCGAGTTGGCGCCGTTCCGGGGGCTGCCGGTGCCGGTGCTGGAGAGCTCGGCGGGCGCGGTCGCGGCCTGGGCGCGGCTGCTGGCCTCGGCCGGCGGGACGGTGGAACTGCCGCTACTGGACGGCCCGGTCGGCCGGGCGCCCGGCCCGCCGGCGGAGGACGGCACGGACGGTGTCCGCCGGTTCCGGGCCGCGGCCTCCCCGGAGGCGTACCGCCTCGCCGCCCACCTCGCGGCGGTCGCCCCGGCCTCGGTGCCGGTGATGCGGCTGGTGCAGCGCGCGGTGGAGGTGGACACCGCCCATCTGGCGGAGGTGTTCCTCGGCGGGCTGATGCGGCCGGTGGCCGCGCCGGTGGCCGGTCCGCTGCGGGACCAGCACCGGATCTTCGACTTCCCCGACGCGGTCAGATCCGCGCTGCTGGACGCCGTCGCCACCCCGGAACTCCTGCGCACCGGGCGGGAGATCGGCCGCCGGCTGAACCAACTCGCCGGCCGCTCCCCCGACTTCCCCGCCTGGCTCGCCCACCCCGACGGGATGGACCGGCTGCCGGCCGGCTCGCGGGCGTTCTCCTCGGTGGAGCGGCGGCTGCTGGCCCGGCTGGGCGCCTCGTTCGCCGCGGTGCCCGAGGAGGACGACGGCATGCAGCCGGTGGGCTCGGACGGCTGGCGGCCGCTCTCCGCCCGCGATCCGCGCCGGCTCGGCCGCTACACCCTGCACGGCCGCCGGCTCGGCACCCGCTCGCTCGTCTACCTGGGGCGGGACGCCCGCGGCGAGGAGGCCGCGCTCCGCGTCGTCCGGCCCGATGTGCCGCCCGACGAGGCACGGGCGCTGCTGGCCACGGAGGCCGTCGCGCTGCGCCGCCTGGGCGGGCAGTACGCGCCGCGGCTGCTGGAGGCCGACCCGGACGGCGAGCCGCCCTATCTCGCGATGCGGGTCTACGCCCCGTCCGACGACCCGGACGCCGGGCCGCCGCCGCAGTTGAGCGCGCTGCTGCGGCCGGAGCACGGCTCCCGGCTGCGGCGCGACACCCTGCTGTCGATCGCGTACGGCTGGCATCTGGCGGCCGCGGTGCGCCTGTGCCATCTGCAGGGCCTGGTGCTGCCGGAGTTGACGGAGCGGTCGGTGCATGTCGTCGGGCGCTCGCTGATGCTGACCGGCCTGGGGCGGTGCGTGGTGGACGGGGAGTTCCGGGCCAGGGGCGCCGAGGCGGTGCCCACAACGGCGGACAACGTCCGGTCCCTGGGGGAGATCCTGCGCCGGCTCGGCGACAAGCACCGCGCGCCGCTCGCGGCGGGCGGCGGGGACATGGCGCTGTGGCAGGGCGACACCTGGCGCCCGCTGCGGGAGATCGTCCTCGCCTGCCTGGCCGAGGACCCGGCCGCCCGGCCGACGGCCGGCCAGGTCGCCGACTGCTTCGCCCGGTACGTGCCGATGGCGGCGGAACTACGGGACGACGGCGCCACCGGCGCTCCCCCGGCGCCCGCCACGGAGGGCACCGCGGCCGGCGCGCCCGACAGCACGGGGCCGAGCCCGCTGGACCCGCGGTCCGAGGCGCGGTGGGCCGAGGCGCTGCGTTCGGCGCGGCCGGTCGTCCGCCGCCGGTTCCTGCTCGGCGCCACGGGCCGGGACGCCAACGAGCGGAAGCTGGCGGCGATCCGCACACCGCTCCCGTCCAGTCACCGCACCACGCTCGTCGGTGTGGACGCCGGGGTCGGCCGGCCCACCGTCACCGTCGCCCTGGGGACGGTGCTGGCGGACGCCCGCGGCGGCGGGGTGATCGCGCTGGACGCGGGCCAGGGCGTCGGCAGCCCCCTGGCCCGCCGGCTGCATCTCGACGGCCACCCGGGGGCACGTTCGGACCTGCTGCCCGCGCTGCCCACGCTCCGGGAGTACGAGGAGGTGCTGCCGTTCACCGTCAACGGCCCTTCGGGGCTGCGGGCGCTGCTCCGCCCCTTCGGCGGGACCGCCTCCGCCCCGGTCCACGACGCGGAGTACCGCCGGACGCTGGAGCTGCTGGGCCGGCACTTCCCGGTCGTCCTCGCGGACCGGGCGGCGCTGCGCAGCGAGCCGCTGCGGGACACCGTGCTCGGGCTGACCGACCGGCTGGTCGTGGTGGCGCGGCAGGCATGGCCGGACCTCCACCGGGCCGAGCGGCTGCTGGCGGACCTGCGGGCCCGCGGGTACGAGGCGCTCGCGGACCGGGCGATCCTGGTCGTCACCGATCTCGCCGGCCCGGAGCGCGCGTTGCGGGACGGCTGGGTCCTGGAGCGGTTCGGCGGCCATCCGGGCGGGCTGGTCCTCGTCCCCTACGACGCGCGCCTGGACGACCAGGGGTACGACGGCCTCTCGCCCAAGCCGGGGTACCACGAAAACGGCTTCGACCTCTCCCGGCTGCGGTCCCGGACGTACCAGGCGTTCCTGGATCTCGCCGCGCTGGTGGCGGAGGACTTCGCCGCGCCCGGCGACGGGGAGACGGAGGGCCCGGAGTGAGGGTGCGCAGGCCCTGACGAACGTGCTCACGCGGGCGGTTCGCCCGTCCCACGGACGCAGGCTTCCTGGACGGTCCGGACCCAGTGGTTCCCGGCGGCAGGGGTGCTGCGCCGCCGCGCGACCCCCTGAGCCCGCGGCCGCCCCACCGCACCGGGTGGCGGCGACGACCGGGACTGCCGCCGGCGGCCCGGCGGCGTAACGTCAGCACTGTGCCGCGGCTGTGGGCAGGTGCGCCATGACGACCGGTGGGACCGGGCAGGCTCCGCTGGGTCAGGAACTGCTGCGGACGATGGCGGAGACCGGCGCCTCCTCGATCGTGGTGTACGAGCTGGCGCCCGACGCGCCGGTCCTGCGGCTGACGGCGCTGAGCGGCATCCCTACCCCGGTGCTGGACCCCTGGCAGCGGATCGCGCTGGCCGCCCCCCTCCCGGTCGCGGTGGCGGCCCGCCGGCAGCGCCTGGTGTGGGCGGCCGGTCACGGCCAGCTGGCCCGGGACTTTCCCCGGACCGCGGTGGCGCTGCCCTACGACTTCGCACTGGGTGCGGCACCGCTGAACGACGGGACCCGCTGCCGGGGCGCGGTGGTGTTGCTGTGGCCGGCCGGGCACCCGGCGGAGCTGTCGGAGGCCGAGCGCGCCGCGTTCGAGAGCGCCCGCCGGCGGCTGGCGGCGCTGCTGCCCGCGCCGGGCACGCCGGATGCGCCGCTGGTGGTGCACGCGCCCCCGGCGCGGGCCGTCGACCCGGCCGAGGCGCTGGCCACCGTCGACTACGTCGAACGGCTCCCGGGCGGCGGCTGCGGGCTCGACCTGGAGGGGCGGGTCACCATGCTCAGCACCGGCGCGGCGGCGCTGCTGGGCGTGGACGCGGCCGCGCTGCTCGGCGCCCGCCCCTGGGAGGTGCTGCCGTGGCTGTCCGGCCCGGTCTTCGAGGACCGCTGCCGGGCCGCGGTGATGAGCCGCCGCCCGGCCGCGTTCACCGCCTGCCGTGCGCCGGGGCAGTGGCTGACGTTCCGGCTGTTCCCGGACGGCCGCGGGGTGAGCGTGTGGATCAGCGACGCGGGCGAGGAGCCGGACCCGGAGGCGCGCCGGCCCACGGAGGCCATGCCGCTGCGGGCCGCGCAGATGTACCACGTGCTGCACCTCGCGGCGGCGCTCACCGAGGCGGTGGGCGTCAAGGACGTCACCGACCTGTTCGCCGAGCAGATCGTGCCGGCCTTCGGTGCCCAGGCCATGCTGATGTACGCCGCGGAGGCGGGCCGGCTGCGGACCATCGGCCAGCACGGCTATGCACCGGAGGTCGTGGAGGCGTTCGAGGGCCTCCCGCTGACCAGTGCGAACTCCCCCACCGTGGACGCCCTGGCCACCGGCGAGCCGAGCTTCCTCGGCTCCGTGGAGGAGACCGAGGCCCGCTTCCCGGGGCTGGCGGCGCTGACCGGGATGGCGGCCCGGGCGGTGCTGCCGCTGATCGTCTCCGGCCGCCCGGTCGGCTGCTGTGTGCTGGCCTACCGGCAGCCGCGGACCTTCAGCCCCCAGGAGCGGCAGGTGCTGACCTCGCTGGCCGGGCTGATGGCCCAGGCACTGGACCGGGCCAGCCTCTACGACACCAAGCAGCAGCTGGCGCACGACCTGCAGGCGGGACTGCTGCCGCACCGGCTGCCACCGGTCCCGGGCCTGTCGGTCGCCGCCCGCTACCTGCCCTCCACCCGCGGGATGGACATCGGCGGCGACTTCTACGACCTGATCCGGCTCGACGCGCACCGGGTGGCCGCGGTGATCGGCGACGTACAGGGCCACAACGCGGCGGCCGCCGCCCTGATGGGCCAGGCCCGCACCGCCGTGCACGCCTTCGCGGCGGCCGGGGCGGCCCCCGACGAGGTACTGAACCGCACCAACCGGCTGCTCGCCGACCTGGACCCGGAGCTGTTCACCAGCTGCCTCTACGTCCACCTCGACCTGCGCACCCACCAGGCGTGCCTGGCCAGCGCCGGGCATCCACCGCCGGTGCTGCGCCACCCGGACGGGCACACCGAGGTACTGCGGGTGCCGCCCGGACTGCTGCTGGGCGTCGCGCCCGACACCCGTTTCGCGGCCACGCCCGTCCCGCTGCCGCCCGGAGCGGTGCTGGCGCTGTACACCGACGGGCTGGTCGAGCGGCCCGGCGGCGATCTGGAAGAGGGGGTGGCGGCCCTGGCCGCCGATCTGGCCGCGGCGCGGTGCCCGGACCCCGGCGGTCTCGCCGACGCCGTCCTCACCCGGCGCGGCACCGGTACGGAACGGCTGGACGACGTGGCACTGCTGCTGCTCGCGCCGACGGACGACGGACCGGGCGGTACGGCATGACCCGCCGTACCGGGTCGCGGGGCAGGCGGGACTTCCGACACCCGCCCTAGGAGGGTCCGAAACCCCCGGGGCCAGTACCCTCAGATGGGGTAAACACCACACATAAGGCATTGGCCCAGATCGTCCGGCAGAGACGGAACGGCTGAGATGGTGGACTTCGAGGAGCACGGCCACGGCGGGCGGCCGGCGGCGCCGCTCGACATCGCCGACGCCGCCCTGGTGCTGTGCGACGCCCGGGGACGCGTGGAGAGCTGGCCGGACGGTGCGGTGCGGCTCCTCGGCCACCCGGCCGCCGACGTGGTGGGGCGGGCCGCCGCCGGGCTTCTGGTGCCGGGCGACGCCGCGCGGCTGTCCGGGCTCGCCGCCGAGTGCCGGGCGCACGGCGGCTGGAGCGGCACGCTCACCGCCCGGCGCAAGGACGGCGCCCCCCTCGACGTCATGGTGCAGCTGGCCCGGGTGACCGACGGCGAGGGCACCGCGCACTGGCTGGTGGTGGCCGCCGAGGCGTCCTCGTTCCCGGGCTGGGAGATGAGCCGGGCGGTACTGGAGAAGCTGCTGATGCAGACGCCGGTCGGGATGGCCGTGGTCGACACCGATCTGCGGTTCGTCTGGTCCAACCTCGCGCTGGAGCGCTTCGGCGGCGGCCCGGCGCGGGACCGGATCGGGCGGCGGCTGGCCGACATCCAGCCGGGCCTGGACGCCGAGGCGCTGGAGGCGCAGATGCGGCGCGTCCTGGAGAGCGGCGAACCGATCCTGGGCTACGAGCACATCGGCCGCCCGCGGTCCGAACCCCACCACGAACGCGCCCACGCGATGTCCTTCGTCCGGCTCGACAACGGCAACGGCCGCCCCCTCGGCGTGTGTTACACCGTCATCGACATCACCGAGCGGTACCGCAGCCGCCAGCGGCTGACCCTGCTGGACCGGGCCGGCACCGCCATCGGCCAGTCCCTCGACGTGCTGCACACCGCGCAGGAGCTGGCGGACGTCGCGGTGCCGGACCTCGCCGACTTCGTCACCGTGGACCTGCTGGACTCGGTGATCCGGGGCGGCGACCCGCTCACCGGCCCGCCCGGCGACGCGGACCGGGTCGCACTGCGCCGCGGCGGCCAGCAGTCCGCCCGGGCCGGCCTGCCCGAAGCGGTCGTCGCGGTCGGCGACCTGGCGTCGTACCACTCCTGGTCCCCGCCCATACGGGCACTGGTCGACGGCAGGTCGTGGCGGGTGGAATGGCTGGACCCGAAGGGGGTGGAGTGGGCCGCGGACGTCCCCGGCGGCCGCCGGCGCGCCCTGCGGGAACAGGGCCTGCACACCGCGATGGTGGTGCCGATCCGGGCGCGCGGCACGACGATGGGCGTCACCAGCTTCTTCCGCGGGCAGCGCCGCGAGCCGTTCGGCCCGGACGACCAGCGGCTGGCCGAGGAGTTCGTGGCCCGGGCCGCGATCTGCCTGGACAACGCCCGCCGCTACACCCGGGAACGCGAGGCGGCGCTCACCCTCCAGCGCAGCCTGCTGCCCCAGGGCGTCGCTGAGCACAGCGCGCTGTCCCTGGCCACCAGTTACCGGCCCGCCGACGAGCTGGCCGGGGTGGGCGGCGACTGGTTCGACGTGATCCCGCTGTCCGGGGCCCGGCTGGCGCTGGTGGTCGGCGAGGTCCGCGGGCACGGTATCGGCGCGATCGCCACGATGGGGCGGCTGCGCACCGCGGTACAGACCCTCGCCGCCCTGGACCTGCGCCCGGAGGAACTCCTCGCCCACCTCGACGACCTGGTCGGCCGGGTGTCGGAGGAGGGCGGCCAGGCCGACGCCGGGGCGGTGGGCACCAGCTGCCTGTACGCGGTCTACGACCCGGTCGGCCGCTGCTTCACCATGGCCAGCGCCGGGCACCCGCCGCCGGTCATCGTCGCCCCCGACGGCACCGCCGCCTTCGCCGAGCTTCCGGTCGGCCCCCAACTGGGCGTCAGCGGGCTGCCGTTCGAGGCCCTGGAGGTGACGGTGAAGGAGGACAGCCTGCTCGCGCTCTACACCGACGGGCTGCTGGCCGACGCGGGCGCACCGGCCAAGGAGCGGCTGCTGCGCGCGCTGGCCGCGCCGGGGGACTCCCTCGACGCGCTGGGCCAGTCGGTGCTCGGCGCGCTGGTGCCGCCGCGTCAGCACGACGACGTCACGCTGCTGCTGGCCCGGACCCGCGGCCTGGCCCGGGACCGCGTCGCCTCCTGGGAACTGGCCGCCGACCCGGCCGTGGTGGGCCGGGCCCGCGAGATGGCCACCCGGCAGCTCACCGAATGGCGCCTGCCGGGCCTGGAGTTCACCACCGAGCTGGTGGTCAGCGAACTGGTCACCAACGCGATCCGGTACGGGTCGGGGCCGATCCTGCTGCGGCTGATCCTGGAGCACACCCTGATCTGCGAGGTGTGCGACGGCTCCAGCACCTCCCCGTACCTGCGGCATCCGCGGACGACCGACGAGGGCGGCCGGGGGCTGTTCCTGATCTCCCAGTTCACCCACCGCTGGGGCACCCGCTACACCACCGACGGCAAGATCATCTGGGCGGAGCAGCTGCTGAGCTGAGCCGCCCGGCCCGGCTCACCCGGCGAGCGCGGCGCCCGCCGCCTGCGCCGCGGCCCGCGCCCGGGCCGCCGCCGCCCGCTCCGGTGCCCCCGCCTGCTCCTCCAGACGGGCCTTGGCCGACCAGTTGTAGGGGCAGACCGGCCGCAGCCGGCTGCGTTCGCTGAGCAGGGTGCGGGCCAGGTCGTGGTGGCCGGCCCGCAGCGCGGCCTCGACCAGGGTGCGCTGGACGGCGTCGCGCTGGGCATGGCTGCCGCCGAAGTCGTTCAGGCGGTGGCGGACCGGCAGCAGCAGCGCGGTGGCGCCGGCGAAGTCCTTGCGGCCGTAGGCGAGCAGCGCCCGGCAGACGGGCAGGCCGATGTCGGCGGTCATCGCGCGGTTGGCGGGCGCCGGGCCGGCCGGGGTCCGCGCCAGCCACCGCTCGCGGTCCCGGACGAGCCGCTCGGCCCGTTCCAAGCGGCCCGCGCCGACGTACGCCATCACCGCGTGGGCGTCGTTGAAGGCGTAGTGCGGGCCGTCGTCGCGGCGCTCCCAGGCGTCGGCGACCGCGGCCCAGCGCTCACCCTGGTCGTCCCCGGCGAGGTACAGACGCCACAACAGCGCGGCCGCGTCGATGAGTTCCATGGCGACGTCCGGGGAGTCGCCGTTGTGCACCGCGGCGTCGTAGATCTCCAGGACGCGGGCGGTGTCGCCGGCCTCCATGGCGAAGAGGGCGTAGTGCCACCAGTTGTGGACGGTGAGCAGGGTGCCGTCGGACCAGGCGTCGGTGCGGGCGTCCAGGAAACGGGTGCCGTCGCCGAAGCGGCCGCGCATCTCGTAGGTGTGCGCCACGGCGTGGATGCCCCAGACGTCCCGCGGGCGCCGCTCCAGGGCGGCCAGGCCGGTCTGTTCGGCGTGTTCGTAGTGGCCGTTCTCCTCCAGGCCGAAGGTGTACATGCCGAGCAGTGGGCCGTAGTGCGGGTCGTCCTCGTCCCAGGCGTCCAGCGCGCCGCCGACCCGGTCGCGCAGCCGCAGCGCGTCGCCGGTGAGGAAGTCGTGGTGATGGCCGGCGAAGAGGGCCAGCACATCGCGCGGGTGAGCGACGGTGATCTCGCCGAGAATCCGGCCGGCGGTGCGGAAGTCGCCGTCCAGCCACGCCTCCCCGGCGGCCAGGTGCATCCGCTCGCGCGGGGTGAGGCGGTCGGTGTCCAGGCCGGCGCGGAAGGCGGTGAAGACGTCGCGGGCGGCCGCCGCGTACGCCTCCTCGGTGCCCAGCACGCCCAGATACGCGACGAGGGCGTGGCCCATCGGGGAGCGCGGCGCGGCGGTCAGCAGCGAGCGCGCGGTCTCCTCGATCCGGGGACGGAAGAACAGCAGGTCGTCCAGGGCCTGTTCGTAGTGGCCGAGGGCCTCGGTGCCGGTGTCGGTCATGGCGTGCCCGTGCCGGTCGGCTGTCATGGTGACTCCTGCGGGTCGTGGGGGTGCCGCGGGATCCTGCCGGATCCGTGGATCCCTCGGTACGGATCCACGGGCACATAGGTACCCCTCTCGCCCGGCTCCGCCCCGCCTCTTCTGGAAAGGTCCGCATATGCTCCTCCCTCTGGACGGCATCACCGTGGTCGCGCTCGAACAGGCGGTCGCGGCACCCTTCGCCACCCGCCAACTCGCCGACCTGGGCGCCCGGGTCATCAAGGTGGAGCGCCCCGGGACCGGCGACTTCGCCCGCGGCTACGACGAGACGGTGCGCGGGATGTCCAGCCACTTCGTCTGGCTCAACCGCAACAAGGAGTCGATCGCGCTGGACGTCAAGCGCGCCGACGACGCCGCGGTGCTGCGCCGGCTGCTCGCCCGTGCCGACGTCTTCGTGCAGAACCTCGCGCCCGGGGCCGCCGAGCGGCTGGGCCTGGACGCCGGGGCGCTGCTGGCGGCCCACCCCCGGCTCGTGGTGTGCGGCATCTCCGGCTACGGCACCGGCGGCCCGTACGCGCACGCCAAGGCGTACGACCTGCTGGTGCAGTGCGAGGCCGGGGCGATGTCGCTGACCGGGACCCCGCCGGAACCGGCCAAGATCGGAATCCCGGTGGCCGACATCGCCGCCGGGATGTACGCCTACACCGGCATCCTCACCGCCCTCTACGAGCGCGAGCGCACCGGCCGGGGCGGCGCCTTAGAGGTGTCGATGCTGGAGGCACTGGGCGAATGGATGGGCTACCCGGCCTACTTCACCCGCTACGGCGGCACCACCCCGCCCCGCTCCGGCGCCGAGCACGCCGCCATCGCCCCGTACGGGCCCTACCGCGCGGCGGACGGCGGGCGGGTCTTCCTCGGCGTCCAGAACGAGCGGGAGTGGGCCGCGTTCTGCGCGCAGGTGCTGGAACTCCCGGCACTGGCGGCCGATCCGCGCTTCGACCGGAACTCCGCCCGGGTCGCGCACCGCGAGGAGCTGCGGCAGCGGATCGAGGAGCGGTTCGCACGGCTGCCGGCCGAGGAGATCGAACGGCGGCTGGCCGGCGCCCGGATCGCGCACGCCCGGCTGCGGGACGTCGCGGAGTTCACCGCGCACCCGCAGCTCGCCGCCCGGGACCGCTGGCGCACCGTGGACTCCCCCGTCGGCCCGCTGGACGCCCTGCTGCCGCCGGTGACCGTCGCCGGCCGGGAGCCCCGGATGGACCGGATCCCGGCCCTGGACGAGGACCGGGAGCACATTCTGGCGGAACTCGACGCCACGGAACGGAAAACGGACGGCAACCGCTGACGCTCCTCTGGCCAGCCGCCTTCCGCCGTACGACCATGTCGGCGCCGGCCCGCTCGTCCGGCTCCGGACGAGCGGGCCTCTCCTCCTCCGAAAGGAAGCCGTCCATGGGCAGACCCCTCGCCGCTCGCGGCAGATCGACCGCCGCGCCGCTGGCCGTACTGCTGGTGCTCGTCCTGGCCCTGCTCGCGGTGCCCGAGCCGCCCGCCCACGCCGCCGCGGCGCCGGGCGGCCCGGCCTCCGGCGTCGACGCGTACTGGACCGCGCGGCGCATGGAGGCCGCCGAACCCGTAGTGGAAAAGGGGGCGAAGACCGCGAAGGCACGGCCGGCGGCCGCGCCGGTCCCGCCCAGCCACCCCTTCCAGGGCCTGCCCCAGGTGGGGACGTTCTTCTGGACGGACGGCAGCAACACCGGCCGGTTCTGCGGCGGCACGGTGATCCGCAGCCCGCACCGGAACCTCGTCCTCACCGCGGGCCACTGCCTGCTCTCCCCCGACCCGAAGAAGTACCTCTCGTTCGTGCCTCAGTACCACGACGGGCTCAAGCCGCACGGCATCTACCCCGTCGAGCGGATCTACCTCGACCAGCACTACTACGACCTCGGGACGGACGGCGGCGCCCGCTGGGACTACGCGGTCGTCCGGGTCGGCCCGCGCAAGGACGGCGCCCAAGTCCAGCGGATCACCGGCGGCTTCGACCTCCGCCCCTACCCCGGGTACGACCACCCCGACGTCCGCCTCATCGGCTACCCCGGCAGCAGCGACGCCCGCTACCCCGAGCCGCTGGACTGCGCCTCCGCCACCCACCGCTACACCAGCACGGACCCGGCCGCCCCCGGGGACTTCCTGGAGATCCCCTGTGCCGGCTACATCGGCGGCACCTCCGGAGGCCCCTTCCTCGTACGGGACTTCGGCGGCTACGCCGTCATCGGCGTGATCGGCGGCTACCACACCGGCGGCGACACCCCGGACATCTCCTACAGCGCGTACTTCACCCTCGACACGCTGCTGTTGTACCTGCACGCGGTACACGGCGACACCCCGGCCGCACCGCGCCCCGCGGCCTGACCCACCCTCACACCCCGGGACCGTTCGTTCGCCTGTTCTTCATCCGGTGGAAGCGGCCGAGTCCATCCGGCCGCTTCTAGGGTTACCGCGCCCCTCCCCCCATCCGCTCGTGACTCCCGTCCGGAGGACAGTCATGACCGCAGTCAAGGCGCGCAAGCGCACCCGGCGCACCCTCACCGCGCTGGCCGGCGCCGCGGCCCTCGCCACCACCTCGCTCGCGCTGTGGGCCACCACCGGCTCCACCGCGTCCGCGCAGGCGGCCGGGCTCCCCTCCCCCGACCACGTGGTCGTGGTGATGCTGGAGAACCACGCCTACGACCAGGTGATGGACAGCTCCAGCGCGCCCTACCTGAACTCCCTCAAGGACGGCGGCGCCGTCCTCACCCAGTCGTTCGCCCTCACCCACCCCAGCGAACCGAACTACTACATGGTGTTCTCCGGCTCCAACCAGGGGCGCACCGACGACAGTTGCGTACCGGTCGGCTCGATGTCCGCGCCCAACCTCGGCTCCGAGCTGCTCGCCGCCGGCCAGACCTGGGCGAGCTACAACGAGGGCCTGCCGAGCCAGGGTTCGACCAAGTGCAGCAGCGGGGACTACGCACAGAAACACAACCCGTGGTTCGGCTTCTCCAACGTGCCGACGTCCACCGCGAAGACGATGGACCAGTTCCCGTCCGACTACAGCACCCTGCCGAAGGTGTCCTTCGTCATCCCGGACCTCTGCAACGACATGCACGACTGCTCGGTGGGCACCGGCGACACCTGGACGAAGAACAACCTCAGCGGCTACGCGGAGTGGGCCAGGAGCCACAACAGCATCCTCGCCGTCACCTTCGACGAGGACGACCGCCTGTCCGGCAACCGCATCCCGACACTGTTCTACGGCGCCCACGTGGCGCCGGGCAGCTCCAGCGACACCAGCTACAACCACTACAACGTCCTGCGCACCCTGGAGGACCTCGCCGGCCTGACCGGCCACGCCGGCAACGCCGCCGCCGCCTCCGACATCACCGGCATCTGGAACTGACGCCCGTGTACCTCGCGGACTCCCGCAACAGCACGACGCCTTCGGCCGGCGCCACCGGTCCGACCGCCGCCCCGGGCAGCACCCGCCCGGGGCGGCGGTCCGCGGTGCCCGGTACGGTGCTGGCGCTCGGCGCGGTCAGCCTGATCACCGATGTCTCCGCGGAGATGATCACCGCGGTGCTGCCGCTCTACGTCGTCACCGCCCTCGGACTGTCCCCGCTCGGCTTCGGCCTGCTGGACGGCATCAACAACGGCGTGGGGGCGCTGGTCCGGCTCGCCGGCGGCCATCTCGCCGACGGCGGCGGACGCCGGCACAAGGTGGTGGCCGGCATCGGCTACGGCCTGTCGGCCGTGTGCAAGCCGCTGCTGCTGCTCGCCCGGGGACTGCCGGCGATCAGCGCCGTGCTGGCCGCCGACCGCGCCGGCAAGGGCCTGCGCACCGCGCCCCGGGACGCGATGATCTCGCTGGCCACCCGGCCCGAACACCGCGGCCGGGCGTTCGGCGTGCACCGCGCCATGGACACCGCCGGCGCGCTGCTCGGGCCCCTGGTGGCGTTCGCGGTACTGCGGGTCGCGGTCGACGGCTACGACGCGGTGTTCACCGTGAGCGCGTGCGTAGCGGCACTGGGCGTACTGGTGCTGGTCCTCTTCGTCCCGTCAAGCCCCGCCACCACCAACACAGGAACAAGCACAGACACAAACACAGGCACCGGCACAGGCACAGACACAGGCATCGCATCGACGCCCGCTCACCCGCGCCCCACCCTGCGCGACTCCCTCGCCCTGCTGCGCCGCCCCGCACTGCGCCGGCTGACCCTGTGCGCCGCGCTCCTGGGCCTCACCACCGTCAGCGACGCCTTCCTCTTCCTTCTCCTCCAGCGCCAACTGGGCGTCCCCGCCGACCTGTTCCCGCTGCTGCCGCTCGGCACCGCCGCGACCTTCCTGCTGCTCGCCGTGCCACTGGGCGCGCTCGCCGACCGCGTCGGACGCCGCCGGCTCTTCCTGGCCGGCCACGCCGCGCTGCTCCTGGCCTACGCGCTGGTGCTCGCCCCGTTGCACGGCCCGGCCACCGTGGTCCCGGTGCTCGTCCTGCACGGCGCCTTCTACGCGGCCACCGACGGGGTGCTGGCCGCCGCCACCGCCGGCGCGGTCCCGGCGGAGCACCTGGGCGCCGGCCAGGCCCTGGTGGGGACCGGCCAGGCACTGGCCCGGTTCGTCTGCTCGCTGGCGTTCGGCGCGGCCTGGAGCTTCTGGAACGGGCGGGCCGCACTGGCGATGGCCGCCGTGGCACTGGCGTCCGCCGCCCTCGTCGCCGCCCGCCTGCTCAGGACCACCGACACCCCGGACACCGGCCACATCGCCCACGACGATCCCCACATCCCCCACGGAGCACCCCGATGAACCGCAGGACCCGCCTGGCCGTGCTGCTCTTCGCGGTGGTACTGCTGACGGCGGTCGGCGCCGCGGCGGTGCTGCGGGCCGCCGACCGGTCCGCCGTCCGCGACCGGCAGCAGGCCGACGGGCCGCCGGTCCGCACCGGCGACGTCACCCTCCGGCCATCCGGAGCACGGCAGCTGCTGGTGCGCAACCTCGCCTGGGGCCCGCACCGCGACGAGATCGCCGCGGTCCCGGCCGGACACCCCGACGCACCGCGCACCGCCTCCGGTGTGAAATGCCTGCGCTTCCACGCCGCCGCCGGCACCGCCATCTGCCTCCAGGCCGAGCGCGGCACACTCACCGACACCTACCGGGCGGTGGTGCTCGACTCCCACCTCCACATACGCCACAGCTTCCCGGCACCCGGCATCCCGACCCGGTCCCGGGTCTCCCCCTCCGGCCACCTGGTCGCCTGGACCGTCTTCGTCAGCGGCGACTCGTACGCCGGCACCGCCTTCTCCACCCGCACGGCGATCGCCGACATCCGCACCGGGGCGCTGGACGACAACCTGGAGGAGTACGCCGTCACCAAGGACGGCCACCCGTACCACGCCTCCGACCTCAACATCTGGGGCGTCACCTTCGCCGACGACACCCACTTCTACGCCACCCTCGCCACCGGCGGCCGCACCTACCTCGTCCGCGGCGACCGCACCACCCGCACCCTCACCACCCTCCACGGCAACGTCGAATGCCCCTCGCTCTCCCCCGACGGCACCCGTATCGCCTACAAGAAACGCGTCCCCGGCGCCTCCCCGGACGCCCCCTGGCGGCTCTACGTCCTCGACCTCGCCACCATGAAGGAGACCGCCACCGCCGAGCACCGCAACATCGACGACCAGGCCCTCTGGTCCGGCAGCGGCACCCTGGTCTACGCGATGCCCGGCGACTACGGCTCGGACCTGTGGACGGTCCCCGCCGACGGCTCCGGCACCGCCCACCGCCTGATGACGTCGGCGGTCGCCCCCGCCTATACGGGCTGACGCCCGGCCACCGCAACGACCGGCCCGGGTGTGCTGTCCGATGGATCAGGACCGTGCCGGCCGCTCACCGGTCTGACCCGTCGCCAGATCCTGGGCGAGCGAGACCCGGGACATCAGGACCGCGCCCCACAGGACCAGGCCGACGCCCAGCGCCTCGGGCAGCAGCCACCACCCGGCCCGGACCCGCTCGTCGAACAGCGTCACCCCCAGCGACAGACTGATCAGCGCGTCACCGAGGGTGAGCACCGGCTGAGAGGCGGTCAACGGGCCGGACTGCATGGCGTTCTCCATCATGAACAGCGCCAGGGCCCCGGTCAGCGCGAAACCATATGCCTGCCAGGAGGTGAAGAACTCGGCCGGGCCGCCGCTCGCCCAGGCATGCGTGGCGTCCTTGAGCAGGGCGGCGGTGAGCGCATAGCCGATCGCGGTCGCCGCGCCGAAACAGGCGGCGCGGACACTGCCGGCCCCGCGCCGCAGCCCGGCGCCGACCACCGTGGCGATCACCGAGTAGCACACGATCAGCGCGGGGATCCAGCGGCTCAACGGAGCGTGGTCGCGCCCGGCGGTGGGCGCGGCGGCGCCCAGCGCGGTGCCCAGCCCGACGACCAGCAGCCCCACCCCGGCCCAGCCGCGCCCGGAGACCCGCCTGCCCAGCACCGCTCGCGCCATGAGCAGGGCCAGCGGCAACTCCAGCACGAACAGCGGCTGGACCACCGACAGCGGGCCCATCAGCAGCGCCAGTGCCTGGAACGCGGCGGCCGGCAGCACCATCAGCATCCCGGCGAGCCACGCCGCACGGTGCAGCAGGTCGGCGATCAGCCCGATCCGCAGCCGGCCGGAGACCGGCACGGTGCGCGCGGCACGGCGCTGCAGCACTGTGGACAGCGCGTTGCTCGCCGCCGCGAGCACCGCGAACACGACGGCCGCCCAGATGGCCACGCGCCCACCTCTCCGTCGCCGGACCCCGCCCCGACGCTAACCGCAGCCCGCCCGAGCCGCCCGGCACGGTCGTACAGGAGGGTCCGCCGCTGTCGTTCTTCCGCGTGACACCCCGGCGCGTCGCTTGGCCAGCCGGCGGACCTCCCGCACGGTGAGACGGTGCGCCGCTTCGCTCCCTTCCTCGCCACCACGCTGGCCGCCGCGGCCTTGGCTGCGGCCGGCTGTGCGGTCGTTCTGACGTCCGGGCCCGACGCCGTCTCGCCGGGGGCCGGCGGGACCGCCCCCCGTACGGTGGCTCCGGGGCCGCCGGGCCTGTTCGCCCGCACGTTGTCGGCGTTCCCGCCGTAGGGTTCGCCTTTCTTGCGCCCGGCGGCGCTCGCCTTTGCGCCTGACGGCGCGTTTGCCGGCCCGCTTCGCGGGCGTTGTTGGTCCGCTGCGCGGGCTTGTTCTCCGCTGCGCGGGGCTGTCGGGTGCGGTGGCGGGTCTGCGGGGTAGGGGTGTGCCGGACTGCTTCGCTTTACGTCCGGCACACCCCTACCCCGCAGCCCCGCCACCTCCCGTTGAGGGTTGGATTTCAGGCCGGTTGAAGCTCATGCCCGGTGGGCCAGTACAGGCCCCGGACTGAGGGGTGACCGTCGATGATCAGCGACCCGCACGGGACCACTCACGCCAGCCCCACCCACCGTCTTCCATGACTACCCACGGGAGGGGACGGGTCGGAGGGGCAGGGGGTGTGTCCGGACGTAAAGCGAAGCAGTCCGGACACACCCCCTGCCCCGCAGACCCGGCACCGCGGCCGAACAGCCCCGCGCAGCGGACCCGCGCCGCCAGGCGCAAAAAGGCGAACCCCCGCGGCGGGGAAACCGGGAGCGGCGATCAGCTGACGCCGTACACCAACCGCATCGGCTCCGCCGCTGCAAGCAACTCGCGGGCCACGGCGCCCGCCTCCGCGGGATCCCAGCGGGCGCCCTTGTCGCGCGTCGGTCCGGGCCGCCACCCTTCCATCACCGTGATGCGGCCTCCCTCGGCCTCGAAGACCCGGCCGGTGACGCCGGCGCTGTCCGCCGCGGCGAGCCAGACGACGAGCGGGGAGACGTTCTCCGGGGCCATGGCGTCGAAGGCACCCTCCACGGGGGCCATCGCCGACGCGAACGCCCGCTCCGTCATCCGGGTGCGGGCCGCCGGGGCGAGGGCGTTGACCTGGACGCCGTAGCGGGCCAGTTCGGCGGCGGCGACGAGGGTCAGGCCGAGGATGCCGGCCTTGGCTGCCGAGTAGTTGGCCTGGCCGACGCTGCCCAGCAGGCCGGCGCCGGAGCTGGTGTTGACGACCCGGGCGTCGGGCGTCCGCCCGGCCTTGGTCTCGGCCCGCCAGTGCGCGGCGGCGTGCTTGAGGGGCAGGAAGTGGCCCTTGAGATGGACCCGCAGCACCGCGTCCCAGTCGTCCTCGCCGAGGTTGACCAGCATCCGGTCGCGCAGGAACCCGGCGTTGTTGACCAGCGCGTCCAGGCGGCCGAAGGTGTCCAGGGCGGCGGTGACGAGGGAGCGGGCGCCGTCGTCGGTGGTGATGTCGCCGGTGTGTGCGACGGCCCGGCCGCCGTGTGCCCGGATCTCGTCGACGACCTGCTGGGCGGGCCCGGTGGAGCCGCCGGTGCCGTCGGCCGCCACACCGAGGTCGTTGACGACGACGACGGCGCCCTCGGCGGCTAGCGCGAGGGCGTGGGCGCGGCCCAGGCCCCGGCCGGCCCCGGTGACGGCGGCGACGCGTCCGGTGCAGATTCCGGTCATCTCATGACTCCTCGGGGTGGTTGACGGTGGCGGCGTCGAGGAAGGCGGGGCGTTCCCCGCCGCCGTGGACGAGCAGGCTGGCGCCGCTGACGTAGCCGGCGCGGACGGAGGCGAGGAAGACGCAGGCGGCGCCGATCTCGGCGGGTTCGGCGAGCCGGCCGAGCGGGACGGTGGCGGCGACCGCGGCGACGCCGGCCTCGTCGCCGTAGTGGAGGGCGCTCCGTTCGGTGCGGACCATGCCGGGGACGACGGTGTTGACGCGGACGTGCGGCGCCCACTCGACGGCCATCGAGCGGGCGAGGTGGTCCAGGCCGGCCTTGGCGGCGCCGTAGGCGGCGGTGCCGGGCGAGGGCCGGGTGCCGCTGACACTGCCGATCATGATCACCGAGCCGCCGTCCGGCTGGCCGCGCATCACCTCGTAGGCTGCGAGCGAGGCGGTCATCGGGGCGGTCAGATTGAGTTCGACGACCCGGGCGTGGCGTTCCGCCGCGGTCGCGCCGAGCAGCCGGTAGGGGGTGCCGCCGGCGTTGTTGACCAGGCAGTCCAGGCGGCCGTGGTCGGCCGCGACGGCGCCGAAGAAGTTCCGGACGTCAGCGGGTTGGCGCAGGTCGAGGGGGTGGAAGCGGGCGGTGCGGCCGTCCGCGGCGACGGGGGTGTCCGGGGGGCGTCGGGCGCAGACGACGACCTCCGCGCCGGCCTGGAGGAAGGCGCGGGCGATGCCGGCGCCGACGCCCCGGGTGCCGCCGGTGACGACGGCGACCCGTCCGGACAGATCGAGGTTCAGGGACAACTGGTACCTCCCGCGGCGGGCGATCCGCTGCTAACTTCCTACCTAACAAACGCTTGGTGGAAAGGTAGCTGATCTGCTCATGGGTGTCTCCACCTCCGCACCCGACCAGGGCGTCACGGTCGTCACCGTGGACTTCCCCCCGGTCAACGCCCTCCCCGTACAGGGCTGGTACGACCTCGCCGACGCGGTACGGACCGCCGGCCGCGCTCCCGAGGTCCGCTGTGTGGTGCTCACCGCCGCGGGCCGCGGGTTCAACGCCGGCGTCGACATCAAGGAGATGCAGCGGGACACCGCGGCCGGCGGCCACGGGGCACTGATCGGCGCCAACCACGGCTGCGCCGAGGCGTTCACCGCGGTCTACGAGTGCGAGGTGCCGGTGGTCGCCGCCGTGCACGGCCACTGCCTGGGCGGCGGGATCGGCCTGGTGGGCAACGCGGACGCGATCGTGGCGAGCGACGACGCCACCTTCGGCCTGCCGGAACTGGACCGCGGCGCGCTCGGCGCCGCCACCCATCTGGCCCGGCTGGTCCCCCAGCACCTGATGCGGGCGCTGTACTACACCTCGCGGACCGCCACCGCACGGGAGCTGCATGCGCACGGCTCGGTGTGGAGAGTGGTACCGCGCGATGAACTGGAGGGTGTGGCAAGGGAGTTGGGGCGCGAGATCGCGCGCAAGGACGGCTCCCTCCTGCGGCTCGCCAAGGCTGCCCTCAACGGTATCGACCCGGTCGACGTGCGCCGCAGCTACCGCTTCGAGCAGGGCTTCACCTTCGAGGCCAATCTCAGCGGGGTCGCGGACCGGGTCCGCGACACCTTCGGGAGCCGGAACGCCGGGGACGGCAAGGAGGAGCGATCGTGACCGACAAGACCATGACTCCGGACGAGGTCGTCGCGCGGCTGCGCAGCGGGATGACCCTGGGCATCGGCGGCTGGGGCTCCCGCCGCAAGCCGATGGCACTGGTGCGGGCGCTGCTCCGCTCCGACGTCACCGACCTGACCGTGGTCTCCTACGGCGGCCCGGACGTGGGACTGCTGGCCGCCGCCGGGAAGATCCGCGAACTGGTCACCGCGTTCGTCACCCTCGACTCGATCCCCCTGGAGCCGCACTTCCGGACGGCCCGCCAGTCGGGCGGATTCGAGCTGAGCGAGATCGACGAGGCGATGTTCATGTGGGGGTTGCGGGCCGCCGCCAACCGGCTGCCGTTCCTCCCGGTCCGGGCCGGTCTGGGCTCGGACGTGATGCGGGTCAACCCCGGGCTGCGGACGGTCACCTCGCCGTACGAGGACGGGGAGACCTTCGTCGCGATGCCGGCGCTGCGGATGGACGCGGCGCTGGTCCACGTCAACCGCGCCGACCGGCTCGGCAACGGCCAGTACCTGGGCCCCGACCCGTACTTCGACGACCTGTTCTGCGAGGCCGCGGAGCGCGCGTATGTCTCGTGCGAGGAGTTGGTGGACGGCTTCGGGGCCGCCGTCCCGCAGACCCTGCTGGTCAAGCGCCATACGGTGACCGGCGTGGTGGAGACGCCGCGCGGTGCGCACTTCACCTCGTGCGTCCCGGACTACGACCGCGACGAGGCGTTCCAGAAGCTCTATGCGACCACGCCCTGGCCGGAGTTCGCCGCGCGGTTCCTGCACGGGGACGAGAAGAGCTACCAGTCGGCCGTCCAGACCTGGCACGAGGAGATGCGATGACCAGCCGCGCCGAATACTGCGTGCTCGCCTGCGCCGACACCTGGCGCGACAGCGGCGAGGTGCTCGCCAGCCCGATGGGCACCGTGCCGTCCCTCGGCGCCCGGCTAGCCAAGCGCACCTTCTCCCCCGATCTGCTGCTCACCGACGGCGAGGCGCTGCTGGTCGGCCTCGACGGGCGGGCCGAGGGCTGGCTTCCCTACCGTCAGCACCTGGCCATGGTCACCGGCGGCCGGCGGCATGTGATGATGGGCGCCAGTCAGCTCGACCGCTTCGGCAACCAGAACATCTCCTGCATCGGTGACTGGCAGCGGCCCGCCAGGCAGCTGCTCGGCGTGCGCGGCGCGCCCGTCAACACCCTGAACAATCCGACGAGTTACTGGGTTCCGCGGCACTCCCGGCGGGTCTTCGTCGAGAAGGTCGACATGGTCTGCGGGGTCGGCTACGACAACGCGGCCGCCGCCGGCCCGTCCGCCACCCGCTACCACCGCATTCCGCGGGTGGTCAGCAACCTCGGCGTCCTCGACTTCGCCACCCCGGACCACACCATGCGGCTGGTCTCGCGGCACCCGGGCGTCACCGTCGAGGAGGTGCAGGACGCCACCGGCTTCCCGCTGGCCCGCGCCGACGAGGTCCCGTACACCCGGGAACCCACCGACGAGGAGCTGCGGTTGATCCGCGAGGTGCTCGATCCGCAGGGGCTGCGCGACCGCGAGGTGCCGTCGTGAGCGCCGGCGTCGCCCGGGCCGATGACCGGACCCCGTCCGCCGGGGACGGCCCGCTCCTGCGCACCCCGCTGACCGAGCTGACCGGCGTGCGGCATCCGATCGTGCAGACCGGGATGGGCTGGGTGGCCGGCCCGCGCCTGGTGTCCGCCGCCGCCGACGCCGGCGCGCTGGGCATCCTGGCCTCCGCCACCATGACGCCGGACCAACTACGGGCGGCGGTCCGCGAGGTGAGGTCCCGTACGGACCGGCCGTTCGGGGTCAATCTGCGGGCGGACGCCGGGGATGCGGCCGAGCGGGTGCGGATCGTCGTCGACGAGGGCGTCCGGGTCGCCTCCTTCGCACTGGCGCCCTCGCGGGAGCTGATCGCCCGGCTCAAGGACGCCGGGGTGGTGGTGATCCCGTCCGTCGGGGCCCGGCGGCACGCCGAGAAGGTCGCCGCCTGGGGCGCCGACGCGGTGATCGTCCAGGGCGGCGAGGGCGGCGGCCACACCGGGAGCGTCGCCACCACCGTGCTGCTGCCGCAGGTGGTGGACGCGGTCGACATCCCGGTGATCGCCGCGGGCGGGTTCTTCGACGGCCGGGGGCTGGTGGCCGCGCTCGCCTACGGCGCGGCCGGGATCGCCATGGGCACCCGTTTCCTGCTGACGTCGGACAGCACTGTGCCGCCGGCCGTCCAGGACCGCTATCTGGCGGCCGCGGTCGCCGATGTCGTCGTCACCACCAAGGTGGACGGGCTGCCGCACCGGATGCTGCGCAGTGAGCTGGTCCGGGCGCTGGAGCGGTCCGGGCGGGCCGCGGCGCTGGTCAGGGCGGTGCGGCACGCCGCGTCGTTCCGGAAGCTGTCCGGTCTGAGCTGGGCCGGGATGGTCCGCGACGGGCTGGCGATGAAGCACGGCACGGACCTGACATGGAGTCAGGTGCTGCTGGCGGCCAACACCCCGATGCTGCTGAAGGCGTCGATGGTGGACGGCCGCACCGACCTCGGCGTGATGGCCTCCGGGCAGGTCGCCGGGGTGATCGAGGACCTTCCGTCCTGTGCCGACCTGGTCGACCGGATCATGGCCGGGGCACAGCGGACACTGGCGGGCCTGCCCCACTGAACGACCGCCGCGTCCCGCTGCACGGCGCGGTCAACTGCCGTGACCTGGGCGGCTGTCGGGCCGAGGACGGCCGGCGGCTGCGCCACGGCCGGCTGTACCGCTCGGACGCCCTCGCCGAGCTGACCCCAGGCAGAACCCGGACCTGCTGATCCCGCTCCATCTGACCTACTGGCGTACCGGCGCCTCAGAGACACTCGACGATGGTGACGTTGGCCTGGCCGCCGCCCTCGCACATGGTCTGCAGGCCGAACCGGCCGCCGGTGCGCTCCAGTTCGTTCAGCAGCGTGGTCATCAGCCGGACACCGGTGGCGCCCAGCGGATGGCCGAGGGCGATGGCGCCGCCGTTGACGTTGACCCGCTCCGGATCGGCGCCGGTCTCCTTCAGCCAGGCCAGCACCACCGGCGCGAACGCCTCGTTGATCTCGACCAGGTCGATCTCGTCGAGCGTCATCCCGGCCTTCTTCAGTGCGTGGGCGGTGGCGGGGATCGGCGCGGACAGCATCCGGATCGGGTCCTCGCCGCGGACCGAGAGGTGGTGTATCCGGGCGCGCGGCGTCAGCCCGTGCGCGGCCACCGCCCGCTCGGAGGCGAGCAGCATCGCGGCGGCCCCGTCGGAGACCTGCGAGGAGACCGCGGCGGTCAGCCGGCCGCCCTCGACGACCGGCGCCAGCGCCGCCATCTTCTCCAGCGAGGTGTTCCGGCGCGGCCCCTCGTCGGCGGTGACCTCGCCGTACGCGACGATCTCCCGGTCGAAGCGGCCCTCGTCGATGGCCCGCACCGCCCGCTGGTGGGAGCGGAGCGCGAACTCCTCCATCTCCCGGCGGGAGATGTCCCATTCGGTGGCGATCAGCTCGGCGCCGTGGAACTGGTTGACCGGCAAGTCGCCGTAGCGGGCCCGCCAGCCCTCGGAGCCGGCGTACGGGCCCTGGGTGAGCCCCAGCGGCTCGGCGGCCTGGCGGCTGGCGAAGGCGATCGGGATCTGCGACATGTTCTGCACCCCGCCCGCCACGACCAGGTCCTGGGTGCCGGAGAGCACCCCCTGGGCGGCGAAGTGCAGGGCCTGCTGCGAGGAGCCGCACTGCCGGTCGACGGTGACGCCGGGCACCTCCTCCGGCAGCCCGGCGGCCAGCCAGCAGGTCCGGGCGATGTCCCCGGCCTGCGGTCCGACGGTGTCCAGGCAGCCGAAGACGACGTCCGCCACGGCGGCCGGATCGATCCCGGTGCGCCCCATCAGCGCGGTCAGCACATGTGCGCCCAGGTCGGCCGGGTGGACGGCGGAGAGCCCGCCGCCCTTCTTCCCCACCGGGGTGCGGACGGCATCGACGATGTACGCCTCGGACATGGTGAACTCCTCGGTCCTCGGTCAGATTCTGCGGATGAGCCGGTCAGTCCCGCAAGGCGATGCCGTCCGGCACCATCGAGAGGTACTGGCGGGCGATCTCCTCGGGGCTGTGCTGTGCGCCCGGCCGGTACCAGGAGGCGGCGGCCCAGGCCAGGAGTTCGCCGCTCCTCAGGCATGCTGCGAGCTGACCGAGACGGTCTCCCCGGTCATGTACGAGGCGTAGTCGCCGGCCAGGAAGACGATCACGTTGGCCACCTCCCAGGGCTCGGCGTAGCGGCCGAACGCCTCCTTCTCGGTCAGCTCGGCCAGCAGCTCGGGGGTGGTGACCTTCACCAGGTGCGGATGCATGGCCAGGCTGGGCGAGACCGCGTTGACCCGCACCCCGTACGCGGCGGCCTCGATCGCGGCGCAGCGGGTCAGCGCCATCACCCCGGCCTTGGCTGCGGCGTAGTGCGCCTGGCCGCGCTGGGCGCGCCAGCCCACCACGGAGGCGTTGTTGACGATCACGCCGCCGGCGCCCGTGGCCCGCATCCGGCGCAGCGCGGCGCGGGTGCAGCGGAAGGTGCCGCCCAGGGTGACGTCGATGACCTTCGCCCACTGCTCGTCGGTCATCTCGACGAGGTCGGCGGTGCCGCCGAGCCCGGCGTTGTTGACCACGATGTCGAGCCGGCCGTGCCGCTCCTCGGCGAGCGCGTACAGGGCGGCCACCTGCGCCTCGTCGGTCACGTCGCACGGCAGTCCGGCGACCCGGTCGGCGCCGAACTCCGCGGCCAGCGCGGCCGTGCTCTCGGCCAGCCGCCGGGCGTGCGCGTCCCCGACGACGATCCGGGCGCCCTCCTCCAGGAACCGCCGGGCGGTGGCCCCGCCGATCCCGGCGCCGGCGGCGGCGGTGATCACCGCCGTCCGCCCCTTGAGCAGGTCGTGACCGGGCACGTAGGCCGGTGCCGTCATGCCTTCGCCTCCTTGGGAAGGCCGAGCACCCGCTCGGCGATGATGTTCCGCTGGATCTCGTTGGAGCCCGCGTAGAGGGTGTCGGCGCGGGAGAAGAGGAAGAGCCGCTGCCAGTCGTCGAGTTCGTACGGCGCGCCGGCGGCGAGCATGCCGCCCGCGCCGCAGACGTCCATGGCGAGTTCGCCCAGCTCGCGGTGCCAGGTCGCCCAGTAGATCTTCCCGATGGACGCCTCGGGGCCGGGGGCGCCGGCGGCGACGCCCTCCAGCATCCGCAGGGCGTTGCAGCGGATGATCTCCAGGCCGATCCAGGCCCGGGTAAGCCGGTCGCGGATCAGGGGGTCGTCGACCGCCCCGTTCCGTCGCGCCAGGTCCCTGAGCGCCTCCCACTCCCTTGTGAAGCCGACCTGTTGGCCGAGGGTGGAGACGCCGCGCTCGAAGCCCAGGGTGGCCATCGCGACCCGCCAGCCGTCGCCGGGCGCGCCGACCACGTGCGGGGCCCGGGCGCCGTCGAAGAACACCTCGTTGAACTCGGCGGTGCCGGTGAGCTGGGTGATCGGCCGGATGTCGACGCCGGGCCGGTCGAGCGGGACGAGGAGGTAGGAGAGCCCTCGGTGGCGGGCGGAGCCCGGTTCGGTGCGGGCGAGGACGAAGCACCACTGGGACTCCTGGGCGAGCGAGGTCCAGATCTTCTGGCCGTCGACGACCCAGTCGCCGCGCTCCTCGTCGAAGGCCGCCCGGGTCCGGACGTTGGCCAGGTCGGAACCGGCGTCCGGCTCACTGTAGCCCTGGCACCACAGTTCCCGTACGGCCGCGATCTCCGGCAGGAAGCGGGCCCGCTGTGCCTCGGTGCCGAAGGCGATGAGGGTGGGGCCGAGCAGCTGCTCGCCGATGTGGTTGACCCGGGCCGGGGCGTCGGCGAGCGCATACTCCTCGTGGAAGGCGACCTGTTGCTCCAGGGTCGCGCCGCGCCCGCCGTGCTCCACGGGCCAGCCGACGCAGGTCCAGCCCGCGGCGGCCATGTGCCGCTCCCAGGCCAGGCGTTCGGCGAACGCCTCGTGCTCCCGGCCGGGGCCGCCGCGGCCGCGCAGGGCCGCGAACTCCCCGGTGAGGTTGGCCCGCAGCCAGCTGCGGATCTCGGTGCGGAAGCTCTCGACGGTGGTGGGGGCCTCGACGCTGCTCATGACCGTACCGTAATCTACCAAACACTTGTTAGGGAAGGAGGTCGCCGATGACCGCCGGCGAGGAAACGCCCGTGGTGCGCTACGCCCGGCAGGGCCCGGTCGCCACCGTCACGATGAACCGCCCGGAGTACCGCAACGCCCAGAACTCCGCGATGACCTACGCCCTGGACCGCGCCTTCTACCGCGCCGCGGACGACGACGAGGTCAAGGTCGTGGTGCTGGCCGGTGAGGGCCGGCACTTCTCCGCGGGCCACGACATCGGCACCCCCGGCCGGGACGCCCATCTCCCTTTCGACCGCCGGGCCGGACTGTGGTGGGACCACTCGGACAAGGCCGGCGCGGAGAGTCGCTACGCCCGCGAGTCGGAGGTCTACCTGGGGATGTGCCGCCGCTGGCGGGAGCTGCCCAAGCCGGTGATCGCCGCGGTTCAAGGCGCCTGTGTGGCGGGCGGGTTGATGCTCGCCTGGATCTGCGATCTGATCGTCGCCGCCGATGACGCCTTCTTCGCCGACCCGGTCGTGCGGATGGGCATCCCCGGCGTGGAGTACTTCGCCCACCCGTGGGTGATGCCGCCGCGGATCGCCAGGGAGTTCCTCTACACCGGCGACCGCATGCCGGTGCAGCGGGCGTACGAACTGGGCATGGTCAACCGCGTCGTCCCGCGCGACGAACTCCACGACCACACACGGGAGTTGGCGGAGCACATCGCCGGGATGCCGCGGATGGGCCTGGCCCTGACCAAGCGCGCCGTCAACCAGGCCGAGGACCTCCAGGGCCTGCACCCCGGCCTGGACTCGGTCTTCGGCCTGCACCACCTCGCCCACGCCCACAACGCCGAGACCGCCCGGGACCCGCTCGGCGGGATGGACATCGCCAAGATGAAGGAGGCCGGTTCCTGATGGACCTGGACGCAAGCGGTGCCGATGCCGCGTTCCGGGCCGAGGCCCGTGCCTGGCTCGCCGCGCACGTCCCCGCGAGGCCGCTGCCGTCGCTGGAGACCCGCGAGGGCTTCGCAGCCCACCGTGCCTGGGAGGCCCGACTGGCCGCGGACCGCTGGTCGGTGGTCTCCTGGCCGGCCGAGTACGGCGGCCGGGACGCCTCCCTCTTCCAGTGGCTGATCTTCGAGGAGGAGTACTACGCCGCGGGTGCCCCCGGCCGGGTCGGCCAGAACGGCATCAGCCTCCTGGCCCCCACCCTCTTCGAGCACGGCACCCCGGAGCAGCGCGCCCGCGTTCTCGCCCCGATGGCCACCGGCGAGGTCGTCTGGGCGCAGGCGTGGTCCGAGCCGGAGGCCGGATCCGACCTGGCGTCACTGCGCTCGACGGCCGTCCGCACCGACGGCGGCTGGCGCTTGCGCGGCCAGAAGACCTGGTCGTCCCGGGCCGCCTTCGCCGACCGCGCGTTCGGCCTGTTCCGCAGCGAGCCCGGCACCCCG
Source organism: Streptomyces sp. MspMP-M5 (assembly GCF_000373585.1). GTDB lineage: Bacteria > Actinomycetota > Actinomycetes > Streptomycetales > Streptomycetaceae > Streptomyces. The sequence continues at coordinate 126,861 of NZ_KB891878.1, forward strand.
CGCCCGCACCAGGGACTGACGTACCTGATGTTCCCGCTGGACGCACCGGGGGTGACGGTGCGTCCGATCGGCCGGCTGGACGGCAAGCCCGCCTTCGCCGAGCTGTTCCTCGACGACGTCTTCGTCCCGGACGCGGACGTCATCGGCGAACCCGGCCAGGGCTGGCGGGTGGCGATGAGCACCGCCGGCAACGAACGCGGCCTGACCCTGCGCAGCCCCGGCCGCTTCTGCGCCGCCGCCGAACGGCTCACCGCACTGTGGCGGGAGACCGCCGACCCGGCCGACACCGCACTGCGCGACCGGGTGGCCGACGCGGTGATCGGCGCCCGCGCCTACCAGCTGTTCGCCTACGCCAACGCCTCCCGGATCGCCGCTGGAGAGGGGGGTCCCCCCGGTCGAGCGCAGTCGAGAGCGGGGGACTTGGGCGCCGAGTCCAGCCTCAACAAGGTCTTCTGGTCGGAGCTGGACATCGCCCTCCACGAGACCGCCCTGGACCTGCTCGGCCCCTACGGCGCGCTCGCCGACGACGCCGACGACGCGCCCGCCCACGGCAGCTGGGCCGACGGCTACACCTTCTCCCTCGCCGGCCCCCTCTACGCCGGCACCAACGAGATCCAGCGCAACATCGTCGCCGAGCGGCTGCTCGGGCTGCCGAAGGAGGTCAGGGGATGAGCACCCGCACGTACCGGGACGGCGCGGCGCGGCCCGTGCCGCGGGAAGGGAACCGTCGATGCGCTTCCTGCTGACCGACGAGCAACGGGACTTCGCCCGTACGCTGGACTCCCTGCTGGGCGCGGCCGGCACCCCGTCCGCCGTCCGGTCCTGGGCCGCCGGGGAGCATCAGCCGGGCCGCGACCTGTGGGCCCGGCTCGCGAAGGCCGGGGTGTTCGCCCTCGCGGTCCCCGAGGAGCACGACGGCATGGGCCCGCTCCCCCTCGAACTCGCCCTCGCCTTTGTCGAATTGGGACGGTACGCGGTACCTGGCCCGCTGGTCGAGACCGCCGCCGCGGCGGCCTTCCTGCACCGGCTGGGCGACGCCGAGGCGGCCACCGCCTGGCTGCCGCGGATCGCCGCCGGCGACGCGCTCGTCGGCCTGTGCCCGGACGGCGCCCCGTTCGCTCTGGACGCCGACGCCGCCGACACCGTCCTGGTCGTCCGGGACGACACGGTGTGCCGGACCGAGACGCACGGCCCGGTCCAGCCCGCCCTCGATCCGGCCCGGCGGCTCGCCCGTCCGCTGGGCGGCACCGTCCTCGCCCGCGGCCCGGCGGTCACCGCGGCCGCCCGCCATGCCACCGACCTCGCCCGGCTGCTCACCGCCGCCCAGGCAGTCGGTCTGGGCCGGGCCCTGCTGGCCGGCACCGTCGAACACGTCAAGCAGCGTACCCAGTTCGGACGGGCGATCGGCTCCTTCCAGGCGGTCAAGCACCGGCTGGCCGACACCCTGATCGGCCTGGAGTTCGCCCAGCCGCTGGTGCACGCGGCGGGCCTGGCACTGGCCGCGGACGCCCCGTCGGCCGGCGCGGAGGCCGCGGCGGCGAAGGTGGCGGCGGGCGAGGCGTGCTACGCCGCCGCACGCACCGCCCTCCAACTGCACGGCGCGGTCGGCTACACCGACGAGCCGGACCTCTCCCTCTGGATCCGCAAGGCCCGCCCCCTGCGGGACGCCTGGGGCACCCCCGCCGAGTGCCGCGCCCGAGTCCTGGCCGGCTGACCGGCCGCCGGACTCCACCCGGTCACCAACCAGACGCCGGCCCAACGCCGCGGCCCTGTACCTCCGGATCACCTCCTGGGGTACAGGGCAGCGGCACCCACTTTTACTACTTCGCCACGTCAAACCCCTGACATCTCAACCTACGTGACGCGACATCAACTCCAACTCACCCGCCAGCCGCCGCCGATGTTCGGCCGGTGTCCCGAGAAGCTGGGCGCTTCCATGCGCGCGTTTGAAGTAGCGGTGGGCGTCGTGCTCCCAGGTGACGCCGATCCCGCCGTGCAGCTGGATCGTCTCCCCGGCCACCGCCGAGAACGCCTCCGAACAGGCGGACTTGGCGGCCGCGGCGAACCGGGGCAGGTCCGGCGCGCCCGCCGCGGCGGTGTGCGCGGCGCCCAACGCGATCGACCGGGCCGCCTCCACCTGCACATACGCGTCCGCCAGCCGGTGCTTGACGGCCTGGAAGGATCCGATGGGGCGGCCGAACTGGACCCGCTCGCGGGCGTAGGCGACGGTCAGTTCCAGGCAGCGTCCGGCCGCGCCGACCTGCTCGGCGGCGAGTGCCAGGCACCCCAGGTCCCGCACCTGGGCCAGCGCCCGGCCGCCGTCCCCGTCCGCGCCCAGCAGCCGGCCCGCGGCGCCGTCCAGTACCACGCGCGCCTGGGGGCGGGTGGCGTCCATCGGTACCAGCCGCTCCCGGCGGACGCCGGGCCCGTCCACCGGGACCTGGAAGAGCGAGATTCCGGTGTCGGTCCGGGCGGCCACCACCAGCAGGTCGGCGTCCGCGCCGTCCAGGACGTGGTCCTTGACACCGGTCAGCCGCCAGTCACCGTCCGGGGCCCGGCGGGCCGCGGCGCGGACGGCGGACGGCTCCCAGGAGCCGTTCTCGGCCCAGGCCAGCGCGCCCACCGCGGACCCCTCCGCGAGCGCGCGGAGCGGTGCGGTGCCGCCGCAGGCGAGCAGGGCCTGGGTGGTCAGCACCGCGGACCCCAGGTACGGCACGGGGGAAAGTGCCCGCCCCAACTCCTCCATCACCACATGGACTTCGAGCGGGCCGCAGCCGGCCCCACCGTGCTCCTCCGGCACCGCCAGCCCGGCCGCGCCGATCTGCCCGGTGAGCGGCCCCCAGGCGTCCGGTCCGGGCTGCCTGGCCAGCAACTGCCGTACCGCAGCCCGCAGTTCCTCCTGCTCGTCGGTCGGTCTCATCCGCCGTTCCTCCCTTCGCTCCCGGCCGTCCGGCGCAGTTCGCCCTTGCGGACCTTGCCGCCGGCGTTGCGCGGCAGTTCCGGTACGAGGTGGTAGCGCCGGGGCACCTTGAAGTCGGCCAGCCGTGCGCGGGCCCACTCCGTCAGTTCCCCGGGGTCGGGCGCGCTACCGTCCGCGGGCACGACGAACGCCACCCCGACCTCGCCCAGCCGCTCGTCGGGGGCGCCGACGTCCCCGGTGCGCCGCCGGCCGTCGGGGTCCACGGCGGCGGCGGTGGCGGCCGGGGCGTCGAGGTAGCCGGGCACCTTCCACGGGTTCCTCGGCAGGGCCGGACTGCTGCCCGCCGCGGACACCGCGCCGGCGGCGACCGCGGACCGGCTGACCGACACCCTGCGTGACGGCGGCGTGACGAGTGGGTGAGGGCCGGGTGGCGAGGAGGGTGACAGTATGCGGGGGAGCCGTGTCGGCCGGTCGATGCGGTGCGCCGCCGCACGGCGAGTGCCAGACTTGAATCATCCGCGCCCGGCCGCCGGCCGGGGCCCTTGTGACCGAGGGGAACGACATGACCTGGGCATCTTGGACCACGGTGGGGATCCACGCCCGCCCCGGCGCGGTGCAGACCGAGGAGATCGGCCCGATGCAGGGCGATCTCACCATTCACACCACGTGGTCGGAGGACGAGGCGCACGTCGCCGTCCAGTACACCGGCTCCTCGGACTGGTACACCATGACCGGCAGCCCGGTTCCCTGCCACTCCGAGGCGGACAGCCGCGCCTTCCACCAGGCCGTCGTCGAGGCCGTCCGCGGCGGCGAGAAGGCCCACGCCTCCCTGGAGGAGCTCTTCCGCACCGGCTAGCACCAGGCCCGCACCCTGCCCCTCCGGCCGGGACGGCATCCGCCGCCCGGCCGTCGGCATGTCGCAGGACCGGCCGTGCCCGGCTCCGGAACCGCATTCGGCGATCTTGCGTCTCCCTGCCCATGCCCACACCTCGAAGAGTGCCCCTCCGCTTCCTCGCCGCCGGGATGACGGCGCTCCTCGCGCTGGCGGCGTGCGACAGCGCGCCTGCCACGCCCGGCGCGCGGAACGGCGGCGCCTCGACTTCCCCGTCACCGGCGAGGCCGAGACCGGCCGGTGCCGGCGGACTGCTGTCGGGCGGCGTCTGGGCGATCCGGAAGGTCGAGGTCGCAGGCCGTCAAGAGAACCTGCCGCCCGAGGCCCGGGGATGGATCGCGCTGGGCAACGACGGTACGGCGTCCGGGAGTTACGGGTGCACGCCGTTCCACCGGAAGGCCGAGGTGACGGCGGGCCACCTGACGCTGGGCCAGGAGCTGGCTCCCCTCCCCGCCCCCTCCCTCTCCCCTGCCCCGCCGACGGACGGACCGGGCCCGTGCCGTCCGGAGGACGTGGCCGGCGCACCGGCGCTGGCGGACTTCGAGAAGAAGGTACAGGCCGCCTTCGACGGAGAGCTTTCGCTCGGCACGAAGCAGACCAGCGGCTACCCCCTCGAACTGCACGTCAGGAACCGGCAGGGCGACGACATCCAGCTCGCGCAGGCCAGGGGTGACGACTTCTTCGGGATCAGGTGGCAGCTGGTCGGCACCACCTTCGCCGACGAGCACGGCCCGGCGTTCACCGCCGGTGACCGGATGTACCTCGATTTCCACGACGACGGCTCGATGAGCGGGAAACTCGGCTGCAACGACGTCACCGCCAAGGTCACCTTCGCCGGCACCCACCTCTACTTCAACGACGCGGCGCTGACGACGCAGCGCAGCTGCAGCGCCGAGATCATGAAGGAGGAGGCGAGCGTCCTCGCGACCCTGAAGAAGTCGCTCAACTACTCCTACTGGGCCGAACCGGGCACCCTCAGCATGTCCCTCGACGAGGACCTGGCGTTCCCCGCGAGGGAACACGGTTTCATGTTGACCGGGAAGCCGCGCCCGTAGGCATGGACGCGCACCCGTAGGCGAAGAGGCGCACCGGTCGACGGAGACGCGGACCCGCGGGCGAAGAGGCGCACCGGCCCGGGGCAACCTCGTCGCCGTCTTTTGAGTCTCCCCGGTCGGAACACGATTGGTCATCTTCCGACTACCTAAAGCTGATCAATTATCAATTTTTGGCTACCTGGCACCGAAAATTGATCATTTCTCTTTACATGCCCATGCCGGGCAGATCAGGGTCTGTGCGGGGCCGGACGGCCCCCGCGGTGTGCAACGCCACCGCGTGTACGGGCGGTTGGTGCAGTCCGCCGCTCACAGCACATAAGGACGCAGAACTGTGCGTAGACCCCACATACGCAGCCGCCACCTGGCGATAGCCCTGGCCGTGACCACGGCCGCCACCCTCGCCGCCGGCTCCGCCGTCGCGGCCCCCGCCTCCTCCCCCACCCCCTCGGCCGCCGCCACCCCCTCGATCGTGGACGCGGCCCGCGCCGCCGCCTACGCCCACGCGGCCACCACCGGCGTCGGCCCGCAGGACACCCTCAAGGCCACCGACACCCTGGTCGACCCCGACGGCCGCCGGCATGTGCGGTTCGTCCGGACCCATCGCGGTATGCCGGTGCTCGGCGGCGACCTCGTCGTCCACCTCGGCGCGGACTCCTCGTACCAGGGCGTGACCCGGGCCGCCCGCCACCAGGTCGAGCCGCCCGCCACCGACCCGAAGCTGTCGGGCCGTCAGGCCGCCGCCAGGGCCGCCGCGGCGGCGCAGGGCACGGCCGGCGAACCCCGCCTCGTCGTCGACGCCCGCGACGGCCGCAGCGCGCTGGCCTACGAAGTGCAGGTCGACGGCAGCCGCACCGACGAGGCCGGCGGCGCCCGGACCGTGGTCGTCGACGCCACCACGGGCCAGGTCCTCAGCAACGTCCCGGTCAACGAGCCGTTCCTGTCGCCGTCCGTCCTGCACAAGCTCCAGCAGCGCGGCGAGCGCCTCACCCCGCGCACCGCGGCCGCCGCCACCCCGCCCGCCCCGCACCGGCCCGCCGCCGGCCGCTACCCGGCCCCGGCGAGCGGCACCGGCGCGTCCCTCTTCGTCGGCACGGTGCCGCTGTCCACCACGCAGACCGCCAAGAACGCCTACGTCCTCCGGGACGCCACTCGCGGCAACACCGAGACCCGCGACGCCGGCGGCAAGGAACTCAACACGTTCCGCACCGGCAAGCCCCTGACCAGCGGCACCAACCGCTGGGGCAACGGCACCACCGCGGACCGGGCCACCGCCGCGGTCGACGCCCAGTTCGGCATCACCAGCACCCTGGACTTCTACAAGAAGACCTTCGGCCGCAAGGGCATCAAGAACGACGGCGCCGGCGCACACGCCCTGGTCCACTTCGGCACCAACGTCGGCAACGCCTTCTGGTCCTCGGACTGCGGCTGCATGCTCTACGGCGACGGGGACGGCAAGCTGTTCGGCAAACCGCTGGTCGTCCTGGACGTCACCGGCCACGAGCTGACCCACGGCGTGGTCGACGCCACCGCCAACCTCCAGCCCACCCGCGTCGACGGCGAGGGACGCCAGTACGGCGAACCGGGGGCGCTCAACGAGTCCCTGGCCGACATCTTCGGCAGCGCGGTGGAGTTCGCCGCGAACAACCCGAAGAACCCGCCGAACTACCTCATCGGCGAGAAGCTCGGCCTGCCCCAGAAGTTCCTGCGACGCCTGGACAAGCCGTCCCTGGACAAGCTCGAAGGGGCCGTCGACTACTGGTCGAAGGAAACCCACGACACCGAGGTCCACGCCGGCTCCGGCGTCTCCTCGCACGCCTTCTACCTGCTGGCCGAAGGCAGCGGCAGCAGGACCGTCGGCGGGGTCGCCTACGACTCCCCCACCCACGACGGCGCCAAGGTGACCGGCATCGGCCGGGACAAGGCCGTAGCGATCTTCTACCGGGCGCTCACCCGCTACATGGTCTCCACGACCGACTTCCACGACGCTCGCACCGCCACCCTCCAGGCCGCCAAGGACCTCTACGGCGCGGGCAGCGCGGCGTACCGGACGGTCGACCGTGCCTGGGCGGCGGTCAACGTCACCGCCGCCAACGCGCCCCGGCGTTGACCCGGTGCTGACCCGACGCTGACCCCGCGTCGCCCCGGTCGGAGCGGTGCCCCCTGCCACGCGCGGGGCACCGCCTCCTGGCCCGGCCGGGGACCGCCGCCTACGTTGACGCCATGACCGTGCGCACCGGCCGGCGGCGCCGCCCGGGCAGCCCCGCCGCGGCGGGGGTCTTCGCGATCGGCATGGCGGGAACGACCCTGCCCACCCCGCGCTACGCGCTCTACCGCCACCAACTGGGCTTCTCCGAGCTGATGGTGACAGTGGGCTTCGCCACCTACGCCCTCGGGGTGATCGCGGTCCTCTTCGGCTTCTTCCTCATCGCCTACCTCGGCATCTCGCTCCCGGTGGTGGGCGTCGGCGCGCTCACCATGACGCTGGGACTGCGAAACGCGGGGCTCGCCTTCGCCGGGTGCGTCGTCGCGGTGGCGGTAGCGGTCGGCGGCTACGTGCTGCGGCGCCCGCTGTCGGCTGCCCCGCCGTAGGGGTTCGCCTTGCTTGCGCCCGGCGGCGCGGGTCCGCTGCGCGGGGCATTGCCGATCCGCTGCGCGGGGCTTATCGGCCGCGGTGCCGGGTCTGCGGGGCAGGGGGTGTGTCCGGACTGCTTCGCTTTACGTCCGGACACACCCCCTGCCCCGCAGACCCGTCCCCTTCCGTGGGTGGTCATAGAGACGGTAGGTGGGGGCCGACGTGAGTGGTCCGGTGCGGGTCGCTCATCAGTGCCGGTCACCCGTCAGTCCAGAACCGGCACTGGCCCACAGACAGATGGTGCAACTGGCCTGAAATCCGTCCCCCAACGGGAGGGGACGGGCCGGAGGGGGTGGTGTGCCGGACGTAAAGCGAAGCAGTCCGGCACACCACCCCCGCAGGCCCGTCACCGCACCCAACAGCCCCGCGCAGCGGAGCGGCAATGCCCGCGCAGCGGCAACGCAACGCGCCGCAGGCGCCGGGGCCACCCCGCCGTCAACTCCGGCTGTCGGCAGCCGAGTTGGCCGTAGACCCCGGCGCGACGCCGTCGTCGCCATCGCGGCGCGACAACGCCCCCGGCCGGAGGCCGACCATCACCAGAAGGACGGCCACCGCCAAGAAGCCCGCGAGCACCGCGAAGCCGGTCAAACTCGTGCCCGTGGCGTCGGTGAGCCAACCCACCACGTACGGGCCGGCGAAGCCGCCGAGGTTGCCCAGTGCGTTGACCAGGCCCATCGCCACGGCCACCACCTCGAAGCGGAGCAGTTCGCCGGGGATCGCCCAGAAGGGGCCGTAGGGTGCGTAGACCGCGGCGGCCGTGACGCACAGCAGCAGCATGCGGGGCAGTGCGCCGTGCACCGCCTGGCCCAGCAGGAGGGCGACGATGCCCACGGCCAGAGGGACGGCGACCGCCTGCCGGCGGCGGCCGGTGCGGTCCGACCAGGCGGCGTTGGCGATCATCACCACCAGGGCGACGGCGAACGGGACCGCGGTCAGCAGCCCGACCTCGGTGGCGGAGCCGTCGTGGGTCAGCTCCTTGATGACGGACGGCAGCCACAGGCTGAAGCCGTAGAAGCCGGTGATCCAGAAGAAGTAGACGCCGATGAGGACCAGGACGGAGCGCTGGCGGACCGCGCCGAGGTAGGAGCCGCCGCCCGCCGGGGGCTTGGCGGCCTCGTCGGCGGCGATCGCCCGGGCCAGGTGGTCGGCCTCGGCGGCGGAGATCCAGCGGGCCCGGGCGGGGCGGTCGGCGACGGCGAACCACCAGACCACCGCCCACACCAGCGGCGGCACGCCCTGGAGGACGAGCACCCAGCGCCAGCTCGCGTGGTCCAGCATCCAGCCGGACAGCGGCGCCATCAGTACCGACGACAGCGGCAGGCAGGCCATCCACAGGGCGTTGGCGCGGGCGCGCTCGCGCAGCGGGAACCACGAGGCCAGCAGGATGAGGACGGCCGGCCAGACGCCGCCCTCGAAGAAGCCCAGCACGAACCGCGCGGCGTAGAACTGGGCCCGGGTCTGCACCAGGCCGGAGAGCACCGCCGACAGGCCCCAGGCGACCATCAGGATCAGGACGGTCTTCCGGGCGCTCCAGCGCTGGGCGAGGACCGCCGCGGGGATCTGCAGGAAGACGTAGCCGAGGAAGAAGATGCCGCCGGCCAGGCCCTTGTCGGCGTTGGAGAGGGCCAGGTCGCCGTGCATGTAGGGGAGGACGACGGAGACGTTGTTGCGGTCGAGGTACGCCAGCATGTACATGATCGCGGCGACCGGGATGACATAGAGCCAGCGCTTGGCCGGTATCGCCCCCGTGGTCATCTGACTGCACCCTCCCCGTTCGCGTGCTGCCGATTCCCCGCGGCCCGACGTCCCGGGGATCATGCAACCGGAGCGTAGCAGGCGGCAGTTGGCTGGTCAGGAGGCGTGACCAGCGGAATTCTCCGCGGCCCGGTCCGCGTCGGGCAGGGCCTGCTCGGTCCAGATGACCTTGCCGTCGCCGGTGTAGCGGGTGCCCCACCGCTCGGCCATCTGCGCGATCAGGAACAGGCCGCGGCCGCCCTCGTCGGTGGTGGCGGCGTGCCTCAGGTGCGGGGAGGTGCTGCTGTGGTCGGCGACCTCGCAGATCAGCGAGCGGTCGTGGATCAGCCGGACGCGGATCGGGCCGACGGCGTAGCGGATGGCGTTGGTGACCAGCTCGCTGAGGATCAGCTCGGTGGTGAACGCCTCCTCGGCAAGCCCCCATTCGGTCAGTTTGCGGACCGCCGCGGCGCGCACCGGCGCGACCGCGGACGGGTCGGCGGCCACGTCCCACTCGGCGACACACCCGGCGTCCAGGCAGCGGGTGCGGGCGACCAGCAGGGCGATGTCGTCGGCCGGGCGGTCCGGCAGCAGCGCGTCGAGCGCCGCCTCGCAGGTCTCCTCCGGGGTGCGTTCGGGGCGGCCGCGGAGGGCGGCGCGCAGCAGCGCCATGCCGGTGTCGATGTCGCGCTCGCGGTCCTCGACGAGCCCGTCGGTGTAGAGCACCAGGCGGCTGCCCTCGGGGAGTTCCAGCCGGCAGGTGTCGAAGGGCATACCGCCGAGGCCGAGTGGCGGGCCGCCGGGCACCTCGGCGAACTCCGCGCTGCCGTCGGGCCGCAGCACCAGCGGCTGGACGTGCCCGGCGCGGGCCATGGTGCATGCGCCGGTGACCGGGTCGTAGATGGCGTAGAGGCAGGTGGCGCCGGTGACCGGGGCCTTGGCGCCGTCACCGCCGCCGCCCGCGCCCGCGCCCTCGTCCTGGTCGATGCGGGTGACCAGCTCGTCAAGGTGCCACAGCAGTTCGTCGGGCGGGACGTCGAGGTTGGCGAAGTTGTGGATCGCGGTGCGCAGCCGGCCCATGGTGGCGGCGGCGTGCAGGCCGTGCCCGACGACGTCGCCGACGACCAGGGCGACCCGGGTGCCGGGCAGCGGGATGATGTCGAACCAGTCGCCGCCGACGCCGCCCAGGCCGCCGAGTCCGGCCTGTGCGGGCAGATAGCGGAAGGCGGCCTCGACGGCGTTCTGGTCGGGCAGGGCGCGCGGCAGCAGGCTGCGCTGGAGGGTGACCGCCATGGTGTGCTCGCGGGTGTAGCGGCGGGCGTTGTCGATGCTCACCGCGGCCCGGGCGACCAGCTCCTCGGCGAGCGAGAGGTCCTCCTCGTCGAACGGCTCGGGGGTGCGCGAACGCCAGAAGAGGACCACGCCGAGGATGACGCCGCGGGCCCGCAGCGGGACGGCGATCAGCGAGTGGATGCCCTGGGCGACGATCCGCCGGGCGCGTTCGGGGTCCTGCCGCTGCCAGCCGGAGAACGCGGCCAGGTCGGCCTCCAGGACCGGTTCGCCGGACGGCAGCCGGCTGCCGAGCGCGGTGACGGGCGCGAACCGCATCGGCTTGCCGACCGGGTGGAGCGATCCCTCGGGCACCTCGCCGGCGACAGCGGTGCGGCGCATCTCTATGGCCGGTCCGGCGACCTCGGGTTCCTCGCCGTTGAGGACGGAGACCGCCAGGTCGACGGTGACGAGGTCGCTGAACCGCTCGGCGCCGAAGCGGGCCAGCTCCTCGCATGTGCGCACCACGTCGAGGGTGGTGCCGATCTCGGCGCCGGCGTCGTAGAGGAGTTTCAGCCGCCCGCGGGCGATGTCGGCGCGGCCGGTGAGGGCCCGGAGCTCGGTGGTGTCGCGGAGGGTGGTGACGCTGCCGGGCGGGCCGCCGGCCCGTTCCGTGGAGCGCTGGTTGACCGCGAGCAGCCGCTCCCCCACCGGGTGCACCTCGTCGGTGACGACCCGGCCGGACTCCAGCAGCGCCGCGGTGTCCGGATCGAGTCCCAGGTCGGCGACCCGGCGGCCCTCGACGTCGGACGGCAGGGCAAGCAGCCGCCGGGCCTCGTCGTTGGCGAGCACCAGCCGCCCGTCGCCGCGCACGATGATCACGCCTTCCCGGACGGCGTGCAGCACCGCGTCGTGGTGCTCGTACATCCGCGTCATCTCCTCCGGCCCCAGCCCGTGGGTCTGGCGCCGCAGCCGGCGGCTGACCAGGGCGGTGCCGCCGGTGGTGAGCAGCAGCACGCCGGCCGCGGCGCCGAACAGCAGCGGGAACTGGTCGTCGACGACACCACTGACCCTGCTGAGGGTGACGCCGGCGGAGACCAGGCCGACGACCTTGCCGCCGTGGCCGAAGACGGGCACCACGGCCTGGACGAGCGGGCCGATGGTGCCGGTGATCTTCTCGGTGACCACTCCGCCGGCGAGCGCGGGCCCGATGGTGCCGACGAACTTCTTGCCGATCCGGTCGGTGAGCGGGTGGGTGTAGCGGATGCCGTGGGTGTTCATGACGACGATGAAGTCGACCTCGGAGGTCCTGCGGGCGGCCTGCGCGCGAGGCTGGAGCACGGCGGTGGGGTCGGGGCTCTTGAGTGCCGCTTCGATGCCGGGGGCGTTCGCGAAGGTCTGGGCCACGGCTACCGAGCGGTTCCGGGCCTCCCGTTCCGAGTCGGTCCCGGACTGCAGCACCAGGGCCGCGATGGCGGCGGCGACGAGCAAGACGACGATCGCCACTTGCAGGAGAAAGACCTGGCCAGCGACAGTTCGCATCCTCAGAACCGAACGCGGGCGGCCGTAGCGTCCGGCCATGTCCTCTTTCTACACCTCCCGCATACGGTGGGCGAGCCGCGTACTGCGCAGCGCAGCGGCGCCGGAGAGCATGCGCCGTGGCAGCGTCAGTAAAACCTGTCGGTATGTTTCCCGGCTACGGGCGTGCACTCCCCGGTGGTGTGCATGTAACTCTTCCCACAGCCCGGGACGGTTGCGAACGGACCGCCGATCTGCCGGGCGTCGCCGGGGCGGCGCGCAATGTGCCTGGTCAGCGGTGCTTACTCGGGAGTCGGGCGGGGCGTGGGGGCGCGCGGCGGGCGGCCGGGGGCGCTCCGGGGGCCGCCGGGCGCGTATGAGACGTTCGTGGGCATGCATGTTGCAGCAGAGGAGATCCGTGCCCGGGCGGCGGTGCTCATCGACCACCATGCGCGCGGGGCGTGGCAGCCGGACGACGCGGACCGCAGGACCGCCGTCGCGCTGTTCCGCTTCCTGGAGACGGGGCTGCCGCTCTCGGGCGAGCAGATCCGCGCCGCCCTCGCGGAGTCCGAGCCGGCGGCGCCGGAGGGCGCGGGTCTGCCGGCACTGCTGCGGGCCACCGCCGGGCTGCTGGACGAAACGGACGTGGCCGACGGCCCCGCCGGGCGGGACGCCGTCGACCACGTGTGTCTGCTGTTGGACGCGCTCGCGCTGGCCCGGCCGGACGGCCGGTGAGCCGCCGGGACGGCTAGGAACGGGCCGGTTCGGCGGCCGCCAGTTCGTTCTCGGGGACCGAGATGACCCAGTGGCTGTCCTGTCGCGGGCGGAGGTAGACGGCCCAGTAGACGGTGGCCACCGCGACCACCGCGCCGGTGATCAGCAGGCTCCTGGCGCTCTGCTGGCACAGCACCCAGGCCAGGACCAGGACTATCAGCGCGGGGACCACCGGCCACAGCGGCATCCGCCAGGCGAGCCGGTGCTTGTGCGCGCCGCGGCGGGAGACCAGGGCGCCCAGCGCGACGAAGACGTACATGCCGGCGACGGCCACGCCGGTGACCTCGTTCAGGGTGTCGAGGGTGACGAAGCACAGCGCGGCACCGGGGACGCCGACCGCGAGGGTGGCCACCCAGGGCGAGCCGAAGCGCTTGCCGACGTGCGAGAAGATCCGGTTGACCGGGGTGGGCCAGGCGGCGTCGCGGGCCGAGGAGAAGACCACCCGGGAGTTCTGGATCACCATCACGATCGCCGCGTTGACGATGGCCAGCGCGATGCAGAGGCTGACGAAGGTGCCGACGGCGGAGTTGCTCCAGCCCTGGACCATGCCGGCGACGTCGCCCGCGCCGAGGGTCTTCAGGTCGGGGGCGCCGAGGGTGATGGCGACAACCGGGACGAGGACCACGGCGGCGCCGATGGCGAGCGTCCACAGCACGGTGCGGGAGACGTTGCGCCGCGGGTTCTCCATCTCCTCGGCGAGGTACACCGCGGTGGAGAAGCCCTGGAGGATGAAGAGCGCGGTGGCGAGCCCGGTGACCATGAGCCCGCCGGTGACCGCGGTACTGGTGCCGTGCCCGGCGTCCATGACCGGGTGGATCAGGGTGGCCGCGGAGCGGTGGGGGTGACTGAAGCCGAGGAACGCCACGACGGCCGCGGCGATCACCTCAAGTACCAGGAAGATGCCGGTGATCCAGGCGTTGGCGCGCAGGTCGAGCAGGCCCATGGCGGTCGCCAGCAGCATCACCGCGGCGGCGGTCGGCTGCTTGTCCAGGTGCACGAGGGGGGCCAGGTAGTCGGCGGTGCCCAGGGCGATGATGGGCGGCACGATCAGGACGACGATCAGGGAGAGCACGAAGACCAGCCAGCCCGCGAGCCGGCCCATCAGGGTGCCGACCATGGCGTACTCGCCGCCGGAGCTGGGGATCAGGGTGCCCAGCTCGGAGTAGGTGAAGGCCACTCCCACGCACAGCACCGCCGCGATGGCGATGGTCAGTGCCGTACCGGTGCCCAGGCTGGCGAACGAGTCCGGCACGATGACGAACAGCGAGGACGCCGGGGTCAGGCAGGACAGGGTGAGCAGGGTGCCGCCGACCACACCGATCGACCGGGTGAGTTGGGGGCTGTCCGCCGGTGTCGCGGTCCGGGTCTCCGGGGCCGGGACGGCGGTGGCAACTGGCGTGGTGGGCGTATCGGTCATCCGGGTCCCATCGATGCTGGCGGGCAGGAGGGGCGGCACGTCACGGGGCGAGTGCCGCGAGCGGTCGCACCAGATGCACTGCGGGGCCGCTTCGGTGACCGGAATACAACCCCCGTCGGACCCTCTCGTCAAGGGTTCGTTAAAGGCGTGAGACAACGAAATCCGTAGCGTCTCCCGCTTCAACGATCGTTATCCACGCCGTCCCGGCACGGTTTACGCGGATTTCGCGGGGGCCTCGGCGGGCTGCGGATTCATCGGCCGGGCGGCCCGGCGACTTTCGCGGAGCGTCCCGCCGGCGGGCGGAAATCAGCCGTCGAGGCCCCGGATGCGGGCGATCAGCAGCGCGACGTCGTCGTGGTCGTTGCCGTGCCGCAGCTCGCCCAGGAGGCGGTCGCAGAGTTCCTCCAGCGGCCGTTCGGGCTCGGCGAGCAGCCCGAGGAGGAGGTCCAGGCGGGTGTCGATGGCCTGGTCGCGGGTCTCGATCAGCCCGTCGGTGTAGAGCACGAGTTGGTCGCCGGCGCGCAGCGGGACGGTGGTCTGCTCGAAGGTCACGCCGCCGACGCCGAGCGGTGCGCCGGTCGGCAGGTCGAGCAGCTCCGGCGGCCCGCCGGGCCGGACCAGGACGGGCGGGAGGTGGCCGGCGACGGCGATCCGGCACTCCTCCTTGTGCGGGTCGTGGACGGCGTAGAGGCAGGTCGCGAAGGCCGGGTCGAGGCCGCCGGCGATGTGGTCGAGGTGGTCGAGCACCTCGGCGGGCGCGAGGTCGAGGTCGGCCAGTGCGCGGGTGGTGGTGCGCAACTGGCCCATGGTGGCTGCCGCGTTGATGCCGCTGCCCATGACGTCGCCGACGACCAGTGCGGTCTTGTCGCCGGCGACCGGGATGACGTCGAACCAGTCGCCGCCCACCTCGCTGGCCGCCTGCGCGGGCTGGTAGCGGTAGGCGATGTCCATAGTGGTGGGCCGCGGCGGCCGGTGGTTCATCAGGTGCCGCTGGAGGGTGAGCGCGGTGCGCCGCTCGCTCTGGTAGGAGCGGGCGTTGTCGATGCAGACCGCCGCCCGGGCGGCCAGTTCGACGGCGAGCACCGCGTCGTCCTCGTCGAAGGGCACCGGGTTGTCCGTGCGGTAGAGCGACAGCGCGCCCAGCACCTCGCCGCGGGCGATCAGCGGCACCGCCAGATAGGAGTGCAGCCCGGCCTCCCGCAGCAGCTCGGCGCCCTGCGCGTCGGCGGCGATGTGCCGGCGCTGCTCCGGGCCCACCTCGCCGACCAGCACCGGCCGGGCCTCGGTGACACAGCGGGTGATCAGCCGCTCGGTCTCGTAGGCGGCGAGCTGCCCGGTGGGGTCGGCGGCGCCGACGGCCGGCGTCTCCCCGGCCGCCGCGACCGCCAGCGCCCGGAAGCGGGCCGGGCCGCCGCGGGCGCCGGGCCGGCGGCCGTCCAGGACGGCGTCGAGGACGTCGACGGCGGCCAGGTCGGCGAGCTCGGGCACGATGACGTCGGCCAACTCCTGCGCGGTGCGGCCGACGTCGAGGGTGGTGCCGACGGTCGCCGAGGCGTCCGCGATGACCGCCAGCCGCCGCCGGGCCCGGGCCGCCTCGGTCGCGGCCCGGTGCTGCTCGGTGACGTCCACGACCGAGGTCGCCACGCCCAGCACCCGGCCGTTGGCGTCCTCCAGCCGGTAGTACGAGACCGACCACGCCTGGTCGGCGTCGGGGTGGGTGGCGGTGGGGCCGACGGAGAACTGGTCGAGCAGCGGCCGGCCGGTGGCCAGTACCGAGCGCATCCGCTCCTCGATCGTGTCGGTCTCCAGGAAGGACAGGGCGTCCCTGACGTGCCGGCCGATGTGCTGCTCGGCGGGCAGGTCGTTGATCCGCTCCAGCGCCGGGTTGACCATCACGAACCGCAGATCGGCGTCGAGCACCGCCAGCCCGATCGGCGACTGGGCCACCAGCCGCACCGACAGCGCCAGGTCCCGCTCCACCTCCCGCAGCACGGCCTGGTCGGTGGCGATGCCCAGGGCGTAGGCGGCGCCGTGCTTGTCCTGGAGGCGCATGTTGCGGAATTCGACCAGTCGGGTGCTGCCGTCCTTGTGCCGGACGGGGAAGACCCCGGCCCAGCTCTCCCCACCGGACATCACCTCGGCGAACAGCCGCAGGACGAGACTGACATGCTCGGGCGGGACCAGCAGCCGGGCGGCGGACCGGCCGAGCGCCTCCTCGGCGGTCCAGCCGAAGAGTTCCTCGGCCTGGGGGCTCCACAGCGTGATCCGGCCCTTGGCGTCGAGCATCACGGCGGCCACGCCCAGTACGTCCAGCAGGCCGCCGGGGTGCGTCGGCCCGGCCCCGGCCTGGGCAGCACTCTCCGGGAACGCGTCGGTCGCACCCATGCAGGCACTCCTTCCGCCGGTCTCCGAGACCGACAGCCGTGGCGCTCCGTGCACGGCCAGGTCGTGCCGTGCTGCCGCTGCCCTCCATCATCTCTCGACACCGGACGGACCCGCAGGCAGAGCGGGGTCCACCAGGGGCGGGGACCGCACCGGAGGGAGCATTATGGGCCGCCGTCCCCCGACCGGGCGACCCGGTTGACGATATTGATCCACTGGGCGGTGGCCGGACAACGCCCGCGCACGGACGCCCGACTTGGAGATGTGGATCTCTTGGGACTACCCTAACTTAGTTGCTGGAGGCAACCAATAAAAGACACGCGCCACCGGCGTATCCCCGTACGCCGCCGGGGTACAGGAGGAAGTCCTCGATGCCGATATCCGACCAGCCGTTCCGCACATATGTGGAGGAGAACCTCGATGCACTTAACCTCGACCCGGGCCACGAGGTCCTGGTCCACCAGGGCCGCCGGGTCACCGCCGGCGAGTTCCGCTCGTTGGTCCTGCGGATGGCCCGCGCACTGCGTGAGCGGGGCGTCGGGCGCGGCAGCACCGTCACGCTGCTGAGCGGCAACCTCCCCGAGACCATCGCCGCCCGCTACGCCGCCAACCTCGTCGGCGCGCGGGTCAACCACCTCTACAACAAGCTCTCTGCCGACTCCCAGGCCGCGATCGTCCGCGACGTCGAGACCCGCGCCCTGATCGTCGACCCGCGGCTGGCCGAACGGGCCGCGGAACTGGTCGAGTCGGCGCCCGTCCCGGACGTCCTGGTGCTGGGGCCGGCCAAGTTGGGCACCGACCTGCTGGAGCTGGCGGCCGGCCAGAGCGACGAGCCGTTCGCCACCGACGCCCGGCCGGACGACATCTGCACCATCCGGCACACCGGCGGCACCACCGGCCACCCCAAGGGCATCTGCACCACCTTCGAGCAGGTGCGGTGGTTCACCGGCGCGCTCCCGGAGTTCGAGGGCGTGGTGCACCGCCAACTGGTCTGCACCACCCTCGCGCACGCGGCCGGCTACATGGCCGACACCGTCCTGCAGTCCGGCGGCACCGTCGTCCTGCTCGACGACTTCGACGCCCAAGAAGTGCTCGCCGCCATCGAGCGCGAGCGGATCACCGCCCTGTTCCTGCTGCCGCCGCTGCTGTACCAGCTGATGGACCACCCGGACCGGCCGGGCACCGACACCTCCAGCCTGCGCATGGTCACCTACGGCGGCTGCCAGGCGTCTCCGGCCCGACTGGCCGACGCGGTCCGGGCGTTCGGGCAGGTGCTGGTGCAGGGCTACGGCCAGAACGAGGCCGGCGGCATCAGCGTGCTCACCTCGGAGGACCACGACCCCGCGCGCCCCGACCGGCTGCGCTCGGCCGGCAAGGTGCTGCCCGACGTCGAGGTGGCGGTCCGCGACGAGTCCGGGCGCGATCTGCCCCCCGGCTCGCACGGCGAGATCTGCGTCCGCTCCGACATGATCATGCAGGGCTACTGGAAGCAGCCGGAGCTCACCGCCGAGGTACTGCGGGACGGCTGGCTGCACACCGGCGACGTCGGCTTCGTCGACGAGGAGGGCTACCTCACCATCGTCGACCGGCTCAAGGACATGATCGTCGTGGTCGGCGGCCATGTGTACACCACCGAGCTGGAGGACCTGCTCAACTCGCACCCGCAGGTGCTCCAGAGCGCCGTCTACGGCGTCCGCGACGCGGACCGGATGGAGCGGGTGCACGCGACGGTGGTGCGGACCCCCGGCGGCGACGTCGACGCGGAGCAGCTGTGCGCGATGGTGCGCGAGGTCCGCGGCGCGATGTACGAGCCGGCCCGGATCACCTTCGCGGAGGCGCTGCCGCTGACCGACGCGGGCAAGCCGGACAAGAAGGAACTCCGGCGCCGCGCCGAGGAGTCGGACGACGCGGCCTGATCCGGCCGGCCGGTCCGGCGCCCAGGACCCACGAAGGCGGGCCGCCGCAGTGCGCAACTGCGGCGGCCCGCCGGGCTGTTTGCGGTCAGATCAGCCAACCGAGCAGACTACGGAGAATGCGTCCGAGGAGCCCGATGTCTTCGTGGCGCTCGCAGCCCTCCCGCCCGAAGTGGCCGCGGCCGTGGTGGCCCTCGCGACCCTCGTGGCCGAAGCGGCCCTCATTGCCGAATCGGCCGAAGTCGCCGAAGCCGCAGTCGTCGTCCCGGTGACGGTGATGCCAGCGGCCGTGGTGACCACGGCCGTGGTCGCCGCTCATCGCGACCGTCTGGCCCTGAGGTGCGGCCTGGGCCATACCGGCTGCCGGGACGACCGTCGCGGCGGCGAGTGCCGCGGCGGCCAGGGTACGTCCTATGTACTTACGCATGCGCTTCTCCCGTTTGGCAGGAAATCGGACAAGACGATGGGTACCGCGCGGCGGCGGGTTCCTCGCGGGCACATGGGGCGGCCACTCCAACGGCCCCCGCATTTGCGCCGATAGAGGCAGTGCCGTCAGCGCTTGCGGGCCCGGCTGGGCTGGACCCGGGAGGGCTCGCCGGGCATCTTCGGGTGGTCCGGCGGATACGGCAGATCGCCCAGCCCCTCCTCGGCGGCGTACCGGTCGGCGAGTTCCAGCAGGGATTCCAGGCCGAAGGCGTGGTCGGCCATGTCGGCGTGCAGGTCGCCGAGTTCGGCGAACCGCGGCGGCATCGTGCGCAGGTCGAAGTCCTCGGGCTCGACGGCGGACAGCTCGTCCCAGCGCAGCGGGGCGGAGACGGTCGCCCGGGGGCGGGCGCGCAGCGAGTAGGGCGAGGCGATGGTGCGGTCGCGGGCCATCTGGTTGTAGTCCACGAACACCTTCGCGCCGCGCTCCTCCTTCCACCAGGCAGCCGTCACCCGCTGCGGCAGCCGCCGCTCCAACGTCCGGGCCACGGCGATCGCGGCCCGTCTGACCTCGGTGAACGTCCAGTGCGGGCGGATCGGCACATAGACGTGCACGCCGCGGCCGCCGGAGGTCTTCGGCCAGCCGCGCAGCCCGTGCTCGGCCAGCAGCGCGCGCAGTTCGTGGGCGACCGCGACGGCGTCGGCGAAGCCGGTGCCGGGCTGCGGGTCGAGGTCGATGCGCAGCTCGTCGGGGTGCTCGGTGTCCGTGCGGCGGACCGGCCAGGGGTGGAAGGTCAGACAGCCGAGGTTGGCCGCCCAGACCACGGCGGCGGGTTCGGCGGGGCAGATCTCGTCCGCGAACCGCCCGCTGGGGAAGGTGATCCGTGCGGTGGCCAGCCAGTCCGGCAGTCCCTTGGGCGCCCGTTTCTGGTAGAAGAACTCGCCCTCGACGCCGTCGGGGAACCGCTGCATGGTCGTCGGCCGGTCCCGCAGGCCGCGCAGCACCCCGTCCGCGACGGCGAGGTAGTACTGGGCGACGTCCAACTTGGTGAAACCGCGCTCGGGGTAGTACGTCTTGTCCGGGTTCGAGACGCGCACCGTGCGCCCCGCGACATCCAGTTCCACAGCTCGGGCTCCGGCCATGCCACCACGCTAGGTTCCGCCGGGTGACCCCGCGCGCCGGGTGTGCCGGCGGTGGACCGGCCGTTCCCGGCGCGCGGGAAGGGGCGACGGCCCGCAGGATCGGGAGCATGGACCTGCCCGTGATGCCCCCGGTGTCCCCGATGCTCGCCAAGCCGGTGGCGAAGATCCCCGACGGCATGCAGTACGAAGCGAAGTGGGACGGCTTCCGCGTCATCGTGTTCCGGGACGGCGACGAGGTCGAGATCGCCAGCCGCACCACCAAGTCGCTCAGCCGCTACTTCCCCGAGGTGCTGGCGGCGGCGCGGGCCCAACTGCCGCCGCGCTGCGTGCTGGACGGCGAGATCGTCATCGCGCACGAGGGCCGGCTGCACTTCGAGGAACTGCTGGAGCGGATCCACCCGGCCGACTCCCGGGTGCGGACGCTGGCCGCCCGCACCCCCGCCTCGCTGGTCGCCTTCGACCTGCTGGCGCTGGACTCCGCGTCCCTGCTGGCCGAGCCGCAGACGGCCCGGCGGGAGGCCCTGGTCGAGGCGCTGCGGCCGGCCCGGCCGCCGGTGCACACCGCGCCGGCCACCACCGACCGGGAGATGGCGCAGCGGTGGTTCGCGCAGTTCGAGGGGGCCGGGCTGGACGGGGTGATCGCCAAGCCGCTCGACCTGCCGTACCGGCCGGGCGAGCGGGTGATGTACAAGGTCAAGCACGCGCGTACCGCCGACTGCGTGGTCGCGGGCTACCGCCTGCACAAGAGCGGGCCGGTGGTCGGCTCGCTGCTGCTCGGGCTGCACGACGAGGCCGGGCACCTCCAACACGTCGGGGTGTGCGCCTCGTTCCCGATGGCGCGGCGGCGCGCCCTGGTCGAGGAGTTGGCGCCGCTGCGGATGTCGGCGGACGAGGCCGGCGGCCACCCCTGGGGCGACTGGGCCGACGAGGCGGCGCACGCGGCCCGCCGGATGCCGGGCGGGCCGAGCCGCTGGAGCGGCGGCAAGGACCTGTCGTGGGTGCCGCTGCGCCCGGAGCTGGTGTGCGAGGTGGGCTACGACCACATGGAGGGCAGCCGGTTCCGGCACACCGCGCAGTTCCGCCGCTGGCGGCCCGACCGCACACCGGAAAGCTGCACCTACGCACAGCTGGAGGAGCCGGTCGGCTACGACCTGGGCGAGCTGCTGGGCGACTGACCGGGCGGGCCGACCCTCACCGCTCGGGCGGCCAGCGGCGCCGGCTCTCCCCCGGCGCCAGCCGGTCCACCACCTCGGCGAGCTCCTGGCAGACCTGCTCGATCTTCCGGCGGATGGTGTTCTGCTCGGTGACGATCGCCGAGAGCAGCAGCGCGGTGAGTGCGGCGGAGGCGTTGAGGGCCTGGAGGTTGACCATCGACTCCAGCAGGCTGTGCCCGGTGAACGGGCCGTAGCGGCCGGTCGCCGCGCTGATCGCGAACACCGACAGCACCAGGACGCAGGGCGCCGCCCCCACCAGCTGGAACCGCAGCGCCGCCCACACGATCAACGGGAAGACCAGGAACAGCACCGACAGCGAGGTCCGGGTGCTCACCAGCGAGACCACCACCGTGGCCGCCAGCAGCGCCGCCGCCTCGGCCCACCGGTACAGCGGCACGTCCCGCAGCGGCCGGATCGTCCGGCAGGCCAGCAGCAGCGGGGCGACCACCAGGACACCCATCGCGTCGCCCACCCACCAGGCCGCCCAGGTCCGCCAGAAGTCCCCGGCGGGCAGTGCCCCGGTGAGCACCTGGGTGCCGCTGCCCAGCGTCGCGCTGATCACCATCGCGGCGAAGGCGCCGAGGGCGACCAGGGCGACCCCGTCGCGCAGCCGGTCCAGTTCGGTGCGGAAGCCGACCCGCCGGAGCATCAGGCAGGCGCAGACCGGTGCGAGGGTGTTGCCCGCGACCACGCCGAAGCCCGCCAGGTCCGGCCTGGTGAGCGTCCAGATGACCAGTACGGTGCCGAGCGCGATGCCCGGCCACAGCCATAGGCCCAGCAGGAGCAGGCAGCTCAGGGCGATGCCCGTGGGCGGCCACAGGGGGGTGACCACCGCACCCGCGATCACCACCTGCTCCAGCAGACCGACCTTCGCGGCGCCGTAGTAGACGGCGGCGAGCGCGAGGTTCCCCAGGACTGCCGGCGCCGGCCGACGGATTACCCCGGTGCGCACCACATCTGCCATCAGACAATGCCCCCGGCCGGCCGCCGGACGCGACACGCGCTGGCGGCCCGCGCTTCACCCGGCCCCGCGCCGCGCCGCGTCGTGGCTCAGCACGATCACCGCGGCGTCGTCGGTGTGGCCGGTCAGCTCCGCCACGCACATCACCGCGCCGGCGATCTCGGCCGGCGCGTCCCCGGCCTTGGCGGTGACGAGCCGGGCCACCTGCGCCAGCCCGGCCTCGATGGGGAACGACGGGCCCTCGATCACCCCGTCGGTGAGCAGCACGAACGCACCCGCCGCGGTGAGCCGCCGGCGGGTGACCGGATACCGCTGACCGGGCAGCACCCCGAGCGGGATGCCGCCGGGGTCCTCCACCAGGCCCCAGCGCCGGTCGGTGGTGGCCCAGACACCGGGGACGTGTCCGGCGCGGGCGCTGGTCAGCTCCCAGGACCGCGGGTCGAAGCGGACGAAGGTGCAGGTCGCGAAGAGTTCGCAGTCGATGGACAGCAGCAGGTCGTTGGCGCGGCTGAGGACCTCGCCGGGGTCGGCGGCGTGGGCGGCGACGGCCCGCAGCCCGATCCGGATCTGCCCCATGAACGCGGCGGCCTCGACGTCGTGTCCCTGGACGTCGCCGACGGAGAAGGCCAGCGCCCCGTCCGGCAGTGGGAACCCGTCGTACCAGTCGCCCCCGATGGCGAGGCCGTGCCGGGCGGGGGCGTAGGTGGCGGCGGTGCGCAGACCGGGCAGCTCCGGCAGGGCGGTCGGCAGCATCTCGCGCTGCAGGACCTCGGCCAGCTCCACTCTGGCCCGCTGGAGCTCCGCGCCTTCCCGCGCCTGGGCGGTCAGCCGCCCCAGCGTGGTGAGCAGATCGTCGGCGCTCGCCGCCCGCGGGGGACGACGCCGAAGCATGGGCCCATCATATTTCGGGGGTCCGGCATCCGCTTGACGGCCGCCGGGGCGGGGCCGGGCTCACTCGTCTCAGCCGGCCGGCTGCCGGGCCGCGGTCAGATGGCCGACGCCGGAGCGCACCGCCCAGAAGAAGACCGCCAGTGCGACGGCGGCCACGGCGAGCGAGTCGTAGGGGGCGGGCAGGTGCCCGGAGCCCTTGAAGGTGCCCAGCCAGGACAGCGCGGTGAGCGCGAGCAGGTAGACCACCAGCCAGGCGCCGGTGCGGAGTTCGGCCGCGAGCGGGCGGCGGGGGCCGGCGCCGTCGCTCTTTGCGGCCCGGGCGCCGGGCCGCCGCATCCCCAGGAACAGCAGCAGTCCGACGAGGACCAGCGGCAGCGCCAGCCGCAGGTCGTGCCAGCCCGACCAGTAGACGAACTCGCTGGCCACCACGAAGCTCAGCGGGGCGATCCAGCGCAGCCCGCGGACCCAGCCGGCGGTCCCGCCGCCCGCCCCGGTGCGGAAGACCGCGACGGCGACCGCGGACGCGGCGTAGATCAGCAGGTACATGTCGCCCATCACGCTCACGATGTCCTGCCAGCCGCCGAACGGCAGCAGGAACAGCACGATCACCACGAGGTTGATCACCAGTGCCCGGCGCGGCATGCCGGAGCCCTCGTGGACCTTCATGAAGTAGCGCGGGATGGTGCCGTTCTTGGCCAGCGCGTAGGTGTGCCGGGCGTCGATCGCGACGCCGACGTAGGCCGAACCGCCGGGCGAGAGCACCGCGTCGGCGTAGAGCAGGCTGGAGAGCCAGTGCAGGTTGAGGACCAGGGCCAACTGCCCGAAGGGGGAGTCGAAGGAGACGCCCTTCCAGCCACCGCCGAGCAGGTGCTCGGGGACGGTGAAGAGGTAGGCGACCTGGAGGGCCAGGTACATCAGCAGGGCCAGGCCGATGCCGGCCAGGACGGCCCAGGGGAGGGTGCGGCGAGGATTGCGGGTCTCGCCGGAGAAGTCCAGCGGGGCCTGGAAGCCGTTGACGGAGTAGACGATGCCGCCGCCGGCCAGCGCGCTCAGGCAGGCCACATAGCCGTACGGGGCGAAGCCGCCGTGGTCGGTGAGCCGGCCGGAGTGCCAGCCGGAGGCCAGCAGCGCGAGGACGGTGACGATCGGGACCGCGATCTTGAAGATCGAGATCAGGTTGTTCATCCGCGCGAACATCCGCACCGCGAACCAGTTCAGCGCGGTCAGCAGCACACTGAGCCCGGCGGCCAGGCCGAGCCCGCCGAGGGTGAGGGTGTGGCCGTTGTAGAGGCCCGGGACGTAGTGCGCGGTGTACTGCATGATCGCGCTGATCTCGGCGGCGGTGCCGCCCACGGACAGCAGGGTCGACCAGCCGACGAGGGTGCCGACCAGCCGGCCGTTGGCCAGCAGCGGCCAGCGGACGGTGCCGCCGCCCTCCGGCCGGGACGCGCCCAGCTCGATCATCACCAGGGCGACCAGTCCGCACAGCAGGCCCGCGCCCACCCAGGACAGCAGCGAGGCCGGGCCGGCGGTCTGCGCGGCGTACATCGCGGCGAACAGCCAGCCGGAGCCGACGATGTTGGAGAAGCCGATCCCGGTCAGCCCCCAGAACCCCAGGTCGCGCCGCAACCGGCGCTCCTGCGCCCGCACTTCGGACCCGGCGCTCCCGGCGGGCTCGTCCGCCCTCTGTCGCTCCGCCACGGAACGGCCTCCTCGACTCGCTGTCTGCGCTGGTCAGGACCCTACTCGACAGGTTCGCGACAGAAGGTGGCCGAATGTTGCGGCAATGTGAAGAGTATGGCTGCGCTTGGCCTTCGCCCCACGTCGTCGGCTGTCCCGCCGTGGGGGTTGTTGCTGTTGCGCCTGCGGCGCCGGTCCGCTGCGCGGGACTGTTCGGCAGCGGTGCCGGGGCTGTGGGATGGGGGGTGTCCCGGACGTACAGCGAAGCCGTCCGGACACCCCCTGCCCCTCCGGCCCGTCACCGCACCCGAAAGCCCCGCGCAGCGGACCGGCTTTGCGGCGTTCGCGGCGGCCTCGGCCGGGCCCGACCGGCCGCCGGGGCCGGTCTCATCCGAAGGCGATCAGCCCGGCCGCGACCACCGCGACCGTCAGCGCGCCGATCACGAACGCGGTGATCACCTTCCGCTGCCAGGGCGCCACCCAGCCGCCCCGCAGGGCGCCGCCCATCCGCCCGTACTGCTCGATCCGCCCCATCGGCGTCAGCGGCTCGGTGGTGCCCTGCGGCATCCCGCCGGTCCAGTCGGGGCCGGGTTGCGGATAGCGGCGGCGCCAGCTCTCGTCCTCCCGCCACGGCAAGGTCATACGGCTGCTCCTCACGGTCGTTTCCGCCTGCCGCCTGCCCCCGATCCGCGGTCGCACACCCGTATGTGCCGTGCAGGAGAGGACCGGCCCGGGCCCCGGGTGCCGTCAGCCGCAGGTCCAGCAGCCCGCCCAGCACGCCGAGCGGGCACGGTGGTTGCGCAGCTGGAGCTTGGTGAGCCCGTCGGCGCCGTCCCCCTGGTCGCTGCCGTCGGCGAGCGCCCGGGCCAGGGCGAGCCGGCCGCACACGACGACGGTGAGCGCGGCCAGCTCCTCGGGTTCGGCACTCCCCCGGACGATGCGCAGCGGCATCTCGACGGCGGGTTCCTCGGGCGGGCGGGTCACACGGCCGACGCTAGGAGCGGGCGGGGGCGGCGGCGCGGCGGCCTGCGCCGTTCGGCGGCCGGGCGGCCTCCCCAGGCGTGATTTCGGTGGGCCCGGCCGTGTTGTTCCCCGGCGGGGCCGGGCTGGCGGCAAGGATCTCGCGCAAGCAGGGGCACGCACACCGGCGGCCGAGGCCGCAGTGGGGATGGCTGGGCGATGAGATCTGAGCGGACCGGCGACGAGGCGGTCCCGGCGCAGGACGGCGGGCGCCGGGGGTTCCTCAAGTACGCGGCGGGGATCGCGGGAGTGGCGGCCGGCACCGGACTGGGCGGCGGCACCGCGGCGGCCGTACCGGCGGGCCGGGCGGCGGAGCGCTCCCCGGCCCCGTCCGCGGACGGCCGCCACCTGCCGCCGGACCGGGTCCCGTTCCACGGCCGCCACCAGGCCGGCATCCTCACTCCGCAGCAGCTGTTCGCCGGCTTCGCCGCGTTCGACGTGCTGGTGCAGGACCGGGCGGACCTGATCCGGCTGCTGAAGAAGCTGACCGAGCGGTCCCGGGTGCTGTCCGCCGGGGTGAAGCCGAAGGACGAGCGGACGGCCTCGGAGCCGCAGACCCCGGACTCGCTGACCGTCACGGTGGGCCTGGGGGCGTCCCTCTTCGACGACCGGTTCGGGCTGGCCGGGCACAAGCCGCGGCATCTGAAGGCGATGCCGGCGTTCCCCGACGACCGGCTGGACCCGGCGCGTTGCCACGGCGACCTGTCGATCCAGGTGTGTGCGGAGCATCCGGACGCGATCGTGCACGTGCTGCGCGACCTGGGGCGGGCGACGCACGGGATGATCCGGCCGCGGTGGCGGATGGACGCGTTCATGAACCCGTCCCGGCCCTCGGGGTCGCCGCGGAACTTCCTGGGCTTCAAGGACGGCATCGTCAACCCCGACACCGCCTCGGACGCGGAGATGGACCGGCTGATCTGGGTGACCCCGCCGTGCGGGGAGCCGGACTGGGCCGAGGGCGGCAGCTACCAGGTGCTGCGGCTGATCCGTTTCCACAGCGATGCCTGGGACGACGTACCGGTGCACGACCAGGAGAGGATCTTCGGCCGGCGCAAGGCCAGCGGCGCGCCCCTGGGTGGCGAACGGGAGGACGAGGCACCGGACTACGGCGACGACCCCGACGGGCGGATCGTCCCCCTCGACTCGCACATGCGGCTCGCCAATCCGCGCACGCCGCGCTCCGACAAGTCCCGCTTCCTGCGCCGGAGTTACAACTACGACCAGGGGTACGACCGGCAGGGCCGGATGAACCTCGGGCTGGTCTTCTGCGGCTACCAGCAGAACGTGCAGCGGCAGTTCGCCACCGTGCAGCGCCGGCTGCGGCACGAACCGCTGTCCCGCTTCGTCACCCCCGAGGGCGGCGGCTACTTCTTCGTCCCGCCCGGCATCCGGGACGAGGAGGACTGGTTCGGCTCCCGGCTGATGCGGGACACCCACTAAGGACGCACCCGGCGCCGGCGGCTGCCGGGTCAGCAGCTCAGATGGTCCCCGGGTGTGGTGCCGAGGATCTGGACGAAGCGCTGGTAGTTGTCGATCCGGTTCTGTACCTGGCCGGGGTTGCCGCCGTTGCATTCGAGGGAGCCGTTGATGCTGCGGATGGTCTCTCCGAAGCCGGCGCCGTCGACCATGGCGCGGTGCGGGGTCATGGTGCCGGGGCCGGTCTGGGTGTTCCAGTACCAGAGCGCGGTCTTCCAGGCGACGGCGGCGTCCCGCTCCACCAGGTACGGGTTGTCGAGCAGGTCGATCCCCAACGCGTCGCCGGCGGCCTTGTAGTTGAAGTTCCAGCTGAGCTGGAGGGGGCCGCGGCCGTAGTAGGCGGCCTGGCCGGCCGGGCACCCGTAGGGGCGGGTGGCGTCGCAGTAGTGCGGGTAGTTGCCGGTGTCCTGTTCCACGACGTAGACCAGGCCGCCGGTCTCGTGGCCCACGTTGGCGAGGAAGGCCGCGGCCTCCTGGCGCTTGACGGTGTCGCTGCCGGTGTTCGCGAACTCCGGGTAGGCGCTCAGCGCAGCGACCAGGCCGTCGTAGGTGTAGAACGGGTTCCGGTTCGGGAACATCTGGGCGAACTGCGCCTCGCTGACGACGAATCCCTCCGCTCGGGCGCCGGCGCGGGCCGGGGCCGTACAGGAGGCGCAGTCCGGTGCGGCCGCCGCGGGCCCCGCCGGGACGACGAGGGCGAGACCGGCGGCCAGGGCGGTGGCACCCAGCAGGGCGGCGAGGCGGGATCTCATGGCGGTGGCTCCTTCGCGCGGCCGGGCTCCCGCGGACGGGCCGGGGCGGCCGCTGTGGGGGGAAGTTCCGTACGGGAGTGGCGCGTTGACGCACGGGCGGCAGGTGGGGCCGCCGCGACCGGGCGGCGGCCGGCGGTCTAGACCAGGTCACCTTACGGGCGACCGCGCGGGCATGTCCATACCAAGGGGCGCACATGCTCGGGCCCGCGCCGCCGCGAGGCGGAAGCGCGGGCCCGGTGCATCAACCTCCTTGAAGTCAGCCGCAGTTGTCGGGTGCCGGGCGGCCGGCGAAGCGGGCGGNGAGCCACTCGGCGGCCGGGGTGGCACCGACGATCGCGCCGAGGACGTGCTCGCCGAGCGGGATCGAGGACCACTGGACGCGGGCGCCCCGGGCGCACCAGTCGGCGCGCAACTGCCGGCCGACGGCGTACGGGATCAGCTCGTCGGCGGTGCCGTGGTAGAGGTACACGGGCGCGTCCGGGGCGCGGGTGCCGAGCGTGGACTCCCGCAGCCGGGCCTGCCAGTCGGGCTGGTCCAGCGGGTTGCGGACGGTCACGTCGGAGATCCGCTTGAAGAGCCCGGCGGCGACGTCGACGACGACGCAGTGCTCGCGCAGGTAGGAGACGTAGTGCCGGCCGCGGTCGTTGAGGTACTGGTCCAGGCGCAGTTCGGGGAAGGCGGCGTTCTGTCCGATGGCGGCCATCAGGATCAGGCCGGCGCCGATGTTGCCGTTGTTGGCGTCCGCGACCTTGCGCAGATCGGCCGGTACGCCGCCGGTGGCGGTGCCCCTGACCTTGAGTTCGGGGGCGTAGCTGTGGTGGAGTTCGGCGGCCCAGCTGGTGGCCTGGCCGCCCTGGGAGTAGCCCATGATGCCGACCGGGGAGTCCTCGGTGACGCCGGCGGCGGCCGCTTCGGGGAGCCGTTCGGCGGCCCGGGCGGCGTCCAGGACGGCCTGTCCCTCGGCGCGTCCGACGGTGTAGGTGTGGTCGCCGGGGGTGCCCAGTCCCTCGTAGTCGGTGACCGCCACCGCCCAGCCGCGGGCGGTGAGTTGCTGGATGAGGTTGGCCTCCATGGTGGTGCCCTTGGGGAAGCCTGCCGAGGGGGCGCAGGAGTCGGCGAGGCCGACGGTGCCGACGGCGTAGGTGACGAGCGGGCGGGGGCCGGTGCGGCCGTCGTCGGGCACGATGACGGTGCCGGAGACGGTGTTGGGCGTGCCCTTGGCGGTGGTGGAGCGGTAGGTGAGGTGCCAGGCCCGGGTGCGGGTGGGCTGGCCGGGCAGCGGGTGGAACGCGGTCGGGGTGGCGGTGACGATGTCGCCGGGGCGGCCGGCCGCGGCCGGTGACGGGCCCGCGGCGGCGGTGCCGAGCGTCAGTGCCAGCGCGGCGGCGGTGCCCAGGGCGGTGGCGCGAAGGTGCATGCGGCTCTCCCAACTGACCTGTGGGCAGGGGTGGTCGGGCCGACCGTAGTGACCGCCGGGCGGGGCGGGCGCTGACCGGAACGCTCAGCTTTGCTGGCCGCGCGGGACGGCCGGCGAGTGTCCGCCGGGCGGCGGGGCGGCGCCGGCCAGCCGGTAGGCGCCGGGCGTGGTGCCGGTCCAGCGGCGGAAGGCGCGGTGGAAGGCGGTGTCCTCGGAGAAGCCGATCCGGGCGGCGAGCGCGGCGATCGGCTCCTGCCCGGCGGCCAGCGCGGTGAGCGCGGCATCCCGGCGCACCGCGTCCTTGAGCCGCTGGTACGAGGTGCCCTCGGCGCGCAGCCGGCGCCGCAGGGTGGCCGGGCTGACCGCCAGCCGGGCCGCGATGTCGGCGGCTTCCGGCAGCCGGGCCGGCGCCGGGGCCCGCAGCGCCTGGGCGAGGGCGCGGCGCACCTGCTCGGCGACGGTGGTGCCGTAGTCGCGGCGGGCCAGCAGGTCGGCCGGGGCCCGTCGTAACAGCGCGGCCAGCGCGGGCTGGTCGCGGACGACCGGCGCGGTGAGCCAGTGGGCGTCCCAGCCGGCCGCGGTCTGCGGGGCGCCGAAGCGGACCGGGCAGCCGAACAGGGCGGGGTACTCCTCGGCGTGCGCGGGGGCCGGGTGGGCGAACCGCACCCAGTGCAGCGGGATCCGGCGCCCGATCAGCCAGCCGGCGAGCCGGTGCCAGATGAGCAGCAGGCAGGCGGCGAGGAAGACGGCCTCGTCGTGCCGGTGCAGCTCGCTGCGGACGGTGAGGACGGCGAGCCCGTCGTCCGGGCCGGCCGCCACGGCCAGGTCGGGGCCGCCGGGGAAGAGCCGGTAGAAGCGCGTGGCCCGGTCCAGGGCGGCGCCGAGGTCCGGGCAGCCCAGGCAGGTCTGGCACATCATGGCGAAGGTGCCGCGGCGGCTGGGGGCCGGGCCCAGGCCCAGGAACTCATCGTCGGTGGCCCGGTGCAGGGCCCGGACCAGGCGGGCGAACTGCTCCCCGGTGACCCGGGCCCGGTCGTCGGCGAGCAGCAGCGGCGGGATGCCCGCGCCCTGGAGCAGCGGCACGGTGTCGATGCCCAGCCGCCGCGCCCCGCCCAGCGCCGCCCGCACATGGTGCACCGCGATCGTCAACCGACTCATGTGCGCACCGTAGCGGCGCCGGGCGGAGAGGTCAGCGGCCCGGACGGCACCGGTCGCCGCAGGCGCGCCCGACGGCCGGTGCGGCGGCCGGCTCAGCAGATGCGGGGCAGCTGCTCGCCCATCGGCAGATCGACCACCCGCGTACCGCCGAGCGAGGTGCGGGCCACCACCATGCCGGGGTGGGCGGCGACCGCCTCGCCGATCACCGCGGCCCCGGCGCCCAGCGGGTGGGCGCGCATCGCGTCGAGCACCGCGTCGGCGTGCTCGCGGGGGACGAACGCCACCAGCTTGCCCTCGTTGGCGACGTACATCGGGTCGAGGCCGAGGATGGCGCAGGCGTTGGCGACGGGCGGCGGGACGGGGACGGCGCGCTCGTCGATGACCACACCGGTGGCGGAGGCGGTGGCGATCTCGTTGAGCGCGGCGGCCAGTCCTCCGCGGGTGGGGTCGCGCAGCACGTGCAGGTCGGGGGTGACCGCGAGCATCGTCTGGACGAGGCCGCCCAGCGCCGCGCAGTCGCTCTCGATCTCCACGCCGAACTCCAGGCCCTCGCGGACGCTCATGATGGCCACGCCGTGCACGCCGATGTCGCCGCTGACGATCACCACGTCGCCGGGCACCACCCGCTGCGGCCGCAGATCGACGCCGGGCGGGATCACGCCGATGCCGGCGGTGTTGAGGTAGACGCCGTCGCCGCGGCCGGCCTCGACGACCTTGGTGTCGCCGGTGGCCACCTCCACGCCGGCGGCCCGGGCGGCGGCGCCCATCGCGTCGGCGACCCCGGCGACCACCGGCATCTCCACGCCCTCCTCCAGGATGAAGCCGCAGGAGAGGTAGGCGGCCCGCGCGCCGCTCATGGCGAGGTCGTTGACGGTGCCGTTGACGGCGAGGTCGCCGATGCTGCCGCCGGGGAAGAACAGCGGCCGGACGACGTAGGAGTCGGTGGAGAACGCCAGGCGCTGCCCGCCGAGCGAGAAGACCGCGGAGTCGCCGAGCTGGGCGAGGAGTTCGCCGCCGAAGGCCGGCACGAAGATCTGCTGGACGAGTTCGGCGGAGAGCACCCCGCCCCCGCCGTGGCCCATGACGACGCGGGGGGTCTCGCGCAGCGGGGTGGGACAGGCCCAGCCGGAGATGTCCACGGTGGGCAGGCCGCGGGGGCCCTGGGCCGTGGCGGGGGTCGGGGAGGTGATGTCAGACAACGGGGGTCGCCTCCAAGGGGGTCGGCGCGCTGCCGAGCCGGCGGTACAGGTAGTAGGCGGCGCAGGCGCCCTCGCTGGAGACCATGGTGGCGCCGAGCGGGGTGCGCGGGGTGCAGGTGGTGCCGAAGGCCTCGCACTCGTGGGGTTTGAGCAGCCCTTGCAGGACCTCGCCGCTGCGGCAGGCGGCGGGTTCGCGGGTGGTGATGCCCTCGACCGAGAAGCGGTGTTCGGCGTCGTGGTCGCGGTAGCGGTCGGAGAGCCGCCAGCCGCTGGCCGGGATGGTGCCGATGCCCCGCCAGGCCCGGTCGGCGACCTCGAAGACGTCGGCCAGCATGGCTCGGGCGGCCGGGTTGCCGGCGGCGCGGACGGCGCGCGGGTAGGCGTTGTCGACGGTGTGCTCGCCGCGCTCCAGCTGGCGGACGGTGCGGCGGATGCCCTCCAGGATGTCCAGCGGCTCGAAGCCGGTGATGACGATCGGCACCCCGAAGCGGTCGGCGAGCGCCGGGTACTCGTCGGTGCCCATCACGCTGCACACATGGCCGGCGGCGAGGAAGCCCTGGACCCGGCAGCTCGGCGAGGTCATGATCGCCTCGATGGCGGGGGGCACCCGGACGTGCGAGACCAGCATGCTGAAGTTGCGGACGCCCAGCCTGCGGGCCTGATGGACGGTCATGGCGTTGGGCGGGGCGGTGGTCTCGAAGCCGATGCCGAAGAAGACCACCTCGCGGTCCGGGTTCTGCTGGGCGATCTTCAGCGCGTCCAGCGGGGAGTAGACCACCCGGACGTCGCCGCCCTCGCCGCGCACCCGGAACAGGTCGCGGTCGGTGCCGGGGACCCGCAGCATGTCGCCGAACGAGCAGAAGATCACCCCGGGGCGGGACGCGATCTCCAGTGCCTGGTCGATGACCGCCAGCGGTGTGACGCACACCGGGCAGCCCGGCCCGTGGATCAACTCGACCTCTTCGGGCAGGAGTTGGTCGATGCCGTGCCGGATGATGCTGTGTGTCTGGCCGCCGCAGACCTCCATCAGCGCCCACGGCCGGGTCACCGTGGCGCGGATGTCGTCCAGCAGCCGGCGGGCCAGCTCGGGGTTGTGGAACTCCTCGATGTACTTCACTGCCGGGCCTCCTGTGCCTGCGGTCGGTCCTGTTCGGCGGCCGCTTCCCACGGGTCGCCGAACTCCTCCTGGAGCAGCCCGAGTTCCTCGAAGAGGGCCAGGGTCCGGCGGGCCGACTCCTCGTCGAGCCGCTGCAGCGCGAAGCCCACGTGGACGATGGCGTACTCGCCGACCGCGAGGTCCGGCAGGTATTCCAGGCACACCTCCTTGACCACCCCGCCGAAGTCGACGGTGGCCATCCGGGTGCCGTCCCGTTCCTCGATCTCCATCACTTTGCCGGGCACCGCCAGGCACATGGCTCCTCCTCGTCGTGCGGATGCGGGTGGATACGGGGGTCAGGCACCGCGCCTCCGCGCCGCGACCAGCAGTTGGCCGAGGGCCAGTCCGCCGTCGTTGGGCGGGACCAGGCGGTGCCGCAGCACGGTGAAGCCGTCCTCGCGCAGCGTCCGGGCGGCGGACTCGGCCAGCAGGGTGTTGACGAACACCCCGCCGGTCAGTGCGACCGTCGACAGCCCGGTGCGCTCCCGGGCCAGTCCGCACACCCGCCGGACCAGCCCGGCGACCGCGGAATGGAAACGGGCCGCGACCCGTTCCGGGCGGGCGCCGGCGCGGACGTCCTCGGCGGCCGCGGCCAGGACGGGTGCGGGGTCGGCGACCAGCGCGCCGCCGGCGGTGGGGGCGTCGGTGCGCACCGCGAAGGCGTAGCCGGGCCCGTCGTCGCCGCCGGCGGCGCGGGCGGCGGCCTCCAGCGCGGCGGCGGCCTGGGCCTCGTAGCCGGCGTGATGGCAGATCCCGGCGAGCGAGGAGACCGCGTCGAAGAGCCGGCCCATGCTGGAGGTCGGCGCGCAGTTGAGGTCGCGCTCCAACTGCCGTGCCAGCAGCCGCAGTTCGTCGGGCGGGCAAATGGCGACGGGCGGCAGCTCGGGGGTCCAGGGGAGACCCGCGGCGTGCAGGTGGGCCAGGGCCATCCGGTAGGGGCGGCGGACGGAGGTGTCGCCGCCGGGCAGCGGGACGTACCCGAGGTGGGCGAAGCGGCGGTAGCCGGCGTAGTCGGCGAGGAGGACTTCGCCGCCCCAGATGGCGCCGTCGTCGCCGTAGCCGGTGCCGTCGAAGGCGACGCCGATCACCGGCTGCCGGCCGTCCAGGCCGTGTTCGGCCATGGCGGCGGCGATGTGCGCGTGGTGGTGCTGGACCCGGACCAGCGGCCGGCCGCGGGTGTGCCGGCGGGCCCACTGGCCGGTGCGGTAGCCGGGGTGCCGGTCGGTGGCGAGCAGCCGCGGCCGGACCCCGGTGATGGTCTCCAGGTGCTCGCCGGCCCGCTCGAACGCCAGCTGGGTGGCCAGGTCGTCCATGTCGCCGATGTGCGCCGACAGCCAGGCCCGGCGCCCCTCCCCCAGACACAGCACGGTCTTCAGGTCGCCGCCGGTGGCCAGCGCGGGCCGGACCGGCACCGGCAGCGGCACCGGGTACGGGGCGCAGCCGCGCGAGCGCCGGACGTACAGCGGTTCGCCGTCGCTGACCCGGACCACCGAGTCGTCGCAGGGGACCTGGATCGCCCGGTCGTGGGCGAGCCAGGCGTCCGCCAGGTGCGCCAGCCGCTCCAGGGCGTCGGTGTCGTCGGTGACGAGCGGGTCGCCGGACACGTTGCCGCTGGTCATCACCAGCAGCCGGGGCCCCTCGGGGTCGCCCGGCAGGCCGAGGAGCAGGTGGTGCAGCGGGGTGTAGGGCAGCATCACCCCCAGGTCGGGGCAGCCGGGGGCGACGGCCTCGGAGACGGCGGGCGCCCCGGGCCCGGGCCCGCCGGGCCGCCGGCGCAGCAGCACGATCGGCCGCACCGGCCCGGTGAGCAGCGCCCGCTCCGCCGGTCCGATCTCCACCAGTCCGGCCACGTCGTCGAGTTGACGGGCCATCAGGGCGAACGGCTTGTCGCCGCGGGCCTTCCGGCGGCGCAGTTCGGCCACCGCGCGGTCGTCGCCGGCGTCGCACACCAGGTGGTAGCCGCCGAGCCCCTTGACGGCGACGATCGCGCCCGCGGCGAGCAGCCGCCGGGCACCGTCCACCGGGTCGCCGGGCACCGCACGGGGCGGTCCTCCGGGCGTGTCCGGGTGGTGGGCCAGCAGGCTCAGCCGGGGCCCGCAGTCGTGGCAGGCGACGGGCTGGGCGTGGAACCGCCGGTCGGCCGGGTCGGCGTACTCGGCCGCGCAGCGCGGGCACATCGGGAAGCCGGCCATGGTGGTCTGGGCGCGGTCGTAGGGCAGCGCGCGGACGATGGTGAAGCGCGGTCCGCAGTGCGTGCAGGTGACGAAGGGGTGGCGGTAGCGGCGGTCGGCGGGGTCGGTCAGCTCGGCCAGGCAGGCGTCGCAGGTGGCGGCGTCCGGGGCGACCAGGGTGCGGGCGGGGCCGCCGGTGCGGGAGGGCAGGATGGTGAAGCCGGTGCCGCCGGCGGCCGGGATGTCCTCGCCGTCCACCGTCTCCACGACCGCCAGCGGCGGCGCCTCGGCACTCAGCCGCGTCTCGAAGCGGCGCAGCGCCGCGGGCGGCCCCTCGACCTCGGTGACCACGCCCTCGCCGGTGTTGCTGACATGGCCGGACAGGCCCGACTCGGTGGCGAGGCCGTGGACGAACGGGCGGAAGCCCACGCCCTGGACGATGCCGCGGACGGTGATCCGGCGGCGGGTGCCGTCCGGCGCGGGGCGCTCGGTGCACACCGCGGTGGCGGTCGGCGCCTCGTCGGCGGGCGGAGCGGCGCCGGGCTGCCCGCCGGTCATGAGCGGCTCGACCCCACCGTGCCGCGGAGGCCGGCCCGGTCCGCCGGGCCGTCGTGGACATGGTGCGACTGACGGGTCATCACCGGGATGTGCGCCGGCCCGCCCTCCCGGGCCGCCAGCGCCCGGTCCAGCAGCGCGCCGATGCCCTCGCGGCCGCGGACCGAGGTACGGACGACCTCGGCGCCGGGGTTGACCCGTTCCACGTTGCCGCGGAACGCCGCCTCGTCGAAGTCCACCGCCGCGGCGATGTCGGACTTGGTGATCAGGACCAGGTGGGCCAGGCCGAAAGCGGTGGGGTACTTCAGCGGTTTGTCCTCGCCCTCGGTCACCGAAGCCAGCACCACCCGCAGGGTCTCCCCCAGGTCGTAGGAGGCCGGGCAGACGAGGTTGCCGACGTTCTCGACGAACAGCAGCCGGGTGTCGGTGGGGAGCCAGCCGTCCAGGTGCCCGCCGAGCATCTCGGCCTCCAGGTGGCACAGCCCGTCGGTGAGCACCTGTTTGACGGGGACTCCGGAGCGGCCCAGTCGCACCGCGTCGTTCTCGGTGGCCAGGTCGGCGGTGAGCGCCGCGACCGGCACCCCACGCTCCCGCGCCAGCGTCAACTCCCGTTCCAGCAGGGCGGTCTTGCCGCTGCCGGGGCTGGAGAGCAGGTTGACGACCGCGGTGCCGCGGGCCGCCAGCTCCTCGCGCAGGGTGTGGGCGCAGGCGTCGTTCTTGGCGAGCACCGCCTGCTGCAGGTCAAGGACACGGCACATGGGATCAGCGCTCCTCGTGCGTCGGTGTGGGTACCGGGGCGTCGTCGTGCCAGCTGACGTCGGCGATCCGCAGTTCGCGGCCGGAGAGCAGCTCGACGCCCACCCCGCCGCACCCGGGACAGCTCAGGCGCGGCGGCAGGCCCGTCGGCCAGGTGCGGTCGCAGGATCCGCAGCGGGCACGGGCCGGGACCGGTTCGGTCAGCAGCTCGGCGCCGGCCAGCACCGTGCCCTCGCAGGCGAGCTGGAAGGAGAAGGCCAGGGCGTCGGGGACCACGCCGGCCAGTTCGCCGATCTCCAGGCGGACGCTGCGGACCGCGGTCGCGCCGGCCGGCCGGACCGCGCTCTCCACCTGGTCGATGACCGCCAGCGCGATGGACATCTCGTGCATCGGTCCGTCTCTCTCGGGTGTGACGACCGGTTGCCGCTGGCTTCATTAGACGGCGCGGCACCGGGGCCTCCCTGGTGCCTCGCCGGGGCGGCGCGGCGGCGTACACCGTTCGGTGCAGCGCGCCCGCCGCACGTGGGGCGGCGGGTCACATGGCGCGCATCCGCAGATAGCGCTTGAGGTCGGGCAGGTTGCGCAGGGCGAGGGCGAGGGCGGCGGCCAGGGCGCCGCCGAGGGCGAGCTTCAGCATGGTGTCGGGTTCCTCTCACTGGTGGCGGGGGGCGTACCGGCGGCGGCCGGCTCGGGTTCGTCCGCGCCGACCAGCCGCAGCACGAGCCGGACGGCCTCGTCGACGGCGGCGGCGACGGGCGCGCTCAGGCCCATGCCCTCGGCGGTGTCGGCGGGTTCGCAGCCGACGACCAGGACGCGTTCCGGGCGGCGGGCGCCGGTGCCGGCACTGA
The DNA here is from genome assembly GCF_000373585.1 of Streptomyces sp. MspMP-M5. Taxonomy (GTDB): domain Bacteria; phylum Actinomycetota; class Actinomycetes; order Streptomycetales; family Streptomycetaceae; genus Streptomyces. Next base: position 164,187 of record NZ_KB891878.1, read on the forward strand.
GTGTGTCCAGCAGCGCCAGGACGGCGTCCGGGGTCATGTGGTGGGCGTCGATCGGGGTGCTGCCGGGGCGGCCGGCGGCGTCGGCGGGGTCGGTGGCGTCGAGGAGGTAGAGCGAGCCGGGCTCGCCGCCGCGCGCCGCGGCGTCCACCAGCAGCACCGTCGTATAGCCGTCCAGCATCCGGTAGGCGAGGTGGACGCCGCGGACGCCGGCGTCGACCAGTTCCACGCCGTCGGGCAGGGGGTGCGCCCCGAGCGCGCGGACGGTCTCGACGCCGAAGCCGTCGTCGCCGAGGAAGATGTTGCCGACGCCGGCAATCAGGGTGCGGCCGGGTGGGAGAGACACGGTGCGGCCGGGCGGGAGAGACACTGTGCGGCCGGGTGGGAGAGACACCGTGCGGCCGGGGGGCTGGCTGCTCACTCGTCCTCCAGGGGCGCGAGTTCGTCGGGTTGGAAGTAGAGGAAGCGGCCCTGTTCGCGCCGGATGTCGGCGCCCGGGTCGCCCTCGACGGTGACCGCGAGGTGCACCCCGCCGTCGACGTCGTACAGCACGGCCTCGACGAGGGCGGTGCGTCCGTGCAGGAAGAGGTCCTGGGCGTCGGTGCGGCGGCGGCCGGGGCGCAGGGCCACCCGGCTGCCGGCGCCGACCGAGCGGCCGTCGAGGGTGATCCGGTCGGTCAGCGGGTCCACGTCGCGGTCGCCGCCCGGGTCCCACCAGGGGGTGTCCGGCCGGGCCGGTTGCGGGTCCGGGCCGGTGACCTCGCGCAGGGCCCGTACGGCGCCGTGCAGCCGCTCCAGGACCTCGGGCGGCATCCCGTCGGCGAGGTCGATCACCTCGGCGGCCCGGGGGTCGGTGCCGCGGGCCTCGCGCTTCTCCTGGTCGGTGAGGGTGGCGGTGCGCAGGGCGAGGATCTCGTCGATCTCCAGGGCGTCGTAGAGGGCGCCGGGGCTCTCCGGGGCGAGGGCGGGGTGGTCCTCCAGGATGATCGGGGCGGACAGCATGACCGCGGCACTGCCGGGCGGGCCGGCCAGCACCGGCCAGGTGTGCTCGTTGCGGCAGCCGGCGGCCGCGCCCCGGGCCCATTCGGGCGGGTCGGTCTGGGAGAGGAACCGGCCGGCGCTCAGGCCGAGGAGGAGGTGCGCGGCGACCAGCGAGCGGGGCAGCGCCGCGTCCCGGTCGGCGGCCTCCGGGTCCGGGGTCCAGGTGCTGGTGTTCTCCACCGTCGCGGTCAGTTTCAGCACCGCGTACGGGCCGTCGATCTCCCGTGCGGTCAGCCGGAGTACGCCGCTGATCTCCTCGCGGCGGCGCACCAGCCGGCCCACCGGCCGGCCGGCCGCGTCGTGCACCGGCTCGGTCTCCTCGCCGGCGGGCCGGGTGAACGGGACGGTGACGCCGTCGCCCGCCAGCTCGGCCACGGGTACGTCGACCGGGCAGCGCTCCTCGGTGCCCTCGTCCCAGGGGACCAGCACCCGGTCGGGCAGTTCCAGTTCCGTCACGGTGGTGAACTCGCCGTCGGGGCCGGGGCGTTGGACGGTCCGGCGCCGGGTGCGCAGGAACCGCAGTTCGGCGGTGAGCCGGGCGCCGGAGCGGGGCTCCATGAGGCATTCGGTGCGCTGGTGGGAGTGCTCGGCGCGGTCGGCGCCCCAGCGGGGCGGGACGAGGACGCCGAACTGCCAGCGCAGCCGGTTCTTGGCGGCCGAGGCCCGGTAGGGGTAGAGGACATAGCCCTCGAACAGCACGGCGTCCGCGACCTGCCGGGCGGCGGCGAACCGTTCCGTCAGGGTGTCGGTGGGCGCGGGCGTCGTCACGGCGCGGTCCTCTCGGTGGTGGTGGGACGGGCGCCGGCGGCGGGGAAGCCGCGGGTGGCGGGTCCGGCGCCGTCCGCGGCGGCCAGCAGCGCCCGGACGGTGGCCTCCCAGGACGGCAGGGCGTGCCGGGAGCGGAACGCCAGCAGGGCGTCCAGGGTTTCGCGCGGGAGCCGCAGCCAGCCGCAGCCGGGGAAGTGGGTGTCGGTCATCTCCCGCCACACGGCGGTCGGGAGCCGGCACTCGGCCTCCTTGTGCCAGGGCACCGGGAAGACCTGGAAGCCGCCCGGGCCGGCGAAGACGGTGCCGGAGAAGAGCAGCAGCAGCGGCACCTCGCCGTCGCACAGCGCGTGGAAGTAGCGGCCTGCGGCCACCTCCAGGTCGTAGCTGCACGGCACCGGCAGGTCCACCTCGGTCTCGCCGGTGAAGCCGGGGACGACGTGCGAGACCTGGGCGAACTGCAGGGGTTTGAGGGTGCTGCCCCAGCGGGACCGGGTGCCGAAGAGGTCGGCCAGCGCGGCGGCCTCCTCGGGGTCGTAGTCGCGCCGGGCCGGTTCGATGCGCAGTTGGCAGCGCAGGGCCAGGGCGTGCACCCGGGTCTCCGGGGCGGCGGTGATCCGCAGGCGGAACAGGAGGGTGGGGGCGGCGGCGTAGCGGTCGGCGCGGACGCCGGTGCAGACGAAGGACAGCTCGGTCACGGCCGGTGGGCCTCCTCCCGGGGTTTCCGGGCGCGGCGGGCGATCTCGGCGAAGAAGTCCGCGAGGGCGGCGTGGGCCTCGGCGCCACCGTCGAAGCCGCGCCACAACAGCCTCAGCCGGCCGGTGAGTTCGTAGGCGAGGTCGACCGGGATCAGATGGCAGTCGGTGCGGCCGTCGTCGCGGTGCAGCAGTAGGGCCTCGACGTCGGGGGCGAGCAGCCCGGCCAGCCGGGTGGCGTCGCGGACGGACTGCCAGGCGGCCGGGTCCAGTTCGCTCTCGGTGGCGCCGGCCGGGCTGGGGTAGAGCGCCACCACCCGGCCCAGCGCGGAGTTGTCCAGCAGGAAGGCGACGCCGACGGGGATCCGCAGCCGGTCCCAGATCGCGTCGTCGAGGCGGTGGCCGGGGTCGGTCAGACAGCGGTCGGGGACGGTGCGGAACTGCCCGGCGCCGGCACCGGGCCGCTCGAAGAGCAGCGCGCAGGGCGGGCAGGCGCAGGCCAGCCCGCGGTTCCTGGTGTCGACCAGGTGCCGGTGCCGGCCGCTGAGTTCGGTGCCGCACAGTTCGCAGCGTTCGGGCGGCGGCGGCGCGGGTGCCCTGAAGCGCCGCAGGCCACGGTGGGCGGCGGCCGGCCGGGTGCTCACGAGGCCGTGGCGGCGGTCGGCGGCCGGCGGGAGATCTGCAGCAGCGGCGGCGCCGGCGCGGCGCTGTACGCCTCCCACTCGACGGAGGTCACCTCCGGCGCGAAGCAGGACAGCGCGCCCTCCACCGCGGGCCGGTCGGTGGCACCGCCGCCGCAGCAGCCGCCGGAGCCGCTCTCCCGCAGCCGCAGCGCCCCGGTCTCCGGCGCGAACTCCGCGACCTCGACCGCGTCCTGGGCCCGGACGCTCGCCAGGGCCCGGCCGATGCGGGTGGCGGCGTCCTCCGGGTGCAGGTCGTGCAGCACCAGCAGGCTGCTGACCAGCGCGTCGGCCAGCAGCGCCGGGCGCGGCCCGTCGGCGCCGGTGCGCCGTTCGACCAGGTGCATGATGCGGGTGAGCCCCGCGCCGTAGAAGTCCATCAGGACCCGGACGAGTTCCTCGGCGGCCGCGGCGGTCGCGGCGTCGCCGTGCTCGGTCAGCCGGGCCAGCAGTTCCTCGACCCGGCGGCCGGTCAGCTCGGCGTCGGGTGCGGTGGCCGGGGCGGTCATCCGGCCAGCCCGCTCAGCCCGGTGGGGACGTGCAGGGTCTTCAGGGTCCGGCCGCCGCCGTACATGTGGACGCCGCAGGGCAGGCACGGGTCGAAGCTGCGCACCGCCCGCATGATGTCGATGCCCTTGAAGTTCTCCGGGGTGTTCTCCTCGAAGATGGGGGTGTTCTGGACGGCGTCCTCGTAGGGGCCGGGGGTGCCGTAGGAGTCGCGGGTGCTGGCGTTCCAGGGCGTCGGCGGGTACGGGTGGTAGTTGGCGATCTTCCCGTCGCGGATGACCATGTGGTGGGAGAGGACGCCGCGCACCGCCTCGGTGAAGCCGCAGCCGATGGACTCGTCGGGCACCTCGAACTTCTCCCAGGTCTGGGTGCGTCCGGCGCGGACCTCCTCCAGTCCCTGCTCGGCGAAGTGCAGTGCCATGGCCGCCGCGTACGCCTGGAAGTAGGTGCGGGCGCGGTTGCGTTCCAGGGCGTTGCTCCACTTCGGGATCTGCCACTCGAAGCGGGCCTCGGGCCGGGTCATGCTGCGCGGCAGGTCGATGACGACGCTGTTGCCGGTGGCCTTGACGTAGGGGGTGTCCACGAGGCCGGAGAGGGCGGTGGACCACAGGCGGGCGATCGGGCCGCCGCCGGTGTCCAGCGCCAGGTGCTCCTTGCCGTCGAACCAGCGCGGGGACATCACCCAGCTGTACTTGTCGTTGAAGTCCCGCTTCTGCGGGGCGGGGATGGTGTGCTGGTTCCAGGGGTGGCGGGCGTCGACGGGGTTGCCGAGCGGGTCGTGGGTGACGAACTTCTCCTGGCCCTCCCAGTCCTGGTAGTAGGAGCTGCCGAGCAGGATGCGGATACCGAGGTTGATCTCGGTGAGGTCGTTGGTGACGAGCTTGCCGTCGACGATGATGCCCGGGGTGACGAACATCCGCCGGCCCCAGTCCGTCATGTTGCGGTAGGTGAAGTCGCAGTGCTCGGGGTCGTTGAGGGCGCCCCAGCAGCCGAGCAGCACCCGCCGCCGGCCGACCTCCTCGTAGCCGGGCAGCGCCTCGTAGAAGAAGTCGAAGAGGTCGTCGTGGAGCGGCACCACGCGCTTCATGAACTCGACGTAGCGCATCAGCCGGCTGAGGTAGTCGGTGAAGAGCTGGACGCTGGCGACGGTGCCGACGCCGCCCGGGTAGAGCGTGGAGGGGTGCACATGGCGGCCCTCCATCAGGCAGAACATCTCCCGGGTGTAGCGGCTGACCTGCAGGGCCTCGCGGTAGAACTCGCCCTCGATGGGGTTGAGGGCGGTCATGATGTCGGCGATGGTGCGGTAGCCGTGGTCGCCGGCGTGCGGGGCCTCGGTGCGCTGGGCCAGTTCCCAGACGCCCGGGTTGGTCTCGCGGACCATCTTCTCGCAGTAGTCGACCCCGACCAGGTTCTCCTGGAAGATGTTGTGGTCGAACATGTACTCCGCGGACTCGCCGAGGTTGATGATCCACTCGCCGAGGTGCGGGGGCTTCACCCCGTAGGCCATGTTCTGGGTGTAGACGGAGCAGGTGGCGTGGTTGTCGCCGCAGATGCCGCAGATCCGGCTGGTGATGAAGTGCGCGTCGCGCGGGTCCTTGCCGCGCATGAAGACGCTGTAGCCGCGGAAGACGGACGAGGTGCTGTAGCACTCGGCGACCCGCTTCTGCTTGAAGTCGATCTTGGTGTGGATGCCCAGGCTGCCCACGATCCGGGTGATCGGGTCCCAGGACATCTCCGTCAGACCGCTGCCGTCACCGGCCGTCTTGGTCTTCGCTGCCATTGTCTGTGCCATGCCCTTCTTCGCTTGCCGGAGAGGTGATCTGACGGAGCGTCAAGGAGGGGGGCGGTCACCAGGGGCGGCGGTAGCCGGTGGTCAGCTTCTCACCGCGGTGCCGCCACCGGGGTTCGTGGTCGACGGTGCGGGCCGTGATGTCGCGCAGCCGGCGGACGACGGTGCCGTACGCGGAGCTGGCGGTGCTGGAGAGCTTGGCGCCGGGCGGCTCGTCCATGAACGGCATGAACTTGTCGGGGAAGCCGGGCATGGTGCAGGCGATGCAGATCCCGCCGACGTTCGGACAGCCGCCGATACCGTCCATCCAGCCCCGCTTGGGCACATTGCATTTGACCACGGGACCCCAGCAGCCGACCTTCACCAGACACGTGGGCGAGTCGTAACTGGTGGCGAACTCGCCCTGTTCGTAGTAGCCGGCCCGGTCGCAGCCCTCGTGCACGGTCTCGCCGAAGAGCCAGGTGGGCCGCAGCTGGTCGTCCAGCGGGATCATCGGGGCGGCGCCGGCCGCCTGGTAGAGCAGGTAGACCAGCGTCTCGGCGAAGTTGTCCGGCTTGATCGGGCAGCCCGGGACGCACACGATCGGGATGCCCGCCTTGGACTTCCAGTCCCAGCCCAGGTAGTCCGGCACGCCCATGGCGCCGGTGGGGTTGCCGGCCATGGCGTGGATGCCGCCGTAGGTGGCGCAGGTGCCGATGGCGACGACGGCGAGCGCCTTGGGGGCCAGCCGGTCGATCCACTCGCTGGTGGTGATCGGCTGCCCGGTGGCGGGGTCGTCGCCGAAGCCGCACCAGTAGCCCTCCGGCTTGATCGCCTCGTTGGGGACGGACCCCTCGACGACCAGCACGAACGGGTCGATCTCGCCGCGTTCGCCCTTGAAGAACCACTCGATGAACGTGTCGGCGCCCTGCACCGGGCCGCATTCGAAGTCGATGAGCGGCCAGTGGACCTGGATCTTGGGCAGGCCCGGGAGCACGCTGAGCGCGATCTCCTCGATGCTCGGCTGGGTCGCGGCGGTCAGCGCCACCGAGTCGCCGTCGCAGCTCAGGCCGGCGTTGATCCAGAGGACGTGGATCGGGGGCTCTTCGTCCTTCGCGGCGGGCGGCGAGTCCCCGGTCGCGGTGGCGGGTGCGGCATCCATGGGGTGGGGCCTCCTCGGGGAGGTGGGCAGCCGAGACGTTCGGCAGGGCGTCCGTCCCCCTTCGTAACACCGCCGAGGAGGCGAGGAGAGCCGACAAGGGCCGTTCCGGTGACGCACCAGCACCGGAACGGCCCCACGGCCCGAGGAGGGACCGCCGTCAGGACGGCACCCCGCTCTCCACGGTGGTGACGGTGAACGTGCCGCCGCACACCCGCAGCCCGCCGCTGTTGGTGGTCATCGACTCCTTGGAGCCGGGCGGGTAGACGAAGACGATCTGCGAGTTCTTCCAGCACGGGATGTCGGAGACGCCCTCGTTGACGGTGTGCAGCACGGCGTGCGCGCTCTGTCCGGGCTGCAGCCGCACGCTGCCGCCGCCACTGCCCTCGCGGGAGGCGGGCGTGCCGACCGCCGAGCCGTCGCGCTGGATCAGCGAGACACCGGGGAAGCCGCGCAGCGTGCACGCCTTCTTGCCCTTGTTGGTGAAGACCAGCGGCACCCGGATGTTGCCCGCGCCGATGTCGGTGCGGCCCAGGCGCAGCGACATGTTGTCCGCGGTACAGCGGTCCGAGGCGGTCATGGTCGAGGGGTTGGCCTGGCTGGCGCTGGGGACGCCGGAACGGCCGGCGGAGGGCTTGGCGACGCCGGACGGCCGGGGGGCGTTCCCGGCCGACTGCGCGCTGCCGCCTCCGTTCGACGGCGCGCCGTTGGAGCCGGAGGTGGCGGGCGCGGCGGCCGACGAGGAGTGCGACGACGCGCTGTCCGTGCCGTTCTGGCAGGCGGAGAGCGTCAGTGCGGTGACGGCGATGAGCGATCCGGCGGCGACACGGCGGCCGCGGCCGAGGGTCTTGATGGTGAGCGACATGAGTCCCCCTCGTCTGGTAGGTGGGTACCCTCGTATGAGTGGGTGCGTACGGTCCGTCCGTTGCTCTTCCAGCGTGCCCCCGGGCACTGCCGGTCCGCTAACGAGGCACTAACACCCCGCTAACGAGGCCGCGCGCCCGGTGCGACGCTGCCCGGCGGCCTGTGTGACCAGCCGGAACTCCGGTGTGCCGCCCAGGCTCGCAGAAATCTCCGCGGTTGCGGACGCGGCACTACGAGGTTCGGCCGTTTCAGCCGTCCTGCCCACCGGCCCCGGAAGGCCGCTTCCGCCCCGGACGTCCCGCGCCCCGGGCCCATGCCCCTGGTACGTGCGCAGGGCCGTTCCCCGGGCGGCAATGCAGGGGATGCCGTGGTGCGCCCGGGGCGGACCGGGGCCCGCACTCGACCGAAATCCCACCATAGGGCGTAGAGGAGACGCTCCTGTTGACCCGGAGGTTGTACCGGAACGGCGAATTTCGGCCATCGCGCGAGGCCGCCGGACGGTGCGGTCGGCGGCCTCGCGGAGCCGGTTGCGCTACCGGCGCGCCGCCCGGTTGACGGCCGCCAGGACGGCCCGCACCGACGCGGTCAGCACGGAGGTGTCCTGGCCCGCGCCCCAGTAGGTGTCCCGTCCGATCCGGCAGCGGACGTAGGCGACAGCGGCGCTGTCCGGCCCGGTGGCGGTGGCGTGTTCGGCGTAGGCGGTGATGTCCACCGGGTGACCGGCCGCGGCCAGTGCGGCGGCGAACGCGGCCAGCGGCCCGTTGCCGCGCCCCTCGTACGTCCGCAGGCCCTCGCCCGTGCCCAGTTCGCAGCGGACGAGGTGCTCTCCCGGCGACGGCTCGCCGGTGCTCCAGGCGCCGAGGGCCAGCGGACCGTCCACGCCCGGGGCGAGATAGGTGGCGCGGAACAGCTCCCACAGGTCCTTCGGGGTGACCTCCTGCCCGCTGTCGTCGGTCGCGCACTGCACGGTGCGGGAGAAGTCCGGCCGCAGGCCGGCGGGCAGGTCCAGCCCGTGGTGGGCGTACAGGAGGTGGGCGATCCCGCCCTTGCCGGACTGGCTGTTGACGCGGATCACCGCCTCGTAGCTGCGCCCGAGGTCGGCCGGGTCGACGGGCAGGTACGGCACGTCCCAGGGCGCCTCGGCCTCGGGGACGCCCAACTCGGCGGCGCGCCGGGCGTGGTGGGCGAAGCCCTTGCTGATGGCGTCCTGGTGGGTGCCGGAGAACGCGGTGTGGACGAGGTCGCCGACGTAGGGGTGCCGGGGGTGGACGGGCAGCCGGATGCAGTCCTCGACGGTGCGCCGGACGGTGTCGAGGTCGGAGAAGTCCAGCATCGGATCGACGCCCTGGGTGTGGAGATTGAGGGCCAGGGTGACCAGATCGACGTTCCCGGTGCGCTCGCCGTTGCCGAACAGGCAGCCCTCCACCCGCTGGGCGCCCGCGAGCAGCCCCAGCTCCGCGCAGGCCACGCCGGTCCCGCGGTCGTTGTGCGGGTGCAGCGAGAGGATCACCGCGTCCCGCCGGGCCAAGTGCCGGTGCAGGTACTCGATCTGGTCCGCGTACACATTGGGCGTGGCGATCTCGACGGTGGCCGGGAGGTTGTGGGTGACCGGGCGGTCCGGGGCGGCGTCCCAGAGTTCGGTCAGACCGTTGCAGATCTCCAGCACCAGGGCGGGTTCGGTCAGGTTGAAGACCTCGGGCGAGAACTGGAACCGGATGTCGGCGTGCGGCCGGGCGTCGGCCAGCCGGGCCATCAGCGTCGCGGCCTCCCGGACCATGGCGTGCACCTCGTCCCGTGTGCGGCCGAGGACCACCTCGCGCCAGGTGGGCGCGGTGGCGGTGTAGAGGTGGACGACGGTGCGCGGCAGGCCCTCGATCGCCTCGAAGGTCCGCTCGATCAGCTCCTTGCGGGCCGGGGTGAACACCACGACGGTCACGTCGTCGGGCACCGCGCCGCTCTCGGCCAGGTGCCGTACGAAGTCGAAGTCGGTGCGGCTGGCCGAGGGGTAGGAGACCTCGATCTCCTTGAAGCCCATGGCGACCAGCAGGTCGAACAGCCGCCGCTTGCGCGGGGTGTCCATCGGTTCGGCCAGCGCCTGGTTGCCGTCGCGCAGATCGACCGGCACCCACAGGGGCGCCTGCCCGATCCGGGCCGCCGGCCACCCGCGGTCGAGGCGCGGCACCTCGACCCGCTCGTGCGCGGGCCGGTAGCGGTGGGCGGGCATCGCACTCGCGCGCTGCGGATTCCAGGCCGGGGCCGTCGCGGGCACCGGCCCGCCGGGGGTACGGACGGTGGGGAAAGTACGGGACATCGCGTTCTTCCTTCGTCGGAAGCCGGGACGGAGAAGACCGGCAGCACCGGACCCCGCGGCGGGGTGCCGGTCGCGTCAGGCCCCGCCGCGGCACCCGAGAAGGAGGCCACGCAGCGTCATGCCGGGTACACTAACCACGAAACAACTCCTCAGACAACCTGAGGTGTTGGGTGGACAGGAGAGACCGTATGCCGCTGGAAGCCCTCCGCCCCAGCCCGCTGGTCGAGCAGGCCGCGCGGCAGCTGCGCGCCCAGATCACCGATGGGCACTGGCCGGTGGGCAGCAAACTCCCCGGCGAGACGACGCTGGCCAAGACGCTCGGCGTCGGCCGCTCGACGGTCCGCGAGGCGCTGCGCGCCCTGGCCGGCGCGGGGATGGTGCAGCCCCGCCAGGGCGCCGGCGTCTTCGTCCTCGCCACCGAACCCAGCGAGGACTGGCCGACCCGTCTGCGCCGTGCGGCCGTCGCCGACGTCTACGAGGTGCGCGCGATGGTCGAGGTACAGGCCGCCCGCCTGGCCGCGGAGCGCCGCACCGAGGCCGATGTCGCGGCCCTGCGCGCGGCCCTGGAGCGCCGGCGGGCGGACGGCGCCGACGACGCGGCCTTCGTCGACGCGGACATCGCCCTGCACACGGCGCTGGTGGACGCCGCCCACAACCCCGTACTGACCGACCTCTTCGGCCAGTTCGTCCCCGCCCTGCGCCAGGGCCTGATCGACCTCGTCCAGCTGCTCGGCCTGCGCGACGGCGACCCCCACCACGGCGACGCCCGCCATGCCGCCCTCGTCGACGCCGTGATCGCCGGCGACGCCGACACCGCGAGCACGCTCCTCCAGTCCGAACTGGCGGATACGCGCGGGCTGTTGCTGACGGGGCGGGGTGGTGGGTCAGCTGACTCAAGTGGGTGACGGGATGCCAGGTGGGTGCCTCAGCGCACCGTGGCCCCGCCCGGCTGGGCCACGTCGAGATCCAGCCGTGCGTCCGCGCCCCTCGCCAGGGATATCGGTGCCGCGTGCGGCGGATAGCCGGCTACCGACAGGGTGTACTGACGGCTCGTCAAGTCCGTGAAGGCATAGGCGCCGTCCGGCCCGGTGACCATGCGGCCGGCGACCGCTCCGTCCTCCAGCAGGGTCACGGCAGCCTCCGCCAGCGGGCGCCCGTCCGGTCCGCGGACCGTACCGCGCACGGTGGCGGTGGGCCGCAACCGCACCTCGTGAAGGCCCTCGCTCCTCCGGTCCACCCCCGCTCCCCCTCCGGTCAACTGAACGGCACGGGCCTCCGGTTGGTGCCCCGGCGCGCTGAGGACGAGGGTGTGGTCGCCGTCCGGCAGCTGCGCGATCGTCCACCGGCCGTCGGCGTCGGTCGTCGTACGGGTCACCACGTCGCCGCGGGCATCGGTGACCACGACGCTCGCGCCGGCCAGTGCCGCCCCGTCCGGGCCACCGAGCAGGGTGCCGGCCAGGCGGCTGCCGGTGGGCGTCAGAACGAGCTGCGCCTCGGCCACCGCGGCCTCACCTGCGCAGGTGGCCGAGACGGCCTGCGGGGTGTGGCCGGGGGCGGCGCCGGTGAGGACGTAGATGCCGGCGGCCGGGGCGGTGAGCGCGTAACCGCCGTCGGCGGCGGTCGTGGTGACACCGGCCTGGCGGCCGTGCCGGTCGATCAGCGTGACCGTGGCGCCCGGCACCGGTCCGCCGGCGGCGTCCACGACCCGTCCACGGAAGCCGGGGGCGGCGGGCGCCTCCGGCAGCAGGGCGGGGGCGGCGGTGGCCTGATCGGTCTCCCGGTCAGCCGCGCCGCCTTTCCTCACCGCATCCTCGGAACCGGCCACCGCCCGGACGCCGCCGCCCGCGTCGGCCGCTCCGTCCCGGCTGCCCGCCCCCGCGGCACCCTGCTCCGCACCCTGCGCGTGCCGCGCCGCCGACGCCGCCCGCCCCGCCGTCGCCTCCCGCGCCGCGGCCGCCTTCCGCTGGGACGGCAGGAAGGCCGCCACCAGCACGCCGAGGGCGACGGCGGCGGTGGCGATCAGGAACGAGACCCGGAACCCGGCCATCGTGGGCACCTCGACCGGCCCCAGCGGCTCGGACATATGGGCCAGCACCATGCCGATCACGGCGCTGGACACGGAGGTGCCGATCGACCGCATCAGGGTGTTCAGCCCGTTGGCCGCGCCGGTCTCGGACGGGTCGACGGCGCCGACGATCAGCGCCGGGAGCGAGGAGTACGCCAGGCCGATGCCGGCGCCGACCACCATCGCGATGATGACGGTCTGCCAGGGGGCCCGCATCAGGCCGAGCCCGCCGCCGTAGCCGATCCCGATGACCAGCATGCCGAGCAGCAGCGAGATCTTGGGGCCGCGGCGGGCGGCGATCCGCGCGTACAGCGGCGCGACGAACATCATCGTCAGCCCCAGCGGCGCCACGCAGAGCCCGGCCACCACCATCGACTGGCCGAGGCCGTACCCCGTGGACGTGGGGAGTTGGAGCAGCTGCGGCAGCACCAGCGAGATGGCGTAGAACGCCACCCCGACCGTGATGGAGGCGAGGTTGGTGAGCAGCACCTCGCGCCGCGCGCTGGTGCGCAGATCGACCAGCGGGTCGGCGATCCGCAGCTCCATCAGACCCCACAGCACCAGGATCACCGCCGCCGCCCCGAACAGGCCCAGCACGAGGGGCGATCCCCAACCCCAGTCGCTGCCCTTGGTGATGGGCAGCAGCAGGGCGACGAGTCCGGCGGACAGGCCCAGGGCGCCGACGACGTCGAAGCGGCCGGGCGCCCGCACCGGGCTCTCCGGGACGACGAGCAGCGTGAGCAGCATGGACAGCACCCCCAGCCCCGCGGAGGTGAAGAACAGCGCGTGCCAGTCGGTGTGTTGGGCGACCAGGGCGGCGAAGGGGAGCGCGAGTCCGCCGCCGACGCCTATCGAGGAGCTCATCAGGGCCATGGCCGAGCCGAGCCGCTCTCTGGGCAGTGCGTCGCGCATCAGGCCGATGCCGAGGGGTATCGCGCCCATCGCGAAGCCCTGCAGCGCCCGGCCGACGATCATGACGATCAGCTGGCCGGTGAAACCGCAGACCAGCGAGCCGACGACCATGATGCCGAGGCTGGCCAGCAGCATCCGCCGCTTGCCGTAGAGGTCGCCGAGGCGGCCCATGATGGGGGTGGCGACGGCACCGGCGAGGAGGGTGGCCGTCATGACCCACATGGCGTTGCTGGGCGCGGTGCCGAGGAGCGTCGGCAGGTCCTTGACGACCGGCACGAGCAGCGTCTGCATCACCGCGACGACGATGCCGGCGAAGGCGAGGACGGGCACGATGCCGGCGCGCGGTCTGCGATGGCCGCCCTCGGGCGACCGGGGCAGCGGCGGCGCGGCGGCCGAATCCGCCGTCCTCACGGGGAGTTGGTCCGTCATCGTCCGGGACATGCGTGCGGCCTCCAGGGGGCAGGAGTGAGCGCAGGGGTGCGCCGTGTATGGCGGAAAGTGATGCGCGGGCAGGGGCGACCCTTGATACGTGCATGGCGAACGCGTCAGTGCGGGGGCCTATTCCAAGCCATGCACCCCGATCTCGGACCCCGGGCGGTGATCTCGATCACTTCCGCCGCGCCCGATCCCCACCTGCGCCAACCCCCGTACACGTCCCGACCCTTCGGGCCCGCCACCCCGTTCATCGCCCCTCCCGCGGCATCGTTCCGGACACTGCTTCCAGTGAACCGCACGCCACTGACAATCAGCCGGTCGAGGGATCAAGAGAGAGTCAAGAGCGAAGTGCGCCCACCGTGTCCACGCCGGGGACGGAAACGGCGTATCCACGCACGAAGGGCTCTTCCGCCCGGCCGCTCCGGCGTACCGAGGAACTCCGCGGGCGCTCGCTACGGCACTGCGCCCTCGAAGTCCACCCCTGCCTCGGCAGGGTCCTCCCGGGCCTCGCTCTCCCGGAGTTCCGCGTCGAGCCGGGCGCCCCGGTCCGGATCGACCCTGAGCCTGGCAAGGATGGCGGGAACGGCGATGGTGGGCAGGGTGTGCTCGAAGAAGACGGTCAGCCGACGGCTGACGTCGCTCTGGTCGGTGAACGCCTTGGACATCATCTGGAGGCCGGCGAAGGCGCCGACGAACAGCTCGGCGGCGTCCCGTACGTTGACGCTCTCCAGTATCTCGCCCCGCGCCTTGGACTCCTTCAGCATGCCTTCGACGAAGCCGGTCCAGGCCGTCATCGACTGCCTGCGGTCGAGGTGGTTGGAGCCCTGCTCGATGGCGAGACGGGCGGCACCACGCTGGATCGGGTCGTGCCGCAGGCGATACGCCAGAATCTGCCCCGCGTCCACGAACTCCTGCAGCTTGATCTGCTGGGGCCGGACCGCGATGTCCAGCACCTGCTCATGCAGCACGGCGAGCGCGAGCTCTTCCTTGGAGGCGAAGTGGAAATACAGGGCGCCCTTCGTCACGCCGGCGCGCGCGAGAATCTCCGCGATAGTCGCGCGGTCGAAACCTTGTTCGTCGAAAACCGACGCGGCGACTTCCAGGATTACTCGTCGCGTCCTGATCGCGCGGTCCTGACGTGCCACAGATCGCCTCCCGTCCCTCAAGGCTCAAGCTTTTCTCGGCGAATTGCGCAGCTCAAGTCTCCTCCAGATCGGCGGGCCCTCTGCACCTTCACGCCAGCATTGAAAAGAAAACCGGATGGTACGTATCTTAACCGTGTCCGGAGCTCTCCCATAGAGACGTATAGGGGCTGTCATGAGCGACACGTTGCAGGCCAGCCGCATGGTTTCAGCCACAAACCGATGCTGGACGCAGCAGGTCCAGGAGTCCCCGGCCGACGACCGGCGGGGGTCCGACGTGGCCGTCCCGGTCCCCCACGAATTCGTGCACCGACCGATGACCGAAGATATCTTGATCACCTCCTGGCAGCGGATGGGACACGATCATTTCTCGGTGATCGCCCAGTGGCCGCACAACCACCCGTACTTCACTCCGAACCACGGCCGGCATCACCCGATTCTTGCGGGCGAGACAATCCGGCAGGCCGGACTGCTGGTATCGCACACGGAATTCGCCGTTCCCCTCGGCTATCACTTCATCCTCGACGACATCGTCTACACCACCGACCCCGAACACCGCGTCACCGGGAGCGGCCCGACGCCGGTGACCATCGACGTCGTGTGCAGCCAGACGCGCATGCGGGCCGGCGCGCTGGCCTGCGGCAACTTCGGGATGACCCTCCGCACCGGCGGCCGCGTCGTCGTGACCGGGCAGTCCCACGTGAGTGTGACCTCACCGGCCGTCTACCGCCGGATCCGCGGCGAACGGATCACGGCCCGCCCCGTCCCCGGCCCGCTCCCCGCCCCCGTTCCGGCCGAGCTGACCGGCAGCGCCGACGAGCGCGACGTCCTCCTCTCCCCCACCGGACGGCCGGGGCAATGGCTGCTGCGGGTGGCGCCGGACCATCCCACGGTCGTCAACCCCGCGAACGATCATGTCCCGGGCCTGTCGCTGCTCGACGCGGCGCAACAGGCCGCCCGTGCGCTGACCGGCAGCGCATCCTTCGTTCCGTACGCCTTCGCCACCGAGTTCCATCGCTACGCGGAACATGGGCTGCCATGTCTCATCGAAGCGCGGCGGAGGGCGTCGGCGATACCGGGCACCACGACGGTCCGGGTCACCGGGGTCCAGGACGGCGCGCCGGTCTTCACCTCGACCCTGACGTCCTTCGCTCCGCTTCCGTGACCGGACGAGCGGCCGCCGACCCTCCCTCGTCATGGGCCCGATCGGCTCATGAACCATGTGGGCAGAAGACACACCGGAACGCCGACCGGGCCCGCCCACACAGCACTCCCCCGGTCACGGCGGCAACAAGCCGCCCCGAGCACTACGGAAGGCCGACGACGACCATGGGTGACCTCAACGGAAAGACCGCACTGGTAACGGGATCCAGCCGGGGCATCGGCCGCGGCATCGCCCGGCGCCTCGCCCGCGACGGTGCGCTGGTCGCCGTCCATTACCGAAGCAGTGAGACGGCGGCCAAGGAGACCGTCGAGAGCATCCAGGACGAGGGCGGCCGGGCGTTCCCGGTCTCCGCGGAGCTAGGGGTGCCGGGCGACGCCGAGGCGCTGTTCGAGTCCTTCGACGCCGGGCTGGCCGGGATCGGGGCGGAACCGGGCCTGGACATCCTCGTCAACAACGCGGCGATCAGTCTGCCGGGGCACATCGGCGAGGTGACACCGGAGGAGTTCGACCGGACCGTCGCGATCAACACCAAGGCCCCGTTCTTCCTCATCCAGCACGGTCTGCGGCGGATGCGGGACGGCGGGCGGATCGTCAACATCTCGTCCGCGGTCACGACCACGGCCTTTCCGTCGACCATCGCCTACGGCGTCTCCAAGGGCGCGCTCGACACCCTCACCCGCACGCTGGCCGCGGACCTCGGCGCGCGCGGGATCACCGTGAACACCGTGGCACCCGGCTTCATAGAGACCGACATGAACGCGGCCATGCGGGCAACTCCCGAGGCACATGCGGCACTTGCCGCCATCTCGGTGTTCAACCGGCTCGGCCGCCCCACCGATGTCGCGGACGTGGTCGCCTTCCTCGCCTGCGACGACTCCCGGTGGATCACCGGGCAGCGGATCGATGTCACCGGGGGGTCGAGGCTCTG
Source organism: Streptomyces sp. MspMP-M5 (assembly GCF_000373585.1). Taxonomy (GTDB): domain Bacteria; phylum Actinomycetota; class Actinomycetes; order Streptomycetales; family Streptomycetaceae; genus Streptomyces. The sequence goes on from NZ_KB891878.1 coordinate 180,621, forward strand.
AACGGGGCGCGTTCTGCGGTCCCGGCCGGCGTGGGGCCGGGACCGGCGAGGCCCGGTCAGCCGGAGGCCAGGGCCGTTCCTTCGAGGCCGAGGAGGAGGCGCTTGCGGTCCAGGCCGCCTGCGTAGCCGGTGAGCGAGCCGTCGGCGCCGATGACGCGGTGGCAGGGCCGGACCACCAGCAGGGGGTTGGCGCCGATCGCCGTGCCGACGGCCCGGACGGCGGCGCGCGGCGCCCCGATGGCGGCGGCGATCGCCCCGTAGGTGGTGGTCGTGCCGTACGGGATGGCCTCCAGGGCTGCCCAGACGCGTTGTTGGAAGTCGGTGCCGCGCGGGACGCACTCGACGGTGAACGGCTCCCGTGCCCCGTCGAAGTACGCCGTGAGTTGGCGGGCGACACCGGTGAAGGCGGACGGGTCGTGCGTCCAGTCGTCCTGGACGACGGGTCCGCGCTTCTGGCCCGGCACGGAGAGCGAGGCCAGCGTGGTGCCGCCGGGCGCGGTGGCGGAGCGCTCGCCCACGAGGAGGAGCGTGCCCAGCGGGCTGTCGAGGGTGGCGTACAGGGTCATGCGTCGATCCGTTCTGTCGGGTTCCGGTGCCGTTGCGGGGCGCCGGTGGGCACGGCGGGGGCCGCGGCCCAGAGGTAGTGCGTCGCGTACGAGCGCCAGGGGCTCCAGATCGCCGGGTCGGCGTCCGGGGGCGGTGCGGCGAGGAGGACGTCGGGGTCGCCCAGCGACCGCATCCGGACGTAGCCGGCGGTCCACGGGCCGATGCCGGGGAGGGCGCGGAGCGCGCGGCCGGCCCGTTCGCGGTCGGTACCGGCGTCCAGGACGACGTCCCGGGCGGCCAGCGCGGCGGCGAGGGCGCGCAGCGCGACGGTCCGCGACGGGGCCAGGCCCAGGCCGGTGAGCGGCGTGTCCGCCAACTCCGCGGCCTGCGGGAAGAGATGGGTGAGGGCCCCCGATGGCCGCGGCAGTGGCTCGCCGTGCGCGGCGACCAGACGGGCGCCCAGGGCACGGCCGGCGGTGGTGCCGGCCCGCCCCAGGACGGCGCGCACCGCGAGTTCGTCCGGGTCCACGGTTCCCGGGGACCGCAATCCGGGCCGGCGGGCGACCAGCGGGGCCAGCGCGGGGGCCGTGCCGAGCCGTTCGCCGACCGCGAACGGGTCGGCGTCCAGGTCGAACAGCCGGCGGACGCGCTGCGCGGCGGTGGCCAGATCCCGCAGTTCGGTCAGGTGCAGCCGGCAGTCCAGCCAGCCGTCGCCGGTGGCCTCGTCGACCTCCGCGATGCCGGTGCCGGCGGGCAGCCGCAGGGTCCGCCGGTACGTCCGGCGGCCGGGCTCCCCGGTGACCTCCTCGATCCCGTCGAGCGCCCGCCGCTCCAGGTAGTCGAAGATCTGCCGGGCCGCGAACGGGCCGCGGTACGCCAGTCGCAGCGGCAGCACACCGGGCGTGCCGGACGGGACCGCCGGGCCGCCGGAAGAGGTGCCGCCGCGCCGCGCCGCCGTTGAGGAGCGGTGACCGGGCGACGGGCGGGCCCGCAGTCCGCTCGGCGTGAGCGCGTAGATCTCCCTGATGGTGTCGTTGAACTGCCGGACGCTGGCGAATCCGGCGGCGAAGGCGATCTCGGCGATCGGCAGGCCGGTGGTCTGGAGCAGTACCCGCGCGGTGTGCGCGCGCTGGGCCCGGGCCAGCGCTGCGGGCCCGGCCCCCAGCTCGGCGGTCAGCTGGCGCTGCACCTGCCGGGCGCTGTAGCCGAGCCGGTCCGCCAGTCCGACGACGCCCTCGCGGTCGACGACACCGTCGCCGATCAGCCGCATGGCCCGCCCCACGACGTCCGCCCGGGCGTTCCACTCCGCCGAGCCGGGGACCGCGTCGGGGCGGCACCGCCGGCAGGCCCGGAAACCGGAGCCCTGGGCAGCCGCGGCGGTCGGGAAGAAGGTGACGTTCCGCCGCCGCGGGGTGGTGGCGGGGCAGCTCGGCCGGCAGTAGATGCCGGTCGTCGACACCGCGAAGAAGAACGCCCCGTCGAACCGGGCGTCCCGGCTCCGCACCGCCTCGTACCTGCTGTCCTCGCTCATCACATTCCCCACTGTGCCCCCTGCCGGGCCGGTACTCTGGCGGAAATCGGACACGGCGGTGGCGGTGCGCGTCCGGCCATGCGGGCGGTGGCGGTGCGCGTCCGGTCGTCGGGGGGCGCCGGTACGTGTCCGGTCCTCGGGGGGCGGTAGGTGTCGGGATACCCGGGTGGCCGGGTCCTGCGGTCGTCCGGTGGGCAGCCCCGGGGACGGCCGGCCGCACGGGGATGCGGCAGCACGCGAGGGAAACGGGAGCGCGGGGGCGCCGGACAGGGCGCGGCCCGTCAGGCCGACGGCATCGGCCAGTCGTCCAGGGAGCCGCCGCGCCACTCGACCAGGCAGGGGTCGTCCAGGGCGATGTCCTGGGCGGGCTCGGCCACGCCCGCGCGGCGGAGGAACTCCGCCACATCGCCGCGGCCGTGCGCCAGGCCGACGATCTGCCCGTGCACGGTCACCCGGCGGCCCCCGGAGGGCGTCGGTGGGTGCACGATGACAGGCGGATGCTCGGACATGCCTCCAGCGTGCGCCGGGCACCGCGCGCTCGCACCTCGGCGGCGGGATCCCACTCGGACAGCTGGGACCGGGCCGAGCGGGCGCGGACCTGACGACGAGCGAGAGCACGAGGCGGAAGTGAACAACCCCATGGAGTCGGCCGAGTTCTCCCGGGACCCCTATCCCCTGCTCGCCGCACTCCGGGCGCGCGGCCCGGTGCAGCGGGTGCGGACCGGCAAGGACCGTACGACGTGGGTGGTGACCGGCTGGGCGGAAGCGCGGGCGGCGCTGGGCGACGGGCGGCTGTCGAAGAACACCGCCCGCTACTTCGCCGACCGGCCCTCCGGACGCGATGTGGCCCCGGCCGTCAGCCGCAGCATGCTGGCCACCGACCCGCCGGACCACGGCCGGCTCCGGAAACTGGCCATGGCGGCCTTCACCCCGGCCGCGGTGAGCCGGCTGGAGCCCCGCGTCCGGGAGATCGCGGAGCGGCTGGCCGCGGCGCTGGGCCGGGCCGCGGAGGCAGCGGGCGGCGGACCGGTCGATCTGGTCGAGGGGTTCGCGGCCCCGCTACCGATCGCGGTGATCTGCGAGCTGCTTGCGGTGCCGGACGCGGACCGGGCGGCGGTGCGCCGGTGGTCGGACGACCTGTTCGCGGCCGCGGATCCGGACACCACCGACCGGGCGTCGCACGCACTGGCCGGCTATATGACCGAGCTGATCGCGGCACGGCGGGCGGCTCCCGGGGACGATGTGCTGAGCGGCCTGATCGCCGCCCGGGACGCCGGCGACCGCCTCACCGAGCCCGAACTGGTCTCGTTGGCCGTGCTGTTGGTGGTCGCCGGGCACGAGACCACGGCCAATCTGATCGGCAACGGACTGCTCGCCCTGCTCCGCGACGACGCGCTGCGCGCCCGCCTCCGGGACGATCCTGGGCTGCTGCCCAAGGCGGTGGAGGAGTTCCTGCGGTTCGACGCGCCGGTGACGCTGGCGACCTTCCGCTACGCCACCGAGCCGTTCGAGCTCGGTGGCGTCCGCATCGGGGCGGGGGACGTGGTCCTGGTCTCGCCCGGTGGCGCCAACCGCGATCCGGCGCGGTTCGACGCCCCGGACACGGTACGGCTGGACCGGCCGGCCCCGGGCGGCCATCTGGCCTTCGGGCACGGCCCGCACCACTGCCTGGGCGCGCCGCTGGCCCGGGCCGAGGCGCGGATCGCGTTCGAGGTGCTGCTCGCCCGCTTCCCGGAACTGCGACCGGTCACGGACGAACGGGGCGGCAACGAGGACGGCCCCGGCGGCGGGGTCACCTGGCGGCGAACGCGGCTGATGCGGGGTCCGGCCCAACTCCCGGCGCTCCTGGGACCGTTCGCAGACAGCCGCAACGACGAGCGGCCCTCGCGGCCCGGGGCCTAGGGCACTTCCGACGGAAGCGGAAGGCAGCGGAAGGCACCGGTGTCGCGGCCGCAGTGCGGCGGCCGCGACACCGGCTGAACGGGGTCAGTCCTTGAGGTCGTATCCGGAGAGGCGTTCGACGCCGCGGAGGAGGGCGGAGTGGTCGAGGCCGCCGTCGCCCTGGGCGCGCAGGGAGGCGACGAGGGTGGCGACGACGGAGCCGAGGGGCAGGGCGGCGCCGACGGTGCGGGCGGCGTCGGTGGCGATGCCCATGTCCTTGTGGTGCAGGTCGATGCGGAAGCCGGGCTTGAAGTCGCGGTTGAGGAAGTTGGCCCTCTTGCGGGTCAGGACGGTGGAGCCGGCCAGGCCGCCGTTGAGGACGTCGAGGGCGGCGGGCAGGTCGACGCCGGACTTCTCCAGGAAGACCACGGCCTCGGCGCAGGCTTGGATGTTGACGGCGACGATGAGCTGGTTGGCGGCCTTGACGGTCTGGCCGGAGCCGTGCGGTCCGCACAGCACGATGGTCTTGCCCAGTGTCTGGAGGATCGGCTGGGCGGCGTCGAAGTCGTCCTGGTGGCCGCCGACCATGATGGACAGGACGGCTTCGACGGCGCCGGCCTCGCCGCCGGAGACCGGTGCGTCCAGGACCCGGATGCCCTTTTCGGCGGCGTTCTGGGCCAGGTCGATGGAGGTCTGCGGGGTGATCGAGGACATGTCGATCAGCAGCGC
>NZ_KB891879.1 GCF_000373585.1 Streptomyces sp. MspMP-M5
GCTATTTGCCCGTCTCCTTCTCGTACGCCTTGATGACCTCGTCCGTCGGGCCGTCCATCAGCAGCTCGCCCCGCTCCAGCCACAGCACGCGGTCGCAGGTGTCCCGGATCGAGTTGTTGTTGTGGCTGACGAGGAAGACCGTACCCGCTTCCTTGCGCAGTTCGCGGATGCGGGCCTCGGAGCGCTTCTGGAAGGCGCGGTCGCCGGTGGCCAGCGCCTCGTCGATCAGCAGCACGTCGTGGTCCTTGGCGGCCGCGATGGAGAACCGCAGCCGGGCCGCCATACCGGACGAGTAGGTCCGCATCGGCAGCGAGATGAAGTCGCCCTTCTCGTTGATGCCGGAGAATTCGACGATGCCGTCGTAGCGCTCGCGGACCTGCTCGCGGGACATGCCCATCGCCAGACCGCCCAGGATGACGTTCTTCTCGCCGGTCAGGTCGTTCATCAGGGCCGCGTTCACGCCCAGCAGCGAGGGCTGGCCGTGGGTGTAGACCTTGCCGCGCTCGGCGGGCAGCAGCCCGGCGACCGCCTTGAGGAGCGTCGACTTGCCGGAGCCGTTCGAACCGATCAGGCCGATCGACTCGCCGCGGTAGGCGGTGAAGGAGACCCCCTTGACCGCGTGCACCTCCCGCACGCCCACAGAGGGGCGCCGCCGGACGATCCGGTTGAGCGCCGCGGTGGCGCTGCCCTTGCCCGCACCGGTGCCGTAGACGCGGTACACGATGTGCAGCTCGTCCGCGATCACGGTCGGGATGCGCTCCTGCGCCGGCGTCGTCGACTGGACGCCTTCCACCTGCTGGGCCACCTGCTCGGCTACCTGCTCAGCCACGTCCGTACCGCTCCTCAGCCTTCCAGAAGTACACAAAGCCCGCGACGCCGACCAGCAGCGCCCAGCCGACGGCGAACGCCCACACGTGCGGCGGGAGCTGGCTCGCCTTGAAGCTGTCGATCAGCGCGAAGCGGATCAGGTCGATGTAGACCGCGGCGGGGTTGCCGTAGAGCAGCACCTCGACCCAGTGCGGGACGTGCTTGCCCTTCATGATCACGCTGATGCTGAACATCACGCCGGACGCGTACATCCACGTCCGCATGATGAAGGGCATCAGCTGCGCCAGGTCCGGGGTCTTGCTGCCGAGCCGCGCCATGATCATCGCCAGGCCGGTGTTGAACACGAACTGGAGCAGCAGCGCGGGCAGCACCAGCAGCCAGGACCAGGTGGGCACCTGCCCGAAGGCCAGCAGGATGACCACCAGCACGCCCATGGAGAACAGCAGTTGCTGGAGCTGCATGAGACAGAACGAGATCGGCAGGCAGGCTCGCGGGAAGTGCAGCGCCCGCACCAGGCCGAGGTTGCCGGAGATCGCCCGCGTACCGGCCATCACCGAGCTCTGGGTGAAGGTGAAGATGAAGACACCGGTCACCAGGAACGGGACGTAGTCCGGGACGCCCTTCCGGGTGCCGATCAGCAGGCCGAAGATGAAGTAGTAGACGAGCGCGTTCAGCAGCGGCGTCGCCACCTGCCAGACCTGGCCCAGCTTGGCCTGGCTGAACTGCGCGGTCAGCTTGGCGCTGGAGAAGGCCGAGATGAAATGCCGGCGGTGCCACAGCTGGCGGATGTACTCCGTAAGGCCGGGCCGGGCCCCGCTCTGCGCCAGCCCGTACTTCTGGGCACGCTGAAGGGGCGTGAGTCCTTCGTCGGCGGATGGCGGGGCACTCATGGCGACCGCACTGTCGTGCGTGGTCTCGCTCACAGTTGACACTTTCGTCCTCAAGGTGCGCTGCCGGGGACGCCCCGGCTCGCGCCTGATGCTCTCAGATACGAGCTTGTCAGATGATGGGAGGGCGGCCCAGCCGGCTCAGTCGCCAAACGGTAGCCCACTTCATGGGGCGCCGGGGACCGCACGGGGTGGCCCAGCCCTCGCGGAAACCGCCCAGCCAGGCCCGGAGCCCCGGCAGCGACGGCCGGCGGGCGAGGGTGAGCAGGAACCAGACACCGAGGTAGACCGGAACCAGCGGGGCGGGGAGGTTGCGGCGGGCCAGCCAGACCCGGTTGCGGGCCACCATCCGGTGGTAGACCGCGTGCCGGGCCGGGGCCGTGGTGGGGTGGTGCAAAATCATGTCCGCCCGGTAGTCGACCAGCCAGCCGGCGTCGAGCGCGCGCCAGGCCAGGTCGGTCTCCTCATGGGCGTAGAAGAACTCGTCGGGCAGGCCGCCGACCTGGGCGAACACCGCGGTGCGGACCGCGTTGGCGCCGCCGAGGAAGGTGGTCACGCGCGAGGAGCGCAGCGGGTCGGAGGCGCGCAGCCGGGGGACGTGCCGGCGCTGGGTCACGCCGGTGTCCGGGTCGGCGATCCGGAAGCTGATGATCCCCAACTCCGGGTCGGCGGCGAACGCCTCGCGGCACAGCTCGGCGGTGTCGGCGCGGGGCAGCAGTCCGTCGTCGTCGAGGAACATCAGGGCATCGACGACGAAGCCGTCCCGGCCGTCGGTTCGGAACGCCTCGATGCCGACGTTGCGGCCGGCCGGTATGCCGACGTTCTCCGGCAGCTCGACGGTCCGCACCACCAGCCCGGGCACGGCCAGCTCGGGCAGTGGCGCGCCGTTGCCGACCACCACCACCTCGATCGGCTCGCCGTCCTGTTTGGCGACGGACTCCAGCAGCGCGCGCAGCTCGTCGGGGCGGTTGCCCATGGTCAGGACAACCGCACCGAGCCGCATGGTGGCCGCCGCGGTCACTTGAGCCTGCTGGAGGCGAGGATGGACACGAGGTGCAGCAGAGTCTGCAGCAGCGCGATGCCGGCCAGCACCGCGACGCCGAGCCGGGAGAAGAACAGGTCGCCGCGCACCGCGTCCACGACCGCCAGGACCAGGATCAGCAGGGACGCCTCGATGCCGAGGATCAGCCGGTGGAACTTCAGGGCCGCGGCGGCCCTACGGGCCAGCGCCATGCCGGAGGAACGCGGCTCGGCCGCCGCCTCCTTGACCGGCGGCAGGCCGCCCTGGTGGCGGGCGACGCCGACGAGGTCGGTCTCGGCCTTGATCAGGATCGCGCCGAGGGCGGCCAGGGTGCCCAGGAACGCCCAGAGCCAGTCGATCCGCCCGGGGCCCCACAGGTCCGCGGCGCGCAGGCCGAAGCCGACGAGCACCGCGGCGTCGCAGAGGTAGGCCCCGACCCGGTCGAGGTAGACCCCGCCGAGCGAGAACTGCTTCTTCCAGCGCGCGACCTCGCCGTCGATGCAGTCGAAGAGGAGGTAGAGCTGCACCATGACCACGCCGAGCACCGCGCCCCAGATGCCCGGCACCAGCAGCGCCGGGGCCGCGAGCACGCCGAAGACGGTCATCACGTAGGTCAGCTGGTTGGGCGTGACCCGGGTGTTGACCAGGTACCGGTCGCAGCGGAGCGAGATCTCCCGCATGTAGAGGCGGCCGGCCCAGTGCTCCCCGCTGCGCCGGTCCTTCACGCCCTCGGGGTGAACGACCGGGCGGAGCTCAGCTACTGATGGTTTCGGCATAGTCGGCGTATGCGTCCCTGATCTGGTCGGTGGACAGGTCCAGGTGCTCCAGGATCGTGTAGCGCCCTGGACGGGTCTTCGGGGCGAACTCGACGGCCTGCACGAACTCCTCGTCGGTGAAGCCCATGTCGCCCGGGGTGACCGGCAGGCCGTGGCGCTGGAGCACCTCGACCATCAGCGCCGAGGTCTCCCGGTCGCCGCGCAGGTGGGTGGCGAAGGCGGCGCCGAGGCCGCACTGCTCGCCGTGGCTCGCCGCCCGCTTGGGGAAGAGGATGTCGAAGGCGTGGTTGATCTCGTGGCAGGCGCCGGAGGCCGGGCGGCTGTCGCCGGCCACCGACATCGAGATGCCGGTCAGCACCAGGCCCTCGGCCAGCACCTGGAGGAAACCGTCCTCGCCGACGCCGCCGGGGTGGCGGAGCACGGCCTCGCCGGCCTGCCGGGCCATGGCCGCGGCCAGCCCGTCGATGGCCTCGCCGGTCTCCCGGTGCGACAGCTCCCAGTCCGCGACCGCGGAGATGTTGGAGATCGCGTCGCCGATGCCGGAGCGGACGAAGCGGACCGGGGCCTCGCGGATGATGTCGAGGTCGATGACCACGGCGATCGGGTTGGGCACGCCGTAGGAGCCGCGGCCCGCGTCGTTGTCGAGGGTGGCGACCGGCGAGCACAGCCCGTCGTGCGAGAGGTTGGTGGCGACCGCCACCAGCGGCAGGCCGATGCGCGCCGCGGCGAACTTCGCACAGTCGATGATCTTGCCGCCGCCCAGGCCCACGACCGCGTCGTAGTGCCCCTTCTTCATGGCGTCGGCGAGCTTGATCGCGTCGTCCAGGGTGCCGCCGCCGACCTCGTACCACTCGGCGCCCGGCAGGGCGGGGGCCAGCCGCCGGCGCAGCCGGGCCCCCGAGCCGCCGCTGATCGCGATGGCGAGCTTGCCGGAAGCCGAGATGCGCTGGTCGGCCAGCAGACCCGCCAGGTCGTCCAGGGCGCCGGCGCTGATGTCGACGACAACCGGGGACGGGATGAGGCGGGTCAGTACTGGCATGCGATGTCACGGCCCTTCGCGAGGTCGTCGTGGTTGTCGATCTCGACCCACTTGACGTCGCCGATCGGCGCCACGTCGACCTTGAAGCCGCGGTTGACCAGCTCCTGGTAGCCGTCCTCGTAGTAGAGGTCGGGGTCCCGCTCGAAGGTGGTCTTCAGGGCGTCGGCCAGCTCGGCGGCGGCCTCGCCCTCGATGAGGGTGACGCCGATGTACTCGCCGGTCGCCTCGGCGGGGTCCATCAGCTTGGTGATCTTCTGCACGCCCTTCGCGGGGTCGGTGACGACCTTCATCTCCTCGTCGGCGAGCTGCTTGACGGTGTCCAGCGCGAGGATGATCTTCTGGCCGTTGCCGCGGGCGGCGAGCAGCGTCTTCTCGACGGAGACCGGGTGCACGGTGTCGCCGTTGGCGAGGATCACCGAGTCGTGGGCCGCGATGACGTCACGGGCGCACCACAGGGAGTAGGCGTTGTTCCACTCCTCGGCCTTGTCGTTGTCGATGAGGGTGATCTTGAGGCCGTACTTCTGCTCCAGGGCCTCCCGGCGCTCGTACACGGCCTCCTTGCGGTAGCCGACGATGATCGCGACCTCGGTCAGGCCGATCTCGGCGAAGTTGCCGAGGGTCAGGTCGAGGATCGTGGTCTCCCCGTCGACCGGCACCAGAGCCTTGGGCAGGGTGTCGGTGTAGGGGCGCAGACGCCGTCCGGCGCCGGCGGCCAGCACGAGGCCGATCATGCGGGTTCTCCTTCATCGTGTACGGCGGGTGCACCGTGTGTGTGGGCGGCCACCCAGAAGCGGATGCTCTCGGCGAGCACCAGCAGCGCCAGGACCACAGCGAGTGCCGTGAGCGCGATCGTGAAACCTGTGGCGGGCAGCAGGGCGGCCAGGACGGTGATCACGAGGATCCGTCCCTCGTGCCCGCCGGTCGCCCGGACCAGCCACCGCGGTGGGGCCCCGGTGCCACCGCGGATGCGGTAGACCGTGTCGTAGTGATGGTAGGCGACCGCCGCGATCAGCCCGTACGCCGCGGGCAGCGCTCCGTGGACGTCCGCCCGGGCGGCCAGCACCAGGACGGTGAGGTACTCGCCGGCCCGGAAGAAGGGCGGGACGAGCCAGTCCAGGGCGCCCTTGAGCGGGCGGGACAGCGCCGCGGCGGCCAGCAGCGCGGAGCAGACCGCGACGCCGACGGTGAGCCACGAGGCGGGGCCCGGCTGGGAGATCACCCATACCAGCAGCACCGCGGACGAGAGAAACGCCATAACGGGTGCCAGGAGGGAACCGCTCCGGGCCCGGCCCCGGCCGCCGCCGGTGAGCAGCTCGACCAGCGGCCCGTAGTCGGCGAGGTCCGCGAGTGCGCGGGCAGCCCGGTCGGTGCGCCGGGCGCGGCGGGCCCGGGAGCGCAGCACCCGGCCGGCCGTGGTGTAGCAGGCGGCCAGCGCGCAGCCGACGAGCAGGGCGTAGAAGACGATGCGCGGGGTGGTCAGCGCGGTCAGCACGGCGATCATGGCCCAGCGTTCGCCGATGGGCAGCACGATCATGCGGCGCACCCAGACCGTCCAGCCGACGCTGTCGAGCCGGTCGGAGAGCGCCACCGCGGGGCCGGCCGCTCCGGCGCCGCCTTCGAATTCGCTGCCCTCGTTGAAGGCAAAGTCGACGACGTGCCGGCAGGTCTGGAGGATCATCGCGCCGAGCGCCAGCGCCCACACGTCGTCGCCGCCCCGGGCCGCCCCGAGGGCGAGCCCCGCGTAGTACGCGTACTCCTTGGCGCGGTCGAAGGTGGCGTCCAGCCAGGCGCCCAGCGTCGAGTACTGGAGCGAGTAGCGGGCGAGCTGCCCGTCGGTGCAGTCCAGGACGAAGGAGAGCAGCAGCAGCACGCCGGCGGCGACGAAGCCGCCGCGGGTACCGGTGGCCGCGCTGCCCGCCGCGATCAGCGCGGTGAGCAGGGACGCGGTGGTGACCTGGTTGGGCGTGAGGCCGCGGCGCGCGCACCAGCGGGCGAGGTAGCGCGAGTAGGGGCTGATGCAGAAGGTGGTGAAGAAGCCGTCGCGGGACTTGACGGCGGTGCGCAGCCGGACCGCCTCGTCGTCGACGGCGGCGACCGCCTCGCGGGCCTCCTCCCGCTGGGCGGGGGTCAGCGCGAGGGTGGCGACCAGGCTGCCCGGCTCGACGCGGTGCAGGCCGATGTCGGCGCGGTCGAGCGCCTCGGTGAGGGTGTCGGTGAGCATGTCGGTCAGGTGGGCGGTGCCGGCGCCGACCGGGATGCGGCCGGCCGCGCGGTCCAGCGCGGCGCGGGCCCCGGCCTGGACCGAGAGCACGCCGGGCACCGCGGCGGCCGGGAAGCGGGGGTCGGTCAGGGCGAGCCGCAGGGCGTGCAGGTGGCCGACGAAGCGGGGGTCCACCAGGGCGACCCGCTCCTGGGCGGGCACCTCGGCGAGCAGCGCGGTGGCGTCGGCGGGGTCACCGGCCGTACGGACGTCAAAACCCAGTGTGCGCAGGTCGGCTTCGAGCGACGACCCGGCGACCGGCGGACCGGTGAGGATGGCGGTCGACAGACGAACTCACTCCTTGGATGCTGACGAGCAGCGCCGGTCGGTCCGCATTCGGCACGAACTACCCGGGCGGCGGGCGTGGCACACCCGGTCCCTGGGGGCGGGAGGCACGTCGGCAGAGGCTATCCGATCGCGGGATGCGGCCGTTCACCACGTATTCACCACTCGATCGGGTGACCGTCGGCTGAGCCTGCCGAGATCATCATGGTGGATCGGGGCGGGCCGGAACAACTGGCCGCCGGCTCGGGTGCCGGTTATGCGGGGGCTGGTCACGGTTGCCGGGGCGGTGCTGTGGCGAGGGCCATGCCGGGGCGCGCGCGGCTCCCGGGGCGGCGTGCGCGGTGCGTGGACGCGCGGCGGCGGGCGGTGCTCTGCCAGTGATAGGAGTGCTGGTGGGGCAGACTTGACGTCGACGACCGACGACAAGGATGGGCATGCCGATCACACCTGCCAACGCACAGACCGCCGGAACCTCTGCGGTGGGCGCGCCGGGCGGCGCCGCCGAGCCGATCATGCTGGAGCTGGTCGACGAGGACGGCGCGACGATCGGCACCGCGGAGAAGCTCGCGGCGCACCAGCCTCCGGGGCAGCTGCACCGGGCGTTCTCGGTCTTCCTCTTCGACGAGAAGGGGCGGCTGCTGCTCCAGCGCCGGGCGCTGTCGAAGTACCACTCCCCCGGCGTGTGGTCCAACACCTGCTGCGGGCACCCGTATCCGGGCGAGACGCCGTTCGCGGCGGCGGCCCGGCGGACCGCGGAGGAGCTGGGCGTGGCCCCGGCGCTGCTGGCCGAGGCGGGGACGGTCCGCTACAACCACCCCGATCCGGCCTCCGGTCTGGTGGAGCAGGAGTACAACCACCTGTTCGTGGGGCTGCTGCGGGCCGAGCCTGCGCCGGATCCCGAGGAGATCGCCGAGTTCGCGTTCGTCACGCCGGAGGAGCTGGCCGAGCGGCATGCCCGGGTGCCGTTCTCCGCGTGGTTCATGACCGTGCTGGACGCGGCCCGTCCGGCGGTCCGCGAGCTCACCGGACAGTCGGCGGGCTGGTAGCGAGCGGGGCCAGCGGCAGCTCGGCCCAGATGGCCTTGCCGCCGCCCGGCGTGTGCTCCACGTCGCACTTGCCGCCCGCCTCCGCGGTGAGCACCTTGACCAGCCACAGGCCGCGGCCGCCGACGTCGTCCTCGTCCGCCTCCAGTGCCTTGGGGCGGTAGGGGTGGTCGTCCTCGACGGCGATCCGCAGCCAGTTGGCGCCGATGGTGAGCTGGACGGCGATCTGGGGCGAGAGCAGCGCGGCGTGCCGGACGGCGTTGGTGACCAGTTCGGAGACGATCAGCAGCAACCCGTCCAGGATGGCGTCGGCGACCGGCACACACTGTTCGACGAGCAGATCCCGGACCGCGTGGCGCGCGTGGGGCACCGACGCCTCCAGTGCCGGGGCGGTGAACCGCCAGACACCTTCGTACGCGAGCGGGGAGGTCAGCTCCTCGGGGGGTTCTGCGGGGGGTCCGGAAGGCATCCTCACAGGACGAGTGTTGAGAATGGTCCGGTCCGGGCCGGGCTCCTGAACGCAAGTCAGCGCCTATCGACGGCATTTGGCCGATTCTGGCGGATTTGATGGGGCGCGCGACGCGTTGCGGCGGCTTTCCTTCGCGTTTCTTTGCCGAAGCCGGGAGCCGGGCGCCGGACCCCCGCGGAAACCGCCGCGGCCGGGGTAGGGATCAAGCCACGATCACCCCGCTCTGCCGCCCTCCACCATACCGATCACGCGCCGGCCGCCGATCCCCATGGCGAGCAGGCCCAGCCCGTCGAAGAGCAGCGCCAGCGAGAAGAAGCAGCCGATGACGTAGAGGCTGCTCTGCGGCCAGTCGGCGAGCACCAGGATGCCCAGCAGGAGGCCGATCACGCCCTGGAGCAGGGTCCAGCCGAACTGCGGTCCGCGCACCACCACTGCGCCGGCCAGCCGGAACAGTCCGCCGGTCAGGAAGAGCAGGGCGGCGAACATGGTCAGCGCGGCGGCGCCGGCGTCGGGCCGGCGGATCACCACCACGCCGGCGGCGATGTTCAGCGCCGCGACGATCACCGCGAGCCAGAAGAAGTTGGAGCCGCGGGACTGGACGGCGTGCGCCAGCCCGACCACGCCGCCGATCAGCAGCAGCCAGCCGAAGAGCAGCATCGTGGTGAGCGTGGCCACGCCGACGTAGACCAGCCCCACGATTCCGGCCAGGACGAGGACGGCGCCGAGGATCGCGAGCAGCCCGAAGCTGCGCCCCAGCCGGGCCGCCGGACTGCGCCGGGAAGATCTGGACCTGCCGCGCATCGCCGCCTCCTCGCGCAAGGGGACCGTTTTTCCCGGTATACCCCGTATGCGAGGAGAGGGCAGGGTGAGCGGGGCGTGCCATGGAGGCGCCAATGACAGCAGGCCCGGTGCGTGATGCACCGGGCCTGCTGTTCTTCTGAGTAGCGGGGACAGGATTTGAACCTGCGACCTCTGGGTTATGAGCCCAGCGAGCTACCGAGCTGCTCCACCCCGCGTCGGCTCGGATTACCTTACGGGGTCCCGTCTCCAGAGCCAAATCGAAAACCGGAGCGGGCTCTCGGCCGCCTTCTGCCTGGTCAGACCTGCCGGTCGGTGATCCGGCCAGCGTCGACCCCGATCCGGCGCGTGGTGTGCACCGCCGACAGCATCCGGCGGTCGTGGGTGACCAGCAGCAGGGTGCCCGGATACGAGGCGAGCGCGGACTCCAGTTGCTCGATGGCCGGGAGGTCGAGGTGGTTGGTGGGCTCGTCGAGCACCAGGAGGTTGACCCCGCGGCCCTGGAGGAGGGCCAGCGCCGCCCGGGTCCGCTCCCCCGGTGAGAGGGTGCCCGCCGGGCGCAGCACATGGGCCGCCTTGAGGCCGAACTTGGCCAGGAGGGTGCGCACGTCGGCGGGTGCCAGGTCCGGGACGGCGGCCCGAAAGGCGTCCATGAGCGTGGTGTCGCCGTCGCCCCGGAAGAGCTGGCCGCGGGCCTGGTCGATCTCGCCGACCACCACGCCGGGGCCGAGCGCGGCCGCGCCGGAGTCCAGCGGCAGCCGGCCCAGGAGGGCGGCGAGCAGGGTGGACTTGCCGGAACCGTTGGGGCCGGTGATGGCGACCCGGTCCGCCCAGTCGATCTGGAGGTCGACCGGGCCGAAGCGGAAGTCGCCACGGCGGACCACGGCCTGCCGGAGGGTGGCCACCACCGCGCCGGCCCGCGGCGCCGCGGCGATCTCCATCCGCAGCTCCCACTCCTTGCGGGGCTCCTCGACGACCTCCAGCCGCTCGATCAGGCGCTGGGTCTGCTTGGCCTTGGCGGCCTGCTTCTCGGTGGCCTCGACCCGGCCCTTGCGGCCGATCTTGTCGTTGTCGGTGGCCTTGCGGCGGGCGTTGCGGACGCCCTTCTCCATCCAGTTGCGCTGGGTGTGCGCACGGACCTCCAGGGCCGCCTTGGTGTCGGCGTACTCGTCATAGCGCTCGCGGGCGTGCCGGCGGGCCCGCTCGCGCTCCTCCAGATACGCGGTGTAGCCGCCGCCGTAGGCGTTGACCTGCTGCTGGGCGAGGTCGAGCTCGACGACGCGGGTGACCGTGCGGGCCAGGAACTCACGGTCGTGGCTGACCAGGACGGTGCCGGCGCGCAGGCCGGTGACGAAGGTCTCCAGGCGGTCCAGGCCGTCCAGGTCGAGGTCGTTGGTGGGCTCGTCGAGAAGGAAGACGTCGTAGCGGGAGAGCAGCAGCGAGGCGAGCGAGGCGCGGGCGGCCTGGCCGCCGGAGAGAGTGGTCATCGGCTGGTCGAGGCCGACCGCCAGGCCGAGCTGGGCGGCGGTCTCCTCGGCGCGCTCGTCGAGGTCGGCGGCGCCGAGGGCGAGCCAGCGCTCCAGGGCCGTGGCGTAGGCGTCGTCGGCGCCGGGGCGCCCTTCGGCCAGGGCCTCGGTGGTGGCGTCCAGGGCGCGCTGGGCCTCGGCCACGCCGGTGCGGCGGGCGAGGAAGGCGCGGACCGACTCCCCGGGGCGGCGGTCGGGCTCCTGCGGGAGGTGGCCGACGGTGGCGGCCGGCGGGCTGAGCGCGAGGGCGCCCTGCTCCGGGCGCGCCAGCCCGGCGAGCACGCGCAGCAGGGTGGACTTGCCGGCGCCGTTGGCACCGACCAGGCCGATCACGTCTCCGGGGGCGACGACCAGGTCGAGACCGGAGAACAGGACGCGCTCGCCGTGGCCGGCGGCGAGGTCTTTGGCGACGAGGGTTGCGGACATCAGGCGTCGATCGTATCCGGCCACGCGCCCGGCGGTCGCTCTAATATCCGGGCATGGAACCGGGTCTGAAGACGCATGTCGGCGGCGGTACGGCGACCGTCACGATCAGCAACACGGGCAAGCGCAATGCGATGACCGTCCCGATGTGGCGGGAGCTGCCGCCGCTGCTGGCGCGGCTGGCGGGTGACCGCGCCGTGCGGGCCCTGGTGCTGACCGGCGACGGCGGGACGTTCTGCGCGGGGGCGGACATCGGGTCGCTGCGGGACGGGGCGGACGGGTCGCAGGGGCTGGCGGTGGCGGCCGAGGAGGCGCTGGCGGCGTTTCCGCGGCCGACGGTGGCCGCGGTGCGCGGCTACTGCGTGGGCGGTGGCGCGCAGTTGGCGGCCGCCTGCGATCTGCGGTTCGCGGAGGAGGGGGCGCTGTTCGGGGTGACGCCGGCCAAGCTGGGGGTGGCCTATCCGGCGTCCGCGACCCGGCGGCTGGTCCGGCTGGTGGGGTTGTCGGCCGCCAAGTACCTGCTGTTCTCGGGCGAGTTGATCGACTGTGCGCGGGCGCTGCGGACCGGGCTGGTGGACGAGGTGGTGCCCGAGGGCGAGTTGGACAAGCGGGTCGCGGAGTTCGGTGCCGTTCTGGCGAGCCGGTCGCTGCTGACCCAGACCGCGGCGAAGGAGCTGGCCGACGGGACCTGGGACGTGCCGCCCGAGGAGGCGGCGGCGCGCGGGGCGTACTGGGCGGCGCAGGCGCGGGAGAGCGGGGAGACCGCGGAGGGGGCCGCGGCCTTCCTGGAGCGGCGGGCGCCGCGGTTCATCTGGCCCGAGGGGTGAACCGCGGCTGATCGGCGCCTTCTTGACGTGGCGTCATCTATGCGTGCCGATACTCCCACCCTGAGTGACGGTTCGTCACTTCTCCCCGAGGGCCTGATCCCGCCAGCGGTCGCCGGACAGGATGGAGCGGCTGTGTTCCCGCAGGGCGGCAACGACCTCGGCGGGGGCCTTGTCGGGGGCGCCGGCGTCGTAGGGCGGCTGCGGGTCGTACTCGATGCCGAGCTGGATGGTCTGGGCGACGGTGTCGCCGGCGATCCGGCCGGCCAGGGCCAGTCCCATGTCGATGCCGGAGGAGACGCCGGCGGCGGTGACGTACTTGCCGTCGAAGACCACCCGCTCCCCCGTCGGCTCGGCGCCGTAGCCGGGCAGTTGGTCCAGCGCGAGCCAGTGGGAGGTGGCCCGGCGGCCCTTGAGGAGGCCAGCTGCGGCGAGGATCAGCGAGCCGGTGCAGACCGAGGTGGTCCAGGTGGTGCCGGCGTCCACGGCGCGGAGCCACTCGTGCAGCGGGCCGTCCTCCATGAGCGCGTTCTGGCCGGGGCCGCCGGGGACGACGAGGACGTCCGGCGCGGTGACGTCGTCCAGCGTGGCGTCCACGACCACGCCGAGGGAGCCCTTGTCGCTGCGGTGGACGCCCGCGCGCTCGGCGACGAAGACGACCTCGGCGCCCGGGAGCAGGCCGAGGGTCTCGTAGGGGCCGATGGCGTCGAGGGCGGTGAAGCGGTCGTAGAGGAGGACGGCGATCTGCATGGGGTGCCTCGTTCCTGAGTTCCTGGTCGGGTGGTCGGGGTGGCAGTGGTTCAGGGGGGTGGTGCGGGGTGGAAGCGGCGGCGGTACTCGGCCGGGGAGGCGCCGAGGACGCGGAGGAAGGCGCGGCGCATCGCCTCGGGGGTGCCGTAGCCGCAGTGCCGGGAGATCTGCTCGATGCCGTCGGCGGTGTCCTCCAGGCGCCGCCGGGCGGCCTCCAGACGGACCCGGTCGACGTAGCGGCCGGGGGTCATGCCGGTCTCGTCGCGGAAGGCGCGGGCGAAGTGGCGCGGGGAGAGCCGGGCGCGGCCGGCCAGGGCCTCGACGGAGAGGTCCGCGGCCGGGTGCTCGGTGATCCACTGCTGCACGTCGCGCAGCGGGCGGCGCTCCGCGGTCTGCGCGGCGAGCTGGGCGCTGAACTGGGTCTGGTTGCCGGGCCGGCGGAGGAAGACGACGAGGTGGCGGGCGACGGCCAGCGCGAGGTCGCGGCCCAGGTCCTCCTCGACGAGGGCCAGTGCCAGGTCGATGCCGGCGGTGACGCCCGCGGAGGTCGCCACGGTGCCGTCGCGGACGTAGATCGGCTCGGGGTCGACGCGGACCGCCGGGTAGTCGGCGGCGAGGTCGGCGCACAGGCTCCAGTGGGTGGTGGCGCGGCGGCCGTCCAGCAGGCCGGCCGCGGCCAGCAGGAAGGCGCCGCTGCACACCGAGACCTGGCGGCGGGTCCGCGGGGCGTGCGTGCGCAGCCAGTCGACCAGCCGCGGATCGGGGTTGCCGGTGCCGTAGCCGCCGGGGACAAGGAGGGTGTGCGGGGGCTCGGCGGCGGCCAGCGCGAGGTCGGGGACGAGGGTGAGGCCGCTGGTGGTACGGACCGGGGCGCCGTCCAGGGTGGCGGTGCGGATGCGGTAGGCGCCCGGGACGCCCCGCCCGGCGCCGTCGAAGACCTCGACCGGTCCGGTCACATCGAGGCTCTGCACGTCGTCGTAGAGGACGACCAGCACGTCGCGCTGTTCCATACCGTTCATCCTGGTCGGCGAGGCGGATGGCGGCAATGACGGGTTTCCCACCTTTCCTGCCATGCGCGGAAGCGGAGCCGGCCTCGGCGGAGTGGGTGCGGACCAGGGGATGGCGCCATACCAACGGGTCGGTAACCTGCTCGCATGACGTCTTCCAGCGCACTGCCCGAACGGGCCGGACGGCACTGCCACAACGCCCTCAACCCCCTCCACTCCGCGCACTACTTCGCCCCGGAACTCTCCGCCGAACTGACCGCGGTGGGCGTGGAGAACAGCCGGGCCGGTTATCTCGCCGCCCGGAGCGCGCCGATGGGCGCGGTGGGTCCCGGGACGGTCACCGCCACCTTCTTCTCCTTCAGTCATGAGCTGGTCGCGCAGCACGTCCCGCAGGTGTGGACGGTCGCCGCGCCGCAGGTCGTCCTGGACGCCCGGCTGCGGGCGGTGGACGGCAGCCTGCGCCGGCAGCTCGGCGCGGAGGCGGTCGGGTCGCCGGAGATGGCGGAGGCGGCGAAGCTCGCCCTGCGGGCCGCCGAGGGCTGCACCCGGTACTCGCGGCCGCTGTACTCCGCCCACGCCGACCTGCCGGTGCCGGACGCCCCGCACCTCGCCTACTGGCACGCCGCGACGCTGCTGCGCGAACACCGCGGCGACGGCCATCTCATCGCCCTGACGGACGCCGAGCTGGACCCGGTGGAGGCCCTGGTCTCGCACACCGCCAGCGGCCGCGGGATGAACTACCGCGGCGTCAAGGCGACCCGCGGCTGGTCGGACGAGGAGCTGACGGCGGCACAGGAGCGGCTGCGCGACCGCGGGCTGCTGACCGCCGGGGGCGAGCTGACCGAGGCCGGTGTGGAGCTGCGCAAGGAGCTGGAGCGGACGACGGACCGGCTGGACCGGGCGCCCTACGAGCACCTGGGGGCGGCGGGCGTGGCCCGGCTGACCGAACTGGCGGGCGCGTTCGCCGCCCTCCTGATGGAGTCCGGGGCGTTCCCCGCCGCCCTGTTCGGCAAGGAGTGACGCATCGGCCCGTCCGGGCCGCCGGGGTGTGGTGCGTCTTCTCACACCCCGGCGTTCCCGGCCGGGCGGTGCGACAGTCCGGGTCGCCAAGCGGCACAATGCAGGCTCAGGAAAGTCGCTGGAAGGCGGGCAGGATCAACGTGACGGCAGCCACTGAGCCCATCGGAACCCTCGGGTCCATCGAAGCGCGGATCGCCGACGAGCTCGGCGTCAGGGAGCGGCAGGTGAAGGCTGCTGTCGAACTGCTCGACGGCGGCTCGACCGTCCCGTTCATCGCGCGCTACCGCAAGGAAGCGACCGAGTTGCTCGACGACGCGCAGCTGCGCTCCCTGGAGGAGCGGCTGCGCTATCTGCGGGAGCTGGAGGAGCGGCGGGCCGCCGTCCTGGAGTCCGTGCGGTCGCAGGGCAAGCTGGACGCCGCGCTGGAGGCGCAGATCCGCGGTGCCGAGTCCAAGGCCCGGCTGGAGGACATCTATCTGCCGTTCAAGCCGAAGCGGCGCACCAAGGCGCAGATCGCCCGGGAGGCGGGGCTGGAGCCGCTGGCCGACGGGCTGCTCGACGACCCGTCGGTGGAACCGTCCGCGGCCGCCGCGGCGTTCGTCGACGCGGACAAGGGCGTCGCCGATCCGGCCGCGGCCCTGGAGGGCGCGCGGGCCATCCTCACCGAGCGGTTCAGCGAGGACGCGGACCTGATCGGCGAGCTGCGCGAGCGGATGTGGTCGCGCGGCCGGGTCGCGGCGAAGGTGCGCGCCGGCAAGGAGGAGGAAGGCGCCAAGTTCGCCGACTACTTCGACTTCGCCGAGCCGTTCACCGAGCTGCCCTCGCACCGGGTGCTGGCGATGCTGCGCGGTGAGAAGGAGGACGTCCTCGACCTCACCCTGGAGCCGGAGGACCCGGCGGAGGCGGGCGAGGGGCCCAGCGCGTACGAGCGGTCCATCGCGCACCGCTTCGGGATCGCCGACCGGGGCCGGCCGGCCGACAAGTGGCTGCAGGACACGGTCCGTTGGGCCTGGCGCACGCGCGTGCAGGTGCACCTCGGGATCGATCTGCGACTGCGGCTGCGGCAGGCCGCCGAGGACGAGGCGGTCCGGGTCTTCGCCGCGAACCTGCGCGATCTGCTGCTGGCGGCGCCCGCCGGGACGCGCGCCACGATGGGCCTGGACCCCGGTTTCCGTACGGGCGTGAAGGTCGCCGTGGTGGACGCGACCGGCAAGGTGGCGGCGACCGAGACGATCTACCCGCATGTGCCGCAGCAGAAGTGGGACGCGGCGCTGGCCACCCTGGCGCGGCTGGCGCGCGAGCACGGCGTCGAGCTGATCGCGATCGGCAACGGCACCGCCTCCCGGGAGACCGACAAGCTCGCCGCCGAACTCATCGCCGCACAGCCGGAGTTGAAGCTGACGAAGGTGATGGTGTCCGAGGCCGGTGCCTCGGTGTACTCCGCCTCCGCGTTCGCCTCCCAGGAGCTGCCGGACCTGGACGTGTCGCTGCGCGGCGCGGTGTCCATCGCGCGACGCCTGCAGGACCCGCTGGCCGAGCTGGTCAAGATCGACCCCAAGTCGATCGGCGTCGGCCAGTACCAGCACGACCTGGCCGAGACCAAGCTGTCGCGGTCGCTGGACGCGGTGGTCGAGGACTGTGTGAACGGTGTCGGTGTGGACGTCAACACCGCCTCCGCGCCGCTGCTCGCCCGGGTCTCCGGCATCAGCTCGGGCCTGGCCGAGAACATCGTCGCCCACCGGGACGGCAACGGCCCGTTCCGCTCGCGCAAGGCCCTCAAGGACGTGCCGCGGCTGGGCCCCAAGGCGTACGAGCAGTGCGCGGGCTTCCTGCGGATCCGGGACGGTGACGACCCGCTGGACGCCTCCAGCGTGCACCCGGAGGCGTATCCGGTGGTGCGCCGGATCGTGCAGGCGGCCAAGAGCGAGGTCGCCGAACTGATCGGCAACACCGCGGTGCTGCGCGGTCTGCGGGCGGCGGACTTCGTCGACGACTCCTTCGGTCTGCCGACGGTCGGCGACATCCTCCAGGAGCTGGAGAAGCCGGGCCGCGACCCGCGGCCGGAGTTTCGGACCGCGACCTTCAAGGAGGGCGTGGAGAAGATCGGCGACCTGGCGCCGGGGATGCTCCTGGAGGGTGTGGTGACCAACGTCGCCGCCTTCGGGGCGTTCGTGGACGTGGGCGTCCACCAGGACGGGCTGGTGCACGTCTCGGCGATGTCGAAGACCTTCGTCAAGGACCCGCGGGACGTGGTCAAGCCCGGCGACATCGTGCGGGTCAAGGTGCTCGACGTGGACATCCCGCGGAAGCGGATCTCGCTGACCCTGCGGCTGGAGGACGAGCCGGGGAAGGCCGCGCCGGCCGGCGGCGGCGAGCGACGCGGTGGCGGTGAACGGCGCGGTGGTGAAGGACGCGGCGGCGAACGGCGCGGCGGCGGCCGGGGCGGTGCGCCGCGGCAGCGGCAGGGCGGCGGCCAGCGGGGCGGCGAGCGCCGTGGCGGCGGCCGGGACGCCGGGCCGGTCAACGACGCGATGGCGGACGCGCTGCGGCGGGCCGGGCTGCTGGACGGCAAGGGCGGCCGCTGAGCCTTCGCGGCCCCGACGGGCGGCGGCGGGACGGGAGTTCCGCCGCCGCCCGTCCGTCGTCTGCTGCTCACTAGGGCGCTTCTGACGGATCTCCGTGGACGCCACGGAGATCCGTCAGAGGCGCCCTAATTGCGTGGACGGCTGCCGGGCCGGGCGGTTAGCCTGCGGATCATGTCCAGCCCCGAGTCCTCAAGACGCTAGCCACCGGGCGTCGTCCGGTGGCCGTTCGTCGTTCTCCGCCACCGGACCGCCTCATCGGGCAGGTCTTGTCATCGCGGTAGCCGGGGCTGCCGCTTCCTTTCACCGGCCGTACCGACGCGCCGTCGGCTCCACCGACGCCGCCCGTCGGCATCCCGTGCCGGACCCATGTGGTTGCGGAGACTTCTCTATGCCATTCGCTTCTGTGCCATTGGCTCTCTACATGCTCGCGCTGGCGGTGTTCGCACAGGGCACGTCGGAGTTCATGCTGTCCGGGCTGATCCCGGACATCGCCGCCGATCTCCAGGTGTCCATACCGGCCGCCGGGGCGCTGACCTCGGCGTTCGCGGCCGGGATGATCGTCGGGGCGCCGCTTATGGCGCTGCTGAGCCGGCGCTGGCCGCGGCGGCGCGCCCTGCTGGTCTTCCTGGTCGCCTTTCTGCTGGTGCACGTCCTGGGCGCGGTGACCACCAGCTTTGCGGTACTGCTGGCGACCCGGGTGGTGGCGGCGCTGGCCAACGCCGGGTTCCTGGCGGTGGCGCTGGCGACCGCGGCGGCGATGGCCCCGCCGGACGCCAAGGGCCGGGCCACCTCGATCCTGTTGGGCGGTACGACGCTGGCCTGTATCGCGGGCGTCCCGGCCGGTGCCGTGCTGGGGCAGGAGTGGGGCTGGCGTGCGGCGTTCTGGGCGGTGGCCGCGGTGTCGCTGCCGGCCGTGGTCGCCGTCGTGGTGTCGGTGCCGGGCGGTCCGGCCGGGTCCGGGGCGGGTGCGCGCGGTGAGCTGCGGGCGCTGCGCCGTCCGCGGCTGCTGGTGACGCTGCTGCTGGGGGCGCTGGTCAACGGCGCCACGTTCTGCACCTTCACCTATCTCGCGCCGCTGGTCACCGGCGTCACCGGCTTCGGTGCGGGCGGGGTGCCGGTGGTGCTGGCGCTGTTCGGGCTGGGCTCGTTCGCCGGTGTCACGGCCGGCGGGCGGCTGGCCGACCGGCGGCCCCGGGCGGTGCTCGCCGTCGGGGGCGGGGCGCTGCTCGTGGGCTGGGTGGTGTTCGCGCTGACGGCCGGGAACGCGGTGGCCGCCGTCGTACTGGTCCTCGTCCAGGGGACGCTGTCGTTCGCGGTCGGCTCCACGCTGATCGCGCAGGTGCTCTACGCGGCGGTCGAAGCGCCCACGCTGGGCGGGGGTTTCGCGACCGCCGCGCTCAACGTGGGCGCCGCGACCGGGCCTTGGTGGGGCGGGGTCGCCCTCGCCGCGGGCTTCGGCTACCGCGCGCCGCTGTGGGTCAGCGCCCTGCTGGTGGCCGTGGCGCTGGCGCTCGGCGGGGCGGCGGAGGGCGTACGGCTGCGGAGGCGTCAGCGGGCGGCCGGCGACGCCGGGAAGGTGCCGGCGCCCGCTCCGTGACGCGCGGGAACCGGGGCCCTGGCCGCGCGGCTCCGCGGCCGGGGCCCCGTGGTCAGCGGGCGGCCGCGTAGCCGCGCAGTCGCTCCAGTTCGGCGGCGACGTCGGTGAGGGTGGCGCAGTCCGGGACCGGGCGCAGTTCCGGCTGCGGGGTGCCGGGCGGGCGGCGGCGGGGGTCCTCCAGGGCGTCGGCCATCGCCAGGAGCGCCTGGCAGAGCCGTGCGGCCTCGTCCGGGCCCGGGCGGTGGGCGCCGCGGTCGAGGCGGACGGCGCAGGCGGTGGCGGCGTCGACGATGCGTTCCGCGGCGGCGACCACGGTCGGCCAGTCGGTGCCGGGGTCGCGGCCGGGGCGGAACTCCGCGGCGGCGGTCTCCGCGGCGGCCCGGGCCTGGGCCAGCGTCCGGTAGGCGTCCCGGCGCAGCGCCAGCCGGCGGGCGGCGACGGCACCGGTTCCGGCCGGGTCGGCGGCGGGCCGGGGCGCAAGGACGTGGTGCAGAAAGCGCTCGGTGCTCCGCAGCGCCTCCGTGACCCGCGGGCCGACCCGGCGGCGCGGGTCGGCCAGCCGTGGCAGATGCCCGACGACGAGCACGATGGCGCAGGCGAGGGAGGTGTCGACGAGTCGCTCGCCGGCGGCCTCGGGGGCGCCTCCGACGTAGACGAAGGACAGCACCATCACGGTGATCGCGCTGGTCTGGAGGGCGAAGTGCCGGGTGGCGAACGGCAGGAGTGCGCCGCCCGCACCGGCGAACACCGCGGGCCACCAGCTCCCGGACAGCAGTGCCGCGGCCGCCGCGAAGACCAGGACACCGGCCGCGGTGCCGGCGAAGCGGTTGACCGTACGGGAGAACAGCGGGCCCAGGTCGGGCTTGACGAGGAACGTGACGGTCGCCGGGAGCCAGTACCAGTGGTCGGCGCGCAGCAGCAGGGCCACCGCCGCGCTGGCGCCGATGCAGAGGGCGACCCGCAGCCCGTAGTCCCGGGCGGCCGGGCCGAGCGCCCCGCGGGTCCCCGTCGGCCGGGCGGGCGGGGTGCGCTCGCCGGTCTCCGGCAGCGGCCGTTCGCGGGCGAAGGCGACCGCGGCGTCCAGCAGGGCGTGGTCGAAGGCACCGCGGGCGGCGGAGCTGTTCTCCGGGGCGGAGAGCCGGCCCGGCGGCTGTCCGGTGCGCAGCGCCCGGGCGAACCGACGAGGGCTCGCGGCGACCCGCGGCGGCAGCGGCCGGGCCTCCCACAGGAGGGCGACGCTGGCCTCGCAGAGCGCGGTGGCCGCGGCGAACCGCTCGGCGAGCAGCAGTTCCTCGGGACGGGCCGGCCGGCGCAGCAGGCGGCTGGTGAGCCGGCGCAGCCGCAGTGCCTCGTCGGCGCGGTCCAGGGCGGCGGTGAGCCGGCGCCGGGCGGGCTCCGCGCCCGGCCCACCGACCGCCGCCAGCGCATCGGCGAGCGCGTCGAAGACCGTGGCGACGACCGCCCGTTCCCCGCTGAGCGGGCCGCCCGCCGGGCGCGGGGAGCGCAGCGCGAGCCGCAGCAGGAGCAGCCACAGGCAGCCGGCGAGGACGTAGAGGGCCTTGGTCCAGGGCGCGCCGGGCAGCGGCATGCCGGCGCCGAGGACGGTGGCGGCCAGCATCTGCATCCCGGCGGTGGAGCGCACCGGGCCGGCCACGCTGCCCGCGCCGGAGACGAAGCCGACCGCGCAGAGCGCCGGCACCGTCCACCAGCCCGCGTCGGCGGCCCGCAGGGAGGCGCCGACCAGCATCCCGAACGCGGTGGCCAGCGCCGGCAGGCCGATGTGGACGATGCCGGTGCGCCGGGTGCCGGGGCGGTCGTTGACGCCCGCCAGCATCGAGCCGAGGGCGGCGAGCACTCCGGCGGCCGGACGCCCGGCGGCGATCCCCACGGCCAGCAGCGGTCCCGCGCACAGCGCGCCGCGGGCCACCGCGGCCCAGGGCACGGGCAGCCGCTGCCAGCGGAAGGGGTGGGCGAGCCAGGCGGGCACGGCGCGCCGGTGGCGGGGCATGGGTCTCCTCGGCGATGGCAGGGGCACGGAATACGGGGCGCGCGGCGCGGGGTCGCGCGGGCGGATCCGAGGGGCGTCATCGGCCGACGGTGCCGGGGCCCGGTGGTGGCGCGGCGCGAGCCGGTCCACCGGGGCCCTACCAGCCTAAGGTCCGGTTCTGTCCGGCCCGCTGCCGGAGGGTTACGCGCGGATCACAGGTGGAGAAGATCACAGGCGGACCATCGGATCCGGGAGCAGGGGAGGCTGCGGAGATGACGAACGAGCGGTCGGGGGAAACGGGCGGCCCGGCGGCCCCGGAGTCGGCACCACCGGAGGTATGCGTGGTCGGCGCCGGGGTGATCGGCCTGACCTCGGCGATCGTGCTCGCCGAGGCCGGGTACGCGGTGCGGGTGGTCGCCCGGGAGGCCGCCGGTGCGACGACCTCGGCGGTCGCCGGCGGCCTGTGCTGGCCGTACCGGATCCGGCCGTACGACGACGCGGTCCGGTGGTCGCTGCGCTCCCTGGAGGTGCTCACCGCCCTCGCCGGTCGGCCGGCGGAGACCGGGGCGCGGCTGGTGACGGGCACCATGGCGGACGGGCCGGGGGCGTCCGGCGCTGACGCGCTGCCCGCCGACGGGCTCGGCGCCTGGTACGCGGCGGTCCCGGGGCTGCGGCGGGCCCGCGCCGGGGAGCTCCCGCCGGGCTGCGCCGCGGGCTGGCGGGCCCGGACCCCGCTGGTGGAGATGCCGGTGCACCTGCGCTATCTGGAGCGGCGGCTGGCGGCGGCCGGCGGGACGGTGGTGGCGCGCCCGGTGGCGTCGCTGGCGGAGGCGGCCGACGGCGTCCGGGCGGTGGTGAACTGCTCCGGGCTCGGCACCCGCGAGCTGGTCCCCGATCCCGCGGTCCATCCCGTCCAGGGGCAGTTGGTGATCGTCGAGAACCCGGGCGTCGAGGAGTGGTTCACCGCCGCCGACGAGGGCGCGGCGGACGCGGCGGACTCGACGTATCTCCTGCCGCAGCCGTTCGGGCTGGTCCTGGGCGGGACGGCGCGGGTGGGGGCCTGGTCGCGGGAGCCCGATCCGGCGGTGGCGGAGGCGATCGTGGCGCGCTGCGCCCGGTTCTTCCCTCGGGTGGCGCGGGCCCGGGTGCTGGCGCACCGGGTGGGCCTGCGCCCGGCCCGCCCGGCGGTGCGGCTCACGGCAGAGCGCCTGCCGGACGGGACGGTCTGCGTGCACAACTACGGCCACGGGGGCGCCGGGGTGACCGTCTCCTGGGGGTGCGCGGACGAGGTCCTGCGACTGGTGCGGGACGGGCTCGCGCCGTCCTGATCGCCTCGGGGGCGCGGTGGCGGCGAACCTGGGGTCCTCCACGGATACCCGTCAGCAGCGCCCTCGCCGACCCGCCCGTTCACCCGTCGTCCCGCCCCTCCACCGGTGTGCCGGCCACGACGGGATGGTCGGCCCGCGCGTCCAGCAGGAGCGGGATCAGGGCGCGCAGCGGCTGGCGGAGCGGGACGGTGGCGCCGCCGTCGGGGTCCCGCCGCCAGTGCACGCCGTGCGCGGCCAGTACGGCTTCGGCGCGGGCGAACCGTGCCGGGTCGAGGCGGTAGGCGCGCGGTGGATGCGTCAAGACGCGGTCCGGGGCCGGGGGTTCGTTGTCGGCGCCGCCGAGGTAGACGGGGCCGCGGTCGGCCAGGCCGGCCGTGCGGGCCACCGCGGTGGCCGCCTCGATGCGTCCGCGGTGCCGGACGAGGAAGGTGAACAGCCCTTTGAGGGCGGCGCGTTGGGAGGTCACACGGCGCCGGTTGTTCCGCGCCGGGTCGGCCTTCTCGGCTGCGGTGAGGGGGTCGACGCGGGTTTCCACGAGCAGCCCGACGGAGCCCTTGATCCCGGCGGTGTTGCGCAGGATGCGCTCCTGGCCGTCGCCGGCGACCTGTTTGACGGGGGCGCCGGTGACGGGATCGGTCCAGATGCCGTAGACGCCGGTGCTGAAACCGGCCGCGCGGGCGGCGGGGGCGACGAAGTCCTCGGACAGAGCGGCCGATTCGCGGTGGACGGGGGCCGCGGTGTTGCGGTTGCGCGGCCACAGGGAGAGCAGGTCCTTGGTGTAGTACGGCGCCTTGGGGGTGTATTCGTGCAGGTCGTAGACGGTGTCGGGGTGGTGGTCGCGGAGCACCGTGGCGATTGCGCGGGCCTCGGGGGTGGTCAGCGCCACATGGTCGCGGTTGATGTCGGTGCCGTCGGCGTTGCCGCGGCTGTCGGCGGCCCGGCCGTCGGGGTTGGCGGTGGGCACGACCAGGACGCCGGTGTGCGCCAGGAGGTTCCGGGTGGCCGGGTCCCTGGCGTAGGCGAGGTCGCGGACGGTGGTCAGGCAGGCTTCGCGGCCGGCGGGTTCGTCGCCGTGCTGGGAGCAGACCAGCAGCACGGAGTCGGCGCGCCGGCCGTCGGCGGGACGCCGGAGGGCGGGGGCGCCGAGGCGGACCAGGCGCAGCGGGCGGCCCTGTGCGGTGGTGCCGATCCGGTCGATGCGGACCGGGGTCGGGGCGCCGGGGGCCCGGGCGACGGCCGCCAGGAACGCCGTCTCCTCGGCCTCGCTGGTCCAGCGGGCGCCGTGACTGGTCTCGAATCCCGTACGGGGCAAGGGAGTTGGGGTGGCCCGGGCGGGTGGGAACGGGTTGAAGGCGACGGTGAGGGCGGCGGCCAGGGTGCCGAGGGCGAGGCCGCGGGAGCGGAGTGAGCCGAGAGGTGCCACGTGGTGCCTCCGGGGTCGGCAGCGAAGGTGGTGGGCCGCCCCGTGCGCGCGGGGCGGCCCTGGCCGGTCACTTCCGGTCAGTCTCCGTACGGGAGCCGGCTGGGGGCCGGCGGCGGGGCGATGCCCTTGAGGGCGGTCCCGGTCGGGCGGAGGGCCGGCGAGGTGCCCGCGGTGGCCCGGGACAGGGCCGGGGCGCCACCGGTCACCGGCAGCCGGGCCGCGGTGCGGGCCAGGTCGAGGGTGAGGGTGGGGCGGGAGGCGGGCGGGTCGATCAGATGGGCGTCGGTGCCGGCCACGATGAGCGCGAGCCGGTGCCCGGCAGGGACGATGTGGTCGCTCGCGGCGAGTTGCAGGGTGAGGGTGTAGGGCTTGCCGGGCGTGAGCGGGTGGCCGTGGCGCGGGTCGGTGGCGTGGCCGAGGTCGGCCCAGCCGCGGCTGAAGACGGTGAAGCCGACCTTGGTGGTGTCGGCCGCGGTGTCCTTGAAGCAGCCGGTGTCGCCGCGGGTGCCGGCGCCCCAGCAGCTGCTGGTGCCGCGGGTGACGATGCCCTCGCCGTCGCCGGCATAGTTGCGGATGGTGTCCGGGCCGAGGTCGACGAGGACGGCGGAGAGGTGGGCGCTGGTGGTGCTGGGGGTGGCGGTGACGGTCACCGTGCCGGCGCCGGAGAGCCGCAGTGGTGCGGTCAGCGGGCCGGTGGTGAAGCCTGCCTTGGCCGGGGTCGGGCGGTCGACGGCGCCGGCCCAGTCGGCCTCGTCGAGCGCCGGGTCGTCGGTGAACGCCGCCTTCTGACCGGCCGGCGCGGGGCGGGCGCCCAGGGCGCCGACGCCGGCGGTGCTGCCGGTGCGCGGGTACAGCGGGACCGTGGCGGTGCCCTTCGCGGGCCAGCGGGCGTCGGTGGTCCAGGTGTCGGGGGCGCGTTCGACGTCGGCCATCGGGGCCCGCTCGATGCCGTTGTCGTAGCCCATCAGGTAGTGGTCGAACCACTGGTGGAGGGTGCGCACCCAGTCGGCGCGGCGGTAGTCGAAGGGGTCGACGTGGCCGGTCTGGGAGAGCCAGATCTTGCGCTGGACGCCGTGCCGGGCGAGCGTGTCCCACCACTGGCCGAAGTGCTTGGTGCGGACGTTGAGGTCCTGCATGCCGTGGACGAGGAAGACGCTGGCGCGGACCTTGGCGGCGGCGCGGACGTAGTCCCGTTCGGTCCACAGGCCGGTCCAGTCGCCGTTGCGCGGGGCGCCCTCCTTGAGCTTGCGCTGGACGGCGGCGCAGTTCTTGTGCGCGGCGGGGCTCTCGACCGCGGCGGCCAGGCCGTCGGGGCCGCCGTCGTAGAGCGGGGCGCCCTGGGCGAAGTAGTAGTCGTACCAGGAGGTGATGCCGGCGATCGGCACGATGGTCTTCAGGCCGGGGACGCCGGTGGCGGCGACACCGTTGGCGATGGTGCCGTCCCAACTCTTGCCGATCATCCCGGTGTTGCCGTTGGACCAGCCGGCGGTGACGGGTTTCCCGCCGCTGCGGGCGGTGTAGCCGCGTCCCCGGCCGTTCAGCCAGTCGACGACGGCCTTGGCGGACTGGACGTCCGAGCGTCCGCCGACGTCGATGCAGCCGTCGGAGCGATTGGTTCCGGCCAGGTCGACGAGGACCGTCGCATAGCCGCGGGGCACGAAGTAGTTGTCGTAGAAGAGCGGGAACTGTACCGGGCGGCCGTGGGCGTCGTAGGTCTTCTTCTGGCTCTCGTTGCCGCGGCCGCAGCAGGAGTAGTAGGGGCTGGCGTCCATGATCACGGGGATTCGGCGGCCCTGGTGGGCGGGCTCGGAGGGCCGGATGATGTCGACGGCGACCCGGTCGGTGCGGCCGTCGCCGTCGCCGTCGAGGCCGGTGTCCACCCAGACCGTCTCGCGAATGGCGCGGTCGTAGGAGTAGACGGGCTTGCTCTCCCGGGGGGCGGGGGCCGCGCTCGCCGCGCCGGGGGCGGCGAGCAGGGCGAGGAGCGCGAGCACGGCCGCGCCGACGAGCGTTTTCCATGGGGTGTGGGGAGGTCCCATACGTATTGTCACGGGCGGACGGTAGCGCGGGTCAACTCCTGTGCAGAAGGGGGTGGTCCGGGACGCATGTCGGCGAGATGTCGGTCATGTGTCGGATGTGGCCATGGACATGACGCGGGCGTCGGTGCGTACATAGGGTCCGTAGGAGATCGACCTCCCCTACGAGTTGGAGGACTCGTGCGTCACAGACTCCTGGTCCCGGGCGCGGCCGCGCTCAGCCTGCTGCTGGCAATCCCGGCATCAGCTGCAGACTTCACGCCCGGCGCCCCGGGTGCGGGCGACAGCTACTACCCCTACAGCGGCAACGGCGGGTACCGCGTCTCCCACTACGATCTGCGGCTGAAGTACCAGCCGAAGACGGACCTGTTGGAGGGCACGGCGACCCTGCTGGCCCGGACCACACAGGACCTCTCCCGCTTCAACCTGGACTTCGGGCTGAAGGTCAGCGAGATCCGGGTCAACGGCAAGAAGGCCGCCTTCGCCACCTCCGGGCTGCACGAGCTGGAGGTCACTCCGGCCACGCCGCTGGAGAAGGGCAAGGACATCAGCGTGGTGGTCCGCTACGCCGGCAAGCCCTCCGAGCTGAAGATCGACGGCTTCACCGCCTGGGCACGGACGCCGGACGGCGGGGTGGTGGCGCAGGAACCGGACTCGGCGGTGTGGTGGTTCCCCAGCAACGACCACCCCTCCGACAAGGCGACGTACGACATCTCCATCGCCGTCCCGGACGGCACCCAGGCGCTCAGCAACGGCGTGCTGGCCTCGAAGACCTCCAAGCTCGGCTGGACGCGCTACAACTGGCGCTCGGACAAGCCGCAGGCGACGTACCTGACGACGCTGGCGATCGGCAAGTTCGACATCACCACCGGCACCACCGCGGACGGCGTGCCGGTGATCAACGCGGTCAGCCCGGACCTGGGCGCCAACCTCGGGTCGGCGCGGGCGAGCATCGAGCGCACCGCCGAGGTCACCGAGTGGCTGGAGAGCGTCTTCGGCCCCTATCCGTTCAACTCGGTCGGCGGCTATGTCCCCAACGTCCCGGCGCACTACGCGCTGGAGACCCAGACCCGGCCGTTCTACGGCCGGAAGGCGTTCGACAACGGCACCAACGTCTCGGTCGTGGTGCACGAGCTGGCCCACCAGTGGTACGGCGACAGCGTGTCGCTGAAGGACTGGAAGGACATCTGGCTCAACGAGGGCTTCGCCGCGTACAGCCAGTGGCTGTGGTCGGAGAAGGAGGGCGAGGGCACCGCGCAGCAACTGGCGGACTACGTCTACGCCCAGCACCCGGCCGGCGACCCCTTCTGGACGGTGAAGCCGGGCGACCCGGGCGCGGACAAGCAGTTCGACTCGGCGGTCTACGACCGCGGCGCGCTGGCCCTCCAGGCGCTGCGCAACAAGGTCGGCGACAAGGCGTTCTTCGACATCCTCAAGTCCTGGCCGACGGAGCACCGGTACGGCAACGCCGCGATCGGGGACTTCGTGAAGTTCGCCGAGAAGAAGTCCGGGCAGTCGCTGGCCGGGTTCTTCGACACCTGGCTGTACCAGCCGAGCAGGCCGGCCGCCGGCGCGGGCGCGCGGGCGTTCGCCGCGCGCGGCCTGGTCGCCCAGCCGAAGTCGTGGAAGCAGATCGCGGCCACCCACGACGTGCACGACGGGCACTGACCGGGAGCGGCGGGCGGGGTCCGGGTGCGCGCCCGGCTCCGCCCGCCGGTGCGTCAGCGGCGGCCCGCCCGGTGTTCCCGGCGGGCCCGCCGCGCGATCGGCATGAACCGCAGCCGCTCCGGCAGTATCGGCACCACCAGCCGCACCGCCAGCCCCAGGCGGCGCAGCCGGCGCTCCTGGGCGTCGGTCCAGGGCAGGCCGATGGCGCGCCGGGCGTCCGGCGGCATCAGCCCGATGGTGACGAACCGGCGGAGGCGGGCGAAGCCCGGTTTGAGCACCGGCCAGACCAGCCGCAGCGGCAGCAGCACCCACCAGGGGCCGCGGTCCGGGGCCGGCAGCGGGCGGTCGGTGGCGGTCAGGTCCCGCACCACCGCCGTCTCCTCGATCTCGGTGTCGAGGACCTTGCGGTAGTACGGCCAGAACTCCTCGATGGTCTGCGGCATGTCCCGGTCGTGGATGCCGAGGATCCGGCCGACCTGGAGCCATTCCGCGTAGAGCTGCCGTTCCTGTGCCGGGGTGAACGGGCGGCCGAGGTAGCGCTGGGCGTGCCGGAAGACGGGGTAGCCCGTGGCGTGCACCCAGGCGTAGTAGGCGGGGGTGAGCGCGTGGTATTTCCGGCCGTAGGCGTCGGCGCCCTGGATGGAGCGGTGCAGCTTCCGCAGCCGCCGGCCCTCCTCGGCCGCCTCCGCCCCGCCGTAGACCCATAGCTGGAGCGAGGCCAGGGAGCGTTCGCCGCGGCCCCAGGGGTCGGTGCGGAAGACCGAGTGGTCGTCCACGCCCGCGCCCACGGCGGGGTGCGCCACCTGCATCGTCAGCGCGGCGGGCAGAGTCAGCAGCGATCTGATGTCCCCGACCAGTGACCAGAGCACGCCGCCGGGCGGCGGGGGTGCGGGGTCCGTGCGTTTTGGGAGTGTTTGTACCGTACTCATACGCCTACTCATCATACGGCCGCTCCCAGGGGACGACTGGTCCGCGGGTCCGTGCCGGGGCGGCGGGTGTTCAGTAGGCCAGGAACAGCGCGGGGGCGATCCGCAGCGGCGGCACCGGCGCCATCAGGCAGCGCACCACCCGGGCGAACCGCCGCAGCCAGCGCGCCTGACGGTCGGTCCGGGCGAGCCCGAACCGCTCACCGAGGACGGGCGGCAGTACACCGACGGTGACCAGCAGCGCGTAGTGGGCGGCGAGTGCGGCGGACGGCCGCCAGAGCGCGGCCGGGACCCACCACACCGGCGGCTTCTGCGGCCGGGCCGGCTCCGCCGGGACGTCGCGGACCGCGCCGTTGAGCTCCAGTCGCCCGGCCACCACCCCGTCGTAGCAGGCGCAGAACGCGTCCCGGTCGGGCGGGAGATGACGCTCGCTCAGGCCCAGACCCGGCCGACGTCGCGTCCACCGCCGCGACGAACCGCCGGTACTCCCGCAGCAGCACCCGCTTGCACCGACTCGTCCTTGCTGCCGACCCGGATCCGCCCGGTCAGCGCACCGCCGACACCGGCGCACACCCCAACGCCCAGGCCACCGGCTGCCCTTCGTCCCCCGTCGGCCCCTTCGTCGTCAACCGCTTCGCGTTGTCCATCTTCTGCCCGCCGGGAGGTTACCTAGAAGTAACCCCAGCTGGTTTGATGTGCGGCGTCGGTTCACACCCCCACGCCCCCACCTCCACAGGGAGTTTCCGTGCCGCACTCCGCGCCGCGCACATCCCGGGCCGCCGTGATCGCCGCGGCCCTCGCCGCCACGCTGGCCGTCGCGTCCCCCACCGCGTCCGCCGCGGTCCCGTCGGCCGCGAGCGCGCCCCGGCTCAAGGTGCTCACCTACAACACCTTCCTCATGAGCAAGAACCTCTACCCCAACTGGGGCCAGGACCACCGGGCCCGGGCCATCGCGTCCGCGGACTTCTTCCACGGCAACGACGTCGTCGTCCTCCAGGAAGCCTTCGACAACTCCTCCTCGGACGCGCTGAAGGCCCAGGCCGCCGCGGAGTACCCGCACCAGACCCCGGTCGTCGGCCGCAGCCGCAGCGGCTGGGACGCCACCGGCGGCGCCTACTCGGCCGTCGCTCCAGAGGACGGCGGGGTGACGCTGCTGAGCAAGTGGCCGGTGCTGCGCAAGGAGCAGTACATCTACAAGGACGCCTGCGGTTCGGACTCCTACTCCAACAAGGGCTTCGTGTACGCGGTGTTGGACGTCAACGGCACCAAGGTGCATGTCGTCGGCACCCACACCCAGTCCACCGACTCGGGCTGCAAGGCCGGCGAGGCGGCCGCCGACCGTGCCAAGCAGCTCAAGGAGCTGGGCGCCTTCCTCGACGCCAGGAACATCCCGGCGGACGAGGAGATCATGGTCGCCGGCGACATGAACATCGACTCCCACGGCAGTGAGTACGACGCCCTGCTGGCCAACGCCGACCTGGCCCCCGCGGACAGCCGCACCGGCCACCCGTACTCCTTCGACACCCGGGAGAACTCGATCGCCGCGTACCGCTACCCGGACGACCCCCGCGAGGACCTGGACTACGTGCTGTTCCGCAACGGCCATGCCCGGCCCGCCGGTTGGCGGAACACGGTGGTCCAGGAGCAGTCGGACCCCTGGACCGTCTCCAGCTGGGGCAAGGACTACACCTACACCAACCTCTCCGACCACTACCCGGTGATCGGCGGCTGAGCCCGGCCCCGGAGCCCGGCGCGTCGTGCACGCACGAGGGCGGCCGCGGGGACCTTCCGGTCCTCCGCGGCCGCCCTCCGGTGTGCGGGGCGCCCTCGCGCGGCTACTCGGCCTGCTGGGCGAGTTCGCGGTCCGCGGCGATCCGGCCGACCCGGCCGCGGACCGCGTACCAGCCGCCGACCAGCGCGGCGGCGAGGACCGGGATCAGCAACACGGTCTGCCGGCCGACGCCGTCGTCGAACCACATCAGCACGATGACGCCGAGCAGGAAGACGATGGTGGCGATGTCGGTGACCGGCGTGCCCGGCAGGCGGAAGCGCGGCCGCTCCACCAGGCCCTCCTTGGCACGGCGGACGAACACCATGTGGCAGACCATGATCGTGCACCAGGTGCTGATGATGCCCAGCGCCGCGATGTTGATCACGATCTCGAACGCCTTGCCCGGCAGCCAGTAGTTGAGCCCGACACCGAGCACACACACCGTGGAGGTGAGCATGATGCCGCCGTAGGGCACCTGGTTGCGGTTCATCCGCCCGGCGAACTTCGGCGCGGAGCCCGCCATCGACATCGAGCGCAGGATGCGGCCGGTGGAGTACAGCCCGGAGTTCAGGCTGGACATCGCCGCGGTGAGCACGACGAGGTTCATCACGTCGCCGGCGTGCGGGATGCCGACGTGGGACAGCACGGTGACGAACGGGCTCTCGTTGGCGCTGAACATGTTCCACGGCAGCAGCATCGCGAGCAGGACCACCGAGCCGACGTAGAAGATGCCGACCCGCCACATGATCGAGTTCACGGCCTTGGGCACGACCTTCTGCGGCTCGCTCGTCTCACCTGCGGTGACACCGACCAGCTCGACCGCGGAGTAGGCGAACACGACGCCCTGGAGCACGATCACCACGGGGAGCAGACCGGTCGGGAAGATACCGCCGTGGTCGGTGATCAGGTTCAGGCCCGGAGTGTGACCGTCGACGGGGTGGTGAGTGGCCAGCAGGAAGATCCCGATGAACATGAAGACGACCAGCGCCGCGACCTTGATGATCGCGAACCAGAACTCCATCTCACCGAAGATCTTCACCGAGATCAGGTTGATCGAGAGCACCACCGCCAGCGCTATCAGCGCCATCACCCACTGCGGAATGCTGGTGAACAGGCTCCAGTAGTGCGTGTAGAGAGCGATCGCGGTGATGTCGGCGATACCGGTGGTCGACCAGTTGACCACGTACATCCAGCCCGCGGCGTAGGCGCCCTTCTCACCCAGGAACTCCCGGGCGTAGGAGACGAAGGAGCCGGACGACGGGCGGTGCACCACCAATTCGCCGAGGGCCCGGACGACGAAGAAGGCGAACAGGCCGCAGACCGCGTAGGCGACGGCCAGCGCGGGGCCGGCGGAGTGCAGTCGGCCGCCGGCGCCCAGGAAGAGGCCGGTGCCGATCGCGCCGCCGATGGCGATCATGTTGATGTGCCGGCCCTTGAGGCCCTTGCTGTATCCGGCGTCGCCCGCATCCTGCCGGATCCCGCTTCCCCCGTCCGATGACCGCTGGCCTTCATCCACGACGGTTTCTGTGCTCACTACTGGTATCTCACTTTCGGAGCGCTTGAACGTGACCGGCACCGCGGATCGCGCGAACGGTCAGTCGCACACCTTCCACGAGTTACGGCCCCCCGTCTGTGTGCGAGATCACATGGCGTACATTCGCTCCAGGATTTGTCCATATTTGTGGCGAATAACACGGCGGCGAAGCTTCAGCGAGGGCGTAAGTTCGCCACTTTCCGGCCGCCATTCCTCGCCCAACAACGAAAATCGCTTGACCTGTTCCGTCCGATTCAGCCGGGAATTCGCCGCCGCCACGCCCCGCTCGACCTCCTCGCGGACGGCCGGATGGCGGGCCAGTTCCGGCAGGCTTCCGGCGATCCCGTGCCGGGCCGCCCAGGCCGGGGCCAGCTCCGGATCCAGCACCAGCAGCGCCACCAGATACGACCGGCCGTCGCCGTGCACCATCGCCTGCCCGACGAGGGGGTGCTCCTTGAGGGCGTTCTCGACCAGCGCGGGCGAGACGTTCTTGCCGGTCGAGGTCACGATCATTTCCTTCTTGCGGCCGGTCAGCCACAGGAAGCCGTCCCCGTCGATCCGGCCGAGGTCGCCGGTGCGGAACCAGCCGTCCGCGCCCGTGGCCGGCTCCACCGTCCCGTCCGCCCGGAGATACCCCGCGCACACCGTCCGGCCGCGCACCTCGATCTCGCCGTCGGCGGCCGTCCGCACCTCCAGTCCGGCGAGCGGCCGGCCCACCGAACCCAGCCGGAAGCCCCCGGGCCCGTTGGTCGTCGCCACCCCCACCGTCTCGGTGAGCCCCCACGCGTCCATGATCACGATGCCGAAGCCGGCCCAGAACCGCACCACCTCCGGGGGCATCGGCGCGGAGGCGCTCGCCGTCCACACCAGCCGGTCGAAGCCCGCCACCGCCAGCAGCGGGTCCAGCACCCGCGCCTTGGCCGTCGCATACGCGGCCGCCAGCTCGGCGGACGGCCGCTCGCCGCGCTCCCGGCACGCGACCTGGGCCCGGGCCGTCTCCGCGGCCGCCGCCACCGCCTCCTGCCGCTCCACCGGCAGCTCCGCCAGTGCCGCCCGCAGGGCCGCCGCCAGCTTCTCCCACACCCGCGGCACCCCGAAGAACTGCGCCGGCCGCAGCTCGCGGACGGCCGGCGCGACCTCCGCCGGGTCCGCGCAGAGGTGGACGTGCGCGGCCCGGAAGACCGGCAGGTACAGGCCCAGCATCCGCTCGGCGATATGCGCGAACGGCAGGTAGCAGAGGTGCGCGGCATGGTCCGGCAGCTCGACCACCCCGTCCAGCGCCACCGCGTTCAGCAGCACCTGGCGGTGGGTGATCACCACGCCCTTGGGGTCGCCGGTCGTGCCGGCGGTGTAGACGACGGTGAGGGTGTCGCCGGCGTCGCCCCGCCGCCAGGCCGCCTCGAACGCCGCGGGGTCGTACGCCTCGGCGCCGCGGGCCACCACCGCGGCGAAGCTCTCGCACCGGTTTGCCGCCCCGGGGTGCGCGCCCGGCGGCCCGTCCGCGGGCTCGACGACGACCAGCCGCTCCAGCCGGGCCGCCGGGTCGTCGAGCAGCGGCTCCCAGCGCGCCCGCTCCCGCGGGCCCTCGACCACGGCCAGGCGGGCCCGGCTGTGCCGGACGATATGGGCGATCTGACCCGGGGCGGCGGTGCCGTAGACCGTGACGGGCACCGCGCCCAGGTGCACCAGGGCGAGGTCGCCGAGCCAGTGCTCGGGGCGGTTGCCCATCATGAGCAGGACGATCTCCCCGCGCCGGACGCCGAGCGCCACGAACCCGGCGGCCAGCTCGGCGATCCGCCGGCGGGCCGCCGCCCAGCCGAGCGTCCGCCGGCCGCCGTCCGGCGCCCGCCAGGAGAGGGCCGGCCGTTCGGCGTGGTCCTCGGCGTTGCGCAACAGCAGGGCGGGCAGCGTGAGTTCGTCCGGTGCGGCTGGCATACGCAGGAGCGTGGTCATGGCGGCCTCCCGAGATGTGGGCCTGATCTGCGGACCGTACGGAGGACCCAGGCCCGGCCCGAAGGGAGCCTGGCTGCGCGCTGAGCGGTGAAGAAGGTTTCACAGGACTGGTGAGACAGCAATACTGTTGAACATGATGGAGTCCGCCACCGGCCTGACCGTCGACGAACTCGCCGCCCGCGCGGGCGTCACGGTCCGCACGATCCGCTTCTACAGCACCCGCGGTCTGCTGCCGCCGCCCGAGATCGGCCCGCGCCGGGTGGGCCGCTACGGACCGGACCACCTCTCGCGGCTCGCGCTCATCGAGGAACTCCAGCACCAGGGCCTGACACTGTCCGCCATCGAACGCTATCTGGCGCAGCTGCCGCCAGATCTCAGCGCCCAGGACCTGGCCATCCACCGCGCCCTGGTGGCGAGCTGGATCCCGGACCAGGCGGAGGACGCCACCCGCGAGCAACTGGAACGGCGGGTCGGCCGGGAGCTGACCGAGGAGGACCTCGACCGGCTGGCGGCGATGAACGTCCTGGTGCGGACCGAGGAGCCAGAGGTCTTCCGGGTCGATCCCGGGCTGCTGCACCTGGGGACACGCCTGCTCGACGTGCCGATCGCGCTGGAGACGATCCTGGCGGCGCGCACCGTCGTCATCGAGCACACCCGCTCGGCGGCCCGTGAACTCGGCCGGCTCTTCAAGGACG
This sequence comes from Streptomyces sp. MspMP-M5, assembly GCF_000373585.1. GTDB lineage: Bacteria > Actinomycetota > Actinomycetes > Streptomycetales > Streptomycetaceae > Streptomyces. Next base: position 34,460 of record NZ_KB891879.1, read on the forward strand.
AGGTATGGGAGCCGTACCGGGACGGCGGGCCGGACGCGGAGGAGATGGCGCGGATGAAGTCGCTGTCGGCGCATATGCAGCCGATAGTGGTCCAGGCACTGGTCACCGCCTTCCAGCGATCGATGAAGGAAGAGCTGCGGGAGTGGCTCGGCAGCGGCGAACACGGCCGTCCGGCGGAACGCGCGGGCCACGGCGACGACGGCGGCCCGCGCGAGCGGTGAGGGGGCGGGCCACCGCGGCCCGCCCCGCTCGCTCGGCTCAGTCGGCTCAGTCGGCGAACTTCTCGCCGCGCTCGGCCTTTTCGACCAGCAGCGGCGAGGGCGCGAACCGCTCGCCGTAGGCCGCCTGGAGCTCCCGGGCACGGGCCACGAACCCGGGCAGCCCGACGAGTTCCTCCCGTCCCGGCCCGCCGCGGTATCCGTTGATGTACTGGAGCACGCCGCCGGTCCATCCAGGGAAGCCGATGCCGAGAATGGAGCCGATGTTGGCGTCGGCGACGGAGGTCAGCACGCCCTCCTCCAGGCAGCGGACGGCGTCCAGCGCCTCGGAGAACAGCATCCGCTCCTGCATGTCGACGAACGGGACGGCGGCGCCCTGCCGTTGGAAGTGCTCGCGCAGACCCGGCCACAGGCCGGCCCGCCTGCCGTCCTCGCCGTACTCGTAGAAGCCGGCACCGCCGCTGCGCCCGGTGCGCCCGAACTCGTCCACCATGCGGTCGATGACGGCGTCGGCCGGGTGCGGCTCCCAGGTGCCGCCGGCCTCTTCGACGGCGCGCCGGGTCTCGTTGCGGATCTTGCGGGGGAGGGTGAGGGTCAGCTCGTCCATCAGGGAGAGCACCTTGGCCGGGTAGCCGGCCTGGGCGGCGGCCTGTTCGACGGAGGCCGGGTCGAGGCCCTCGCCGATCATCGCCACGCCCTCGTTGATGAACTGGCCGATGACGCGGGAGGTGAAGAAGCCGCGCGAGTCGTTGACGACGATCGGGGTCTTCTTGATCTGGCGTACCAGGTCGAAGGCGCGGGCCAGCGCCTCGTCGCCGGTCCGCTCGCCCTTGATGATCTCCACCAGCGGCATCTTGTCGACCGGTGAGAAGAAGTGCAGGCCGATGAAGTCGGCGTCCCGCTCGACGCCTTCGGCCAGCAGTGTGATGGGCAGGGTGGAGGTGTTGGAGCACAGCAGCGCGTCGGGCGCGACGAGGTGCTGGACCTCCTTGAACACCTTGTGCTTGAGGGCGACGTCCTCGAAGACCGCCTCGATGACCGCGTCGCAGCCGGCGAGGTCGGCGGGCTCGGCGGTGGGCGTGATCCGCGCCAGCAGCTCGTCGCGCTTCGCCTCCGTCGTCCGCCCCTTGGCCAGTGCCTTGGCCAGCAGCCCCGCGGAGTACTCCTTGCCGCGCTCGGCCGCCTCCGGGGTGACGTCCTTGAGGACGACCTCGATGCCCGCCTTGGCGCAGGCGTAGGCGATGCCGGCGCCCATCATGCCGGCGCCCAGGACGCCGACCTTCCGGACCGTGCGGGGCTCGACGCCCTTGGGGCGGCTGCGCCCCGCGTTGACGGCCTGGAGGTCGAAGAAGAACGCCTGGATCATGTTCTTGGAGACCTGGCCGGCGACCAGTTCGACGAAGTAGCGCGCCTCGATGGTCTGGGCGGTCTCGAAGTCGACCTGGGAGCCCTCGACGGCGGCAGCGAGGATGTTGCGCGGTGCCGGGTAGGGCGCGCCGCCCAGCTGCTTCTTGAGGTTGGCGGGGAACGCCGGGAGGTTGGCGGCGAACTTCGGGTGGGCCGGGGTACCGCCGGGGATCTTGTAACCCTTGGCGTCCCAGGGCTGCTGGGACTCGGGGTGGGCGTCGATGAACTCCCGGGCCTTGGCGAGAAGTTCCTCGGGGGTCCCGGCGACCTCGTGGATCAGCCCGTTGTCCTTGGCTCGGGTGGCGTTGTACTGGGTGCCCTGGAGGAGGACCTTCAGCAGCGCGTCGGTGATGCCCAGCAGCCGGACGGTGCGGGTGACGCCGCCGGCGGCGGGCAGCAGGCCGAGGGTGACCTCGGGCAGGCCGATCTTGGTGCCGGGGGTGTCCAGGGCGACGCGGTGGTGGCAGGCGAGGGCGATCTCGTAACCGCCGCCCAGCGCCGCGCCGTTGATCGCGGCGACGACCGGCTTGCCGAGCGTCTCGACCCGGCGCAGATCGCGCTTGATGCCGTTGCCCGCCTCGAACGCCTGCTGCGCCTGGTCGGGGGTGACGGCGATCAGGTCGTGCAGGTCGCCGCCGGCGAAGAAGGTCTTCTTGGCGGAGGTGAAGATGACGCCGCGGATACCGTCCTGCTCGGCCTCCAGGCGGTCGGCAACCGCGGTGAGGGAAGCCTTGAAGGCGCTGTTCATGGTGTTGGCGGACTGGTCGGGGTCGTCCAGGACCAGGGTGACGATGCCGGTCTCGTCCTGTTCCCAGCGGATGGTGGTGGATTCACTCATGGTCGGTACTCCGTAGTGGGGTGGGACGAGGGTCAGAGGCGCTCGACGACGGTGGCGACGCCCATGCCGCCGCCGACGCAGAGGGTGGCCAGGCCGTAGCGCTTGTCCTGGCGCTCCAGCTCGTCGACGAGGGTGCCGAGGATCATCGCGCCGGTGGCGCCGAGCGGATGGCCCAGGGCGATGGCGCCGCCGTTGACGTTGACCTTGTCCAGGCTGAGGCCCATGTCCTTGACGAAGCGCAGGACGACCGCGGCGAACGCCTCGTTGATCTCGACCAGGTCGATGTCGTCGATGGTCAGTCCGGCCTTGGCCAGAGCCTTGCGGCTGGCCGGCGCGGGCCCGGTGAGCATGATCGTCGGCTCGGAGCCGGAGACCGCGGCGGAGACGATGCGGGCCCGCGGGGTCAGGCCGTAGCGCTCGCCGACCTCCTTGGAGCCGATGGCGACCAGGGCCGCGCCGTCCACGATGCCGGAGGAGTTGCCGGCGTGGTGGACGTGGTCGATCTTCTCGACCCAGTGGTACTTCTGCAGGGCGACCGCGTCAAAGCCGCCGGCGTCGCCGATGGCGGCGAACGACGGCTTCAGGCCGGCCAGCGAGTCGGCGGTGGTGCCGGGGCGCAGATGCTCGTCGTGGTCGAGGACGACCAGGCCGTTGCGGTCCAGGACGGGGACGACGGAGCGCTCGAAGCGGGCGTCCTTCCATGCCGCGGCGGCCCGCTCCTGGGAGAGCGCGGCGTACTCGTCGACATCGCGGCGGGTGTAGCCCTCGATGGTGGCGATGAGGTCGGCGCTGATGCCCTGCGGGACGAAGCCGGTGTCGAAGTTGGTCATCGGGTCGGCGAACCAGGCACCGCCGTCGGAGGCCATCGGGACGCGCGACATCGACTCGACGCCGCCGGCCAGGACGAGGTCCTCCCAGCCGGAACGGACCTTGGCGGCGGCCATGTTGACGGCTTCGAGGCCGGAGGCACAGAAGCGGTTCTCCTGTACGCCGGCGACGGTGTCGGGCAGGCCGGCGGCGATCGCGGCGATCCGGGCGATGTCCGAGCCCTGGTCACCGACCGGTCCGACGACGCCCAGCACGATGTCGTCGATCGCGGCCGGGTCCAGGTCGGGGAAGCGCCGCCGCACCTCGTGGATCAGGCCGACGACCAGGTCGATCGGCTTGGTGCCGTGCAGCGCGCCGTTGGCCTTGCCGCGGCCGCGAGGGGTGCGGATCGCGTCGTACACATACGCTTCGGTGCTCACTGAAAAGCCTTTCTGTCGGCCGGGGGTCGGTGGCCCGCGGCGTCAGCCGCTGATGTCACGGCCCTGGGAAGACACGGTCGGGACGGTTAGCCGAGCAGGGAGCGGCCGATGATCTCCTTCATGATCTCGGTCGTCCCTCCGTAGATGGTCTGGATGCGGCCGTCGGTGAAGGCCCGGGCAACGGGGTATTCGGTCATGTAGCCGTATCCGCCGTGGAGTTGGAGGCAGCGGTCGGCCACCCGCTTCTGCAGTTCGGTGGCCCACCACTTGGCCATGGAGGCGTGCACGGCGTCGAGGGCGCCCGCGGAGTGGTCGGCGATGCAGCGGTCGAGGAAGGTGCGGGTGACCGCGCACTCGGTGGCCATCTCGGCGATCTCGAACCGGATGTGCTGGAGCTTGGCGAGCGGCCGGCCGAACGCCTCGCGCTCCTTGACGTATCCGGTGGTGATCTCCAGCAGGTGCTCGGCGGCGGCTATCCCGGCGACCGCTATCGCCATCCGCTCCTGGGCGAGGTTGGTCATCAGGTGCACGAACGCGCCGTTGAGTTCGCCGAGGAGGTTCTCCTTGGGGACCCGCACGTCGTTGAAGAACAGCTCGGCGGTGTCCTGGGACTTCTGGCCGATCTTGTCGAGGTTGCGGCCGCGTGCAAAGCCGTCCGCCCCGCGCTCGACGACCAGCAGGCTCAGGCCGTGCGCACCGCCCTCGGGGGTGGTCTTGGCGACGACGATGACGAGGTCGGCGAGGATGCCGTTGGAGATGAAGGTCTTGGAGCCGTTGAGGATCCAGTGGTCGCCGCGGTCCTCGGCGGTGGTGCGGATGCCCTGGAGGTCGGAGCCGGCGCCGGGCTCGGTCATCGCGATGGCGGTGATGGTCTCGCCGCTGCAGAAGCCGGGCAGCCAGCGGCGCTTCTGCTCCTCGGTGGCGAGCGAGGTCAGATAGGGGCCGACGATGTCGTTGTGCAGCCCGATGGCGAAGCCGGGGGTGCCGGCGCGGGTGAACTCCTCGGCCAGGACGGCGCTGTAGCGGAAGTCGGTGGTGCCCCCGCCGCCGTACTCCTCGGGCACGGCCAGGCCCAGGAGCCCCTGCCGGCCGGCGGCTCGCCAGGCGTCCCGGCTGACGATGCCGTCCTTCTCCCACTTGTCGTAGTGGGGCGTCACCTCCTTGGCGAGGAAGGTGCGCACCGTCTCGCGGAAGGCGTCGTGGTCCTCGGTGAAGATCTGGCGCTTCACTCTGCTGTCCCTTCGGGGATGTCCTGGGTGGTCGGCGGGGCTGCTCGGCCGGGGCCCGGGGTGTCCCCCGGTGGGCGCTTCCTCGTGCCCGGTCCCCTCAGAGTCAGTTCTTGACGGTCTCGACGAGCTTGACGGGATCGGGGCCCATGGGCTGGACGTTGAGCATCGTCACGCCGGCCTCGCGATACGCGGCGATCCTCTCGCGCACGTACCCGGCGGGCCCGCACAGCGACACCCGCTCGCAGAGCTCGGCCGGCACCGCGGCCTCGGCCTCCCGCTTCCGGCCGGCGAGGTAGAGCTCCTGGATGGTGTGTGCGGCCTGTTCGTAGCCGTAGGCGACGGCGAGGTCGTGGTAGAGGTTCCGGCCCCTGGCGCCCATGCCGCCGACGTAGCGCGCGATCGTCGAGCGGGCCAGGTCGCGGGCCGCGGCGGCGTCGTCCCCGATGGCGAGCAGGCCGCCGGCGACGGTCTGCAGGGGCCGAGCGCGGGGTCGCGGCGGGCGGTGCCCTCGGCCAGCGGGCCGCCCCAGACGTCGGCGGCCCGCTCCGGGACGAAGAGGGCGGGCAGCCGGCCGTCGGCGAGCTCGGCGGTCATCCGGACGTTGGCGGGCCCAAGAGCTGCGACATAGACCGGGATTCCGGGGCGTACCGGGCGGGAGAGGATCTTCAGCGGCTTGCCGAACCGGCCGCCCTTCTCCGGGGGCAACGGCATGTCGGTGATGCCGTGGTGGTCGATCACCTCACGGCGCCAGATGCGGCGGCACAGCTCGATGGTCTCGCGGGTACGGCCCAGGGGGCGGTCGTACGGTGTGCCGTGCCAGCTCTCGACGACCTGCGGGCCGGAGGCGCCCAGGCCGAGCAGGGCGCGGCCGCCGGAGAGGGCGTCGAGCCCGGCGGCGGTCTGGGCGATCAGGGCGGGGGTGCGGGAGTAGACGTCGAGGATGGCCGAGCCGATCCGGGCGCGCTCGGTGCGGGCGGCCAGGAAGCCCATGATGGTGGGTGCGTCGAAGCCGTATGCCTCGGCGACCCAGATGGCGTCCACGCCGGCGCGTTCGAGCGCGGCGGCCTCTTCGGCGGCGCGGCGCGGATCGGCCGCGTACGGGAGGGTGGTGGAGAGTTCCATCAGCGGGCCGCCTCCTTCCGCTCCAGGCTGGGGACGCGCCAGTCGCGGGCGACCTCTTCGGTGTCCGCTCCGGGCTGGGCGGGAGGTCTGCGGAGCGTGCCCGGCGTGGCCGAGAAGCGGGGTGCGGGCGCGGGCTGGGTGAGGCCGGCGTGCTCGGTGAAGGTGCCGCGGGCGGCCAGATGCGGGTGCCCGGGTGCCTCGCGCAGCGAGAGCACGGGCGCCACACAGGCGTCGGACTCCTCGAAGACGGCGGTCCACTCCGCCCGCGTACGGGTCCGGAAGCGGGCGGCGATGGCGGTGCGGAGCTCGCCCCAGGCGGCGAGGTCGTCCCGGCCGGGGACGTCGTCCTCGATGCCGAGCAGGCGGATGAACTCGGCGTAGAACCGCTGCTCCAGCGCGCCGACGGCCATATAGCCGCCGTCGGCCGTCTCGTAGGTGCCGTAGAACGGCGTGCCGCCGTCGAGCAGATTGGCGCCGCGCCGGTCCTGCCAGCCGCCGGCCGCCAGCATGCCGTGGATCATCGCCGTCAGATGGGCCGTGCCGTCGACGATCGCGGCGTCCACGACCTGGCCCGCCCCGCCGTCGGCGCGGGCGTGCTGGAGGGCCGCGAGGACGCCGATGACGAGATAGAGCGAGCCGCCGGCGTAGTCGCCCAGCAGATTGGCGGGGACGGCGGGCGGGCCGTCGGGCGGGCCGATCATGCCGAGGGCGCCGGTGATGGCGATATAGGCGATGTCATGGCCGGCGGTGGCGGAGAGCGGGCCCTGCTGTCCCCAGCCGGTCATCCGGCCGTAGACCAGGCGGGGGTTGCGCGCCAGGCAGGGCTCGGGGCCGACGCCCAGCCGCTCGGCCACCCCCGGGCGATAGCCCTCGATCAGGACGTCGGCGCGCTCGGCCAGGTCCAGGACCTGCGCCACGCCGGCGGGCTGCTTGAGATCCACCAGCACCGAGCGCTTGTTGCGGTTGGTGAGGTCGGCGGCCGGGTCGATGCGCAGTCCGGCGCCGCCGGGGCGGTCGACACGCACGACGTCGGCGCCGAGGTCCGCGAGCAGCATGGCCGCGAACGGGCCGGGGCCGATGCCGGCGAGCTCCACCACCCGCACCCCGCCGAGCGGGCCGTTCCCTGACTGCGTCATCGCGCCCCATGCCTTCCGCACTGTGACACTTCTGATGTAACACTCGCGATGTTAAGAACGTGTTCCACTTTCCACAAGCCCCCTGCCAAGTGGCCGTCAATGAACAAGGCCCGCACCGACGATGCTCAACTGCCATCGCCGCCACGGGCCTTCGCGCGCCTGCTGCCGCCGCGCCGCTATCCCCCGCCGAGCCGGTCGATGAGCATCCCGGCGGCTATCCGGCGGCCGGGCGCGCAGACCCGTGCCCGCGCCCCTGGCGCATCGTGCGCTGCCGCCTTTGCCATGCCGTCCTCCACGTCCGCTCCCCCGTCCTGCACCGCCTGCGATGCCACCGGCGAGCTGCGCGTACGTCCGCGCCGCCCATCGCCCTCAACGCTAACCGCGGCCACTGACAACGGCCCGCGGAGCGCCGCACGCCGGGCCGGCGGAGGGACAATGCCGCCATGTCTCATCTCGCCGCCGCACTGTTCGACATCCACGCCGGTCAGGGACTGCGTCAGTTCGCCGAGCTGGCCATAGCCCTGCTGCTGTCCTCACTCATCGGGCTGGAGCGCGAGGCCCGGCAGAAAAGCGCCGGACTGCGCACCCACACCCTCGTCGGGGTGGGCAGCGCCCTGTTCATGGAAGTCTCGATCCACGGCTTCGGCGCACTGCTGGGCACCGACGGCGTGGCGCTGGACCCGTCCCGGGTCGCCGCGCAGGTCGTCTCCGGCATCGGCTTCATCGGCGGTGGGCTGATCTTCGTGCGTAAGGACGCGGTCCGGGGCCTGACGACGGCCGCCACCATCTGGCTGACCTGCGCCATCGGCATGGCCTGCGGAGGCGGGCTGCCGCTGCTCGGCATCGGCGCGACCGCGGCGCACTTCCTGATCGTGCGCGGCTTCTCCGTGGTGTCGGAGCGGATCACCTCCGGGCCCTCCTTCGACCGGGTCGAACTGCGCCTGACCTACCAGGCACAACACGGACTGCTGGGCCGGATGTTGGAGCTGTGCACGGGCAGCGGGTTCCGGGTCGTCGACGTCCAGGTGGAGACCGGCACGGACGAGGTCCGGACGGCGGCCGAGGTGCTGCTCCGTCTGGAGGGCAGCGGATCGGCGCACCCTCTGGTGGAGGCCCTGACGGAGATGGACGGCGTCCGCGGGGTCGCACTGGGGCGGCACGGCGACAGCACGGAGTGACCCGGCGGCGGCCACGCCCGCGTTGACGTAGGGCGCCCCTCCCCCCGTGCGCGCCGCCCGCCCGTCACTACCCCGCACCGGACGAAGCGTCCCCCCGCACGGCATCCGCCCCACCCTCCGCGCCCGTCCCGCACCGCGGCCCCGACACCAGCAGGTCGCCGGGCACCTGACGGCCCACCAGCCGTGCCAGCCGCCGCGGGACGTCGCCGCCCACCAGGACGACGACCAGCAGCGTCAGCCCGAAGGTGAGGATCGCCAGCGCCCGCCCCAGGGGCATGCCGCGGGCGAGCTGCGCCCCGAGGACCGGCGCCACCGCGCCGCCCAGCGCCCCCACGTTGTAGACGAAGCCCAGTGACGCGGCGCGGAACCCGGTCGGGAAGTGCCCCGCGAGGTACTTCGGCAGGATCCCGGAGATGCCCTGACTCAGCGCCAGCAGGACGAAGATCAGCACCCCCAGCCCCACCAGACTCCCGCGCACCGCGAACACCGGGAACACAAACACCAGCGAGGCCAGCAGGGTGTACGCATAGGCGCGCCGGGTGCCAAGCAGATCACCGGTGAACCCGGCCAGCCAGCAGCCGGCCATGGTCCCGAACCCCGCGAAGAACATCACGTCGCCGACCTGCCGGGGCGTGTAGCCCAGATCGGACTTCAGATAGGTGGGCAGCAGGGCCTGCACCGGCCAGCTGTAGAGGAACGCGCAGAACACCGTCACCATCAAGGAGACGTACAGCAGCCAACCCCGGCGCCCGCCCAGTTGGACGGTGAAGGCGACCAGGCACAGCGCGGCGACCGTGGCCGCCCACGGCACGAACCCCGCGCCGAACGGGGTGAAGGTGCAGAACAGCGCGCCGGACGCGACCGTCGCAACCGCGGTGTTGGCCAGGCGTCGAAGCCGGCCGCTGAACAACGACCGGAACGGATTCGGGCGCTCCGCATGCCCCGCCCCGTTTCCTCCCCCGGCGGCCGCGACCTCGGCCTGCCAGTCCCCGGCTTCCGGCAGCGAGCGGCGCATCCACAGGGCGACCAAGACGGGCAGTACCCCGATCCAGAACATCCAGCGCCAGCCCCAGACAGGCACCACCCAGGCGTACAGCTGGGCGGCGACGACCGTACCGGCCGCGTAACCGGAGATCAGGAATCCGGAGGCCCGGTTGCGCAGCCGGCTCGGCCAACTCTCCAGGACGTAGGTCACGCTGGTGCTGTACTCCCCCGCCATACCGACCCCGATCACCAGCCGGGCGACGAACAGGCTGGTGTAGTCCCAGGCGAATCCGCAGGCGAAGGTACCCAGGGAGTAGAGCAGGATACTGGTGATCATGGCCGCTCTCCGGCCGTGTCGGTCGCCCAGCGCGCCCAGGAGCGCGCCGCCCAGCCAGCGGGTGATGAAGGCGGCGGAGACGAGGGAGGCGGCGGTGGCGGGGTCCAGGCGGAAGTCGTCGGCGACCTCGGTCAGCACCAGCGTGATCAGCACGAAGTCGAAGCCGTCCAGCAGGTACCCGAGCCAGGCGGCGGACAGCGCCTTCCACTGGCCCGGGGTGACCTCGTGATACCAGGCGCGGCGCGGCGTCCGCCCCGCGGTGTCCACGGGATGCGTCATCGTGGGAACCGACCTCCTCCAGCAGCCGCCCGGCCCACCCACCCCACTTACCCGGCCATACCAGACGTCGGACGTCCCCTCTCCTCGCACGAATCTCGCGCCGCTCCCCTACCGCGTCAAGACGGGACACACGTCCCCGCTCCCCATCCACCGCCAACCCGGCCTTCCCACCCGTTCATTGACGTAACGCCAACGACTCCTTAGGGTCCGGCCCCCGGACCCCGGACCTGAGAGGACGCAGATGCCACGGCAGGACACTTCAGGACGGGACCACGACCTCGTTCTGTACGGGGCGACCGGATTCGCCGGCGCACTCACCGCGGAATACCTGGCCCGGCACGCCCCCGAGGAGTGCCGATGGGCACTGGCCGGACGCAGCACGGCCAAACTGGAGCGGCTGCGCGACCGGCTGGCGGCCGTCGACCCGGCCTGCGCGGACCTCCCACTGCTCCGGGCCGACAGCGCCGACCCGGACTCGCTGCGCGCCCTCGCCGCCGCCACCCGCGTCCTGGCCACCACCGTCGGGCCCTATCTGCTGCACGGCGAACCGCTGGTCGCGGCCTGCGCCGCGGCCGGCACCGACTACCTGGACCTCACGGGCGAGCCGGAGTTCGTCGACCGGATGTACCTGCGTCACGACGCCACCGCCCGGGCCACCGGGGCACGGCTCGTCCACGCCTGCGGCTTCGACTCCGTCCCGTACGACCTGGGGGTGCACTACACGGTGGGGCTGCTCCCCAAGGGAGGCCCGGTACGCATCGACGGCTTCGTACGGACCAACGCCACGCTCTCCGGCGGGACGCTCGCCTCGGCGCTGACCGCGGTCTCCCGCCCGGCCGCCATGGCCCGGGCCGCCCGGGCCCGGCGACGGACCGAACCGCCGCCCGCCGGCCGTACGGTGCGCGCCCCGTTCGGCCCGCCCGTCCGCAGCCGGGAGACCCGCACCTGGGGCGTGCCCCTGCCGACCCTGGACCCGCGCATCGTCGCCCGCTCCGCCGCCGCCCTCGACCACTACGGGCCGGACTTCCGCTACCGCCACTACGCGGGGGTGCGCCGGCTGCCGACGGCGGTGGCCGGCGTGCTGGGAGCGGGGGCACTGTCCGCGCTCGCCCAGGTACCGCCCGCCCGTCGTTGGATGTCCGGCCGGCTGCAACCGGGCGAGGGGCCAAGTCAGGAGCGGCGGGAGCGGAGTTGGTTCGCGGTGCGGTTCGTGGCCTCGGGCGGCGGCACCCGCCTGGTCACCGAGGTCGCGGGCGGCGATCCCGGCTACGACGAGACCGCGAAGATGCTCGCCGAGGGCGCGCTGAGCCTGGCCTTCGACGACCTCCCGGAGACCGCGGGCCAGGTGACGACGGCCGTGGCCATGGGGGACGCGCTGACCCGCCGCCTCCAGGACGCCGGGATCACTTTCCGGGTGGTCCGGGGGTAGGACCTGTGTCGGAAAGGCCGCCTGCCGTCCGGCACTTGGCACGCCCCGGGGCCGGCTGTCAGGCGTTCGCCAGCGCCCTGCGGCACAGCGAGTCGGCGGCCCGGGTCGTCTCCGGAAGCCGGTACGCCGGCGCCAGACGGAGCGTGTGCGCACAGGCCCGGTCGAGGTCCACCCGGTGGCCGACGGAGACGAAGACCGGTTTGACGCCGCTCTGGGTGCGCAGGGCACGTCCCACCTCCTCGGGCTCGCCGTCCACCGGCCGGTCGTCCCACAGTGGTGCGGTGGCGCCGCGCTCCGGCCCGGGTGCCTCGTACCGGAAGGTGAAGGGGTTCTTGGCGACCCCGATGGTGGGCAGGCCGGTCAGCACTCCGAGGTGGCTGGCGAGGCCGAACCGCCGTGGATGGGCGAGCCCGTAGCCGTCGCAGACGACCAGGTCGGGTATCCGGGCGAGCCGGTCCAGTGCGGCGAGGACCGTGGGGATCTCCCGGAAGGCGAGCAGGCCGGGGACGTAGGGGAAGGAGACCGGGCCGACGGCGGTGGCCTCGTCGACGACCGCGAGCGTACGGGCGTCGAGGGCGACGGCGGCCGCGGCGACCACGTCCCGCTCGTCGTCGTAGGCGACGTCCACACCGACCACGGTGCCCTCGAAGCCCGGCTCCGGGCCTGCCTCGTCGAGCCGTACGTGGGCGCGCAGCCGGTCCTGGACCGCGCGGGCCGCGGCCTCGTCCGCCGGCCAGTGCCGCAGCTCGTCGGCGCGAGAGATGATTCCGGAAGTGTCCATGGTGCCCGCAACGCTACCGAACCGCCGCGTCGGCCCGGACGGCCGCATACGACCGCCGCCGTCCGCCTCCCCTCCTCTATATTGCAGCCATGTTCGTACTGGAGCTGACCTACATCGCCCCCCTCGACCGCGTCGACGCCGCCCTCCCGGACCACGTGGCGTGGCTGGAGAAGGAGTACGCCGCCGGCCACTTCATCGCGTCCGGCCGGAAGAACCCGCGGGACGGGGGCGTGATCATCGCCGCCGGAATCGACCGGGCGACCGCCGAGAAGCTCACGGCCGACGACCCGTTCGTCCGCGCCGGGGTCTGCGAGTACCGGATCACCGAGTTCGTGGCGACCAAGACGGCGCCGGCCCTGGCGGAATACAAGGAGCAGCTCCCCTCCTGAGCCCTCGTCGCACGCAAGGCAGGCCCGGCCCGCCGGACGCTTTCCGGTGGGCCGGGCCTTGCGCTGCGCGCGCTCCTTCGGCCCGGCGGGCGGCCTACGAGGGCGCGGCAGGGGACGCGGCCGAGTCGCCGAGCGGCCCGGCACTGACCGGGCCGGGCGGGGCGGCAGTGGGCCAGCGGCCGCCGTTGCGCCAGTAGCCCTGAATCTCCTCCAGGTGGCGGCCCTTGGTCTCGGGGGCGGTGAACGCCGCGAACAGCAGGGCGGCGAGTGCGAGCACGCCCAGACCCGCGAAGGTCGCGGCGGCACCGGCCCTGGCCATCAGCGACGGGAAGAACTGGGCGATCAGAAGGTTGGCGACCAGGTCGGCGGTGAGCATCACCGACGCCCCCGTGGAGCGCAGCTGCGCGGGGAACGCCTCGCTCGCATAGACCCAGATCAGCGACCCGAAGCCGAAGTTGAAGGCGGCGGTGAACAGGAGGATCGCGACGAAGCCCACCCAGGTGGTGGCCCCCTGCAGCTTCCCCGCACTGAAGACGGCGGTCAGCACCGCGAGCATCGCCACCATCGTGCCGATCCCGGACAGCAGCACCACCCTGCGGCCGAGGCGGTCGATGATGAGGATCGCCAGCACGCTGGCGGCAAGAGAGGCCAGTTCGACGAAGGACGGCAACAGGAAGTTCTGGCCGTTGCCGGTGAAGCCCATCTCCTCGAAGATCTGCGGGCTGTAGTACGTCACGGCGTTGATGCCGGTGATCTGGCAGAAGAAGCCGAGGCCGACCACGAAGAACGCGGCGCGGGCGTACGGCTTGCGCAGCAGTGAGCGCACCGAGCCCCCACTCTCCTCGGCCAGCGCGGCGCGCACCGCGGCGACCTCGGCCTGCGGGTCGACGTCCGGGTCGGTCATCGCCATGACCTCGACGGCCCGTTCGGTACGCCCCTTGAGGACGTACCAGCGGGGGGTGTCCGGCAGACGCAGCAGCGGGATCGCGACGAGCGCCGCGGGGATCGCGGAGAGGCCGAGCATCCAGCGCCAGTGACCGCCGCCGGACAGGCCCCAGTTGACGAAGTAGGTGAGGACGACGCCCACGACGGTGGCCACCTGGTAGGAGGCGACGGAGGCGCCCCGGATCCGGGCGGGGGTCGATTCGGCGACGTAGAGGGGCGCCGCCACGATCGAGATGCCGATGGCGGCGCCGAGCAGGAAGCGGACGGCGTCGAGCACTTCGATGTTGGGGGCGACGGCGGACAGCGCGACGAAGACCGCGTAGGAGCCGGCGACGATCAGCATCGTGATCCGGCGGCCCAGGGCGTCGGCGAGCTTGCCGCCGATCAGCGCGCCCAGGATCGACCCGAGCACCAGGATGCTGTTGACCAGTCCCTTTTCGGTCTCGGTGAGGCCGAAGTCCTTGCTGAGGAAGACCAGGGCGCCGGAGATGCTGCCGGTGTCGTAGCCGTAGATGACGCCGACGACGGCGCCGGTGAGCGCGAACCACCGGCCCGCGCGGCGTGGCGTCGGGAGTGAGGGGCGCGGTGCGGAGAGCGGGGCAGTGGACATCGGAAGTCCTTTGTGCGACGGAGCGTCATTGCTGCGTGACTGCATGACGGGTGCCGAGGCACCGCGCCCTCGGCCATGACGGGACCCACCGGAGCCGCATGACCGATCTTGCGAATATCGGGCACCTTTCACGCAGCTGTCAACAGTCACTTACCCGCTTTTCGCTTCACTCAGCACCCCCTTCACGCCACGCCGCGGCCGGTTCCTGCATATGCGACGGCGCACCTCGTCGCCCGCCGTCACCCGCACGAGGGATGGAACGGTTGCACGAAAGTGCGTAGAGTCAGATCTAACGAAGCAAAAAGTTGCAGAGTAGATGCATTCTCAGTTCTCAGAGCAATCGATCGGCAACCTCGATCGCCGATCACGGACCACGGGAGGGTGTCGATGAGCGAGATGTCGTACATGGAGCAGGAACTGCGCAGTCAGCCGGAGACGTGGCGGGAGGCCGCACGGATCGGCGCCATCGGCGGGCCGCTGCCCAAGGCCGGCCGGCGCGTGGCCGTCGTCGGCTGCGGGACGTCATGGTTCATGGCGCAGTCCTACGCGGCCCTGCGCGAGGGCGCGGGACTGGGCGTCACGGACGCCTTCCCGGCCTCGGAGGCGTTCCTCGGCACCGCCCGCGGCTATGACGCGGTCGTGGCGATCACCCGCTCGGGCACCACGACCGAGGTGCTGCGGGTACTGGAGGCGGTCAAGGGCCGAATCCCGACGGTGACGGTGCTCGGCGACCTCGAAACGCCCGCGGTCGAGCTGTCCGACGAGACGGTGGCGCTGCCGTTCGCCGACGAGCGGTCGGTGGTGCAGACCCGCTTCGCGACCACGGCACTGACGCTGCTGCGCGCCCACCTGGGTGAGGATGTCGCACGAGCGGTGACCGACGCCGAGGAGGCGCTCACGGCGCCGGTGGAGAAGGAATGGGTGGACGCCGAGCAGTTCGCGTTCCTCGGCACCGGCTGGACGTACGGCCTGGCCAACGAGGCGGCGCTCAAGATGCGGGAGGCGTCGCAGAGTTGGACGGAGTCCTACCCGGCGATGGAGTACCGCCACGGCCCCATTTCGATAGCGGCTCCCGGCCGGGTGACCTGGCTCTTCGGCCGGGCGCCGGAGGGGCTTGCGGCCGATGTGGCACGGACCGGAGCGCGCTTCGTGTCCCACGCCCGGGATCCGCTGGCCGACCTGGTGCTGGTCCAGCGGGTCGCCCTGGAACGGGCACGCGCACGCGGCCTGGACCCGGACAATCCGCGCAGCCTGACCCGCTCGGTGATGCTCCAGGAAGCCACCGTGTCCTAGGGCCGCTCCGGTGGACCAACGGAGAACGAGCCACGGCCCACCAGACTGCCTGTCCACCGACCCCTCACCGCGACCACCCCTCCCCCGCCCCCTCCTCCACTGCACCCACTCGACATCAACTCACCCCTTCCGCAAGGGAGTCAGGTCACCATGCCCCTCGTTCCCACCGCGTCGATCGTCGATGCCGCGCGTGCCGCGCGGGTCGGTGCCGCGGCCTTCAACGTCATCCATCTGGAAACCGCCGAGGCGCTGGTCGCCGCCGCCGAGCGCACCGGCATCCCGCTGATCCTCCAGATCAGCGAGAACTGCATCCGCTATCACGGCAGTCTGCTCCCCCTCACCAGGGCCACGCTCGCCCTCGCCGAGGAGTCGACGGCCCGGATCGCGGTCCACCTCGACCACATCACCGACACCGAACTGGTCCACCAGGGCATCACCGCGGGCGTGCGCTCGGTGATGGTGGACGCCTCCGCCCTCCCCTACGAGCAGAACGTCACCACCACCGCTGCGCTCGCCGCCTGGTGCCATGAGCGGGGCGCCTATGTCGAGGCGGAGCTCGGCGAGGTCGGCGGGAAGGACGGGGTCCATGCGCCGGGAGCCCGTACGGATCCCGATGAAGCCCTGGCCTTCGTCCGGGCCACCCGGGTGGACGCGCTCGCCGTCGCCGTCGGCTCCTCCCATGCGATGCGGGAGCGCACCGCCGAGCTGGACAAGGACCTGATCGCGGAACTCCGCAGGACTCTGCCGGTGCCGCTGGTTCTGCACGGCTCGTCCGGAGTGCCGGACGACGAGCTCCGGCGGGCCATCGCCGCGGGCATGACGAAGATCAATATCTCCACGCATCTGGTCTCCGTCTTCACCGGCTCAATACGGCACACACTGGCCTCGGACCCGGCGCTGGTCGACTCCCGGAAGTACGTCAAGCCGGCCCGGGAAGCGGTGGCACAGGAGGCCGCCCGGCTGCTGGAGGTACTGAACACTCCGGTGACGACCTCCCACCTGCAGGCTGCGGAGGCAACGGTGCGGGGCTGAGCCCACCGGGCCACCGGGCCACCGGGCCACCGGGCCACCGGGCCACCGGGCCACCGGGCCACCGGGCCACCGGGCCACCGGGCCACCGGGCCACCGGGGCGAGGTTCCGGGGCGCGTGACGAGTACCGCTCTGCGTCGCCCGAGCACGCGGCGGGGATGAGGGCCGGGGGCACGAAAGGACTGCACGAAAAGACTGAGAAAGCCGAGGTGAGGCCGGGAGCATGGGCTGGGAAGCACTTCAGGTCGGGGAACGAATTAGGCTCGCGCCATGAAGCGCCATGAACGAATGAACGCACTGCTCGAGCTGCTCGGGGACCGTGGCCGAGTGGATGTCGAGGAGGCGGCGACCGCGCTGGAGGTCTCCGCCGCCACGATGCGGCGCGACATGGACGCCCTCGCCGAGCAGCAGCTGCTGGTCCGCACCCGGGGCGGGGCGGTGCTGAGCTCGGTGGCGTACGACCTTCCGATCCGCTACAAGCAGGGGCACCGCTCGGCGGAGAAGGAGGCGGTGGCCAAGGCGGCCGCGCGGCTGGTGGAGCGCGGGGACGTGGTCGGGCTGAGCGGCGGGACGACGACCACCGCGATCGCGCGGGTGCTCGCCACCCGGCCGGACTTCGCCGAGGCGGGCCCGCAGCCGGATCTGACCATCGTCACCAACTCACTCAACATCGCCAACGAGCTGGCCGTCCGGCCGCAGATCAAGATCGTGCTCACGGGCGGCGTGGCCCACTCCCGTTCCTATGAACTGGTGGGACCCTTCAGCGAGTTGGTACTCCAGCAGATCTCCATCGACATCGCGTTCATCGGGGCCAATGGTGTGGACCCGATGATGGGGGCCACGGTGCACGACGAGGCGGAGGCGCGGATCAACCGGCTCATGGCCGAGCGGGCCCGCCGGGCCGTGATCGTCGCGGACTCGTCGAAGATCGGCGAACGGTGCTTCGCGAGGGTCGGTGACGCAGATGTCTTCGACACCCTCATCACCGACGGCGCGGTGGCGGAGGAGACCCGCCGGGAGTTCGCCGAGCGGGGGCTGAAGGTGGTGGCGGCGCGCCCGACCGGGAGCGACTGACACTGGGGGGCGTCGGCCACGCCGAGATCGGCCAGGCATCGGAGGGCGCCCGGGGCAGCGGCCGGCCGGCGGCGCGTCACCAGGCCGTGTCGCCGCGGAGGGTGGCGTCGGCGCCGCCGCCGACGAACAGGATCTGGCCGGTGACGTGGGGGGTTGTCCGGGGAGGTGAGCCAGGTGAGAACGGAAGCGATCCGCTCGGGACGGGCGTGACCGTGCAGCGGCATCGGCACGCTGGCGTCGACGACCTCGCGCATCACGGGGTCGCCGAGCAGTGGTGCGGTCATCGGTGTGATGACCGTGCCGGGGGCGACGGCGCCGAGCGGTAGGCCGGCACCCGCCCAGTCAGCAGCGATGGCGGCGCGGCGGAGCAAGCGGGCGATGGCGTGCTTGGAGGAGCCGTAGACGGTGTGGCCCTCGCCGCGGTCGATGGCCGCCTGGGCGGCGCCGACGGCCCGGTCGTCGTCGCCGGCCGGTGCAGCGTCGACGATCGCCGGGTCCGGCGGGTGGATGGCGGCCACGGAGGAGACGAGCACGGCGCGGGGATCGGTGCCGGCGGCGAGCAGGGGGCGTAGCCCTTCAAGGGTGGCGACCGTACCGAAGTAGTTGACCTGGAGGGTGATGGGGCGGAAGTGGGCCAGTCCGGCGCAAGCGATCACGGCGTCCAGCCGTCCGCCGGTCAACTCGGCGGCGCGATCGGCCAGTTCGGCGCGGCCGGCGGGGGTGGCGAGGTCGGCTGCGATGTCGGTGCCCTTGAGGTCGGCACCGAGCACGGTGTGGCCCCGGTCTCGGAGCCGGGTCGCGGTGGCCCGGCCGATGCCGGAGGTGGCGCCGGTGACGAGGTAGGTGCGGCGGGACATGGGCGACTCCTTGTTCGGTCCGACGTGCGCGGGTCTCGTGCCTGGGCTCGTGAGGACTCGGCGGCGGCGCGCAGGCTGGCCGACCCGGAGAAGGCCCGGCGGCTGATCCGGGTCATGGGCAGCGTGCCCGCGATCCGGATGCGGTGGCTGGCCGCGGGGCGGGACATGCAGGACCAGCTCGTCCCGGTGCTCGCGGCGCGCACCGGAGCGGCCGAGGACAGCATGGAAGTACGGCTGCCGGCCTGTGCGTTGATCGATGCGCTGTCGGTCGCCATGGAGCATTGGGCATGGCAGGACGAGCCGGGCGATGTGGCGGAGCTCACGCGGCAGGCTTTGGCCTATTTGCGGGTGGACGAGCTCCAGGCACCGGCCCGGGGCTGAAATCCAGGGTGCGGGTGTGGAGAATGGGGCGGAGCCGGGCAGGGCTCGGCGAGCCATGACAGCTGGGGCGGCGGAGGCCGCGAAGAAGACCGAAGCGCTGGGGCGGAGCTGAACCACCGGTCGTCGTATGACGGCGGGGCGGCGGACCGCGGCCGCGCGTTGAACGGGGGACATCAGATGCGGAAGATCATGTCCATAGCGCTGGCCGGTGTGGTGTGCGGGGCCTCACTGACGCTGGCCACCGCGACACAGGCGGCGGCCGACCAGGTGCCGCGGTGTGCCAAGGTGCGCAAGTACTTCAGCTCGGGCGGTCAGCGTTACGTCCGGCTGACGAATCTGTGCACCCAGCGGCCGGCCTGCTACTCGATCGTCATCCCGCACCAGGCGGATCGGCGCGGCCTGCTCCCCAAGGGAACGACGAAGGACGTGCGATACGGCACGGCAGCCGGGCCACGGGCCCTGTACGTCAAGAACGTCTCCTGCTGAACGTCGAGAGCAAGAGCGTCGGGAACACAAGAACGTCGAGAGCAACGGCACCGGGAACGAGGGCGTCTCCAGCTGAGGAGCGCGCCTGTTGCCGATCACGGCGCGGCTGCCACCGGTCGCAGCGGCCCGTGGTCGAGGCAGCAACAAGGCAACAGGGCAGCCCGTACAAGCCGGCCGGACGGCCTGGCCGCACCCCGTACGCATAACCCTGTCGGTGTGAGAGAAACCCGGCAGTTCACTCCGGGAGGGCGATGCCGTCCAGGACCATGGCGAGGTACTGGCGGGCGATTTCCCCTGGGGTGTGGCGGCCCTCCGGGCGGTACCAGCTCGCGGCGACCCAGACCGTGTCGCGCAGGAAGCGGTAGGCCAGCCGGAGATCGAGGTCGCCGCGGAAGACGCCCTCGGCCACGCCGCGCTCCAGTGTGCCGAGCCACAGTTGCTCGAACTTCCGCCGGGATTCGGTCAGATAGCCGAAGCGGGGCTGGGTGGCGAGGTGCCGGGCCTCCTTCTGGTAGATCGCGACCGCGGCACGGTGCCGGTCGATCTCCCGGAACGACTCGGTGACCAGCGCCTCGATGGTCTCCCGCGGCCCGTGGCCGGCCGCCAGCACCGCGTCATAGCCGGCCCACAGCTCGTCCAGGAAGGTCACGAGGATCTCGTCGACCATCGATTCCTTGGAATCGAAGTGGTAGTAGAGACTGCCCGCGAGCATTCCCGCCGCGTCCGCGATCTGGCGGACGGTGGTCGCGTTGTAGCCCTGCGCGGCGAACACCTCCGCCGCGGTGTCCAGGAGTTCGCGGCGGCGGTCCGGTGAACCGGACGCGGTCGCCGACTCCGCCTTCCCGGAGCTCTTGGCGCCCTTGGCGTCCTTGGCACTCTTGGCACCCCGTGTGGTGCCCTTAGCGCTATCGGCGGTCTCGGGGCTCTGCTCACGCTTGGTGTTTTTGGCGTTCTTGGCGGTTGGCACGGGGACATTGTCGCGCGTCGGCGGGGTGAGTCGACGCATATCTTTTACCTGTAAAACACCTGCTAATGTTTTGGGCATGGGGAAGCATGCCAAGCACGCCGCGAAGCAGGTCAGAGGCACGGGACGACGGCCGAGGGCGGCGCAGTCGACCGTCAGGGGGCCGGGCGGGGCGGACGGGGCGGACGGGGCGACCCCGGTGCGGTTCCGGCCGCTGCCGGTCCGGAGCACGGTGCGGCTGCGGCGGCCCGTCGACATCTGGCACAAGCCGGCACTCAGTGCCGTGGTGGCACTGGGCGTCCCGGATCTGGTGCTGTTCGCCCTGGGGCGGCTCGACCTGGTGCTCTACACCTCCGCCGGGGCGATGTGCGCGCTGTACGCGCACGGTCTGCCGTACGCGGCGCGGGCCCGGACGCTGCCATGGGTGGTGCTCGGGATGGCGGCGAGCGTCGCCTTCGCGTTGACCGCGGCGTCGCTGATCACCTCGGCCGCGGCGCTGGTAGTCCTGGCGTCACTGGTCGCCGCGGTGCACAAGGTGGTGTGCGATGCGACGCGCATCGGGCCACCGGGGAATCTGATCCTGACGTTCATCGCGGCCTCGGCGTTCTTCGTGCCACAGCGGCCGGCGGAGGTGCTGGCGCATACCGGGCTGACGCTGGCCACCGGGGCGTTCGCGTGGCTGGTGTGCATGGCGCCGGCGCTGGTACGGCCGCAGGGGCCGGAGCGGATCGCCACCGCGCGGGCGCTGGAGGCCGCCGCCGGGCTGCTGCGGGCGCGAGCGGAGGCCGAGGCCGCGCGGCCGGCCGGGGGCACGGCATCGACCAGGGACGGGGGGCCGGCCGGGCCTGCGGAGCCCGCCGTGGCTCCGGAGCCGGCTGAGGTGGCCGGGGTGGTGCATGCCCGGCACGCCACCGCGGCGGCGGTGAACGCTGCCTGGCACGCGCTGTTCCTCGTTCCGGCCCGTACGCCGGAGAAGGCCGCGGCACGGGCGGGGCTGGAGCGGCTGCTGGTGCGGGCGGAGTCCGCGCTGGGCGGGGTCCCTCGGGATGCGGCGGCAGAGGCCGACCGGTTCGGCGACTGGGCGCGCGAGCTACGGAGCGGACGACCGCTGCCCGAGGTGACATTGACCGCCGCGGAGGCCGCGGAACTGGCCGGTGTGGCCTGGGAGTTCGGGGTCGCGCTGGAGCCCGGCACGGCGCTGCGGCAGCCGAGTGCAACGACCACTGTGTCGCGTGTGTCGCATGCAGCAAAGGTCGAGGGGTGCCATCCGCGGACGGGAGTGGAACCCCGTGGCGACCTACGGGGTCGGGGGGCGGCGGACGCGCGAGGGCTGCGGCGGCCGGTGCCCGGGCGGCCGCGGGGCGTGCGGGCGGTGGTCGGACGGCTCCGGCCCGGTTCGCCGCTGCTGCCCATCGGGGCGCGGGTCGCGGTGGGGTGCGTCCTGGCGGGCTGGGCCTCGTTGGCTGCGGGGGTCGGTCATCCGTACTGGGCCGTGGTGACCGCGGCGTCGATCTACCAGGCCAACACCACCCTCTCCTGGCAACGCGCCTTCCAGCGCACCCTCGGGAACCTGCTCGGACTGGTCCTGTTCACCGCGCTGCTGCCGGTGATCCACATCGGGCCGGGCGTGATGATCGCGCTGGCGCTGGCGTTCCAGCTCGGTGCGGAGGCCACGATCACCCGAAACTACTGGCTCGGCTCGGTGTGTGTGACGCCGATGGCGCTGCTGCTGACCGAGTTCGGCCGACCGCTGCCGGCCGGCACGCTGATCGCCGACCGGTGGCTGGACACCGTGGTGGGTGCGGCGGTCGGGCTGGTCTGCTGCGTACTGGTCACCAACCGGCGGGCGGCCGACCGGATCGATCTGGCGCTGGAGCGGGTGACGGAGGCGGAGGCGACAGCATCCCGGCTGCTGGCCACGGGGCCCGGGGTGCGGTCCGGGAAGCGGTTCGGGCACTCCGGGCGGTCCGGCGTGGACACGGTGGACGGGGTGAACGGAACCGGTGGGGCGGACGGGGCCGACGCGATGAAGGAAGTAGTCGAGGGCCGCGATGCCGGTTGGGCGGGCAATGCCGGTTGGGCAGATGAGACCCGGTGGGCTGAGGGGACCCGTTGGGCGGACGAGGGCGAGTGGGTCCGCTGGGCGCATGAGGCAGGTTGGGCGCGGGACCGGCTCGGCGGGGCCCTGGTCGAGTTGCGGGAGGCCGTCGAGGTGGCGGCCGGTGAGTGGTGGCAGCGGGCACTCCCCGAGGAGCAGATCGCCCGCGCCGAGCAGGAGGGCCATCGGACGCTGGCGGCCCTGGTCCGGCGGCTGGCCGCGCCCGCCCTGGCCGCCTGACACACGCCTCTCGGCCCGGCCCTGGGCGGGCACGGTTCGGCCCCGCCCTGAGCAGGCACAATGAGGACGGTAGGCGACCGGGATACCGGCGGAGGGATGGCCGAGAGGAGTGTGCGGGTGACCGAGGACATCGTCGCTGGGGTGCTGCGCCAGTGGCAGCAGGTGCACCCCGGGCTGGACACCGGCCCGATGGCGGTGATCGGACGGCTCAACCGCTGTTCCGCGCTGCTGCAGCAGGCTGCCGACGCGCCACTGCGGCGGGCGGGGCTGACCCGGCCCGAGTTCGACATCCTCGGCACGCTGCGCCGGATGGACCGTGAGCTGACGCCCGGCCGGGTGGCGCGGGAGACCTTCGCCTCGGGGGCGGCGGTCACCAAGCGCGTCCGGCAGTTGGAGGAGCGCGGGTTGGTCAGCCGCCGGCCGGACGACCGGGACCGCCGGGTCACCCACCTCTCGCTCACCGACGAGGGGCGGGAGACCATCGACCGGCTGCTGCCCGAGCAACTGCGGTACGAGGCCGCACTGTTGGAGGGAATCGGGGAGGCACGGCGGGAAGAACTCTCCACGGCGCTGAGCGAGTTGCTGGTGGTACTGGAGGGGCGACTGGCGAGCCTGATGGACTGACGGCGGGGGCTGCTGGAACGGCCGGAGGGCGCGAGGGCAGGGCGCGACGCCGCAGGGGCGGCCTTTCGGCGCGTGCTCCCCCTCGGCGCGGCGTGCGCCCATGGCCCCGCAGTCCCCGGCGACGAGCGGCATCCGCCCGCCGTCCCGCTGGTAACGCCCTCATTCCCCCGGAAACGACTCGTCGCTCCAGCGGAACCACGCCGCGTCGTCCTCGATGTGCAGCAGGAACTCCGCCACCGGCCCGTCCGGGGCGATCAGCCGGACACCGTCGCTGGCGCGGGCGTAGGCGTCCTCCCAGGCGGCCAGGTCGTCGTCGACGGTGCCGATGGCGTCGACGAGGGCCAGCTCGCGGGCGAAGTGCGGCCGCAGTGCGGCGAAGGCCGGGCCGGGCGTGAAGCGGCCGTTCAACCAGGGGAAGTCCGCCTCCGTGACGGTGATCTCGCCGACCACGTCCGCGCCCCGTTCCACCCGCCAGGTCTCCCCGATGTACGGCATCGCTGCCTCCCCTTGGTCACGCTGTGACGCGCGGGAGCGCCCAGCCAAGTGCGGTAGGGACGGTCCTGCGCGACGGTCGGACGACAGAATGGCAGACCCTGCGAGCGGGCCGAGCGGCGATGGCGAGAAAGCGCGGAAGGACGACCAATCCCCTTTCAGGGCGGCTGATTGACACACAGTCAGCTTTCGTCGACAGGCTTACCGCTCCGCCCCGAACAGGTTGTCCAGCTGTCGGTCCAGGAGGGCGAGTGCCTGTTCGGGACCGTGGATGCCCAGCAGGACGTAGGAGGCCAGGCCGTCGGAGAGGGCGATCAGCAGCATGGCCTCGTCCTCGGTGGCGCGCTCGGGCGGGAGTTCGCCGCGCTCGGCGGCCCGCCGCAGCTGGTCGGTGAGGAAGTCGCGGAGCTTGGGGATGCCGTCGCGCGCCTCCGCACCCAGGGCCGGATCGTGGACGGCGCGGGAGTAGTAGGCGGCACCGACCAGGAGGCCGGCGCGGCTCTCCGCGTCGAGCGGGAGCATCCCGGCGCAGCAGGCGCGGAGCACCGCCCGCGGCGTGGGCTCCTCCTTCAGCGCCTGGATCCGCTGCGCGATGCGTTCGGTGGCCTTGCGGTTGATGTGCCGGAGGGCGAACAGCAGCAGCTCGTCCTTGGTGCGGAAGTAGTGCTGGATCCGGCCGAGCGAGATACCTGCCTCGGCGGCGACATCGCGCAGGCTGACGCCGTCCACGCCCCGGGTGTTCGCGAGTCGCCAGAGCGCCGCGGAGATCTCCTGGCGCCTGGCTTCGTGATCCACCTTCTTCGGCACGAGCGGTGCCCCTTCCATCCGTACTGCCGCTGCGCTGGTCGCGCAGGTCGCTGAGCGGCCCGCTTTTACAAGTCGCTCGTACCGTTATAACGTAACGCCTCACAATACGTTTGACTTGGAAAACGGTGACCTCCTGATGCCTGAGCACGCCGCACCGCTCCTCCGCCCGCCCCGCCACCGCGTCGATCCACGCGCCCGCGCCTGGTGGCGGACCCAGGCACTGCTCACGCTCAGCGGTCCGATGCTGCTGACCGCGCTGGTCCTGGCGGTGCTGTCGCTCCTCTTCTTCCCGGGCGCACTGACGTGGTTGGGCCCGCTGCTGCTCGTCGTCCTGGTCCTGCCGGCCGTGGGCTATCTCGTGGTGATGCCGCGGATGCGGTACGCGGTGCACGCCTGGGAGCTGGGCGAGCGCGCGGTCTACGCGGCGGGCGGCTGGTTCTGGCAGAAGCGGCGGATCGCGCCGCTGTCCCGTGTGCAGACGGTGGACACCCTGCGCGGCCCGATACAGCGGCGGTACGGGCTGGCGACGGTGACCGTCACCACCGCCTCGACCGCCGGCGACATCAAGATCGCCGGCCTGTCGGACGCCGATGCCGAGGCGCTGTCCCGGCGGATCGGCGAGGTCGCCCAGGACGTGCCGGGGGATGCCGCATGAGCGCCCCTTCCCCGTGGAACGGCGCCGGAGACAGCAGCATGCCGGCCCCTGCCCCCCACCCCGAGCACGCCGAGTCCGCGCAGTACACGGAGCACGCCCGGTACGACGAGCCCGCCCCGTACACCCAGTACACCCCGCACGCCGAGG
Source organism: Streptomyces sp. MspMP-M5 (assembly GCF_000373585.1). Classification (GTDB taxonomy): domain Bacteria; phylum Actinomycetota; class Actinomycetes; order Streptomycetales; family Streptomycetaceae; genus Streptomyces. The sequence continues at coordinate 59,737 of NZ_KB891879.1, forward strand.
AGCGTCCCGCCAGCGTCAGTGGCGGGCAGGAGTGGCGGCGGCTGAGCCCCCGCACGCTGCTGGTGCACTGCGGCTGGCTGGGCGCGCCGCTCGGCTCGTTGGCGCTGACGGCGCTGGCCACCGGCGGCCGGATCACCGGCGGTGCCTGGCTCACCCTCGTGGCGATCGCCGCCGCGTTCGCGGTGGTCGCCGGGGCCGGGCTGGTCCGGTGGGCGCGCACCGACTTCCGGGTCACCGGCGAGAGCCTGGAGGTGCGGAGCGGGCTGCTCACCCGGCGGGTGCGGAGCGTACCGCTGCACCGGATCCGCACCGTCGACCTGACGGCGTCCCCGCTGCACCGGCTGCTGGATGTCACGGTCCTGCGGGCCGGCACCGCGGGCTCCGGGTTGGGCGGCGGCGAACTGTCGCTGGAGGCCCTCCCGGTGGCCGAGGGCGAGCGGCTGCGCGCGGAACTGCTGGCCCGCGCGGCCACCGGGACGGCCAGCGAGGACCCCGTACTGGCGCAGATCAACTGGCGTTGGCTGCGGTACGCGCCGCTGACTTTCTGGGTCGTCGGCGGGGTCTTCGCCGCGGGCGGTTCGGCCTACCGGGTGCTGCACGAGATCGGCATCGAACCCTGGAAACTCGGCTTCGTCCGGCGAGCGTTCGAGGAGTTCGGCAACGGGATGCTGTGGCTGACCATCCCCGCGGCACTGCTGACGGTGATCGTTCTCGGCTCGGTGGGCGCGGTCGCGCTGTACGTCGAGAACTGGTGGGACTACCGCCTGGAGTGGGCGGACGCCGGCACCCTGCGGGTGCACCGGGGGCTGCTGACCACCCGCTCGGTGACCATCGAGCGCGCCCGGCTGCGCGGGGTGGTGCTGCGCGAGCCGCTGCTGCTGCGGGCCGGCGGCGGGGCGACGGTGCGCGCGGTCGCGGGCGGCCTCGGCAACAAGGAGGAGAACCGCAAGCGCAGTGGGCTGCTGCCGCCGGCGCCCCGCCGGGAGGCGGTGCAGGTGGCCAGCGGAGTACTGCGATCGCCTTTCCCCGGCAGCAAGGTGACGGCCCATCAGGAACACGCGCTGACGCGGCATCCGCGGGTAGCACTGCGCCGGCGGCGGGTGCGCGGCATGCTCTTCGGCGTGCTGCCGGGCACGGCGCTCCTGGCCGGTCTGGGGGCGGCGTTCACCCCGGTGCTGCTGCACGCCGCGTGGATCTACGCGGTGATCGCCACGCCGGTGGCGCTGTGGCTGGCCCGGGACGCGTACCGGAATCTGGGGCACGGGATCACCGGCCGCCATCTGGTCGCCCGCTCGGGCACGTTCAGCCGGGACACCCTGGTGCTGCGGCGGGAGGCGGTCGCCGCCTGGACGTTCACCACCTCGCCGTTCACCCGGCGGGCCGGGCTGGTGTCCCTGACCGCGGCGGTGGCGGCGGGCGAGGAGGGCTACCGCATCCCGGATCTCGCCGAGGGCGCCGCGCCCGGCTTCGCCGCGGCGGCGACCCCGGGCCTCCTGGACGAGTTCCTCACCCACCCACAACGGAACGGGGATTCGGCACCGGCGACATGACGCAGATCACACACCCCGATTGTGCACGGCGAGGCCGGGCAGACCGTCCTACAGGATGACCACGCCCGCGTTCCGCGGGCCGACTCGCTGTGAGGGAGCCGCCGCGATGCACACCGCCATCGACCAAGCCGTTCAGGTCCGTCTCCTCGCGACGTCGGTCGGTCACGCGGTCCCGGCGGTGCTGCGCTACCTGCGGACCGATCCGCTGGCGGTGCGGATGACCTTCCCTCCCGAGATCTCGCTCGACGGTGCGGCGGTGGACTGGGCGTTCGCCCGGGACCTGCTCGCCGAGGGGCTGCACGGGGCGGCCGGCCGGGGCGATGTGCGGGTGCGGCCGTCGGGTCCGGAGCGCACGGTGATGGAGTTCCACGCCGACGAGGGCATCGCCATGGTCCAGTTGCGGACCGAGGACGTCCGGCAGTTCCTGGACCGCTCGTACGACGCGGTGCCGGCCGGGCGGGAGCACGAGTACCTGGGCGTGGAGCGGGGGCTGGCGGAGCTGTTCGGCACGGCGTGAGGACGACGGCGGCGCACGCGACCAGCTGGGACACGCACGAACCGAAGACGACGAACGGGCCGGTGACGACCGGCCCGTTCAGCTGTGTGCGGGGGTGTTGGGTGTACGGAGGTGTACGGAACGGGGCCGGCTACCGCTGCGGGAAGCCGAACCCGTAGCCCTGCTGCTTCATCCACGGCAGCAGGCGCTTCAGCGCCTCCACGGTGCGGGCGCGGTTGCCGCCGCCGTCGTGGAAGAGGACGGTGGGGCCGTTGCGGAGTTCGCCGCGGACGGTCGACTCGATGTGCGCGACGCTGCCGCCCTCGAAGTCCTTGCTGTCGACGTTCCAGCCCAGCGGGCGCATGCCGTGCTCGGCGGCCAGCTTGCGGCTGTAGGGGGTGAAGGCGCCGCCGGGGGCACGGTAGTACTCGACCTTGGCGCCGCCCGCCGCGGCCTCGATCATCTTCTGGGCGTCGAGGATCTGCCGGGACTGGTAGTCCTCGGAGCGGTGGTCCATGGCGGTGTTGTGGTCGATGGTGTGGTCGCAGAGCCGGTGTCCCTCGGTCACCACCTTCTTGACGAGGTCGGGGTGGGCCGCGGCCTGCGGGCCGATCATGCAGAAGGTCGCCTTGACGCCGTTCTCCTTGAGGGCCTCCAGCACCTTCGGGGTCCAGACGGGGTCCGGGCCGTCGTCGATGGTGATGTTGAGGCTGCGGCCGGGACGGTCGGAGGCGTGCACGATGGACGGGTCGACCGGAGCGGTGCGCGGCGGCTGCGCCGGCTTCCGTGCGTGGTCGACCGGGTCGGCCTCGGCGCTGGGCTGGAGGAAGGCGAACGCCCCCGCCACCGCCAATGACGCCACCGCGGCGGTGGTCACGCCGATGATCCCGCCCTCGATCCCGAAGCGCCGTCCCGTGCCGAAGCGCCGTCCCGTGCCGAAGCGCCGTGCCATGTCGAACCCGCCCCTCATGTGCTCTGCTGTATTCCTGCCGGCGGCTGGTGTGCCCCTTTACACGGACGCCGCCTGCACCCCCTCAGATGCACAGGACTCGGGGCGGGATGCTCCTGTTACGGATCCATCATGAAACTTATTGATACTGGACCCATGCCACGTGTACTGCTGATCGAGGACGACGCCGCCGTCCGCGACGGGGTGTCCCTCGCGCTGCGGCGGCGCGGCCATGACGTCGCGGCCGCGGCCAGCGGCGAGGAAGGGCTGGCGGCGCTGCCGTCCTTCCGCCCCGACATCGTGCTGCTGGATCTGATGCTGCCCGGCAAGGACGGCTTCGAGATCTGCCGGCTCATCCGCGCCGAGCGACAGCTGCCGATCATTATGCTCACCGCCCGCGGCGACGACCTCGACGTGGTCCTCGGTCTGGAGGCGGGTGCCGACGACTACATCGTCAAACCGGCCCGCGGCGAGGTGCTGGAGGCCCGGATCCGGGCGGTGCTGCGGCGCACCGCGCTGCCCACCGACGGCGCCCCGGCCACCGAGCCGGGGCCCGCGCCGGTCGAGACCTACGGCGAACTGGCCATCGACCGGGCCGGGCTGGTCGTGAGCAAGGGCGGCCAGGACCTGGCGCTGGCGCCGTCCGAGATGAAGCTGCTGCTGTTCCTGTCCGCGACCCCGGGCCAGGTCTTCAGCCGCCAGCAGCTGCTGGAGCACGTCTGGGAGCACAGCTACCACGGCGACGCCCGGCTGGTGGACGCCTGTGTGATGCGGCTGCGGACGAAGATAGAGGACACCCCGCGCAGCCCCCGGTACGTGCAGACCGTGCGCGGCTTCGGTTACCGCTTCGGACCGCTGTGAGCCGCATCCGCCGCCTGCTGCCGGGCGTCTCCGCGGTGCGCGGACTGCGTGCCCGGCTCGTGGTGGCGTTCCTGCTGGTGGCGGCGGTCAGTGCGCTGACCACCGCCGGGCTGACCTACCGCGAGGCGCGCAACGCCATCCTCCAGCGGTCCCAGGACACCGCCGTCAACGACCTGCGGGCCCAGGTCAATTCCCTGGCGCCGGAGCTGGCGGTGCCGCCGTCCCGGTCCGACCTGGACTTCTTCCGGGTGAAGCTGGAGCGCTCCGGCCAGTCCCGCGACTGGGACATCTCGGTGCACTACAACGGCGTCCCGGACGACGACGCGAGCGGGCTGCGGCGCGACATGGTGGTGCCGGCCGACTTCAAGGCGTCGGTGGAGAAGCGCCGGGTGCCGGCCTTCCAGCGCATCGACCGGGACGGCTCGCCCTGGCTGCTGATCGGGATGCCGGTGCGGCAGACCGACGGGCGGCCGTCGGCGCTGACGGTCTACGCACAGTTGCCGCTGCGTTCGGAGGAGGCCAACGTCGAGGCGCTGGTGACCGCCGCGCGCGGCGGGGCGCTGCCGGCGTTCGCGCTGGCGGTGATCCTGCCGCTGATCGCGGCGCGCGGGGTGTTGCGGCCCGTCCGGGGGCTGCGGCAGGCCGCCGGGCGGATCGCCGAGGGCAAGCTGGACACCCGGCTGGAGTTCAAGGGCGCCGACGAACTCGCCGATCTGTCGCGGACGTTCAACGAGATGGCGGCGAAGCTGGAGGAGAGCATGGCGGAGCTGCGCCGGATGGAGGCGAACTCCCGGCGGTTCGCGGCCGATGTCTCGCACGAGCTGCGGACGCCGCTGGCGGCGATGTCCGCGGTCACCGACGTGCTGGACGAGGACGCCGACTCCCTCGACCCGGACACCGCCTCGGCGGTCCGGCTGATCAGCCAGGAGACCGGGAAGCTGGCGCGGATGGTGGAGGACCTGATGGAGGTCTCGCGGTTCGACGCGGGCGCCGCCGCGCTGCACCTGGACGAGGTGGACGTCGCCGAGACGATCCGCAAGACGCTCCAGGCCCGTGCCTGGCAGCAGCGGGTGACCGCGGAGCTGCCGGACGACGTCCGGGCCCGGCTGGACCCGCGCCGGCTGGACGTCGTGGTGGCCAACCTCGTCGGCAACGCCCTGCATCACGGCGGCGAGCCGGTCCGGGTGGTGCTGCGCGCGCCGGAGCCGGGCGATGCCACCCTGCGGATCGAGATCCGCGACAGCGGCCCGGGGATAGACCCCGAGGTGCTGCCGCATGTCTTCGACCGCTTCTACAAGGCGGACTCGGCCCGCGCCCGGTCCGAGGGCAGCGGGCTGGGGCTGGCCATCGCGCAGGAGAACGTCCGGCTGCACGGCGGCACTTTGCGCGCCGCCAACGCCCCGGAAGGCGGCGCGGTGTTCACCGTCGAACTGCCGCTGCGGCACGAGGAGGCACCGGCCGACGGTCCGGCCGACGGGGCCGCGGACGAGCCGGCGGGGAAGCCCTCGGCCACCGGGAAGGGAAGCGACACCGCATGATCGTCCGCCAGCAGACCACGAGCCGGACGGCCGCGCACCCTGCCGCCGCCGTCCGCCGTCCCGGCCGCCGGGCCGCCCTGGGCGCCCTGGCCGGCGCGCTCACCGCCACCCTGGCCGGCTGCGGCATCGAGACCACCGATGTGATCGACGCCGGGGAGCCGGCCAACGGGGTACGGGCCCCGGGCAAGCCGCCGGCCGATGTGCAGCTGTTCTTCTACGGGCCGGATGGACTCCACCCGGCGACCCGCCCGGCGAAGGAACCCCTGGACCCGCAGGCCACCATCGACCTGCTCGTGAAGGGGCCCAACCACGCCGAGCGGATGCGCGGGCTCTCCAGCGTGGTGCCCAAGTTCCCCGCTCCGCTGACCGCCACGACCGGGCCCGGCCGGGTCTCGATCACCCTGCCGGTGAACGCCAAGCTGCTGGACCCGGCCTCGCTGAACCAGCTGGTGTGCACCGCCGCCAACGCCCGCGTCCCCGGGGGCAAGCCACCGGGCCAGGTCACGGTGACGCTGGTCGGCCACGGGGTCCGGGTCGGCCCCATGGTGTGCGGCGGCAACAACGCCTTCCCGCTGGTCCAGCCGACCCCGACCAGCGCCGCCGACACCGCCGACGGAGGCGACTGACCCGGCCGCCCGGTCCGTCCCGCACCCCGGGCCGGACCGGGACCTGCGCTACGGTGAAGGGACGAGGACCGTCCGGCCCGCACCTCGGGAGAATCCCATGACCGAGCGCAAGCCTCCCGGCGTCAGCTTCGAGAGCTGGGTCGACAAGCAGATCCGCGAGTCGGCCGAGCGCGGCGGCTTCGAGCAGCTGCCCGGCTTCGGCAAGCCCCTCCCCCACCTCGACCGGCCCTACGACGAGACGTGGTGGATCAAGGACAAGATGAGCCGGGAGCAGATCTCCTTCCTCCCGCCCACCCTCGTCCTGCGCAAGGAGGCCGAGGACGCCCTGGCGGCCGCCGCCGACGCCCCCACCGAGGCCGCCCTGCGCCGCATCCTCACCGACATCAACGACCGGATCCGCACCGCACTCGCCGCCCCGCCGGAGGGCCCGCCCCTCAACCTCACCCCCTACGACATCGAAGAACAGACCCGCAAGTGGCGGGAGAGGCACGGGGGTTGAGCCTGCGGGCTCGGCCCGTCACCGCGCCCGTCACCGCCCCGCCGGTGCCAGGTGGATGCGGAGGAAGCGCGGGCGGTAGAGGGTGACGTCGCCGTTGACGACGGGGTCGGCGGGGGTGCCGGGTGGGCCTAGCCAGTTGATGTCGTAGCTGAGGAGCAGGCCGGCGGGGGTGGTGAACTCCGGGTGGGCCTGGGGGTTGTAGGCCGCGACGTGGGCGGGGTCGGGGCCCGCCGGGCGGGGTGGGGCGATCCGGCCGGATGGGCCGTGCCAGGGGCCCTGGGGTGCGCAGGCCCAGTAGCCGGTGATGGTGCGCAGTCCGGCGGTGCCGCCGGCCGCGGTGTCCATGGTGAGCAGCACCCAGGTCCCGCCGTCGCGGACGACGGTGAAGGCGCTGCCGACGCCGCGCCGGCCGCCGCCGCGCAGCACCGGCACGGCCCGCGCGGCGTCCGGCCGCCAGTGGGCGCCGTCCCAGTACCGCCAGGCCGCCCGGTCGGCGAGCCGGCCGGCCGGGACCCGGGCCAGATAGCCGCTGTCGGCGGGGGACGAGGGCGGGTCGTCGCCGCCGAAGACATAGGTCCGGGCGCCGTCGCGGACGAGTGCGGTGCCGTAGAGGACGCGCCGGGCCGGGTCGGTGACGGTGCTCTGGTCGGCGACGGGAGCGATCGACTCCAGCCGGAGGTCGGGCAGGGAGAGGGTGGCGACCTCGGTGCCGTGCGGCATCCCGAAGATCCAGGGGCCGCTGCCGGGGACGCGGTTCCACAGCAGCACCCGGACGACCCGGTCGGGTGAGCCGGGGGCGCGGGGCTCCACGGCCGCCTGGACGGGCCAGCGCCAGCCGCCGCCGGGCGGGTCGGGGAAGAACGGTCCGGGTGCGGCCGGGGTGCCGCCGGTGAGGGTGCGCTCCGGGGTGCCCGACGGGGACATCACCACGAGGGAGTTGTGCCGGAGGTAGGGGGTGCCGCCGGTGTCGGTGGTGCGCCAACTATGGGGCGCGCCTTGGGGGTTGGGCGGCGGGTGGACCCGGTCGAGGAAGGTGTCGGAGAACAGCCAGAGCGTCCGGCCGTCGGGGAGGCGCACCGAGTGGGTGCCGTCGCCGCCGGTCCAGTCGTCGGTGCGGGTGTTGTCGTCGCCGTAGCGGGCGAACGCCGTGGTGGTGGCGGGGTCCGTGGTCCAGGAGGCGAGGGTGCGTCCCGTGCAGGCGGCGCGGTCGGTGCCCGGTTGCGGGGCCGGCGCCAGCACGGCGGCGAGGGCGGCCAGGAGCAGGAGTCCTACTAGCAGGGCGGCGGCGAGGGTGGTGCGGGTGATCGGCGGGTGGTGCATTCCGCTCCTCGGTGGGGTGCGGGGCCACCGTAGCGCGCGGGGTGGCGACGTTCCGGGAGGGGCGGGAGGGGGGCCGCGGCCCTTCCGTGACGGTTCGCGCGGTACATGGCAATCGACGTTCCGTTCAACGAGGGCAAGGTCACAGCGTTGCCCCCTGCTCCGGCTAACGGTCGTTCGCCTAGCCTGCTGCCATGACCGCCGAGTCCCCCGAACTCCCCCTGGCTGCCGCCTTCCCGACGGCGGAACGCGAGCAGTGGCAGCGCCTCGTCGAGGGCGTGCTGCGCAAATCGGGCGCTTCCGACGCCGCCGGTGTCGCCGCCGAGGATGCGCTCGCCACCGATCTCCAGGACGGCATCCGTGTCCGTCCGCTCTATACCGCCGAGGACGCGCCGGCCGCCGCGGGTCTGCCCGGTTTCCCGCCGTTCATAAGGGGGAGCCGGCCGGAGGGCACCGCCGCGTCCGGGTGGGACGTACGTCAGCGGCAGGTCGGCACCGATCCCCGGCAGGTCAACGAGGCGCTGCTGGCCGACCTGGAGAACGGGGTCACCTCGGTGTGGCTGACCGTGGGCGCCGGCGGGGTGCCGGTGTCCGGTCTGGCGCAGGCGCTGGAGGGCGTCTATCTGGATCTGGCGCCGGTGGTGCTGGACGCGGGTGCTCAATTCCCGGCGGCGGCCGAGGAGTTGCTGCGGTTGTACCGGGAGTCCGGGGTGGCGCTGGCGGAGACGACGGCCGTGCTGGGCGCGGATCCGCTGGGTCTGCTGGCGCGTACCGGGGACGACGGCGGGCTGGCCGAGGGGCTGGCGGCCGCCGTCCGGCTGGCCGGCCGGGCCGCGGAGAGTACGCCGCGGATCCGCGCGATGACGGTCGACGCGCTGCCGTATCACGAGGCGGGCGGTTCGGCGGCCGAGGAGTTGGGTGCCTCGCTGGCCACCGGTGTGGGGTATCTGCGGGAACTGACCGCGGACGGGCGGGGCCTGGACATCGACGCGGCCTGCCGGCAGCTGGAGTTCCGCTACGCCGCCACGGCCGATCAGTTCCTGACGCTGGCCAAGCTGCGGGCGGCGCGGCTGCTGTGGGCGCGGGTGGCGCAGGTGTGCGGGGCGTCGCCGGCCGCGGCCGCGCAGCGCCAGCACGCGGTGACGTCGACGGTGATGATGTCGCGTCGGGATCCGTGGGTGAACATGCTGCGTACCACCGTTGCGGCGCTGTCCGCGGGGCTGGGCGGCGCGGACGCGGTGACGGTGCTGCCGTTCGACGCGGCGCTGGGGCTGCCGGACGCGTTCGCCCGGCGGATCGCCCGGAACACCCAGTCGGTGCTGCTGGAGGAGTCGCATCTGGCGAAGGTGATCGACCCGGCGGGCGGCTCCTGGTACGTCGAGCGGCTGACGGCCGAACTGGCCCGGGCGGGCTGGGCGTTCTTCCAGGAGATCGAGGGCGCGGGCGGGCAGGCCGCGGCGCTGCGGTCGGGGATGATCGGCGAGCGACTGGCGCGGACCTGGCGGCGGCGCGGCGAGGATCTGGCGCACCGCCGGGAGCCGATCACCGGCGTCAGCGAGTTCCCGAACCTCGCGGAGGCCGCGCTGGAGCGCGAGCCGGCCCCCGCGCCGGCCGGCGGCGGGCTGCCGCGGGTGCGCCGGGACGATGCCTTCGAGGCGCTGCGGGCGCGTTCGGACGCGCATCTGGCGGCGCACGGGGCGCGTCCGAAGGCGTTCCTGGCGGCGCTGGGCCCGGTCGCGGCGCACACCGCGCGGGTGGCGTTCGCCGCCAATCTCTTCCAGGCGGGCGGCATCGAGACCGTCTCGGAGCAGGTGACGGCCGCGTCGGTGGCCGAGGCGTTCGCGGCGAGCGGCGCCCGGATCGCGTGTGTGTGCGCCAGCGACGCGGTCTACGCGGAGCAGGCGGCGGAGGTGGCCGCGGCGCTGAAGGCGGCGGGTGCGGTGCGGGTGCACCTGGCGGGCAGGCCGGGTGCGCGCGGTGCGGAGTTCGCGGCGGCCGGGGTGGACACGTTCGTGTTCGCGGGCTGCGACGCGGCCGGGGTGCTCTCCTCGGCCCTGGATGTCACGGAGGTGGCGGCATGAAGGAGACGGCACGACAGGCGGGCGCCATCCCGGACTTCAGCACGGTGGAGCTGGGCGAGGTGCCCGGTGCGGCGGCGCCCGGCGACCGGGAGCGCTGGACGGAGGCCGTCCAGCAGGCCACCGGCAAGAGCGTCGCGGACCTGACGTGGGAGACGCCGGAGGGCATCGACGTCAAGCCGCTGTACACCGCGGCCGACCTCGACGGCCTGGACTTCCTGGGCACCTACCCGGGCATCGCGCCGTATCTGCGCGGCCCGTACCCGACGATGTACGTCAACCAGCCCTGGACGGTCCGGCAGTACGCGGGCTTCTCGACCGCCGAGGAGTCCAACGCCTTCTACCGGCGCAACCTCGCCGCCGGCCAGAAGGGCCTGTCGGTCGCCTTCGACCTGCCCACCCACCGCGGCTACGACAGCGACCACCCGCGGGTGACCGGTGACGTCGGCATGGCGGGTGTGGCCATCGACTCGATCTACGACATGCGGCAGCTCTTCGAGGGCATCCCGCTGGACCGGATGACGGTGTCGATGACGATGAACGGCGCGGTGCTGCCCGTTCTCGCCCTCTACATCGTGGCCGCCGAGGAGCAGGGCGTGCCGCCGGAGAAGCTGGCCGGGACCATTCAGAACGACATCCTCAAGGAGTTCATGGTCCGCAACACCTACATCTATCCGCCGCAGCCCTCGATGCGGATCATCTCCGACATCTTCGCGTTCACCTCGCAGAAGATGCCGCGCTACAACTCCATCTCGATCTCCGGCTACCACATCCAGGAGGCGGGTGCGACCGCCGACCTGGAGCTGGCGTACACCCTCGCCGACGGGGTGGAGTACCTGCGCGCGGGCATGGCGGCCGGGATGGACGTGGACTCCTTCGCGCCGCGGCTGTCGTTCTTCTGGGCGATCGGCATGAACTTCTTCATGGAGATCGCCAAGCTGCGGGCGGCCCGGCTGCTGTGGGCGAAGCTGGTCTCGCAGTTCGAGCCGAAGAACCCCAAGTCCCTTTCGCTGCGCACCCATTCGCAGACCTCCGGCTGGTCGCTGACGGCCCAGGACGTGTTCAACAACGTCACCCGGACGTGTGTGGAGGCGATGGCCGCGACCCAGGGCCACACCCAGTCCCTGCACACCAACGCGCTGGACGAGGCGCTGGCGCTGCCCACCGACTTCTCGGCCCGGATCGCCCGCAACACCCAGCTCTTCCTCCAGCAGGAGTCGGGCACCTGCCGGGTGATCGACCCCTGGGGCGGCAGCGCCTACGTCGAGCGGCTCACCCACGATCTGGCGCGCCGCGCCTGGGCGCACATCGAGGAGGTCGAGGCGGCGGGCGGTATGGCCAAGGCCATCGACGCCGGTATCCCCAAACTGCGCGTCGAGGAGGCCGCCGCCCGTACGCAGGCACGGATCGACTCCGGGCGGCAGGCGCTGATCGGCGTCAACAAGTACCGGGTGGAGACCGACGAGGAGATCGAGGTCCTCAAGGTCGACAACTCCGCGGTACGGGCGCAGCAGATCGAGAAGCTCAAGCGGTTGCGCGCGGAACGTGACGAGGACGCCTGCCGGCGGGCGCTGCGGGCGCTGACGGAGGCGGCGAAGTCCGCGCCCGGCCCGGGACTTGAGGGCAACCTCCTGGCGCTGGCGGTGGACGCGGCCCGGGCGATGGCGACCGTCGGGGAGATCTCGGACGCCCTGGAGGAGGTCTACGGACGCCACTCGGGCCAGATCCGTACCATCTCGGGTGTGTACCGAGACGAAGCGGGCCCCTCGTCGGGGGTCGAGCGCACCCGGGAGCTGGTGGCCGCGTTCGAGCGCGCCGAGGGCCGCCGGCCGCGCATCCTGGTGGCCAAGATGGGGCAGGACGGCCATGACCGGGGCCAGAAGGTGATCGCCACGGCCTTCGCCGACCTGGGCTTCGACGTGGACGTCGGCCCGCTGTTCCAGACCCCGGCCGAGGTGGCCCGGCAGGCGGTGGAGGCCGACGTGCACATCGTCGGGGTGTCGTCGCTGGCGGCCGGTCACCTCACGCTGGTGCCGGCGCTGCGGGAGGCGCTGGCGGCGGAGGACCGGGAGGACATCACGGTCGTGGTCGGCGGGGTGATCCCGCCGCAGGACGTGCAGCCGCTGCGGGACATGGGCGCCGCCGCGGTGTTCCTGCCCGGCACGGTCATCCCGGACGCGGCCCACGACCTGGTGCGGGACCTGGCCTCGGCCCTCGGTCACGAGCTGTAGGGCGGAGGGGCATGGCTGCGAGGATCGATGTCGACCGGTACGCCGAGGGGGTGCGGGCCGGTTCCCGGGCCTGGATCGCCCGTGCGGTCACGCTGGTCGAGTCCACCCGCGCCGATCACCGGGCGGCGGCCCAGCAGTTGCTGGTGCGGCTGCTGCCGTACTCCGGTGCGGCCCGGCGGGTGGGCATCAGCGGCGTGCCGGGCGTCGGCAAGTCGACCTTCATCGACGCCCTGGGCTCGCTGCTGACCGGGATGGGGCACCGGGTGGCGGTGCTGGCCGTCGACCCGTCCTCCAGCCGGACCGGCGGCTCGATCCTGGGCGACAAGACCCGGATGGAGCGGCTGGCGACGGACCCGGCGGCGTTCGTCCGCCCCTCCCCCACGTCCGGCACGCTGGGCGGGGTGGCACGGGCGACCCGGGAGTCGATCGTGGTGATGGAGGCCGCGGGCTACGACGTGGTGCTGGTGGAGACGGTCGGCGTCGGCCAGTCGGAGACCACCGTCGCCAACATGGTCGACACCTTCCTGCTGCTGACCCTGGCCCGCACCGGCGACCAGCTCCAGGGCATCAAGAAGGGCGTCCTGGAGCTGGCGGACCTGGTGTCGGTCAACAAGGCGGACGGGCCGCACGAGCGGGACGCCCGGTCGGCGGCCCGCGAACTGGCGGGCGCGCTACGGCTGTTGCAGCCACCAGACGCGGCCTGGACCCCGCCAGTGCTCACCTGCAGCGCCCGCGAGGGCACCGGTCTGAAGACGGTGTGGGAGCGGGTGGAGCAGCACCGCACGCTGTTGGAGTCCACCGGCGCGCTCGCCGAGCGGCGCCGCGCCCAGCAGGTCGACTGGACGTGGTCGATGGTCCGGGATCGGCTGATCGACCGCCTCCAGGAGCATCCGGACGTCCGCCGGCTGGGGCCGGAGGTCGAACGGGCGGTCCGCGCGGGCGAGATCACCGCGACGCTGGCGGCGGAGCGGCTGCTGTCGGCCTTCGGCCTGGGCGAGGGCTTCGCCGAGGGGCCGGCCGGGGGCGCCGGCGGAGTTTCCTGACGCTACATCAAGTCTCTTACAGGTTCGGACTGAAGAGACAGAACCGGGGCTGACACCCCGGTGCGGATACTCATCCGCGGACCTGAGTAGCGCGACTCATGACGCCCGGGTGTCCGGCCCCGAGGATGTGGGTACCACCCACCGACCGGGGCCGGGAGTCATCATGGGAGCCAACAGCTTTCCGCAGGACGTCGCGCGCGGGCTCTTCGAGGGCAATCCACTGGCCGGGCTGATCGAGGGGTTCTGCCTGACGCTGGCCGCGGGCGGCGACCTGGAGGCCAGGCCCGTGGTCCACGTCCAGCTGCGGCCCGGGGTGGCGCTGTCGGCGGTCGAGGCGGAGCAGTTGGCCAAAGCCTGCCAGCAGGGCCTCCAGCGCCAACTGGACGCCCATGAGGCGGACTTCGCGCCTCATCCGGAGCAGGGTCCGGCCGCGAACGAACTGGCCATCGCCGTGCACCCGTACCGCAGCGGCCCGTTCGCCGATCCCGCCTCGATCCGCGACGGCTATCTGCTGCGCGGCGACTCCTGATCGCGCTCAGCCGCGCGACATCACCGTGGCCCACACGGTCTTGCCGGAGTGGTCCGGCGGCGTCCAGCCCCAGGAGTCGCTCAGCTGGTTGACGAGGTGGAGTCCGCGCCCGGACTCGGCCAGGGCCTCCTGCGGCCGTAGCACGGGCGCCCGGGTCCCGCCGTCGGAGACCGCGCACAGCACCCCGCGCTCCTGCCGGGTCAGCGCCAGCCAGGCATGGCAGAAGCGTTCCTCGGAAAGGAAGTTGAAGCCCATGTCGAGGGGGTCGGCGGCGCCGTGCCGGAGGGCGTTGCTGACCAGTTCCGAGACGACCAGAACGGCGTTGTCGGCGAGGTGGGGGCACATCCGCCAGGCTTCGAGGGTGGTCCGGGTGAAGCGGCGGGCCTCGGCCACGGTGCACTCCGCACCGCTGAGCGCGCAGGCCGCGAAGCCGTCCGGCCCCGGCATGCACCACGCATCCCGGCCGGTGGCGGCCGCTGGCTCCCCTCCTTCCCGGAGGGCGTCGCGCTCGGACTGTGCCGGGTGTGTGGTCATCACGATCTCCGCGGAGGGGCAAACGGGTTGGGCGCGTCCGGGACGGTCTGGGCGGGGCCGCCCCGGAGGGCTAATATCCTCGTCGGCCGTCCTTCGCTGCAAGTGCATCTGCAATTACATCGACAAGGACGGCCGCCCAGGGACCGGATCACGCCAACCGTGATCACGGCCCCGGATCGGTCCCGAGCACACCCCCACCAAGGGAGCAGCTGTGATGGAGTCGATGACCAACGGCATGCCGGCCACGGCAGTCGGCGACGCGGTCTGGCGTAAGAGCCGCCGCAGCAACCCCAATGGCAACTGCGTTGAACTGGCGCTTCTTCCGGACGACGGGGTCGCGGTGCGCAACTCGCGGCACACCACGGGCCCGGCGCTGATCTATCCGCGCGCCGAGATGGCCGCGTTCGTCCAGGGCGCGAAGGACGGCGAGTTCGATGACCTGTTCGCCTGCGACTGAGCGGAAGACCGCCGTCGGAAGCAATAACTGAGGCATATGTCGGCCGGATAGTCGGCGTAGGTGTACGCCCCCACGGCGCGATGGGACACTGGGCATCGGCCCGACCACTCAGGGGAGTCAGCATGAGCGCCGCGCAGCCGAGCAGCGACCCGTCCCTGCGCCGCTATCTCGACCATCCACGCGGCGGCCCGACCATCCTGCGCATCGTGCTGGGCACTCAGCTGCGCCGGCTGCGGGAGGCCGCCGGCATCACCCGCGAGGCCGCCGGGGACGCCATCCGCGCCTCGCACGCCAAGATCAGCCGCCTGGAACTGGGCCGGGTGAGCTGCAAGGAGCGCGATGTCGCCGACCTGCTGACGCTCTACGGCGTCACCGACAGCGCGGCCCGCGCCACCTACCTCGCGCTCGCCCGCCGGACCGGCAAGCCCGGCTGGTGGCACCAGTACAACGACGTGCTGCCCAGCTGGTTCGAGACCCACCTCGGCCTGGAGTCGGCCGCCTCCGTCATCCGCACCTACGAAGTCCAGTTCGTTCCGGGGCTGTTGCAGACGGCGGACTACGCGCGGGCGGTGGCTCGACTGGGCAACCCGCGGGCCACTCCGGAGGAGACCGAACAGCGGGTCGCGCTGCGGATGGAGCGCCAGCGGCTGCTGACGCTCAGCGACCCGCCCCGGCTGTGGGCCATCGTCGACGAGGCGTGCCTGCGCCGCCCGCTGGGCGGTCCGGAGGTGATGGCCGGTCAGGTCAAGCATCTGCTGGAGATGGCGCGGCTGCCCAACATCACCCTCCAGGTGGCACCGTTCGCCCTCGGCGGTCTCGCCGCGGCCGGCGGACCGGTCACCATCCTCCGCTTCCTGGAGCCCGATCTCCCCGACGTCGTCTACCTGGAGCAGCTGACCAGCGCGCTCTATCTGGACAAGCGCACCGACGTCGACCACTACCTGGCGGTGATGGACCGGCTCAGCGCCCAGGCCGAGTCGCCACGCAACTCGATCGCGATGCTGGAGCGCCTGCTGGGCTGAACCGGCCGCGGTACGGGGCACGTCAGGGCTTGCGCGCCACGCCCCCGTACTCGATCCACTCCTGCGTCAGCTGCCTGGGGCCGGCGTCGGACGGGTCCGGCCGCCAGGTGGAGACCTCCACCAGTCCCGGCTCCTGGATCTCCAACCCGTCCAGGAACGCCCTCAGTTCGTGCTGTTGCCGCACCCGGCCCCAGTGTCCCTGTGTGCTCACCCGCATGAACTCGGTGACGAAGTCCCGCGTCGCGGCGTCCTCACTCACCAGCTGACACACCACCAGAAAGCTGCCGGGCGCGAGCCGTTCGGCGACCCGGCGCACCAGGGCGGCCGGGTCGTCGGCGTCCGGGATGCAGTGCAGTACGGAGACGAACAGCGCGGCGACCGGCTTGTCGAGGTCGATCAGCCGCCGCACCTCCGGGCTGTCGAAGATCCCGTCGGTGTCCCGCATGTCGGCCTGGATGACGGCGGTGTTCTCGTTCTCCTCCAGCAGCGCCCGGCCGTGCGCCAGCACGATCGGGTCGTTGTCGACGTACACCACCCGGGACGCCGGGTCGACGTGCTGGGCGACCTGGTGGACGTTGTCCTGGGTCGGCAGCCCGGAGCCGTGGTCGACGAACTGCCGGATGCCCTGCTCGCGGGCCAACCAGCGGACCACCCGGCGAAGGAAGCGCCGGTTGTTGACGGCCAGCACCCGGGTGCTCGGGACGACCTTGCTCAGCTCCTCGCACGCCTCGCGGTCCACCGCGTAGTTGTCCTTGCCGCCGAGGTAGTAGTCGTACATCCGCGCGACGCTCGGGACGGTCACGTCGACGGTGCCGGCCAGCGGCCGGATTTCTTGGCTCATTCCCCACTCTTCCCGTCGGATTGCGGTGCGGGCAACGGTACGGCCCCGGCCGGTGATGGCCAACTGGCCCGGAGGGGCGGGCAGTCGGAGCGGTGTGCGCGGCGGCGCGGGCCGCGCGCTCCGCGCTCGGCCAGGCGTTCTCATCGGCCTCTCACGGTGCGCTCATGGGCCGGTCACACGGGGTGCCTACGGTGGGCGCGAGGCCGCGGTCCGGCGGCCGGAGGAGAGGGCACCGTGTACCACCTGACCGGCGTGACGAAGCACTACCGACGCGGTGGCGAGCCGGTGCGGGCCCTGGACGGCATCGACTTCTCGGTGGCGGACGGCACCGCGCTCGCCGTCCAGGGGCCGCCCGGCGCGGGCCGTTCGACGTTGCTGCGGATCCTCGGCGGGCTGGAGCGGCCGACCGGCGGCAGCGTGCTGCTCGACGGTACGGATCTGGCCACCGTCACCGCGTCCCGGCTCGGCCGGATCCGGGCCGAGTCGATCGGACTGCTGGGGCCGGACGGCGGCTTCCGGCCCCAGCCGGTCACGGGGCTGACCGTGCGAGAGGGCGTGGCCGCCGCGCTGGCCCCGCTGCGGCTGCGGCCCGCCGACCGCTGGGAGCTGGCCGGGGAGGCGCTGGCGGAGGTAGGGCTGGCCGGCCGGGGCGAGCTGCTGCCGGCGGAGCTGGACCCGTACGCGCGGCGGCGGGCGGCGCTCGCCCGGGCGCTGGTCAAGCGGCCCACGGTGCTCCTCGCGGACCGGCCGACCGAGGGTCTGCCGCCGGCGGCCCGGGCCGACTTCACGGAGCTGCTGGTGCGTGTGTGGGGCGCGCACCGGCTCACCTGCGTCGTCGCCACGGACGACGAGGCACTGGCCGGGCGGGCGACGCGGCGGCTGGTGCTCGCCGGGGGCCGGATGGCCGCCGCGGGCCCGGTGGCCGGTTCCGGTCGGAGCGGGGCGGACGCGTGGTGTCCGCCCCGGGCGGGGCGGTAGAAGAGGGGGCATGACCACAGAGCAGAGCGAGTCCACGGACCGCGCACCACTCGGCCCGCCCGGCGTCGAGGAGATGGTGCGCGCCAACGAGGCCAACTGGGACGCCCGCACCCCGGTCCATGTGGCCAGTGCGTTCTACGGCCTGGACGGGACGCGGCGGCCCGACGACTGGTTCGCCCCGTTCGAATGGGCCGACCTGGGGGAGCTGGCCGGGCTCGATGTGCTGCATCTGCAGTGCCATCTGGGCACCGAGACGGCCGCGTTCGCCGACCGGGGCGCGCGGGCGGTGGGACTGGACTTCTCCGCCGAGGCGGTGGCGCAGGCGCGTCGGCTGGCGGCGGAGACGGGCCGGGAGATGGAATTCGTCCGCTCGGACGTCTACCAGGCCGTGGCCGCGCTCGGCGACCGCCGGTTCGACGTGATCTACACCGGCAAGGGCGCGGTCTGCTATCTGCCGGACCTCACCGCCTGGGCCGAGACGGTGGCCACGCTGCTGCGCCCGGGCGGCACGTTCTATCTGGTGGAGTTCCATCCCCTGCTGAACGCGTTGGGCCCGACGCCGCCCACCGACCCGGACACCCCGCCGCTGCTGCTCCGCCACGACTATCTGGCGGGCCGGGGCGCCCTGCGCAGCGACACCCCCACCACCTACACCGACGGCCCGCCGCTCCAGGGCGCCACGACGAGCTACGAGTGGCGGCACGGCGTCGGCGAGGTCGTCGACGCACTGCTCGGGGCCGGGCTGAGTCTGCAGGGCATCCGGGAGACCGAGGTGCTGCCGTGGCCGCGCTTCCCGTCGATGGTGCCGGACGCCGACGGCTGGTGGCGGCTGCCCGACTCGGAGCCGATCATTCCGCTGCTGTACGCGGTGCGGGCGGTGAAGCCGGCGCAGCCGTAGCCGGATGATGCGGGAGTGCGGGTGCGCCGGTGTCAGCCGGTGCGGCGGTAGACCGAGCGCAGGAGCTGGTCCTTGGCCGGGCCGGTGACCCGCCACTCCAGGTGCCAGCGGTCCGCGCCGACGGCGGTGAAAGTGCCCTCGTAGCGGTCCGCGGCACAGGGGTGGAGGGCGGTCCAGCGGCCGGTCCGCAGGTCCAGGTCGTGGAAGGGGCGGCCGTCGGCGAAGGTGACCGCGGCGGTGCCGTCGGAACGCGGCCGCAGCCGCAGGGTGCGGGTCGCCGGGTGCACCGCGCCGTCCCAGGTCAGTTCGCCCTCCTCGGTGTGGCACAGCGCCCCGTCGGGGCCGTCCGGCCGGAAGTCCGCGGTGCCCCGGAAGCTGCCCGCGCGGGCGGCCCGCAGGTCGTGGACGGCGCGTTCGACGTGCCAGCGGCCGGCGAGATACGCGGCGGCGTCGGGGACCAGGTGCATGCCCCCATTGTCGGGCAGCGCCCGGGGCTCACCCCATCGGCCCCGCGGTGCACCCCGCCCGCGCGCCCCGGCGCCGCGCGCCGTGCGGTCCCCCGGCACCCGACTTACGCTCGGTACCGAGATCACCACCGAGTGAGATCGCCGAGCGAGCCACCCCCCGCCGGAGACGAGACCGGGACGAGACCGAAAGGCCCACCCATGCCGGAGCTGTTCATCGGCGGTCAGTGGACCGCAGCGGCCGACGGGCAGGTGCGGGAGATCCGCTGCCCGGCGGACGGCACGCTGGTCGCGACGGTCGACGAGGGCGGCCCCAAGGACGCGGCGGCGGCCGTCACCGCGGCCCGGCTGGCCTTCGACGACGGTGCGTGGCCGCGCACCCCCGCCGCCGAGCGCGGCCGGGTGGTGCTCCGCGTCGCCGAGCTGCTGGAGCGGGACCGGGACGCGCTGGCCCGGGCCGAGTCGCTGGACACCGGCAAGCGGCTGGTGGAGAGCGGCTACGACATGGACGACATCGCCGGCTGCTTCCGCTACTTCGGCAACCTCGGGGCGGCCGGCGGCACCGACCGGGTGGTGGACGCCGGCGCGCCCGAGGCCGACAGCACGGTGCGGCACGAGCCGGTCGGCGTCTGCGCGCTGATCACGCCGTGGAACTACCCACTGCTGCAGACCGCCTGGAAGGTCGCGCCGGCGCTGGTCGCCGGGAACACCTTCGTACTGAAGCCGAGCGAGCTGACCCCGCACACCGCGATCCACCTGATGCGGCTGCTGGCGGAGGCCGGGGTGCCGGACGGGGCGGCCAACCTCGTCCTGGGCGCCGGTCCATCGGTGGGGGCGCCGCTGACGGAGGATCCGCGGGTGGACATGGTCTCGTTCACCGGCGGGCTGGTCACCGGCCGCCGCATCATGGCCGCGGCGGCGCCCACGGTGAAGAAGATCGCCCTCGAACTGGGCGGCAAGAACCCCAACATCGTCTTCGCGGACGCCGACTTCGACACCGCCGTCGACTACGCGCTGACCGCGATCTTCCTGCACTCCGGGCAGGTCTGCTCGGCGGGCGCCCGGCTGCTGGTCCAGGACGCGCTGCACGACCGCTTCGTGGACGAGGTGGTGGCCCGCGCCCGACGCATCCCGCTCGGCGGCCCGTTCGACGAGCGGGCCCGCACCGGCCCGCTGATCTCCGCCGCGCACCGGGAGAAGGTCGCGGCGTACGTGACGGCGGGGCTGGCGGAGGGCGCGGTGCTGCGCTGCGGCGGTGCGCCCCCCGACGACCCGGAGCTGGCGGACGGCTTCTACTACCTGCCGACGGTGCTGGACGAGTGCACCCCGGACATGTCGGTGGTGCGCGACGAGTCGTTCGGGCCGGTGCTGACGGTGGAGCGGTTCCGCGACGAGGACGAGGCGGTGTCGCTGGCCAACGACACGGTGTACGGGCTGGCGGGGGCGGTGTGGACGCAGGACGGCGAGCGGGCGCACCGGGTGGCGGGCCGGCTGCGGGCCGGCACGGTGTGGATCAACGACTTCCATCCGTATGTGCCGCAGGCCGAGTGGGGCGGGATGAAGCAGTCCGGCATCGGCCGGGAGCTGGGGCCGGCCGGGCTGGCGGAGTACCAGGAGGCCAAGCACATCTGGCGGAACACCGCGCCGCGTCCGCAGAGGTGGTTCGAGTGACGCCTTCCGGTTCCGGCCCCTCAGGTCCCGCCGGCCCCGCCGCGGGCGGTCCCGCCGACGACGGCGAGCATGAGGACGGGGCGCTGGCCGAGCTCGGCTACAAGCCCGAACTCAAGCGCACCCTCGGCAACTTCCACACCTTCGCCGCCGGCATCAGTTACATCTCCATCCTCACCGGCACCTTCCAGCTGTTCTACTTCGGGGTGAGCCACGGCGGTCCGGCCTACTGGTGGTCCTGGCCGATGGTCTTCTGCGGCCAGCTGATGGTCGCGCTGTGCTTCTGCGAGCTGGCCTGCCGCTATCCGGTGGCCGGGTCGATCTACAACTGGGCGAAGCAGCTGGGCGGTCCGCACGTGGGCTGGCTCGGGGGCTGGATGATGCTCACCGCGTCCATGGTCTCGCTGGCCGCGGTGGCGCTGGCCTACCAGGTGACGCTGCCGCAGATCTCGTCGTTCTTCCAGGTCATCGGGACCGGCACGGGCCAGACCGACGCGGCCGCCAACGCCGTCCTGCTGGGCAGCGTCCTGATCGCCTTCACCACCCTGGTCAACGCGTTCGGCGTGAAGCTGATGGCGCGGATCAACTCGGCGGGCGTGGCCATCGAGCTGATCGCCGCGATCGTGCTGATCCTGCTGCTGGCCGCGCACACCGCCCGCGGCCCGGCCACCGCGCTCACCGACACCTTCGGCAAGGGCCAGGGCGAGAGCCTGGGCTACCTCGGCGCGTTCCTGACCGCCTCGCTCGCCTCCGCGTACGTCATGTACGGCTTCGACACCGCCTCCTCGCTGGGCGAGGAGTCCAAGGACCCGGCCCGTAACGCACCCCGGGCGATCCTGCGGGCGCTGATCGCGTCGTTCCTCATCGGCGGGCTGATCCTGCTGTTCGCGCTGCTGGCCGTCCCCGATCTGCACGACAAGCGGCTCTCGGTGGACGGCCTCCAGTACGTCGTCCTGGCCACCCTCGGGTCGACGGTCGGGCAGATCGTCCTGTGGTGCGTGGTCATCGCGATCACCGTCTGCGAACTGGCGGTGCACACCGCCGCCATCCGGCTGGCGTTCGCGATGGCCCGGGACAACAACCTCCCGGCGTCCTCGAAGCTGGCCCGGGTCAGCCCGCGGTTCCAGACGCCGGTGGTGCCCGCGGTGGTGATCGGGCTGGTCGGGATCGCGGTCCTGCTGATCAACGTCAACCAGCCGCAGATCTTCTCGGTGATCACCAGCATCGCGATCATCATGATCTACCTGGCGTATCTGATGGTGACGCTGCCGATGCTGGTGCAGCGGCTGCGCGGCACATGGACGACGCGGCAGGGCGCCTTCTCGCTGGGGAGGTTCGGTCTGCCGGTGAACGTCCTGGCGGTGCTGTGGGGGCTGGCGATGTCCGTCAACCTCGCCTGGCCGCGCGCCGCGGTCTACAACGCCACCGGCCCGCAGCACTGGTATCTGCGCTGGGGCGCCTTCCTCTTCATCGGCGTGGTGGCGCTCGGCGGCTTCGCCTACTACTGGTTCGTCCAGCGGCACCGCACCGGCGTACTGGCCTCGCACGCCGCGGCGGAGGCGGACTCCGGCGACGCCACCACCCCCGCGCCCTGACCCCGCCGCGAACATCCCGTTCCACCATGTCCGTTCCGCCCGTCCCGTTCCGCCCCGCCCCGACCTGGAGACAAGGCCATGTCCGACGCAACGCCCGTGCAGCAGACCGATTCCTTCGACTACGTGGTAGTCGGCGGCGGTACGGCCGGCGCGGTGGTGGCCGCCCGGCTCAGCGAGGACCCGTCCGTCACGGTCTGCCTGCTGGAGGCCGGCCCCTCGGACGTCGGGGACGAGAACATCCTGCGGCTGGACCGCTGGATGGGGCTGCTGGCGTCCGGCTACGACTGGGACTACCCGGTCGAGCCGCAGGAGAACGGCAACAGCTTCCTGCGGCACGCCCGCGCCAAGGTCCTCGGCGGCTGCTCCTCGCACAACTCCTGTATCGCCTTCTGGGCGCCGGCCGAGGACCTCGACGAGTGGGCGGCGCTGGGCTGCACGGGCTGGAGCGCGGCCGAGTGCTTCCCGCTCTTCCAGCGGCTGGAGAGCAATGACGCGCCCGGCGACCACCACGGCCGCTCCGGGCCGGTCACCCTGCGCAGTGTCCCGCCCAAGGACCCGTGCGGGGCGGCGCTGCTCCGGGCGTGCGCCGCGGTGGACATCCCCACCACCCCGTTCAACACCGGTACGACCGTGGTCCGCGGGGCGAACTGGTTCCAGATCAACTGCCGCCCGGACGGCACCCGTTCCTCCGCCTCGGTCTCCTATCTGCACCCGGTGATGGGCCGCCGGCGGAACCTCGACGTCCGCACCGGGGTGCAGGCCAGACAGCTGAACTTCGACGGCGACCGGCGGTGCACCGGCGTGGACTACCTCTCCCCCGACCTGATCCACACCCGCACCGTCACCGCCCGCCGCGAGGTGATCGTCTCCTGCGGCGCCATCGACTCCCCCAAGCTGCTGATGCTCTCCGGCATCGGCCCGGCCGACCATCTGCGCGCCCTGGGCATCGCGCCGCTGGTGGACGCGCCGGGCGTCGGCGCCAACCTCCAGGACCACCCGGAGGGCGTCATCATGTGGGACGCCGCGCAGCCGATGGTGGACACCTCCACCCAGTGGTGGGAGATCGGCATCTTCTACGACACCGAACCGGCCCTGGACCGGCCGGACCTGATGTTCCACTACGGCCAGGTGCCGTTCGACATGAACACCTACCGCCGCGGCTACCCGACGTCCGAGAACGCCTTCTGCCTCACCCCGAACGTCACCCGCGCCCGCTCGCACGGCACGGTCCGGCTGCGCACCCGCGACTTCCGCGACAAGCCCATGGTGGACCCGCGCTACTTCACCCACGAGCACGACGTCCGGGTGATGACCTACGGTCTCCGGCTGGCCCGCGACATCGTCGCCCAGGCCCCGATGGCCGAGTGGGCGGGCGCGGAGCTGGCCCCCGGCCCGGACGTGCGCACCGACGCCGACCTGCTGGAGTACATCCGCACCACCCACAACACCGTCTACCACCCGGCGTGCACCGTCGCGATGGGCGCCGCCGACGACCTGGCGACCCCGCTGGACCCGCAGCTGCGGGTGAAGGGCACGACCGGGCTGCGGGTGGCGGACGGCTCGGCGATGCCGTTCCTGACCGCGGTCAACCCGTGCATCACCACGATGATGATCGGCGAGAAGTGCGCGGACCTGATCCGGGCTGAGTGATCCTCGGGGAGCGCCGGAGCCGCTCGGCGCACCCCGAGGACCGGCACTCAGTCGGCGGCGGGCTGCTCCGCCGGGCGGACGTGCGCCGTCCACTTCTCCTCGATACGGCCGAGCTTCCACACCACGAGCGCCACGATCCAGGTGAGGAAGAACATCCCGACGATGGCGAAGCCGATGACGTTCAGGTCCAGGCCACCGACCCAGTCCCAGAAGGCGCCGTGCAGGCCGAGCTTGTCGGCGAGCAGGCCGAGCAGCTCCACCGTCCCGATGATCAGGGCCACGGCGACCGAGAGGCCGGTGATGGTGAGGTTGTAGTAGACCTTGCGGACCGGCTTGGAGAAGGCCCAGCCGTAGGCGAAGTTCATGAACGAGCCGTCGATGGTGTCCAGCAGGCTCATCCCGGCGGCGAACAGCACCGGCAGGCAGAGGATGGCGTACCAGGGCAGCCCGGAGGCGGCGCCGGAGCCGGCCAGCACCAGCAGCGCGATCTCGGTGGCGGTGTCGAAGCCGAGGCCGAAGAGCAGGCCGAGCGGGTACATCTGCCAGGGCTTGGTGATCGACTTCATGACGCGGCCGAGCAGGCGGTTCATCAGGCCGCGCTTGTTCAGCTGCTCCTCCAGTGCGGCCTCGTCGAAGTCGCCGGCCCGCATCCGCCGGAAGACCCCCCAGATCCCGACCAGGATCACGATGTTGATCGCGGCGATGACGTAGAGGAAGACGCCCGAGACGGTGGTGCCGATCAGGCCGGTCACCGCGTGCAGTTGGGAGTTGTCGTCCTGGACCGGGCCGGCGAGCGCCTTGACGCCGAGCGAGAGCAGGAACGCCAACCCGAAGACGATGCTGGAGTGCCCCAGCGAGAACCAGAAGCCGACCGAGAGCGGCCGCTGCCCCTCGTGCATCAGCTTCCGGGTGGTGTTGTCGATGGCGGCGATGTGGTCGGCGTCGAAGGCATGCCGCATGCCGAGGGTGTACGCGGTCACCCCGATGCCGATGCCGAAGCTCTTGGTGCCGAGGCTGTAGTGCTCCGGCGCCACGATCGCCACCAGGGTGAACCAGCCGATCACATGCAGCGCGAGAATGAACCCGGCCATACCGGCCATCCGCCCCCACTCGGCGCGGGTCATCGACCGCGCGATCCGCTGCCGGCGCGACGGCGGGGCCTGACCGGCCAGGGTCGGGGAGGGGGACGTAGGCATGCGTGACACTGCTTTCTTCCGTTCCGCCCCGACCTCTACCGGGGCACCTCCCCAACGTTCCTGCTGGTTGGTTTTACTTGCAACCAATGTGCAGTAAAGCTCGCGGCTGATCTCTTCAGAAAACGGGACAAGATCGACAGGGGCCGACAGCGCCGCCACGATGGAGACCACCGGCTACACCGCCCAGGAGCCGGCGCCGGCCGCCCCTGCCGGGGAAACCCGTGGCCGCCCCACCCGGCGGCCACCGCGGTCACCGCGGTCACCCGCGCGCCGGTCGCTCCGCCCCCGCGGGCCGCGCCATGGCCCGCTCCAACAGCCGCTGCAGCTGGCCCTGTTCCTCCTGGCTCAGCCCGGCGAGCGGGGAGCCCTCACCAAGGAGCGCGAGCAGCCGCTCCCGCAGCTCGACGCCCTCCGGGGTGAGGACGAGTTGCTTGGCGCGGCGGTCGCCGGGGTGCGGCCGACGCTCGATCAGCTGCTGCTTTTCGAGCTTGTCCACGACGAACGTCGCATTGGAGGGCTCGCAGCTCATCCGCTCGGCAAGCTCCCGCATCGTCATCGGCGCGCTCAGTTCGCGCAGGGCGGTGGCCTGGGGCGCGGTGAGCCCCAGGGTGACCGCGCGCCGACGGATGTGGTCGGAGATCTGCGCGGCGAGCCCGTTCACCAGCCCGCACACCTGGCGGTCCGCGCGAGCCTGCGCCTCCGGGTCGGGCATCGTCTCCGGGTCGGTCGTCATGAACCCATCGTAGCAAGTACACCTAGCCTAAACATTCCGAGCTTGAATGATTCAAGCTTGATGCTTATGGTTGCGGCACGGCCCCGCTCCGAGCTGGCACCGGAACCCGCCACCCTGACCGGGATGCCTCAACACCCCCTGCCCACCTCGCCTTTCGCAAGAAGGAAGAGCAACCATGAGCACCGCCGCACCCAGTATCGACGCACGCCTGACCCGCCCCGCCACCCTCCGCTCGCTCCCACTCGGCGACCTCACCGTGTCGTACGTCCCCGACGGCGGCGTACCGCTGTCCCCACGCGGCTGGCTGCCCGCCACCACCGACGAGACCTGGGCCGCGCATTCCGAATACCTGGACGCCACGGGGAATCTGGCGGCGGGCGTGGGCGGCCTCCTGGTGGAGCAGGGCGAGCGCGCCCTGTTGATCGACACCGGCATCGGCCCGCGGTCACTGCCGGCCGCCCCCGGCGAGCCCCGCGGCACCGTGCACGGCGGCGCCCTGCTCGACAACCTCGCCACCCTCGGCCGCGCACCGGCCGACATCGAAGCGGTGGCGTTCACCCATCTCCACATCGACCACCTCGGCTGGGCCTGGCAGCCCTCTCCCGGCAGCGACCGCCCGGCCTTCGCACACGCCCCCTACCTGGTCGCCGAACCGGAATGGACCCACCGCAACCTCCTTGAAGCACACGGCACCGGCCCGGAGGTGCTGGCCGCCCTGGCCCCGTACGTCCGGACCATCGCCGACGGCGAAGAGATCTTCCCCGGCGTACGGGTGCGCTTCCTGCCCGGCCACACTCCCGGGCACGCCGTCTACGACATCACCTCGGGCGGACGGCGCCTGATCGCCTTCGGTGACGCCCTGCACTCGCCGATCCAGATCGGCCACCCGGAGTGGTCCGCCGCACCCGACCACGACCCCGACGAGGCCGCCGACATCCGCCGCCGACTGGTCGCCGAACTCCAGGAGCCGCACACCATCGGCTTCGGCATCCACTTCGCCGACGTGGTGTTCGGGGAGGTCCGTCGGGGCTCGGACGGACCAGCCTGGCACCCACTCGATGCCTGACTCACCCGCTCAACGCCCAACTCACCCCCTCGACGTCCGAGCCCCCCCTTGCAGCCACCGCCGACGACGCGGCAGTCGCGGCGCGGCCGCGGCCAGGGGCGACCGACCCCCGCCCCCGGACCGGCCGAGCAGACCAGGTCAGGACGTGTAATCCGCATTGATCCGGACGTACTCGGCGGACAGATCGCAGCCGAACACGGTCGCCTCGCCATCCCCCAGACCAAGCGTGACGGCGATCTCGACCTCACTGCGCCGCATGGTGTCGGCGAGCGCGTCGAGTACGTCCGCGGTCGGCTCGGCCGGATAGACCTCGATGTCACCGAACGCCACCGTGACATCGGCCGGCACGATGTCACGGTCCTCGGTGTTCTTGCCGATGGCCATCAGGACCCGCCCCCAGTTGGGATCGGCACCGTGCACGGCCGCCTTGACGAGGGGGGAGTTGACGACGCTCTTGGCGATACGTCTGGCCTGCGCCGCATCACGCGCCCGGGAGACGGTGACCCGCAGAAGCTTGGTGGCCCCCTCGCCGTCGCTCGCGAGCTGCCGGGTGAGATCCAGGCACAGGTCGGCGAGGGCCGCGGCGAACTCCGCCGGATCGACCGGGCCGGCGGCACCGTTGGCCAGCACCGCCACGGTGTCGGAGGTGGAGGTGTCGGTGTCGACGCTCAGGCAGTTGAACGTCCGGTCCACGGCCCCCCGGAGCGCGCCGTCCAGGTCCGCCGCCCCGATCCCGGCGTCGGTGACGACATAGGCCAGCATCGTGGCCATGTCGGGCTCCAGCATGCCAACACCCTTGGCGACACCGACGATCCGCGCACCGCCGACCGTGCGGACCGCGGTCTTCGGACGGGTGTCGGTGGTCATCATGGCCCGCGCCACATCCAGCGGCGCCGCGGCGAACGCGCCGGCGCCGCGCCGCGCGGCCCGCTCGAAGTGCTCCCGGATGGCGTCCATGGGCAACGGCCGCCCGATCACGCCGGTGGACCCGATGAGCACCTCGTCGTCCGGGACCCCCAGCAGTCCGGCGACCCTCCCCACCACCTCGGCGGCGTTCTCCGCACCCTGTCGGCCCGTGGCGACATTGGCGTTCTGCGCCAGGGTGACGACGGCGCGCAGCCGCCGCTCGGCGGCGTGCGTCCGGCTCAGGACCACCGCGGGCCCGGCGAAGAGACTCCGGGTGAACATCGCGGCGCTCACGGCCGGCACCTCCGAGGCCACGATCGAGATGTCATCACCCCGCTCCCGCAACCCACCGTGCCCCGTATACGCACGAAACCCCTTGGGCCACACGAGCCCGTCCTCCGCACCACCCACGCCGACACCGGAACCAACGCCAACGCCAACGCCAACGCCAACGGGATTATTATTCGTCATGACGCATACTTTTACATCCACACGGGCCGGGCCGTCGACCGTTTTCCCGTTCTCACTCCACCCCCGGCACCCAACCCGGCAGCCAACTCGGCAGAAACGGACGGCTGGCCACGAACTCACGGAAGGCCAGGGCGGCCGCGGACAGATAGGCGTCCTCGCGCCGCACCAGGCTCAGCACGCGATAACAGTCCGGGGCGTCGATACGCAGCCAGGCACCCAGTGGACTCCGGCTGGCCCGGCGCGACATGGCCGGCACCAGGCCGATCCCCAGGCCGGCACTGATCAAGTCGCCAGTGGCGCCCGGCTCGTCGCCCTCGCAGGAGAGGACCGGCGTGAGCCCCTCCGCCGCAAAGAGCCGATCCAGCAGGGCACGCGACCACGCCCCGGTGCGAGTGGTGACGAACGGCTCATCGGCCAGCTCGGCAATCGTCACGCTCTCCCGGCCGACGAGCCGGTGCCCGAGCGGTACGGCCAGGAGCACCTCCTCGCGCGCCAGCTCGACGGCGTGCAGATCCGGTCCGGCCAGTGACTGCGAGGCGATACAGAAGTCGACCTCACGGGCGCGCAGTTGGCGCCCCATCTCCTCCGCGGTCGACTGGAAGAGCCGCACGTCGGCCCGGGGATGAGCGGCGCGGAAGCCGGCCAGCAGGCCGGTGAGCGTCAACAGTGTCTCGGCTGCGACCGAGACCCGGCCGAAGACCTGGTCGCGGGCGTCCCGCACCGCGCGCCGCCCGTCGTCGAGTTCGCTCAGCGCCCGCTCGACATGACGCAGGAACGTCGCACCGTACTGATTGAGCCGGATCCGCCGCCCCTGCCTGTCGAAGAGCGGTGCGCCCAGCTCCGCTTCGAGCCGGGCGATGGCGCGACTCAGCGACGGCTGGGCGACCCGCAACTCCTCGGCGGCCCGGCTGACATGCTCGTAACGGGCCACGACCTGGAAATACCGCAACTGCAACAGATCCAACGCCCACCCCTCCCCACACGACGCCAACGACGCAAGACCCCAGCCTCAGCCCCCCGTAGCCGCGCCCCCACCCGCCCGCAGGGTCAGACAGCCAGGCAGCGCCGCACAGGCATCCCGGAAGCGACCGGCCAGCGCCTCGCGCGTCGGCGCATCCGACTGGGCCGCCCAGGCATCCAACGCACAGTGCCAGGCAGCCACGAGCACCTCCATCGCCAGTCGCGGCCGCAGGTCCTCCGCATCGGCGAGGCCGAACCGGCGCCGGAGCACTTCGACCGCCGCACGACTGGTGTCCTGGCAGAAGCGCAGCCCGTGCGCCTCCATGGACGGCGTGCGGGCGGCCAACTGGCGGTTGAGACGGACCCGTTCGGACCAGTCGGCAGCGGTCATCCCGTCCAGCGAGGCGAGCACGGCCTCCTGGAGCATCGCCAGGAGCGGGCCATCGGCCGGCTCACGGGTCTCCAGTTCCAAGAGGAAGGCCCGCCAAAGATCGTGCAGCGGCGCCATCGCCACGTCTTCCTTGCTGGTGAAGTGCCGGAAGAAGGTGCGCTTGGAGGTGTCCACCGCGTCGCAGAGCTCGTCGAGGGTCACGCTCTGAAACCCGCGCTCGCTGAACAGGCGCAGGGCGGTGTCCACCAGCGCCTCCCGTGTCCGCAGTTTCTTGCGTTCCCGCAGCGGAAGCCGCTCTCCGGCGTCGGGCGAGGGGCGTGGGCTCTCCATGCCAGACAGCGTACCCGAGGGGTAAACGCCACTTGCACGCACATGCCACTGAGTGGCATAACTGTCTGGCACAACCCTGCTCCCCCGCCGTCTCCCGAAGGGACGCACCGCGCCATGCGTGCTCTGCTCGTCGACCGCTCCTCCCCCACCGGCCTCCGCCTCGCCCAGGCCCCCGACCCCCAACCGGCCCCGCACCAGGCCCTGGTGCGGGTGGCGGCCACCTCCCTCAACTACGGCGAGGTACGCATCGGCCTCCAGGAGAGCGCCGACGGCGCGGTCCTGGGCTGGGATGCCGCCGGGATCGTCGAACGGGCAGCGGCCGACGGCTCCGGCCCGGCCGCCGGCACCCCCGTCGTCACCCTCGGGCCGGACGGCGGCTGGGCCGAACTCCGCGCGGTGGACACCGACTTGATCGGCGTAGTGCCACCCGGCGCCGACCCCGGGGCGATCGCCACGATCCCGGTGGCCGGCGCCACCGCACTCCGCGCCCTGCACCGCCTCGGCCCCCTCCTGGGGCGGCGCGTCCTGATCACCGGAGCCACCGGCGGCACCGGCCGCTACGCGGTCCAGCTGGCCCGGCACGGCGGGGCGCACGTCATCGCCGCCACCGGATCCCCGGACCGGCACGGCGAGAGCCTGCGCAGCCTGGGCGCACACGAGGTGGTGAGGGGCCCGCACGACCTCGCAACCCCCGTGGACGGCGTCATCGACCTCATCGGCGGGCGCCAACTCGTCTCCGCCTACGGCAAGTTGACCGAAGGCGGCACCCTGGTAGCGGTCGGCCACTCCGCACACGAGGACGAAACCTTCCCCTACGGGGCCCTCTACGGCGACCAGGGCCGGCACGACCGCACCCTCACCACATTCTTCCTACTGGCCTGCACCGGACTGGCCCGCGACCTGACCTGGCTCGCCGAACAGGTCGCCGCCGGCACCCTCACCCCGCACCTCTCCTGGCGCGGCCCCTGGACCGACGCCCCCAACGCCATCGACGCCCTGCTCAACCGCCGTCTCCACGGCAAGGCCGTACTCGACCTCAACTGACCACCCACGGACCAAGAGCGGGCCGGCTCGGTGATGGCGGCCGGTCGGCCGCCACGATGCGCAGCACCGCGGCCGCGGTGATCAGGAATGTCTTGGTGTCCGACACAGGAGTTCCCTTCGTGCGAGGCGAACAGAGGCCGACCGGGGCGACCTGGCCCCGGTCGGTCTCGACACGTTCCACTTCAGCACCCAAAACGGCTGCTGATCGGCTTGCGGGGGGTCCGCTTCGCCCCGGGGACAGCCGGACCGGGGGACTGCCAGTCCCCCTTTCGCGGCCCGTCGGGGCGAACTCGGGCCCTATCGTGAACGACCGCATGGACCGCATGGACCGCAACACAGCTCTCGGTGAGTTCCTGCGCTCGCGTCGGGCACGGATCACCCCGCGCCAGGCGGGCCTGTCCGACGACGGCGGCTCCCGGCGGGTGCCGGGACTGCGCCGCGCAGAGATCGCGCAACTGGCCGGCGTGAGCGTCGACTACTACGTTCGCCCGGAACGCGGACGCCGGTTGAACGTCTCCGAGACCGTGCTGGACGCCATCTCCCACGCGCTACGGCTCGATCCCGTCGAACGCACCCATCTGTTCCAGCTCGCCAAGTCCGCCGCAGGCAGGCCCCGTCGCACGGCGACGCGTCCGCAGCAGGTCCAAACACTTCCACCACCCGGTCGTCGGCCCGCTCACCCTCAACTACGAGTCCCTCACCCCGCCCGCCGACCCGGACCAGCGGCTGAGTGTCCACACCGCAGAGGAAGGCTCCAGCTCCGAAGAGGCGCTTGGGCTACTGGCCACGTGGATACGGCAGCCCGAGACCTCGCACGGACAGCACGCAGATCATGAGGGCGCTTCTGACGCCCGCCGGCCCGCGAGAAACGGTCGGCCATAGAGGTTGCGTCCCATGAGCCGTGGAGCTAAACCCGCAACACCCCCCACCACACCCCCCACGGCACGAACCCCACCGCCGCGAGCAGCGCCGGCGCCAGCCGCAGCCAGGCACCCCAGCCCCGCGCCCGGCGCTGCCGCCAGACAGCAACCACCGCCACAACCCCCGCCACGACGACGGCCACACCGACCAACTGCACCGCCAACCACACCACCGGCCGCCCCCACACCCCAGGCACCGCAACCCCGTCCCCCACCACATAGACCGCAAGCGGACAGACCACCGCTCCCACCACCGCGGCCGACCCCAGCCCCGCCAGCCGACGAACGGGACGCACCACGGGCCCCCGCCGCAGCACGGCACCCACAGGGTAGCCGGCGAAACCGACCAGGAGCAGCAGCGGAGCCAGCCATGCGTACCAGGCATCCCCAGGCACGGGCGTACTGGACGCCACCTGGTGCGGCGCGGGGGCCACGGCGCTCACGGGTGGGTGCCCGGTGGCCACCGCCCGCACCCACGAGGTCATGGTCTCCGCATAGCCGGGGGCCAGTTCCCCCAACGGCTTGCCGTGAAAGAGCGGGCCGCCCAGGCGGTCGAAGCCGTCCGACGTCCGATGCCCGTTGTGCGCCCCACCGGGGACGAACCGGATGACCGCGTGCCGGTTGCCGGCCCGGTCGAGTGCCCGCTGAAAGACCCGAGCGCTCTCTGCGGGCGGTACCTGCATGTCGTGCGCACCCCACAGGGCCAACACCGGCGTCCGGTGCAGCCGCTCCAGCACCTGCGACGCGCCGTAGTCCGCGTCCGGGAACTTGCCTGTGGCATCGACGAGTTGGGCCGCCGGTCCGGCCACCACGCCGGTGAACGGCGCACCGGCACCCCGATGCAGCAGATGCGTGGTGAGATTCCATGCCTGGGTACGCAACACGCCATACCCCGACCCGCCGATCGTGATCACGAACGCCACGTCGGACGACCGCGACGCGGCCAACGGCGCCACCCAGCCACCCTCACTGAACCCCCACACCCCGACCTGCTTCGGATCGACGCCCGGCCACTTCCGCAACAGCCGTACTCCACCGAGCGCGTCCTCGGCCAGGACTCCGAAGTCGCGGTGGGTGACGGAGTACCCGGCCGTCCGCTTGTCGTAGACGAGCGTGGTGATCCCCGCCCGCGCGAACGCCTCCGCCTCCTGCCGGTACTCCTGCCTGGGACCGGGCCCCGAACCGCCGATGAGCACGATGCCCGGGCGGCTGCCCCGCGCCCCCGAGGCGGCCAGTACCGTCCCGTGCAGGACGAGCCCCCCACCACCGCGGAAGGAGACCTCCTCCCGGACCAGTCCGCCACCACCCGGCACCTCCGCACGGGCCCGTGGCGCGGCGAGCAGTCCGGCGGCCACCGCACATACCAGAGCCAGACAGGCCCGAAGGTACGACCTGACGAAGAGCTGCACTGCCTGCGCCCCCCTTCTTCGAAATCGCCCGCAGAACAGGTCAGTTGCCCTCGGGTATGCCCAGCAGCCGGATGTGCACGGCCCGCGCGTCGGGCGCGACCTCGCCCTCCGCCGGCGAGAAGCGGTACAGCAGCGCGATGTACTCCTCGAAGAACGCACGCAGTTGCTCGGGGTTGAGCCGCAGCGTCGACCGGGAGAAGAGTGCCGCGTCCGCCCAGGGTCCTAGCGTGTCGCGCTGCTCCTCGAACCGGCGTACCAGATCGGCGAGTTCGGCGAAGTCGAGCCGGTGCATCTCCGTCAGGGCTGCGCGCATCTCGGGGGTCTGCCGGCTGTACGGCGGAAACCGCCGGTCCCCCGCTCCCCATCGCCCTCCTCCGGTTATGAAAAACCGCCCCGCATGCACGCACACACGCACGCATGCGGGACGCTCCCCACCCCGGGACGCTCCGCCCCGGCCGACGACGCTCAGCTCAACGACGCCCCGGACGGCACGACGACGCCGTAAAGGTCGCCGATCGTCGCCAGCGCGCTGTGATGCACCTGCTCCGCAGACACCTCGGCAACCGCCGTCGCCAGCGGCCGCGTCGCACAGGCATCGGCGACCACGGTGGGCCGGTTCCCACGCAGGAACGCACCCGACGCCGTGGACGCCACGCACATGTGCGTCATAAACCCGATCACCACCACGTCCTCGTTCCCGGCGGCATCGACGTGCTCCCCCAGGTCCGTACCGACGAACGAGTCGGGCGCGGTCTTCACGACGACCGGCTCACCGTCGACCGGCGCCACCCGAGGGTGGATCCGCCCGATGTCCTCCCGGATGTCGTACGCGGAGCCCTCGCCCCCGTCGTGGATGACGTGGACGACCTTCGCACCCGCCTCCCTGGCCCTGGCGAGCAACGCGGCGGCGTTGTCGAGGGCCGCCCGCCAACCCGACAGCTCCATCACGCCACGGGTGTAGGTGTTCTGGTAGTCGACCAGGATCAGCGTCGCCTGGGCCAGCGTCGCCGGAGCGGCATCCAAGCCGTTGATGTCCCGCAGAGTCGTCGTAGGCATTGCTGCACCTTCTTGGGTTCCGTATCGAAAGGTTGGGCCACCGCGCGCCGGCACACTCCACGCTACGATCCGCCTCCCATGGCAGCAATGTCATGTAACTTGCAGATACCGACACCCCCGCCAGACACCACACCCGGACGGAGCCCCTTGCCCAACTCGACCGCCTCGACCACCGCCGAGCGATCCCTCGTCGTCCTCCTCTTCGACGGCGTCGACCTGCTCGACGTCACCGGCCCCCCGGAGGTCTTCGCCCTGCTGCGCCGCGAGACGAACGACCCATCGGGCTACGACGTCCTGCTGGCCGCCGAAACGCTGGCCCCCGTCACCACCTCCGCGGGAGTACGCGTGCTCCCCGACATCACCTTCGAGGAAGCGGCCACCAAAGCCATCGACACCCTGATGGTCCCCGGCTCGGTCGAAGTCGACGACCAGCGCCATGTGCACGCCGTCGCCGACCCCACCGTGGTCCACTGGGTCAAAACCCTCGCCGGCAGGTCACGGCGCATCGCCTCGGTCTGCGTGGGGGCGCACCTCCTGGCTGCGGCCGGCCTCCTGGACGGCAAGCGCGCCACCACCCACTGGTCGACCGCTCAGCAACTCGCTGCCGACCACCCGTCGGTCGAGGTCGACGCCGACCCGATCTTCATCCGCGACCAGGACGTGTGGACCGGCGCCGGCATCACCGCCTGCCTGGACCTGTCCCTGGCCCTCGTCGCCGAGGACTTCGGCGAGGCCGTCGCGCTGCGCATCGCCCGCCAGCTCGTGATGTACCTGAAGCGGCCGAGCGGGCAGAGCCAGTTCAGCGTCCCGATCGAACCCGTCTCGACGACGCGACGCATGGCCGACCTCCGCCACCACATCACCCGCAACATCACCAAAAACCTCACCGTCGCCGACCTCGCCGCACACGCCCACGTCAGCGAGCGCCAACTCACCCGCATCTTCAAGACGGAACTCGGCACGACCCCGGCCGCCTACCTCGAATCGGCCCGCGTCGAAGCCGCCCGTAACCGACTCGAATCCACCGACGACACCCTCGACCGCATCGCGTCCGCCTGCGGCTTCCGCACCACGGACACCCTGATCCGCGCCTTCCGCCGCCAGCTCAACACCACCCCGACGGAATACCGCAACCGCTTCCGACACTCCGCATGACCCGCATCCCTCCATGACCGGAAGGGAAACGAACAGGAGACGAGCAGGAGACGGTTACGAACCAGGGGACAACGCACGCACACGACCCCGCCGCGCCCCTGTGGCAGTGTCAGCACATGCCGTTCGACCACAACGACCACTATCACCGCCTACTGCTGCGCCACCTGCCGCGGAACTGCGGCACCGCGCTGGACGTCGGCTGCGGCACCGGCCGCTTCGCCCGGCGTCTCGCCGGCCTGGGCGTCGAGGTCGACGCGATCGACCCGTCCGCGCAGGTCATCGCCCAGGCCCGCGCCCTCTCGGAACGGGCAGACGTCCACCGGCCCCCGCACTTCCGCCAAGCGGACGCCACCGCCCTCGAACTTCCCCCCGGCCACTACGACTTCATCTCGTGCCTGGCCAGCCTCCACCACATGCCCTTCGACACGGTGACCAGGTTGCGTAACGCACTCGCGCCGGGCGGAGTGCTGGTGATCCTGGGCTGCTATCGAGAGAAGGGCCTCCGCGACGGCCTCTGGAGCCTGGCAGCCGCCCCCACCAATGCCCTCATCCGCCTCGCCGTCGCCGCCGCCGAAACGGCTCGCCCCACCTCGTCACCCCGCCGGTCGCGGACCAAGGCACCGGTGAAAACACCCACCATGCCCCTGCCCGAGATCCGCCACCAGGCCGCAACCCTGCTGCCCGGATCCCACATCCGCCGCCTGCTCTTCTGGCGCTACCTGCTGATCTTCCACAACGAGACCTGAGGCCAGGCGCCCAGTTCGTGACCCCCGAGCCGAGGGCCTCGGGGGTCACGAATCGGGCCCGTGCGCGGGAGACAGCCGCGCCACAGCACAACAGCAGCACCTGCAAATCCGGCAGTCCACCGCCGGAGACGGTGAACTGCCGACAAAGACCGGCTACGGCCCGGAAACGGCCGCCGATCCCTTTCAGTTGCGAGCGGCGCGCCGACCCCGGCGGTACAGCAGAGTGCCGCCCATCAGCAGCACGGCGCTGGTCGCAATCGCCATACCGGTCTCCGCCTCACCGGTCTTCGCCAGCTGCGGGCGAACGGGGATGTTGCGGTGGTGGTGCTGGTGGACCCGGTGCTCAGGCGCGGGGGCCGGGGCGGCGGCCGGCGCCCGGTGGTGCGGCGCCGGACGCTCGTGGCGCACCTGCGGCTTGTGCGCCTGCATTTTGTGGTGGCGCCGCTCGTGGCCCTTCGAACTGTTGACGCAGTCGTTGCCGAATGCGGGATTGAGCGCCCCGACCACGTCCACGGTGTTTCCGCACGCATTCACCGGGATGTGAACGGGCACCTGAACCTGGTTCCCGGACAGCACACCAGGAGAACCAACGGCGGCCCCATCAGCCCCGGCGTCGGCTACGGACACACCCGCCCCTGCGAACAGCAGGCCGCCGGTGGCAACCGAAGCGGCAATGACCTTTTTGATCACGTGACTCCTCCTTGACAGCGCGGCCACTTCCGCGGACCGCACAACACACAACGACGCCGAGCGCAGAAAGCTCCGAATGCGCCATTTCGATCACTCTTTCAGCTTGATGTGCATACTCA
Organism: Streptomyces sp. MspMP-M5; assembly: GCF_000373585.1. Classification (GTDB taxonomy): domain Bacteria; phylum Actinomycetota; class Actinomycetes; order Streptomycetales; family Streptomycetaceae; genus Streptomyces. Next base: position 96,753 of record NZ_KB891879.1, read on the forward strand.
CTCCGGCCGGAGAATAGTAATTATTCTTGTATGGGCGACGATTTTCCCTCGATGATCGATCGCCGGAATATCCCAGAAAAGAAGCCGGCCGAACACACCTCCATTGTTCGCATTAATCTGCAGAACGCGGAACGTTCCGAGCGCATCGATTCCGCCTCCCGCCATCCCACCATTCCCGCACCCCGAAAGTCCGGGAGAATCGGCGCATACACACGAAAAGGCGCCCTGCGGAAGATCCCCAGGGCGCCCGGACGGCTACGGAACGATCAACGACCGCCGAACAACGGCAGCCGGCCGACATGCAGCGGACCGATATCGCTGACGACCGTCAGCGGGGCCCCGATGACCCCGGTGCCACTTAGGTCGAAGCCGCTGGCGTGGGCAGGTACAGAGACGATCCCGGCGAGCGCGAAGGCCCCCAGAAGTCCGGCGAGAACACGGCGCATGACTGCTCCTGCTTCATCTCGTGTGCGAACGTGCGATTGGCTCAGGCCACCCTGGCACCCGCGCCCGCACACCCCCTCACGTCCACGCCAGGCGATCACCTGATCGCGCGATCACGAAAATCACAGAGCAGACTCCAGCACTCTCCCGCACCGAAAATAGTGAAATTCACCATGGAAATCCGAAAAGGGAGTCGCCACCAGGGAACATCCCGCCGAACACCCACCTCGCCCGTTGACGTCCCGTCAACGGGCAAAAAATTCGCATCATACAATCCGGCGCGTCGCTGTGGGACTTCAGAGGCATTTCGTATTAGCCTCCCCAGCTGTACGAAGTCGTTACATAACGACCTCAACCGCTCAATTCACCGGAGAAGAAATGCGCAAGCTTCACAAGGCTGCTGTCGTGGCTGCCGTCCTCGGTAGCGTCAGCATTCTCGGTGTCAGCACCGCCAATGCCGACGGCGAGGGAGGCCCCCAGGGCCGCTTCGACATCAAGCAGAGCGCCATGTGTAGATCACACGACACCAACGTCGACATCCTCGGCGAAGTCGGGATCGCGAACGGTCTGGGCGGAAACCTGCTCAACGGCGAGGGCTCGCCGGGCGCACAGAGCACGCACATGGGCTCGTCCATGGGCTGCAACAACGGCGCGTTCAACAAGTAGCCACCAGAGCACGGGTTCCGGCGTCCGGTCCGCAGACCGGACGCCGGAACCCTTTCATATGTCCCGTCTCAACCGAGCATCCGCCGACGAACGACGACTGGCCCCGCATCTCCCAACACCCCAAGCCCAGCAGGCTCGTACACACGGATGCGGGGTCGGTCCCCGTCAAAGGGACCGACCCCGCAGTATTGCGGCCGGCTCGGGATCACCCGAGCCGGCCCCTCGATCACATGGCACTCAGAAGTCGGAGTGGGACCGCTTGAAGCTCTTGGGGAGCTGGAGGTGGTTGGAACAGTTCATGCGCGGGCCGACGTTCGTCTCTCCCTCCCCACCCACGAGACCCTCCTCGGGCCACACCAAGCGCTGCCGGGAGGCCGTCGCGCAACGCTGCTCCTGGTCGATGATGATGCGGCGGCCGTCCTTCGTCCGGTAGACGGCCGCGTACTTGTGGACGCAGATCTTGTTGCCTGATTCGCCGCGACTGCAGTGGTCCCCTTCTACTGCGTGCGCTTGAGGGGCGATGGCGCAGGCTGCGGTGATGCCGCCCATCATTGCCACGATCGCTGCGATCTTCTTGCGACTCAACATGTTCTGCGTTCCTTTGTGGTTGACACTCGGGCGCGAGACACCACGAACGGGCTCGCGCCCGAGCCGGAGAATGCCGAAAAAGGGTTCTGGTGCCCGAACCCGAAGGCCGGACACCAGAACCCCGTCCTACTTACTTGCGGAGGGCAGTGGCGTTGTCACAGCCCATGTTCGAACCCTGGCGGGTCCCCTGGTTGCCACCACGGCCTTCGCCGTTGAGCGCATTGCCCAACACGCCGTTCAGCAGACCGACCTGGCCGAGAACGTTGACGTTCAGGTCGTGCGACCGGCACATGGTGTTCTGCCGGACCGCCACGTCACCACGGCGCTCGGAGCGAGACTCCTGAGCCGGGCCCTGCTGGACCGGAGCCTGCTGGACCTGCGGGGCCGGGGCGGGAGCCGGGGCCGGAGCAGGTGCTGCCTGCGGAGCCGGGGCCGGAGCCGGCGGGGCTGCCTGCGGAGCCGGAGCGGGAGCCGGGGCCGGGGCCGGAGCCGGGGCTGCCTGCGGGGCAGGAGCCGGGGCCGGGGCCGGGGCCGGGGCCTCGGGGGCAGCCTGCGGAGCGGCCTGCGGACCACCATGCCCACCGCCGTTGGCGGAGGCGCCCGAGGCGGAGACGGACCAGGCGGTGACCTCCGGGCCGGAGCCGTACCCGTCGGCCAAGCTGACCCCGGCACTGGCGGTGGAGAGGCAGCCCACGGCTGCGACGACGATGGCGACTCTCTGAAGTTTGCGCATGGAACCCTTGATCCTTGATTGCGTGGATGGAGATGAACATGCCGCGATTACCTAGTGTGAGTATATGCACACTCAGAGTAGCCAACCGTGGATTTCGCCCCACTACACACTTCGTGTCGTTCTCGCAAGACGAAGTCCCACCCCGCACGGCTGCCACCGACCGATCCCGGCGCACTCCCATATTGCGCACTACGGAGGAGGAACTCGCGTCCATCGCCTCGACTCCACGCCGGAAGCCGCCCAACAGGCCCACAGCGAGGGCCATTTGACGTCGACACGGCGAGTCGACGACGCACGTGACACAATTCGAGGCATCCGGAACGGCATCCATCGCACCTTCCTTCCGCCCTCTCTGGCAGAGAAACGACGCAGACCCCCAACAGGGGTACGGGGGCCGGTCAATCGTCACCCATTTGCCATTGGCGTCACCGCGGCCGCCATCAAAAGACAAGAGAGAACCGCCACCCCCAGGCACTGGCCTGACACCCCGAATTCCCCTCCCGCCCCCCCCAGTCCCACCTCCCCCTCTCCGCTGTGACCAGGGCTTCCTCTTCATCCCCCTCTCGACCATTGCACCGCTCACGGAAGCAAAGCAGCGGGCAGTCACCACAGGCGGACTGACTCCCAGTCAGCTCTCCGACACAAGGCGCGCAACGGAGTGGAACGCCCAGATTGGCTACTGCTAGTGTTCGCGCAGTCACAGCCAGCAAGTTGGGCTTAAGTACAGGTACGAAGGTCGAGGGTTCCATGCGCAAGCTTCAACAGGTCATGCTCGTCGCCGCTGCCGGCGGTCTGTCCGCCGTCGGCGCCGGGGCCGGCACTGCCTACGCCCACGGCGGCAAGGCCCACAACGAGCTCTTCCGCCCGTACCAGGAGTGCAGCCCGCAGACCGTGGCCGAGGCCAACCTCCCATTCGGCGTACTCAACGTTCCCGAGACCTGGGGCACCACCTGCGGCCAGTTCAACCACTCCTTCACCAAGTAAGGCGACAGGGCAGCCGCACCCCGACACGATCGCGGGCCTTTCGGGACTCTTCCCCGAAGGGCCCGCTTTCCTGTGTCCGGCAACTGGGGCGCGGACCGTACGGCCGAACGAGTGGTTCGCCAAACAGCGTTCGCACCCCCCTCGGCCCGTTGTTTCCCCAACCAGGCAGGAACTTGGGATCGTTGCAGGCGCCAAGCTCGTCCAAGACGGCTTTAACATCCGGCGCGTCGCTCAGCAACCGCTGATCTTTCGTATTAACTATCCGCAACTGCATGAAGCAGTCGATCTCCGATCACTTCCGGACAATCATGGAGAAAGAAATGCGTAAGCTTCAGAAGGTTGCTGTCGTCGCCGTCGCCCTCGGTAGCGTTGGATTCTTCGGCGCCGGCACCTCGTACGCCTCAGGAGGCGGCAGCCACTTCGGCCAGGGCTCCCAGTGCCGCACGCACGACCTGAACGTCGACGTGCTCGGCGAGGTCGGAATCCTCAACGGCGTGCTGGGTAGCGCGCTCAACGGCGAGGGCTCCCCCGGAGCGCAGTCCAGCCCGATCGGCTCGAGCATCGGCTGCAACAACAGCATCGGCAAGTAGCCGGACGGGGTTCTGGTGTCCGGCCTTCGGGCCCGGGCACCAGGCCCCCTTCCGCACTCAGAGCTCGGGTGCGGCCCGCTCGCGGAACACCGCATCCGAGCATCGATCACAAAGGAACGTAGTAGATGTTCAGTCGGAAAAAGATCGCAGCCACCGTGGCACTGTTGGGCGGCCTCACCACCGCCTGTGTCATCGCCCCCCAGGCGCACGCCGCAGACCCCAGAGGACTCTGCACCCGTGACGTCCAGGGCAATGTCACCTGCCTCCAGCGAACGGCCGGCGCCAACGAGGACGGTAGATACTCCGTCAACCAGGTGCAGAGCTGCGAGCCGACGTCGCCCCTCTCCATCCCCGCGCACGGGCTTCTCAACCCGGGAAGCATGCAGGTCGGGCCTTCCATCACCTGCAACAACTCGGCCCGGGTGCCCGGCGAATCGTCTTCCCAGTCGGGTGGCGGCTCTCCCCAAGCGGGGGGCAGCTCTCCCCAAGCGGGTGGCAGCTCTCCCCAGGCGGACAGCGGTTCTCAGCAAGCGGATGGCGGATCTCAGCAAGCGGGCGACGGCGCAGAGGGATGAGCCCTCACTCCGCCTGATCATGGGGTGATCGTTCGCTGAGAACACCCCGCCATACGTGAATGGCCGGACCGCGTTGTCGTCGGTCCGGCCATTCATCATGTCCCCGTCGGGCCGCCGGCCATACTGACAGGTTGGCGGTCGGTATACCGGCAGGGGCCGCACCACGCGATCCGGAGCGCACGCAGGGTGAGCCGACCCCGGACACAAGGCGAGTCCCGGCGCCGAGCTCGTGACTCGGCACCGGGACGAGGACAGCTCCTTACCAGCGGCGGTCGTTCAGGAGACGCCGTTGCTGCAGTGGAAGTTCGCGCCCTGGTGAGTGTGCTGCGCGCCCGGCGAGCCCTCGCCGTTGAGTGCGTTGCCCAGCGTGCCGTCGAGCGCTCCGACCGTCCCGAGGACACTGATGTTCATGTCGTGCGAACGGCACTCGGTTCCCTGTGTGAGGTCGGTGTCGTGGGCGCCCGCCTCGCCGTGGGCGTAGGCGGTGCCTGCGCCGAAAGCGCCGACACTGCCGAGTGCGGCAGCCACGACGGCGACCTTGTGGAACTTGCGCATGTCTTCTCCGGTGATTGAGCGGTTGTGATGTGCAGTGGACTGGGGGTGCCGACCCGGAGGCTGGCTGGGGTGTGCCTCGTGGTGCGGCATCGGTGGGCCGGAACGGGCAGGGCGCCTACGCGCTCGGCGCGGAGAGTGCCCTGCCTTGGAATGCGGTGGCAACTGGCCGATCGGTGGTGCGGCGAGGCATCAGATCGATAGCCGTGTGCCAGCTGCCCGGCGCGCGGGCGAGTACGGCGGCGGCTCGCAACTGCAGCCATTGAAATGCCTGTTGCGAGAGAAGGCGGGCCGACTCGGTCATTGTGGCAAGGCGCCAACCACAACTCGCATACGGAGCCAGCCAGTTCAGTGGCCTGACTGCCGGGTTCGCCCATCACCCGGTGACAGTCGACGCGGTCGGGCGTCCACTGTCACCGAGCTCCATGGCCGGCGCCCAGGAGCGTCCTTGAACGCTCAGGCCATGCGGGGCAGGTCGACCTGTCCCAGCGGCGGCGCCGCCAGTCGACCCATGCCGAGCGGGTTCACGTGCGGAACGTCCGGCGAGATCAGCGGGTTGACCAGCGGATTGACCTCCGGGTTGAACTGGGGGTTCACCTGGGGCGCCACGCGCGGGGAGGGCTGCGGTGAGAAGACCTGCGGAACGGCCACCTGCGGTGCGACCTGGGGCTGGACCTGCGGGGACGCCTGGGGGGCGACCTCCGGGGCCGAGGCCGGGCCCGAGGACTGCGGAGTGGAGGACTGCTGCGAACTCGGAGCGGAGCTGGCAGCCTGCGCGGCGCCCATCGAGGCGACCGATGCAGTGGCGCGCGGGCCGTCGTAATGCTGCTGAGCCGGAGCCTGCGGAGCCGACTGCGGCTGAGCGTACTGCTGCGGGGCAGGTTGCGGCGCCGACTGCTGCGGGGCTGCCTGCTGGGGAGCCGGAGCGTACTGCTGCGGAGCAGGGGCCGGAGCCGGAGCAGGTGCCGGCTGCTGCGCGTAGTACTGCGGGGCAGGGGCCTGCGGCGCCGCCGGCTGCTGCGCATACTGCGGGGCGGGCTGCTGTGGCGCAGGAGACTGGGCATACTGCTGCGGAGCAGGGGCCGGAGCCGGAGCAGGCGCCGGCTGCTGCGCGTACTGCGGAGCCGGAACGTACTGCTGCGGAGCCGGGGCCTGAGGAGCAGTGGGCGGGGCGGCGCCGTTGTACCCGGCAGGAGCATCTGCATGGCTCACGCCGGCGCCGATGGTGGACAGACCGCCAGCCGCTGCGACGACGAGCGCGATCTGATGAAGCTTGCGCATGAAACCCTCGGCCCTTCATTGCCTGTATGGAAATCTGATTACTTATCGATGTCTTGAGTGCGCAAACGGAGGTAATCGCGGGCTGCACACCCTGCGCACCCCGTGCTCATGCACGGTGGGAGCCGCCCGCAGGGCCGCGACAACGCCAGTCGTGGCGCTCCCCAACGGCCTTCGGATTCAACGGCGCAGCGCAACGCCTCTCCTCCGATTCGCGTCGGACACCATGCCGACATCGTCGCCGCAGACCGTCCGACGCCAGGAAGGAGAAGCCCTCCCGACCAGCGGCCCATAAGCCCCTTCGCTGTTCTCTCCCACCGAGGAACGGCAGATCGCCGGGCGTGGTCACGGGAATCAATCCAGGGTCACCCGTTTGCGTAGTGGCATGAATCATTTGGGGTGTCGATGCCGGCGGCGGCTCGCGGCGACCAGATCGAGAGGCACCACCTCCCGTATCGCCTCCGCCAACTTCGCCCGCTCATCCGTCATTTACTGAACTCGGGCGCTTGATGTGGTCGTTGTCGCTCAGGCGGGGCGTCGTACACGAATACGATGTCAGCCGTCCAGGAGGCGAACCGACAGAAAGATAAAAGGATTTCCCAAAATGCAAAAAGGGTTCTCGACGCCGGCCTTGCGACTCGGCGTCGAGAACCCTTTGGGTGAACTACTCGGCTGCTCGCGGCTCAGAATGCGCTGTTGTTGCAGCCCATGGTCGAGCCCATGTGGGTAGCCTGCGCACCCGGCGAGCCCTCGCCGTTGAGCGCGCTGCCCAGCAGGCCGTTGAGGATGCCGACCTCACCGAGGACGTCCACGTTCAGGTCATGGGAGCGGCATTGACTGCCCTGCTTGATGTCGAACTGGCCGCCGCCCTGCCCGCCGAGGGCATTGGCAGTGCCGGCGCCGAGGAAGCCAACGCTACCGATGGCGGCAGCCAGGACGGCCGCCTTGTAAAGCTTGCGCATTTCTTCTCCGGAAGTTTGAGCCGATGTGATCTGCGGTGTACAGACTTCGTACAGTTGTGGAGGCTAATACGAAATATCCACCGCTCTTGAGCGACGCGCCGGATTATGCGACTGAAGATTTTGGAAGTGAGCCCGGAACCTGAACAGTTCAGGCATCGTTGAGAACGGAACTGATTGCTGTGTCGTCGCGGCCCGATCCGCTGCGGCCACCGTGGCGCGGGACTTGCTCATCGTGAGCACGCACAAAGGCCCTTCGAGGGATACCCCTCGAAGGGCCGGGCGACCGTCGCGGACTCGCTACCTCGATGTGGCGTGGGCGTTGGCCTGCGAATTGGTCTGCGCGCAGCTGAAGCCCCTGGTCTCGGGAGTGGCCAGCAGCCCGATCGGGACGTTGGCGTCGAGCAGCGACTGCGGGCTGCACTCCTGGTACGGGCGGAAGAGGTTGTTCTGGTCCTGCGGACCGGACTGCGGCGCGACCTGCGAGACCTGCGGCGAGAGGTGCGGATTGAACTGCGGGTTGAGCTGCGGCGACACCTCCGGACCAGCCTGCGGAACGAGCGTTTGCGGGGCCGCGGCCTGCTGCGGCGCGGCGCCCTGCTGCGGGCCGCCGTGCGATCCGTAGGTGTGTGAAGTGGCCCCCGAGGCCGTCCAGGCTTCGGCCTGAGGGGTGTCCGGTTGCGTAGCGGTGGGCGGGGCGGCGCCGTTGTACCCGGCAGGAGCGTCGGCGTGGCTAGCGCTGGCGCCGATGGTGGACAGACCGCCAGCCGCTGCGACGGCGAGCGCGACCTGATGAAGCTTGCGCATGAAACCCTCGGCCCTTCATGACCTGTATGGAAATCCGATTACTTATCGATGTCTTGAGTGCGCAGACAGGGACGACCCCGGGCTTCGCATCTTGCGCACTTCGTGTCGAACGACGGGCGAAGCCTCCCGCAGGGCCGCGGCAACGCACGTCGTAAAGCCGTCCATGGCGTCTCGGATTCGATGGCGCGGTCCATCGCCCCTCCTCTGATCCGCTTCGGACGGCATGTCGAGATCGTTGCCGCGGACCGCTCCGGCGCCAGGGACGCGAGACGGTCCCGGCCGGCGGCCCGTAGGCCCGTTCACTGTTCTCTCCCAGCGGGGAACGGTTCATCGTCTGGGCGGGTCACGGGAATCAATGCAGGGTCACCCATTTGCCCACCGGTATGAATCATTTGGAGTGCCGGATTCCTTGCCTTCCTGGAAGGGTGTGGTGTCGCCGGGGTGGGTTTCGATGCCGTTGCTGACCACGGTTGGTCGTGAGCCGGCCGATACTTCGGCATCCCTTTGTGGCCGTCGGCGCCCTCAACGGGCGGGGGCTGGTTGAATGTTATGGCGAGGGCGGGGTCGCTCCTGGGTGAACTTGGGGGCGGTCCGGGGTTGTTGTGGTGGAAGCATCCGTAGGGTGGCGGTAGCCGAGTCGGTTGCGGCGCTTCGGGTATGCCCGGGTCCGCATGCATGCGTGATCCATTTCCTGGTTGTGGCTGACGCGCCTGCGCCGGCGAACGGAGCCGAGCCCACGCCCCTCCGCTGATTCCGATCGGGCGGTTGGCGATCGTCGTCGAACTCGCCGTCGCTGCACGTTCGCGGCGCGCGTTTTACGCAGAGGCGCGCAGAACCTCCCTGTGTGGATTGGTGCGTTGATCGTGTCGGCCGGCCTGGTTTTCGTCTACGCCGTCGTCCGCGGCAATGGGCTTCCCACCCACAGTCACGCCGCCCTCGTCCTCGGCGCCTTCCGCGGCGCCGCCCACCGGCAAGTCACCCGTCCCCGCCTGGACCCACCACGCCCTCCGACAACTCCGCAACGGTGTCCTCGCCCATACCCACAGCCACCGCACCGGCGACGTCGGAGACATCGCCGTCCGACGGCTTTCGACCGACACCGGTGCAGGGCACAGACACTGACGGTTCGAGAGGTTGAGGGTTTGTCACTTCGGGTGCGTGATGGGCCGATCGCGCTGTGCCGCGCGGATCGGCCGCGGTGACCCCCACCCCCCGGATGCCAGCGCCGAAGAGCGCGTTGGCGCATATCGCATTAGCCTCCGATATCAGCGCAAAGTCGATCTTTGATGCCTGCTCGACATCGATTCTCTGGAGGAGAAATGCACAAGCTTCGCAAGGCTGCTGCGGTGGTTGCCGTGATCGGTAGCGTCAGCCTGCTCGGCTCCGGTACCGCCCAGGCCCAGGGCATGGGGGGGCACGAGAGCAGCTGCCACAACCACGAGCTGAACCTCGACATCCTCGGCGAGGTGGGAATCCTCAACGGCCTGCTGGCCAACCTGATCAACGGTGAGGGCAGCCCCGGTGGTCAGGGCACCAGCATGGGCAACTGTGGCCACTAGGCGACTCGTGCCACCAGCCGCGTAAATTACCTGCAACGGCCTCGACGCCAGGGCAACATGCTCGGGCGCCGGGGCCGTTTGCCCGTCCTCGCGGGCCGCGCGGGTCCCGCGGCGGGCCGACGCCGTCGTGTTGCCTGGCGGAATTCCGCTGGCTGGGTTGGCGGTCGGGCGCTACGTTGCGGGCGGGAGAGGGGTGGGTTGATGCGCCCGTTGCTGTTGGTGGACGTGGATGGTCCGTTGAATCCGTAGGCGGCGAAACCACAACGACGGCCCAATGGATACGGCACCTACCGCCTGTTGACGCCCCGTTGGGAGGAAGCCGAGCGGCGGCGGCTGGCCGCATGGGGTATACCGGACAAGCGGGTCAAGCCGCTTCGGGTGTGGCTGAACCCTGCGCACGGTCCGGCGCTGCGTGCGCTTCCCTTCGACCTGGTCTGGGCGACGACTTGGGAGGACGAGGCCAATGAGTTCGTCGCGCCGGTTCTGGGGCCGGCCAGTCTGCCGGTCATCTCGTGGTCCGCGCCGCGGCCGGAGCCCGGGGGCGGGGCGTTCTGGAAGACGCCGGAGATCGTTGCCTGGGTGGCGGGGCGCGCGTTCGCCTGGGTGGACGACGAGATCACCGATACGGACCGTGCCTGGGTGCGGAACCATCATCGCGGCCCTTCACTTCTTCATCGGACAGATCCCCGGGTCGGGCTGACCGAGGACGACTTCGGAGTGCTGACTGCCTGGGCGGCGGGGTTGGGCTGATTGCTTCGCGAGCGGGCCGCTCGCCGTCGGCGCCGCGCCCCGAGCGGCATGGGTTGCATGGCCATGCGTTGTTATGCATAATCTTCCTATGTCTAAGGTCCTCACCTCCCTCCCCGCCGGCGAGCGCGTCGGCATCGCCTTCTCGGGCGGCCTCGACACCTCCGTCGCGGTCGCGTGGATGCGTGACAAGGGCGCCGTCCCGTGCACGTACACCGCCGACATCGGCCAGTACGACGAGCCCGACATCGCCTCGGTGCCCGGCCGGGCCCAGACCTACGGTGCCGAGATCGCTCGCCTGGTCGACTGCCGTGCGGCCCTGGTCGAGGAGGGCCTGGCCGCGCTGACCTGCGGGGCGTTCCACATCCGCTCGGGCGGGCGCGCCTACTTCAACACCACGCCGCTCGGCCGCGCGGTCACCGGCACGCTCCTGGTCCGGGCGATGCTCGAGGACGACGTGCAGATCTGGGGTGACGGGTCGACGTTCAAGGGCAACGACATCGAGCGGTTCTACCGCTACGGTCTGCTCGCCAACCCGAACCTGCGGATCTACAAGCCGTGGCTGGACGCGGACTTCGTGACGGAGCTGGGCGGCCGCAAGGAGATGTCGGAGTGGCTGCTCGCCCACGACCTCCCCTACCGGGACAGCACCGAGAAGGCGTACTCCACCGACGCCAACATCTGGGGCGCCACCCACGAGGCCAAGACACTGGAGCACCTGGACACCGGCGTCGAGACCGTCGAGCCGATCATGGGCGTGCGGTTCTGGGACCCCGAGGTGGAGATCCTCCCCGAGGACGTCACGATCGGCTTCGACCAGGGCCGGCCGGTGACGATCAACGGCAAGGAGTTCGGCTCCGCCGTCGACCTGGTGATGGAGGCCAACGCCATCGGCGGGCGGCACGGCCTGGGCATGTCCGACCAGATCGAGAACCGGATCATCGAGGCCAAGAGCCGCGGCATCTACGAGGCGCCGGGCATGGCGCTGCTGCACGCCGCGTACGAGCGGCTGGTCAACGCGATCCACAACGAGGACACCCTCGCCCAGTACCACGTCGAGGGGCGGCGCCTGGGCCGGCTGATGTACGAGGGCCGGTGGCTCGACCCGCAGGCCCTGATGATCCGGGAGTCGCTGCAGCGCTGGGTCGGCGCCGCTGTCACCGGCGAGGTCACGCTGCGGCTGCGGCGCGGTGAGGACTACTCGATCCTGGACACCACGGGCCCGGCGTTCAGCTACCACCCGGACAAGCTGTCCATGGAGCGCACCGAGGACTCGGCGTTCGGCCCGGTGGACCGGATCGGCCAGCTGACCATGCGCAACCTCGACATCGCCGACTCGCGCGCCAAGCTGGAGCAGTACGCCGGGCTCGGCCTGATCGGCACCGCCAACCCCGCCATCGGCGCCGCCCAGGCGGCCGCGACCGGGCTGATCGGCACGCTGCCGGAGGGCGGCGCCGAGGCCATCGCCTCCCGCGGCGGGGTCTCCGGCGACGAGGAGATGCTGGACCGCGCGGCCATGGAGTTCGGTACGGACTGAGCCGGCAAGCGGAAGGCCGGCCCGGCGTGGGAGCGTCGGGCCGGCCTTTCCGTTGGCCAGGGGTGGTGGCCGGGAGCGGTGGCGAGGGGACGGGTCGCCGTCGGGGCTACATCTGGGCGGTGTCGGTGCTCCGGCGGGCGCGGCGGCGCCTGAGGCGGTCGGCGGTGACCAGCGCGGCCACCACGACGGCCGTGCCGACGAGCTGATGGCGGCCGTCCGTGCTGCCGGCCATGACGGCGAAGACGCCGAGGATGGCGGCGAACGCCACCCAGGTCAGATACGGGAAGCCCCACATCCGCACCATGAGCTTCTCGGGCGCCTCGCGCTCCAGGCGGCGGCGCATCTTCACCTGGGTGAGGCAGACGATCGACCAGACGACCAGTACCGAGCAGCCGGCGATGTTCAGCAGCCAGGCGAACACGGTGGTGGGCCAGACGATCCCGGCGATCACCGCGGCGAAGCCGAAGACGCAGGACGCCAGCACCGCAGCGGCCGGGATGCCCCGGGTGACCTTGCCCAGGAAGCGCGGGCCCTGGCCGCGGCTGACGAGGGAGTACGCCATCCGCGAGGAGCCGTAGATGTTGGCGTTCATCGCGGAGAGCAGTGCCACCAGCACCACGATCTGCATGATCGTGCCGGCGGCCGGGATGCCGAGCCGGTCGAGGACGGTGACGTAGGGGCCGGCCTCGGCGACCTTCGGGTCGTTCCACGGCACCAGGGTGACGACCACGGCCATGGAGCCGATGTAGAAGACGGCGATGCGCCAGACGGCGGTGCGCACGGCGCGGGCGACGTTGCGGCTGGGCTTGTCGGACTCCGCTGCCGCGATGGTGACGGTCTCCAGGCCCGCGAAGCCGGAAATGGTGGTGAGCAGACCGGCGGCGAGGCCGGCGGCACCGGTCGGGAAGAAACCGCCGTGGCCGGTGAGGTGGGTGGTACCGGGCGCCGTGCCGAAGACGCCGAGGATGCCGAGCACGCCCAGCACCAGGAACGCGACGATCACGGTCACCTTGATGGCCGCGAACCAGAACTCGAACTCGCCGAAGTTCTTGACGGCGGTCAGATTGCTGGCGCAGAAGAACGCCATGAAGATCGCCACCCAGCCGTAGGCGGGGATGAACGACACCCAGGTGTGCATGATCGCGCCCGCGGCGGTGGCCTCGGCGGCCACGCCGGCGCAGAGCATCAGCCAGTACATCCAGCCCGAGGTGGTGCCCGCCCAGGAGCCGAGTTCCTCCTCCGCGTGCACGGAGAACGAGCCGGTGGAGGGCCGGGCCGCCGACATCTCGCCGAGCATCCGCATGATCAGCATGACCAGTGCGCCGGTGGCGGCGAAGAGGAGGACGATGGCCGGCCCGGCGGCGGCGATACCGACTCCGGAGCCGACGAAGAGCCCGGCGCCGATGACTCCGCCGAGCGCGATCATCGACAGATGGCGCTGTTTGAGCCCGTGCGACAGGACAGGCGCGTCGTCCTGCACGGCCTGCGGGGAACCCTGGGGTGACCGGGTAAGAGTCCGAGTCATGGTCGTGCCTGTTCAGTGGGACGTTCGATGAGCCTGACGAGTCTGGGCGGCATGGTGCGGGTACGGAGTGAACGCCCGCTATTCGGACACCGTGATCACCGGTGGTGAGGGCGCGATCACGGACGCGGCGGGTTCGGTCCGGTGGTGCACCGGTCGGTCGGCCGGACCGGCGCGGGGAAGGCTTCCTGCCATGACGACCTACACGGAGGGGCCGCAGAGCGGGACGGCCGGGGCGGCGCTCACGCGCCGGAGCGTGGTCGCGGGTGCGGTCGGCAACCTCATCGAGTGGTACGAGTTCGGCGTCTACGCGTACTTCGCCACCGTCATCGCGGCCGACTTCTTCACCCCGCGGGGCGGTGGCGCCGCGGAGGCACTGGTCAGGACGTATGCGTCGTTCGCGCTGGCGTTCTTCTTCCGGCCGGTGGGCGCGTTGCTCCTCGGCCGGTTCGGCGACCGCTTCGGGCGGCGGCCGGCGCTGGTCGTCGCGGTCCTGGCCATGACCTCGGCGACGGCGGCCATCGGTCTGCTGCCCACGTATGCCACCGTCGGCGCCGCCGCGCCCTGGTTGCTGACGGCGTTACGGATCGTGCAGGGGCTGTCGGCGGGCGGGGAGTTCGGTGGCGCGGTGGCCCTGATGACGGAGTGCGCGCCGACGGGTAAACGGGGGGCGTTCGGCGCGTGGCAGTCGCTCACCGTCGCGCTCGGGCTGCTCATGGGGGCCGTGGCCGCGACGCTGGTGACGGGCCTGCTGACGGGGGAACAGGTCGCGGCGTGGGGGTGGCGGCTGCCGTTCCTGGCGGCACTGCCGATGGGGGCGGTCGCGCTGTGGCTGCGGCTGCGGTTGGCGGAGTCCCCGGAGTTCCTGCGGGCGGGGCGGGCGGGGGCGGGTGAAGTTGCTGGGGTGGCGGAGGGGCGGCGGGCCGGGCGTGGGGCGGTTGCGGTGTTCGCGGTCGTGCTGGGGTGTGGACGGCTCATGGCGTGGTCGGCGGCCGGATACACGTTCCTCGTGGTGCTGCCGGCCTACCTTCAGCAGACGGTGGGGCGCAGCCCGCGCCAGGCGCTGCTGGCCACGGTCGTCGCCAACCTCGGTTTCGCCGCCACGATCCTGCCGGCGGGCCGGCTCAGCGACCGGCTGGGCCGGAGACCGGTCATGGTCACCGGTGCCGTCCTTGCCGCGCTGTCCGCGCTGCCGCTGCTCCATGTGGTGCAGGACCGCCATTCCCCCGTGTGGCTGATGTGCGGAGCGGTGGCGCTCGCGGGTGCCCTGGTGGGTCTGCTGGCCGGTCCGGGCCCGGCGATGCTGGCCGAGATGTTCCCCACCCGGGCCCGGCACACCGGCCTGGGCGTCGCCTACGCGCTGGCGAACGCGGTCTTCTCCGGCTGCGCGGGACTGCTGATCACGGCACTCGTCCAGCGCACCGGTGACCCCGACGTCCCCGCCTACTACGTGGTCGTCACTTGCACGCTCGGGGCGCTCGCCCTCGCCTCCCTGAGGGGCGATGACCATCGCCGGGCCCTACGGGGGTGACGGGCATACGGGGGTAACGGGCGCCGACCCGGGCTTCGTGCGCCGGTACTCCGGTGGGGGAAGTGGGGCACGGTGCAAGTGGGGCACGTAGGAAGGTCGCGTAGGAAACGGGGGGCCATGGCGCGCCGTGGGCGGGAAGTCAGGTAGTGGTGGCCGACGGCGCTGACCATGGCGCTGACTGGTGGTGGGGCTCGGTGAGTTGGGGCGCGGCGAGTTGGGGCAGGCGGCCGGTGACGCGAGTTGAGGAATGAGGAATAGAGAGGCGACCGGCCGGTGTTCCCTTATGCGGCGGACCTGATCGGCGGCAGTCGAGTGCCCCGGCGCCACCGAAAGGAAGTTGACGCACATGGCTGGAACGTTCGTGATCGGCGCGGGGCCCGGTATCGGCCAGGCCGTGGCCCGTCGCTTCGCCCGGGAGGGCTCGCCGGTGGCGGTGCTGGCCCGCTCCCGGGCCACCGTCGAGGGGGCCGTCGCCGCGGTCGAGCAGGCCGGCGGCAAGGCTTTCGGCCTGTCGGCCGACGCGGCCGACGAGGCATCGCTGCGCTCCGGGCTGGACGCCGCCGTCGAGCGGCTCGGCGTTCCGGACGTGCTGGTCTACAACGCCGCCTGGGTCCGCTACGACCGTCCCGGCGACCTGCCCGCCGCGGAACTGACCGCGACGCTGCAGGTGAACGTCGTCGGCGCGGTGAGCGCCGTGATGCACCTGGCGCCGCAGATGGCGGCGGCCGGTGGTGGCACCGTGCTGCTCACGTCCGGCATGCCGAGCGCACGCGCCGCGGCGACGAGCCTTTCCATAGGCAAGGCCGGGCTGCGCGCGGCCCGTTCGGTGCTGGCCGAGGAGTTCGGGCCGCGGGGCGTGCACATCGCCACCATCACCGTCGGCGGCCCGGTCGCCCCGGGCTCCGCGCTCGACCCCGAGCGGATCGCCGAGCACTACGTACGGGTCGCCCGGCAGTCGGCCGATGAGTGGGAGCAGGACGTTCTGTTCGACGGTGCGGTGGAGGGCGTCGGGTAGCGAGCGGGGCGGGTAACGGAGCCGATCGGCCGGCGTGGTCCGCTTGGCCAGCTTGGCTGCTGGGTCGGCTGGGCTGCTGGGTCGGCTGGGTTGCTCGGTCGGCTGGGCTGTTTGGCCGGCTTTCGATGGGCGCTCTCCCGTCCGCGGGGCGTGTCGCCTAGCGTGGCAGCCATGCCCTACGGGACTTCCGGTGGTGAGCCGGCCTCGACGCGGTCGCGCCGCCATATCTTCGGCGACGACGCCGAGCAGTACGACACGGCCCGTCCCGGCTACCCACACCAACTCCCCCAGGACGTCCTGGACTTCGCCGCCCTGGCCGCGGACGAGCCGGCGTTGGAAGTGGGCGCCGGAACGGGCAAGGCGACGCTGCCCTTCGCACGGTCCGGCGTATCGGTGACCTGTGTGGAGCCGGATGTCCGGATGGCCCGGGTGCTGCGCCGGCGGTGCGCGGAGCTGCCCCGAGTCGCCATCGAGGTCGCCGACTTCGAAGCCTGGCGTCCCGCGCGCCGCTACGGGCTGCTGTACTGCGCGCAGGCTTGGCACTGGGTCGACCCGGCCGTGCGCTGGGCGCGGGCACGGGCCGCGCTCTCGCCCGGCGGGGCGATCGCCCTCTTCTGGAACCACTGGATCCTCGACAGCGGCGAACTGGCCGAACGGCTGACCGCCGCCCACGCCCGGCTCGGCGTCGAGATTCCTGCGGACACCCTTCTCGACCCCCGTCCCCGCCCCGCGCGCCGGGGCCCGGAGTCCCGTCAGTGGCGCGATATGACGGCGGCCGGATTCGTCGACCCGGCCCACCGCCTCTACGCCTCCGTGCACCAACGGTCCACCTCGGCGCTGCTCGGCCTGCTCGCCTCCTACAGCGGCTACCGGGCGATTCCACCCCGGCCGCGCGAACGGCTCTTCGACGAGGTGGCTCGCATCGTGGACGAAGAACACGGCGGAAGAGCACAAGTGAAGGTGGTCACAAGCCTTTTCCTGGGGCGGATGGGGGATGAATCCGGTCGATCGGAGCTGCCTTCGGCGGGCCTGCGCCTGCCGGACCTGGAATCGCCGGACCTGGGTCCGCAGCCGTAGGGGACGTTGGCGGCCTGGTGCGGACCGCGTAGCCGAGGAACGCCGCGACGGCGGCCAGGGCGGCGATGGTGGTCAGTGCCGCCGGTGCCGCCGAGCGCGCCGGTGCTGCCGACCGCGATGGGGAACACGTTGGCCAGGCCGGGGCCGGTCAGGGCGTAGCCGGTGAACACCAGCCGGGTCTGTGGCGAGAGGGCGCCCAACAACATCCCCGCCGCCGCGAGGGCGGCGCCGGTGACCAGGACGAGGGTGGTGCCCAGCCGTTCCAGGAGACGGGTGCCGGCCGCTCTGGAGAGGGTCATCGTGAGTCGCCTCGGCCAGGTCCACGGCCGCGGCGTTGAAGGCGACGTTCAGGCCGCCGTAGGCGACTCCGAACGCCAGGAGCGCCAGGCCGAGTTGGCGCGGTGAACGCGTCAGCGGCGGCAGGGCGACGGACAACGGCAGCAGGGCCGCGGTCGCCCTGCGCGTTCTGCGTCTCTTTCATCCCCTCCGCCTCTCTCGTCTCTGAGTGAGCAGCGTGCCGGCGGTGGCCATGGCCAGGCCGCCGAGCATGAGCGGGCCCAGTCGCTGGTCGAGCAGCAGGGCCGCCAGGGCCGCGGTGACCATGGGCACCAGATAGAAGAGGCTGCTGACCTGACTGGTGCCGTGGCGTTGCAGCAGCGCGTACAACAATCCCACTCCGACAATGGAGTTGATGACCGATGCCCAGAGCAGCGCCGGCCAGTAGTCGGCGGTGAAGGTGACGTCGAACCCCTCGGCGAAGAGTGCGGGAAGCACCGTCGCGACCGCGGCGGCGAGCAACTGCACGGCGTTGCCGGTCACCGGTTCCATGCCCCGGCAGAACCGCTTCTGGTAGACGGTGCCGGCGGAAATGCCCAGCAGGGCGAGGAGCAGGAAGCCGAGCCCGGCCAGGTAGCCGCCGTCGAGATGGAGGTTCTCGCTCACCGCGAGCGCCACCCCGCCCAGTCCCAACACCAGTCCCAGGCACTGGCCGCGGGTGACCCGCTCGCGCAGGACCGGCACGGCCAGCAAGGAGGCGGTGAGCGGGTAGAGCGCGATGATCAGGGCCGCCAATCCGGACGGCACCCCCAGCTCCATGCCCATGTAGATGCTGGAGAACTGCACGGCCTGGACCAGGACACCGGCCACCGCGAGGTGCCCCAACAGGCGCCATCCCGGCCAGACATCGCGGCGCACCAGGGCCATCAGGAGCAGCACGCTCCCGGCGATGGCGAACCGCAGCGTCGCGAAGGTGTACGGAGCGGAGTACCGGAGGCCGAGCTTGCCGGAGATGAAGCCGGAGCTCCACACGACGACCAGGAGCGCGCGGGTCAGCAGGTCGCGGGCCCGGTGGCGGTGGGCATGGTGACGGTGGGCACGGGCCCTGTCGTCTCCCGGATCACCGCCGGTCGAGGAGCCGGAACCGGCCTGCGTGGTCTGCACGATTGCGTTCGGCTGCATGACGCTTCCCCCATTCTCTCGTCGTGGTGCTGCGTACGTTAAAAAGCACGCTAGTGCAAAATAACGTTCACCGCGACCGTACTCAAGGGAGGGAGTGGGAATGAAGGTTGGCAGCGGCCGCAGCTGCTCGATGCAGGCCGCTGATCAGTACAGGCCGTTGATCAGTACAGGCTCGTGATCAGTACAGGCTGTTGAAGAGCATCGCGACCATGCGCGCGGGTTCGTCGGTGTCGTTGCGGAAGGTGTGCGGATGACCCGCGGACCACCGGACGCAGTCACCCTTCCGGAGCGTGTGGTCGACGCCGTTGTAGCGGGCCACCAGCGTCCCCTGGGTCACGATGATGAGGTCGATGCCCTCGTGCTGGAGGTCCTCGCCCAGCGCGGAGTGCGGCGCGAAGTCGCCCTGGACCACCTGGTAACCGAGCTCGGGGGCGCGCAGCACGCGGTAGTCGACGCCCGGCGCCCGGTCGATGACCTCCTGGTCGGCGAACGGGAAGATCGACGGCTCGGCGCGACCGTGGGTGAATCCCAGGAAGGAACCCACGTCATGGCCGAAGACCCTGGCCAGTCTCGCCAGTCGCTCCAGTGCGATGTCCGTCTCCCCCCGTTCCAACGCCGCCAGGAACGAGACCGAGAGCCCGCACTCGGCGGCCACCTGGCGCAGCGACATGCCCCGTTGGGTACGGAGCCTGCGCAGCACCTCGCCGGGGGAGGGAAAGCCCAGCTCCGGGTCCCGGCGAGCCGCCGCGGGAGGTGTCGAGGAGGCCGCGTCGGTCATGGACGGCATTCTAGTTGGCCGGGCGCCGTCCGGGCGGTACGGGCTCAGGTGGCCCAGGGCGGGCGGCCGCCGCCGATCCAGCGGGCCAGGCCGCGGCCGTCGATCAGGCGGAGTGGTTCGGGGAGCGAGGCGTTGGCGAGTTCGGCGTCGCGGGTGAAGCGGGAGGTGGTGACGATGACGGCGTGGTCGCAGCGGTGGTAGGCGCGATAGGTCCCGTTGGCGGTGTAGATCGCGGGGGCGCCGACCCGGTTGCCTTCGGCGTACCGCTTGCACTGGACGGCGATGCGGCGGCCGTCGTGCAGGACGACGAGGACGTCCAGCCCGCGGTCGTTGGCGCCGCCGGAGACGGTGGCGGAGCGGACGGCGGGGTCGCGGCGGGCGAGGTCGGCGACGGCGTGCTCGAACTGGGGGCCGGTCATGCGCTGGTATGCGGCGAGGGTGTGAGTGACGTCCTGGTGGGACCGGACGAGGTCGGGGAGGCGCAGGCGGCCGGCTCGGGCGAGGAGGAACAGCGTTGCGGCGGCGGTGGCGAGGATGCCGAGGACGAGGGTGGTGACGGGGTACGCGCGGGCGGCTGCGACGACCGCGCCGAGGGCCAGGGCGGCGAGGACGAGACGGGTGAGGGCCCGCTCGTGTGCGCGTCGCCGGGCGGCCCGGCCGCGCGGCCGGCGGGTGGGACGTCGCGCGGGGCGGCGGGAAGGGCGGCGGGCGGAAGGGCGCGTGGTGCGTCGACTGGTGGGGTGTCGTCGCCGGGCTGGCGTGGCCATGTGGGGCGTCCCTCCGTTCAGTGCCCGGTCCGCGCGCCCAGCAGCCGGTCGCCGGCTGTCGGCGTCCGGCGGCCGCGCGCAGGCCGGGGCCCGTCCCAGTTCCCTGTGTAGCCCGAACTCTGGTGCCCTGTACGGCAGTTGTGGAGGGTTGGCGTGAAACGGACGTACCGTGTGCGGGGAGGAACGCCCCGCTTCGGCGGCCCGCTACCCGCCCAGGCCCACGCCCAGGAAGCGCAGTACGGCCAGTACGCGCCGGTGGTCGCCCCCCGCCTTGGGCAGGTCGAGCTTGGCCAGGATGTTGTTGATGTGCTTGGCCACCGCGCTCTCGCTGACCACCAGTTGGGCGGCGATCCCGGCGTTGGAACGGCCCTCGGCCATCAGCGCCAGCACCTCGCGCTCGCGCTCGGTCAGCCGCTCCAGTGGGTCGCTGGGGCGGCGTACCAGCAGCTGCGCCACCACCTGCGGGTCCAGGGCCGTGCCGCCGGCCGCGACCCGGCGCAGCGCCTCGATGAACTCCTCGACGTCGGCGACCCGTTGCTTGAGGAGGTAGCCGACGCCGCTGGTGTTCGCCGCGAGGAGTTCGGCGGCGTAGCGTTCCTCGACGTACTGGGAGAGCATCAGGACGGCGGTGTCCGGCCACTGCTGCCGGATGACCAGTGCGGCCCGCACACCCTCGTCGGTGAAGCCGGGCGGCATGCGGACGTCGACGACGGCGATGTCCGGGCGGTGTTCCTCGACGGCGCGCAGCAGCCCGTCCGCGTCGCCGGACTCGGCCACCACCTCGAACCCGGCCGTTTCCAACACCTTGACCAACCCGATCCGGAGCAGAACGGAATCCTCGGCGATCACAGCGCGCTTGGCAGCGTGCACGGCAACTCCACGGTGACGACGGTCGGGCCCCCTGGGGGGCTGTCGATGGCGAGGGTGCCGTCCACCGAGGCCACGCGGTGTGCGAGCCCGGTCAGGCCGGTTCCCCCGGAGGGGTCGGCCCCTCCCCTGCCATCATCGGTGACCCGCACCCGCAGCGTGTCACCGGCCCGGACGACCGCCACCTCGGCGCGGCTCGCCCGGGCGTGCTTGGTGACGTTGGCGAGCGCTTCGGAGACCACGAAGTAGGCGACCGCCTCCACGGCGGGTGCGGCCCGTTCGGACACGTCGACGCTGACGTGGACGGGCAGCGGGGCGCGGGCGGCGATGCCGGAGAGCGCCGCGTCCAGTCCCCGGTCGTCCAGGACGTGCGGGTGCAGGCCGCGTACCAGGTGGTTGAGCTCCTCCAGGGCCTCCTTCGCCTCGCGGTGCGCGTCGTCGATGACGGCCCGGGCCTCGGGCGGCAGATCGGTGAGGGTGGCCCGGGCCAGGCCCAGGTTGACCGCCAGGGACACCAGTCGCTGCTGGGCGCCGTCGTGCAGATCGCGTTCGATGCGGCGGCGTTCGGCGTCCGCGGCGGCCAGGGTCTCGGCCCGGCGCTCGGCCAGGTCCTCGACCCGCCGCTCCAACTCCTCGGCCCGGCTGGGCCCGAGCAGGCGCCGGGCGATGACCGACTCCGTCCGTATCAGGGCACCCGTCAGCCGCGGCAGGAACGGCAGGACGACCAGCCCGACCACGGCCATCTTCCAGCCGTCGACATCGGACCACTGGACGAAGGCCCAGTGCCGCGGCAGCAACCAGTACCAGGCGTAGTACGTGATGCCGCCGATAGTGCCCACCCACAGGCCGAGTGCGACAGCCTCCACGACGCCCAGCGCCGGGCCGGCGAGCTGGTGGTAGGCGAGCTGCCGCCAGTACGCGCCGGTGCGCAGCCGGCCCCAGGCCCGGCGGAGGTCGTTGGGTGCCTGGACGGGCGGGGTGCGCGGGATGCCGGTGTCCGCGTACGCCGCGAACCGGCGGCGTTGGAGCCAGGTCACCGCCATCGCGCCCGCAACGGCGAAGATCAGCGGGACGACGGCGCCGGCGGGGGCGTAGACGACGGTGAGGCTGAACCACACCCACAGCAGGAAGGCGGCACCGTGCAGCGGGACACCGGTGCACAGGAAGGCGGCCCGCGCTCGGGCACGGGCCAGGCGGCCTGGCGGCCACCGGTCGGATCGGGTCATGGGTACGACGGTAAACGTCCAGGTCAGCCTGGGCTATCACGCCTGCTTCCGGAAGCGGGGTGTAGCTGGTGCCACCCCAAGTCGGACAGCGGTGTTACTGACTGGGAACGGTGGAGACCGGAGAGTTGACCACGAGCCCGACGGCCGGACTCGTGACCCCGGAAGGATCTCCGTCACCATGGCCCTCGCCGCCTTCAACCCGCTTGTGGAAAAGGGTAGTTGTACCCGTCCAGGCGTCGGCCGTGACCGCGAGCCCGTACGACGGGCCGGCGGCGCGCACCGCTGGACGGGCCGCGTCCTCATCGCCGCCGGCCTGGCCCTGCTCCCCTGGCTCGGCTACCTCGCCGGTACCCTGCCGCCCGCCGAGGCGGCCGCCTGGGTCGCCCTCGACACGCTGGAGGCCGCCGCGCTGCTCACCGCGGGCACCCGCCTGCTGCGCAGCGACCCCCGCCATCGCGCCCCCGCGGCCGTCGCGGCCGCCCTCCTCCTCGCCGACGCCTGCATCGACCTCGCCACCGCCGCCCCGGGCCCCGAACTGGCCGCCGCCACCGCCATGGCCCTCGCCGCGGAACTCCCGCTGACAGCCCTGTGCGTCGGGCTGGCGGTGCGTCGGGGGGGGTGTGCGGTCGGTGTGAGGGCCGCGCTGTTTTGGGTCCTTGGAGTGCTTGGGGTGCTTGGGCCGCCTCAACTGTTTCGGGGTTCCGGCTGCTGCCACCGTCCACCACAGCCATGTCGTCTACGCTGTCGGTTTTGACCCCACAGGCCACCGGAAAGAGAGCATGCAGTTCCTGCTGATCGCGTACGACGCCAAGGACGAACACGCACCGCAGCGGCGACTGGCCGCCCGTGAACGCCACTTGGCCCAGGGCCCCGCGCTGATCGCCGAGGGCAAGGCGCTCTTCGGTACCGCGATCCTCGACGACGAGGGCCGGATGATCGGCTCCATGCTGGTGAGGGAATTCCCCACGCGCACGGACTTCGATGCCTGGCTGGAGACGGAGCCTTATGTGACGGACGGGGTGTGGGGCGATATCCAGGTCCAGCCGTGCCAGGCGGGGCCGTTGTTCCTGGAGGCGCTGGGGCGCGGTCTGCCTCTCAGGCTCGCGGACGGGCCGGGGTGACTGTGGGGCGGACGCTCCACCAGACGGAGGCCAGCAGCAACACGCCGGGGGCGATTCCGCTGGTGGTGGCGATGGCCGCCGTCGGGGCGCCGCAACCCGCCAGGATCAACCCGGCGAGGCCACAGACGGCCATCGCACCGCCGAGCATGCGCAGCGACGGCCGGTGCCAGACGGCCGCCAGGCCGAAGAAGTGGACTCCGACCACGAACGCGATCCAACCCACCGTCGCGCCTGGGGCGTGCAGTACGGAGTTGATGACCACCAACCCGGCCAGCAGCGCGGCGCCTTCGGCGGCCACCACCCACCAGTATCGCCGTCCGAAGCCGACGTTCGGGGCGGGCCCGTCGCCCGGCGCGACGGCGGTACCGCGCCGCCGAACGACCAGAAGCCCGAGGACGGCGGCTATCGCCAGCACCCGCAGGGGGATGCCGATGCCGGGCGGCAGGGAGCCCGCATTGACCTCGATGAAGACGGCTCCGAAGGCGCCACCGATGAGCCCGGCCACGTGATCGCGTGTCATGGCCGTCATCTTTGCACCTCGCTGAGCAGGCGGGACAGTCAGCAGGCTCGGCCTGCCAGGGCGTTTCCGTTGGCCATGCCCCGGTGTCATTGATCACGCGTTGGTGGCTCTCCCTACCCTCCTGCGCCGCACGGGCCACAATGCCCCCATGACCGACAACCAGGCCCAGACCCCCGACCGTCCGCTGCTGCGCCGTCCCGAGGACGGTGAGCTGATAGACGTAGCCGGTGTCGCGCACTTCTTCCGGCTGACCGGCGACCACACCGACGGGCACTTCGCCTTCGAGGAGTTCAGCCTCGCCCCCGGCGTCATCGGCGCCAGGCCGCACGTACACGAGGGGCATGACGAGTACTTCTACGTTCTGGAGGGCGAGTTGACGCTCCATACCGGGGACGGTGAGGTGACGGCCGGCCCCGGCCATCTGCTGGCCGCGACGCGCGGGACCCCGCACGGCTTCCGCAATGCGGGTTCCGTCCCCGCACGCGCCCTGTGCCTCTACACGCCTGCCGGCTACGAGAACTACTTCCGGGACGTGCACGCCGCGGTGAGCGCCGGCGCCGAGGCAACCGACGAACTCCTCGCGGAATTCCGCAGCCGCTACCGGACCAGTTCCCACCCGGCCGCCCCGCCGAGCAAGCCATAAGCGATCACTCCTCCTCACAAGAGATTGCGCCAGATGAAGTCCGTCGATCTGAACCTCCTCATCGCTCTCGACGTCCTGCTGGAGGAGGGCAGCGTCACCGGAGCCGCGGAGCGGATGCGCACCTCGACACCCACCATGAGCCGGACCCTGGCCCGTTTGCGACGGGCCTTCGGCGACCCGCTACTGGTCCGCGCGGGCCGTCGGATGGTGCCGACGCCCCGCGCGCTGGCGCTCCGTGACCAGGTGCGTTCCCTGGTCGAGCAGGCGACCGGGATGTTCCTGGAAACCGGGGCGCCGGACCTGGCCTCGCTGACCACGACCTTTACCGTGCAGGCCAACGACATGGTGATCGGGGCGCTCGCCCAGCCACTGCTGAGCACCGTCCACCGCCAGGCACCCAACGTCACGGTGCGGTTCGTGCCGGAGGACTCCGGCGACAGCGCCGCGAAGCTGCGCGAGGGCGTTCTCGACCTGGTGGTCGGCGTCGCCGACGCCACCTCCCCGGAGGTCAACAGCGAACGGCTCATCGTCGATCGGGTGCGGGCGGTGGTGCGCGGCGGCCACCCGCTGCTGCGCGGCGAGGTGACCCGCGAGCGGTTCGCCGCGGCCCAGCACCTCAGCGTCTCGCGGCGCGGCCGGCTCGCCGGGCCCATCGACGACCACCTCGCCGAGCACGGGCTGCACCGGAAGGTGGTGTCCGCCGTGCCGAGTTGGGCCGCCTCCTGGCACATGGTCGTGCAGAGCGATCTGGTGGGGCTGGCCGCCGAGAAGCTGAGCCGCCAGGCCGTCTCCCTCTTCGACCTGCGCACCGTGCGCATTCCGCTGCCACTCCCCCCGATCGTCATCGCCCAGTCCTGGCACGCCCGGCACCAGGCCGACCCCACCCATGCCTGGTTCCGGCTCTGCGTCCGCAGCGTCTTCGAAAGCTGGGACGCCGACGACCAGACCACCAGGGCATACGACCCCGGCGCACCAGCCTGAGCAGTCGCCGACGAACGCCAACGGGCGCGCGCAGTCGGCAGCGGACGCCAGTCAACGCCAGTGGACGCCAACAGCCGTCGTCGGAGTCGGCGGGGGCCGCGTACTGGCACAGCCGACCCGTGGATTGCCGCGAACGGCAACGATGCCTTATCAAAACTGCCCTTTGTGCGCGCCGGACTCACGGATACCGTGGAAATCGAACCTGCTTTATCGGCGAGCCACCGCATGTGGTGCGACACCGGGGTGAATTCCTCCTGCGCGGCTTCGAAATGGGAAACAAGAAGGGCAGCTGGTGCTGGACATGCGCAGCAACGATTACGACGTACTCATCGCCGGCGGCGGGCCGGTCGGGCTGATGCTCGCCTGTGAGCTGCGGATGTACGGGGTGTCCACGCTGGTCGTGGAGCGTCTCGCACCCGGGGCCGGCGAGCCGAGGACATTGACGATCCATGCCCGTACCCTGGAAATCATGGACCGTCGCGATCTGCTCTCGGATTTTGTCGCAGCCGAAGAGCGAACGGCCGGCCTGGACGATTACCGTCGTCGTTTGGAAAACACCTCCGCCCGGGGACACTTCGCCGGAATGTTCCTGCTCGGCCGGGGCACCGTCGCCACCGAACAGCCCCGCGAGCTGTTGCTGCCGCGCGCGACCATCGAGACCCTTCTCGCCCGGCGTGCGACCGGAACCGGGGCCGTCGTGCGTCACGGCGCCGAGGTCGTCGGGCTTGAGCAGAACGCCGACGGCGTGGCCGTCACGCTGGAGGACGCGCAGGGCAGCACGGTGATCCGGGCCGGCTTTGTGGTGGGGTGCGACGGGGGACGCAGCACCGTGCGCAGGCACGCCGGTATCGACTTCCCAGGCACCGAACCGCAGATGGTGAGTCGGATGGGACTGGGGTCGCTCACCGGTCCGGATCGCCTTCCCATGGGCTGGCATCGGAACGAACACGGCTGGTTCATGCGGATGCCGGACGGCCGAATCTCCACCGCCGAATGGGACCACGTTCCTCCTCAAGCGCCGGTCACTGACGAGGAGTTGGCCGAATCCGTCCGTCGCGTCACCGGCGAACGCATCCAGTTCGCCGACGTGCGCTTCGTCTCGCGGTTCACCGACAGCACCCGCCTGGCCGCGCAATACCGGGCCGGTCGCGTCCTGCTGGCCGGTGACGCGGCACATGTGCACTACCCCGCGGGCGGCCAGGGAGCCAACCTCGGCCTCCAGGACGCGGTGAACCTGGGCTGGAAGCTCGCCGCCGCCTGCCAGGGCCGCCCTGGGCTGCTGGACACCTACGAAGCCGAGCGCCGGCCGATCGCCGAGCGCGTCCTGCTCAACACCCGTGCCCAGGCGGCGCTGATGCGCCCCGGACCCCAAGTCGACGCACTGCGCGCGCTGTTCGCCGAACTCATGGACTTCGAAGCGGTCAACGACTACCTGACCAAGGCCATTTACGGCACCGACGTCCACTACGGCGGCAGCGACGACCCACGCGTGGGCCACTTCGTCGCCGACCGACCCCTCAAGACCCACTCCGGACCGACGCGCCTGGCAGAACTGCTCCGCGACGGACGCCCACTGCTGCTGGACCTCACGGACGCCTCCATGGCCGTACGCACCGCCCAACCCTGGACCGACCGCGTGCGAACCGTCGCCGCCCTGGACACCGACGCGGAGGCCGCCGCCCTTCTCATCCGCCCCGACGGCTACCTCGCCTGGGCCGGCGAGGCCCCCGTCCATGACGAGGACCTGCGCACCGCCTTGACTGACTGGTTCGGCCCGGCGCGCGCCTGATCATCCTCGCCCGCCGGCCTGTCCGTTCGCCCACCTGCCCGCCTGCCCGGACTCGCCCTCTCGGCCGGGCTCGGCTACACGGCGCCGGTCTGGCTCGGCGCGGCCTCCCCGCAACGCGACAACGCCTGGCCGCCGCCGGACTCCGGCCATCGAGGTCAGGCATGACCTCGCACAAACGGCCCGGTCTACCACGATCTTTCTACGACTGCGCTGTTCGGTCCGATCCAGGCATCATCCGATCCAGGCATCAGGGGTTCGGCCCGCGGCCGATGTCGCGGCGGTCGCCCGTGCCCGTCACACCGGGACCCGCGGTCGGCGGGTACTGAGGCCGCTCCCCGGCTGCTGCCTCCGGAGACCCGGACAGTCCACCGGCCGGTCGGGACGACTGCCTGGTGCGCGCGGCGAGCTGCCGGGTGTCCGTCCGTGCCAGGCTGCACATCGCCAGTCCCAGGCACAGTGCCAGGGCTCCGGTGATGACGTTGCTGATGATGGTGCGCGTGGTGGCAACACCGCCGGCCACCACCCACGGGGAGATGATGGTCCACAGTCCGATCGCAGTGGCCGCCCATCCTCGGGCGTGGCTGCGCTCGAAGGCGGGCCCGAAGCCGCCGATCAACACGGCGTACGCAACGCCGGTGATCAGGTTCGTCACGGCCAATTTGGTCAGGCCGTTGAACCCGACGATCCAGGGCGAGGCGGCGAGATAGAGCCCGACGACGATGGCCAGGGCTTCCAAGCCCTGTGCCAGCGGCGTCACCGCTGCTCGTTCGTAGCGGGCGCGCAATTCGATGATGTCCGGGTGCGACTCCATACTCGGCACATTGGTGGGAGCGGTCACCTGCTCCACCTCCTGATGACATGAGTGAGTTCTGCGTGGAGGAGTGAGTTCTGCGTGGAGTGAGTGCTGCGTGTCACCTCGGCCTCGTTCACCCTCTGTCCGACGGCGACGACGAACGGTGATCTCGATCACGAAGGTGTCGAAGGCGTCGACGGTGTCGAAGGCGTCGGTGGCAACAATGGCGACGTTCAGTAGGGCGATTTCCGGACCGCGGTACTCCCAAGGTCGCCCTCTTCACAACTGTGATGCGGATCGGCCCCACCGGCAACACAGCGCTGACCTCCCACGTCACCGGCCGAATCCCCTACCGGGTCAACGCCGCGTGCACCGGGGCCAGGAGCGAGAGGTCGTCGGTGGTGACGGTGAGGTGGGTGGCGCCGGCGGATTGCCAGGCATCGGCGAGTGGGCGCCAGGTGTCCGGCCGGCCGGGGTTCGGGCGGAGGCGGGCCTCGGTGCCGAAGGTGGTCCAGTCGCGGCCGGCTTCGGTGACCGCGGTGCGGAGTTCGGCGATGAGTGCGGCGCCTCGGTTGACCCGGTTGGCGAGCAGGCCGGACATGGTGAAGCCGTCGGCGAGGGTGGCGATCCGGCGCAGTGCGGCCGGTCTGCCTCCGGTGCGCAGGGTGCCGCCGCCCATCCAGAGCGGAATCCGACGTGGCCGGGGGGTGAGGGTGACGCCGGAGAACGCGAGGTGTTCGCCGGCGAAATCCGCTTCCGGCCGTGTCCACAGCAGGCGCAGCGCACGGACCTGTTCCTCGAACAGTGCCGCGCGGGTTCCCGGAGCGACGCCGAGGGCGGCGGACTCTGCGGGATCGGAGCCGATGGCGATGCCCAGGCGCAGCCGGTCGCCGCTGAGGTGGGCCAGTTGCGCGGCCTGTTTGGCGGCGAGCACCACCGGGCGGTGCGGCAGGATCGTCATCGCGGTGGCCAGCTCGATCCGGGTGGTGACCGCCGCCAGGAACGCCACCAGCGTCAGGCTCTCGTAGGCGGGGGTGCGGGAGACCAGGTGTTCGGGGATGGAGAGGTGGTCGTAGCCGAGGTGTTCCGCGGTCACCGCGAATTCGCGGAGGCCGGCGGGCGGGAGGGTCGTGGGGACGGTCCAGCCGAGGCGCAGGGTCATTTGCGGAAGGTCTCCGGGTCGGCGGTGGAGATGAAGACCGCGCGCGGGCGTTCGGCGGGCAGCAACTGGGAGTTGAGGAGGCGTCGTACCGCTTTCTCTCCGCCGGGCGGGGAGTCGGTGACGGAGAGATGGACGTCGAGTACCTGGGTGCCGTCCTCGTTCACCACTTTGGGCACACAGTGCACGACCCCCGGGATGGTGTGGGCGGCCTGCCGGACGGTGTTGAGTGAGACCTTCTCGCCGCGCAGCACCACGAAGTCCGACAGGCGTCCGTGGAAGGTCAGATAGCCGTCGTCGATGGAGAAGGCGTCCCCGGTGGCGATGGTCCGCGGTCCCAGGAGGACTCTCCGGCTTCCGTCCCCGACCCGTCGCAGCAGTACCGTGTCGGATTCGACCACCAATTCACCCACTTCGCCCCGCACTTCGCCCCGCACCAAGCCCAGCACGTCGCCCTGTACCTCGCGCAGCGATGCTCGCACTCCGGGCAGCGGGCGGCCGACCGAGCCGTACCGGTGCACGGGCTCGGCGTGCGCGGCCAGGGTCGATACGCGTGGCCCGGCCTCGGTGAGCCCGTAGGTCAGATACAGCTCGGCGGACGGTCGGGCGGCCAGCAGTTTCGCCACCTCGGCGGGCGCGAGCCGGTCCCCGCCGACCGCCAGGGCCCGCAGACCACGGGGGATGAGGGCGGGGTCGGCCAGCAGCTGGCGGGCGAGGGTCGGGGTCACCGCGGAGTGGGTGACCCCGTGCGCGATGACCGTGTCGCGGTAGGCGAGCGGTGAGAACGGCGGTCTGTCGAGGACCAGTCGGGCCTTGGTCAGGTACGCGGCGAACGCCTGGGCCACGAGGGCGTAGGAGTAGTACAGCGGCAGGTTGACCAGCAAGGTGTCGGCCGAGGTGATGCCGGTGGCCGCGGCGTGCAGGCGGGCGTTGTGCAGCAGAGCGGGCACCTGATGCACGCATGCGCTGAACATCCCCGAGGTGCCGGAGGTGGACAGCAGGATTTCGCCCGGCCGGTACGGGGTGGCGGGGTGCCCGGTGGGTACGGCGAACGCGCCGCCCACCGGCCGCTGTTGCTCCGCGCCGGTCAGCCGCGTCGTCACCGCCGTGCCGGCCCCGATGTGCCCGGACAGTGCGCGGACCCGCTGCCACGGGGTGCTGGGAGGCACGGCCAACGGCACCAGGCCCAGGAGCAGCGAGGAGAGCAGCACGCGCAGCAGTTCCACGCCGTTGGCCAGGCAGAGCACGACCGCGTCGCCCGGTGCCAGGCCCAGTCCGGCCAGGTCCGACAGTACGTCGTCCATCCCGGCCGGGGCGCCGGCGTCCCGGCCGGCGGGGGTGACGGTGCCGACCCGGGTCAGGAAGTCGGCCGCCTCGGACCGGGCGAGGCGGTTCACCGGTCCTCTCCGGCACGGGTCAGGACGAGGCTGCGGCACAACTCCCGGTCTTCCGCAGTGGTGTGCAGGCCGACCAGGATCACGTGCCGGGCGTGGCCGTCCGCGAACCATCCGTCGATGATCGTGAACGCCACGGGGGCGGCCGTGTCCGGGTGCGCCGCCAGGAGCAGCGACGGCCCGCGCAAGCCGTGGCGCAGGGCGGGCAGCCCGGCCAGTACCCCCGGGTTCGCTCCGGCGAAGCGCAGCGGCGAGATCCGGGAGCGCGGCACCGAACCGGCGATGCGGCGCATCGTCCGCGCGCTTCCGGTCGCGCTCATCACCAGGATCGCGGTGTCGTCGGCGGCGTCGAGTACGGGCGCCGCGCAGTCCGTCAGGGCCCGGTCCACGGTCGCGGCGACCAGCCAGGCGGCGGGGTCGGCATAGAAGGACGGTTTGTTTCCCGCATATGCGGCCGGGTCCTCGGCGACCAGCGTCGCCGCACCCAGCACCCGGGTGCCCGGCGGCACGAGTGTCATGCCCTCACCCCTTCGAACAGCAGACACGTGTTGAAGCCGCCGAACCCCAGCGTCAGGCTCAGTCCGGCGCCGTCGCCCACCGGTTGCGCCGCTCCCGTGGCCAGCCGCAGCGGTGCCGCCGGATCGCACAGGCCGACGACCGGTGGAACGCGTCGGTGGCGCAGGGCCAGTACCGTCGCCACGGCCTCGACGGCGCCGGTGGCGCCCAGGCTGTGCCCGAAGGCCCCCTTGGTGGCGAAGGTCAACGGGCTGTGGCCTCCGAAGAGTTGCAGCAGGCTGCGGGCCTCGACCTCGTCGTTGAGCGGGGTCCCGGTGCCGTGTGCGTTGATCACCGCGATGTCCTCGGGGGTCGAGCCCGCCGTGGCCAGGCAGCGTTCCATCGCGCGTGCCACGGCGCGTCCGGAGGGGTCGGGTGCGGTGAGGCCGGCGGCGTCGTTGGCCGCGCCGACCCCGCGTAGCCGGGCGTAGGGCCGGGCGCCGCGGTCCCGGGCGGAGTCGGGGTGCTCGACCACCACGAACGCCGCGCCTTCGCCGAGCAGCATGCCGTCGCGTGCCCGGTCGAAGGCCCGCAGGCCGGTGGGGCTCATGGTGCCCAGCGCGGAATGGCCGAGCCGCTTGGCCTCGGTGACCACGTCCGCCCCGCCCGCCACGCAGATGCGGCGTTTGCCCGCGCGCACCAGGGCGTACGCGACGGCGATCGCGTCCGAGCCCGCGGAGCACGCGGTCATGACGCACAGCGGGGTGCCCGGGTGCCCGATGGCCGCCGCCGCGTCGTCGGCCCAGGCGTGCAGCGTCGGCTCGGCCTCGTCCAACGAGGCGCCGAAGCTGGTGCCCAGCACCAGGCCGATGGCGGGGTCGGTCGTGGTCAGTCCGGCGTCGGCGAAGGCGGAGCGCAACGCCCGTTCGGCGAGCACGCGTTGGCGCTCGCCGGGCGGAGTCCGGTACGGCAGCGATTCGATGACGGCGGCGACGGTGTTGCGCAGCGGGTGCGGCGAGTCGACGGGTGCCAGTGCCGAGTCACCCGCGCACAGCCGTTCCCAGACCTGGTCCAGGCCGCGGCCCAGCGGTGTGTCCCAGGCCAGTCCGGTGATCACCGGGGTCACCACGGCCGGGCCCCGGCGGCGTCGGCCGTCACCCGGCTCATGGCACCGCGGAATCCGGCGACCGGCCGGCCCTCCACGGTCACCGCGGCGGAGAAGGTGAAGGTACGGCCGACCAGCCGGTCCGCGCGGACGTCGAGGACGACCTGGTCGCCGGGGACGACCGGAGCGAGGAAACGGGACTTGACCGTGCCGACCAGGGTCACCTCGTCGTCCGCGAGCGGGGCGCTGCTCAACTGGTAGAGCAGTACGCCGGATTGGGCGAACGCCTGCATGGTGTGGCTGCCGGGCAGGATCACCCCCGGGGTCAGGCCGCGCTCGGGCAGGTGCCCGGACAGCGCGCCCATCTCGGCGGAGACGGCGAACATGCTGCGCAGGAACACGCCGGGCTCATGGTCGAGGACCCGGTCGATGAACAGTCGGGGGTGGCGTCCGCGCA
Organism: Streptomyces sp. MspMP-M5; assembly: GCF_000373585.1. Classification (GTDB taxonomy): domain Bacteria; phylum Actinomycetota; class Actinomycetes; order Streptomycetales; family Streptomycetaceae; genus Streptomyces. Next base: position 129,470 of record NZ_KB891879.1, read on the forward strand.
CCAGGGCGGCGATCGCCGAGGTGCCCAGCGGCCGAGCCGCGCGGACCGCTGTGGGCGGGGGTGCCGATTCGTTGGTGTGCGGCATCCGGGACGATTCCTCTCAGTGTCTGTCGCAGTGGTGCCGGCAGGGGGACCGCGCGCCGGGTGTCGGGGTCGACGGCGGCGAAGACGAGGTCGCCGGTCACCAGTGGGGTGCGGCTGCCGTCCTCCTCCTCGCGCAGCAGACGGACGGCGAGGGCGAACCAGGCCGCGCCGACGTGGTCGACGCGGGTGTCGGCGACGATCACGTCGCGGTAGACGGCGCTGTGGAGATAGGTCACCCGCAGGTCGGTTGCCACCAGGTCGACGCCCGCCGTGCCGAAGGCCGTCAGCCCCGCGTCGTGCGCTTCGAGGTGTTCGGTGCCCGCGGTCTCCATCAGTGAGGTGTAGCGGGAGAAGTGCACGATCCCGGTCGCGTCGGTGTCGACGTGCTCGATCCGGGTGCGGAACCCGGCGTTCACCGCATGGCCCGGGCGCCGGCCGCCACCCGGTCCACGATCTCGTCGGCCTGCGCCGTGGTGGCGATCAGCGGCAGCACGATCCGCAGGGTGGGGTGGACGTAGCGGCGGCCGCCGGAGCGTTTGCCCGCGCCCGCCATGAACTCCGCGTACACGCCCGCTTCGATCAGCTCGCCGCGCAGCGCGCCGATGCGGTCCGCGGCCGCGGCGGTCAGTTCCACTCCGAGCATGGCTCCGGTACCGCGGACCTCGGTGAACACGTCCGGGTGACGGCCCACCAGGGCGGTGTCGAGACGCTCGGTCAGGTGCACGCCGACGTCGGCCGACCGTCGCAGCAGCCCTTTGCTCTCGATGTGTTCGATGCCGTCACGGATCACCGCGCAGTTCAGCGGCCGTAGGTCGGAGGTGGTCACGGCGCCGGAGGCGCGCACGGCCAGGTCCGTGCGGGCGATCACCATCGACGTGGACACCGCGCCCATGCCCAGGAACTTGCCGATGACGGTGATGTCGGTGGGTACCGGCCCGTCCGCGTCGCGCATGGCGAACCAGTGGCCCGTCTTGGCGAACGTCAGCACCTCGTCGGCGACCAGCAGCACGTCGTCGGCCGCGCAGCGCCGGGCGAGTTCGCGCAGGTAGCCGGGTGGCGGCCGGAGGATACCGGCGTCGCCCTGGATCGGCTCGACCACGACGGCCAGCAGCCGGTCGGCGGACGTGGCGAAGTACTCCGCCAGGGCGCCGGGGTCGCCGAACGGGAGGTGTTCGATCCGGATGCCGTAGGGTCCGGCGGCGTCCGGCGCGGGCAGTCCGGCCCGGTAGTACCTGCGGTTGAGCAGGGGCACCAGCCCACTGGTCCAGCCGTGCCAGGCGCCGTGGAAGGCCAGGATGGTGTCGCGCCGTTCCCTGCCCGGGCGGGGGCGCAGCCGCCGGCCGTCGAAGCGGGACTCCAGTACGAGCCGCAATGCCAACTCGTTGCCTTCCGAGCCGGAGTTGCGTCCGCTGACGTGGTACCGCCCTGTTGGGAAGTGGTCGGTCCACAGGCCGTCGGGGCCGAAGAGCCGGTCGAGGAGTTCGGCCCGTTCCAGCGAGCCGAGTTCGTCGGTGACGTTGCCGACGGCGGTGCCGCGTGTCAGTGCGGCGCGTACGACGGGGTGGGCGCCGCCCAGGGTCGCGCTGGCGTAGCCGGCGCTCGCGTCCAGCAGTCGCAGCCTTCTGCCGCGGTGTTGCGGGCTCAGGTCGACCACGTCGAGCTCCAGGCCGCGGCCGCCCACGCAGGCGAACGGCAGCCGCGCCGTCCCGTAGTGGTTCAGGTGCAGGTCCGTGCCGCGTGACAGGACGTCGGTCGGTCCGCCGATGCGGTCGTCACGCGCGACCGGGGCGGCGCTCACGGGGTGGCCGGGCGGTGGTCGGCCCCCGACAGCCGCTCGACCAGGGCGAGTACATCGCCGAGGGTGGACAACTGCCCCGCGGCGACGGCCTCGTCGGGGATGGCGATGCCGAACGCCTCCTCGCACTGCACGCGCAGTTCCACGAACCCGAGGGAGTCCATGCCGTAGCTCTCGCGCAGGCTGTCGTCGAGCCGCATCCGGTCGATCGGCACCTCCACCAGCACGTCGGAGCGCAGAATGCGTTTGATGGTCTGCAATGAGTTCACCGGGTTTTCCCCTCTGGGTGGGTTCATTCAAAAGGCCACGGCCGGATTCCGGCGCTCGGGAAGGAAAAAGGGAGAGGCGATCGCGGCAACGGGCGGGCCGCGGGGAACCGGCGCCGATCGGAAACATGGCGGTGCCGGTCATTCATTCTCATTGAAGCTAGTTGAGGCCGTTCCGCCTGTCAATGGGGTGCCGATTCTCTTGGGCACCCACTGTCGAGCCTCGCCAGCCACAGGAATGTGGCACGTGAGTTCGATGGCGTTTCAGCCGCACATGTTCGCTGCTGGAATCGCCTGTGGAACAGAAACTCCTGGGCCGCCGCCGCCATCGGCGAACCAGCACGAAGAGCGTCCCCGACGGCGATGAGGTGGCACTTTGGGGCGATTGGTACGTGCGTTTTATGCTGGTTTATGACATCTCCCCCACTGGCGCAGACTGGCGCTTGTGGTGATGAATCGCCCCGGACTAGCCTTAAGTCGTCTATTTGCCTACCTGGTGGGCACCGTGTGCGGGGCGCGTAGGCAACCGGGCGCCCCGGCCACACCGCCGGGTTTCACGCCCGGAAATCCCCTGTGATTCACCGAAGGCGCATGACGTGCATTGCGCTGCCCATTTCCGCTTCATTCCGGTGGCCGAAGTCCGCCCGATTACCCGGTCGTCGGCAGAACCTTTCGAAGGAACCGCGAAAAGTCATGAGTGTCACCTCGGACGCCCTGCGCGGCGTCACCCTGTTCGTCGGCGGCCCGATCCAGCACGCCCTGGTGCCCGGTGGAATGGCCACGCCGATCCGCGAATTCCTGAGCCTGACCATCGACCAGTCGCGGGCGGCCGGCGCCACCGTGCTGTCCGCACACGTGGCAGAGCGGTTCGGCGCCGAGACCGCCTCGTTCACCCCCGAAGAGGTGTCCGTGCGGGACTACGCGTGGATGCGTCAATGCGATGTGTTCGTGCCGGTGCTGCCGGTGCTCGACGGCACCCTGCTCCGCACGGACGGCACACACATCGAACTGGGGTGGGCCAGCGCGCTGGGCCGCCCCATCGTGGGCATCACCGACCAGCCCTTCGCCGAGTCGGCCAGCCATCTGCTCAAGGGGCTCGGCAAGGTCGCCGCCGCCACGTTCCTGTCCGCCCAACAGATCGCCACGGAGCCGGCGCTGCTGGTCGACGGGGTGCTCGCGGCGCTGGGCCGGACCAGGACGGCGGCCTGACATGGCCGCCGCGACACAGGTACTGGCGATGAACCTGGCCAATCCGGTCGTGGTCGGTTCCGGCCTGCTCACCGACCAGGAACGCAACATCCGCAGACTGCTGGACGCCGGCGCGGGCGCGGTGGTCACCAAGACCATCCACCCCAACCCGCCGACCGGCCTGGACGAGCGCATCGTCCGGCTGCCCACCGGAATGCTCAACAGCACCACCTACTCCAAGCGCTCCGTCGACCACTGGCTGGGCATCCTGCGCGGCCTGGCCCGCGACCGGCTCCCCGTCATCGCGTCGCTGCACGCCGACGACCCGGCGGAACTGGCCGAGTTGGCGGCCCGGGCGGAGGCGGCGGGCTGCCCGGCACTGGAGCTCGGCATCTCCTGCCTCAATGAGCAGGACGGCCTCGACGACACTCCCAAGCGGGTGCACGCCTACACCGCGGCCACCCGCGCCGCGACCCGGCTGCCGTTCTCGGTCAAGCTCGCCAGCGGCGAGGGCCTCCACGCCCGGGCGTTCGCCGCCGCCCGGGCCGGCGCGGACGCGGTGACCATCAGCGACACCCTGCCCGCCGCCGCCGTACACCCGGAGACCGGCGACCTCCACCTCGGCGGCGTGTTCGGCTACTCCGGACCAGGCATCAAACCGCTCGTCCTGGCCTCGCTGTGGAAGCTGCGCAGAGCCGGTTTCCCCCTGCCGTTGCTGGGCTCCGGCGGCGTCCAATCGGGCCGCGACGTCCACGACTACCTGCGGGTCGGCGCGGTGGCGGCCCAGGTCTACACCGCGCTGCACACCGACATGAACGCCACCCTCACCCGCATCGTGGCCGAGACCACCGGACCGCAGGACACCGGCCACCGCGCCGAACCCGTCGCCGAAGCGGGCCGATCCGGGCAGGTGCGGTCATGACGCCCCGCTCGGCCGGGCCGCAACTGTGCGACCTGAGCAGCGCCGAGATCCTGGCGGCCACCGCCGGGCGGACCCTGACCTGGCCGGTCGGGTCCATCGAACAGCACGGTCCGCACCTGCCGCTGTCCGTGGACACCCTCCTGGCCGACGCCTTCGCCCGGCAGATCGCCTACGAGCTGAACGCCCTGACCCTGCCGGCGCAGTCCATCGCGGCGCGGTCGTTGCCGCAGAGCGGCGGCGGACTGTCCTTCCCCGGCACCGTCCACGTCCGCGGCCGGTCCCTGCTGGGCTTCCTGGAGGACACCCTGGAGTCGTTGTGCGCCCTGCCGTGGCACCGGTTGCTGATCGTCAACGGCCACTACGAGAACGAGCCGTTCCTGTTCGAGGCGCTGGACGAGGTGGCCCGACGGCCGGCGGGCGCGGGCAAGGAGTTCATCGCACTGAGCTGGTGGAGCCTGGTCGACACGGACTGGCTGGCCGGGCGGGTGCCGCTCTTTCCGGGGTGGCACGCCGAGCATGCGGGGATCACCGAGACCAGCCTGATGCTCTATCTCCGTCCTGACCTGGTCTCGGCCGCCCGCCCCGACCACACCGACCCGCCCCGCCCGGGCATCCATCTGCACCCCGTCGACGTGCACCGCACCACCAACCAAGGTGTCCTGTCGAGCACTTCGAAGGCCACCGCGGCCCTGGGCAAGGACCTCTTCTGGCACGTGGTCGCGGCCGCGGTCGACCTGGTGTCCGAGGGCAACGGCCTGCTGCGCGAGGAGAAGACATGACCACGCCCACCCTCTGCGTGTGCAACGCGGTCGACACCCTGCACGACTTCGCCGTCCGCGCCGACGGCGTCGACGAGCTGCTGTCGGAGTGCTACGCCCAGCAGGACCAGGCCCTGTTCTGGGGCCCGCTGGACAAGATGCTCATCACCTACGAGCCGATCGGGGACCTGGACTGGCAGCGCAAGTTCCTGGAGCTCGACGGTGTGGTGAACCTCAGCCCCGCCGGCCGCACCGGCTCGCTGTTCGCCGACGCGCTCGCCGACGCCGGGCTGATGGCCGCCGTGGCCGCGCACGCGGGGCCGGGCCGCAGGCTCCGGCTGATCCCGCACACCACCACCACCGACCTGTGGCGGTTCACCGAGGCCCTGCGCAGCCGGTACGGCGTGACGGTCGAGTTGCCGGAGAGCCCGCCGCAACAGCGCCTGCGCGACCTGCTGGACACCAAGACCGGTCTGCGCGACCTGGCCACCGACCTCGGCATGGCCGACGGGCCCTGCCGTATCCCGCCCGGTACGCACTGCGCCGGGAAGCACGAGGTGCCCGCGGCGGTGCGGGCCATGCTCGCGACCGGCACACCGTGCATCGTCAAACCGGACCGCGGCGAGGCGAGTCTGGGCCTGCTGATCTTCCGGCCGGGCGACGACAACATCGCCGAGCGGCTGGCCGCGAGCACGTTCTACGACGAAGATCCGGTGGTGGTCGAGGAGTTCCTCGACGGCGACATCACCTTCCCGTCCGTGGAGTACATGGTGCCCGCGGACGCCCCGCCCCACCTCTGCTACACGACCGACATGCTGTTCGAGGGCGCCACCCACCTGCGCGGCAACGTCACCGCACGGGAACTGCGTGACCGGTGGTGGTACCGCCCGCTGACCGAGGGCGGGCTCCGGCTGGCCGAGGAGATGCAACGGCGCGGCTACCGCGGGCGCTTCGGCATCGACGCGATCGGCCGCGACGGCGTCGTCCACCTGCACGACCTCAACGCCCGTCGCACCGGGTCGAGCCATGTGCACGAGTTCGGCGAGCACCTCATCGGCCCCGGCTACCTCGACACCCACGCGGTCGGCAACTACGACTTCTACGGACTTCCGGCCGGGCTGGACCTGCCGGAGGTACTGCGGCGGCTCGGACGCCTGGTGGCCTCGCCCCGACACGCCGACCGGGGTGTGGTGCCAACCGAACTGACGGATCTGCACACTGGCAGACTGAGCTGCATGTTCTACGCCTCAAGCCTGGCCGAGCTGCACGATCTGATCGTCCGAGCGAGGGCGGCTCTGGGCCTCGGCCGGTGACCAGCACGCTGCCTGTGGTCGGGGCCCGACGGTGGCTGGTGCTGGTCGTGGTGCTCGTGTGCTTCCTGCCCGCGGCCATGGACGTCACCATCCTCACCATCACCATCCCGACGCTCGCCCACGAACTGCACGCGACCGCGCCCGAAGTGCTGTGGACGGTCGACGTGTACTCGCTGCTGATGGTCGGACTGGTGCTGGTGAGCGGCCCGTTGGGCGACCGGGTCGGGCACCAGCGGCTGCTGCTGGCCGGGTTGGCGGTCTTCAGCGTGGCCTCGGCGCTGTGCGCGATGGCACCCGGGCCACCGGCCCTGATCGGCGCCCGGGCGTTCCTGGCCGTCGGCGCATCGATGATCATCCCGGCCACGCTGGCGCTCATCCGTCAGACCTTCGGCGACGGCCGCGACCATGCGGTGGCCATCGGGGCGTGGAGCGCGGTCGCCGCCGGTTCCTCGGCGCTGGGACCGGTGGTCGGCGGCTTCCTGCTCCAGCACTTCTGGTGGGGCTCGATCTTCCTGGTCAACCTGCCGATCGTGGCACTGGCCCTGCCCGCCGTGGCGCTGCTGCTGCACAACAGGATCGAGTCCGAGCGGCAGCCCTGGGAGGCCACCTCGCCCCTCCTCTCGATCGTGGGGTTCCTGGGCTGTGCCTACGCCATCATCGCCTTCACCCACGAGGGCGTCGGAGTGCTGGAGGTGGCCGTCCCGGCCGTACTGGGCCTGACCGCACTGGCCCTCTTCGTACGACGGCAGCAGCGCGCCCCGCACCCGATGCTGGACCTGTCCCTGTTCCGGCTGCCCGGGCTGCGCGCCGGAGTGGTGGCCTCGGTGCTGCCGGTGCTGGTGATGGTCGGCTTTGAACTCCAACTGGTGCAGTACCTGCAGTTCGTCAAGGGACTGTCGGCGGAGGGCGCCGCGCTGTACCTGATCCCGATGCCGGTGGCCGCGACGGTGGCGGGCCCGGTCGGCGGAACGGTCCTCTCCCGTGTGGGACGAACGCGGCTGGACGTACCCGCCGGCCTGCTGTTCGCCGCGACCGGCTACGTCCTGGTCTCCTCCGGCACGGTGGTCCCGCTCGGCCTGGCCCTGATCGGGTTCGGCCAGGGCCTGGTCCAGATGGTCGCCTCGAACCTGATCATGTCCACCGCACCCTCCGCCCAGGCGGGTGCGGCGGCCGGCATCGAATCCGTCTCCTACGAGGCCGGCGCCGGCCTGGGCATCGCCGTCTTCGGCACCGCCACCGCCGTGGCCTACCGGTCCTTCCTCCCCCCGGGCACATCGACATCCCCCCTGGACGCCGGCTCCTCCGCCGCAACGGCCCAGGCATTCACCGAGGCATTCCACACCACCACCTGGCTGGCCGCCGCCCTCACCCTGGCCACGGTCTTCCTGGCGACCCCGAAACCAACAGCGGTGCCCGCCTCGCCCGGGGAACCCGAGTAAGTGCCGCGCTCAACCCGCGCGTTCGTCACGCGCGGGGGTTGCATTGGTGACACACAAGGGCAGGGCGATGTGTTCACCGCCGAGGCCGACCAGCGGGGCGGCGATGCCACTCAGGGTGCTCTGGACGGTGCCCAGGAGCGCCGAACCGCGCGCCCTGTGCAGCGGCGAGGCCGATCCGGGCCCGCTCGGCCCGGATTCCGCCGGCGCCAGGTGGCTGCGCCGTCGGGTTGCGGCGGTGCGGTCAGGTACGTGTCGGCAGCCCGGCGACGTCGGCGCCTCGGCGCAGTACGTCGCGGAGCATGGCGGGGGTGAGGGTGCGGGTGAACATGTTGCGCTGGCTGGGGTGGTAGCCGCCGATCAGGCGCAGCTCCCGCTCAGCCCGCGGATCGGCGATCAGGGCTTCGGCACCGTGTCCGAAGGCGGGGCGCGGTCGGGGCAGCTGCCATCCGGCGTCGGCCAGCACGGGCAGCAGCGCCTGCCAGGCGAACGCGCCGAGCACCACGACCGCCCGCAGGGCCGGGCCGAGCAGCTCCAGCTCACGGGCGAGCCATGGGCGGCAGGTGTCGCGTTCGGTGGTGGTGGGCCGGTTGGCGGGAGGTGCGCAGTGCACCGGGACGGTGATCCGGACCCCGTACAGCTCCAGTCCGTCGCCCGGATCGGTGGCGGTCGGCTGGGACGCCAGCCCGATGTCGTACAGGGCGGCAAAGAGGGCGTCGCCGGACGGGTCACCGGTGAAGATGCGGCCGGTGCGGTTGCCGCCGTGCGCGGCCGGCGCCAGGCCGATGACGGCCAGTGGTGCGTCCGGTGGTCCGAAGCCGGGCACCGGGCGCGCCCAGTAGTCCCAGTCCCGGAACGCCTTGCGTTTGGCCCGGCCGACTTCCTCCCGCCAGGCGACCAGCCGCGGGCAGGCACGGCAGGTCGCCACCGCCGCGTCCAGATCCCGCACCGTGGCCGCCCGGGGAGCAGTCGCCGCGGGAAAGTCGGGTGCCTCCGGGCGCCTGCTGCGCATGCCGTCTCTTCCTCTCCCGGGGTCCGGACTCAGGTGGGCTCCCCGTCGGCTGCCGATCGGTTCCCGGTCGGCTCCCGCCCGCCATCGTCGATAAAATGTCCGAGTTGGACATGTCCATCGGTGTCGTTGCGGTGCCGGCCGTCCACTGGTCCGTGGCGAGGCCAGCCGATGATCGTTCTGGAGGTGCCGTCATGGTCAAACAGATCACCTGTCGACGAGTCTACGAAGAGACCTCCTCCCGGGACGGCAAGCGGGTGCTCGTCGACCGCGTCTGGCCGCGGGGGATGCGCAAGGAGGAGGCGCACCTGGACGAGTGGCTGCGCGATGTGGCGCCCTCGACCGAGCTGCGGAAGTGGTACGGCCACGAGCCGAGCCGTTTCACCGAGTTCCGCCGACGCTATCTGGCCGAACTCCGCGATACCGGACACCGGGAGGCCGCGACACATCTGCGTGACCTCGCCGCGCACGACAAGCTCACGCTGCTGACCGCCACCAAGGACGTGGACCACAGCCAAGCCGCCGTCCTCGCCGAGTGGCTGGCCAAGAAACGGTGACCGGGAAACGGTGACCGGCACGACCGCGCCGTTCTCCGGCCGCCGGCGGCACTGAGCGGCCGGATGCTGCCGTTCACGCTGCTGGGGGCGGCGCCACCGTGACCGGCCTGCCGCTGGTGGCGACGGTCGCCCAGCTGGCACTGAGCGTCAACGCTCTGGTGGGCGGGGTACAACGGGTACGCGCCGAAGCGGGGGGCCAGCCGTCGGGCGTCCACGAACCGCGTCTCTCCGGGCGGACCGCCAGCCGAGCGGGAGCGAAGACCGGGAGTCGCGCGATCTCGTCGAGGGTCTCCCGGAGTTCTGCCGGGACGAGCGGCTCCGCGGCCCGGGCGCGGGCGGGCGCGTAGCCGCACGCGGGCCTCCTGCGGCCACAGTGCGCGCCACGGCCCCCTCCAGGCCGTGCAGCAGCAGGACGTCCGCTCCCCAGACCACCGCACCAGGTCGTCGGTGCGGGTGACGGCGCTGTCGCTGCGCAGCAGACCGGACAGCACCTCGCGGCTCTCCGCGACCAGCTCCTGCTCGGTCGAGGCGTGACCGCGAGGGACCTGCGCCACCGTCAGGACCACCCGGCCGGCCTGCTGAAGCTCCCCGACCACCTCGGCCAACGGCGTTTCCGCACCCACGCGTTCGTGCGCCGAGGGTAGCTCCCCGGTAAATCCCGCGCCCTGACGCGGTTGCGGAGTAGGCGGACGGTGCCGAACCGCAGCAAGACGATGACATCGGGCCGGAAGTCCACAGCGCATGGGTTCACCACACCCACGTGGCCGGCATCGATGGTGTCGACCACGAACAACTCCGCCTTCGAGTAACCCTTTTGACCTGCGAGCCGAGCAGGAAGCGAAGCGGGTTGCGGCGCGTCATCGCGTCGATGGTGTCGTCGTCGATGCCCGCGGCGCGCGCCTTCGGCAGGAAGGAGCGGAAGAGGTGCCCGTATCCCTGGCCGCCTTCGGACCGTAGGTACCGGTGCCGGGAGATGTCGCAGCTGAGGAGTACCTGGTCGGCGTGGCCTGCCTCCAGTAGGGCGAGCAGCAGGCGCAGGCGGGTGCTGTCGGCGGTGTAGTTCTCCTTGCCGATGGTGTCGAACGCGACGTAGGCGCCGGCCGAGGCGAGTTCCCGGTGGACGGCCGGGTCGTCCAGCAGATCCTGGTGGCCGATGCTGGCGCGGTGGGCAGGCAGGCCGGCGCTGGTGAGGATCTCCAGCTGGGCCGGGCCGCCCCTGCCCAGGTGCGCGTGTGTGGCGACGGACCGGCCGGTCGCGGCAGCCGCGTGGGCCGCCGCGGTCAGCACGTGCCGTTCGGCGTCGGTGGGCTGGTCCCGGTGACTGCCGACCTCGCCGATGACGCCAGGACGGATTCCGGTGCGGCCGATGCCGTGCTCGATCTCGTCCACGAGGATCGCTGTCAGCTGGTGGGGGTCGGCGGCGGCGAGTTCGGGTGGGTGGAACGCTTCGTGGTACCAGCCTGTGGCGGTGACGACCGCGACCCCTGACGTCTGGGAGATACGCCGGAGGGCCTGCGGGTCCCGGCCCATGCCCCGGCAGCTCAGCTCGATCACCAGGGCCAGACCGTGCTCCTCGCGCAGGCGTGCCAGCTCGGCGGCGATGCGGCCTCCGTGCGTGCCGGGCAGCAGAACGGCTTCCGGGTCGGTGTCCCGGCTCAGGTCCAGGGCCAGGTGCTCGTGGGACAGGACCGGTCCTTGGACGGCGGAGGCCCGGAGAGGACCGCAGACGGTGTGTACGTGATGCATGAGGAAACCAGTGCCCGGCCGAAGCCCTCACGGACACCGCGCGCCGCGCATGCGCGGCGCGCGGCCAACGGGGGTAGACCACCTGTCATGACAATGCCACGGCAGGAGATCGACCGCATCGCGGCTGCCATCACCGCCCGCGCGACGCACGGCGTGGCCCTGGTGGCGTTCGACGGACGGGCCGGTGCCGGGAAGACAACGCTGGCCGCTGCGGTGGCCGAACACCTCGGCGGACCGGGCCGGGCCGCCGTCGTCCACGGCGACGACTTCTTCCGGCCCATGCCCGTCCCCGTACGCCTGGCCATGAGCACGGCGGCGGGGTACGCCGGCTACTTCGACTGGCAGCGGCTTCGTGACCAGGTTCTGGTGCCGCTCGCGAGCGGCCGGACAGCCCGCCACGAGCCGAACGGCTCCGTGGGCAGCGCGCCGCGCCAGGTGCCGTGCAGCGATGTCGTCATCGTCGAAGGTGTGCTGACCGCACGCCCGGAGCTGGCTGCCTTCTACGACCTGAGTGTCCTCGTCGAAACGCCTGCCGAGCTGTGCCTGCGCCGTTTGTACCGCCGGGGCCGCGGCCCGGAGCGCGATGCCTGGATCGCGCGCTGGCGGGCGGTCGAGGAGCACTATCTGACCACCACCCGCCTGCACGCACGCGTCGGCCTCACGGTCCGAGGAGGTTGAACTGCACCATCCTCGGGGCTAGTTGATCGACCGCCACTTGGCCGGCTTGCCGGGCTGATCGTGGCCGAGCAGTGGACGCCGCCGCCCGAGGCGATGGTGTCGCTCTTCACCTGAACGACGTCGCGCTGGGGGAACTGGTCCCGCAGTCCGGGGGCTGTCGAGGAAGGCGCAGTCCACGAGGACGACACCCGGCGCGGTGAACCTGGCGATGCTGTCGACGAGTGTTGCGGGGACCGCAGGCCCACCACCCGCCGCCGCAAGTGATCCATTCGCCGGTCGCCCCGCAGAAGACGAGTTTCGACGGTCGGTCGCCTGTCACAGGGAACGCAGGGCGCCTCCGTCGATGTGGATCATGCTGCCTGTGGTGTAGGACGCCACTGGCGACAGCACGACTGCGGCCAGGCGACCAAATTCTTCGGGGGTGCCATATCGACGAAGCGGTATGTCGGCTGTCCGCTTGATGCGCGCCTGTTGGGGATCGCCGGTGGCCTCTTCGAGGTGAGTGAGGCGGTCGGTGGCGACGGAGCCGACCACGAAGCCGTTGACCCTGATGCCGCGTGGGCCCAGTTCATCGGCCAAGGTCTTGGCGGCCATGGCGAGTCCTGGTCGGAGTCCGTTGGACACGCTCATATTCGGCCACGCGGCTTTCACGGACAGGGACAGAATGAAGCCGATGGAGCCTCCGGTGGGCAGGACGGGGGCAGTCGTGCGGGCGACGCGTAGGGCACCAAGGAATACGGACTCGAAAGACTCACGCCACTGAGCGTCGGTGATGGCGGTGATAGGGCCGGTCGGAGGACCGCCCACACTGATCAGCGCACCATCCAGACGTCCGTACTGCCGTAGGGCGGCTGCCGTCAGCCGGTCGGCTGCTTCGGGGTCGGCGTTGTCGGCGACCAGGCCCATGGCGTGGTCCGGGCCGCCCAACTCCGCGACGGCCCTTTCCACCGCTTCTTGGGTGCGTGAGGACACGACCACTCGGGCGCCTTCAGCGGTGAGGACTCGCGCGGCTGCCAGTCCGAGCCCCTTGGTCCCTCCAGTGATCAGAAACACCTTGCCGTCGATCATCAGATCCACGGTCGCCACCCCCATGCTCACATCGCAACGCCTACAGGTCTTTTGGGGCAACGCAGCGAACCTGTGTCCATATTCCAAGCTCATCGTCTCGCTATGTGAGTGACTTGGCTGCTGATCCAGTCAGCGCCCGCTCCGCTTCGGCGTTCGGTCCGGCCACAACAACTCCCTCCACGTCACTTCCGGAGCACGTTCACGTCAACCTCGACCGGGGCTACGTCAGCAGCAAGTACCGTTCTCTCCCTGCCGAGTTGGGCTTCACTGGCACGATCGCACGCATGGGAGCCCCCGACCCAGGCAGGGAAACGCTGCGTGGCGAAGCCGACGCACGCGCATGAACGGCTACGGGAAACTACGGCGCTGCACCGAGAAGAGCGGCAAGGCGGTGGACTTCTCCCCCACGTCGCAGCAACGATCGTCACGCACCGCATGCTCCTCCGCTGCTGACGGCTCCGCGCGCGTCAGCCACCCGGGATTCTTCCCAACGGGCGGCTGACGGTGAGTCGTTGCGCTGCGTGGGAGTTCAGGCGCCGGCCGCGGTGACGACGGCGTCGGTGGCGAAGCCGAGCAGCAGCCCGGCCAGGATTCCCCAGGTGGTGATCGTCTTCAGTGCGGCTTTGCGGGCGACGGCCAGGAGCTCGATGACCACGTAGAGGATCGAACCGGCGGCCAGGCCCAGGAAGGCGATCGAGAGCGTGTCGTTGACCAGGTGCTGGCCGACGACGGTGCCGAGGAAGGTCGGGCCGCCGCCGATCAGGCCGAGCCACAACAGCGTGAGCCAGGAGGGCCGTTCGCCCTCGGCGGCCAGCGGGGCGACGATGCCGAAGCCCTCGGTGGCGTTGTGCAGGCCGAAGCCGATGATGAGGAGGACGGCGAGGGAGAGTTCGCCCTGGGCGGCGGAGTTGCCGATCGCCAGGCCCTCGGCGAAGTTGTGCAGGCCGATGCCGGTCGCGATCATCAGCGCGAGCGAACTCGCCTGGCTGCGTGCCTTGGGCGTCAGCTCGGTTGTGGTGGCGGCGCCGGGGCCGACGAGCCGCTCGGCGGCGGCCTGTCGGCGGCGGGCGATCCAGCCGTCGTAGTAGACGAGCCCGACCAGCCCGATCGCCAGACCGGCGGCGAGGGTCGCGCCGCCGGAGGCGACCGTTCCCCACTCGTGATTGCTCAGAGCCTCGTCTGTGGGCTCCCAGGCATGGGTCAGCACATCCCAGACGAGGAAGATCAGGATGCCGATGGCGACGGCGTTCAGTCCGGCTTTCAGGCGCGGGGTGGGCTTGCGCAGGCGGCCGATGGGCAGCCCCAGGTAGATGGCGAAGCCGGCGATGGCACCGAGCAGAGCGATGTTCGCGCTGGACACAGGAGACTCCTGTCGGCGTGTGCGGGGACAGGCACTGACGGTAAGGCAGGCGAGCCTTACCTAACAATCCATCGGGTCGGTTTTAGGGGAAACATTGGCGAACTCATTGCCCGGCCGTGCGGCGGCCCGACTCCGGTTCGGCCGCCACACGCTCCCCGGCGTCGTCAGTTGCCCGAAGGGGCCTGGGAGCGATCGCTTCGAGTCGTTGATCCGCGCCAGCAGTCGACGGTTGAAGGCGTCCGGGTCGCCGCGCTCGGGCAGGTAGCGGAAGGGCACGGCGGTGAGGTCCGGCTCCAGGGGCACCTTCAAGCCCGGTGTCATGGGCAGTTCGTCGTAGAGGTAGCGGGTCAGCTCCAGCTTCTCGTCCAGCGCGGCCCGGAACGCGGCCAGTTGGTTGTCGTCACGCGCAGGCCGGTGGCCGGGTCGGTCCGGTCGTAGTTGACACGGAGGCTGAGGTGCCCTTCGGCGCCGCCTTCGGCGACGCAACGGTTTTGGCCGTCGTACTGGTACGCGTAGCGGCTGCCGTTGATGTCGGTCCAGGAGGTGACCCTGCCGAAGGCGTCGTATGCAAAGCGCAGTGGGAGGCGCAACGGCCAGCGCGTCGGCCACCACATGGCAGGCGTTGATCAGCTCCGTCATGTGGCTGTCGGACATCTGGCCCCACTTGGCCAGCGCCTCGTACGACGCACCCTGGTAGACGTCCTCTACGTGCTGCCCCGCCCGCCGCGTCGCTGCGCGCTCTCGCGCTCGCCGCGTGGGTTGCCTACAGCGGCGGTCCGGCTTGCCGCCTCCGCGGTCCGGCGGTCCGGCCTGAGGGCTGGTGGGGGCGGGAGTCGGACCTTTGCGGGGAACTACCGGCCCTGGCCTCGGAGATCAGGGCGATGCCGAACTTCCGCATCGTGCGCCTGGACGAACTCGGCGGCCTCTGGGAATGTCGGCAGGATGCGGGGTGCTGCCACCTCGTCCACTTCCATCGACTGCCTCGCTCCCTTCTTTACAGGGGCCAGGAAGATCGGCTTTGAAGGGCCGGGGAAGTGACCTTGGCCCTGTCCCAGCCCGGCGCCATGCCTTCGATACTGAACCAGAGCGTGTCGCCCGCGGCAGGAGCCTCCCCCAGGTACGTGGTGGTCCAGGCGGACGGCTGCCGACGGGCTCCCGGACGGAGCCGGGCCTGCCCCATCAGCCACTGCTCTTCCGGCTGTTGCCAGCAAGGGCACTACGTTGGCCCAGTTCGACCACATCGATCCGTCGACGCAGAAGAGAGCAAAGGCGCGCATCCGGTGGCGAGGGCCGGAGCGTCCCGAGGCCATGTGATGCCCGCTTGGCATCTGGGCCGGCTGGTTGGCTTCGTTCTGGAGGCGACCAGCCCTGATCCACCGACCGGTCGCTGGGGGCACTCAGCCACCCAGAAGCCAGGAGCCGACTCTTTGAAGGCCGTCGGTGATCTGGGTGGTTCCGACCTGAGAAGCGACTCCGACATCGCGCTCGTAGTCGTCGTCGGCGTTGGCGGTGCCGGCTCCAAGGATGATGAGCGCTGAGGCCGCTACTGCTGTCGCGAGAACGGTCAGGTGTTTCATGAGGGACCTCCGCTGATCAAGGCAACTTTTCAGCAGGATCATTCGCCGCCCCTTCTCCCGCCACCCGAACCTCCGCCACCTGGCGGTCATCTCACTCCCGCGGTGCGCCGGTGCTACTCGGGCCATTCCGGCTCAAGGCGCCTCCTGAGCCTGCTTGGCGGAGTTCCTCACCGAGGCCCTGGGCCCGTATGTCGATCAGAGGTCGGTCAAAGCACGAACCCAGAAGTTGCCGGGAGACACGGCTTCTCCACGGTGAGAGTGGCGGGCGTCAGGAGTGGACGACGTCACGTAGTAGCTCACCGATGCCGGCCTGCGGGACGTCCGGCATCACCACCCCGACGGTGTCCGTCGTAGTGGAGCGAGCTCGGTGAGCTGCGGTTGCGCGCCGACCCCGGGCCTCACCTGCTGTTCACCCGCGCTTCGCTTGCCTGCGATTACCGGAAGGTAGCGTTCCCGTTCAGTAGCAATCGCCTACAAAGTAGGGAGAGAGACTCTATGCATCCCAATTTCCCTGCATCTCCGGTGTTTTCGGATTCGGGCACCGCCTTCCGCTGCTACGTCGAGGCCATTGCCGATGTCCTGTCCGGCCACCCCTCCCATCCGGTGATCACCGCTGCCGACGGCCGGGAGGTGACCGCGGGCGAACTCCGTGACACCGTGTACCGCTTCGCCCGGGAGCTGGCCTCCCAGGGCATCGGGCGCGGCAGCACCGTCTCGCTCTTCTCCGGAAATCGCCCCGAGGCGCTGACCGCCCGCTACGCCGCCAACCTGCTGGGCGCCAGGGTGGTCTCCCTCTACCAGGGCATGGCCCCTGACGTCCTGGCCAAGATCGTCCGCAGCGTCGACACCGACCTGCTGGTCGTCGAGCCGGATTCGCCGGAGGCCGCCGAGCGGCTGTTGCGCCTGGCCCGCCCGCCACGGGTGTACGCCTTCGGGCCGAGCCCGCTCGGTGCGGACCTGCTCGCGCGCGCCGCGCAGCACTCGGCCGACCCCCTGCCCGGGGCCGCCCGTCCTGAGGACGACTGGTGCATCCGCCATACCGGAGGGACCACGGGCGTCCCCAAGGGCGTACGGATGGCGCACGGCCCGTACCAGGACATGCTCGCCTTCGGTTCCTTCGGCGCCGGCGCGGCGCCCCGCTTCCTGGCCTGCACTCCGCTCGCCCACGTTGCGGGGAACATCGCCGACGCCACCCTGCTGGCGGGCGGATCGGTCGTGCTGCACCGGGAGTTCGATCCGGGCGACGTCCTTGCGGCCGTGGCGCGGGAGCGGATCACGCACCTGTGGCTGCTGCCACCGCTGATCTACCGGCTCCTGGACCACCCCGCCCTGGCCGCCACCGACCTGAGCAGCGTCCGCCGCATCAGCTACGGCGGTTGCGCCGCCTCCGCGTCCCGTCTGCGCCGGGCTCACGAGGTGTTCGGCGCGGTCCTGTACGGCGGATACGGGCAGTCCGAAGCGGGCGCCGTGACCGTCATCGGACCTGAAGAACACCAGGAGCTGCCCGAGGACGGACAGCCTTCGGTCGGACGGGCGATCCCGGGCGTCGACATCGCCATCCACGACGCCGAGGACGGCAGCCCCGTGCCCACCGGGCAGGTCGGAGAGGTACGGGTGCGCTCCGGACAGGCCATGACCGGATACTGGCGACGTCCCGACCTCACGGCGGAAGTCCTGCGCGACGGCTGGGTGCACACCGGTGACGTGGGCTATCTCGACGAGGACGGCTACCTCTACATCGTCGACCGCCTCAAGGACATGATCATCGTCGTGGGCGGCCACGTCTACACCCACGAGTTGGAGGACCTGCTGCTCACGCACCCGGGGATCGCCCACTGCGCGGTCTTCGGCGCGCGGGGCGCGGACGCCACCGAGGAAGTGCACATCGCGGTCGTCCCGGCGGCCGGGCATCGCCCCGAGCACGCCGCGCTCAGGGATTTCGTCACCGAGCGCAAGGGTGCGCTGAGCGCCCCGGCCACCGTGCACATCGTCCCGGACATCCCGCTCACCCCCGTCGGCAAGCCCGACAAGAAGCGGCTGCGGGCCATGCTCGGCGCCTGACGGGAGCCACGGGGCCGAGGACGACGACGATGTCGACGCCAAGGGCGCTCTGTGGGGTCGCCCCACAGCTATGTGGAGTTGCTCCACACGTGACGTGACGACTGTGGGTGCCTCCCACATGGGAGCCCCGGACGCTCGTCCCTACGGTGACCGGCATGGAGAGCAGACACACGCCGGGTCTCGACGACGGCGGAGCGGCGGCCATGGAAGAAGAGCCCAGTGTGCCCGCCCGCTTCCTGGCCGGACGCACCGCGCTGATCACCGGGGCCGCCAGTGGGGTCGGCCGGGCCTGTGCCCTGGCTTTCGCCACGGCGGGTGCCCGGGTCTACGTCGTGGACCGGGCGGGCGACGGGGCCAAGGCCGTGGCCGAGGAGTGCGGTGGTGTCGCGCTGGTGGCGGACCTGTCGGAGCCGGTCGCGGTGGACGGTCTGCCCGAGGATGCCGACATCGTCGTCAACAACGCCGGGCTGCAGCATGTCGCCCCGGTCCACGACTTCCCGCCGGAGCGTTTCGCGCTGATGCAGCGGGTGATGGTCGAGGCGCCGTTCCGGATCATCCGCCGCACGCCGCCCCATATGTACGGGCAGGAGTGAGGCCGGATCGTCAACGTCTCCTCCGTGTACGGCCTGCGGGCCAGCCCGTTCAAGTCCGCGTACGTCGCCGCCAAGCACGCGTTGGAGGGTCTCAGCAAGGTGGTGGCGTTGGAAGGTGCCTCGTACGGGGTGACCAGCAACTGCGTCAACCCCGGGTATGTGCGCACGCCGTTGGTGGAGGAGCAGATCGCCGCCCAGGCGCGGGCGCACGGCGTTCCCGCCCAGGACGTGGTCGAGCGGGTGATGTTGGAGCGGTCCGCGATCAAACGGCTGGTCCAGCCGGAAGAGGTGGCTCAGGCCGTGCTGTGGCTCTGCTCCGCGCACGCCGGTCACATCACCGGGACGTCTCTTCCGCTGGACGGTGGCTGGACAGCCCACTGACGGCCCCGCCATCCCCCCTTGGCGGCCCCGCCGTTCCCTCATGACGGCGCGACCGTTCCTCCGTGGCGGCCCGGCCGTTCCTCCGTGGCGGCCCCGCCGTCCCCCTCCTCCCCCGCTCCCCCGCTCCCCCGCCCCTGATGCGCAACGATTGCCGCCACCATGTCCGACCACACTGCCACCGATGCCATGCGCCGCCTGCTGGAGCTCCTCGCCGAGGGCGCCACCGGGGACGACCTCGGCTGTCCGCTGGCCGACGCCCGCGCGGCGGGCACGGGACCACACGAGCTCGCCCAGATCGAGGAGGCGGCCCGGCTCGCCCTGCGCGTCCACCGCACCCTGAAACAGCACCGCCGCCGCGAGGCGGAACTGACCGCGCTGTTCGACACCGCCGGCGATCTCGCCGCGCTGCGCGACCTGGTTGCCGTACTGCGGTCCATCGTCCACTGTGCCCGCCTGCTGCTCGGCACCGACACCGCCTACCTCACGCTCCCCGACGAACGGGCCGGCGACACCTACATGCGGGTGACCGACGGCTCGATATCCCCGCTCTTCCAGGCCCTGCGCGTGCCGATGGGCAAGGGGCTCGGCGGCCTGGTCGCGCAGACCGCCCGCCCCTATGCCACGCCCGACTACGGGACGGACGAACGGTTCCGCCACACCGCCGCCATCGACGCCGGCGTCCTGGACGACGGGCTCGTCGCCATCCTCGGCGTGCCGCTGCTGCTGGGCTCCCGCCGCACCGAGGGCGGGAAGGTCATCGGCGTGCTCTTCGCCGCCGACCGCACCTCGCGCGCCTTCTCACCCGACGAAGTCGCGCTGCTGTGCTCGCTGGCCGCCCATGCCGCCATCGACACCGCCAGGGCCCTCGCCCACACCCAGGCGGCCCTGGCGGAACTCGCCGAGGCCAACGTCGTCATCCGTGAGCACGCCGCCGCGATGCAGCGCGCCGAGGAGGCCCACGATCGCCTCACCGACCTGGTGCTCGGTGGCGGAGCGACCACGGATGTCGCCGCCGCCGTCGCCGAGCTCCTGGGCAGCGCCATCGCCGTCCACGACGCGACGGGCCACCGCCTCGCCCACTCCGGCGACAGTCCGGAACTCACCCCCGCAGCGGTCACCGCCGCCACGGCCGAATCCCGTACCGCGGCCCGCGCCGTCCGGCTCGACCGGCACTGGGTCTGCGCCGTCCTCGCCGGCCCCGAACTCCTCGGCAGCCTGGTCCTGCTCGACCATCCCGACCTCGACGACCCCGACCGCCGCCTCTTCGAGCGCGCCGGCGTGGTCACCGCGCTCCTTCTGCTGCTGCGCCGGACGGTGGCCGAAACCGAGAACCGCATCCGTGGCGAGCTGCTCACCGATCTCCTCACTGCCGCCGACCGCGATCCCGCCGGGCTCGTGGACCTGCGTCTCGCCTTACTGATCGCCCATCAGTGATCCTCGTCCATCAACCCCACCTCATACACGATCAGTTCGCAAGTGCTGCATCTGCCGGAGTAGCCCGGCCCGTGGACGCAGGGAGCGATCGCCGTGTGACACCGGAATTTCATCGCCGTCTCCTAGCGTGCACGGGTAATTGACCATGCGATATTCCGGTCGTGACGAGTATCGCCTCCAGTTATGGAGACTTAGTGCGTAAACTCGCTTCAAAGCTGACACTGGTTGGCTTGTCCGTGGCTTTCTTCGGAGGAATGCTCCTGTCTCCGCAGGCGCAGGCGGCCCAAGCCGCGGCAGGAGTGCCCGGGCGTTTCATCGCAGACGCCGACATCCTGGCGGCTCCCGACGGGGCGATCGTGGGCAAAGGCCGGAATGGCCAGCCCGTTACGGTCAACTGCCAGTCGGCTGACGGGAATTGGTGGAACCTCAACGCTCCCGAAGGTGCCGGCTGGGTTTGGCAGCCGAACCAGGTATTGCGCGACTGGGGCACCCCCAACCCCCCAGTCTGCTGACCTTTCCCCGACTCGATCAACCCATTGGCCTCCCCGCCGGCCACAGGCTGGTGGGGAAGCCCCTGATCGTCGACGCAGCCCCGCCTCTCGGGCGGGGCTTCTTCGCGTCTGCACGCCGCGAGGAAGTCTTGGAGACTGGGACGCAGGTCAGGTGGATCGGCGGTATCGCCGGCGGTGTCCTGCGGTGTTTCCGCGGGAGGGGGCTCTGGTGGTCCGAGGCGGAGCGTGAAGCGGGCCTCGGGGGCGTTCGCCATGCGTAGACCGGGTGGGGTGACACGCACCAGCGCCTCTCAGCCGTTAGGCGGCGGGGGCGTCCGCTGCCTATAACCGGAACCACCTCCACATCTTTCGCCAAATTGCGGACATCGCCCGTTGGTACGGACTATTTTCGCGCGGAAGGTGCTCCACGCCTGGGGCATCTAGGCAGAGGGGGTAGAAAGCATGCGCAAGATCGCGTTAACTGCCGCGGGTTTGTCGCTCGCCGTGGGTTCGCTCGGAGTCGTCTTCGCGCCCAGTGCTGTTGCGGCGACGCCCTGCCCCTCCGGGGCTTTCTGTATCCGTGAGGCGGACGGCTCCATCCTGGGCAAGAACATCTTCTACAGCTACGGAGCCCACAACCTGTCGAACGTGATCGGCGATCGCGTGCTGGTCAACAGTCAGACCGGCGGGGCGGGCTTCCAGCTGTGCTTCGGCTACAACGGCGTCAACTGCTCCGAGGTGGACCGTGCTACGGGTGAGTTCGCGCCTTACGACATGACGCCGATCAACTCCGTTGTCCTCGTGCCCTAATCAACATCAACACTGAGGACGCCGGGCCGTCGGGCGAGTAGCGCGCCGCACCCCGAGGCGGGTTAGGGTCCGTCCGGCGGATCATGCCGGACGGACCACCGGCGCTGAATCGCCGTAGCGACCCACCGGACAGGAAGCTGGGTGGAGTAGGTTGGGCCGTCGATTAAATACCTCGACATCGGTTGCGGTGATGGGGGACGCTTCGCGCGATGACCAGAATCGACGACACGCCTCCCGCGTGGGACGAGCGCACCCAGCTCACCACGTTTCTCGATTACGCACGTGACGCCGCCCGCGCCAAGTGCGATGGCGTCTCTGCGGAGAACGCCCGCAAGGCGCTCCTACCGGCCTCACCGCTGATGACCATGAGCGGAGTGCTCAATCACCTCCGTTGGGTCGAGTACTACTGGTTCCAAGTGGTCTTCCTTGGCGAGGAAGACCGGGGCCCCTGGACCGAGGAGGACCCCGACCGCGAGATGCGTATCGCCGTCGACTTCCCGCTCACGCAGTTGCTCGACGAATACGCCCAACAGAGCGCCCACTACCGCGAACTGGTCGCCGCGAACAGCCTGGACAAGCAGGCCCAGCGAGCCGTCCGCAACGGCCTCCACGTCGACCTGCGCTGGATCCTCCTCCACCTAACCGAGGAGACGGCCCGCCACAACGGCCACCTGGACATCCTGCGCGAGATGCTCGACGGCACGACCGGCGACTAGATCCGCCGGAGATCACTGGCGGAGCCGGAGCCGGAGCCGGAGTCGGATCGAGGCGACGGTGAGGATGAGGGTGACGGTGCCGTGGAAGATGTAGCCGCGCTTGTCGAACCTCGTGGCCACGGCCGCCCGGGAGTGCTTCAACGCGTCGATCGTCCGCTCGACTTCGTTCCTTCGCTTGTAGATCGTCAGGCGCTCAACCCCGACTTCGCCCTCGTCCGGGCCCACCCCGCCGACCGCCACGGCAACCTGGCCCTCCACTCCGCCGCCCGCAAGTTCAACCCCCTCTGCGCCATGGCCGCGCGCACCACCCTCGTCGCGGCGGATCACATCGTCGAGTCCGGTGCGATCCCACCGGGCTCGGTACACCTGCCCGGCATCCACGTCGACCGGATCGTGGCCGTCGACCCCCACGACAGGCGCATCGAGCGCCGCACCGTCCGCCCCTCCCCCAAGTGCTTCAACTGGTACGACCCCGCCAAGAGCAGCCGGGGCCGGGGCGAGGCGCTGTCCATCAAGCAGATGGTCGACAAGGCCGTCGCCCAGTACGGCAGCGACACCCGCCGCGTCTACATCACCGGCCTGTCCGCAGGCGGCGCGATGACTGCGGACATGCTCGCCGACTACCCCGACGCCTTCGCCGCCGGATCCATCGACTCCGGGGTCCCGGCCTTCTGCGCCAACTCCCGCTACTCCGCGCTCACCTGTAGGAACAGCCCCACCGGCAAAACCCCGGCGCAGTGGGGCGACCTCGTACGAGCCGCCGCCCCCACCGGTACGACATCCTGGCCGCGGGTGGCGATCCGGCACGGCACCTCCGACACCACCGTCAACCCCGCCAACGCCACCGAATCACACGACCAGTGGACCAACGTCTGGGGCATCGGCCAGCGCCCGTCCCGCACCCAGAACCTCCCCGGCGGCACCACCCTGAGCATCTACTACGACACCACCGGCAAGCCCGCCGTCGAGGTCTACTCCATCTCCGGCATGGGCCACGGCCTCGCCGTCAACCCCGGCAGCGGCACCGACCAGTGCGGCACCACCGGCACCTACTACCTCAACTCCCTCTGCTCCAGCTACTACACCGCCACCTTCTGGGGCCTGGCCGGCTCCAGCGGAACAGCCGAGCCAGGCAAGCCAGGCACATCCTGACGGCGCCCCTACGTGAACGCCGGCTCCGACTGCTCCTGGCAAGCCCCCCGTCACTGAAGTACCCGGTTCCTGGGCCGCGATCACGAAGGCGGCGGCCCGAGCAGTCACACTGGTCGTCTCAGAATGAGTTGAGCCGCTTGTTTGTGCTCGGCGATGCTTGGTCGGCAGGGTGTCCGGGGTGCGTGCTCCCGACACGGGGCCCCAGGGCTGACACCTACAGCGGCGGCCGCAATGGGCAGGCGACAGGTTTGACGGCTTGGGGGAATGGGATGCTGACGGGGATCGTGATCGACGCGTTGGATGTCGCGCGTATGGACCGCTTCTGGTCGGAGGCGACGCGGGGCCAAACGGGCGGCCTGCAACTGCGTTTCGTGCCGACCGCGAAGCCGAAGACGGCGCACAAGAACCGACTCCACCTCGATCTGGCCGGGGGGCCGGACTGGGAGGCCCAGGTGGCGCGCCTGCTCACACTCGGTGCGACGCGGGTCGACATTGGCCAGGGGGACGTCCCGTGGGACGTGCTGGCCGACCCGGAGGGCAACGAGTTGTGCGTGCTGCGTCCCGGTCACCCCGGCGTGCTTGCCGACTCCGGCCTCGTCGCGATCTGCCTCGACGTAGCGGAGGAGGATCGCTACGCGCAGTCGGCCTTCTGGCAGTCCCAGGCCGACTGGCACGCGGTCGAGTACCACGACTGGGGTGTCCGGCTGCGCCGGAGTACCGCCAGTACGGTCTCTCTGGTGATGGGGCCGCCGGCGGCGCCGAAGGAGGCGCGGAACAGGCTGCGGCTGGAGGTCACCCAACACGACTGGGAACCCGGCGAGTTCCTCGACGCCAGCGGGAACGAGTTCCATGTCACGGGGTGACCCTCCGCTTTTCCAGGGCCTGTTGTACTGATCAATCAGAACGTGCACCCCGTCGAGGAGGTGGGCCCGCATGACGATGCCGCCGCCGATGTCGTGCCCGACGAGAACGGGTGCGGTAAGGCCCCAGTGGTCGAGCTCGGCAAGGGTACGGGCCTGCTGGGCGATGCAGGGGGCCTCCCGGAGTGATGCGGGAGGCACCGAAGCCCAGATGAGTGAGTCCCAGACACGGACGGTGTGGTGGCGGACGAGGGTGGCCGGCTACGAACTCAAGAGGCCCAGCTTGCGGTGGAGGCGACGCAGAGGAGGTGGCGCCCACCAGTTCGCCCGCCCGGCAAGTCTCATCACGGCCGGTACGAGCACGCCGCGCACCAGCGTGGCGTCCAGCAGCACGGCCAGGGCCAGGCCCACGCCCAGCAGCTTCAGGAAGGTGATCCCCGACGTGGCCAGCGCGAGCATGACGACGGCGACGAGTACGGCCGCAGCGCTGACCAGACGTCCCGTGCGCTCCAACCCGGCGGCGACGGCCTGGGTGTTGTCCCCGGTCTCGGTGTACACCTCCTTGATCCGTGAGAGCAGGAACACCTCGTAGTCCATGGACAGTCCGAAGGCGACGCAGAACATCAGTACCGGAATGGAGATATCCACCGAGCCGGTGACCGTGAAGTCACCGACCAGGGAGCGTAGATGGCCTTCCTGGAAGACGTACACCATCGCGCCGAAGGTCGCGGTCAGGCTGAGCAGGTTGAGCAGTACGGCCTTGAACGGGACCAGCACACTGCCGGTGAACAGAAACAGCAGCACCACCGTCGTGGCACCGATGATCAGCGCTGCCTCGGGCAGCCGGGCGGCGAGCGCGTCACGTGCGTCCGCGAGTTCCGCACCTTCGCCTCCGACGAGCACCGGGCCCGGTGCGCTCTCCGCCCGCAACCGCTCCGCCAGTTTGACGCCGGCGGAGGAGTCCGGCTCGACCGAGGGCACCACGGACAGCCAGCCGGCATCGCCCGCGGCGAAGGAGCCTGCGGACGCGGCCACCACCTGCCGTCCTGCGGCGTACGAGCCTGTGACGGTGTCCACCCGAGCCACGTCCGGCAGAGTCGACAGGCGGGCGGCGTAGGCGGCGATCCGCTCGCGGTCGGCGGAGCCACTGACGGTGGGCAGTACCACGGACAGGGCGGACGTCTCGCGACTGGAGAACTCCTCCCGCACGGACTGTGCCGTACGGTGCGCGGGCGCGGTGGCGGGCAGGACCCGCTCGTCGATGAGGCCGAAAGAGACCCGGGTGAACGGCAGGCCGAGCAGCACCAGCAAGGTGATCACTCCGGCCGCACACAGCACCGGTCGCCGCATGACGGCAGTGGCGAGCCGGTGCCAGAATCCGCCTGTCGGGGTCCCGGCGGTCGGCCCGGCCAACGGGTCGTGGTCGGCGCCTGGTTGCGGTCTGCGGCGGAACAGCCGCCGCACGTCCAACGCGTCGATCCGTGGGCCGAGCAGGCCGAGCACCGCGGGCAGTACCACCAGGGCTGCGAAGGCCGAGAGCACTACCACTGCCACGCCCGCGTAGGCGAAGGAGCGCAGGAAGTACAGCGGGAAGACCAGCAGGGCCGACAGCGAGAGCGCCACCGTCAGCGCGGAGAACAGCACGGTGCGCCCGGCCGTGCGGACGCTCTGCGCGACCGCCTCGGCGGTGTCCAGGCCACGCGCCCTCTCCTCCCGGTAACGGGTGACGATGAACAGGCTGTAGTCGATGGCCAGTCCCAGGCCCAGCGCGGTGGTGATGTTGATGGCGTAGACGGATACCGAGGTCAGCTCGGACAGGACCCTCAGCACGACGAACGTGCCCAGGATGGAACACACACCGATGAGCAGGGGCAGGACGGCCGCCACCGCACTGCCGAACACGAAGAGCAGGATCAGCAGCATGACCGGAGCCGCGTACGCTTCGGCCCGGAAGAGATCCTGGTCGCTCTGCTTCTGGACTTCCACATACACCTGCGCGGTCCCGGTCGCAGAGAGCCTCAACACCCCCTGACGGCCGGTGAAACGCGGGACCAGTTCCTTCGCGATGTCCCGTACCCGATCCTCGTCGCCTCCCAACCGCAGGAGCACCAGCGCTGAGCGCCCGTCCCGGGCCCTCAGCGGCGACGCCAACTCGTGCGGGGTCGTCCAATACGACGCGACCGACAGCACGCCCGGCTCTTGGGCGAGCCGGCGGCTGAGGTCTCGACCGGCGGTCGCGGCCCGCGGGTCATCGACCGAACCGGAGGTGCGGGCCAGTAACACCAGATTGGGCGCACCCGATCCGAAGCGGTCGGCGAGGAACTTCTCGGCCTTCGACGACTCCGCCGCCGGGTCGGTGAAGCCACCGCCGGACAGCCGGTCGGCGACACCTGCGCCGATCGGGACGGCGGCTGCCACGGCCAGCAGCACGGCAACCAGTACGAGTGCGCGGCGCCGGACCAGGAGACGTCCGAGAGCGGCGAGCCGGGAACGGTCGGCCCGCTTCCCGAGCCCGGGTCCGGGGGGCGGGCTTCCGGCAGTGGTGGTTCTGGTGGCGTTGGACACGGTGAAGTCCTGTGGTTCCACTTGGAGTTCGGTTCCCTTCGCGCGGTCAGACGCCCAGGCGCAGAACTGTGAAGGCTACGGCCAGGCCGTATCACTCGGGCGGAAGCAGAGACCGGCGCTGCAACTCCTCCACCGCCGAGGTGCAGGACCGCGGAGGCGCAGTTGCCCTGTACCCGCAGTACGTGTCGGGAGGCAGCGAGTGCGTCGGGGCGGGGGGAAGGCGGAGGCTGCTCTCGGCGACGTCGAGGATGCGGGACCCGCCCGGATGCACTGCCCACCGGCGCACGGTTCGGCGTATCCGGTTGGGGGCGCCACGCACGCCACGGCGCCCTTGCTGGGCGGTAGCGCCTCTTCCTGGTAGTGCCGCATCCGTGCGGCAGTGGACCAGGACGCGACGTCGTCGAGCGCCGTGCTCACCGCCACAGGACGCTGTGCGAGGCCGGAGCCCGTGGCGATGCGGTCGACGAGCCGTTGTCTGGCCCCGTGGTCCGCCATGTGCGTGAACCCTTCCTGGCCGATCACTCTCACCTCTGCGGTCGCGCTTAGCGTCGCGTTCCCCCCGCGTGCGGAAGGTCGACCAACAGACGTGACCGACGTGCCGTCGTCATCGGCAGCCCCCCACTCTTCTCCTGCGGCGAAGGGGCGATCCGGGGTATCCAGTGGCAACGGTGCAGGTCGAGCGTCTGGGTGCGACGGAGTGGACGGCCTCGACCCGGCACCCGCCGCCGGATGCGGCGGTCGGTCACTTCCCCACCTCACCACACAGCCGAGAGCATCGCCATCGGGCCATGCCTGTCACGCGTCACCGAGACTGGCCCAGTCGAGTGGATGCCTGAGCAGGGATCGCGAGACCCGAGTAGACACACCCAGGCGCCTGGTGCGGGGCGCGCGTGGCAGGTGGTTCTTGACGCCTACGCCGGCAGACTTCACGCCCGGCAACGTGACAGCGCCGTCCGATGCACTCAGTCCCCTGCGAACACCAAGACGGTGTTGTGCCCGCCGAAGCCGAAGGAGTTGCTGACAGACGCGTTGATGGCCGCGGCTCGGGGAGCCTGGGTGACGATGTCCAGTTCCCAGTCGGGGTCTTGGCGATGGAGGTTGGCAGTGGGGGGAATGAGCTGGTGTTGCTGGGTGAGGACGGTCAGAGCCGCCTCGATGGCACCGGCCGCGCCAAGAGAGTGGCCCAGAATGCTCTTCGGTGCGGTGACGGGGGGCGGCGCCGGGCCGAAGATGCGATGCAGGGCACGTGCCTCGGCTGTGTCGCCAACGGGGGTGGAGGTGCCGTGGGCATTGACATGCCCGATGTCGCGGGAATCGAGGCCCGACTCCTTCAACGCGGTACGCAGAGCGTGTACGACGCCGATGCCCTCAGGATGCGGGACCACCGGATGGTAGGCATCGCAGGTGCAGGCATGTCCACAGAGCAGTGCACGCTGGTCGGCACCGCGACGTAGGGCGTGTTGAGGGCGCTCAAGGACGAGGACCGCAGCGCCTTCTGCGAGGACGAAGCCGTCGCGGTCGACGTCGAACGGACGTGAAGCGAGTCGAGGAGCGTCGGTGCGCTGTGAGAGGGCGTGCATCTGGTGGAAACCAGTGACGGTCATCCGCGAGAGTCCGGATTCGGCGCCGCCCGCGAGAGCGATGTCGCAGGCGCCCGAGGTGACCAGGCTGGCGGCGACCGCCAGGGCGGTGGCACCCGAGGCACACGCACTGGCAACAGTGAAGTTCGGGCCGCGGGCCCCCAGGGCGATGGCGACCTCGGCGGCAGCCATGTTGGGAACGCTGCGCGGCAGCGCGAGGGGGGAAACCAGTTCCGGGTGGCCTCGGCTCAGGGCTTCGAACTCGCGGAGGTAGGCGTTCATGCTGTTGCCACCGACGCCGAGGACGACGGCCACGCGGGGAGCGTTCCAGGCGCCCGGTTCGAGTTTGGCGTCCCTGACTGCCTGCTGGGCTGCGGCGAGAGCGAGGTGGGTGAAGCGGTCCAGGCGTCGGGCCAACCGCCTGCCGTGAACGGCGTCGGCGTCGAACCCGTCGACCCGGCAGGTGATGTCCACGGGGAGCCCGGCCAGGTCGGGATCGGTGCGAGCCATGCTTTGCCCCTGGCACACCGTGGCCCAGGTGGCTTCCGTGGTGAGTCCGCCGGGGGTGATCATCCCTATGCCGGTGACAGCAGCCTTGCATCGCATGTCCGCTCCCTTCGGTAGGGCGTGGCGACGTGGTGGCAGAGCGGCGGGTCTCCCATGCTCTTAGGGCGACGGCGATGGCACGTACCAGTGCCGGCGGCTCGCTAGAGGGCGAGCATGTGGGCCGCGTGGTTCGGAACGGCGGTCAGGACTTCGCGCACTTCGCCTCTCCTTCCCCGACAGTCCGGTGGGCGGCAGTGCCGGTGGTGCGGCCGGAGCGCAGCTCGGCGGAATCAGCCGCATCGGATCACGGCGGCAGGAGCTGTCCGACAACCTCAAGGATCCGGTCAACCTGCTGCGGGGTGTGCGCGGCCGTGACCGAAAGGCGGAGGACGAGCCGGTCCCCCGCCACGCTGGGGGGCAGAAATGCCCCTGTATAGACACCCGCTTCGAGCAACGCCCGCCATGTCTTCAGGCCCTCTTCCAAGGTCTTCAGACCCTGTTCGGGCGTCCCCGCCGGCAGCGCAACCGCGGGGCCCGGCCAGGACGGTACACGGTGCCCTTGCTGCGCCAGGCCGCGGTGCAGACGTCGGGCCGACTCCCACAATGCGGCGCGGAGCTCGGGCCGGGCGCGAGCCGTCCGTACGGCCGCCAACGCGGCGGCCGCGGACGCAGGTGCCATCGATGCCGAATACATCGCCGCATTTCCGGAGTGGCGCAGGCTGCGGATGGCCTTCACCGAGCCCGCGACGAACCCGCCGACGGAGCCGAACGCCTTGCAGAGGGTACCCGTGATGAGGTCGATCCCCTCCTCTACGTCGAAGTGCTCGCCGACGCCTCGCCCGTTGGTTCCGAGCACACCGATGTCGTGCGCACCGTCGATGATCAGGCCGCCGCCGTAGCGCTTGACGAGTGCGGCAAGTTCCGGAACCGGGCAGAGGTCTCCGCCGAGGGAGAACGCCCCCTCAGTGACAATGACGGGGACCTTTCCCTTGTCGGCAGCGATCCGCATGAGCCTTTCGGCATGGGTGACGTCATTGTGCCCGAACCGGCGACACTCAGCTCGTCCGAGGCGGAGGGATTCCAGCAGAGAGGCGTGGATGTGCTGGTCCGCGATCACCATGTGGCCGGTGTCGAAAAGGGAGGACAGCGTCAGGTTGGCCTGGA
Source organism: Streptomyces sp. MspMP-M5 (assembly GCF_000373585.1). GTDB lineage: Bacteria > Actinomycetota > Actinomycetes > Streptomycetales > Streptomycetaceae > Streptomyces. Next base: position 159,580 of record NZ_KB891879.1, read on the forward strand.
ATCCCGTTACGGTCAGCATGACCGCGGGGCGGCGGAGAAAGTCGGCCAGCTCCTCTTCCAGCTCATGATGGAGTCCGACAGTGCCGAGCATCGGAGATCCGGTCCAACAGGTACCGTATTTGGCGGCGGCATGTGAGGCCGCCGCGCGGACGCCGGAGTCGGCGGTGAGCCCGAGGTAATCCGTCGAGGCTGCGTTGACCGCGCGTATGCCGTCGACGACGACCTCGCCCGGTGTCGGCCGGTCCTCGATGACGTGGTAGTAGGGATAGATGTCGCGACGGGAGGTGAACTCGTCGAGCAAGGGAGTATCAGCGATCCAGCCAGTCATGGTCATCCTGTCGATAGGGTTCGACACCTCTTCACGGACCGGGTGGTCACCCGCAGTCCACGAATGTGGTGAAGAAACTTCCTACTGGGACACAGACTGCGAACTCCGAAATTTCCAGGGAGTCTGTCACTACAGCCGCTGCGCCGCGTAGGACACGACTCGGACGACACGTCGCCGTTCCTTTTCTCACTGAATGCCGAGCAGTAAGCGGCGCACTCACACACTCCGACAATACCTGTCCCGCGACCGCCGGGCCAGCCATTCGCGTCGCGACCGTCGGGCCAACCGCTCACGTTCGGTTCGGTGTCCGGAGGGCCGAGAACGTCTGCCCGATCAGCTGGCCGCGGCGCTCCCTCAAGCTCAAGTGTTCCCCAGCGACCGGGTGTTCAGGATGCCGCAGCGGCACCCAGTCGCGCCTACTCCAGGACGGAAGGCATGGAATCCCCATGCGGAGGGGGCCTTTCGTCGGACGGGGCGAAGTGCGTGGCAATCTCTTCGAGCGTACTGTCGAGCGTCACACCATCCTCATCGAACCGGAGCCCCGTCCGCTCCGTGATCATCACCGTTAGCTCCGCCAACGACAGCGAGTCCATTTCGAGCGCTCGGGCCGTTGACTGGGGATGGACCAGGTCTGGCGATATCCCGAACTCCTGGACCAACAGGCGGGAGAGTGTCTCGTACATTAGGGAACACCCTTCTCGTACCGATGTCTTCTCGTGCAACACGGACCACGGACTTACCATGGACTCCGGACCTTCAGTGGAGTCTGCCACCGCGGCCCTTGCGCTTGCGCGCCGGTCTTTGCGTTTGCCGCGCCGGTCTTTGCGTTTGCGCGGCGCAGTTGAGGTTAAGGTGACCCGCGCTTTCTGCTTTATTTCTGCGCGGGAAGTGACACGCACGCCCTCGCCGACAATGCCTGTCCGCGATCGGATCCGGCCAGCCGTCTTATCGATTCTGCACCCGGAAGACGGTGGCCGCCCGCCCGATCAGCCAAACGGGACAGTCCCTCAACCGGCCTTGTCAAGTTGCTCGGGCGCAAAGTCACGCTCCGCGCCGGGCGACTTTCACACAGAACCACCACCTCCTAAGGGCTTGCAGATCATTAACACGTCGTCTTGATCTTGCTGTTGGCGTCGTTGCTCAGGTCGGTGACCCGGGCCTGGAGGGTTGCGAGGGCGGCGGTCGGGGTGGTCGCCGGTGGGACGCTGATGCCAGGTGCGTCGAGCAGCCTCCTGATTCAGCCACGGCACATCGCAACACCTGGGTCCGCGCCGAGCCCACCGAGGGGATCTCACCCTCGGTGGGCTCGGTGTGGGTCGTCGTGTCCGGCGCCGGTGTCAGTTGTCGATGGCTTGGTAGAGGGTCGTCCAGAAGTCGTGGATGAGCCGGGCCGAGTCCGGGGTGGACATTCCGATCTGGGTGAGGAGAGTGCCGGTGAGTTGGTTGTGGCGGTCGGCGTAGGTGGTGGTGCCGGTTCCGCCGTCCCAGCCGAACTGGCCGATGGGGGCGTAGTCGCCGCGGTAGGTGCGTACGGCCATGCCGTAGCCCCAGCCGCCGTGTTGGCCTTGGCCGAAGGAGATGTGGACGTTGTCGCGGGCCATGGCGTTGCGGGCGGCGTTCTGTTCGGGAGTGAGGCAGTTGGTGGTCATCAGCTCGACGGCGGGCCGGGACAGGATCCGCTCGCCGGCGTGCGTTCCGCCGTTCAGCAGCATCTGGAAGTAGGCGTGGTAGTCATCCACGGTGGAGACGAGCCCGCCGCCGCCTGACTGGAAGGTTGGCGGTTGGCTGTACCGTCCACCGGCCGCCTCGTCCCAGACGGTGAACTCGCCGGTCTGCGGGTCGGGGACGTAGCTGGTCGGCAGTCGGTCGATCTTGTCGGCGGGGACATGGAAACCGGTGTCCTTCATCCCCAGCGGGTCGAAGATGCGCTCGCGCAGGAACGTCTCGAAGGGCTGGCCGGTGACCCGAGCCACCAGCACGCCGAGTACGTCGTTGCTGAGGTGGTACTGCCAGCGCCGGCCGGGCTGGTGCATCAGCGGGAGGATGCCGAGGCGGCGCATCCACTCGTCCGGCCCGGGCGCCTCCTGCGCGCCCTGGGAGAAGACGCCCCGCTCGAAGATCGCGTCCATGATCGGGGTGCCCATCGACGTCAGGTCCACGCCGAGCCCGAAGGTGGAGGTCAGCACGTCCCGTACGGTGATCGGTCGCCGTGCCGGCACGGTGTCCTCCAGCGGGCCGTCGATCTGCTTGAGGACCTGCCGGTCGGCCAGTTCCGGCAGCCACGTCTCCACCAGGTCGTCCAGGCGTATCCGGCACTCATCGAGCAGGACCATCGCCGCCGCCATGGTGACTGGCTTGGACGTCGAGGCCATCCGGAAGATCGTGTCCCGACGCATCGGCGCGCCACCGTCGTGACGCATCGTCCCGATGGCTTCGACGTGCGTCTGTCCGCCCCGGCTGACCAGGGCGACGAGCCCGGGAATCTTCCCGGAGTCGACATGCCGGGCCAGCACGTCGTGCAGTCGGGCCAGTCCTGTCTCGGAGAAGCCGTCGTGCTGGTTGATGAGAGTGGTGGTGGACATGGTGGTGTGCTCCTTTGATGGACTTGATGGACTAGATGCGCTTGATGGGCTTGATGGAACGGACTTGATCGAGCGATTGAGGGGGAAGCCCCGTGGTCCCCGTCTGCCGACAGGCAGCCTGGCGTTGTTTCCGTCAGAGGCTGTGGGCGGTGATGTCGCCGTTGGAGGTGGTGGCGCGAATGTCGAGTTCGGCGGTGCCGTTGTTCTTCAGGGCGTTGCTGATGCGGCCGTGGCTGGTGCCGGCGTCCAGGGTGGCCGAGACGCCGGTGGCGGCGCCGATGGTGATGTCACCGGACTGGGTGGTGAGCACGACCTTGCCGCCCATGGCCTCGGTGATGCGGATGTCGCCCCGTGCGGCGCTGATCTCCGCAGCCCCGCCCAGCCGGCCGACCTCGACGTCACCGTCGAGCACGGACAGGCGCAGGCTCGCCGTCTCGTCCAACTTGACCTGGCGGTAAGCCCCTTCGAAGACGACATCGCCCAGGCGACCGAGGGTCCGCAGTTCTGCGCCGGCGGTCTTGGCCTCGACCCGCGAACCGGCAGGCAGCTTGACCGTCACCTCGACCGCCCCCGAGGGCCCGAAGTACAGATCCTTCACCGAGGACACGACCCGCAGGACACCATCGGCGTATTCGACGGTGGTCTGCTCCATCGCCTTCACATCACGCCCCTTCGAGGCGTTCGCCGGCAAGACCTCAACGGTGGTGTCGGCACGGTCGGCGGCGACGAACTGGACGCGTCCGGCGGGGACGTCCAGGACGACGGTGATCGGGGCGGGGGTGTTGAACTTGTGCATGATGCTCTCCCTGTGTGCGTGTGACTCGCCGTTTCCGGCGACCCGGTGTTTCCGGACGCTGGAAAAGCTACGTTGCTTTCTACTCTCCCGCAACGACTCATTCCCTCAAATCCCCAATAGCTGCAGGTAGATGAGGAGTAATCATTGCAACGCCCTATCGCTTAACGCAACGACAGCACGGCTGATCGTTGCAATACGTTGAGGGTGAACGCTATGAGGGAGACGTTGGGAAACGCCGAACCCGCCACAAGGCACCCGTGGGCTCGCCTTCGGCTGGCGACTTACTGGCGCGATCGGCGTCACCCGGCTCCCCTCCGCTCCCTCGTCAGCGGCGGTGCGAACCCGTTGTCTTCGCGACCACGCAATGGCCGCCGGTTGATCTCGCTCCTGGGGAAAGCCATAGCGTTTCGTGCCCAGGCAGAGCAGATCGCGTGTGAACTTGCCGAGGTGGCGGCCGTGTTGGAGCATCTGGTGATCGCGTCGCCATTTTGCGCATCGTGGGGCTGGTGGGAGTCGATCGAGCCTGGACAGGTCCGCGGTCACCCTGGCCGGACGAATCCGCACTCGTAGGCGGCGATCACCGCCTGGGTCCGATCCCGCGCTCCGAGCTTGGCCAACACCCCGGCGACGTGCGTCTTTACGGTGGCTGGGCCGACTCCCAGTCGGCCGGCGATTTCGGCGTTGGTCAGCCCGGCGGTCATCAGCCTCAGCACCGCGCCCTCCCGCTCCGACAGCCGGTCCCGCAGTGCCCGTGCCGCGTCATCCGCGGCCCGCTCCCCGGCGTAACGGGCGGCCAGTGCCCGTACCGCCGAGGGGAACAGCAGCGAGTCGCTGCGTGCCACCAGTCGCACCGCCTGGACCAGTTCGTCCGCGTGGGCGCGCTTGAGCAGGAATCCGCTGGCACCGGCTCGTAGCGCGTCGTAGACGTGGGCGTCGTTCTCGAAGGTGGTGACGACGATGATCCGTGGTGGATCCGCCGACCCGGCGAGGATCAGCTCGGTGGCCCGGATCCCGTCGATTCCGGGCATCCGGACGTCCATCAGCACCACGTCCGGGCGCACCTCGCGGACCAGCGGTACCGCCTCCGTGCCGTCCGCCGCCTTGCCGACGACCTCCATATCGGCCTCCGCACCCAGGATGACCCGCAGTGCGGTGCGCACCATCCGCTCGTCGTCGACAAGCACGATCCTGATCACGCTGTGCCCCGTCCCCGCGGACGGCAGGTTGTCCGTCGGCAGGTCCGGAGACTGGCAGCCGGGCGGTCAGCCGCCAGACGCCGTCCGTGGCCCCGGTCGACGCCGTCCCGCCGAGCAGCCGGGCGCGTTCGGTGATCCCGCGCAGCCCGCGCCCGCCCGCGGCACGTGCAGTCCCTTCCGGATCCACCGCAGTGGCCACCGGGTTTTTCACCGTCAGACTCAACTCCCCGTTGTGCACGTGCAGTTGTACGGCCACCCAGGCCGGGCCGGCGTGCCGCAGGGCGTTGCTCAGCCCTCCCTGGACGATCCGGTACGCCTCCCGCGAGACCACCGGCGGCACCCCGGCGTGGTCCCCGGAGAGCTCCGCTGTGATGCGGACGCCCGCCGCGCGGGTCCGGCGGAACAGTGCCTCCAGGCCGTCCAAAGTTGGCGCGGGAGCGGCCACCACCATCGCCCTGGCTACTTCGGTCATATCGGTTTCATCGGTTTCATCGGTTTTTTCATCGTTGGACTGCAACAGGCCCAGGACGGTGTCGAGTTCGGCGACCGCCTCGCGGGTGGTGTCCTCGATGGCGGCCAGTGCCTGCCGGGCGAACTCGGGGTCGGTGTCCAGCACCCGGCGGGCCGCCCCTGCCTGGAGGGTGACGGCGCTCAGTGCGTGGCCCACCGCATCGTGCAGTTCGCGCGCCAGCCGGTTGCGGGCCGCGAGTTCGGCCGCGCGGCGCTCGGCGGCGGCCAGCCGGTCGGCAGGGGTGGGGCCCAGCAGCACCGGCGCACAACGGGCCAGTAGCACCCCCGCGCCCCAACCGGTGCCCAACAGCAGGGCCAGCAGGACCAGCCCGGCCGCCGCCGGTCCAACCACTGAACTCCTGCAGCCACTTGAATCCCGGTGCAGCACCCCCGAACGGCCTGGCCAGCAGCAGCACCGCGGCCGGTGGCACGGCCAGCGTCATCCCGCTGACGATCCCGCCGGCCAGCAGGTGCGCCGTGAACCACAGCGCACTGCGCCGCCGGGCGGCCCACGACGCGGCCGGTCCGTCGGCCAGCCGTTCCGCGGGTACCGCGCACAGCGCCCGGACGGCGGTCGCCTCCAGCGGCCGGTCGCACGGGGGAGGATCACCTGAAGGACCGGCTGCCTGGGTGACACCCGCGGCCTCTGTCACCATCCCGACCTGATGGCCTACAGCACTTCCAACATCGGCCCGGCAGACTGGACTTGGGTCACCTGCACCGACTTCGACTTGCTCGACACCAAGGTCGCAGACCCCACCCCGTTGGTCGAAGCCCTCCTCGACAGGCCCGGACTCCAGCCCCTCCGCCTCCCTCCCCTGGAAACCCCGATCTGTCCGATCGCCGACCTACCGGACACCCCTCAGGCGTCCTGACGGCCGTAGCGCTCCCTGTTCCATGCCACGTGCTCGGCGCTCACCGGTGCAGAGATGACATACACGTCACCGATCCGGTCGCTGCCGCGCCGACGCTCCCCCTTCTCATGGGCGCGGAACGCCATGACGGATACCTGGGAGGCAGGCTGCCAGTGCAGGGTGAAGGCCGGAGCGTTCACGTCCGGAACGTCCTCCAAGCGTGCGCCGCGCTTCGTCAGTAGCCGCTCCAGTTTGTCGAACCGGAGATGGCGGTCGAAGCGGCCGTACCGTTCGCGAATCGCTCTGTTGACGATGCTGCCGCCCCAGTACGACAGCCGATGTACGTGCAGGGTGAAGTGGTGGCCCTCCCACGGGTGGTCCGGCGACTCCCGGGTCCAGAAGAATTCCACCATTCCGTAGTCGCGCCACATGCTGTGGTCGTCAAGGGAGTTCTCGGCGAAGTCGGTACCCAGGATCGCGGTGACCCGGTCGGGACTGTCGGTCGGCCTGACGCCAAGCACCGTCCCGGTGGTGACCACGTCCACGTAGAACGCGAGGGAATGCGGAGTCAACTGGTCTTTCCTCGACGGGGCTGGGGTGGCCAGGAGTGGCGACCCCCCCAGCGTAGACGACCGGGGTGTCACGAAGTTCGGTCAGAGGGCTCCAGCAGGCTCACGACGAAGTACCTTTTCGACAGCAGCGGCACTGTCTGCGTCGCCGCAATCCGTCTGCGGCTCCGGACCTGACGCACCGAGCCTGGTTTGGAGACGGTAAGCCAGGCAGCACGACAGTCATCGGGCGATATCGGCGACAACGGGCGGCGTGCGGTGCCTGTGCCTGTGGGCGCGCACGAGCGCAGACAGCATGAGTGCGCCCACGGAAACGGCGGTGGAGTGCAGCACGACCGCGAGGGCGAGATTTTCCGGCAGGCAGACATCGTTGGGACGTGCCATCTCCAGATACAACGTGAGCGCGAGCTTCCAAGCGCTCCAGGCGAAGAGCGAGCCTGTCCCCAGCCAGCCCAGCGTCAAAGGAATCCAGCGAGGCAGCCCGGCGGGCCGACCGCGGCCCGCCCAACGGTTCCCAGCCATCAGCCTTGGCCCTGAATCGCCTCCCCCCGCTCCGCTCGCTTCCCAAGGCCGGTGCGGAGGTGGGCGATGTTGCGGTCAGTTGGATAGGAGGTAGGGACCGATCATGAGGGCCACGTAGAGCAGCAAGAGCCCTCCGGCTATGGCTGCCACGAGGAGGACGGCCTTCATCGCGTTCTCTACCCGCCGACGGTCAGGGGCGGCTCGTGCAGGGACTTGGGGATTGTGCTCGTGTTCAGTCACAGAGCCATCCTGCCTTCGCGGCCTCCACCGGACATCGGTAGAAGTACTCAGGCGTGGCGGTCGTTTCTGCAGGCTCGTCGGTGTCTCGCGAGCTGACGGTCCCGAGGGTCCGCCAGGCCCTGTCTGATCGCGGGGAGGAGTTCGGCGGGCAGCTGTTGCTCGGGGACGGCGTTGCGCAGTTCCAGTCCGCCTTGACCGCCGGGAGGTTCGAAGTCCGCCACGAAGCGCGCGAACGGCCCGCAGCCACCGCGGTTCATCAGAACACAGACGCTCACGCCAGGGACGGCGACGGGAAGTCCGATCACCAGGCCGCCGTAAGGCACCGCCACCAATCGGCCGTGCCGGGGAGAGGACCGGCGACGGGGCATCGACCTGGGTCTGGTTGGACGAACCGGCTTGTGGCTGTTCTGGCGTAGTGGGCTGGTGGTTCAGCCGGCAGACGGTCGTTCGCGGCCGCCCCCGGCTGCCCTCATCGGTGCGCGGCTGGGTGCACGCCCCGGTCGCTACCGGCTGGCGGTCGGTCTCGCCCTGACCGCGTGGACGCGTATCGGATCGAGGTGCAGTTCGTGCGGCCCCAGGCAGTCCGCTACGAGCGTCCCACAAGCGCAGGTCATGTTGCGGCCGCCGGTGCCCAGGGATGGAGTGCAAGGCCAAACGCTCCATCCGCCTCGCCGACTACATACGCCAGGCCAACAAAGAAGCCGACCACGCCGGGTTCGCGTACGGGGTCGCGGTCGGCAAGGTGCCTGGGCGGTCAGTCGAAGACGGGTACGCGGTCATGGACCTGGTTACCTGCGTCCGGGTCCTGGCGGCACTCCGCGAGGCTGGCGAGCGCAGACGCTGACAGGGCCCCGGCGCCGGCCGATGAGAGCCGACACCGGGGCCCATCTTTACAGGTTTCCCTTACCTGCCGCCGCCATGGCCACCGCCTTCCCCACCGCCATGGTCGCCGAAGTCGTTGTTGCAGCCCATACGGGAGCCCATCGGGGTGGCCTGCGCACCCGGCGATCCTTCGCCGCCAAGCGCGCTGCCCAGCAGGCCGTTCACGAGCCCGACCTCACCGAGGACATTCACGTTCAGATCGTGCGAACGGCACTGGCTGCCCTGCCTGATGTCGTCTGCCCCACCGTAGGCGTTGGCGGTGCCAGCGCTGAGGATGGTGATGCTGCCGAGGGCGGCGGCCAGGACGGCAGCCTTGTGAAGCTTGTGCATTTTCACTCCGGAAGTTTGCGCAGATGTACCGCTTTTTGCGGTTCCGTACAGTTGCGGAAGAGTAATACGAGATGTAATGAAGACATTCACCGACGCGCCGGGGCGATCCGACCTTGGCGAATACTGCGTCCGCCGCATCGACGGGCGTGTCACGAGTCCCAGTGCATGGGGCCGAACACGCCCGCTTTCGCATGTCCACGACGACCAGGGCCCAGTCTGTTCTTCCGCCTGACGGAGGAGGGGCGCCTGTTGGCGCGGTGCGGGGGCCGGGTGCGACCGGGACGCCATCCTGTCCGCGCTGGGCATGTCGGCCCGGGACCTGTTCGACTGGGCGCCCGGCCAGGGCGCGCACGCGTCCACGAAACCCAAGCCGGGGGACCCACGTGGACCTCCTGCGTGCCGAGGCCGGCTACGCCCACCCCCTCCCCGGCGGCCGCAGCTCCGTCGCCCTCCTCCTGGGCAGCGCTGCCTACGAGAAGTACAACCCCAACTACGCAGGCGGGGACATCGGTGCAGGAGCGATCACGCTCAAGCAGAGCCTGGCCCGGCCCGCCCCCCAGACCGCCCCGTACCGCACTCCGCTCCGTTCCGCGGTCTCTACCGGTGTTCCGCCACCACTCCTCCTGGCCCGGCGTGCATGGCATGTGCGGCTACCCCGCGGCCCGCTCGGTACTGCGTCACGAATTCGGCATCCGCGAAGCCCCGGCGCTCGCACCTTGAACTCCGCACGCCGAGCCGGGTTGGTGAGCCGCGTCCGGTCCACGCTGGGCACGCCCGGGGCTCGCCCGAAGGCTCGCGCATCGGCGGTGACGCTTCGCCAGGCACTGTCCGGCCGGCCGG
>NZ_KB891880.1 GCF_000373585.1 Streptomyces sp. MspMP-M5
GCTTGAGGAGTTCGCGCTCGACCATGCGGGCGGGGCTGCGGAGGTTGAGGGCGGGGCCGCGCTCTTCGGGCGCGGCGGGGCCGCGGGCGGCGGTGCGGGCGGGGGCCTGGGGGGCCCGGTCGTCGCGGCTGCGGGCCAGGCCGCGCACCCGGCGGACGATGGCCTGCTCCTCGGCCTGGCTGGTGATGCCCACGAGGCCGACGAGGCGGATGGCGTAACGGTCGCGCAGGCCGCGGTCCTTGATGGCGGCGACGACCGGTACGGCCTCCTCGACGGCGGCGATCCGGCCTTCCTCCGTGTCGAGGTTGTAGCGGGTCACGATGGAGCGCAGGGCGAAGGCGAAGAGCGGGGTGCGGGACTCGACGAGGGCGGCGACGGCCTGGTCGCCCTCGGCGAGCCGGAGGTCGCAGGGGTCCATGCCGCCCGGGGAGATGGCGATGGAGGTCTCGGCGGCGAACTTCTGGTCGTCCTCGAAGGCGCGCAGGGCGGCCTTCTGGCCGGCGGCGTCGCCGTCGAAGGTGAAGACCACCTCGGAGCCGGAGTTGTCCATCAGCAGCCGGCGGAGGATCTTGATGTGGCCCTCGCCGAAGGCGGTGCCGCAGGTGGCGATGGCGGTGGTGACGCCGGCGAGGTGGCAGGCCATGACGTCGGTGTAGCCCTCGACGACGACGGCGCGGTTGCCCTTGGCGATCTCCTTCTTGGCGAGGTCGATGCCGTAGAGGACCTGGGACTTGCGGTAGAGGGGGGTCTCGGGGGTGTTGAGGTACTTGGGGCCGTTGTCGTCGTCGCGGAGCTTGCGGGCGCCGAAGCCGACGACCTCGCCGGAGATGTCGCGGATGGGCCACATCAGGCGGCCGCGGAAGCGGTCGATGGGGCCGCGGCGGCCCTCCTGGGAGAGGCCGGAGAGGACCAGCTCCTTGTCGGTGAAGCCGCGGCCGCGCAGGAAGCGGGTGAGGTGGTCCCAGCCGGCGGGGCTGTAGCCGACGCCGAAGTGCCCGGCGGCGGCCTGGTCGAAGCCGCGCTCGGCGAGGAAGGTGCGGGCGACGGCGGCCTCGGGGCTCTCCAGCTGCTCGGTGTAGTACTGGGCGGCGGCTTTGTGGGCCTCGACCAGGCGGGTGCGCTCGCCCTGCTGGCGGCCGGGGGTGTAGCCGCCCTCCTCGTAGCGCAGGGTGATGCCGGCCTGGGCGGCGAGGCGTTCGATGGTCTCGGCGAAGGAGAGGTGGTCGATCTTCATGACGAAGTCGACGGTGTCGCCGCCCTCTTGGCAGCCGAAGCAGTGGTAGAGGCCCTTGGCGGGGCTGACGTGGAAGGACGGGGACTTCTCGTCGTGGAAGGGGCACAGGCCCTTGAGGTTGCCGCCGCCGGCGTTGCGGAGCTGGAGGTACTCGGACACGACGGCGTCGATCGGGACCGCGTCCCGCACCGCCTTCACATCGTCATCGTTGATCCTGCCTGCCACGCGTGAAGTCTACGGTGGGGGTCCGACAGTCCCCGCCGGAAGCCCGTGGGAGGAGCCCCGGCCGGGGCGGGCCGACCCGGGCCGGGGCGGTGCGGGGCGGGTCAGCCGAGGAGTTCCCGGAAGCGGTCGGGGCCGATGTTGCCGCCGGAGACGATCACGCCGATACGGGCCGGTTCGGGCCCCGGGGACGGCTCCAGGCGGCCGGAGAGCAGGGCGGCGAGGGCGCTGGCGCCGCTGGGCTCGACGACGATCTTGAGGCGTTCGAAGGCGAAGGCCATGGCGGCGCGGATCTCGTCGTCGGTGACGAGGACCATGGAGTCGACCAGCCGGCGGTTGATCGCGAAGGTCAGCTCGCCGGGGGTGTCGACGGCCTGGCCGTCGGCGATGGTGCGCGGCACGGGGACGGCGACGCGGTGGCCGGCGGCCAGGGAGCGGCGGGTGTCGTCGCCGGCCGCGGGCTCGACGCCGATCATGCGGATGCCGGGGGCCAGGGCGGTGGCGACGGTGGCGCAGCCGGCCATCAGCCCGCCGCCGCCGACGGGTACGAGGAGGGCGTCGAGCGGGCCGGTCTCCTCCAGGAGCTCCAGGGCGGTGGTGCCCTGTCCGGCGATGACGTGCGGATGGTCGTACGGGGGGATCAGGGTCAGGCCGCGCTCCTGGGCGATGCGGCCGCTGAGGGCGGCGCGGTCCTCGGTGTAGCGGTCGTAGGTGACGATCTCGGCGCCGTAGCCGGCGGTGGCATCCCGTTTGGCGCGCGGGGCGTCGGCGGGCATGACGATGACGGCGCGGGTGCCGCGTTCCCGGGCGGCCAGGGCGAGGGCCTGGGCGTGGTTGCCGGAGGAGTGGGCGACGACCCCGCGGGCCAGCTGTTCGGGGGTGAGGCGGGAGAGGGCGTGGTAGGCGCCGCGGAACTTGAAGGCGCCGGCCCGTTGGAAGTTCTCGCACTTGAGGAAGGCCCGGGTGCCGGTCCGGGCGTCGAGGGTGCGGGAGCGCAGTACCGGGGTGCGGTGGGCCGCGCCGGCCAGCCGGCGGGCGGCCTCCCGGACGTCGTCGAGGGTGACGCCCGGGGTGCCGCTGCCACCGGGGCCGGCGCTGCCGTCGGAGCTGGTGAGGCGCGTGGGACCAGAGGTCATACGGGCACGTTACGGGAGCAGCGAGGTCAGGGGAACGGTGGGATCGGCCAGCCTCTCGGGGTCCAACGGGGCAGCCGAGCGGATCAGTTGCTGGACGTGCTCGGCGACGTCCCAGACGTTGACGTTCATGCCGGCCAGGACGCGGCCCTCGCTGAGCCAGAAGGCGATGAACTCCCGCTTGCCGACGTCGCCGCGGCAGACGACCTGGTCGTAGGAGCCGGGCGGGGCGTAGCCGGAGTACTCCATGCCGAGGTCGTACTGGTCGGAGAAGAAGTACGGGACGCGGTCGTAGCTGATGTCCTGGCCGAGCATGGCGCGGGCGGCGGCCGGGCCGCCGTTGAGGGCGTTGGCCCAGTGCTCGACGCGCAGCCGGGTGTCCAGGAGGGGGTGGTCGGCGGCGGCCGCGTCGCCGGCGGCGTAGATGTACGGGTCGGAGGTGCGCAGCGCGGCGTCGACGGCGATGCCGCCGCCGTCGGCGCGGTCGACGACGTCGAGGCCGGCCTGTTCGGCGAGGGCGGTGCGGGGGGCGGCGCCGATGGCGGCGAGCACGTCGTGGGCGGGGTGGTCCTCGCCGTCGTCGGTGCGGACGGAGACGACCACGCCGTCCTGGCCGACGATCTCGGTGAGGCGGGCGCCGAAGTGGAAGCGGACGCCGCGCTCGCGGTGCAGGTCGGTGAAGAGGGCGCCGAGTTCGGGGCCGAGGATGCCGTGCAGGGGCGTCGGTTCGGGTTCGACGATGGTGACCTCGGCGCCGTAGGAGCGGGCCGCGGCGGCCACTTCGAGGCCGATCCAGCCGGCGCCGGCGATGACCAGGTGGCCGTTCTCGCGCCCCAGGGAGGCGAGGACGCCGCGGAGGCGTTCGGCGTGCGCGAGGCGGCGGAGGTGGTGGACGCCGGCCAGGCCGGTGCCGGGGATGTTCAGGCGGCGGGGTTCGGCGCCGGTGGCCAGCAGCAGCCTGTCGTAGGCGATGAGGGTGCCGTCGCCCAGGCGGACGGTCCGGGCGGCGGGGTCCAGGTGGACGGCGGGCTGGCCCAGGTGGAGCTCGATCCGGGCCTGGGCGTAGAAGGCGGGTTCATGGATGAAGACGCTGTCCCGCTCCTCCTTGCCGAGCAGGTACCCCTTGGAGAGCGGGGGGCGCTCGTAGGGGTGGTCGCGCTCGTCACAGATGAGGATCACCCGGCCGGTGAACCCTTCCGCGCGGAGCGTCTCCGCGGCCTTCGCTCCGGCCAGGCCACCCCCGACGATGACGAACGTCTGGTGCGTGTCGACCACTTGCTTCCTCCTCGTTGCGGTGCCGTACGTCCGCGTCCGCGTCCGTGAACGCCCCTGTTGGTCCCCGTTGTTTCCCCCGCTGCCGCCCCCGTTTTGCGGTGCCTCCCGTGTCTCTCTCGTTCCCTTGATGTGTTCGACGGTTTTCGGGTTCCCGTATGCCGTCGCGGGGACGAGCGTCCCGCACGGAGCGTGAGGGGGGAAGAGGGGCCGCCTCCCCAGGGTCACCCTGGGTTGCCCTAACCGTTACCAGGGGGACGTGTGAGACGAGCGTGAAGATTACGCGCGGAGGCGTCGGTGAGCGCGGCGATCTGGTCGATGACGGCCCGCAGCCGGGCGGTGTCGTCGGGGGCCGCGTCGAACAGCGAACGGAACTGCGGGTCAAGGCCGTCGGGGGCGCGGGCGAGCAGCGCCTCGGCGAGTTCCGCGATCACCACACGCTGGTCGGCGCGGAGCGCTTCCTGGTCCGGGCGCTGTATCACGTAGCGATCGGCGACGGCCTTGAGAACGGCGCATTCCAGGCGGGTTTCGGCCGGAACCACCAGCTCCGCCGCGTACCGGGTGAGCGGGCCGGTGCTGAAGCGGGCCCGGGTGGCGCCCTCGGCGGCCAGGCAGAAGCGGCCGATGAGCTGGCTGGTGGCGTCCTTGAGGCGGGCCTGGGCGAGCGCCGAGCCGTCGTAGCCGTGCGGCCACCACTCCTGCTCCAGGAGGCGGTCCAGGGCGGCGGCCAGCGCCGCCTCGGCGGCACCGGGGGCGTAGCGCTCGGCGGCGACCGCGAAGATCTCGGCGCGTTCGGGGTCGGCGAGCAGCACGTTGGGGTCGAGGTGGCCGGCGTGCAGCCCGTCCTCGACGTCGTGCACCGAGTAGGCGACGTCGTCGGCCCAGTCCATGACCTGCGCCTCGAAGCTGCGCCGGCCGGACGGGGCGCCCTGCCGGAACCACGCGAAGACGGGCAGGTCGTCGGCGTAGACGCCGAACTTCACGGCGTCCGGGCCGTCGGGGTGGGCGCCGCGCGGCCAGGGGTACTTGGTGGCGGCGTCCAGGGCGGCGCGGGTGAGGTTGAGACCGACGCTGACCGGTGCGCCGTCCGGGGAGGGCACGAACCGCTTGGGTTCCAGGCGGGCCAGGAGGCGCAGCGACTGGGCGTTGCCCTCGAAGCCGCCGCAGGGCGCGGCGACCTCGTTGAGGGCCTGTTCGCCGTTGTGCCCGAAGGGCGGGTGGCCGAGGTCGTGCGCCAGGCAGGCGGTCTCGACCAGATCCGGGTCGCAGCCGAGGGCGGCGCCCAGTTCGCGGCCCACCTGGGCGCACTCCAGGGAGTGCGTCAGACGGGTGCGGGGGCTGGCGTCCCATGCCTGGGTGGCGCTGCCGGGGGTGACGACCTGGGTCTTGCCGGCGAGCCGGCGCAGTGCGGCGGAGTGCAGGACCCGGGCGCGGTCGCGCTGGAAGGCGGTGCGCCCGGGGCGTTTGTCCGGCTCGGGGACCCAGCGTTCGGTGTCCGCCGCGGTGTAGCCGGGGAGCGCCGCGCGCGGGTCCTCGCCGGGACTGGGAGGGGTTGCCCGTGTTGTGCCCGTCATACGGCGACGGTAGCCGCCCTGGGGACGTCGGTGCCGGATCCGGTGCGCGTGGAGAGCGCCTGGTCGTAGCGGTGCAGTACGAGGCGGGCCAGCGCGGGGTGGTCGCCCAGCGGGGCGGCGGCGGGCCCGGGGGCGAGGGCCGCGCACCGGTCGGCGAAGCGGCCGGGGGCGGCGAAGCAGGCGGCGACGGCGATGTCGTCGGGGTGGTGGCCGCGGTCGGTCAGCGCGCGGACGGCTTCGGGGACGCTGAGGGCGGCGGCTATCCGGGAGGGGCGACGCGAAGCGTCTCCGCCCGGGGTGGTGGCGGGCGACGGGTGGGCGTAGGCGGGCAGGACGGGGACGCCGCCGAGGTGGGTGGAGAGGAGGCGGGCGATACGGGCGGTGTCGCGGGCGGAGCGGGGGGCGCGGGAGCCGGCGGCGGCCAGGACGACGGCGGGGCGGCGGCCGGCGTGGGGGCCGGTGGGGAAGCCGGCCTCCAGGAGGCGGCCGTGCAGGGCCTCGGCCAGGAGGGCGTGCGGGCCCAGGGGTGCCGCTGTCCGGCCGGTGAGGTGCGGGGCGGCGGCGAGCGCGGCGGGCAGGTCGTGGGTGACGTGATAGCCGTGGCCGAAGAGCAGCGGCACGAGGACGACGGCGTCGGAGGTGCCGTGCAGTGAGGCGAGGGTGTCGGCGAGCAGCGGCCGGTCGAGTTCGAGGTGGCCGAGGTGGACGGGGAGGCCGGGGCGGAGCGCCCGGATCCGGGCGAGGAGGGCCCGGACGGCGGGGGCGGCCCCGGGGTGGCGGCTGCCGTGGGCGACGGCCACGAGGGCGGGTGGCGGGGCGGCGGGGCGGCGGAAGCGGTGCAGGCGGACGGTGCGCAGGCGGTTGCCGAGGACATCGGTGATCTCGGCGGCGAGACCGGCGGCGGCCAGGGGGGCGAAGGGCGGGGCGGACGGCCCGGGTGCCGGGGCGGAGAGGCCGGGCTCCTGGGTGGGCTGGTTCGCTGTCGACGCCGTCATGGAGCGAGGCTGGCACCCGGTCGTTGCGGTTCCGTTTCCCGCCGGGGAAATCCGTGTACCGCGACCCCTCTGCCGGCCTGCGGTCCCGTGGGAGGAGTCCGCCGCGCGCCGGAAACGGGGGCGATCCGTCGGCGTAACACGCCCGTTCCACGCTGACCGGTATGGACGCCGTCGCCACCGCCCCGGTCGAGACCCACTGCCCCTACTGCGCCCTGCAATGCGGCATGGGGCTGCGGCCCACCACCGGGCCGGGCGGCCCTGCGGTGGAGGTTGTGGAGCGGCCCGCGTTCCCCGTGAACCGGGGCGCGCTGTGCGGCAAGGGGCGCACCGCGCACGAACTGCTCGCCCCCGGGGCGCGCTTGACGACTCCCCTGGTGCGCGACGCGGACACCGGGCAGCTGGTGCCGGCCGGTTGGGACGCGGCCCTGGACCGGGTCGCGGAGGGCCTGCGGCGGGCCGGCGCGGTGTACGGGCGGGACGCGGTCGGGGTGTTCGGCGGCGGCGGGCTGACCAACGAGAAGGCGTATGCGCTGGGGAAGTTCGCGCGGGTGGTGCTGGGCACGTCGCAGATCGACTACAACGGCCGGTTCTGCATGTCGTCGGCCGCGGCGGCGCAGGGCCGGGCGTTCGGGCTGGACCGGGGGCTGCCGTTCCCGCTGGCCGATGTGGCGCGGACCGGGTGCGTGCTGCTGGTCGGCTCCAACCTGGCGGAGACCATGCCGCCGGCGCTGCGCCATCTGACCGAGCTCAGGGAGAACGGCGGGCGGCTGATCGTCGTCGATCCCCGCCGGACCCGCACCGCCGAACAGGCCGATCTGCATCTCGCGCCGCGCCCCGGTACGGACCTGGCGCTGGCGCTGGGCCTGCTGCACCTGGTGGTCGCCGAGGGGCGCACGGACGAGGAGTTCATCGCGGCCCGCACCAGTGGCTGGCCGGCGGCGCGGGCCGCGGCGATGGCGCACTGGCCGGAGCTGGTCGAGCGGATCACCGGGGTGCCGGTGCCACAACTCCGCCAGGCCGTGGCGCTGTTCTGCGACGCGCCGTCCTCGATGGTGCTGACCGCACGCGGCCCGGAACAACAGGCGAAGGGCACCGACACCGTGGGGGCGTGGATCAACCTGTGCCTGGCCACCGGGCGGGCCGGCCGGGAGCTGTCCGGCTACGGCTGCCTGACCGGCCAGGGCAACGGCCAGGGAGGCCGCGAACACGGCCAGAAGGCCGACCAGTTGCCCGGCTACCGGCGGCTGGACGACCCGGCGGCCCGCAGGCATGTGGCGGCGGTGTGGGGGGGTGGACCCGGATGCGCTGCCCGGGCCGGGCCGCAGCGCCTACGAGCTGCTGGACGCGCTGGGCGGCGAGATACGGGCGCTGCTGCTGATGGGCTCCAACCCGGTGGTGTCGGCGCCGCACGCCGCCCATGTGGAGGAGCGGATCCGGGCGCTGGACTTCCTGGCGGTGGCGGACGTGGTGCTGTCCGAGACGGCGGCGCTGGCGGACGTGGTGCTACCGGTGGCCCAGTGGGCGGAGGAGACCGGGACGACGACGAACCTGGAGGGCCGGGTGCTGCTGCGCCGCCGGGCCCTGGCCCCGCCGCCCGGGGTCCGCACGGACCTGGAGGTGCTCCGCGGGCTCGCGGCGCGCCTGGGGCACCCGGCGGGCTTCCCGGCCGACCCGGAGGCGGTCTTCGAGGAGCTGCGGCGCGCGTCGGCGGGCGGGCCGGCGGACTACTCGGGGATCAGCTACGCGCGGATCGCGGCGGAGGACGGGGTGTTCTGGCCGTGCCCGGCGGGTCCGGCGAGCGCTGCGGGACCGGCGGGTCCGGCGGACACCGCGGAGGGCGCGACGCGGGCCGTGACGGGGGCTCAGGCGGCCTGCGGGGAGCCGGCCGGGGCCCCGGGCCATCCCGGCACGCCGCGGCTCTTCCTCGACCGGTTCGCGACGTCCGACGGCCGGGCCCGCTTCGTGCCGGTCACGCACCGCCCGGCGGACGAGGAGCCGGACGCCGGCTACCCGGTGGTGCTGACCACGGGGCGGGTGCTGGCGCAGTACCAATCAGGCGCGCAGACCCGCCGGGTGGCCGCGCTGAACGCCGCCGAGCCCGGCCCCTACGTCGAGCTCCACCCGCGGCTGGCGGACCGGCTCGGGATAGCCGACGGCGAGCCGGTCGCGGTGGTCTCCCGGCGCGGCCGGGCGGTGGCGCCGGCCCGGGTGAGCCCGGCGATCCGCCCGGACACGGTGTTCATGCCGTTCCACTGGCCGGGCGAGGGCCGGGCCAACTCCCTGACCAACCCGGCGCTCGACCCGGTGTCCCGGATGCCGGAGTTCAAGGTGTGCGCCGTACGGGTCGAGCGGCCGGCGCCGTAGGACCCGCCCGACGGCCCGCGGGGGCCCGGGGTGCCGTCAGTGGGCGTCGAGTTCCTTGAGGTAGGCGGCGCGGGTCTCCTCGTCCAGGAAGGACGCCAGGAAGGAGTTGCGGGCGAGCGTCCGCAGCGTCTCCTCGTCCAGGCCGAGGGCGTCCCGTACGGCGGTGAAGTTGTCGTCGGCGTAGCCGCCGAAGTAGGCCGGGTCGTCGGAGTTGAGGGTGACCAGCAGGCCGGCGTCCAGCATGGCGGGCAGCGGGTGGTCGGCGAGGTCGTCGACGACCCGCAGGCGGACGTTGGACAGCGGGCACACGGTCAGCGGGATGCGTTCGGCGACCAGGCGGGCGACCAGGCGCTCGTCCTCCATGCAGCGCACCCCGTGGTCGACCCGGTCCACGCCGAGGAGGTCCAGCGCCTCCCACACGTAGGCCGCCGGGCCCTCCTCGCCCGCGTGGGCCACGCACTTGAGGCCGGCCTCCCGGGCCAGCGCGAAGACCTCCTGGAACTTCGACGGCGGGTGGCCGACCTCGGCGGAGTCCAGGCCGACGGCGGTGATCCGGTCCAGGTAGGGGCGGGCCGCCTCGAAGGTCGTCAGGGCCGACTCGGCGCTCTCGTCGCGCAGGAAGCACATGATCAGCCGGGTGGTGATGCCGTACGCCTCCGGGGCTGCGTCCAGCGCCCGGCAGAGGCCGCGGACGACCGTCCCCAGGGGGACGCCGCGGGAGGTGTGCGCCTGCGGGTCGAAGAAGATCTCGGCGTGCCGTACGCCCTGCTCCTTTGCGCGCGCCAGATAGGCGTGCGCCAGGTCCGCGAAGTCGTCCTCGGTGCGCAGCACCTCCATCAGCGCGTAGTAGAGGTTCAGGAAGGACTGCAGGTCGGTGAAGGAGTAGGCGCGGCGGAGGTCGTCCTCGGTGGCGTAGGGCAGGGTGACGCCGTTGCGTTCGGCGAGCGTGAAGGCCAGGCCGGGCTCCAGGGTGCCCTCGATGTGGAGGTGGAGTTCGGCCTTGGGGAGGGGGCGGTGGGCGGGGGCGCTCGCGGGGGTGGAGGGCACGGGTCACACCTGTTCTGCTGTGCTGCGGGGCGGGTTCCTGTTTTTCGGGCCGTGCGGACGGCGCGCCCTTGGTGGACGAGTCGCCCTGACGGGACGAGTCGTCCAGGTTATCCGGGGGACGTGCCGCCGGCGCGGCCGGTCCAGTGACCGCCGGCGATCGGTGTGCCGCCGGCCCGCAGGCGGGCGGCGAGGGGCTCGGCCGCCAGGTAGACCCAGGCCCGGACGGTGCTGCCGTCCGGGCGGACGGCCTCGGTGGCCACCCGTTCGTAGAGGTTGCCGGCGCCGGCCGGGGTGCCCGGGGTGTAGCCCTCCAAGTGGTCCAGCGCGGCCCGGACCGCGTCGTAGTCGGCTTCGCGGGGGTGGATCAGCGCGCCGTGCACCACCGCGTCGGCGGGCCCGGTGGTGGCGTACGGGTAGCCGGGGCCCTCGTAGAGCACCGCGCCGGCGATCCGGGCCGGTTCCTCGGCGGCGGTCCGGCCGCGCAGGGTGCGGACGTAGTTGACCTCGCCGGGTCGCAGCGTCCCGTAGACGAAGAACGGCAGGCGCTCGGCCTCGGTGGTCATCTGGCCCCTCCACGGGCGGTGCGGCGATGCGGTGTCGGCAATCGGGGCGCCCCGGGCCCGGCGCGGCCTCTGTGATGTCGCCTACGGCCGTCCCCCGACTGCAACCATGCCAGTCCGTGGCACGTCGCAGCTTGCGATATTGATCACGGGAACTCTTCCCGGCGCTGCGGGCGGCGGGTACCGGGGAACGGGGGACGTCATGGGGCGGCGGGCGCTGCGGGAGTGGATGCGGCCGGGGTGGATACGGCGCGTGCGGCTGCCGCGGACGCGGCGCGCGCAGCGCCGGGCGTTCCAGGTGGTCGTGGCGCTTTCGGTGCTCGCGCTGCTGCCGGCGACCTGGCTGAACGCCACCGCCGGACCGCGCGTCCGTACGGTCGCCGATGTGCCGGCCGCCCCGGTGGCGGTGGTGTTCGGCGCCGGCCTGTGGAACGGAGAGCCGTCGCCGTACCTCGCCCACCGGCTGGACGCGGCCGTGCAGCTCTACCGGGCCGGCCGGGTGCGCGCCGTCCTGGTCACCGGCGACAACAGCCGCCACGACTACGACGAGCCGGACGCGATGCGCGGCTATCTGGTGCGGCACGGCGTCCCCACCCACAAGATCGTCGGCGACTACGCGGGGTTCGACACCTGGGACTCCTGCACGCGCGCCCGCCGCATCTTCGGGGTGGACCGGGCGGTGCTGGTCAGCCAGGGGTTCCACATCCGGCGGGCGCTGGCGCTGTGCACGGCCGCCGGGATCGACGCGTACGGCGTCGGGGTCTCCGACAAGCACGATGTGACCTGGGCGTACGGCGAGGTGCGGGAGATCTTCGCGGCGGGCAAGGCGGCCGCGGAGGCGGCGCTGCGGCCCGATCCGCACTTCCTCGGCCCCGAGGAGAAGGGCCTGGCGCAGGCGCTCCGTTAGCGCGCCGCCGCCCGGCCCTCCTCTGTGGCGTGTGGCTGTGTGGCGTATGGCCCTGTGACGTGTGGCTCTATGGCGCGTGGCCGTCAGCCGCTCTGTCCGTCGGTGTCGGTCTGGGGTCCGTCGCTGCTCTGGCTGCTCTGGCTGTCCTGCCCGTCCTGGTTGTCCTGCCCGTTCTGGCTGTCCTGGGTTCCGCCGCCGCCCTGGGTGTCCTGGTTGTCCTGCCCGCCCTGGCTGTCCTGGGTTCCGCCCCCGCCTTGGGGGTCGGCGCCGCTCTGGGTGTCACCGCCGCTCTGGGTGTCGCCCTCGCCCTGGCTGTCCTGGGTTCCGCCCCCGCCCTGGGGGTCGGCGCTGCTCTGGGTATCACCCGAGCCCTGGGACTTACCCGTTGCCTGGGGCGCCTCACCGGCCTGTGTGGCGCGGTCGTAGAGGCTGAGGATCTCCTTCCCGAAGTACGGGCTGTAGGAGGTCCGGTCGCTGTGCGGGCCCCGGGGGCCGCCGCCGTTGACGCCGCCGATGACGCCGATGACCCGGCCGGTCCGGGTGCGCGGGTCGTAGCCGGCCAGCCAGGGGCTGCCCGAGGTGCCGCCGTAGAACCCATTGCACTCCATGCGGAGTTGACGGGTGCCCGCCAGGCGCTGAGAGGTGGTGGTGCAGCGCACGGCCCGGTCCGCCGGGTCGCTGTGGACGCTGGGGTAGCCGATGACCATGACCTGGTTGCGGTAACCGGGCGTCGCGGTCAGGGTGTTGGCGCCGGTGACGTCCTCGATATTCCGGCCGCTGTCGTCCGGGGCGACGGTGGCGAAGGCGAAGTCGAGGTCGGCGCCGCCCCCGGTGGTGGCGCGGTCGGCGTAGGCGTAGTTGTCCTCGATGGCCCACACTCCGTAGGGCTGACTGTCCTCGCCGGACTGGTACTGGGGGACGAACGCGGCGCGCGCGCCCGCGTTGCAGTGCCCCGCGGTGAGGATCAGATTGCCGTGCGGGCTGTGCACCACACTGGCGGTGCAGTGGTGCTCGCGGGCCTCCCCGTCGACGGAGAACAGCACACCGACGGACGGGATGCCCTCGAAGTGCTCGGCGGTCGGCGCGTGTTGGGACGCCGCGGCGGGCTTACCGGTGCCGCCGCGCACGGGCGGGGCGGCCGATGCCATCCGCCGCGGGGTCCAGAACGCCTTGGCGTCCTTGTTGGTCCACCCGTCGCCGGAGTGGGACTCGTGGGTGACGGTGGGGTGATTGCCGCGGTGGCCGTGGTTTCCGGGGTCGGTCTCGGCGGCGTGTCCCACGGGGGTGCCGGCGAGGCCGAAGGCCATACCGAGGGCGAGGGTCACCGCCCTGCTGAGTCGGCGCGCCCGTCCTGCGTCCGTCGTCGGCACGTCGCCCTTCCGTCGCGCGTCAGTTGCGCCGGGCACGTCAACCGTCCTCGACACGTCACCCTTTCTCGATACGTCAGCCGTCCTCGACACGTCGGTCGTCCTCGGCACGTCAGCTCGTCTCCTCTGCGACCCAGGCGAGATAGCCGGCACCACCGTGGGTGATCGGGGTGGCGATGATCTCCGGGGTGTCGTAGTCGTGCGCGTCGAGGAGGTACGCCTCCAGCGCCGCGTAGCGTGCGCTCGCCGTCTTGAACAGCACCTGCCACTCCTGGCTGGTCTCCACGGCACTGTTCCAACGGAACACCGAGGTCACCGGCGCGCTGATCTGGGCACAGGCGGCGAGCCGGCCCTCGATGGCGCCGCGCGCCAGCTGCTCGGCCTTCCGCGCGCTGTCGGTGGTCGTCATCACGGTCAGGAATCGCGCCGAGGGCCCGGTCCGGGCAGGGGCGGCGGAGGGTTCGTTGAGGGCGGTGGGGTCGGCCACGGTTACTCAGCCTTCGCGGTCGGGGTGGGGGTGGGTGGGTCGCACGTTTCGGCCTCCGGCCCATCGATCTTTCAATCTTTCGATCAAGGGATCGCCTCGCATCGTACGGACCGCAGAGATCAACTGGCGCACGGCGGGCCGCCCTTTACCGGCAAGCACCCGGACGTCCCATTGCCTCCGGTCCGCAGACGCCGCGGGGAACGTCCCGGTTGCGGTGCGCGGGGCACGGAGAACGATGAAGAGGGAAGCCCAGCAATCGGCTCAGCCCGCAAGCTGGTCCGCACGCGAAAGGCGAGCGCCATGGTGAACCTCGAAATCCTCGTCCGCGACCAGCTCGACGAGGCCCGGGCCTCCGCCCACGGACGGAGCGCCCATCTCTTCGTGCACGACGGGCCGCTGCGGCAGACGGTGATCGCGCTGCTCGCCGGCACCGTGCTGGACGAGCACAACGCGCCGCCGGCGGCGAGCCTTCAGGTGCTGCGCGGCCGGGTCCGGCTGACCGGGCCGGGCGGCGGCCAGGAGCTGCGCGCCGGGCATGTCGCGGCGATCCCGCACGCGCGGCACGGCCTGCGCGCGTTGGAGGACTCCGTGGTGCTGCTGACGGCCGTCACGGAGGTGCCCGAGCGGCCACGGAGCGTCGCGGCGGGCGCGCCGAGCACGACGACGGTCCGCACCTGAAGCCGATCTTCCGCGGTGAAGCGAACCTTCCACTTCCCACCCTCTTCGCAGTCTTCACATTTTTCTGAATCTTCCGTAGCCTTGAGTCATGACCCACTCGAATCCGCCGAAGCTGCCGAACCTGTCGAATCTGCCGAACGTGCCGAATCCGCCGCCCCCTCCGGAACCGCCCAACTCACCGAGGATCGCCGGTCCCCGGCCGCCGGTGCGGTCGATCGAACCGCGGCGGTCGATCGGGCCAGTGCGGTTGACCGGTGCGAAGGAGACCCTGCTCGCGACGCTCTACGGCCGCGCTCTCGACTGCCGGGCGCGGCGCCCGATCCTCGGCGACACCATGGCGCTCGACGCCGCGCGCCGCCTCGACTACGACTTCGCGCGGCTGCGGATCGGCCCCGGCGGCGCGGCGGCAGTCGCCCTCCGCGCCCGGCAGTTGGACCTCTGGACGGCACGCTTCCTCGGCGAGCACCCGGAGGCGACGGTGGTGCACCTGGGCTGCGGACTGGACACCCGCGTCCACCGCCTCGGCCCCGGCCCCGGGGTGCGGTGGTTCGACGTCGACTTCCCCGAGGTGATCGACCTCAGGCGGCGGCTCTTCCCCGAACCGCCCGGCTACACCGCCATCCCCTCGTCCGTCACCGACCCGGCCTGGGTGGACCGCATCCCGGCCGACCTGCCCACGATGATCGTGGCCGAGGGACTGCTGATGTACCTCACCGAACGGGACGGCACCGCGCTGCTCCGCCGGCTGATGGCCCATGCGCCCGGCGGCGGGCTGGCGTTCGACTTCTTCAGCCGGTTCGCAGTCCGCGCGGTGCGCCTGAACACCGTCATCGTCCGGACCGGCTCGACGCTCCACTGGGGCGGCGGCCCCGCCGACATCGCCCGGCTGCGCCCCGGGCTGGAAATCGTCGAGACCTTCGGCGCCCTGGAGATACCGGACATCGTCCGGCTCCCCGCCCGCTATCGAGTGCCGGCCCGCCTGGCGCACCTCATACCCGGCCTCCGGGAGATGTCCCGGCTCTACAACTGCCGTTTCTGACGGGAAGGTTGACGCTCCGCCCCTGCTCCCCCAAGCCTCCCCCGGCCCGGGCCTTCTCTCCCCTCAGGCGGCGAACCACTGGTCATAGGCCAGCTTGCAAAGGAGGACGATGACGACGAGGACGAGCACACCGCGCACGAAGCCGGTGCCCCGCTTCAGGGCCATCCTGGCCCCGACCGTGCCGCCGACGAGGTTGAAGAGGGCGAGCAGCGCGCCCAGTTGCCACAGGATCGTGCCCTGGAGGGCGAACATCGTCAGAGCCCCGATGTTGGTGCAGACGTTGACGACCTTGGCGGTAGCAGACGAGGTGACCAGGTCCATATGGAGCACGGCGGCGAGCGCGACGACGAGGAACGCACCGGTGCCGGGGCCGATCAGCCCGTCGTAGAAGCCGATCCCCAGCCCCGCGATCAGGATGGCGGCGAGCACGCGCCGCCGCGTGACCGGGCCGGACGGCACGGCGGCGGTGCCGAAGGCCGGGCGGACGAGGACGAAGACGAGCACGCCCAGCAGGACGGCCATGATCAGCGGCCGCAGCACCGCGCTGTTGATCCCGGCCGCGAAGAACGCCCCGCCCAGCGAACCGGCCATCGCCGCTGCGCCGATCCGCAGGGCGATACCGACGTCGATCGGCGCCTTGCGGAGGTAGGTGACGGCGGCCGCGGTGGTGCCGACCACGGCGGTGGACTTGTTGGTGCCGAGGACGTACACGGTGGGCACATGCGGGAGTCCCACCAGCAGGGCCGGGAGCAGCAGCAGGCCCCCACCGCCCACCACGGCGTCGATCCATCCCGCGGCGAGGGCGGCCAGGCAGAGCAGAGCCAGTGTGAACAGCGATATGTCAGAGGGCACCAGGGGATCTTATGAAGGAGTTCCGAGCCGGACCGGCGAATAACGTCGAGCGAGGAGGCGAGCAAGGAGGCGCCGGGAGTGCGCACGAGCATTCACCCGCGGCCTGTCTATGCTCCGGGGCATGGAGACGCCGACGAGCCCCGAAGTGCCCATGGACGCCGAGCAGTGCGGGGAGCCCGCGGAAGTCGCGACGCGGACGGCCGCGGGGGCGCGCCCCGCCTTCTCCCTCGGGGGGACGACGGTCGTCGGGCGGCTCGGGTTCGGCACGGGCGGTCTCGTCGGCCCCGGGTACTGGGGGCCGCGGCACGAAGACCCCGAGCGGGCCGTGGCGGTGTTGCGGCGGGCCGTCGACCGCGGCGTCACTCTGATCGACACCGCCGACAACTACGGCCCGGACGTGGCGGAGGAGTTGGTGGCCCGCGCCCTGCACCCGTATCCGGAAGGGCTGGTCCTCGCGACGAAGGGCGGGGTGGTCCGCACCGGCCCGGACGTCTGGCACATCGCCGGCCGCCCGGAGCAGCTGCGCGCCATGTGCGAGGCGAGCCTGCGGCGCCTCAGGACGGACACCCTCGACCTCTACCAGCTGCACCGGCTGGACCCCGAGGTCCCGATGGCCGACCAGCTGGGCACCCTGCTGGAACTTCAACAGGCCGGCAAGATCCGTCACATCGGCCTGGACAGCATCGACGCCGACCAGCTGGCCAGGGCCCGCGCACTGGCCCCGATCGCGTCCGTACAGAACCGCTACAACCTCCTGGACCGCACCTCCGAGGACGTCCTGAAGCTGTGCGAGCAAACGGGGACGGCGTTCCTGCCGTGGTTCCCGCTGGGCAACGGCAGACTGACGGGCGGCGGCAACGGCCGTTCACCTCGTGGCGTCGGTGCGGCCGCCACCGTTGGCTCCGCCGGCAGCGTTGGTCCTGCCGGCACCGTTGGCCGTCCTGTCGGACCCACCGACGCTCTGGCCTCGGTCGCTGCGGCACACGGGGCGACCATCGGTCAGATTGCTCTGGCCTGGCTGCTCCACCGCTCCCCCGTCCTGCTCCCGACCCCCGGCACCGGCTCGCCCGCCCACCTCGACGAGAACCTGGCCGCGGCCCGGGTCTCCCTCACGGAGGAGGAGTTGGCGCGGCTGGACGGCCTGGGCGGGCTGGAGGGGTTGGACGGCCCGAGCACCACGACAACGAGGAGAGAGCGACCGCGTCGCTGAAATGTCGCCCCCACCCGCGAGCGCCGAGGATGCGCTCGCCCTCGTCCGGAGCCGTTTTGCGGAGCCGAAGCTCGCGGACGGCTCGCCGGCGCCGCTGCATGTCCATGAATTCGACACCGGATATCTGGTGTACCCGTGGTTTTCCGAGAGCACCGATGCGGCGGGGCCGCCGCGGCCGGCGCCGCCCTGCGGCTCGAAGGTCGTCGTGGTGAAGGCCACCGGCGAGACGGTCACCGTGCCCAACCTGCCTACGGAATCGGCCATCGCCCTCTTCCGTAGGCAGTGGGAGGCGCAGGCGTAACGGAACGGGTCCGGGCTCAGTTCGGCCGGTCCGCCCGGGAGGCAGCCCACAGACGGGCGCCGCGGCTCTTGGCGACCCGGCGGACCTCCGTCAGGGACTCGGTCAACTCGACGGTGAGGAGTTGGAGTTCGCCCGACGTCCAGTTGCGGCCGGCGAGGAGACGTCGCGCGTCATCGATCAGGCCGTCGGCGAGGAGGAGTTGGGCCTCCTCGATGTCGTCGGCCATACGGGAGACAAAGCCGGTCCCGTCGCCGAGGACGAAGCAGGGCTTGCCGTCGAGGCTCGACCACGGCAGAAGCCGCGGGGTAGCGTCGGTCATCGTCATCAACCTCCGTGGGGTTGGTGGCCACGCCCCCGGACCGACGCACATCGGTTGCGGGGGTCTTTGGCGCTTGCGTACCGGTTGTAGTCATTCGGTCACGCGCAGGATGGGTCGGCAATAGAATCAGGGGACTTGAATCGCGGCGTGCAAGTCCGCTGCCTGCCGCGATGCTGGATGCGGCCACATGGCGAGAGGTCACAG
Organism: Streptomyces sp. MspMP-M5; assembly: GCF_000373585.1. Lineage (GTDB taxonomy): Bacteria > Actinomycetota > Actinomycetes > Streptomycetales > Streptomycetaceae > Streptomyces. The sequence continues at coordinate 17,766 of NZ_KB891880.1, forward strand.
CCTTGGACGAGACAACCCCACCGCAGCACTTGAACCCACTCCAGCGCTTCGGGCGCGACGTCAAACAGGTGAGACTCGCACGGAAGCTGACGCAGAAGCAGCTGGGCACCGCGACCGGATACTCCGAGGCGTACGTCAGCAGAGTCGAGGCGGGGAAGCTGCTGCCCCGGCCGAGTGAGAAGTTCGCCCGGGGTTGCGATGTCGCCTTCGGAACGGGTGAGTTGTTCACGGATCTGCTGCGGAGGATTGACGAGGGCGACCACCCGTCATGGTTCGTCCCCTACCTGAATCTGGAGCGGAAGGCGTCGCGGATCCTGGACTACTCGACCAACGTGCTGAAGGGGATCCTGCAGACCGACGACTATGCGCGGGCCATGTTCTGCTCGTACTACGCCCAAGAGGAAGCAGAGGTGATCGAGGGCAAGGTCGCCGCGCGACTGCGGAGGCGTGAGGTCTTTGAAAGGGAGTCGCCACCGTTCCTGTGGACCATCGTGCACGAGGCGTGCCTGCGCACCGTCGTAGGTAGCAACGAGGTCATGGCCGGGCAGCTTGAGTACCTGTTGGCAGCAGCCGCCGCGCCGCGCATCAACCTCCAGGTGATGCCCTTTTCGGCGGGCGCTCCGGCTGCATCCACAAGGCCGTTCACTGTGTTGCGTTTCACGGATGCCCCGACGGTGCTCTACACCGAGACACGGGTAGGAGGCAGGATGCATGACTCCGCACAAACGGTCGAATCGGCCCTGGATGACTATGATCTCCTCAGGGCGAACGCGCTGTCTCTTGGTGCGTCAACGGCCCTGATCAAGACTCTGCTGAAGGAGTACCGCACATGAGTGCCGACTTGGATCTCACGGCGGCCCGGTGGATCAAGTCGTCTTACAGCGACGCCAACGGGGGCGATTGTCTGGAGTTCTCCCGCGACTTCGCCTGGATCAAGTCCTCCTACAGCGAAGGAAACGGTGGGGACTGCCTCGAATTCTCCCCCGCCCACACCACCACCCACGGCGTCGTCCCCGTCCGGGACAGCAAGGCCCCCCACCAGCCCCCGATCATCATGTCCGTTAACGGCTGGTCCTCGTTCGTCTCGGCGGTCAAGAATGGGGAGTTCGCCGTCTGAGGTCCGGCTGAGGACCGTCTGAGGAGGAGCGTCCGTGGATCTGCGTGACGATGCCCGAGCCCTGGCCGACGAGTTGGTGCGGATGCGGCGGGCGCTGCACCGGATTCCGGAGACGGGGCTCGAACTCCCCCGTACGCAGGAGGCGGTGCTCGCCGCGCTCGACGGGCTGCCGCTGGAGGTGCGCACCGGCGAGCAGCTGAGTTCGGTGACGGCGGTGCTGCGCGGGGCCGAGCCCGGTCCCGTGGTGCTGCTGCGCGGTGACATGGACGCGCTGCCGGTCGCCGAGCGGCTCGATCTGGACTTCGCTTCGGACAACGGGCGGATGCACGCCTGCGGGCACGATCTGCACACCAGCATGCTCACGGGCGCGGCGAAGCTGCTGTCCGCGCACCGGGACCGGCTCGCCGGTGATGTGGTGTTCATGTTCCAGCCGGGCGAGGAGGGGTTCGACGGGGCCCGGCACATGCTGGCGGAGGGCGTGTTGGAGGCCGCGGGGCGGCGCCCGGTGGCGGCGTATGCGCTGCATGTGCTGTCGGCGGGGCAGCCGAGCGGGGTCTTCGGAACGCGCGGCGGGCCGATGATGTCGGCGTCCAACCGGCTGCGGGTGACGGTGCGCGGGACGGGCGGGCACGGGTCGATGCCGCACCGCGCCAAGGACCCGGTGCAGGCGGCGTGTGCGATGGTGACGGCGTTGCAGGCGTGGATCACGCGGAGCTTCGACGTCTTCGACCCGGTGATCCTGTCGGTGGGCACGTTCCACGCGGGCACGCAGCGGAACGTGATCCCGGAGACCGCGGTCTTCGACGCGACGGTGCGGAGCTTCTCGGCCGCGGCCCAGGCGCGGGTGAAGGACGGCACGGTCGAGGTGTGCCGGGGTGTCGCGGCGGCCCACGAGGTGGCGGTGGACGCGGAGTTCGTCGAGATATACCCGGTGACGGTGAACGACGACGCGGAGGCGGAGTTCGCGGCGCACACGGTCCGGGAGGCGCTGGGCGAGGAGCGGTTCGCGCCGCAGCGCAATCCGCTGACGGTGTCGGAGGACTTCTCGCGGGTGCTGGACGAGGTGCCGGGCGTGATGATGATGCTGGGGGCGCCGCCGGCCGGGGCGGATCCGGAGCGGAGCGCCAACAACCATTCGCCGCTGGCGGAGTTCGACGACGCGGTGCTGGCGGACGGGGCGGCGATGTACGCGGAGTTGGCGGTGCGGAGGCTGGCCGAGCCCTCCCTTCTGGGGGCCGGTTCTTAGAGAGCGTTTCGTGAGTTTTTGAGTGACTGTGTCGTCGCCTGATGGTGTGGGCACGAGCGGAATCCGCCGGTCCGCAACCGGTGGTCTGCTGGTGTGGCGGGGTGAGTGAACGCAAGCCGTACCCAAGCGACTTAACGGACGATCAGTGGGCTCTGATCGAGCCGGTGATCACCGCGTGGAAGGACCGGCACCGCTCAGTCAGCGGCCACCAGGGCGCCTATGCGATGCGGGAGATCGTGAACGCGATCCTCTACCAGGGCCGGACCGGCTGTCAGTGGGCCTACCTGCCGCACGATCTGCCGCCGAAGAGCGCGATGCACTACTACTTCGCGGCCTGGCGGGACGACGGTACCGACCGGGTCATCCACGAGCTCCTGCGCTGCCAGGTTCGTGAACGGGCCCGGCGATTAGAGAACCCGACCCTGGTGGTTCTGGACACCCAGAGTGTCCATGCAGCTTCCGGGGTCCCCGCCACGACGACCGGCCGGGATCCGGCGAAGAGGATGCCGGGCCGCAAGCGGGGCCTGGCCTTCGACGTGCTCGGGCTGGTCATCGCCGTCATCGTGCTGGCCGCGAGCACCCACGACAACGCCGCGGGCATCGCTCTGCTGGACCAGGTCGCCGAGCACGCCGGCGGCACCGTCCGCAAGGCCCTGGTCGACCAGGGTTTCAAGAACCAGGTCGTCGCGCATGGAGCCGGCCTGGGCATCGACGTCGAGATCGTCGCACGCGACCCCGGGCACAGGGGATTCCTGCCGCAGCCGAAGCGGTGGAGGGTCGAACAGACCTACGGGATCTTGATACTGCACCGGCGTCTGGCCCGTGACTACGAGCACCGCACCGCCTCGTCCGCCTCCCGCGTCTACTGGGCAATGAGCCATGTCATGGCCCGACGCCTCACCGGCGCGAACACCCCCACCTGGCGCGAGGCGGTGACAGTGTGAACATCGAGCCCCTGCCCGACGCGCTTGGCCTCCAGGAGGATGCCGCCCGGGCCCCGGGCGACGATCTCCGCACCCAGATCACGGAACTGCAGGGGCGATTGCACGAGGCCGAGACCCACCTCGAGCACCTGGCGATCACCCGGAAGACCGTCACCGCCCTCGCCGACCGGCTTCCCACCCAGGGCACCTCACCCGAACCGCCCGACCACCCGGACTACCCCCGCATCCTTGCTGTCTTCAACGAGGTCACCGGCCCGCTGAGGGCCCGCGATGTCTGCGAAGCCCTCGACCACGAACTGCTGCCGAAGAACATCGAAAGCGCTCGCGCCAAGCTGAAACGCCTGGTCAAACTCGGCATCCTCACCGAGATCGACCCGGCTGCTTCGCCAGGAAGCTGTAAAAGACCAAGGCCCGCGACCAGTAGCCCTGCCCCAACCTCACCTGGAAACGGGCATCAACTCACGAACCGCCCTCTGAGAACCCGCCCGGACCGCCACGGCCCGGTGCTCGGCACGTGCAACAGCGCACGTGCCGAGCGCTACTGGCGTACGGGATCAGTGGTCGTCCCAGTGCCCGTCGTGCAGGGCGTGGCGGTGCCCGTCGTGGACGTAGTCCATGTGGTCACCGTGCGGTATGGCGACGTGCCCGCATCCGGGCTGGTGCCGGTGGTCGTGATCCTGGTGGACCGTGTGGCCCGCCGGCTCGCACTCGTCGGCGTGGTCGCCGTGGATCCGGTGAAGGTGCCCGTCGTGCACGTAGTCGACATGGTCGCCGTGCGGTACCGCGACGTGGCCGCAGTCCGTCCCGTGCTGGTGCGTGTGGTTCGCGTGAGTGGCATGAGTGCTGGTCAGCATGGCAGAACCTTCTCTCTCCCCCGCATGATCGAACCTCTTCCGACGGGAAAGCCTGCACCCTCAGTGTTAACCACGCCTGGCGTTCACAAAAGTCACCGCGAGTTGGCTGGAATCGATCCGCCGGCCGTCCCGGGCCTTGCCTGATGCCTCGCCATCGGTTCGAGGTTCTTACCGGGTCTGGTGCCGTTCGGGCCGGGGTCAAGCCGAGAGGGGGCTCATATGCGAGGGCGAGGGGAGCCGCCGGTGTGGGCCGGCGGGCGGTCTTGATCGAAAATCGAAGGCACTCGCGCCAAGCTGAAACGCCTGGTCAAACTCGGCATCCTCACCGAGATCGACCCGGCTGCTTCGCCAGGAAGCTGTAAAAGGCCAAGGCCCGCGACCAGTAGCCCTGCCCCAACCTCACCTGGAAACGGGCATCAACTCACGAACCGCCCTCTTAGAACGTTCTTAAGCCCCGGCACTATCCACGTGGGCATGACATCGAAGCTCAAAAGCTCACGGCTCACACGAGTGATCGCCGCCTCGCTGGCGCTGACGGCCGCGTCCGTCGGGCTCTCCGGGTGCGGGACGGCCGAGGCCGGGACGTTGCAGGGCGGGCGGCTGACGCTGCCGGTGGCCGGGGGGACGGCCACGGTCGACACCGCCACGCTGGCGGTGAGCGCGCGGGCCGGGGACGGGACGTCGCTGGTGCTGTCCGAGGCGGCCGCGGGCGGGCTCGGCGCGCCCGGGCCGGTGACGCGTACCGCCGACGGGGCGCGCTGGACGTATCCGGCCAAGGGACTGTCGGTGACGGCGCGTTCGGAGCAGGGACGGCTGCGGATCGGTATCCGGTCCGATCGCAAGCAGTCGGTGAACTGGCCGGTGACCGGGACCGACCGGGCGGCGTCGTCCGTACAGGTGCCGCGCGGGGAGGGGCTGGACATCCCGGTGCGGGACGCGTTCTGGAACTCCGAGCGGGGCGGGCTGGCCGGAAGCACGACGGACGTGGGGGCGGATCTGTCGCTGCCGCTGTGGGGATACGCGATGGGCGGCGGCGCGAGCGGGGACCCGAAGGGCGGCGCCCCGAAGGGCGACACGGCCCGGCACGGGGTGAGCTATCTGACGCCCACCGACATCGGGACGTCGCTGAAGTTCGCGTCGCGGGGCGGGGCGCTGCGGGCCACGGCCGGGCACGACTTCGACGCCGGCGAGGGGACGCGGGACTACGAGGTGTCGTTCGCGCTGACCGACGGGAATCCGGTCGCGCCGGCGGCCGACTACCGGTCGTATCTCGCGCAGCACGGACAGCTCGGCAGCCTGCGGGAGAAGATCCGGCGGAATCCGGCGACCGGGAAGCTGCTCGGGGCGTTCCACGCCTATCTGTGGGGCGAGGCGCGGACCGCGGCCGGGGTGGAGAAGCTGAAGAAGCTGGGCGTGGACCGGATGTGGCTCGGCTACGACTCCGGGCCGAACCCGATGGACGCGAAGGCGGTCGCGGCCGCCAAGCGGGCGGGGTATCTCGTCGGGCCGTACGACACGTACGCCAACGGGCAGGACCCGAAGACCGCCGACAGCCCCACGTCGAAGTGGCCGGGGACGGTGTATCCGGACTTCTGTGTCCGGAAGGCGGACGGGAAGCCGGAGACCGGGTTCGGGAACCGCGGGTGCTATCTCAGCTCGCAGGCGTTCGAGCAGGCCGAGCCGACCACGCACCATCTGGCGGACCGGGCCCGCGCGATGACCGCCAACGGGGCGGAGAGCTACTTCCTGGACGTGGACGCGACCGGTGAGGTGTTCCGCGATCACGGTAAGGGCCACGAGATGACCAAGGCCGGTGACCGGGAGAACCGGCTGGCGCGGATGCGGCGGCTCTCGAAGCGGTTCGTGCTGGGCTCGGAGTCCGCACAGCCGTGGGCGAACCAGGTGCTGGCCTACGACCACGGCTCGGCCACGCCGGTCGGCGACGGGCTGTGGAAGCTGGAGCGCGACAAGGAGAAGTGGGGCGGCTACTTCCCGCAGAACGCCCCGAAGAACGCGTTCATGCCGGTGTCGCTGCCGGCGGACCTGGCCACCGCGATGTACGACCCGAAGTACCGGGTGCCGCTGTACGAGACGGCGCTGCACGAGTCGCTGGTCAACGTGGAGCGGTGGGAGCTGTCCTACGACAAGCTCCCGGACCAGAAGACCACCCGGGCGCTGCTGGGGATGCTCTACAACACCCCGCTGAACTTCTCGCTGGACGGGCCCTCGCTGGCGAAGAACGGCAAGGAGCTGGCGGCGCTGCAGAAGTACTTCGGGCCGCTGCACCGCGCCGCGGGGACCGAGCGGATGGCGTCGTTCCGGTGGCTGACGGCGGACCGGAGCGTGCAGCGGTCGGTGTTCGGGGACGGGACGCTGACCGTGACCGCCAACTTCGGCAGCGCGGCGCACGACGGGCTGCCGGGCGGCTGTGTGGACGCCAGGCTGCGGGGCGAGGCGCAGGCGCGGCGGCTGTGCCCGGCGAAGGTCGACAGCTGAGCTGCATCAGCCGATCTTCAGCAGCTGAGCTGCAACAGCTGATCTTCAACGGGCTCCCCTGAAGGGCGACGGCCCGGTGGCCACGGCTGCCGGGCCGTCACCCGATAGCGCTCCGGCCGCCCCGGCGTCCCCTCACACCCCGCCCCGCCCCCCGCTGAGGCTCGCGTTCCGCCGGGGAAACGCGGGCGATCCCGGCGGGTAACAGCGGCGTCGCAGGCTGTCGGTATGACGTTGACGGGCATGGCGCGCACGGGCACCGCGCCCCGCGGCACGACGGGTACCGGCGCCGCGCCGGCGGGGCCCGCGTCCGCGCCCGGGGCCGGGGCGGCGGCGCGGGTGGTGGTGGTCGGCGGGGGGATGGCCGCCGCCCGGCTCGTCCAGCAGCTGGCCGCGGTGGCGGACGGTACGGGCGGGCGTCCGCCGCGGGTGACCGTCCTCGCCGAGGAGCCGCACCCGCCCTACAACCGGGTGCTGCTCGCCGAGGTGCTCGCCGGCCGCTACCCGGCGCAGGTCATCGCGCTGCCGGCGCCGGCCGCCGGAGTGGCCTGGCACGGCGGTGTACGGGTGGTCCGGATCGAGCGGGGCGCCCGGCGGGTGCGGTGTGCGGACGGGCGGGAGTTCGGCTACGACGCGCTGGTGCTGGCCACCGGCGCCAATCCCGTACTGCCGCCGCTGCGCGGCCTGTTCGGGCCCGGCGGGCGGGAGCTGCCCGACGGGGTGCATCCGTTCCGCACGCTGGACGACTGTGCGGCGCTGGCCGCGGCGGTCCGGCCCGGCCTGCCGGCGGTGGTGATCGGCGGCGGGCTGCTCGGCGTGTCCGCGGCCCGGGCGCTGGCGGCGTGCGGGGCGCGGGTCCTGCTGGCCCACCAGGGCAGGTATCTGATGGAACGTCACCTCGATCCGGAGGCGGCGGAACTGCTCCGGGAGCACCTCGTCGGCCTAGGCGTGGAGGTGCACACCGAGTGCCGGGCCCGTGGCGTGCGGCCCCGGCCGGTGACCGGCGCCGACGGCCGGCGGCGGGTGCACGGCGTCGAACTGGCCGACGGGCATGTGCTCGACGCCGGTGTGGTCGTCGTGGCGTGCGGGGTCCGCCCCCGTACCGGGCTCGCCCGGGACGCCGGACTGGACGTCGGCGCCGGCATCCGGGTGGACGGCGCGCTGCGCACCAGCGACCCGCACATCCACGCCGTCGGCGACTGCGCCGAGCACCGCGGGACGGTGTACGGCCTGGCCGGCGCCGCCCAGGAACAGGCCGACGCACTGGCCCGGGTGCTGACCGGGCCCCGGCCCGCGGCGCCCGCCTACACCGGGACCCGGACCCTGACCCGGCTCACCCTGCCGGGGCGGGACGCGCTGGACCTGGCCGCGTTCGGCGAGCCCGAGGCGCGCCCCGGCGACGACGTCGTCCGGCTCGCCGACGCCACCCGCGGCACCTACCGCAAGGTCGTGGTCCGCAGCGACCGCCTGGTCGGCGGGGTGCTCCTCGGCGCGCTCGGCAGCGTCGGCACGCTCGCCCGCGCCTGGGAGGGAGCAGAGCCGCTCCCGTCCGGCGGCCCCCTGCTCCACCTGCTCACCAACGACGGAGGCTCCTGATGTCCACGACGGCTTTTCGTGACCGGTCCCGCCCCACGATCGTGCTCGTCGGCCACGGCATGGTCGGCCAGCGCTTCCTGGAGGCACTGGCCGGGCGCGGCCTGACCGCCACGCACCGCGTGGTCGTGCTGTGCGAGGAGCCGCGCCCGGCGTACGACCGGGTCCAGCTCACCTCGTACTTCTCGGGGAAGACGCCCGGGGAACTCTCCCTGACCGACCCGGCGTTCCTCGACGAGCACGGCATCGAGCTGCACCTCGGCGACCCGGTGGAGACGATCGACCGCGCGGCGCGGAAGGTGACCGCCCGCTCCGGCCTGGCCGTCGAGTACGACACCCTGGTGCTGGCCACCGGCTCGTACCCGTTCGTGCCGCCGGTGCCGAACAAGGACGCCACCGGGTGTTTCGTCTACCGCACGATCGAGGACCTGCTCGCGATCGAGGAGTACGCCAGGGACCGCGCCACGACCGGTGCGGTGGTCGGCGGCGGGCTGCTCGGGCTGGAGGCGGCGGGGGCGCTCAAGGGCCTCGGGCTGACCTCGCACATCGTGGAGTTCGCGCCGCGGCTGATGCCGGTGCAGGTGGACGAGGGCGGCGGCGCGGCGCTGCTGCGGACCATCGAGGAGATGGGCCTGACGGTCCACACCGGCGTGGGCACCCAGGAGATCGTGACCGACGCGGCCGGCGCCGTCACCGGCATGAAGCTGTCCGACGGCTCCGAACTCGCCACCGACATGGTGGTGTTCAGCGCCGGCGTCCGCCCCCGCGACCAGCTGGCCCGCGACTGCGGACTGGCGGTCGGCGAGCGCGGCGGCATCGGCGTCGACGAGCAGTGCCGCACCGTCACCGACCCGCACGTCTTCGCGATCGGCGAGTGCGCGCTGGCCGCGGACGGCCGGGTGTACGGGCTGGTCGCGCCCGGTTACGAGCAGGCCGAGACCGCGGCGGCCGCGATCGCCGACGACGGGGCCGAGCCGTTGGCGTTCACCGGCGCCGACCTGTCCACCAAGCTCAAGCTGCTCGGCGTGGACGTGGCGTCCTTCGGCGACGCGCACGGCACGGCCGAGGGCTGCCTCGACGTGGTCTACTCCGACTCCCGGGCGGGCCTGTACAAGAAGCTGGTCATCGGGGCGGACGGCACCCTGCTCGGCGGCGTCCTGGTCGGCGACGCGGAGGCGTACGGGACGCTGCGGGCGCTCACCGGCTCGGTGCCGCCGGTCGCGCCGAAGTCGCTGGTGCTGCCCGCCGGCGCCGGCGGGGGCGCCCAGCTCGGCCCGGGCGCGCTCCCCGACGACGCGGTCGTCTGCTCCTGCCACAACGTCAGCAAGGGCACCATCCGCGGCGCGGTCACCGAGCACCGGTGCACCTCCGTGCCCGAGGTGAAGAAGTGCACCAAGGCCGGTACCGGCTGCGGCAGTTGCGTGAAGGTGCTCGACCAGCTGGTCACCGCCGAACTGGAGGCGTCCGGCATCGAGGTCGACAAGGGCCTGTGCGGCTGCTTCGCCCAGACCCGCGGGGAGCTGTACGAGATCGTCCTGGCGCTGGGCGTCACCTCGTACCGGGAGCTGCTGGACGGGCACGGCCGGGAGGGCGCCCGGGGCGGCGAGGGCTGCGAGGTGTGCAAGCCGGCGGTGGCCTCGATCATCGCCTCCCTCGCCCCGTCGATCGGCGCGAGCGGCTACGTCCTGGACGGGGAGCAGGCGGCCCTCCAGGACACCAACGACCACTTCCTCGCCAACCTCCAGAAGAACGGCTCGTACTCGGTCGTACCGCGCATCCCCGGCGGGGAGATCGCCCCCGAGAAGCTGATCGTGATCGGCGAGATCGCCCGGGACTTCGGTCTCTACACCAAGATCACCGGTGGTCAGCGGATCGACATGTTCGGTGCCCGGGTGGAGCAACTCCCGCAGATCTGGGGCCGGCTGGTGGAAGCGGGCTTCGAGTCCGGGCACGCGTACGGCAAGTCGCTGCGCACCGTGAAGTCCTGTGTGGGATCGACCTGGTGCCGCTTCGGCGTACAGGACTCGGTCCGGATGGCGATCGACCTGGAGCTGCGCTACCGGGGGCTGCGCTCCCCGCACAAGCTCAAGTCCGCCGTATCCGGCTGCGCCCGCGAGTGCGCCGAGGCCCAGTCCAAGGACTTCGGGGTGATCGCCACGGCCAACGGCTGGAACCTCTACGTCGGCGGCAACGGCGGCGCGACCCCGCGCCACGCCGACCTGCTGGCCCAGGACCTCTCCGACGCCGAACTGGTCCGCCTGATCGACCGCTTCCTGATGTTCTACATCCGCACCGCGGACCGGCTGGAGCGCACCTCGACCTGGCTGGAGCGGATTCCCGGCGGCCTGGAGCACGTACGCGACGTGGTGGTGCACGACTCGCTGGGCATCTGCGACGAGTTGGAGCGGCTGATGCGCACGCACATCGCGCACTACCGCGACGAGTGGGCCGCGACCCTCGACGACCCCGAGAAGCTCGCCCGGTTCGTGTCCTTCGTGAACGCCCCCGACACCCCCGACCCGGTCGTCGCCTTCGTCCCCGAACGCGACCAGATGAAGCCCGACCTGCCGCTGCTGGCCATCGGCCGGCGCCCCCTGGACGACGCACTGGAAGGAACCTCCCAGCGATGACCCTGACACTTGAGACGACCGACCTCCAGGTCCAAATCCGCCTGGGTGATGACTGGTTCACGGTCTGCGACCTGCACCGGCTGGCCCCCGGCCGCGGGGTCGCCGCCCTGCTGCCGGACGGCCGCCAGGTGGCGCTGTTCCGGGGCCGCGGGGACCGGCTCCACGCCATCGACAACCGCGACCCGTTCACCGGCGCCCCGGTCCTGGCCCGGGGGCTGACCGGCACCGCCGCGGGCCGCCCGTTCGTGGCGTCGCCGCTGCTCAAGCAGCGGTTCGACCTGGAGACCGGGGTGTGCCTGGACGACCCGTCGGTGTCCGTACGGGCGTACCGGGTGCGGGCGCGCGCCGTGTGAGCGCCGGGCGTACGCTGGAATTCCCCTACCGAGGAGTACGGCGTGACGCGGTGGAACACCAGCCACATCCCCGATCAGACCGGCCGCGCGGTGGTCGTCACCGGCGCCAACAGCGGCCTGGGCTATGTCACCGCCCGTGAGCTGGCGCGACGCGGCGCCCGCGTGGTGCTGGCCTGTCGCAGCGCGGAGCGGGGCGAAGCCGCACTGGCCCGGCTGCGGTCCGAAGTCCCCGCCGCCGAGGCGGAGTTCCGGCCGCTGGACCTCGCCGACCTGGCGTCGGTGCGGCACTTCGCCGAGGACCTCGGCGACTTCTGTGGCGACCGGCTCGACCTGCTGATCAACAACGCGGGGGTGATGGCGCTGCCGTACCGCACCACCGCGGACGGCTTCGAGATGCAGTTCGGCACCAACCACCTGGGGCACTTCGCGCTCACGGGGCTGCTGCTGCCCAGGCTCCTGGCGACGCCCGGGGCGCGGATCGTGACGGTCTCCAGCATGCTGCACGTGCTCGCCGACGTGAATCTGGACGACCTCGACGGCGAGCGCTCCTACCACCGCTGGATCGCCTACGGCCGGTCGAAGAGCGCCAACCTGCTCTTCACCCACGAGCTGGCCCGGCGGCTGGCGGCGGCCGGCTCGCAGGTCGTCGCGGCCGCCGCGCACCCCGGCTACGCGCAGACCAACCTCCAGACGGCCGGCGTCCGCATGGAGGGCCGCCGGACCGCCGAGCGCCTGGTGGAGCTGGGCAACCGCGTCATCGCCCAGCCCGCGGACGGCGGCGCCCTGGGCACGCTGTGCGCGGCCACCGCCCCGCACATGCGCCCGGACGCCTTCATCGGGCCGCGCAACGGGCTCCGCGGCGCCCCCGCCCGCTCCTTCCGCGCCCCCTGGACGCGCAAGGACGCCACCGCCGAGCGCCTCTGGACGGCGTCCGAGGAGCTCACCAAGGTGCGGTACGACTTCACCGTCCCCGGGGCGTGAGCCCCGGCCCGCCGGGCGCGCCCGTGCCCAAAGGGGCGCGCCCGCGGGCCTCATGAGGCGCGCATTCCCGTGTGCACCGTCAACATCGCGTGAAGATCGCAGCGCCGCCCGCCAAGGGCGCGCCAAAACCGCTCGTCGGCCGCCGAAACGGCCTCCAGGCTGGCCAGGTCCCAGCCAGTGCCGCACGGAGGTACGACGAACGATGTCGACGGTGTCGCAGCCCGCAAACCGGCCGGAGCAGCCGCCCCCGGCGACCGCCCCCGGCTCAGGCGCCGCCGCCGGCCCGGCCGCCGGTCCCGACCCGGCCGGTGACCGGCACCGCCTGACCGCCCTCCAGGGCCTGGCCGCCCTCTCCCTCGACGCGATGGCGTCCGTCGCGTACGGACCGGAGTCGATCGTGCTGGTGCTGGCCACGGCCGGCGCCTACGGCCTGGGCTTCACCCTCCCCGTCACACTCGCCATCGCCGCGCTGCTGGCCGTGCTGGTGGCGTCCTACCGCCAGGTCATCGCCGCCTTCCCCAACGGCGGCGGCTCCTACGCGGTGGCCAAGACCCACCTGGGTCGCCGCTCGGCCCTGGTCGCCGCCGCCTCGCTCGTCCTGGACTACATCCTCAACGTCGCGGTGTCGGTGACCGCCGGTGTCGCCGCCCTGACCTCCGCCTTCCCCGGCCTCTACGGCGACCGGGTGTGGATCTGCCTGGCGGTGCTGGTCCTGGTGACCGGCATCAACCTGCGCGGGATCGCCGACTCGGCGCGGGCATTCCTGCTGCCCACCGCGGTCTTCGTCGCCTCGATCCTGGCGATGATCGTGGTCGGCCTGTTCCGCGACGCGCCGGCGTCCACCGCCACCGCCGCGGGCCACGCCTCCGTGCTCGCCCAGAACGCCACCTCCGTCGGCGCGCTGCTGCTCCTGAAGGCGTTCGCGTCCGGCTGCTCGGCGCTGACCGGCGTGGAGGCGGTCGCCAACGCCGTGCCGTCCTTCCGCGCCCCCGCCGCCCGGCGCGCCCAGCGCACCGAGGTCGCGCTCGGCGCCCTGCTCGGCGCGATGCTGATCGGCCTGTCGCTGCTCATCGGCCGCTTCCACCTCCAGCCGGTCGAGGGCGTCACCGTCCTCGCCCAGCTCGCGGACGCCTCGCTCGGCCACAACTGGGCCTTCTACGTCGTCCAGTTCGCCACCATGGTGCTGCTGGCGCTGGCCGCCAACACCTCCTTCGGCGGGCTGCCGGTGCTGATGGGGCTGCTGGCCCGCGACAACTACCTGCCGCACGTCTTCGGTCTGAAGGCCGACCGCCAGGTCCACCGCCACGGCGTACTGGCACTGGCCGCGGTCGCCGCCGCGCTGCTCGTCTTCTCCGGCGGCGACGTCAACACGCTGGTGCCGCTGTTCGCCATCGGCGTCTTCGTCGGCTTCACGCTCTGCCAGGCCGGCATGGTCCGCCACTGGCACCTGGAGCGGTCTGCCGGCTGGTTCGGCAAGGCCCTGCTCAACGGCTTCGGCGCGGTGCTCACCGCCGCCGCGGCGCTCGTGGTCACCGCCACCAAGTTCACCGACGGCGCCTGGCTGATCGTGATCGCGCTACCGCTGCTGGTCCTCGCCTTCGAGGCCGTCCACCGCGCCTACGCCCGGATCGGCGACCGCCTCGGCCTGGGCCGGGTGCCCGAACCGCCGCGCCGCGCCCGCTCGTTGGTCGTCGTCCCCGTCTCCCACCTGTCCCGGCTGACCGGCGAGGCGCTCAACGCGGCGGTGTCGATGGGCGACGAGGTGATCGCGGTCACCGTCACCCACGCCGAGGACCGCCCCGCCGCGGAGGCACTGCGCCGCGACTGGGAACTGTGGAACCCCGGCGTCGACCTGCTCGAACTGCCCTCCCCCACCCGTTCCCTGGGCCGCCCGATCGCCTCCTACGTCCGCGACCTGACGGCCCGCCGCCCGGACGCCCGGGTCACCGTCCTGATCCCCGAGGCCGAGCCCGCCCACGTGTGGCAGCGGCTGCTGCAGAACCAGCGGGGCGGAGTGGTGGCGCATGCGGTGCGACGGGATACGGATGCGGTGATCTGCCGGTTGCGGTTCCGGCTCACGCCGTAGTTTCCCGTACGTCGTCGGCTGTCCCACCGTGGTGGGGCTCTTCTCCGCCTTCGGCGGAGGGGGTTGTTGGGGCGGGGCCGCCTCTGTGCGTGGTGGGTGCCGGGTGCGGGGCCTCCGGGGTGGGTGTTCGGACTGCTTCGCTTTACGTCCGAACACCCACCCCTCCGGCCCCCACCCTCCCGCCGGTGGACGCGCCCCCGCCCGGTGGGGGAGAGGTGAGGAAAGCCGTCCGGGCGGGGCGGCTACGGGAACGATCAGCTTCGAGCCAACCACCCCGTGGCCGCGACCACCTCTCCGGCGATATCCGGAACCGAGCGGCCGTCGGTCGCCACCCTCAGTGTGTCCGCGGCCACCCGCTCGTCCAACAGCCGCGCCTTACGGGCGCTGTTCGCCAGCTCCCGGGCCAGTTCCGAGCCCTGCTCGCGGGCGGTGAGCCGCTCGGTGACGGTGGCGTCGGTGCCGGTGAGCAGCACCCGAACGATCCGCACGCGAGTCCCCATGGCCCGTTCGAACATCCCGGTGCTCTCCGGCAGCACACTGACGGTGTTGACGTACACCATCCGCCGACATCCGATCCGGGTGTAATTCGCCCACACCGCAGTCAAGTTGCGCTCGGTGATCGCGGACCGCGACGGATCGCCCTCCGGAGCCGGATGCACCTGCCCCATGAAGTCCCCGTCCATGACGGCATGCCCGACCTCCGCGCCCCGCAGCAGCGCGGAAACCTCCCACCCGACCGTCGTCTTCCCGACCCCGGCGCGCCCCCCGATCAGCAACACTTCGGCTCCGGCCACCCCGCCGCTGCCCACCATCCAGGCCCCCTCCTGATCGTTTCCCCCGCCAGGCTGCCAGGCCCCACCACCCCCGGACGAACGATTTCCGCACCCACGACGGCCTCCACCTCTCCCCCACCGGGCGGGGGCGCGACCACCGGCGGGAGGGTGGGGGGCCGGAGGGGTGGGTGTTCGTACGTAAAGCGAAGCAGTCCGAACACCCACCCCGGAGGCCCCACACCCGCCACCCACCACACACCGGGCGCCACCGCCCAACACACCCAAACTTGGCCGGATTTCGCCTTCCGGCGCCCGGACAGGCGCGGGCTCGATGCCCAATGCGCCCCGGCCGCCAGGCCATGTGCGATACGGTGCGTGCCATGCGCACGTACCCGGTCACCCGTGAGGCGGCGCCGCGCGACCGCGGCCCTCACGGTACGTGCGCGCCCCGCGGCCTGAGCTTCCTGCGCCGCCGCGGCCGAGTGGGTTCGCCCCCGGCCGGCTGTCCCCGCGTGTCCTGAGGACCGCGCCCCGCGCCCGGATGGGCCGCACCCCCTGCACGAGCCGTCCGCCGCTCCCTCCCTTCTTCCTCCGCCGCAGCCCGGGCACCCCCACGCACCCCGCCAACTCCCTTCCAAGGAGGACCAGTTGACGCCCATCGCCGACGCCACCACCCCCGCACTCCGCCCCCACCGCATCCCCGCCGACGGCCTCCACGAGGGCCGCCGGGTCCTGCGCCGCACCCCGGAGGGCTGGATCGACCGGCCCTACGAGTTGTTCGAGGTCGTCCCGCAGGCCGCCACCATCGGCGCGGAGATCCGGGGGCTGGAGCTGTCGCGCCCGCTGTCCCCGGCGCTGCGCGCGGAGCTGAACCGGGCGCTGCTGGAGTGGAAGGTTCTGTTCTTCCGCGGCCAGCACCTGACCACCGCCGCCCAGCGTCAATTCGCCGCCAATTGGGGGGAGTTGGAGACCAACCCGCTGCTGGCCCGGGGCGACTCGAAGGAGGTGGTCCGGTTTGACAAGGGCGCCGACGGGACCCCGACGTTCGAGAACGTATGGCACACGGACGTAACCTTCCGCGAGCGGCCCGCACTTGGCGCCGTGTTGCAACTGCGCGAGGTCCCGCCGGCCGGCGGGGACACCCTGTGGGCCGACATGGCGGCGGCGTACGACAATTTGCCGCCGGAAATCCGGGAGCGGATCGACGGCGCGCGGGCGGTGCACGACTATCTCCCGGGCTTCGCCCGCTTCCGCTCTCCGGCTCAACTCGCCCCATTCCAGGGGGAGTTCCCGCCCGTGGAGCATCCGGTGGTACGCCGACACCCGGAGACCGGACGGCGGATGCTGTTCGTCAACGCGTCGTTCACCACCCGGATCGTGGGGCTGCCGGAGGCGGAGAGCGACCGGCTGCTGCGGCTGCTGTTCCAGCAGGCGCATGTGCCGGAGTTCCAGGTGCGGTTCCGCTGGCGGGCCGGGGACGTCGCGTTCTGGGACAACCGTGCCACTCAGCACTACGCGGTGTTCGACTACGGGACGCGGCGGCGGGTCGCGGAGCGGGTGGCGATCGCCGGGGACCGGCCCTACTAGGCCCGGTCCCCGGTGGCCCCACTCATCCAGCCGTCACAAGGCCGCCGTCCCGTCCATCTGGGCGCCGCCGCGCAGCAGGGCGGCGCCCAGCGGCGTCAGGGTGTGCAGCACCGCGTTGCCCTGGCGCAGGGTGGACAGCAGTCCGGCGTCCCGCAGGACGGTGGCGTGCTGGCTGGCGGAGGCCAGCGAGACATCGACGCGGCGGGCGAGTTCGCTGGTGGTGCAGCCGACGCCGATGCCCTGGAGTATCGCCGAGCGGGTCTGGCCCACGAGGCGGCCCAGCGAGCGGGCGGCCGGTACCTGCGGGGTGAGGCGGGGCGCCGGGTGCTCGACCGGGTAGACCAGGACGGGCGTCAGATCCGGGTTGTAGAACGTGACCGGGGTGCGGCGGCAGAAGTACGAGGGCAGCAGGAGCAGCCCGCGGCCGCCGAGATGGAGCTCCCGGTCGACGGGGTAGTCGGCCTCCAGGACGGGCGGGCGCCAGCGCATCATCGGCGGCAGCGAGGCCAGCAGCCGGTCCGCGCCGCCGTCCAGCAAGGCCCGGCCACGGGCGGCCCGGTCGGCCTCTATGCGGCTCTGCACACGGTGCCAGTACGGGGCGACGGCCGCGTCGTGGTAGCGCTGGAGTATCCCGGCGAGCCGGCCCAGCGAGCGGGTCTCGCCGTCCGCCATGGCCTGTATCCACGCCGGCAGCGGGCGGCCCGCGGCGGGCGCCAGCCGGCCCAGTTCGACGTGCAGCCGGGCGGCCGGCGTCTCGCGCAGCGCGGCGAGCGCCTCGTCCATGCCGAGCAGGCCCTCGGCCGGCGTCAGGAAATCCGGGAAATAGCCGCGCGTGGGCACCAGCGGCGCCAGCAGCCGCGCTTCGCCATTCAACCTTCCGCGGGTTTCCGATCGCCAACCACCGAACGTGGAATCGTCGCGCCGGTCGCGAAGTCGGTGAAAGCTTAAGACCGTCTCCCACAGCGCATCGGGGCGTGCGGCAATCCGCACGCGGGCCAGATCGAGTCCACTGAAATGGACGCGTAACACCGAACCCCCACTCTTTGGTTATCTCCCTCGGCCCCCGGCACGCCTGAGTATGCACGCCGACACGCGCGGTCACCATGCCCTTTTGGCCAGAGTTGAAAAGGGTCGCGCGGGACCCCACCCGGACGGAATGCTGGAGGCAATTCGACGACGGTGTGCACGGCGCGGATTGCTCGATCCCGTGGGGGGTGATGGGCAAACAACCGGCCGGGCTGCGCCCCGTTGAAGGCCGCCTCCCACGCCGACTGGGAGGGCGGCAGCTCCCGAGGGGGGAGTCCGGAGAAAGCAAGGGCGGCACCTGTGCGCACAGGTGCCGCCCTTGCCGTACCCGTCCGGACGCGCACGGACCCGCCGGTCGCCCGGCCATCCGCGCGCCCACCGCGGCGCTGCGGGAACGGCCGACAACCGACTGTCGCAAGCCCCGCGGAACAGTTCCGGTACGGATGGTTTCCGTCCGGACGATTCCGCCCCGGACGATGCGGGTACGTCGTACCGGCTCGGAACGATTCGCGCGCGGCCGATTCACGACCGGACGATTCGGGACCGATGATCCAGGGGTGGACATTTCACCTGGACGCTTCGACGCCGGACAATCCAGGGGCGAACGATTCGAACGCTGAATTATTCAAAAGCGGACCATGTAAAAGCGGCCGGGCCGCTGCCGTCACAATTCCCTCGCCGCCCACTCCCAACGGGGCGGCGCTTTCCGGGAGTTTCCCCCCGCCCGCACAAAGCCGAGGGCGGCACCTCCGCACAGGTGCCGCCCTCGTAGGGAGCCGGAGCGGGCGGCGGGCGTTGAGGGTGGCAGGGTGCCGCCGCCGGCTCCGGTGGTTCGCAGGGACGTGGTCCCCGGCGGGTCAGCGGCTGTCGCTGCCCTGGGATTCGGCCGCCGCCCGGCCCGCCTCCAGGCGGGCGACCGGGATGCGGAACGGGGAGCAGGAGACGTAGTCCAGGCCGACCTCGTGGAAGAAGTGGACGGACTCCGGGTCGCCGCCGTGCTCGCCGCAGACGCCGAGCTTGAGGTCGGGGCGGGTGGCCCGGCCGGCCGCGGCGGCGCTGCGGACCAGGGAGCCCACGCCGTCCTTGTCGATGGTCTCGAAGGGGCTGACGCCGAAGATGCCCTTCTCCAGGTAGGCGGTGAAGAAGCTGGCCTCGACGTCGTCGCGGGAGAAGCCCCAGACGGTCTGGGTCAGGTCGTTGGTGCCGAAGGAGAAGAAGTCGGCCGACTCGGCGATCTGTCCGGCCGTGAGGGCGGCGCGGGGCAGCTCGATCATCGTGCCGAGGGTGAGCTTGAGGCTGACGCCGCGGGCCTGCTCGACCTCGGCGATGACCTGCTCGGCCTCCTCGCGGACGATCTCCAGCTCCTGGACGGTGCCGACCAGCGGGATCATGATCTCGGCCCGCGGGTCGCCCTTGGCGTTCCTGCGCTCGGCGGCGGCCTCGGCGATGGCCCGTACCTGCATGGCGAACAGGCCGGGGATGACCAGGCCGAGGCGGACGCCGCGCAGCCCCAGCATCGGGTTCTGCTCGTGCAGCTTGTGCACGGCCTGGAGCAGCCGGAGGTCGTTCTCGTGCGGCTCCTTGCGGGCCTCGGCGAGCGCGACCCGCACCGAGAGGTCGGTGATGTCGGGCAGGAACTCGTGCAGCGGCGGGTCGAGCAGCCGGACCGTCACCGGCAGGCCGTCCATCGCCTCGAACAGCTCGATGAAGTCGGCCTTCTGGAGCGGGAGGAGTTCGGCGAGGGCGGCTTCCTTGTCCGCGTCGGTGTCGGCCAGGATCAGCCGCTCGACCATCTCCCGGCGCTCGCCGAGGAACATGTGCTCGGTGCGGCACAGGCCGATGCCCTGGGCGCCGAACCGGCGGGCGCGGGCGGCGTCCTCGGCGTTGTCGGCGTTGGCCCGGACGCGCAGCCGGCGCACCCGGTCCGCGTAGGCCATGATCCGGTGCACGGCCTGCACCAGTTCGTCGGCGTCGTCGGCGCCGGCGTGCATCCGGCCCTCGAAGTACTCCACGACCGGCGACGGCACGACCGGGACCTCACCGGCGTACACCTTGCCGGTGGAGCCGTCGATGGAGACGACGTCGCCCTCCTCGATGACGGTGCCGTCCGGCGTGGTCAGCTTGCGGGTCTTGGTGTCGACCTCCAGCTCCTCGGCGCCGCAGACACAGGTCTTGCCCATGCCGCGGGCGACGACCGCGGCGTGCGAGGTCTTGCCGCCGCGGGAGGTGAGGATGCCCTCGGCGGCGATCATGCCGTTGAGGTCGTCGGGGTTGGTCTCGCGGCGGATCAGGATGACCTTCTCGCCGGAGCGCGACCACTTGACGGCGGTGTAGGAGTCGAAGACGGCCTTGCCGACCGCCGCGCCCGGGGAGGCGGCGATGCCGCGGCCGATCAGCTCCGACTTCGCGTCCAGGTCGAAGCGGGGGAACATCAGCTGCGCCAACTGCGCGCCGTTGACCCGCTGGAGGGCCTCGGCCTCGTCGATCAGGCCCTGGTCGACGAGCTGGGTGGCGATGCGGAAGGCGGCGCCGGCGGTGCGCTTGCCGACCCGGGTCTGCAGCATCCACAGCTTGCCGCGCTCGATGGTGAACTCGATGTCGCACAGGTCCTTGTAGTGCGTTTCGAGCGTCTCCATGATCTGCATCAGCTCGTCGTACGACTTCTTGTCGATCAACTCCAGGTCCGCGAGCGGGACGGTGTTGCGGATGCCCGCGACGACGTCCTCGCCCTGCGCGTTCTGCAGGTAGTCGCCGTAGACGCCCTGGTGGCCGCTGGCCGGGTCGCGGGTGAAGGCGACGCCGGTGCCGGAGTCGGGGCCGAGGTTGCCGAAGACCATGGAGCAGACGTTGACCGCGGTGCCGAGGTCGCCGGGGATGCGCTCCTGGCGGCGGTAGAGCTTGGCGCGGTCGGTGTTCCAGGAGTCGAAGACCGCGCGGACGGCGAGGTCCATCTGCTCGCGCGGGTCCTGCGGGAAGTCCCGGCCGGTCTCCTTGGTGACGATCTGCTTGAAGCTGTCGACCAGCCCCCGGAGGTCGGCGGCGTCCAGGTCCACGTCGACGGTGACGCCCTTGGTGCGCTTGGCGTCCTCCAGGGCCTCCTCGAAGAGCTCACCGTCGACGCCCAGCACGGTCTTGCCGAACATCTGGATGAGGCGGCGGTAGGAGTCCCAGGCGAACCGCTCGTCGCCGGCCTGCGCGGCGAGGCCGGAAACCGACGCATCGGAGAGGCCGATGTTGAGGACGGTGTCCATCATGCCGGGCATCGAGAACTTCGCACCGGAACGGACCGAGACCAGCAGCGGGTCGTCGGCCTGGCCGAGCTTCTTCCCCATCTTCCGCTCGAGGGCGTCGAGGTGCTCGGAGACCTCGGCACGGAGTGCCTCGGGCTCACTGCCGCTCTCCAGGTAGACCTTGCACGCCTCGGTGGTGATCGTGAAGCCGGGCGGGACGGGAAGCCCCAGGTTGGTCATCTCCGCGAGGTTGGCGCCCTTGCCGCCAAGGAGGTCCTTGAGGTCCTTGTTGCCCTCGGTGAAGTCGTAGACGAACTTCACGGAAGAAGACTGGCTTACGTGGGGATCTTGTGTTTCCGGCACGGCTCTGACTCCTCGCCGACGGGCTGCCCTGACGGCGAGGAACATACCCAGATCGAAGGCGTATGGGTACGTCCACTTGGTCGACATACGTGCGTAACCCGGTGTCAGCCAGCAGATCGAAAGTGATCATGCGTTTCGATCATCGTTTACAACCTGAATGCATTGCTGCACTCCGTAGTCGCGATAGCCGTGATGACTACGGAACGGCACGGTTCACTTGATGGGTTGAACGAAACAATGGTGGCACCGGGTGCCACCATTGCGAGAGATGGAGCCCGACCTTTGGCGCTCATCTGAGCGCAACCCCTATCAGGGGTGGCGAGAATCACGCGCTCATGTGTGAGGCAGGTCCATCATCTGGACCCTGCACGGCCACGTGATCAAGAAACGCGGCGACCGGAACGCGGGCCCGATTTCGAACGGCGGCAGATCGGCGCGCAATTCGGCCACCGGCCGCTCCGGGGCGGACGGGCGCCGGCCGCCACACGCCGGGCATCAGGATCGGGCCATAGTTCGCCGCCTGCGGGAACGCCGGCTCGGCGTCCGGAGTCGTATACCGGAGGACCGGCGCAGCAGCGGCAGCACCGCCAGCCCGGCGAGCAGACTGCCGGCCGCCACCGGGAGCGCGGTCGCGTACAGGGCGTGCGCCGAGGCCGCCGCCCGGCCGCCCGGGCCCGCCGCCCCGGTCAGGAAGACACTGCCGTACCCGGCGACGCCGATCACCTGGGCGAGCTGCGGGACGGTGGTCAACACCCCGCTGGCGTCGGCGGCGTCGGCCGGGGCGATCCCGGACAGCGCCAGCGTCAGCAGCGGACTGGTGGTGAAGCCCAGGCCCAGCCCCCAGACCAGCTGGAGCAGCAGCAGGGCCGGGCCGCCGGTGCCGCCGCCGCGCAGGACCAGGCCGAGGCCGAGATAGCCGGCCGCGGCCAGGGCGCAGGCCGCGGCGATCATCGGCAGGTGCCAACGGGCGGGCAGCCGCCGCCAGGTGAGACTGCCCGCGGCCACCCCCACCGCCAGCGGCGCGAAGGTCAGCCCGGCGCGCACCGCGGACTCCCCCAGGCCGGTCTGGAGATGCTGGGAGAAGGCGAACAGGAAGCCGGCATAGCCGGACATGCAGAAGAACAGCGCCGTCGCGCCCCACACCAGGTCCGGTGAGCGCAGCACCCGCGCCGGGACCAGCGGCGCGCCCCCGCGCCGGGCCACCGCCCGCTCGACGAGGACGAACAGCACCGCCGCCGGTACCGCGGCGGCCAGGCACGCCCCCGTCCACCGCGGCCAGTGCCGCTCGTGCCCCAGGACCAGCGGGACGACCAGCAACAGCAGCGCGGCGGTCAGCGTCACCACACCGGGCAGATCCAGCGCCCTGGCCGTGCGGGCCGGCTCCCGCGGCAGCAGCCGGGCCGCGGCGGCCAGCAGCGCCGCCCCGACCGGCACGTTGATCAGGAAGACCGGGCGCCAGCCGGTGCCGAACAGGTCCGCGCTGACCAGCAGCCCGCCGGTGACCTGCCCGACCACCACCGCCGCCGCGATCGCCGTCGCATAAAGACTCAACGCCCGGGCCCGCGCCCGTCCTTCGAAGGTGACCTGGATCAGGCTGTAGATCTGCGGCACCATCAGCCCGGCGCCCAGCCCCTGCACCACCCGCGCGCCGATCAGCGCCGCCGCCCCCGGCGCCAGCCCGCAGGCGGCCGAGGCGAGGGTGAAGACCGTCAGGCCCAGCAGGAAGACGGTCCGGAAGCCGTGCCGGGCGCCGAGCCGGGCCCCGGTGATCAGCAGCGCCGCGTACGCCAGGGTGTAGCCGGAGACGATCAGCTGCAGCGCGGAGCCGGTGGTACGCAGATCGCCGCGGATTGCCGGGGTCGCGACGTTGACGACGGTGGCGTCCAGCAGCGCCATGAAGACCGCACCGAGAATGACGACGAGAATTCCGGTGTCGCGGTGTGCCGAAGGTGAATCGTGCGTCGGCGCCCCGGCAATTCCCCTTCCGGGGGCGTGCGTTGTTCCGTTCATGACGGCGATCATCATCGGCGGCGCATGCGGGTACCAGGACGCGGTGATCCTGGTACCGGTGGTATCTGGCAGACGTCCGCGGGCGTCGCCGATGATGGTGCGGTGTCCGCGACCACCCTTCGCCCCGCCGTCACCGCAGCCGCCCGGCGCGCTGAACTCGCCGCGTTCCTCCGGCTCCGCCGGGAACGCCTCGCCCCCCAGGACGTCGGGCTGCCCGTCGGCCCGCGGCGCCGCACCCCGGGGCTGCGCCGCGAGGAGGTCGCCGAACGGGCGGGCGTCGGGGTGGCCTGGTACACGTGGCTGGAGCAGGGGCGGCCGATCAACCCCAGCGTGCAGGTGCTGGACGCGATCGCCCGGGCGCTGCTGCTCGACCCGGCGGAGCGCGCGCATCTGCACCGGCTCGCCGACGTCCCCGGCGCCGCCGCCGCGCCCGCGCCCGTCGACCCGCCGCCCGGCGAGCGCACGCTCCAGACGATCCTCGACGCGCTGAACCCGCTGCCGGCGGGCCTGGTCGGCGCCCGTTACGACGTCCTCGCCTTCAACGACGCCTATGCCGCGCTCGATCCGCGGGTGGCGCTGCTGCCGCCGGCGGAACGGAACGTGCTGTGGCGGCTGTTCACCGCGGACGAGGAATCCCAGCCGCTGGTGGACTGGGAGCGTGAAGTGTCCGTCATGCTGGGACATTTGCGGAACGAGTTCGGCCGCCGGCTCCAGGACCCGCAGTGGCAGGCGTACATCCGGCGGCTTTCCGAGGCGTCCCCGCGCTTCGCGGAGATGTGGGCGCGCCATGACGTCTCCGCGCCGGCCGCGCACCGCAAGACGTTCCGGGCGGTCGACGGCCGCCACGTCACCGTCGTCGCCACCGGCTTCACCCGCGCCGAGGCGCCGGACGCCAAGATGTGGATCTACACGCCGGCGGACCCGGACGCGGCGCGGGTGCTCGACGAGCTGCTGGCGCGCTACCGGGAGGTCGGCGCGGCCGGGCTGCTGGCCGGGGCGGCGGGCCGGGCCCGGCCCGGGGCCTGAGCGCCCGGCCGTCCGAGGGGCGCCCGTCAGCCGCCGGAGGTGTCCAGCTCGGCGTCCTCGCCGACGCCGGCGCAGTCGTACGGGTCGCGCAGCCAGCCGTCCGGGAGCACCACGCGGTTGTTGCCGGAGGTCCGGCCGCGCGGGCCGTCGGCGCCGGCCGGCCACGGCTGATCCAGGTCGAGCTCGTGCAGCCCTTCCTCGAGCTCGGCCAGCGACGAGCTGATCGCCAGCCGCTTGCGCATCTCGGATCCGACCGCGAAGCCCTTGAGGTACCAGGCGACGTGCTTACGGAAGTCGATCACCCCGCGGGCCTCGTCGCCCAGCCACTCGCCGAGCAGGGTGGCGTGCCGCACCATGACGGCGGCAACCTCGCGCAGGGCGGGGGCCTTCGGCGCGCCGGTGCCCTCGAAGGCGGCGACCAGATCGCCGAAGAGCCAGGGGCGGCCCAGGCAGCCGCGGCCGACCACGACACCGTCGCAGCCGGTCTCCCGCATCATCCGCACCGCGTCGCCGGCCGACCAGATGTCGCCGTTGCCGAGCACCGGGATCTCCGGGACGTGCTCCTTCAGCCGGGCGATGGCGTCCCAGTCGGCGGTGCCGCCGTAGTGCTGGGAGGTGGTGCGGCCGTGCAGGGCGACGGCGGTGACGCCCTCCTCGACGGCGATCCGGCCGGCGTCGAGGTAGGTGAGGTGGTCGTCGTCGATGCCCTTGCGCATCTTGATCGTCACCGGCAGGTCACCGGCGCCGCTGACCGCCTCGCGGAGGATGGCGCGCAGCAGGGGCCGCTTGTACGGGAGGGCGGAGCCGCCGCCCTTGCGGGTCACCTTCGGGACGGGGCAGCCGAAGTTCAGGTCGATGTGGTCGGCCAGGTCCTCCTCGACGATCATGCGGACGGCCTTGCCGACGGTGGCCGGATCCACGCCGTAGAGCTGGATCGAGCGCGGCCGCTCACTCGCGTCGAAGTGGATCAGCTGCATGGTCTTCTCGTTGCGCTCGACCAGCGCCCGAGTCGTGATCATCTCGCTGACGAAGAGCCCTTTGCCGCCACTGCTGCGATCTCCCGGGGGACGACCCCCGGACCCCCAGCCGTCGCCTTCGGCGAATTCCCGGCACAGCGTCCGGAACGGGGCGTTGGTGATCCCGGCCATCGGTGCCAGGACCACGGGGGGCTGCACCGTGTGCGGGCCGATCTGCAGCGAAGTCATGAATCCCATTGTCCCGCACCCGGCCGGTTGTCCCGCACCTGACCGGTCACCCCGCCAGGGGCTGCCCGGCCGGGATCGTTGTAGCGTTCAACCATGACCGACCTCAGCCGCCGGCGGCGTCTGCTCGTCCTGGCGATCTGCTGCCTGAGCCTGCTGATCGTCAGTCTCGACAACACCGTCCTCAACGTCGCCCTGCCGTCGATGCAGCACGAACTGGGCGCCTCGGTCTCCGGTATGCAGTGGACGATCGACGCCTACACCGTGGTGCTGGCCGCG
This sequence comes from Streptomyces sp. MspMP-M5, assembly GCF_000373585.1. Taxonomy (GTDB): domain Bacteria; phylum Actinomycetota; class Actinomycetes; order Streptomycetales; family Streptomycetaceae; genus Streptomyces. The sequence continues at coordinate 43,559 of NZ_KB891880.1, forward strand.
CTCCTGATGCTCGCCGGCTCGACCGCGGACCGCCTGGGCCGCCGCCGGGTCTTCATGGCCGGCCTGGTGGTCTTCTCGCTCGGCTCGCTGCTGTGCAGCCTGGCGCCCGGCCTGGGCTGGCTGGTGGTGTTCCGGATGGTGCAGGCGGTCGGCGGCTCGATGTTGAACCCCGTCGCCATGTCGATCATCACCAACACCTTCACCGACCCCCGGGAGCGGGCCCGCGCCATCGGGGTGTGGGGCGGGGTGGTCGGCATCAGCATGGCCGCCGGGCCGGTGATCGGCGGGCTGCTGGTGCAGAGCGTCGGCTGGCGCTCGATCTTCTGGATCAACGTCCCGATCGGCGCCCTGGCCCTCGTCCTCACCCTCCGCTGGGTGCCCGAGTCCCGTGCGCCCCGGCCGCGCCGGGTCGATCCGGTGGGCCAGCTGCTGGTGATCACGCTGCTCGGCTCGCTGACGTACGCGATCATCGAGGCGCCGGACGCGGGCTGGGGGTCGGCGCAGATCCTGACGTTCGCGGTGGTGGCGCTGGCCTCCCTGGCGGCCCTGATCGGCTACGAGCGGCGGCGCCGGGAACCGCTGATCGACCTGCGGTTCTTCCACAGCGCCCCGTTCGCCGGCGCCACCGTGATAGCGGTCTGCGCGTTCGCCGCGCTCGGCGGCTTCCTCTTCGTCAACACCCTCTATCTGCAGAACATCCGCGGTCTGTCCGCCCTCCAGGCCGGGCTCTACATGCTGCCGATGGCCGGGATGACGCTGATCTTCGCGCCGCTGTCCGGGCGGCTGGTGGGCGGGCGCGGGCCGCGGCTGCCGCTGCTGCTGGCCGGCTGCGCCATGGCCGCCAGCGGTATCCTCTTCGCGGCCTTCAACACCGCGTCGGCTACCTCGCTGCTGCTCACCGGATACGTCCTCTTCGGCATCGGATTCGGGCTGGTCAACGCCCCGATCACCAACACCGCGGTGTCCGGTATGCCGCGCACCCAGGCGGGCGTCGCAGCGGCTGTGGCCTCCACCAGCCGACAGGTCGGGCAGTCGCTGGGCGTCGCGGTGTTCGGCGCCGTACTGGCCGGCGGGGCGCACGCCGGCGCCACCCGCCCGGAGTTCCTGGCCGCCGCCCACCCGGCCTGGTGGATCCTCGTCGGCTGCGGCGGCGCCATCCTGCTCCTCGGGGCCCTGACCACGGGCCGCTGGGCCCGTGCGACCGCCCGGCACACCGCCGCCCTCTTCGAGGACGAGGGCACCCGCGACCACAGCCGGGCGGGCACCGGGGCCTGACGGGAGCGCCTGCGGCAACCGGGAACAGCGCCCTACGCCGCCACCGCGTGCGCCAGCTTCTCCAAGTCCTGCAGCCGCTCCCGGCTCGCCTCGTCCACCGGCGTGTACGCCAGTACCTTCGCCCCTGGATTGGGGCCCAGCCACATATTGGTGCCGGTCAGCTGGAGGACGCCGACGACCGGGTGCCGGAAGACCTTGACCGCACCCCTGGGACGCTCGACCTCGTGCTGCGCCCATATCTCGCGGAACTCCGGCGACGCCTCCGTCAGCCGGGCCACCAGCGCCTTCCAGGCCGGCTCCGCGACGTGCTCGGCCATCGCGGAACGGAACTTGGCCGTCATCGTCCGGACCGTGGCCTCCCAGTCGGCCAGCCCCGTCCGCCAGCCGGCGTGGGTGAACGCCAGCCACATGCAGTTGCGGTCCTCGTCGGGCAGCGCGTCCAGGTCGCACAACAGCTGCCCGTAGGTGCGGTTGTAGGCGAGAATGTCGAACCGGCTGTTCTGGACGACGGCGGGATACGGGGAGAGCTGCTCCAGGACGTCCCGTAGGGCGCGGGGGACGCCGGTGCACTCCTTGCCCGGCAGTGGATCGACCGCGCCGGCCAGCGCGAAGAGGTGGCTGCGCTCGGCGCGGTCCAGCAGCAGGGCGCGGGCGACGGCGTCCAGCACCTGGGGCGAGACGTGGATGTCCCGGCCCTGTTCGAGCCAGGTGTACCAGGTGACGCCGACGGCGCCGAGCTGGGCGACCTCCTCGCGGCGCAGGCCCGGGGTGCGGCGGCGGGTGCCGCGCGGCAGCCCGACCTGCTCGGGGGTGATCCGCTCGCGCCGGCTGCGCAGGAAGGCGGCCAGCTCCGCCCGCCGGACCGCGTCGCGGGCGCGGTGCCCGTCGCGGCCCGGTACCGTCCCCGCGGCACCGCTCGTGCCCGCCGCCCCGGCCGCCTCGCCCACATCCACCGTCATGCGTCCAGCGTGCCGCAGCCCGCAGCCGGTTGCCAGGTAGCGCTGGTACCAGGATAAGGACACTCTGGTACCCGGCTGAGCGCCCCGGGATTCTCTTACCCGTGAGTGAAACACCCATCGCCTCCGCCACGTTGGACGCCCCGTCCCCCACCCCTCCCACCGGGTCCGCCGCCCGGCCCCGCCCCGCGGCCGCCCCGCTGCTCACCCCGCTCGGCCTGCTGACCGTCCTGCTGGGCGCCGCCCTGCCGATGATCGACTTCTTTATCGTCAACGTCGCCCTGCCCACCATCGACCGCGATCTGCACGCCGGCTCCGCAACGCTGGAGATGGTGGTGGCCGGCTACGGCGTCGCCTACGCCACGCTGCTGGTGCTCGGCGGCCGGCTCGGCGACATGGTCGGGCGCCGCCGCCTCTTCCTCTGGGGACTGGCGACGTTCGGCCTGACCTCCCTGGCCTGCGGACTGGCCCCGGACGCCTGGACGTTGGTGGCCGCCCGGGTCGCCCAGGGCGCGGCGGCCGCACTGCTGCTGCCCCAGGTGCTCGCCACCATCCAGGCCACCACCACGGGCCAGCGGCGCGCCAAGGCCGTCAGCCTCTACGGCGGCACGGCCGGGGTCTCCAGCGCCGTCGGCCAGGTGCTCGGCGGGCTGCTGGTCTCGGTCGACCTGGCCGGCAGCGGCTGGCGCGCGGTGTTCCTGGTGAACGTCCCGATCGCCGCGGTGGCCTGGCTGCTGGCGGCGCGTACGGTGCCCGAGACGCGGTCGCCGCACCCCAGCCGGGTGGACGTGCCCGGCACCGTGCTGCTGGCCGCCGCGCTGGTCACGCTGCTGCTGCCGCTGACCGAGGGCCGCGCCGCCGGCTGGCCCCTGTGGTCCTGGGTGCTGCTGGCCGTCTTCCCGTTCGCCGCCGTGGCGTTCGTCGTGGTGGAGCGCCGCGCGGAGCGCGCCGGGCGCACGCCGCTGGTCCCGCCGTCGCTCTTCGGCATCCCCTCGGTCCGCAGCGGGCTGGCCATGATCGTCCCGTTCTCGGTGGGCTTCGGCGGCTTCATGTTCGTGGTGGCGGTCGCCCTCCAGAGCGGACTGCGCTACGGGCCGCTGGCCGCGGGCATCGCCCTGGCCCCGCTCTGCCTCGCCTTCTTCCTCTCCTCGCTGGCCGGGCCCCGGCTCGTGCAGCGCTTCGGACGCAAGGTGGTGATCACCGGCTCGCTGATCCAGGGCACCGGGCTCCTCGTCCTCGTCCTGACCGCCCGGGCGGGCTGGCCCGACATCCCGGTGGCCGCGCTCGCGCCGAGCATGACCGTGCTGGGCCTCGGCCAGGGGCTGGTCCTGCCGGTGCTGCTGCGGATCGTGCTGAGCGAGCTGCCGGTGGCGCAGGCCGGGGTCGGCGGCGGCGTGATGGTCACCACCCAGCAGTCGGGGCTGGCGCTGGGCGTGGCGACGCTCGGCACGCTCTTCCTCGCCCTGCTCCCCTCCGCGGGCATCCGCGACGCGCTCCTCATCACCGTCCTGGCCCAGTTGGTGATCGTCCTGGGCACCACCCTGCTCGGCTTCCGGCTGCCCCGCATCATGCGCTGACCTGCGGCGGGGCCCCGGGACGGCCCCGCCGAGGCAGGCACCCCCCACCCTCACAAATGACAAATATTGAAATCTGTCAGCCGTCATGCCATGGTGGATGCACGGCGCGACGGGCCATCCCGCCGACGCCTCCCCTCGCCCCTTCCACCCCCAGGAGCACGCCGTGCAGACCCGCACCCTCGGCACCACCGGCCCGCAGACCTCCGCCCTCGGCCTCGGCTGCATGGGCATGTCCGCCCTCTACGGCGACGCCGACCGCACCGAATCCCTCGCCACCCTCCACGCCGCCCTCGAAGCGGGCATCACCCTCCTCGACACCGGCGACTTCTACGGCATGGGCCACAACGAACTCCTCATCAACGAGGCGCTCCGCACCGCCCCCGCCGCCCGGCGCGAAAAGGCCCTGCTCAGCGTGAAGTTCGGCGCCCTGCGCACCGTCGAGGGCGGCTTCAGCGGCTACGACGGCCGCCCCGACGCGGTGAAGAACTTCGCCGCCTACTCCCTCCAGCGCCTGGGCACCGACCACATCGACATCTACCGCATCGCCCGCGTCGACCCGGACGTCCCGATCGAGGAGACCGTCGGCGCCATCGCCGAGCTGGTCGAGGCCGGCCACGTCCGCCACATCGGCCTCTCCGAGGTCGGCGCGGACACCCTCCGCCGGGCCGCCGCCGTCGCCCCGATCTCCGACCTCCAGATCGAGTACTCCCTGCTCTCCCGCGGCATCGAGGACGCGATCCTGCCCACCGCCCGCGAGCTGGGCATCGGCATCACCGCCTACGGCGTCCTCTCCCGCGGCCTGATCAGCGGCCACTTCAGCCGCGACCGCAAGCTCGCCGCCAACGACTTCCGCGGCATGTCCCCCCGCTTCCAGGGCGAGAACCTCGACCGCAACCTCGACCTCGTCGACGCCCTCCGCAAGATCGCCGACGAGAAGGGCATCACGGTCGCCCAGACCGCCATCGCCTGGGTCCTCTCCCGCGGCGAGGACATCGTCCCCCTCATCGGCGCCCGCCGCCGCGACCGCCTCACCGAGGCCCTCGGCGCCCTCGACACCCCCCTCACCCCCACCGACCTCACCGCCATAGAACGAGCGATCCCCGCCGGGGCGGCCTCCGGCACCCGCTATCCGTCGTCGCAGATGGCGCACCTGGACAGCGAGCGCTGAGCGCTTGGCTCTGCCTCCCACGTTGCTGGCCTGTCCGCTGCGCTTGGCCGGCCTCCCACGTACCCGGCTTTCCCGCCGTAGGGGTTCGCCCGTCCGCTGCGCTTGGCGGCGCCCCGCCGCTGCGCGAAGCTCGGTCGTACAGTGCCGGGTGCGGCGCGGTGCCCGCCTGGCGGCGGGATTGTTGTCCGCTGCGCGGGGCTTTCGGGTGCGGGGACGGGCCTNCGGGGGTGGTGTGCCGGACTGCTTCGCTTTACGTCCGGCACACCACCCCCTCCGACCCGCCCCCTCCCGTTGAGGGTCGAATTGCAGGTGAGTTGGGGCTCATATCCGGTGGGCCGGTGCAGGCTCTGGACTGATGGGTGACCGCAATTGTCGGGCGACCGGCACGGGACCACTCAGGCCAGCCCCCACCCACCGTCTTCCATGACCACCCACGGGAGGGGACGGGTCGGAGGGGCAGGGGGTGTGTCCGGACGTAAAGCGAAGCAGTCCGGACACACCCCCTGCCCCGCAGACCCGGCACCGCACCCAACAGCCCCGCGCAGCGGAATCGCATCGCCCGCGAAGCGGGCCGGGAAACGCGCCGTCAGGCGCAAGCGCGAACCCCCACGGCGGGAACGCCGACAACGTGGGAAGGTACCTTCCATACGTAGGCCCAGCCATCCGCAGGAGAAAGGCATCATGCCACCCGAGACGTTGACGCCCGAGCGGATCCTCGAAGCCACCGAGGAGGTGCTGCGCCGGTACGGGCCGGCCAAGGCGACGGTGGTCGATGTCGCGCGGGCGCTGGGGGTCAGCCACGGCAGCGTCTACCGTCACTTCCGTACGAAGACGGCGCTGCGGGAGGCGGTCACGGCGCGCTGGCTGGACCGTACGAGCGAGCAGTTGGCGGCGATCGTCGACGACACGGGGCCCGCCGAGGACCGGCTGGGCCACTGGCTGGCCACGCTCTTCGACACCAAGCGGCACAAGGCCGGCGATGATCCCGAACTCTTCGCCACCTACATGACGTTGATCGGCGAGAGCGGGGGCGTGGTCGACCAGCATGTCAGCGATCTCGAAGCGCAGTTGACGAAGATCATCGAGGCGGGTGTCGCGGAGGGCGCCTTCCGCGCCGACGCCCCCGCCACCACCGCGCACGCGGTCTTCGCCGCCACCGGCCGCTTCCACGACCCGTGTTACGCGCCCGAGTGGTCCCGCCCGGAGATCACCGCCGACTTCGAGGCCGTCCGCGACCTCGTACTCCGCGGCCTGCGCGGCTAGCCGGGCGCGGCAAAAACACGACGCCGGCCGGTCCCCTGCTCGGGGACCGGCCGGCGTCATGGCCGACGGGTCAGCAACCCAGCAGTCGCGCACCCAGGTACGACTGGATCTGGTCCAGGCTCACGCGCTCCTGCTTCATGGTGTCGCGCTCGCGGACCGTGACGGCGTTGTCGTCGAGGGTGTCGAAGTCGACGGTGACGCAGAACGGGGTGCCGATCTCGTCCTGGCGGCGGTAGCGGCGGCCGATGGCGCCCGCGTCGTCGAACTCGATGTTCCAGAACTTGCGGAGGTCCGCCGCGAGGCCCTTCGCCTTCGGGGAGAGCTGCGGGTTGCGGGAGAGCGGGAGGACCGCGACCTTCACCGGCGACAGGCGCGGGTCGAGGCGCAGCACGGTGCGCTTCTCCAGCTTGCCCTTGGCGTTGGGCGCCTCGTCCTCGGTGTAGGCGTCGAGGAGGAAGGCGAGCATGGTGCGGCCGACACCGGCCGCCGGCTCGATGACGAACGGGGTGTAGCGCTCGCCGGCCTCCTGGTCGAAGTAGGAGAGGTCCTGGCCGGACGCCTTGGCGTGCGCGTTGAGGTCGTAGTCGGTGCGGTTGGCGACGCCCTCCAGCTCGCCCCACTCCGAGCCGCCGAACTGGAAGCGGTACTCGATGTCAGCGGTGCGCTTGGAGTAGTGGGAGAGCTTCTCCTTGGGGTGCTCGTACCAGCGGACGTTCTCCTCGCGGAGACCGAGGTCGCGGTACCAGTTCCAGCGCTGCTCCATCCAGTACTCGTGCCACTGCTCGTCCTCGCCCGGCTTGACGAAGAATTCCATCTCCATCTGCTCGAACTCGCGGGTGCGGAAGATGAAGTTGCCCGGGGTGATCTCGTTCCGGAAGGACTTGCCCATCTGGGCGATGCCGAACGGGGGCTTCTTCCGGGAGGTCTGCTGGACCTGCGCGAAGTTGGTGAAGATGCCCTGGGCGGTCTCGGGGCGCAGGTAGGCGATGGACGCGGTGTCCTGCGAGGGGCCGAGGTGGGTGGAGAGCAGACCGGAGAACTGCTTGGGCTCGGTGAAGCCGCCCTTGTTGCCGCAGTGCGGGCAGTTGACGTCGGCGAGGCCGTTCTCGGGGAGCCTGCCGTGCTTGGCCTCGTACGCCTCCTCCAGGTGGTCGGCGCGGAAGCGCTTGTGGCAGGAGGTGCACTCGGTGAGCGGGTCGGTGAAGGTGGCGACGTGGCCGGACGCCTGCCACACCTCGGGGGCCAGGATCACCGACGAGTCGATGCCGACCACGTCCTCGCGGGAGGTGACCATGGCGCGCCACCACTGGCGCTTGATGTTCTCCTTGAGCTCGACGCCGAGAGGACCGTAGTCCCAGGCAGCGCGGGAGCCGCCGTAGATCTCACTGCAGGGGTAGACGAAGCCACGGCGCTTGCTCAGGCTGACGATGGTATCGATCTTGTCGGCGGCCACGGTGCTCTCTTCAGTACGACGTCGGACAGTGGGTAGGGGGCGCGCTGCGCCTCGGTGAGGTGTGGTGATCGCGAGACGGCTGGGCGAATAGTTCAGGGTAGCGGCGGGCGTACCCCCCGGACCAAATCGATTCGGGATCGGTTCCGGCCGGTTGTCGGCGGCCTGTGACCTGGCGCGCACTTTGTTGACAATCATTTCCACCTTTGTTGAAAATGAGTGTCATGAACATACGTCGCCGCATATCCACCGCCGCCGTCGCCGGAGCCGCGGTTCTCGGTCTGCTGACCCTCTCCGCCTGCTCCACCGACGCCTCCGGGCGCACCGACGACGGCAAGCTGAAGGTGACGGCGTCGTTCTATCCGATGCAGTTCCTCGCCGAGCAGATCGGCGGGTCCCATGTCGAGGTGTCCAACCTCACCAAGCCGGGCGTCGAGCCGCACGACCTCTCGCTCACCCCCCAGCAGACCGGCCGCCTCAGCGAGGCCGGCGCGGTCGTCTACCTCAAGGGCCTGCAGCCCGCCGTGGACGACGCGATCGCCCAGTCCGGGGTCAAGCACATCGCCGACGCGGCGAAGCTGACCGGCCTGGAGACGCACGGCCCCGAGGTCGACGGGCACCACCACACCACCGGCGACAACCACTCGCACTCCGAGTCCGAGCCCGGCCTGGACCCGCACGTCTGGCTGGACCCGGTGAAGTTCGCCCAGGTCGCCAAGGGGGTCAACACCACGTTCGCGGCGGCCGACCCCACGCACAAGGCGGACTACCAGAAGAACACCGACGCCCTGGTGAAGAAGCTGGACGCGCTGAACAAGGAGTTCGCGGACGGGCTGAAGAACCGTGCCTCGGACACCTTCATCACCACGCACGCGGCCTTCGGCTACCTCGCCGAGCGCTACGGCCTGACCGAGGAGGCGATCAGCGGCCTGGACCCGGAGTCCGAGCCCAGCGCCAACCGCATCAAGGACCTGCACACCCTCGCGGCGCAGCACCACGTCTCCACGGTGTTCTTCGAGACGCTGGCCAACCCGGCCACCGCCAAGACGCTCGCCGGCGACCTGCACCTGAAGACGGACGTGCTGGACCCGCTGGAGGGCATCACCGGCAAGTCCCGCGGCACCGACTACTTCTCGGTGCAGCGCGCCAACCTCGCCGCGCTGCAGAAGGCGCTCGGCACCAAGTGACCGGCCGAGCACCCCACCCGCGGCCCGGGCCCAGCCCGTACGCCCCGCACCACGCCCATCCCGCGCGCACCCCGCGCACCCCGCTCCCCAGGACGCACCGCACGACGGAGGTCAGCAGATGAAGGACACCGGCCAGCCCGTCATAGCCCCGCAGGCCGCGGACCGGCCCGCCGGGGACCCGCCCGCCCGGGACCTCTCGGCCGTCATCGAACTGCGCGGGGCCACCGCGTCGCTGGGGGCCCGGCCCGTACTGCGCGGGATCGACCTGACCGTGCGGACCGGCGAGGTCGTCGCGCTGCTCGGCGCCAACGGCTCGGGCAAGTCCACGGCCGTCCGCTCGGTGATCGGCCAGGTCCCGCTGACCGACGGCGAGCTGGCGCTCTTCGGGACGCCGTTCCGCCGCTTCAAGGACTGGGCGCGGATCGGTTACGTGCCGCAACGCACCACCGCGGCCGGCGGGGTGCCCGCCACCGTCCGCGAGGTGGTCACCGCCGGCCGGCTGGCCCGGACGCGGCTCGGCCTGCTGCGCAGGGCGGACCGGGCGGCGGTGCACCACGCGCTGGAGCTGGTCGGGATGGCGGACCGGGCCCGGGACTCCGTCAACGCCCTGTCGGGAGGACAGCACCAACGGGTGCTGATCGCCCGGGCGCTGGCCGGTGAGCCCGATCTGCTGATCATGGACGAGCCGATGGCCGGCGTCGACCTGGCGAGCCAGGAGGTGCTGGCCTCGGCCCTCCGCGAGCAGGTCGCCCGCGGCGTCACGGTCCTGCTGGTGCTGCACGAACTGGGCCCGCTGGAGCCGCTGATCGACCGCGCCGTGGTGCTGCGGGACGGCTGCGTCGTCCACGACGGCCCACCGCCCGAGGCGGTCGGGCAGCACGCCCTGCCCGGCCACGACCACGTCCACCCGCACGCCGACGCCGCCGCGGAGCCGCTCCGCACCGGCCTGCTGAGCTAGGGGCCCGCCACCATGGAAATGCTCGACTTCGCCTTCATGCAGCGGGCGCTGATCGCCGCCCTGATCGTCGGCGTCACCGCACCCGCCATCGGCATCTACCTCGTCCAGCGCCGCCAGGCCCTGATGGGCGACGGCATCGGCCATGTCGCGCTGACCGGCGTCGGCCTGGGCTTCCTGCTCAACACCAGCCCGGTGTGGGCCGCCACGCTGGTCGCGGTGGCCGGCTCGGTCGTGATGGAGCTGATCCGCTGGTACGGCAAGACCCGCGGCGACCTGGCACTGGCCATGCTGTTCTACGGCGGCATGGCGGGCGGTGTGATGCTGATGAACCTCTCGGACGCGGGCTCCAGCGCCAACCTGGGGACGTATCTGTTCGGCTCGATCACCACCGTCTCGCCACAGGACATGACGACGATCTGCGTACTGGCCGCGCTGGTCCTGGCGATCACGGTGGGGCTGCGCCGCCAGCTGTTCGCGGTCTGCCAGGACGAGGAGTTCGCCCGGGTCACCGGCCTGCCGGTGCGGCTGCTGAACCTCCTGGTCGCGGTGACCGCCGCGGTCACCGTCACGGTCGCCATGCGGGTCGTCGGCCTGCTGCTGGTCAGTGCGCTGATGGTGATCCCGGTCGCGGCCGCCCAGCAGATCAGCCGCAGCTTCGCGGTGACCTTCGTGACCGCGGTGGCGATCGGCGTCGCGGTGACCCTCACCGGCACCACCGCCTCGTACTACGTCGACGTGCCGTCCGGCGCGACCATCGTGCTGTTCGCCATCGCACTGTTCGTGGTCTTCACGGCGCTGGCCGCCCCGCTGGCCCGGAGGCGCGCGGCGGCGGCCGCCGCGACGGCCGGCAAGGGGTGCACCCTGGAGATACCGGGCAGCCGCCCCACCGAGGACGACGTCAGGGTCTGAGCGGTGGGACGGCCGCGCGGCCGTCCGGAAGCCGTCGGCGGCGGTGTCGGGCGCCCGGGCCGAGGGATACATAAGGGAGAAAGAGGTAAGCGCCGAACAGGGCTCCCGGTCATCACCTGGCACAATGGCCAAACGCATGCGCGGGTCAAGTCCTGACGTCCTAGGGAGGCAACGGTGGCGACGAGCGCGGGATCTCCGGTCCGCGGCCGGTCGACGCGGCAGCGCACCGCGGTTTCGGCCGCACTCGACGAGGTCGACGAGTTCCGCAGCGCGCAGGAACTCCACGACATGCTCAAGCACCGGGGCGACTCGGTGGGGCTGACCACCGTCTACCGGACGCTTCAGTCCCTCGCCGACGCCGGTGAGGTCGACGTGCTGCGCACCAGCGACGGCGAGGCCGTCTACCGCCGGTGCAGCAGCGACGACCATCACCACCACCTGGTCTGCCGCGGCTGCGGCCGGGCCGTGGAGGTCGAGGGCCCGGCGGTGGAGAAGTGGGCCGACCAGATCGCCGCCGAGCACGGCTTCCGCGATGTGGCGCACACCGTCGAGATCTTCGGCACCTGCGGCGAGTGCGCGGAGAAGGCGGAGTCGGGGACCGGCGGCAGGCGCCCCTGACGGCCCCTGACGCCCCGGGGAACAGAGCACGACGGGCCGCCTCCCGCGCAGGGAGGCGGCCCGTCCGCCGTTCACCGGCCCATCGCGCGGGCCCGTTCTCAGGTCGCCGTCTCGCCCGACTCCAGCGGCGCCGCACCGAACCGGCGGTCCCGCTTCGCGTACTCCAGGCACGCCTCCCAGAGGTTCCGGCGGTCGAAATCCGGCCAAAGGATGTCCTGGAACACCATCTCCGCGTAGGCGCTCTGCCAGATCAGGTAGTTCGAGGTGCGCTGCTCACCGGACGGCCGGACGAACAGGTCCACATCGGGCATGTCCGGGTAGTACATGTACTTCGCCACGGTCTTCTCGTTGACCTTGGACGGGTCCAGCTTCCCGGCCCGGACGTCCGCCGCGATGGCCGCCGCGGCATCCGCGATCTCGGCCCGGCCGCCGTAATTGACGCAGAAGTACAGCGTCATCGCGTCGTTGTTCTTGGTCTGTTCCTGGGCGATCTGGAGTTCCTGGACGACCGACTTCCAGAGTTTCGGCATCCGGCCCACCCACCGGATACGGATACCCAGCGCATCCATTTCGTCCCGGCGCCGCCGGATGACGTCCCGGTTGAAATTCATCAGGAAACGCACCTCGTCCGGCGACCGCTTCCAGTTCTCGGTGGAGAAGGCGTAGAGCGAGAGGTTCTTCACGCCCATTTCGATACAGCCCTTGAGGACGTCCAGCACCACGCCCTCGCCGACCTTGTGGCCCTCCGTGCGCGGCAGTCCGCGCTCCTTGGCCCACCGCCCGTTCCCGTCCATCACGATCGCGACGTGGTTCGGAACGAGCTCGCCGGGGATCTTCGGCGGACGCGCACCCGAGGGGTGCGGCTCGGGCGTCTGGTATTCACGTCGATTACGCCCCAGAATCCCGCGTACTGCCATGCGCCCCACGTCTCCTATGCAATATCGATTGTCGATGGCCGTGTGTTCACGTGTGTTCACGGTGTCGTCGTGGCCGACGGTCGCGTCCGGCGCTGTTGCTCACTTCTCCACATAACGCAGGGACCGCAGGCCGCGCTCCAGGTGCCAGTGCAGATACGCCGCGACGAGGCCGCTGCCCTCCCGGACATGGCGGGCCTCGCAGGCGTCCGCGGTCTCCCAGTCGCCGGTCAGCAGCGCGCTCAGGAGCCCGATGGCCTCTGAGGAGGGTACGACGCTTCCGGGCACCCGGCAGTCACCGCACACCACCCCGCCCGACCCCACGGAGAAGAACCGGTTCGGACCGGGCATTCCGCACCGGGCACAGGCGTCGAAACTCGGCGCATAACCGTTCACCGCCAGCGAGCGCAGCAGGAACGCGTCCAGCACCAGGTGCGGCGCGTGCAGCCCGTTGGCCAGCGTCCGCAGCCCGCCGACCAGCAGCAGATACTGCTGCACGGCCGGCTCGCCCTCGTGGTCGGTGAACCGCTCGGCGGTCTCCAGCATCGCCGTCCCGGCGGTGTAGCGGGCGTAGTCGCTGACGATCGCGCCACCGTACGCGGCGATGGTCTCGCTCTGCGTGCACAGCGGCAGCCCGCGCCCCACCAGCTCCCCGCCGCGGGCGAAGAACTGCACGTCCACGTGCGAGAACGGCTCCAGCCGGGCCCCGAACTTCGACTTCGTGCGCCGCACCCCGCGCGCCACGGCCCGCACCCGGCCGTGGCCACGGGTGAGCAGCGTGATGATCCGGTCCGCCTCACCCAGCTTCTGGGTGCGCAGCACGATGCCGTCGTCGCGGAACAGAGTCATGCGGCCATTCTCCCGCACCCGCCGGGCCGGGCCGCCCTCAGGCCCGCTCGCCGCGGCTGCGGGCATTGACGTAGCCGGTCTCGGCCCGCAGCCGCTCGGCGGCGGTGGCGCACCGGGTGACCTCAGGGGCGCAGGCCCACTCCGGCCCGCCCCCGACGGGCCGCAGCCAGAGGCGCGGCCCCTCCCGGCCGACCACCCGCCCGACCCGCCCGTCCCGGATGTCGATCACGTACGTCCCGAACGCCGGGGTCGTCACCGGCGCCCTCACTGCTCCCCCAGCACCTTCGCCAGCTGCCGGGCGGTGTCCATATTGCAGCGCCCCAATTCCACGAGCGGGGGCATGCTGCGATGCGCGTACGAAACCGCGTCGAGGCCGAGCGACGGCAAAATGATGCCAGCCCGGGCCAAAGCTTCGCGCAATTCCGTGATCACCACTTCCGCCTCAGCGCGATTCTTCACCGGCGACCTCCTTTTCACGATTCACAGCGAAAGCGTGACGCCGTAGAGCTAGCCTGAGCAACAGGACCGGCGCTGCAACTGCCAGGCAGGGAAAGGGAGTAGACGATGGCCAACGCCTCACGCCAAGTACTTTGGGAGTACTGGGGCGCGGAACTCAAGCGACACCGGGAGAACGCCGCCTTAACCCAGGAGATGCTGGGAGAGAAGGTGTTCGTCTCCGGCGGATATATCGGGCAGTTCGAGCAGGCGATCCGTCGGCCGCAGTTGGATGTCGCGATCCGCATCGACCAGGTGCTACAAACCGACGGTTTTTTCGAGCGGACGTGGCGGAAGCTGATCGACGACCAGCGGTACGCGGATTACTTCGCGAAGGTGGTGGAGCTGGAGGCCCAGGCGACGAAGATCTGCGACTTCGAGTCGATGGTGGTGCCGGGGCTGTTGCAGACCGCGGCGTACGCGAAAGCCCTCACGCTGGCAGGCAACCCCTTCGCCACGGACGAGTACGTCGACGAGAAGGTGCGTGCTCGTCTCGACCGTGCCGAGATCCTCAAGGGCGGCCCTCAGGACGGCTATTGGCCCATCCTGCACGAGGCGGTGCTCCGCATGCCGGTGGGCGGGCCGGCTGTCATGGCGGAGCAGTTGGAGCACATCGCACGCCTCGCACACGAGCGGAAGATCGTGGTTCAAGTGATGCCGTTCGCGGCCGGACCGTACCCGTCGGCGGGCAGGATGGTGACGTTGATGGAGTTCGCGGACGCGCCACCAACCGCCTATACAGAAGGCGTGTATTCAGGAACGCTGCTGGACGATCCGGCCATAGTGAGGCGCGTACAGCAGGACTACGATCTGGTGAGGGCCACCGCGCTGTCGCCGGAGGCGTCTCTGGCCCTGATCGAATCAGCGGCGGAGGAATACCGACAATGCGCGAGTACGACCTGAGCAACGCTCACTGGTACAAGAGCAGCTACAGCGATCACAACGGTGGCAGCTGCCTGGAGGTCTCGAACGACCTCCCCGGTGCCGTCCCCGTCCGTGACAGCAAAAACCCCCACGGCCCGGCGCTGGTCTTCCCGGCCGCGCGTTGGGCCTCGTTCGTGGACGCCGTCAAGGATGGCCGTATCGCGGCGGGCTGACCGCCGCTCAGGCACGTCCCGTTCACGGCACCTCCACAAGGCCCCGCCATCCCTCCGGATGACGGGGCCGCATCACGTTACTCACCGGTCATCAAACTCATCCACGACTGAATGCGACCTTCCGCACTTCTCCGTCCTCCCACGTCACGGACCCTTACGGCGCGTCAGACGACAGGTAGCATCGCGTGAACATCGGCGCACCGCAGCCGTGGCGTGGCCGAGACATCCCCGTCCGTCCCAAACGAGGATCTCGATGACATCCATACCGCAGGCGCTGTTGTGGTGCCTCAGCGCAGGTACGGCCGCCGCCGTGGTCCTGGCGGCGCTCCTCGTCCGCGTGCGCAAGGAGCGTGCCGGTCTCAGAGCACGACTGACCGCCGCCGAGGAACACAACAGCGCCACGCTCCACAGCAACACGGAGCTGTCGGCCAGACTGCGGGCCACGGAGGCCGAGATCCGGCACCTGGCCGAGGCGCGGCTGCCCGACCTGACGCTGGCGCTGGCTCACCCGCACGTACCGGTGCGCGGCCTGCTGGACAAACGATTCGGCGGGTCGGAGACCGACGAGGCGCTGAACGCCGTGCTGGAGCAGGTCAGTGCGGCGATCACCAAGGAGCGCACCCGGGTCGACGCGGCGGCGCAGTCCACGCTGCGCGGTGCGACGACCACCATCCAGGCGCTGCTGTACCAGGTGCAGACGTCGCTGCAGACGATGCAGCACAAGTACGACGACCCGCAGATCGCGCAGGACCTGCTGGAGGCGGACTTCCTCAACGAGCAGGCGCTGCGGCGCGTCCAGGCCACGGGTGTGGTGTGCGGCGCCTGGCCGGGCCTGACCCGCGAGGACTCCTACCTCGCGGAGCTGGTCGTCGGCGCCACCTCGCGGCTGCGCGGCTACGAGCGGGTGCAGATCAGCAACCAGCTGCGGGACCCGGTCGCGGTGGTGGCGCGGGCCGTCGAGCCGATCGCGATCACCGTCACCGAGCTGCTGGCGAACGCGCTGCACCACTCGCACCGCGAACTACCGGTCACCGTCACGCTCCAGCAGGGCAACCGCGGCGCCTCGGTGATCATCGACGACTACGGCGTCGGCATGCACGACGACGAGCTCAAGCACGCCATGGAGTTGCTGGCGGGCAGTGACAGCCTGCTGCTGACGCAGCTCGGCGACCCGCCGCGCTCGGGCTTCGCCGCCGCCGGCCAGCTGGTGCGGCAGTACGGGTACGGGGTGCACGTGGAGCCGTCGCCGTACGGAGGGGTGCGAGCCGTGGTGTACATCCCGGGCGATCCGCTGCTGACCGTGCTCGACGAGGGCGCGCGGCCGATGTCGGTGATGGCGCCGATGCCGCACCGGGCCCCCGGCGGGCCGCGGGACCGGGCGGCGGTACCGTCCGCGATGCCGACCGGGGCGACCGCGCCGGCCACCCCCGCGGGTGCCGCTCCGGCCGCGCCCCCCGCGGCGCCCGCGCAGCCGGGGCCCGCGCACGCCGCTCCGGCCCCGGCCGCCGCGGAGTCCACCGCGCCGGAGCCCGTGCAGCCGCCCGCCGAGGGTGAGTTGCCGCGCCGCCGGCGCCGCCGTCCGGTCGCCGAGCAGGAGGTCGACACCCCCACCGAAACGCTCAACCTGCGCTCCCCGGAGGAGACCGGGTCCCGCTGGGCGGCGCTCCAGCGAGGCACCGAGTCCGGCCGGGCCGCAGCCCAGACAGAACCCCCGCGCAGTCCCGAAGGGAACGCCCAGTCATGAACAGCCCCACCCGCCGCCGTGTCACCGAGGACAAGTCCTGGGTGCTGGCTCCCCTGTTGGAGCTGCCACATGTCGTCCACGCCGCCGTCATCTCCGGCGACGGCTTCATCGAGGGGGCCTCGCCGGGCCTGTCGCGGGAGGCCGCGGAGGGCGTCGCGGCGATGATGTCGGCGCTCCAGGGCGCGGGGCGCGCGGTGACCGCGGCGTTCACGGAGAAGGACGACGCCCGGCTGCGGCAGACCGTGATCGAGTCCGAGGAGGGTTTCGTTTTCGCGATCCCGGCGGGTGAGAACACCTGCCTGGCCGTATTCGCCGATCCGGAGGTGAACATGGGCGTCGTCGCGCACCACATGCAGATCCAGGTGACGACCCTGGGCAAGAAGGTCATGAACAGCCCGGCGCGGGACACCGGTGGCCTGGTATGACGCCGCGGCAGAGCAGCGGACGGCGCCTGGTACCGGCCTATCTGGCGACCGGCGGACGCGCCCGACCGAGCCGCAACACACTGGACCGGCTGACCGTGCTGATCAGTGTGGACATGCCGCTCACCAGCGAGATACGCCCCGAGGAGCACCGGATTCTGGAGTTGCTCCGGCCCGGGGCGCTGACTCTGGCCGAGGTGGCCGCCCATCTGCACCTCCCGGTGAGCGTGGTGAAGGTGCTGGTGGCCGACCTCGTCGATGCCGGGCGCCTGCACGCCCGAGTCCCCATACCCGAAGCCGAGCAATTCGACCGGCAGATCCTGGAGAGGGTTCTCGATGGACTCCGCTCTCTCAAGTCCTAGCCCCGGCGCCGGGACCGGCCACATGTACCTCGCCGGCGAGCACCAGACCCTGGTGAAACTGCTGGTCGCCGGCCCGTTCGGGGTCGGCAAGACCACGCTGATCCGGGCGCTGTCGGAGACCCCGCCGCTGCACACCGAAGAAGTGATGACGCAGTCCGGCGCGATGGTCGACGACCTCGCCGGAGTGCGGGACAAGACCACCACCACCGTCGCCATCGACTTCGGGCGGCTGACGCTGACCGAGGACCTGGTGCTGTACCTGTTCGGCACCCCGGGGCAGAAGCGTTTCCGTCCGCTGTGGCAGGACATCGCCCGCGGTGCGCTGGGCGCCCTGGTCCTCGCGGACACCCGCCGGCTGGCGGACTCGTTCGAGGTGATGGACATCGTGGAGGAGGCCGGGCTGCGCTACGCGGTCGCGGTCAACACCTTCCCCGACGCCCCGCAGTACGACGTCCCCAAGCTCCGCGAGGCCCTCGACCTGCACCCGGACACCCCGCTGGTGCTGTGCGACGCCCGCGACCGGGAGCAGTCCGTCGACGCGCTGATCTCGCTGGTCCGCCATGTCCTGGACCACACGCCCCAGCCCGAGGAGAACCCGATCCCGTGACTTCCCCGTACGAGCCGGGCGCCGCCCCGCCGCCGTCCTGCCCCGGGCAGGCCGTTCCACCGCAGCCGGAGGCCGCCGCTCCGCCGCCGGGCTGTCCGGCGCACGGGATGCCGCCGCAGGCCCCGGCGCCCCCGGACGCGTACGCGCCGGTGAAGCTGTACGGACCGGAGTTCGCCGCGGACCCGCAGCGGGTCTACGCGCAGCTGCGGCAGTACGGGGCGGTGGCGCCGGTGGAGATCGCGCCCGAGGTGACCGCGATGCTGGTGACCGACTACCGGGCGGCGCTGGACCTGCTGAACGACGACAGCACCTGGTCCAAGGACTCCCGGGCCTGGATGCAGACCGTCCCGGCGGACTCGCCGGTCATGCCGATGCTGCACTGGCGGCCGAACGTCTTCTACAGCGACGGCCCGGCGCACGTCCGCTACCGCGACGTGATCGTCGACAGCTTCAAGCTCGTCGAGCCGCACGAGCTGCGGGCGCGGGTGCACCACGCGGCGGACACCCTGATCCAGCGGTTCGGCGCCCGCGGCGAGGCGGACCTGATCGCGGACTACGCGCGGCTGATCCCGCTGCTGATGTTCAACACCCTCTTCGGGCTGCCCGATTCCTACAGCGAGCGGCTGATCGCGGCCATCGCGGGGATGATGGAGGGCAACTCCCCGGAGGAGGCGAACGCCGCCAACGAGGCGTACACGCAGTACATCATGGAGCTGGTCGGCGCGAAGAAGGCACAGCGCGGGCCGGACCTCACGTCGTGGATGATGGACCATCCCAACGACCTGGGCGACGAGGAACTGATCCACAACATCATCCTCGTGATGGGCGCGGGCAACGAGCCGCTGGCCAACCTCATCGGCAACTCGCTGGCCCGGATGCTCTCCGACGACCGCTACTACCACACCGTCTCCGGCGGCGCGCTGACCGTCCACGACGCCATCAACGAGGTGC
Source organism: Streptomyces sp. MspMP-M5 (assembly GCF_000373585.1). GTDB lineage: Bacteria > Actinomycetota > Actinomycetes > Streptomycetales > Streptomycetaceae > Streptomyces. The sequence goes on from NZ_KB891880.1 coordinate 62,361, forward strand.
TGTGGAACGACCCGCCGATGGCCAACTACTCCGCGCACTTCCCGGTCCGGGACGTCTTCTTCCACGGCACCTGGCTGCGCGCCGGGCAGCTGGTGATGGTCTCGTACGCGGCGGCCAACAGCCAGTTCGACACCACCGGTGTGGACGGGCCGGGGTCGGGCAGCGGATCGCACCTGGCGTGGGCGGCGGGGCCGCACGCCTGCCCGGTGAAGCGGCATGCGCTGCTGATCGCCGTCACCGCCATCGAGCGGCTCACCGCCTGGCTCTCGGACATCGAACTCACCGTCCAGCCCAGTGAGTTGACGTGGCGCAACGGGGCCTTCCACCGGGCCCTGACCGCTCTCCCGACCCGCTTCACCCCCATCACCCCGGATCAGGCAGGAGCCACGCCATGGCACAACAGCGAACGCGGCCCTTCGTCATCGACCCCGCCGGAACCGACGTCCACGGGGAGAACGCCCGCCTCCGCGCACTAGGTCCGGCGGCCCGGATCGAGCTGCCCGGCGGCATCCAGGCGTGGGGGATCACCGGTCACGCCCTGCTGAAGCAGCTGCTGACCGACGACCGGATCTCGAAGAACCCGCGCGCGCACTGGCCGGAGTGGCAGCGCGCGGAGGTGCGCGGCAGCTGGCTCCAGTCGTGGATCGGTGTGACGAACATGTTCACCGCCTACGGCGTCGACCACCGCCGGCTGCGGAAGCTGATCGCCCCGGCGTTCACCGCGCGCCGCACCGAGGCCATGGTGCCGCGGGTGAAGGAGATCACCCGCGACTTACTGGACGGACTGGCGGCGCGCCCCGCCGGCGAGGTCGTCGACCTGCGGGAGTCCTTCAACCACCCGCTCCCCATGCAGGTGATCTGCGAGCTGTTCGGCTATCCGGAGGGCGAGCCGCGGCGCGAACTGGCCCGGGTCGTCGCGGAGATCATGGACACCACGGCCACCCCGGAGCAGGCCGCGGCGACCCAGCGGGCGGTGGCCGAGCTGCTCGGCTCGCTGGTCGCGGCCAAGCGCGCGGCGCCCGCGGACGACCTGACCAGCCTGCTGGTGGCGGCCCGGGACGACGAGGGCCAGGGGATGACCGAGAAGGAGCTGCTGGACACCCTGCTGCTGGTCATCGGCGCCGGCCACGAGACCACCGTCGACCTGCTGGGGAACGCGGTGTTCGCGCTGCTGACCCACCCCGAGCAGCTGAAGCTGGTACGGGCGGGCGGCGCGTCGTGGAACGACGTGATCGAGGAGACGCTGCGCTGGATGCCGAGCATCGCGAGCCTGCCGCTGCGGTTCGCGGTGGCGGACGTCGAGCTGCCGGACGGCGAGGTGATCCGCAAGGGCGAGGCCCTGCTGCCGATGTACGCGGCGGCGGGCCGGGACCCGGAGCAGCACGGCGCGGACGCCGCGGAGTTCGACGTCCGGCGGGCGGCGCAGGAGCATCTGGCGTTCGGGCACGGGGTGCACCACTGCATCGGCGCGCCGCTGGCCCGGCTGGAGGCGCGGACCGCGCTGCCGGCGCTCTTCGAACGGTTCCCGGACATCCAACTGGCCGCCGCACCCGAGGAGTTGACGCCCGCGGGCGGCTTCATCGCGGGCGGCCTGGCGAGCCTGCCGGTGCGGCTGACGGCGTGAGCCGCACGGCCTGAGCCGCACCCGAGGCACGTGCGCCGGGAAGCCCCCGGCAGGCATGCGGCCCCGCCACCGGTGACATCCGGTGGCGGGGCCGTCCTCGTGCCGGGCGGCGCCTGGGTCCTGTCGTCAAACTCCCGTCGTTCGCCCGGAGGGCGGGCCTCGCGGCGTCTGGTGCGTGCGATCGCAAGGCGGAGGGTCGTCCCGGGACTGGGCGTCCCGGGACGAACCCGACAACGCGGCGAGCGTGCGTGCCAGGCGTCGCGAGGCAGGCGGGAGTTTGACGACAGGACCCAGGGGCGGGGCGCCGCCATGGGCCGGGGCCTGCGGCCGCGTGAGCCGGCTCCAGAACGCTTCTGAAGCGCCCTAGCCGCGGTAGCGGGGCGAGCGGGCCGCCGCGGTCAGCAGCCGGCCGATGTCGTCCGGGTCGAGCGTCAGGGCGGCGCCGGCGGTGCTGAGCACCTCGCGTTCGGCGGGGGTGCAGGGGCCGTCGGCGAGGGCGATCCGGGCGGCCTGGAGGAGCAGCGACTCCCGCCCGGCGGGGGCGAGATGGGGCGCCAGCGGCTCCAGCGCCTCGTGCAGCTCTATGGCCAGCGCGGTACCGCACGGGTCGAGGCCCTGGTGGCCGCAGTGGCCGCCGGTGGCCGCCTCGTAGGTGCCGGTCATCCGGCCGGTGTCGGCTGCGAGGGCGGCGAGGAGGGTGAGCAGCTGGTCCTCGGTGCAGTCGGCGGACCCGGCCGCGCGGACGGCGGCGACCGCGGTGTCGCGGACCGTGCGGGAGGCCGTGCCGCCGGCCGCCAGCAGGGCCAGGGTCAGGGTGTGGACGGCGTCCCGGAGCATCGTGGAGAGCCGTACGGTGGTCGGGTGGTCGAGCGCGTCCAGCCCGAAGTGGCCCCGGCAGGCGGAGCATTCGAGGACCGGGCCGGCGTCGCCGCGGGCGAGGACCGGGATGCCGAGGACGGTGAGGCGGCGCCGGCCGGTGCGGCGGAGGTAGTTGCGGTCGCCGCCGCACTCGGGGCAGAAGAACTCGCCGTCGGCGACGGTCCGCCACGATGTGCGCACCCCCACCACACAGCCGTTGCGCATCACGTCAGTCCTCCGTAACTCCCCCACGCCTCAAGGCCACGGTGGCGCACCCCCGGCCCCGTCGCCGTTCGTTACGTGATGTTAGCCACATCGGTGATGCGCCGTCAGCACCCCGTATCGGACAACGCCCGGCCCGCTGGCCGGAATACCGGCGCCGATGCGTACGAAGTGTGTACGGCACGCGGGACGGCGCCGGAGGGCGCGGGACGGCCCCGCCGCTCCGGGCGGGAGCGGCGGGGCCGTACGGGAGATGCCGCGACCGGGGGTCAGCGCGCCGCGCGGTTGACGGCGGAGACCACGGCCTTGAGGGAGGCGCGGGTGGTGTTGGCGTCGATGCCGATGCCCCACAGCACCTTGCCGTCGATGACGCACTCGATGTACGAGGCGGCCTGCGCGGAGGCGCCCTCGCTCATGGTGTGCTCCTGGTAGTCCAGCAGGCGGGCGTCGATGCCCAGGCCGGCCAGCGCGTGGAAGAACGCGGAGATCGGACCGTTGCCGGAGCCCACCAGGACGGTCTCGGTGCCGTCCACCTCGGCCTCGACGGTGAGGGTGTCGACGCCGTCCTTGTCGGTGGTGGTCTGCCCGGCCCGGACCTGGATACGGCCCCACGGGTTCTGCGGGTTGGGCAGGTACTCGTCCTGGAACACCGACCAGATGGCCGCCGGGGTGACCTCGCCGCCCTCGGCGTCGGTCTTCTCCTGGATGATCCGGGAGAACTCGATCTGCATCCGGCGCGGCAGGTCCAGCTTGTGGTCGTTCTTCAGGACGTAGGCCACACCGCCCTTGCCGGACTGGGAGTTGACGCGGATGACGGCCTCGTAGGAGCGGCCGACGTCCTTGGGGTCGATGGGCAGGTACGGCACCGCCCACTCGATGTCGTCCACCCTCTTGCCCTGGGCGGCCGCGTCGGCCTCCAGCGCGTCGAAGCCCTTCTTGATGGCGTCCTGGTGGGAGCCGGAGAAGGCGGTGTAGACCAGGTCGCCCGCGTAGGGGTGGCGCGGGTGGATCTCCATCTGGTTGCAGTACTCGCTGGCGCGACGGATCTCGTCGATCTGCGAGAAGTCGATCTGCGGGTCGACGCCCTGGGAGAAGAGGTTCATGCCCAGGGTCACCAGGTCGACGTTGCCGGTGCGCTCGCCCTGCCCGAACAGGCAGCCCTCGACGCGGTCCGCGCCGGCCATCACGGCCAGTTCGGCCGCGGCCACCGCCGTCCCGCGGTCGTTGTGCGGATGGGTCGACAGGCAGACGAACTCCCGCCGGCTCAGATTCCGGCTCATCCACTCGAACCGGTCGGCGTGCGTGCTGGGCGTCGAACGCTCCACGGTGGCGGGCAGGTTGAGGATGATCTCGCGGCCCGCCTCGGGCTGCCAGACGTCCATCACCCCCTCGCAGACCTCCAGCGCGAAGTCCAGCTCGGTGTCGGTGAAGATCTCCGGGCTGTACTGGTACCCGAAGACCGTCTCGTCGCCCAGCACCTTGTCCGCGTACTCCATCACCAGCCGCGTGCCGTCCACCGCGATCTGCTTGACCTGCTCCTTCGAGCCGCGGAAGACGACCCGGCGGAAGGTGGGGGCGGTGGCGTTGTAGAGGTGGACGGTGGCCCGCGGGGCGCCGCGCAGCGACTCCACGGTCCGCTCGATCAGTTCCTCGCGCGCCTGCGTCAGGACCGAGATCGTCACGTCCTCGGGGATCGCGCCGTCCTCGATGATCGACCGTACGAACGCGAAGTCCGTCTCGCCGGAGGACGGGAAACCGACCTCGATCTCCTTGTAGCCCATGCGTACCAGCAGGTCGAACATCTCGCGCTTGCGGGCCGGCGACATGGGGTCGATCAGCGCCTGGTTGCCGTCGCGCAGGTCGGTGGAGAGCCAGCGGGGGGCCTTGGTGATCCGCTGCTCCGGCCAGGTGCGCTCGGGCAGGTGCACCGCGTCGAACGGCCGGTACCGGTGGATCGGCATCCCGGACGGCTTCTGCGCGTGGGTGGCGTTGGTGATCGGGGTGGGGCGGCCGACTGGCTGCGACATTGCGTAGGGCTCCTCGGGGAGATCCGTATGACGGCCGACGGTCGAACGCAGCACCAGATCCCGCGGGGAGGGGGTCGGCCTACGACTACAGGCCCTCGCCGCGGCAGCTAAGAAGAAGCAGCCCGAAACGCATGATGCACAGCACGTTAGCGGAGGCGGCGAAGATCCGCAGTCGCGTATCAGTATGCGGGACCGCCGGGACGTAGCGGCGAAATTGCGACCAACCACACGTTTTCGGGAACTTCGGCCGCCGGCAGTGACAGACGCATTACACAATGCCACCGTTTTCCCTATGAAGGAATCCGTGACCCGGAAGCGCACCGCAGCCGCCCCCACCTCGCCGATCTTCTGCACGATCGTCCCGCCGCACATCCTCGGCAGACTCGCCGAGTCCGAGGACCCGCTCCACCACGAGCCCGCCCGCCGCACCCTGGAGCACGACGCCCACCACCGCACCCGCCGCATCGCGCTGACCGCGCAGCTGACCGCCCCACAGGAGGCCCGGGCCGACGCCGACAAGCCGAACCGCACCATCTACGACGCCGGCCACCGGCAGGACCTCCCCGGCACCAAGGTCCACTCCGAGACCGACGGCCCCGCCAAGGACGCCTCCGTCAACCGCGCACAGGCCGGCCTCGGCGCCACCTTCGAGTTCTACCTCAAGGCATACGGCCGCAAGTCCATCGACGGCGCCGGCCTCGCGCTCGACGCCACCGTCCACTACGGCGAGAAGTACGACAACGCCTTCTGGGACGGCCAGCGGATGGTCTTCGGCGACGGCGACGGCACCCTCTTCAAGGACTTCACCATCCCCGTCGACGTCATCGGCCACGAGCTGACCCACGGCGTCACCCAGTACACCGCCGCCCTCGACTACCAGGGCCAGTCCGGCGCCCTCAACGAATCCGTCTCCGACGTCTTCGGCTCCCTGATCAAGCAGTACGCCCTCAAGCAGACCGCCGACCAGGCCGACTGGCTGATCGGCGCGGACCTGCTCGCCCCCGGCGTGCACGGCCAGGCCCTGCGCTCCATGAAGGCCCCCGGCACCGCCTACGACGACCCCAAGCTCGGCAAGGACCCGCAGCCCGCCACCATGGCCGGCTACGTCCAGACCGCCGACGACAACGGCGGCGTCCACCTGAACTCCGGCATCCCCAACCACGCCTTCTACCTCGTCGCCAGCGCCCTCGGCGGCAAGGCGTGGGAGCGCGCCGGCCAGATCTGGTACGACGTCCTGACCGGCGGCCACCTGGCCAAGAACGCCCAGTTCGCCGACTTCGCCAACCTCACCGTCCAGGCCGCCCAGGCCCGTTACGGCGCCTCCGGCAGCGAGCACGAGGCCGTCGTCAAGGCGTGGTCCACGGTCGGCGTGACCGGTAAGTAGCCCGCCCCGGGGAGGGGATGGCCGCCCGCGCGACTATTCCCTCCCCCTCGGGTAGAAGCCCCCCATGCGCATCCACATCCGCCGCACCGGCGGCTTCGCCGGCATCGAGCGGCACGCCGAGATCGACACGGACGACTACCCCGACGCGGCCGAGCTGCAGACCCTGGCCGCACACGCCCTGGCGGCGGCGCACGCGACGCCCCCCGCCGGCGTCCCCGACGGCTTCCGCTACACCCTCACCATCGACGGAAAAACCGCCTACTGCGCGGACCCGCAGCTCACCGACGAACAGCGCGAACTGATCACCCGGGTACTGAAGGAGGGGGCGTAGCGGCACCGGGCCGCGCCGCCCTTGCCCCAACTCCCCTGCCGGACAGATCACTTGAGACCGCGTCTTGCGGCCGCGTGTTGGGGGCGCGCGTTGGGGGCGCATGCCCCTTGACACCGTTACCGGCGACGGGGCCGATGACGGCTCCGCCCCCTCCGACTTCTCCGGCGTCCGGCTGCCGGCCGGTCTGCCGTTCGCGCCTCGGGAGATCGAGGGGCGCCCCCGCACCGACTTCGGTCCACGAGCGGTACGGGGCGAGTGGCTTCCCACGTTGTCGGCTTCCCCGCCGTAGGGGTTCTTGCCGTTTGCGCCTGCGGCGCATTGCTCGTCCGCTGCGCGGGGCTGTCGGGTGCGGTGACGGGCCTCCGGGGGTGGTGTGCCGGACTGCTTCGCTTTACGTCCGGCACACCACCCCCTCCGACCCGCCCCCTCCCGTTGAGGGTCGAATTGCAGGTGAGTTGGGGCTCATATCCGGTGGGCCGGTGCAGGCTCTGGACTGATGGGTGACCGCAATTGTCGGGCGACCGGCACGGGACCACTCAGGCCAGCCCCCACCCACCGTCTTCCATGACCACCCACGGGAGGGGACGGGTCGGAGGGGCAGGGGGTGTGTCCGGACGTAAAGCGAAGCAGTCCGGACCCACCCCCTGCCCCGCAGACCCGGCACCGCACCCAACAGCCCCGCGCAGCGGCCCCGGCGCCGAAGGCGCAAAAGACAGGCGCCGCCAGGCGCAAGCAAGGCGAACCCCTACGGCGGGGCAGCCGACAACGTGGGAAGGCTAAAACCCAAGCTTCCGCAGCTGCTTAGGGTCGCGCTGCCAATCCTTGGCAACCTTGACGTGCAGGTCCAGGAAGACCGGCGTCCCCAGCAACGCCTCGATGTGCTTGCGGGACTTCGTCCCGACTTCCTTCAGGCGCTTGCCCTTGGGGCCGATGATGATCCCCTTCTGGCTGGGGCGCTCGATGTAGACGTTGGCGTGGATGTCGAGCAGCGGCTTGTCGGCGGGGCGGTCCTCGCGGGGCAGCATCTCCTCGACGACGACGGCGATGGAGTGCGGCAGCTCGTCGCGGACGCCCTCCAGCGCGGCCTCGCGGATCAGCTCGGCGACCATGACCTGCTCGGGCTCGTCGGTGAGGTCGCCCTCGGGGTAGAGGGCCGGGCCCTCGGGGAGCAGCGGGACGAGGAGGTCGGCGAGCAGCGACACCTGCTTGTCGCCGACGGCGGAGACCGGGATGATCTCGGCCCACTCGATGCCCAGCTCCTTGCCGAGCTGGTCGATGGCGAGCAGCTGAGTGGCGAGCGCCTTGGAGTCGACCAGGTCGGTCTTGGTGACGATGGCCACCTTGGGGGTCTTCTTGATGTCGGCGAGCTCGCCGGCGATATAGCGGTCGCCGGGGCCGATCTTCTGGTCGGCGGGCAGGCAGAAGCCGATCACGTCGACCTCGGACCAGGTCGTGCGCACCACGTCGTTGAGCCGCTCGCCGAGCAGGGTGCGGGGCTTGTGCAGGCCCGGGGTGTCGACCAGGACCAGCTGGGCATCGGGGCGGTGCACGATGCCGCGGACGGTGTGGCGGGTGGTCTGGGGGCGGTTGGAGGTGATCGCCACCTTCGTCCCGACGAGAGCGTTCGTCAGGGTGGACTTGCCCGCGTTGGGACGGCCGACGAAGCAGGCGAAGCCCGCACGGTGCGGTGCGGTGGAGTCTGTACGAACGCTCATGGCGCCCATTCTCCCCGATCCCCGCGGCCACTCCGACCATCCGGCCGCTTCTGCCGTCGCGGGGCGGGGCGCACGGTGGTGCGGCGCCCCGCCCCGGAGGTCAGGCCGCGGGGCCCGCCGGGACGGTGCCGCGCAGGGTGCCGTCGGGGGCGGCGACCAGGACGGGGGTGTCGGGGCCGCCCAGGTCGCGGACGGCCGCGCGGTCGGCATCGGCGGCCTGTTCGGCGTCGGTGACCACGGCCGCGGCCTCCAGGGACGTGGCGCCGCTGGCGACGGCCATCGCGACGGCGGTCTGCAGCGCGGTGAGCTTCAGGGAGTCGAGGGCGACGGTGCCGGCGACGTAGGTGCGGCCGGTCTCGTCGCGGACGGCGGCGCCCTCGGGGACGCCGTTACGGGCCCGCGCCGAGCGCGCGAGCGTGATGATCTTGCGGTCTTCGGGGTCCAGCGGTGCGACTTCGGTCATACGGGCGAGCATATGCGGGGGCTGGCCCGGGCCGTGGCCTACGGGGGCAGGGCGCGAAAAACGCACGATGGCTGAAGAGTCCGGTTGCCCCGCTCCCCTGTGCCGGGGCACCCGGCTCTCCAGCCAACGTCGTTTCCGGGTCACCGGGTCGCCGGTCACCTCGGTCGGTGGACCGGCACCCCCACCCGGTGCCCGTGTTCGCGATGGCGTCCGGCCGGGCCGGCCTGGCCGGACGCCATTGCGAATTCTGCGGAGAATTTCCCTAAGGTCTTTCCTGAGTTTTCCTGTGCCGTGTGCGGCGGGCCTCTTCGAGCCTCTGCGAGGCTCTTCGGGCCTCTGCGGTGTCAGTAGGGCCGTCGGGCGGCGGGGGCGTCACTGCCGGCCGGGCGGGCCGCCCGGAGCGCCGTCGCGGCGGTGGAGACCAGCGCCGCATTTCTTTCCCGCATTTTCTTCAGCTTCCCTCTGCCGCACAGTGCCGACGCCTTTCCGGCGCCGACTCGAAGATCTTTCCATGGAATTGGTGAGGGAATCCAGGGCTGCCGGAAATGGCCTTGAGGATATTTCCGCTGTACTGGAGATCAGGAGTGGAGTGGGGGCGAATGCCCGGAATTGCGGGTGGTGCGGGCCGGTGGTCCGGCGGTCAGCCGCGGGCGCCGTCACCCTCCGCGTCCGCCGCGCGAACCGGTTCGCAGAGCACCGTGACGATCTTGTTGCGGCGGCCGGCCGGCGACTCGGCGATCAGCCGCAGCGCCTTCAGGTCCGGGTCCGAGGCGTCGTCGGAGAGGTCGATCTCGGCGGTCGCGCCGGCGATCGGGACCCGGCCCAGCTGCTTGGCGAGCAGCCCGCCGACCGTCTCCACGTCCTCGTCGTCCAGCTCCGCCAGGCCGTACAGCTCGCCCAGCGCGCCGATGTCCAGCCGGGCGGTGACGCGGTAGCGGCCGGCGCCCAGGTCTTCCACGGGCGGCAGTTCCCGGTCGTACTCGTCGGTGATCTCGCCGACGATCTCCTCAAGGATGTCCTCGATGGTGACGATGCCGGCGGTGCCGCCGTATTCGTCGATCACCACCGCGACGTGGTTGCGGTCCCGCTGCATCTCGCGCAGCAGATCACCGGCGTTCTTGGTGTCAGGCACGAACACCGCCGGGCGCATCGCCGTGGAGACCAGCTCGCTCTCCGCGTCCCGGCTGATGTGCACCTTGCGGGCGAGGTCCTTGAGGTAGACCACGCCGACGATGTCGTCCTCGTTCTCCCCCGTCACCGGGATTCGGGAGAAACCGGAGCGCAGGGCGAGGGTCAGCGCCTGCCGGATGGTCTTGAAGCGCTCCACGGAGATCAGGTCCGTGCGCGGCACCATCACCTCGCGGACGAGGGTGTCGCCGAGCTGGAAGACCGAGTGCACCATCCGGCGCTCCTCGTCCTCGATCAGCGACTCCTTCTCGGCGAGGTCCACCAGGGACCGCAGCTCCGCCTCGGAGGCGAACGGGCCCTTGCGGAAGCCCTTGCCGGGGGTGAGGGCGTTGCCGAGCAGGATCAGCAGCTGCGGCACCGGGCCCATCACCCGGGCCAGCGGCAGCAGGACGTAGGCCGCCGCGGTGGCGGTGTTGAGCGGGTGCTGGCGGCCGATGGTGCGCGGGGAGACGCCCACGGCGACGTAGGACACCAGCACCATCACCGCGATGGCGACGGTCAGCGCCTGCCAGGTCTCCTCGAAGGACCGCAGGCAGGCGTAGGTGACCAGGGCACCGGCGGCCATCTCGCAGCCGACCCGCACCAGCAGGGCGACGTTGAGGTAGCGGGTGGGGTCGGCGGCCACCGCGGCGAGCTTGGCGCTGCCGCGGCGGCCGGAGCGGACCGCCTCCTCGGCGCGGAAGCTCGTCGTGCGGGTCAGTCCGGCCTCCGCGCAGGCGGCGAGCCAGGCGATCACGACGAGCAGTACCGCGACGGCGATCAGGGTGGTCATCGCGCGTCCCGTCAGGTCACGGTCGGGGCCGGCGAGGGGCCCGTCATGCCGCGCTCGGCCCGCCAGCCGTCGACGATCGCGGCCTGCAGGCCGAACATCTCGGCCTTCTCGTCCGGCTCCTCGTGGTCGTAGCCGAGCAGGTGCAGCACGCCGTGGACGGTGAGCAGCTGGAGCTCCTCGTCCATGCTGTGCGCCGTGGGGGCCGCCGCGCCCTGCTGTGCGGCGACCTCGGGGCACAGCACGATGTCACCGAGGAGTCCCTGCGGGGGCTCCTCCTCGTCCTTGGACGGCGGCCGCAACTCGTCCATCGGGAAGGACATGACGTCCGTCGGGCCGGGGAGGTCCATCCACTGGAGGTGGAGCTGCTCCATGGCCTCGGCGTCCACGACGATGACGGACAGCTCGGAGAGCGGGTGGATCCGCATCCGGGCCAGGGCATAGCGGGCGACGTCCAGGATCGCCTGCTCGTCGATGTCCGTACCGGACTCGTTGTTGACGTCGATCGACATGGGAAAGGTCAGGTCTCGCTTCTTGGTCGTGCGGCGCGGGCTACTGGCCGTTGCGGCTGTCGTACTTCTCGTAGGCGTCGACAATACGGCCGACGAGCTTGTGCCGGACCACGTCCCTGCTGGTCAGCTCGGCGAAGTGCACATCGTCGACGCCGGTCAGGATCTCCCGGACCTGGCGCAGACCGCTCTTGGTGCCGCCGGGCAGATCGATCTGGGTGACGTCGCCGGTGATGACTATCTTCGAGTCGAAGCCGAGCCGGGTGAGGAACATCTTCATCTGCTCGGGGTTGGTGTTCTGTGCCTCGTCGAGAATGATGAAGGCGTCGTTGAGCGTCCGGCCGCGCATGTACGCCAGCGGTGCGACCTCGATCGTGCCCGCCGCCATCAGGCGGGGGATGGAGTCGGGGTCGAGCATGTCGTGCAGCGCGTCGTAGAGCGGGCGCAGATACGGGTCGATCTTCTCGTAGAGGGTGCCGGGCAGGAAGCCCAGGCGCTCGCCGGCCTCGACCGCGGGGCGGGTCAGGATGATGCGGTTGACCTGCTTGGCCTGGAGGGCCTGGACGGCCTTGGCCATGGCGAGGTAGGTCTTGCCGGTGCCGGCCGGTCCGATCCCGAAGACGACGGTGTGCTGGTCGATGGCGTCGACATAGCGCTTCTGGTTGAGGGTCTTGGGGCGGATGGTGCGGCCGCGGTTGGAGAGGATGTTCTGGGTGAGCACCTCGGCGGGGGTCTCGCCCGCCGCTCCCTCGCCGTTCTCCGCCGCGCGCAGCATGGCGATGGAGCGTTCCACTGCGTCCTCCGTCATCGGTTGTCCGGTGCGGAGCACCAGCATCATCTCGTCGAACAGGCGCTGGACCAGGGCGACTTCCCGGGCGTCGCCGACCGCGCTGACCTCGTTGCCCCGGACGTGGATGTCGGTGGCGGGGAAGGCGTCCTCGATCACACGCAGGAGCGAGTCGCCGGACCCCAGGACCGTCACCATCGGGTGCTTGGCCGGGACCGTGAACTGGGCGCTCGCCTGCGCTCGTGTGGGTGTCTGCGTCATGGGTGGGCCGGGTGGCCTGCTCAACCCCCATCCTTTGCTCATCACAGGTGCGGACCGCGGCAGCGGTGCCCGCACTGGCTCCTTGCGCTACCAGAGTACGACGGGGGACTGACAAGCCGGTCGGCTTTTCCGGGGCGGCCGCGGGGGCACCGCGGGCCGGGGCGTTCAGGCCGGGCGGCGGAAGCCGATCGTGGGGACCGCGCGGGCCAGTGGCGCGGGCCCGGCCGGCCGCGCGCGGTCCGCCGCCCCCGTGGCACCGAGGCTCACGCCCGGCTCGGGCAGCACGGCCTCCAGGAAGGCGTACTGGCGGGCCAGCCCGGCGGCCGCCTCGGAGGCGCAGGCCCGGACCCTGCTCCACCAGGCGGCGATCTCCGCCCATCCGGGGGCGGAGAGCGAACCGCCGAACTCCTGCACCGACAGGGCGGCGCTCAGCCCGGCGAAGGCCAGTCGGTCGGCCAGCGGCCAGCCGGCGAGGGTGCCGGTGACGAAGCCGGCGACGAAGACGTCCCCGGCGCCGGTCGGGTCCAGCGCCTCCACCGCGATGGCGGGCACCTCGGCGCACTCGCCGGTGCGGCCGTCCACCGCGTAGGCGCCCTGCGCGCCGAGCGTGACGACGGCGAGCGGGACCAGGTCGGCGAGCTTGCGGGCGGCGGCGCGCGGGCACTCGGTGCGGGTGTAGCGCATCGCCTCCTCGGCGTTGGGCAGGAACGCCTCGCAGTGCTCCAGGTCGGCGAGGTCGGACGGGTCCCAGCGGCCGGTGTCGTCCCAGCCGACGTCGGCGAAGATCCGGCTGCCGCGGCCGGCCGCACAGCCCAGCCAGCCCTCCCGGCGGCCGGGGACGAGCGAGGCGACGCAGGCCCGGGTCGGCGGCGGGCAGCCGGGGGCGTGCCCGCCGTCGAAGGCATCCTCCGGCGGCGGTGCCTCGTGGCCGTGCGAGACCATGGTGCGCTCGCCCTCGTAGGCCATCGAGACGGTCACCGGGGAGTGCCAGCCCGGAATCCGGCGCGAGAGCGCCAGGTCGATGCCCTCGCCCTGTTCCAGCGCCTCCCAGCAGTACTCGCCGTACATGTCGTCGCCGAACGCGGCGGCCAGGGAGGTGCGCAGGCCGAGCCGGGCCAGTGCGGTGGCCATGTTGGCGACGCCGCCGGGGCTGGAGCCCATACCGCGGGCCCAGGATTCGGTGCCACGGACCGGCGCGGAGTCCAGGCCGGTGAAGATGATGTCGAGGAAGACGGTGCCGGTGAGGTAGACGTCGGTGGGCGGATCGTCCGCGCGGCGCAGCGCGGCCAGCGGATCGAGGCCCGGCGGTGCGGCGACCGGCCCGGCGGGCGGTTGGACATCGCGTCGGCCAGCGTTCACCGCGCTCGCCCCTCTCGTACTCAACTCGTGCCGCAAGTGTGCCTGATGCTGCGGTACGTTCCGCCCCATGAGGCTCTCCATTCTCGGTGGTGGCGGCTTCCGGGTCCCGCTGGTCTACCGCGCACTGCTGGCCGACCCGGCACGCTCCGTCTCCGAGCTGACGCTCTACGACACCGATCCCCGCCGGGTCGCGGTCATCTCCGACGTGCTCTCCCGGCTGGCACGGGGCCGTACCGATCCGGTACCCGTACGAGTGGCGGGAACTCTCGACGCGGCGCTGACCGGAGCCGACTTCGTCTTCTCCGCCATACGGGTCGGCGGTACCGCGGGCCGCATCCGGGACGAGCGGATCCCGCTGGCGGAGGGCGTGCTGGGCCAGGAGACGGTGGGGGCGGGCGGGGTCCTCTACGGGCTGCGGACGGTCCCGGTGGCGCTGCACATCGCCGAGCGGGTCGCGGCGCTCTCCCCGGGTGCCTGGGTCATCAACTTCACCAATCCGGCGGGGATGGTGACCGAGGCGATGGCGGAGGTGCTGGGCGACCGGGTCGTCGGGATCTGCGACTCACCGGTGGGGCTGGTGCGCCGGGCGGCGCGGGCGGCCGGCGCGGACCCGGCCGTCCTGGAGGACCCGGCGCGGTCCGGCTACGACTACGTGGGGCTCAACCACCTCGGCTGGCTGCGGTCGTTGACCCTCGACGGCACCGATGTGCTGCCGGGCCTCCTGGACGATGTGCCGGCCCTGGGCTCCTTCGAGGAGGGCCGGCTCTTCGGCCCGGAGTGGCTCCGCGTCCTCGGCGCCCTCCCCAACGAGTATCTGCACTACTACTACTTCCGCCGGGAGACCCTGCACTCCGTACGGGACACCGCGGAGACCCGCGGGGAGTTCCTGGACCGGCAGCAGGGCGGCTTCTTCGAGCAGGCCGCGGCGGCCGGCTCCCCGGACGCGGTGTACGACCTGTGGGAGCGGACCCGGCTGGAGCGCGAGGAGACGTACATGGCGCACAGCCGGGAGGCGACCGGCGGCTGGCAGCGGGACAGCCACGACCTGGAGGGCGGCGGCTACGACCGGGTGGCGCTGGCCCTGATGCACGCCATCGCCGGCGACTCCGGCCGCCGGCTGATCCTCAACGTCCGCAACGGGACGACGGTGCCGCAGCTGCCGCCGGACGCCATCGTGGAGACGGTGTGCGAGGTGACCGCCAAGGGCCCCCGGCCGCTGCCCTGTGCACCGCTGCGCGAGGACCAGTTGGGCCTGATGCTGCAGATCAAGGCCGTCGAACGCGCCACGGTCGCGGCCGCCCTCTTCAAGGACCGCGACGCGGCGCTCCGGGCCCTGGCCCTGCACCCCCTGGTGGACTCCCCGGCGGTGGCCGCCCGCATCCTGCAACGGGCGGCGGAGGGCCCGTAGGCGGCGGGCCGGGGGCACGCGCCGCGGCCGCCCGCCTCGGGAATTCCCACCGCCCCCGGCACGTTGTGGCCCCGCAGGGGGCGCCGCGGCCCCCTACGGGATCTGTTCGCCCGGCCCGTAAGGAACCCCCCACCGCGGCCCGGGCTGCCCCCTCAGTGCCCCCGGGCGACCCACTCCGCCAGGTGGGGGGCCTCCTCGCCGATGGTCGTCGGGTCGCCGTGGCCGGTGCGGACGACGGTCCGCGGCGGCAGGGTCAGCAGCCGGTCGCGGATCGAGTCGACGATCGTCGGGAAGTCGGAGAACGACCGGCCGGTGGCGCCGGGGCCGCCCTGGAAGAGGGTGTCGCCGGTGAAGACGGTGTTCAGGTCGGGGGCGTGCAGACAGACCGCGCCGGGCGCGTGGCCGGGGGTGTGCAGCACCGTCAGGTCGGTACCGGCGATGGTCAGCACCTGGCCGTCCGACAGGTCCCCGTCGGGGGCGGTGTCCGGGTGGGTCAGCTTCCACAGCGGCAGGTCGTCGCGGTGCAGCAGGATCCGCGCCCCGGTGCGGGCGGCGAGCGCCGGTGCCGCGTCGATGTGGTCGTTGTGCGCGTGGGTGCAGATGATCGCGCGCAGGGTGCGCCCGTCGAGGGCCCGGAGGATGGCGTCGGCGTCGTGGGCGGCGTCGATGACCACGGCCTCCGACCCGTCGCCGACGATCCACACGTTGTTGTCGACGTCCCAGGTGCCGCCGTCCAGCGAGAACGTCCCCGAGGTGACGAGGTGGTCGATGCGGGCGGTCATCAGAGCACCACCACCGAACGCAGCACGTCGCCGGCGTGCATCCGGTCGAAGGCCCGCTCCACCTCGTCGATGCCGATGGTCTCGGTGACGAACGCGCCGAGGTCGATCCGGCCCTGCTGGTGGAGGTCGATCAGCATCGGGAAGTCCCGGGACGGCAGGCAGTCGCCGTACCACGAGGACTTCAGGGCGCCGCCGCGGCCGAAGACGTCCAGGAGGGGGAGTTCCAGGGTCATCTCGGGGGTGGGCACGCCCACCAGGACGACGGTGCCGGCGAGGTCGCGGGCGTAGAACGCCTGCCGGTAGGTCTCCGGGTGGCCGACCGCCTCGATGACGACGTCCGCGCCGAAGCCGCCGGTCAGCTCGCGGACGGCCGCGACGGGGTCGGTGGTACGGGAGTTGACGGTGTGGGTGGCCCCCATGGCGCGGGCCTGCTCCAGCTTCCGGTCGTCGATGTCGACGGCGATGATCCTGGCCGCGCCGGCCAGCCGGGCGCCGACCACCGCCGCATCGCCGACGCCGCCGCAGCCGATGACCGCGACCGAGTCGCCGCGGCCGACCCCGCCGGTGTTGATCGCGGCGCCGAGGCCGGCCATCACCCCGCAGCCCAGCAGCCCCGCGACGGCCGGCGAGACGCCCGGGTCGACCTTGGTGCACTGGCCGGCGGCGACCAGCGTCTTGTCGGCGAACGCCCCGATGCCCAGCGCCGGCGTCAGCTCCGTGCCGTCCTTGAGCGTCATCTTCTGCCGGGCGTTGTGGGTGTCGAAGCAGTACTGGGGCCGGCCGCGCAGGCACGCCCGGCAGGAGCCGCACACCGCGCGCCAGTTGAGGACGACGAAGTCCCCGGGGGCGACGTCGGTGACGCCCTCGCCGACCGACTCCACCACCCCGGACGCCTCGTGGCCGAGCAGGAACGGGAAGTCGTCGTTGATCGCGCCCTGCTTGTAGTGCAGGTCGGTGTGGCACACCCCGCACGCCTGCACCTTCACCACGGCCTCGCCGGGCCCGGGATCGGGCACCAGGATCGTCTCCAGCCGGACCGCTTCGTTCTTCCCCGGCGCCACGACGCCGCGCACTTCCTGTGCCATCGGTACCGCCCCTCTTCGAAGATCACGTAGGGGACCACTGTGGCGCACCACCACCCGGTCGTGCCACACCGTACGGGGACGAAACGGCCACGCGCAGGACCGCGGCCACGGCCACCCCTTGGCGTTCGCCCCCCCTTGCGGACAGCACCCACGGATCGGGACGGAGACCGAAGGCCACACCCAAGCGCCCTCAAGGGCCGCGCACAACGGTCAAGTTGGGCAACCACATCACGCCACACTTTGCCAATACTTTAATCTTCGCGCGTAGAGGGCCGTGCGCCACCTCTGTTACATCTACCCGGGACCACCCCCACGCTTTTCCCAAGGAGCCGCGCATGCCCCGTCCCGCCCTCTCCCGCCGTGTCCGTCTGGGCGGTGCGCTGGCCGCCGCCCTCGTCGCCGGCACCGCGGTGTTCGGCGCCGGCCAGGCCACCGCCGAGCACTCCGTGCCGCGGACCGACAAGGAGATCCCCAACCTCACCCAGGTCGAGGACAAGATCAAGGCGTACTACGGCGACACGGTGACGGCCGACGGCGAGCACTACGCCTCCCCCACCAGCAACTACGCCCGCCAGGTCCGCGGCATAGAGGCCAAGGCGCGCGCCTACCTGGCCGGCGCGCTCGCCAAGAAGGGCACCGGGAAGGCCAAGCCGGCCATCGTCCTGGACATGGACGACACCACCCTGCTGACCTACAACTACGAGCTGAAGGTCGGCTTCAACTTCACCCCCAAGTCCCAGGACGAGTACCTGGAGCACACGGACATGGCCGCGGTCTTCGGGATGAACGACCTGGTGAACTGGGCCCACAAGAAGGGCGCCGAGGTCTTCTTCCTCACCGGGCGCAAGGAGGCGCAGCGCGACTGGAGCGTGCGCAACCTCAAGAACGTCGGCTACGACGTCCCGCTCGACCGCGCCCACGTCTACCTGCGCGACAAGGAGCACCCGCCCGTCTACCTGCCGTGCGGCTCGACCTGCTCGACGACCGACTTCAAGTCCGGCACCCGCCGGCACATCGAGTCCCTCGGCTACCGCGTCGTCGCCAACTTCGGCGATCAGTACAGCGACCTGGCGGGCGGCGCCGCGGCCCGCACCTTCAAGCTGCCGAACCCGATGTACTACCTGCCGTGAGCGGCGGCCCCGGCGCCCTCCTCAGGGCGCCGGGGTCCACCCGGGGTTCAGCGCCTCTTGGGGAGCGGCACCCGCTGCAGGTCCTTGGCGATGGTGAGTTCGCCGGTGAAGCCCGCCGCGCGCGCCTGCCGCGCGAAGTCCTCGGGGTCGGCGTAGCGCTGCGAGAAGTGCGTGAGCACCAGGTGGCGCACGCCGGCTCCGGCGGCCACCCGGGCCGCCTGCCCGGCCGTCAAGTGCCCGTGTTCCTCGGCGAGTCGGATGTCCTCGTCGAGGAAGGTGGACTCGATCACCAGCATGTCCACCCCCTCGGCGAGCGCGTACACACCGTCGCACAGCCGGGTGTCCATGACGAAGGCGAAGCTCTGGCCGGGCCGCACCTCGCTGACGTCGTCGAGGGTGACGCCGTTCAGCTCGCCGGCCCGCTGCAGGCGGCCGACGTCCGGTCCGGCGATGCCGTGGGCGGCCAGCCGCTCGGGGAGCATCCGCCGGCCGTCCGGCTCGGTGAGGCGGTAGCCGTACGACTCGACCGGGTGCGAGAGCCGGCGTCCCTGGAGGACGTAGCCCTTGGCGCGGTCCAGTTCACCGTCGGCGGAGACCGGCCGCTGGGCGATCCGGACCGTCTCGCGGTAGGCGGTGGCGTACCGCAGCCGCTCGAAGAACCGCTCGCCGCTGGCCGGGTAGTGCGCGGTCACCGGATGCGGCACCCGGTCGAGGTTGATCCGCTGGATCACCCCGGCCAGGCCCAGCGAGTGGTCGCCGTGGAAGTGGGTGATGCAGATCCGGTTGATGTCGTGGGCGGCCACCCCGGCCCGCAGCATCTGGCGCTGGGTGCCCTCACCGGGGTCGAAGAGCAGCCCCTGGCCGTCCCACCGCAGCAGATAGCCGTTGTGGTTGCGGTGCCGGGTGGGGACCTGGCTGGCGGTCCCGAGGACGACCAGTTCGCGTACCGACATGGCTCGTTATCCGGGGGGCCACTGGAGGCCGCGGCCGCCGAGGATGTGCAGATGGGCGTGGAAGACGGTCTGGCCGGCGCCGGAGCCGGTGTTGAAGACGACTCGGAAGCCGGACTCCTCGATCTCCTCCGCGGCCGCGACCTCGCGGGACTCGCACAGTATGTCGGCGATCACCTTCGGCTCGGCCGCGGCGAGCTCCGCCGCGTTCGGGTAGTGGGCCTTGGGGATCACCAGGACGTGCGTCGGCGCCTGGGGGTTGATGTCGCGGAACGCGACGGTGGTCTCGGTCTCGCGGACGATCGTCGCCGGTACCTCACCCGCCACGATCTTGCAGAACAGGCAGTCGGCCTGCGGTTCTCCCGCCACCGGTGGACTCCTCCCGGGTCGCGCGGCATGCGCCGTACGCACCGTGCGTACGCCCTCCGGATGCTAGCCGATCACCCCGGCGGGTCCCCGGGGCGGCCCGTGGGCGCCCCCGCGGCCGGTCGCCCGGATCGCGGCCCGGCAGACCCTAAGCTGATCTCTCAGACCGCATCGGCCCCACAAACGGGAGTTATGCACCATGGCAACCACGCGCACCGCCACGACCCACTGGGAGGGCAACCTCCTCCAGGGCAAGGGCACCGTCGCCCTGGAGTCCTCCAAGGTCGGCACCTACGACGTGAACTGGCCCGCCCGCGCGGAGCAGCCGAACGGCGTCACCAGCCCCGAGGAGCTGATCGCGGCGGCCCACTCCTCCTGCTACTCGATGGCCTTCTCGCACGGCCTGGCCGGCAAGGGCCACACCGTCGAGAGCCTCGACACCCGGGCCGACGTCACGTTCCAGCCCGGCGAGGGCATCACCGGCATCGTCCTGACCGTCAAGGCCCGCGTCCCCGGCCTCTCCGAGCCGGACTTCCAGGCCGCGGCCGAGGACGCCAAGAAGAACTGCCCGGTCAGCCAGGCCCTCGCGGGCGTCAAGAACATCACCCTCCAGGCCGAACTCCTCTCCTGACCCCTCTCCTGACGGGACGCCACCAGCCCAACACAGGCTCCTGACCTGACCGTTGCCCGTCAGAGGACCACTCGGCCCAGCCCCCACCCACCGTCTTCATGACCCCCAACGGGAGGGGACGGGCCGGAGGGGGTGGTGTGCCGGACGTAAAGCGAAGCAGTCCGGCACACCACCCCCGCAGGCCCGTCACCGCACCCAACAGCCCCGCGCAGCGGACAACGCCCGCCGCCAGGCGCCACGGCGGGGAACCCGGCAACGTACGACAAGGCCCGCGCAGCGGCACCGCGCCGCCAGGCGCAAAATGGCGAACCCCTACGGCGGGGGAGCCGACAACGTGGGAGGCCCGCCGGGGCCTAGCCCCACCGCCCCGTGCGCCCCAACAGCAACGCCGTAGCCGCCGTCCCCGCCGTGGACGTCCGCAACACAGACGCCCCCAGCCGATACGGCTTCGCACCCGCCTCCGCGAAGAGCGTCAGCTCCTCCGGCGACACCCCGCCCTCGGGGCCGACGACCAGCACGATCGAACCCTCGGCGGGAAGTTCGGCGGTCGCGAGCGGCGTACTGCCCTCCTCGTGGAGGACGGCCGCGAAGTCGGCGTCCGCGAGCAGCGCGGCGACCTGTTTGGTCGTCAGCGGATCGGCGACGCGCGGAAAGGTCAGCCGGCGGGACTGCTTGCCCGCCTCACGGGCGGTGGCACGCCACTTCGCCAGCGACTTGGCGGCCCGCTCGCCCTTCCACTGGGTGACGCAACGGGCCGCGGACCACGGCACGATGGCGTCCACCCCGGTCTCCGTCATGGTCTCCACGGCCAGTTCGCCGCGGTCGCCCTTGGGCAGTGCCTGCACGACGGTGAGGGTGGGCGTCGGCGGCTCCTCGGTGCGCAGCGCGGTGACGGCGACGGTCAGCCGGTCCTTGCCCTCGACGGCGGCGACGGTGCCCTCGGCGCCGGTCCCGGCGCCGTCCGTCAGCACGACCTCCTCACCGACCCGCAGCCGCCGCACCGACACGGCGTGCCGGCCCTCGGGTCCGGCCAGGGTCAGGGTGCCCCCGGCCCGTACGCCGGTGAGCGATTCGACGAGGAAGACGGGGGCGGTCATGCCGCACCGCCGATGCCATGGCCGGGGCCGCCCTGGCCGAACGCGGCGCGGGCGGCGTGGAGTTCGGCCGCCAGCACCTCCACCAACTGCCCGGCCGGCATCTCACGCGCCAGCCGGTGCCCCTGGCCCGCCCAGAGGTTCAGCCCCTGGGCGTCGCCGGCCTTGGCGGCGGCCTTGCGGACCGGGGAGGTGAGGTGGTGCACGGCGGGATAGGCGGCCGGGGCGTACGGGCCGTGCTCCCGCAGGAAGCGGTTCACCAGGCCGCGGGCCGGCCGCCCGGAGAACGCCCGGGTCAACTCGGTATGGGTGAAGAGGGGGTTGGTCAGCGCCTGCTTGTGCAGCGGGTCGGCGCCGGACTCGGGGGTGGCGAGGAAGGCGGTGCCCAGCTGCGCCATCGACGCGCCGGCGGCCAGTACCGCGGCGATCTGCGCACCGCGCATCAGCCCGCCGGCGGCGATCACCGGGATCTGCACCGTCTCGCGGACCTGCGCGAGCAGCGCCAGCAGCCCCAGCCCGGAGCCGGTCCCGTCGGCGTGCGGATCGTCCCGGTGGGTGCCCTGGTGGCCGCCCGCCTCCACGCCCTGCACGCAGACCGCGTCGGCCCCGGCCCACTGGGCGGCCTGTGCCTCGGCGGCGGTGGTGACGGTGACGACGGTGTAGGTGCCGACCTTGGCGAACGCGTCGAGGGCCGCCCGCGAGGGGCAGCCGAAGGTGAAGGAGACCAGCGGCACCGGGTCGTCGCGGAGGATCGCGAGTTTGGCCTCGTAGCCGTCGTCGGTGGGGCCGTTGATGTCGCCGAGCTCGGTCTCGTACCAGGCGGTCTCGCCGGCGAGTTGCTCGCGGTAGACCTCGACGGCGGAGGTGTCGGTCAGCTCGGGCTGCGGCATGAAGAGGTTGACGCCGAAGGGCCGGCCGGTCGTCCCGCGCAGCCGCTTGATCTCCTGGTACATGCCGTCGGCGGTTTTGTAGCCGGCGGCCAGGAAGCCGAAGCCGCCGGCCTCGCAGACGGCCGCGGCCAGCTCGGGTCCGGAGCCGCCGCCCGCCATCGGGGCCTGCACGATGGGGTGGCGGCAGAAATCGGTGAGCGCGGTGGGCATGCCCACATCGTGTCACGACCGGCGCCCCGGCCCGAACGGGGGCGGCGGCCGCGGCCCGGGAAACACCCCGGCCCGCGGCCGCTGCGCCTACCGCCCGTTGAACGCGTCCTTCAACCGCGAGAACAGCCCTTGCTGCCCCGGCTGGAACTGGCCCTGGGGGCGCTCCTCGCCGCGCAGCTTGGCGAGGCGGCGCAGCAGCTCCTCCTGCTCGGGGTCGAGCTTGCCGGGGGTCTGCACCTCGACGTGGACGATGAGGTCGCCCCGGCCGTTGCCGCGCAGGTGGGTCACGCCGCGGCCGTGCAGCGGGATCGACTGGCCGGACTGGGTGCCGGGCCGGACGTCGATCTCCTCCACTCCGTCCAGCGTCTCCAGCGGGCACTTGGTGCCCAGCGCCGCCGCCGTCATCGGGATGGTGACCGTGCAGTGCAGATCGTCGCCGCGCCGCTGGAACACCGGGTGGGGCAGCTCGTGGATCTCGACGTAGAGGTCGCCGGCGGGACCGCCGCCGGGGCCCACCTCGCCCTCGCCGGCCAGCTGGATCCGGGTGCCGTTGTCGACACCGGCCGGGATCTTGACGGTGAGGGTGCGGCGGGAGCGGACCCGGCCGTCGCCGGCGCACTCGGGGCACGGCGTCGGGACGACCGTGCCGAAGCCCTGGCACTGGGGGCAGGGCCGGGAGGTCATGACCTGGCCCAGGAAAGAGCGGGTGACCTGCGAGACCTCGCCGCGGCCGCGGCACATGTCACAGGTCTGCGCCGAGGTGCCCGGCGCCGCGCCCTCGCCGCTGCAGGTGGTGCAGACGACGGCGGTGTCGACCTGGATGTCCTTGGTGGTGCCGAACGCGGACTCGCTGAGCTCGACGTCGAGCCGGATCATGGCGTCCTGGCCACGGCGGGTGCGCGAGCGCGGGCCGCGCTGCGAGGCCGTGCCGAAGAAGGCGTCCATGATGTCGGAGAAGTTCCCGAAGCCGGCGCCGAAGCCGCCCGCGCCACCGGCGCCGCCGGCCTGCGAGAGCGGGTCGCCGCCGAGGTCG
This sequence comes from Streptomyces sp. MspMP-M5, assembly GCF_000373585.1. Classification (GTDB taxonomy): domain Bacteria; phylum Actinomycetota; class Actinomycetes; order Streptomycetales; family Streptomycetaceae; genus Streptomyces. The sequence goes on from NZ_KB891880.1 coordinate 85,437, forward strand.
TAGACCTGCTTCTTCTGCGGGTCCGACAGGACCTCGTAGGCGGCGTTGATCTCCTTGAACCGCTCCTGGGTCTTGGGATCCGGGTTCACGTCCGGGTGCAGCTCGCGCGCCAGCCGGCGGAACGCCTTCTTGATCTGGTCCTGCGAGGCGTCACGGCTGATGCCGAGGACCGAGTAGTAATCCGTGGCCACTTACGACTCCGCGAGGATTTGTCCGACGTAACGTGCCACTGCGCGTACCGCTCCCATCGTTCCGGGGTAGTCCATGCGGGTCGGTCCGACCACGCCCATTTTCGCGACGGCCTCGTCGCCCGAACCGTATCCGACGGTGACGACCGAGGTGGACGTCAGGCCCTCGTGAGCATTCTCATGCCCGATCCGTACGGTCATGCCCGAGTCCTTGGCCTCCCCCAGCAGCTTGAGCAGCACCACATGCTCCTCAAGGGCCTCCAGCACGGGCCGGATGGTCAGGGGGAAATCATGCCCGAAGCGCGTCAGATTGGCGGTGCCGCCGATCATGAGCCGCTCTTCGGTCTCCTCCACCAGAGTCTCCAGCAGTACCGACAGTACTGTCGAGACGGTGGCCCGGTCGTCCTGTTCGAAGGATTCCGGGAGATCCTGCACCAGCTGCGGGACGTCCGTGAAACGGCGGCCGACGATCCGGCTGTTGAGCCGGGCGCGCAGGTCCGCCAGGGACGTCTCGCCGAACGGCGTCTGGCAGTCGATGAGCCGCTGCTCGACGCGGCCGGTGTCGGTGATCAGCACCAGCATCAGCCGGGCCGGGGCCAGGGCCAGCAGTTCGACGTGCCGCACCGTGGACCGGGTCAGGGACGGGTACTGCACCACGGCCACCTGGCGGGTCAGCTGCGCCAGCAGGCGCACCGTGCGGCCCACCACGTCGTCCAGGTCGACGGCACCGTCGAGGAAGTTCTGGATCGCGCGGCGCTCGGGGACGGACAGCGGCTTGACGCCGGCGAGCCGGTCGACGAAGAGGCGGTAGCCCTTGTCGGTGGGGATGCGGCCGGCGCTGGTGTGCGGCTGGGCGATGAAGCCCTCGTCCTCCAGGGCCGCCATGTCGTTGCGGACGGTGGCCGGGGAGACGCCCAGCTTGTGGCGCTCGGTGAGCGCCTTGGAGCCGACCGGCTCCTCCGTCCCGACATAGTCCTGGACGATGGCGCGCAGCACTTCGAGCCTGCGTTCACTGAGCATCTCGCCACCTCCAGTCGGCCGTCCGCCGTGTCGTTCCGTCACTCCTGGCACTCACATGGGCCGAGTGCCAGACCCTGGGCCAGTGTACGGCCGGGTAGCGCGGATGCGGCAAGGGCGGGCGTACTCAGGGCTTACCCACCCCCGCGGAATCCGACCCGCGGGCCGCCCCCGAGACGGCCCGGAGCGGACCCCGGGCGATCCCCGGTCCGACGCCGCCGCGGTCCCCTACGGGTTCCGGGCGGTGCCCGTCGCGGACCGGCGTCGAGCCGCTTCCGCGGTGTGCCGGGCAACGCTATCGCGGGGGCGCTAGCGTCTCGGTATGCGCACCACATGGGAAGAGGCGGGCTGGGAGCGGCTCGGCGAGGGGGTGGTCCGGCGCCGGATGCCGGGCTGGGACGAGACGATCGGCGTGGTCGCCGGTTCGGACGGGGTGCTGATCGTCGACACCGGCGCGACCCTCGGTGCCGGGGCTGAGCTGCGCCGGACGGTGCGCGCGGTGCTCGGCCGCGGTGTGACGCATGTCGCGCTCACCCACCCGCACTTCGACCACGTTCTGGGCACCGCGGCCTTCGCCGGGGTGGAGGTGTTCGGCGCGGCCGGGGTGGGCGAGCTGCTGCGGCACGGCAAGGAGGCGCTGCGGGACGACGCGGTCCGGCACGGCGTGGACCCGGATGCCGCGGCGGAGGCCGCTGACCTGCTGGTCGTCCCGCATCACGAGGTGCACGGGCGGCGGACGGTCGGCCTCGGGGACCGGGAGGTGCTGCTGGCCGACGTGGGGCCCGGTCACACCCCGCACGACCTGGCCGTCCTGGTGCCGGGCCGGGCCGGTGAACGGGCGGTCGTCTTCTGCGGCGACCTGGTCGAGGAGTCCGGCGAGCCCCAGGCGGGCCCGGACGCGCTGCCCGGGCGGTGGCCCGCCGCGCTGGACCGGCTGCTGGCTCTGGGCGGCGAGGACGCGGTGTACGTGCCGGGCCACGGCGCGGTGGTCGACGCCGGCTTCGTCCGCGCCCAGCGCGACGCCCTGGCCGCCCGTCCGGGCACCGACTCCCCCTGAAGCGGCGCACGTTGAGCCGCTGACGGCTCGCCCCCGCGCCCCCTCGCCCGTCTCCCGGGCCGCCGGCCGCCGTCCCGGCCGTCCCGCCGTCCCGTCGATCCGCAGGAACAGGAACAGGAAGCAGACCCGCATGCACAGCAGGCACTACAGCCCCGACCTCACTCCCCCCTGGAAGAAGCCGCAGCCGGTGCCCGAGGTGCCGGCCGACCCCGGGCTGGTCGTCGAGGAGGTGGTGACGGGCTACTGCGGCGCGGTGCTGCGGTGCGAGAAGACCGCCGAGGGCCCGACGGTCACCCTGGAGGACCGCTTCGGCAAGCAGCGGGTGTTCCCGATGGTGCCGCGCGGCTTCCTCCTGGAGGGGCGGACCGTCACCCTCGTCCGTCCGCGGAGCGGCCCGGCGCCGAGCGGACCGGCGCGCACCGCGTCCGGCTCGATCGCGGTCCCCGGGGCGCGGGCCCGTGTCGCCCGGGCCGGCCGCATCTACGTGGAGGGGCGGCACGACGCGGAGCTGGTGGAGCGCGTCTGGGGCGACGACCTGCGGATCGAGGGCGTCGTCGTGGAGTACCTGGAGGGCGTCGACGACCTTCCGGCGATCGTCGACGCCTTCGCCCCCGGCCCGGACGCCCGCCTCGGCGTCCTGGTGGACCACCTCGTACCCGGCTCCAAGGAGTCCCGGATCGCGGCGGCGGTGACCGGTGAGCACGCGCTGGTCGTCGGCCACCCGTACATCGACGTCTGGCAGGCGGTGAAGCCGTCCTCGCTGGGCATCGAGGCGTGGCCGGAGATCCCCCGGGGCCAGGACTGGAAGACGGGCGTGTGCCGGGCGCTGGGCTGGCCGGAGAACACCGGTGCGGCCTGGCAGCGGATCCTGTCCCGGGTGCGGTCCTACAAGGACCTGGAGCCGGCGCTGCTGGGGCGGGTGGAGGAGCTGATCGACTTCGTGACGGCGCCGGCGGGGGCGGACGACGGGGTCTGAGGTCCGACCGGCACGGCGGTTCGCGGCGGTGCGCACGGCGGCGTGCGCGGCCGGTGCACGCCGTGCGCCGCCTCGGCGGTGAGCGCACTCTGGTAGCAGCGATTCCGGAGGTGACCGCCATGTTGAAGACCGCTGTCGGATGGCATGTCGAGCTGGAATTCGAGGAGGACACCCACCGCACCCGGGCCGCCGCGCTGGTACGCCTGCCGGACGGGACCGAGGTGCGGGCCCATGGCTATGCCAGCCGCCACCCCGCCGACGGGAACCAGCCCCGGGTCGGCGAAGAGGTCGCGGGGGCCAGGGCCCTGAACGACCTGGCGATGCAGCTGCTGACCAAGGCCCATGACGAGATCGACACGGCCTCGGGGCGGACGTCGCGGCCGCTGACCCACTGAAGTCCCCTGCCCCGTGGGCCGGTTGAGGCGCCGGCCCGGCGGTGGCCGCTGCTCCGCCGGCCCACCGGGGCCGGGCGGGGGCGGTCAGTCCACCAGGTCGCGTACCACCGCGTCCGCGAGCAGGCGGCCGCGGAGGGTCAGTACGGCCCGGCCCGCCTCGTAGGGGCCGGGCTGCAGGAGGCCGTCGGCCACCGCGCGGGCGGCGGCGCGGGCGCCCGAGGGCGCAAGCAGGGACAGCGGGCAGCCGGCGGCGAGACGGAGTTCCAGGAGGATCCGCTCGACGCGGCGGTCCTCGTCGGAGAGCAGTTCGCGGCCGGCACCCGGGGAGCGGCCCTCGGCGAGGGCCTGGGCGTAGGCGGCGGGGTGCTTGACGTTCCACCAGCGGACGCCGCCGACGTGGCTGTGCGCGCCGGGGCCGGCGCCCCACCAGTCGGCGCCGGTCCAGTACAGCTCGTTGTGACGGCAGCGGCCGGCCTCGGTGGTGGCCCAGTTGGAGACCTCGTACCAGGAGAAGCCGGCGGCGGCCAGGCGTTCCTCGGCGATCAGATAGCGGTCGGCGTGCACGTCGTCGTCGGTCATCGGGATCTCGCCGCGGCGGATCCGGCGGGCCAGCTGGGTGCCCTCCTCGACGATCAGGGCGTACGCGGAGATGTGGTCCGGGCCGGCGGCGGTGGCGGCGTCCAGGGAGGCCCGCCAGTCGTCGTCGGACTCGCCGGGGGTGCCGTAGATCAGATCGAGGTTGACGTGCGCGAAGCCGGCCGCGCGGGCCTCGGCGACGCAGGCTTCGGGGCGGCCCGGGGTGTGCGTGCGGTCGAGGATCTTCAGGACGTGCTGCCGGGCGCTCTGCATGCCGAAGGAGACGCGGTTGAAGCCGGCCTCGCGCAGCTCGGAGAGGTAGCGCGGGCCGACCGACTCCGGGTTGGCCTCGGTGGTGATCTCGGCGCCGGGCGCCAGGCCGAACTCGTCGCGCACCGCGGCCAGCATCCGGCCGAGGTCGGCGGCGGGCAGCAGGGTCGGGGTGCCGCCGCCGACGAAGACCGTCTCGACCGGGCGGGGGTCGTCGCCGAGGACCTTGCGGGCCAGCCGGATCTCGTCGACGAGGGTGTCGGCGTAGTTCTCGCGGGAGGCCAGGGCGCCGCCGGGTCCGCGCAGCTCACTGGCGGTGTAGGTGTTGAAGTCGCAGTAGCCGCAGCGGGTGGCGCAGTACGGCACGTGCAGATAGAAGCCGAGGGGGCGCTCGGCGGCGCCGGTCAGCGCATGGCGGGGCAGCTCCCCGTCCTCGGGCATCGGCTCACCATCTGGCAGTGCGGAAGGCATGGGGTCCATTGTCCGTCATGGCGGGGGATGTGCGGGCTGCCCGTGGCGGGAGGTGCACGGGCAGCCCGCCTGAGGGCCCGGGGAACGGGCGGGTGGCGCGCCCCCGGCCGATGGCGTGCCACGTACCGGGGATGCCGTTCCCCGCGCCGGTCGACCCCGGGCCCGCGCGGGGGAACGCCGTGCCCCGCACCGCCGAACGCCAGGCCCGCACCGCCGCCGAACGCCGGCCCCGCACCGGCCGACGCCGTGCCCCGCACCGCGGAACGCCGGGCCTTGCACCGGCCGATGCCACGCCCCGCACCGGGGAATACCGCCCCCGCCCGTCCGGTTGTGGCCCCGCAGGGGGCCTGCGCACCCCCTACGGGAACCGTTCGACCACCCCTACGGGCAACCCCCCGCCGCCTGCAGCACCATCAGCGCCAGGTCGTCGTCGGGTGGCGTGGGGCCGAAGGCGTGCACCGTGCGGCGGATGTGTTCGGCGATGGCCTCGGCGCTCCGTCCGGCCGTCGCGGCGAGCGCCGAGGCCAGCCCGTCCTCGTCGTCGAAGAGCCGCCGGCCGCAGCGGCGCTCGGTCACCCCGTCGGTGACGCACAGCAGCGTCTCCCCGGGGCACAGGTCGAAGGACTCGCTGACATACGCCGCCTCCTCGACGACGCCCAGCAGCATCTGCGGGGCCGCGACGACCCGCACCGCGCCGTCGGTGCCGAGGACCAGCGGCAGCGGGTGGCCGGCGCTGGCGAGGGTGCACCGGGCGCCGCCGGAACCGCCGCGGTACGGGACGATCTCGCCGTACAGGAGGGACAGGAAGCGGGCCTGCTCGCCCTCCTCGCGGATCTCCACGGGGGCCTCCGCGCCCGCACCGGCCGCCGCCACCGCCGCCGCCACCGCGGCGACGGAGTCCGCGGCCTCCCGCGCCATGGTCTTGTTGAGCCGGTCCAGCACCTCGGCGACGCCGAAGCCGTCGCGGGCCAGCAGCCGCAGCACCGGCCGGGCCAGCCCGGTGACCGCGGCGGCCTCGGGCCCGCTGCCGCAGACGTCGCCGAGCGCGAAGCACCAGCGGTCGTCGCCGGCGTCGAAGAGGTCCCAGAAGTCGCCGCCGGCCCAGGCGCCCTCGCGCGGCTCGTAGACCACCGCCGACGCCACGCCGGGCACCCGGGCCCGCCCCTGGGGCAGCAGGCGGCGCTGCAGGACCCGGCTGATGCGTTCCTGACGGCTGTAGGCGCGGGCGGTGGCCATCGCGCGGGCGGCCCGGCGGCACAGGTCCTCGGCGAGCGCGACCACCTCGCCGGGGAAGCGCCGCAGTCCGGCCCGGCCGAGCAGCAGGGTGCCGAGCCGGCGGCCGCCGGCGACCAGCGGGCAGGCCAGCGCCGCGCCGCCGGGCTCCGGGCCGGCCGGCTCGTGCGGCCAGGGCACCGGGACCGGCCGGCTGCCGACGGCGCCGTCGAGCCCCAGGCCCGGCGGCTCCTTCTCCAGGGCGGCCCGCAGCGAGTCGATCCGGCCCTCGGACTGGTGCCAGACGCGGGCCAGCCGCGGCGCCTCACCGGCCTCCGCGAGGCCGCGTCCGGGCGCGCCGCCGTCGCCGTCGTGGAGCCACACCGCGCACCAGTCGGAGAGTCGCGGAACGATCAACTGGCAGGCCAGCGAGGCGACCTGATCGGCGTCCAGCTGCCCGGAGAGCAGGTCGGACGCCTCCGCCAGGAAGGACAGCGCGCCGCTGTCGACGCCGCGCTCCCGTGCGGGCCGGTCCTCGGGCGGCGCGGGGCGGCGCGGCACGGGGGCGAGGAGTTCGGAGGCCCGCAGCCCCTGCCGGAAGATCTCCTCGTCCAGGGCGCCGTAGGTGCCGTGGGGGTCGAGGGCGTCGTAGGCGCCGTCCGCGGTGTCCGGCTCCGGCCAGGCGACGTCCGGGCCGCCGACCGGCAACCGGAACCACACGGTCTTCATCGCCCGCCGGTAGGTGACGCCCCATGCCTCGGCCACCGCGCTGATCAGCCGCAGTCCGTGGCCGCCCGCCTCGTAGGCGCCGGTGTCCTCGCGGGCCCGCACCGGCTGGGTGGGGTGCCGGTCGGAGACCTCGACGACGAGGCCGGGGCGGGGCGGTTCCGCGGGGGCGGTGTCCGGGGGGTCGTCGGGGTGCGGCAGCCGCTCCTCGGCGGGGTCGAGCCGGCAGAGCACGTCGACGGTGGTGCCCGCGTGCACCACGGCGTTAGTCACCAACTCGCTGACCAGCAGCACTGCTTCGTCGGCCAGTGGTTCGGTGAGCCGGTCGGCGCCGGGCAGCCGCCGCGCGGTCCAGTCCGCGAAGGCGGCCCGGACGAACTGCCGGGCGGCCGCCGCGGCCCGCGGGTCACCGGGCAGCGTGGCCCGCAGGGAGCGCGTGGCGGCCTCTGCAACGTCGTCCCGTCCGGCCGAAGTTGTCATCCTCATTGAGCAACTCCCGAGCAGTTCCCCAGCGGCGCCGGATGCGCCAACGCCAGAGTGACAGAACGAGCCCGCACATAAGCGGTGAGTCACGGAAGTGCGTGGTCAGAGGGGTCAATTCGGCTGACGCGGTACGGCAGTTGGCCGGGGCACGCCGGACGTCCGGGGCCCGCCGGGGCCGCCGGGTGCCGGGCGGGCGCGCCGGAGCGGTGCGGGTCCGCCCGCGGCCCCGCGGCGCGCCCGCCGGCGGCGTCACGCCTCCCGCGTCCCGGCGTACATCTCGTCGAGGAGGTCCTTGAAGGCCCGTTCCACCACCGGCCGCTTGATCTTGAGGCTGGGGGTGATCTCGCCGTGCTCGATGTCCAGGTCGCGCGGCAGCAACCGGAACTTGCGGATCTGCTGCCACCGCTGGAGCCCCTCGTTGACCCGCTCCACATAGCCGTCGATCAGCGTGCGGACCTGGTCGGTGGCGACGACCTCGGCGTAGCTCCGGCCGGCCAGGCCGTGTTCCTCGGCCCACTTGAGGATGGTGGGTTCGTCCAGTGCGATCAGGGCGCTGCAGAAGTTCCGGTTGGCGCCGTGCACCAGCACGTTGGAGACGAACGGGCAGACCGCCTTGAACTGGCCCTCCACCTCGGCGGGCGCGATGTACTTGCCGCCGGAGGTCTTGATGAGGTCCTTCTTGCGGTCGGTGATCCGCAGATAGCCGTCCGGGGACAGTTCGCCGATGTCGCCGGTGTGGAACCAGCCGTCCTCCTCCAGGACCTCGGCGGTCTTCTCGGGCAGGCCGTGGTAGCCCTGCATGATGCCGGGGCCGCGCAGCAGGATCTCGCCGTCCTCGGCGATCCGCACCTCGGTGCCGGGCAGCGGCTTGCCGACGGTGCCGGTGCGGTACGCCTCCCCGGGGTTGACGAAGCTGGCGGCGCTGGACTCCGTCAGGCCGTAGCCCTCCAGGATGTGGATGCCGGCGCCGGAGAAGAAGTAGCCGATCTCCGGGGCGAGGGCGGCCGAGCCGGAGATCGCGGCGCGCAGCCGGCCGCCGAACGCCTCGCGCAGCTTGGCGTAGACGAGGGCGTCGGCGACCTTGTGCTTGGCGGCCAGTGCGAACGGCACCGAGGTGTTGCCGGTGCGCCGGAAGTTCTCCTGCGAGGTCCTGGCGTACTCGCGGGCCACCCCGGCCGCCCACTGGAAGATCTTGTACTTGGCGCCGCCGCCCTCGCGCGCCTTGGCCGCGACGCCGTTGTAGACCTTCTCGAAGATCCGCGGGACGGCGGCCATGTACGTCGGCCGGACCACCGGCAGATTCTCGATGATCTTGTCGACCCGGCCGTCCACCGCGATCACGTGCCCGACGGCGATCTGCCCGGCGCTCAGCACCTTGCCGAAGACGTGCGCCAGCGGCAGCCAGAGGTACTGCACGTCGTCCGCGGCGACCATGCCGGTCGCCTGGATGGCGCGGGCCATGTACGCCCAGCAGTCGTGGGACAGCCGCACGCCCTTGGGGCGGCCGGTGGTCCCGGAGGTGTAGATGAGGGTGGCCAGCTGGTCGGCGCGGAGCGCGGCGACCCGCTCCTTGACGCACTCCGGGTGCTGCTCCAGATAGGCGGTGCCGCGCTTCTCCAGCTCGGCGAGGGAGAGCACCCAGCCCTCGGGGTCGTCCTCCGCGGGCTGTGCGTCGGCCTCGTCGATGACGACGACGTGCGCCAGCTCGGGCAGCTCGGCGCGCCTCTCGCGGGCCTTGGCGAGCTGCCGGGCGTTCTCCGCGATCAGCACCCGGCTGCCGGAGTCGGCCAGGATGAACGCGGTCTCGTCGGCGCTGGTGGAGGGGTAGACGGTGGTGGTGGCGGCGCCGGAGCAGAGCACTCCGAGGTCGGCGAGGATCCACTCCACCCGGGTGTCGGCGGCCAGCGCCACCCGCTCCTCGGGGCGGACGCCCAGGGCGATCAGTCCGGCGGCCGCGGCGAGGACCCGCTCGGCGGCCTGGCTCCAGGTGAGGGCCTTCCAGTCGTCCGGTCCGGTGCCCGAGACGGGCGGGACGGGGTAGCGGTATGCCTCGGTGTCCGGGGTGGCCGCGACCCGCTCCAGGAACAGGGTCGCCACCGAAGGCGGCCGGTTGTCGATCAGCGTGTGAGTGTCGGTCACGGCGTCCTCCGGGGCCCGCTTCGTTGCTGGTGACTCGCGAGTAACCTTTGAGCAGTGATCAGACTAGAGCGCGTGCGGCCGCCGCGTAAGGGGCTGCACCCGACTGGTTCACGATGTGACCCGAGCGATAGGTGCACATGACACCCGCTTGACCGGCGGGCCCGCGGGACCCCGTGCGACCGGCCCCGACACGGCGCGGGGCGCCGGTCCCCCAAGGAACCGGCGCCCCGCGCGGGCGTCCCGCGTCCGCTGCTTCTTCTGCTTCTCCGACTGCGCCCCGGACTACTTCTTCGCCTTGCCGTCGCCGTCGGAGTCCGAGGACAGCACCGCGATGAACGCCTCCTGCGGCACCTCCACGCTGCCGACCATCTTCATCCGCTTCTTGCCCTCCTTCTGCTTCTCCAGCAGCTTCCGCTTACGGGAGATGTCACCGCCGTAGCACTTGGCGAGGACGTCCTTGCGGATGGCGCGGACGGTCTCACGGGCGATGACCCGGCTGCCGATGGCGGCCTGGATCGGCACCTCGAAGTTCTGCCGCGGGATCAGCTCGCGCAGCTTGGCGACCAGCCGCACACCGTAGGCGTACGCCTTGTCCTTGTGGGTGATCGCGGAGAACGCGTCGACCTTGTCGCCGTGCAGCAGGATGTCGACCTTGACCAGGTCGGAGGTCTGCTCGCCGGTGGGCTCGTAGTCCAGCGAGGCGTAGCCGCGGGTCTTGGACTTGAGCTGGTCGAAGAAGTCGAAGACGACCTCGGCGAGCGGGAGGGTGTAGCGGATCTCGACCCGGTCCTCGGAGAGGTAGTCCATGCCCATCAGCGCACCGCGGCGGGTCTGGCACAGCTCCATGATCGCGCCGATGAACTCGCTGGGCGCCAGGATCGTGGCCCGGACGACCGGCTCGTGCACCACGTCGATCTTGCCGGTGGGGAACTCGCTGGGGTTGGTGACGGTGCACTCGGTGCCGTCCTCCATCTCCACGCGGTAGACCACGTTGGGGGCGGTCGCGATCAGATCGAGGCCGAACTCGCGCTCCAGGCGCTCCCGGATGACCTCCAGGTGCAGCAGGCCCAGGAAGCCGACGCGGAAACCGAAGCCCAGGGCGGCCGAGGTCTCCGGCTCGTAGACCAGCGCGGCGTCGTTGAGCTGGAGCTTGTCCAGCGCGTCGCGCAGCTCGGGGTAGTCCGAGCCGTCGAGCGGGTACAGCCCCGAGAACACCATCGGCTTGGGGTCCTTGTAGCCGCCCAGCGGCTCCTGGGCACCCTTGGTGAGCTGGGTGATCGTGTCGCCGACCTTCGACTGCCGGACGTCCTTCACACCGGTGATCAGATAGCCCACCTCGCCGACGGACAGGCCGTCGGCCGACTTCATCTCCGGCGAGTTGGTCCCGATCTCCAGCAGCTCGTGGGCGGCGCCGGTGGACATCATCTTGATCCGCTCGCGCTTGTTGAGCGTGCCGTCGACGACCTTCACGTACGTCACCACGCCGCGGTAGGCGTCGTAGACCGAGTCGAAGATCATCGCGCGGGCGGGGGCGTCCTTGACGCCGACCGGGGCCGGCACCTCGCGGACGACCTTGTCCAGCAGCTCGGGCACGCCGACGCCGGTCTTGGCGGAGACCCTCAGGACGTCCTCGGGCTCGCAGCCGACGAGGTTCGCCAGCTCGGCGGCGAACTTCTCGGGCTGCGCGGCCGGCAGGTCGATCTTGTTGAGGACCGGGATGATCGTGAGGTCGTTCTCCATCGCCAGGTAGAGGTTGGCGAGGGTCTGGGCCTCGATGCCCTGGGCGGCGTCGACGAGGAGGATGCAGCCCTCGCACGCGGCCAGCGAGCGGGACACCTCGTAGGTGAAGTCGACGTGGCCCGGCGTGTCGATCATGTTCAGGATGTGGGTCGTGCCACTTCCCTCTTCGCCCTCGGAGGGGCTCCAGGGCAGCCGGACCGCCTGGGACTTGATCGTGATGCCGCGCTCGCGCTCGATGTCCATGCGGTCGAGGTACTGCGCGCGCATCTGCCGCTGGTCGACGACACCGGTGAGCTGGAGCATCCGGTCGGCGAGCGTCGACTTGCCGTGGTCGATGTGCGCGATGATGCAGAAGTTACGGAGGAGCGCCGGGTCGGTACGGCTCGGCTCCGGCACGTTCGTAGGGGTCGCGGGCACGCAGGGTCCATTCAGTGAACGCGGGTAGGCGGGACTCGGTCTTGTGATGTCTCCCCCATCGTCCCATGACCGGCGGGGGCGAGGGGTTTCGGGCATGGGGGCGGCGGGGCGGGCACGCTCGGGTGCAAGGGTGCCGGGCGGGCGAGGCGGGGGCGCGGCGCGCCTTCGGCGGGGGCGTCGGCCGCTGCGGCCGGTACGGGCGCCCGGGTACGGGCCGCCCGTGCGCAGGGTCCGGTTCCGGGGCCGGTTCGAGGTCCGGTTTGGGAGCCCGTGAACCCTGCTGGTAGCCTGGTCCACTGCGCTTCGTGCCCTCTCTCGTACGAGGCGCCACTCGAAACTCCAACGAACCTGAAAAGGCTCTTTCGTGGCGAACATCAAGTCCCAGATGAAGCGGATCAAGACCAACGAGAAGGCTCGTCAGCGCAACAAGGCTGTCAAGTCCTCGCTGAAGACCGCGATCCGTCGCACCCGCGAGGCCATCGAGGCCGGTGACCTGGAGAAGGCCACCGCCGCGCAGGCCCTGGCGGCCCAGAAGCTCGACAAGGCCGTCAGCAAGGGTGTGCTGCACAAGAACAACGCCGCCAACAAGAAGTCGGCGCTGGCCAAGAAGGTCGCCGGCCTCAAGGGCTGACCTTCGCCTTCGACCGCGCCCGACGCGGTCACCCTGCCGATCAGGGACCCAGCGGCCCCTCTCACCGCTCCCGGTCGGTGCACCACCGCGCCGCACGCGGCCTGCGTTCGCCACGCGGGTGCGGCGCAACCGGCTCCTCCGCGGCAACGTCCGCCGAGCAGCCATCCGAACTGGATACAGAAGACCCCGCCGGGGCCCATTTTGGGACGGCGGGGTCTTTTGTTTGTGTCGGGGACGGGGCGGTCGGGGGGCGGGGCAGTCGGGGGGGCGCGCCCGGTGTGCGCCGGGCGGGCGTTTGTGGCCGCATGCTCCCGGGAGGGTCCGGCACGGCTTCCAGCTGGGCCCGCATACGCCTCCCGGGAAGGCGCAACGCGGCTCCGGACAGGGCCGGATGCGAGGGATGTCCACTAGTCTGCCGCCATGTCCAATTCGGGGGAGCAGAACGATCCCTACTCCGCGCCGCAGCCTCCCGCCTACGGGCCGAGGCCCGCGCAGCAGCCACCGCCTCCGTCACCGCCGCCGCCACCTTCCCCTTCGCCTCTGTCTCCGCCTTCGATGCCTTACCGGCAGAATCCGTACACGCAGGGGCCGGGCGGGTACGGCTATCCGCCGCCGGGCGCCCAGGGTGGCGTAACGGGAGCCCCCGGGGCGCCAGGGGCACCCGCGGTGTCGGGCGCGCCGAGAACACCGAGGGCGCTGGCAGCGCCAAGCCCGGCGTACCGGGCGCCGCTCGGCGGGCCCCTCGGCGGCACGCCCGGTGGAGCGGGCGGGCGGGGCGTCTCCGGCTGGCTGTGGGCGATCGGCGGCGCGGTGGCGGCCGCCGCGATCGGGGCGTCCGTGATGTTCGCCACCGGCGCCTTCTCCTCGGCGCCCCGCCCCGACCTCAAGGGCTACGCGTACCGGGACGACCTGTGCGCCGCGACCTCCCTGACGCCGTTCGCGAACGCCCACTACAAGGCGAAGCCGAGCACCGGCACCGGCGCGGGTGCGGGACCGGGTTCGGGTTCGGGTTCCGGTTCCGGTCCGTCGGGGGCGTCGTCCCCGCCCAACCCGCAGCACAGCGGCTCACGGATGAACTCCATGGACTCGATGTGGTGCAACATCTCGCTCACCGCCGACGACGCCGGGACCGGCGACTACCCCTCGACCTGGATCTACAACTCCGTCACCCTGCACAAGAAGGCCGACCCGGCCCCGGAGTTCGCCGATGTGTACCGCGCGTACGAGAAACAGCAGACCACCGTCTCGTACAAGGTCGAGCCCGTCACCGGCCTCGGCGACGAGGCGTACCTCGTGACCCGCAACGACGCCTCCGGCGGGGGCAAGAGCACGTATGTCGTCCTCGCCGTCCGGGACGGCTGGCTGACGTACCAGTCGACGTGGTCCAGCTACCCGACGAGCAGCCGCACCGCGAAGCCGCCGTCCTCCTCCGAACTCGCCACGATGCTGGAAACCAGCGCGAAGGAGACCCTCAAGCGGTTGCGGGGGTGAGGGATGCGGGATGCGGGGCGAGGGTTGCAGGGGTGAGGGTGCAGGGGTGAGGGTGCAGGGGTGAGGGTTGGGACGTCTCGGTCCGCGGCCGGTCTCATCGCTCGTCACGTCGCCCCGCGGACCGTCGCCCTGCCACCCGACGCCCCGCCGTCGGTCGTTCTACCGCGAGCGGGCCGCTCGCGCGATCGTCACCACGGCCTTCTCCAGGGCGTATTCGGGATCGTCGCCGCCGCCCTTCACCCCCGCGTCGGCCTCGGCGACCGCGCGCAGCGCCCTGGCCACGCCGTCCGCCGACCAGCCGCGCATCTGCTGCCGGACCCGGTCGATCTTCCAGGGCGGCATGCCCAGCTCGCGGGCGAGGTCGCCGGGGCGGGCCCCGCGCGGAGCGGAGGCGAGCTTGCCGATGGCCCGGACGCCCTGCGCCAACGCGCTGGTGATCATGACGGGGGCGACCCCGGTCGCGATCGCCCAGCGCAGCGCCTCCAGCGCCTCGGCGGCCCGGCCCTCGACCGCCCGGTCGGCGACGGTGAAGCTCGACGCCTCCGCCCGGCCGGTGTAGTAGCGCGCGACCACGGCGTCGTCGATCGTGCCCTCGACATCGGCGGCCAGCTGTGCGCAGGCCGACGCCAGCTCGCGCAGATCGCTGCCGATGGCGTCCACCAGTGCCTGACAGGCATCCGGCGTGGCGGAGCGGCCGGACGCCCGGAACTCGCCGCGGACGAAGGCGAGCCGGTCGGCCGGCTTGGTCATCTTGGGGCAGGCGATCTCGCGCGCACCTGCCTTGCGGGCCGCGTCCAGCAGTCCCTTGCCCTTGGCGCCGCCGGCGTGCAGCAGCACCAGGGTGATCTCCTCGGCGGGCGAGCCGAGATACGCCTTGACGTCCTTGACGGTGTCCGCGGACAGGTCCTGCGCAGCGCGCACCACCACGACCTTGCGCTCGGCGAAGAGCGAGGGGCTGGTGAGCTCGGCGAGGGTGCCGGGCTGGAGCTGATCGGGGGTGAGGTCGCGCACGTCGGTGTCCGCGTCGGCCGCCCGGGCCGCGGCCACCACCTGCTGCATCGCACGCTCGAGCAGCAGTTCCTCCTGCCCCACCGCGATCGTCACGGGGGCAAGCGGGTCGTCGTTAGCTGTCTTCCTGGCCATCGCGTCCCAGCATCCCACGCCCCACCGACAACCCCGCCTGCCCCGTGGCACCCCACCGCGGTCCACCGCCCACCGCCCACTGCCCACTGCCCACTGCCCACTGCCTGACAATGGACGGGTGAACAACAGCCATGGCCCGGTGCACGACACCCACCACGGACGCCACGTCCTCGTCCTCCCCGACCGCGACGCCGCCGAGGAGGTGGCCGAGGCCCTGACCGAACGCCTCGGGGTCGCCGAGGAACCCCAGCTCGTACGGGACGCCCTGGCCGGCGAGGACGACGCCGAGGACGCGCAGTGGCTGGTCGTGATCGAGGACCCCGACGCCGCCTACGACGCCGCCCGCCTGGACGCCCTCGCCGCGGAATACGAGGGCTGGCGCGAGACCGAGTAGCCGTCCGTCCTTCTCCCCTCCCTTGTCCTTTGTCCTTCGCGTTGGTTTTCCCGTTGCTCCTCCCCTTGTCCCTCCGCTTGTTCCTCACTGGCTCACGAGGACGGGCTCGCGTTCCAGCGTGATGCCGAAGTGGGTGCGGTAGGCCGGCAGGACCTCGGCCGCGTCCAGCTCGCGCTCCTCCCGGGTGCCGTCGGCGCCGGTGATCACCAACGTGCGCCCGGAGAGCGTGACCCGGCCGGTCTCCGTGAGCCGTGAGCAGACCAGCGACTGACGGAAATGCGACGTGGGCGACGTACGCTGCCACCAGCAACCCGCTTCAAAGTCCCGCAGCTCACGCGGGCGTTGTTCCAAGCGGTACTGCGGGTCCCCGTCCCGGTAGACGTCCAGGTCGCCCGCCGGGGCCTCCACTATTCGGAAGACGCCCCCGGGATCGTTCTGGTCCGCGTCGCTGTCCAGCCTCAGCGGATAGTGGCTGTTCTGTCCGAAGCCGACGTCCACCAGCCAGGGACCGGTGGGGGTGTGCACCCGCAGCGCGAGATGGTCGTACGGAATCCCCAGCCCCTCGGGCCCGAACACCCGCGCCGACAGCAGCTCGACCTCGTAACCCAGCGCCCGGAGCAGTGCCGCGAAGGCGCCGTTGAGCTCGTAGCAGAACCCGCCCCGGCGAGCCTCGACGATCTTGTCCACCAGCGGCTGCTCCGCGAGGACGATCTCCTCTCCCAGATGGATGGCGAGATTCTCGAACGGCACGGCCCGCAGATGTCTCAGTTGCAGCGCACGCAACGCCTCGACGTCCGCGACGGCCGGCCGAGCAGCGGCTATCCGCCGGAGATAGGCGTCAGCGGTGGCATCGTCCATGAGATATGCGTCCTGTCCGTTCCCTGTCTCTTTCCTCGTCTCTTTCCTCGTCTCGTTCCTTGTGTATTTCCTTGTGTCTTTTCTCATCCCTCGTGCATTCCCTCGTGTGCGTTGAGCCCGCACCCTTTCTTCTCGGCGTCCGTATGGATCTCCCTGTTCCGCGGGGCTCCCGCCGTCTCCGGCCCGGGCGGCCCCGGAACTGCCGCCTCCTGAAACGTCCCCTGGATCCCCCGGATCGCCTCTGGG
Source organism: Streptomyces sp. MspMP-M5 (assembly GCF_000373585.1). Taxonomy (GTDB): domain Bacteria; phylum Actinomycetota; class Actinomycetes; order Streptomycetales; family Streptomycetaceae; genus Streptomyces. The sequence continues at coordinate 101,867 of NZ_KB891880.1, forward strand.
AGCGGCGTCCACCGACCACCGCGGACAGCTTGCCGGGAGTGCCGACGACCGCGATCGCGCCATCGGTGTCGGTACGCAGCACCAGAGTGCCCCCGGCGCGCAGCGACGCGATGGTGCGCGGGGCGGGATGCCCGTATGGATTTCCGGCGCCGCAGGAGATGAGGGCCAGGCGGGGCATCAGGCGGCGTATCAACTCCGGGTCCTGGTAGGCGGAGCCATGGTGCGCCACCTTGAGGACATCGACGGCGGCCAGTTCCGGATGGGCGGCGAACAGCGCCTGTTGAGCCGGGGGTTCGAGATCCCCGAGCAGAAGGACGGTCAGCCCGCCCGTCCGAACGAGCAGGGTCACGCTGGCGTCATTGGGCCCGGAGAGTTCCCCAGACCCGGCCCTGGCTCCGGCCCCGGCCGAGAGTGCCGCCGATGCTGCGGCCGACTGCGGCGTCAACGGGGGCGCGACCGGCCAGAGGACCTCCCATGAGAGGGGCCCCAGATGGCGCCGTTCGCCTGGTACGGCCCGAAGGACGGGGATCCGGGCACCGGCCGCCGCTTCCCTGACGAACTTCGCCTGGCCATAGGGCTCTTGCAGTGTCGTGGTCTCGATCGCGCCGACCGACCGCCCGCGCAGCGCGCCGGGCAGGCCGTCCACATGGTCGGCGTGAAAGTGCGTGAGCACGAGGAGCGGGATCCGGCGGATGCCCAATACGGTCAGGCAGCGGTCGATGGCGCGGGGTTCGGGCCCGGTGTCCACCACGACCGCCGTACCGTCACCGGCTGCCAGCACCAGCCCGTCCCCCTGCCCCACATCGCAGGCCACGACCCGCCAGTCCGGCGGCGGCCAGCCTGTCAGCACGCGGGTCAGCGGTGCCGGGCGGCACACCGCCAACACCACGGCCAGCGCACACGCCACACACAGCCATCTGCGGCGCAGCACCCGGCGGCCGATCGCGAGCAGCACCACGGTGGCGACGGCGAGCATCAGCCCGCCCACCCAGCCACCAGGCCAGCCGACCTCCGCTCCCGGCAGCTCCGCCCCCGCACGGGCAACACCGGCGATCCACTCGGCCGGCCAGCCCGCGCACCAGGCCAGCGCCTTGGCGGCCGGAAGCGCGACCGGGGCGATGGCGAGCGCGGCGAAGCCGAGGATCGTCGCGGGGGCCACGGCCAGTTCGGCGAGCAGGTTGCAGGGCACGCCGACCAGGCCCACCCGCGCGGCGAGCACCGCCACGACGGGTGCGCAGACCGCCTGGGCGGCGGCCGCGGCGGCGAGCACCTCGGCGAGCCGGGGCGGCACCCGGCGGCGCTGGAGGGCGGCGCTCCAGCGCGGTGCGAGCAGGAGCAGCGCGCCGGTCGCCAGGACGGAGAGCAGGAAGCCGTAGCGCCGGGCGAGCCAGGGGTCGTAGAGGACCAGCAGCAGTACGGCGGCGGCGAGCGCGGGGAGCAGCGAGCGGCGGCGGCCGGTGCCGATGGCGAGCAGTGTGATCAGCCCGCAGGCGGCGGCCCGCAACACGCTCGGATCCGGACGGCATACGACGACGAAGCCGAGGGCGAGCACCCCGCCGATCAGCGCGGTGCCGCGCAGTGACAGCCCCAGGTGCCGTGCCAGTCCTCGGCGTTCGGCCCGGGCGGCGAGGTGGGGCGGGCCGATCAGCAGGGCGAGCACGATGGTCAGGTTGCTGCCGGAGACGGCGAGCAGATGCGTCAGGTCGGTGGCGCTGAAGGCTTCGTCGAGATCGGGCGGTACCCGTGACACATCGCCCACCACGAGGCCGGGCAGCAAAGCGCGGGCATCCGGAGTGAGCCCGTCGGTCGCCTCGCGCAGCCCGGCGCGCAGGCTTCCGGCAAGCCGCTGCAGGGGCGACGGCGGCGCCACCTCGACCGGCGGCCCGTCGACGGTGACCCGCAGCACCGCGGCCGTCCGATCGGCCGCTGCCAACGGCGGTGCGGCACGCGCCACCACCCGGATTCGGGTCGACGGCAGCAACCCCCGCCATGTGGTGCCTGTGGTGCTCGCGCCTCTCCCCTCCTTCGCGCCTCTCCCCTCCTTCGCGTCTCTCCCCTCCTTCTCCTTCGTGCCGCGCCGCTGTTGTACGACGGCCAGCACGGGGGTTCGGACATCGGTGACCTTCCCATCCGGCGTGGTTACGCACACGGCATCGGCGGTGAACAGGAGCGCCGGCGGCACCCGTTGGGCCCCCCGCACCTTCGGGCGGGACAGCCGGGGGTCGTCGGTCACCTCCAGCTCCACCGTGAGCGGGGCGTAGCGCCGGGCCCAGACCGGCAGCGGCCCGCTCCGTACGTCCGCGGCGTGCAGCGCGGCGGAGGCGGCCCCCGCCGCAGCGCAGAGCAGTACTGCCGCCAGGGCCACGAGCGCACCCGCGGACCGGCCCCCGCCCAGCAGGCCACCCGTCATGGCAGCAGGGCGTATCGACGCATCCGGCCGCCCCCGAAGCGCCCGTGCCCACCACAGCGCGAGTGCCGCGAGCGCCACGGCCACGGCGCAGCCCACCGCCACCGCGCCACCCGGCGCCCCCAAGGCGACCGCTGCGGCCGCCCACGCCGCCACCGCAGGCCCGACCAGCCGCAGGTCAGCGGGGCCGTTCTGAGGTACCTCGGCCACACCGCCGGACGCGCCCTCCTGACTGCCGAGGCCGCCCCTGAAGCTCCCGAAGCTCCTGGGTGACGCCCCACCCGACGTCGTGGTCGCAACCCCACCCGCGGGGGGCTCCTGGGTCTCCTCCTCTCCGGTCGACGTCATGGCGCCACCAAGGGGCGCAGATCGGCAAGCCTGCGCTCACCGATGCCGGTCACATGGCGGAGCTGGTCGACCGAGGTGAACCCGCCGTGCTGGGTGCGGAATTCGATGATGTGGCGGGCCAGCACCGGACCGACGCCCGGCAGAGCGTCGAGTTGCTGCTCCGTCGCCGAGCTGAGGCTCAGCGGCCCGTTCGTCATCCCCGAGGCCCCGCTTCCGGCACCGCCGGCTCCGGTCTGTCCGCTCGCGCCCGCACCGCCCGTGCCGCCCGCGGCGCCGGCGCCCTCCGCACCGACGACGATCTGCTCGCCGTCGGTCAGCAGACGGGCCCGGTTCAGCCCGCGGAGATCCGTCCCGCGCAGCACCCCGCCCGCGGCCTCCAGCGCATCGGTCACCCGTGAGCCCGCCGGCAACCGGTGAATCCCGGGGCGCCGGACCTTCCCCGCGACATCCACGACCACCATCCGGCCTGCGCCGCCCGACGGTCCCCCGGTCGCCAAGCCCTGGGACGGGGACTGCCCCGACGACCACGGCTGAGCCGGTGAGCGGGCACCGGGACCGGGCACCGCAACCGGACGATCGGCGCCGGGCGCCTTCACGGGCTCGGGACGCGCCGCCCAGAAATGCTGAACGGCGAGGCCCACACCGACCACGAGCACCAGGACCAGCGCGGCCAGCGCCTTCGGAGTCGTGCCGCACCGTAACTGCACCCACAGCGGCAGCCGTTCACGTACCGCCGGCCACCAGCGCTCAGGCCGTCGGACCCCCGGCGGATCGTGCTCCCGGGACGGCGGCGCAGAATGTGCGTACGACGGTTCCGCCCTCGTCTCCGCCCCCGCCCCCGGCCGCCCACGGCCACCGCCGGGCCAACGCGCCCCCAGGCCGACGCCCGTACCCGTACCACTCCCCGCACCGATACCACTCCCCGCACCGATACCACTCTCCGTACCGGCGCCTCCCTCCCCGCCGGCGTTCCGCCCCGCCTCCTCCGCTCCGTCCCACTGATCGGTGCCGAAGATCACCGCGGCCCGCGCCCGCATCCGTTCGCGTTTCCACTCCCGCAGGCGCTCGTGCTCCCGCCGTCCCCCACGCGTGGGCGGGGCGGCGGGCGGGGAGACCGCGGACGGGCGGGACGGTCCGGCCGGTGACTCCGACGCGGAAGCGGACAGCGAAACTGACGTTGAATCCGGCCGGGAAGCCGTTCGATAGCTGCTCATGGCTCGACGCTAGGCGCCTCGCGCGAATCCCGCCGATCTGCGTCAATTCCCGTGGACAAGTGGGAAGTTGTGGATAACTCCGTCACCCACACGGGCATCCGGAGTCATGCCGCGTCACAACGCGAGCACCCACCACCCACAGCACACCGCCGACCGCCGACCGCGGCGTCCTCACCGCGGCGAGACCACGGCCCCCAGCAGCCCCGGCCCCGTGTGTGCGCCGATCACCGCGCCGACCTCGCTCACATGCAGCTCGTTCAGCCCCGGCACCCGCTCCCGGAGCCGTTCGGCCAACGCGTCCGCCCGCTCCGCCGCCGCGAGATGGTGGACCGCGATGTCGACCTGCCCCTCCCCCGCCCGCTCCGCGGCGATCTCCTCCAGGCGCGCAATCGCCCTGGAGGCCGTACGGACCTTCTCCAGCAGTTCGATGCGCCCGTCGGCGAGTTGAAGGATCGGCTTGACGGCGAGCGCCGAGCCGAGCAGCGCCTGCGCGGCGCCGATCCGGCCGCCGCGCCGCAGGTAGTCGAGGGTGTCGACGTAGAAGTAGGCGGAGGTGCCCGAGGCACGCTTCTCCGCTGCGGCCACCGCGTCGTCCGCGTCCCCGCCGGCCTCCACCGCCTCCGCGGCGGCAAGGGCACAGAACCCGAGGGCCATCGCGACCATCCCGGTGTCCACGACCCGTACCGGCACCGGCGCGTCCTTCGCCGCCAGCACCGCCGCGTCGTAGGTGCCGGAGAACTCCGAGGAGAGGTGCAGGGAGACGATGCCACTGGCACCGGACTCGGCGATGGCGCGATAGGTGTCCGCGAACACGGCGGGGCTCGGTCGCGACGTCGTCACGGGTCGGCGCTTCTGGAGCGCCTGGGCGACCGATCTCGCGGAGATCTCGGTGCCCTCTTCCAGGGCCTGGTCCCCCAGGACGACGGTCAGCGGTACGGCCGTGATGCGGTGGCGTTCGACAGCCGCCCGCGGCAGGTAGGCCGTGGAATCGGTGACGATCGCGACATGGCGGGACATGACTGGGAGGTTATCCGGGGACGCAGGCGCTCGACAGTGCGGGCCCCTGCCGGGATCTTCCCGGTTTCACCAAGGCTACGCCAAGTCCGCCCAGGTCACGGCCTGTCGGGAAGCGGCGGAAGGGTAGACGGCAGATCCCGTAGCGGTTCGCGGACCCGCATCGCGAACCACGCAACCCTCGACAACCACCGCACCTCCGAAAGCGCCCCACCCCGGGGAAAGCGCCCTACCCCGCTATGCCCTCACCCTTGCCGCTCCGCCGGCGGGACGTCTCCCCTTGCGGGGACTTCTCCCACGGGTACGTCGGCCGGGTGCGCGCGTCCCGGGCGGTGATCGCAGGCGCCTCTTCCCCGACCGGCCCCCATGCGAAGCCCTTCTCCCCCGAGCCCGACCCCGACCCCGAACCGGAGCCCGAGCCCGCCCGCGAGCCCGAACCGGCACCCGAGAACGCCCCCGTACCGGCACCGGCCCCGCCGCCGACCCCAAACCCGCCCGGCGCCCCCTCATCCGTCCAGTGCCGCAAGGCCCCCGCCTCCATGTCGATCTGGTCGCTCAGGGCGGCCAGATCGTCGTCGGCGAACTTGCGGGCCCGGTCGCGGGCGGCCCAGCGGAGCGATTCGGCGGAGTGCGTGATGCGCTCCAGGCGTTCGCGGAGTTCGGGGAGGCGGTCGGCGATGGCGGCCTTGCTGGGCTCGCGCTCCAGGCGGTGGAGTTCGTCGTCCAGCTCGCGGCCGTGCGCGCTGAGCCGTTCGAAGAGGCGGACCGCCTCGGCGAGCGAGGCGTCCTCGGAGGAGGCGCTGCGCAGGACCTCCTGAGTGGCGCGCATGGACGTGCGCAACGAGAGCCGCAGTTGGGCAAGTTCGCCGACGACTCCGGGCTGGGTGAACTGGCGCGCCCGCAGGGTGGTGTCCTCGACCGTCCGCCGGGCCTGGGCGACCTTGCGGTCCACCCCGCGCTTGGCCGCCTGGACCGCCTTGACCGTGACGAACACCCCGGCGGCGACGAACAGCACGAAGAGCAACCCGATGACGGCGACGGCGGCTTCCATGGGCACTCCCCTGAGGTGTCGGCGGCGCCGGATCCCCGCCGGCGCCTGTCCCTCCACCGTAAACGCGTCGGGCAGGTCGCGGGTTCCAGACGAACCCCCAACCTGCCCGTAGGGGAAACCACCTATACGCGCGCGGCACACCGTCCCCCGGCCGCCGCACAAGCCGCCAAAAGACCAGGTCAGAGGCGGCTCATGCCGGAATGGCGACTCAAGCCGGAAGGCTGCTCACGCCGGAGAGGCCGCTCACGCCGGAACGATGTTCACCAGCTTCGGTGCCCGGACGATCACCTTCCGGACGCCCGCGCCGCCCAGCGCCGCGACCACCGCGGGCTCGGCCAGCGCCGCCGCCTCCAGGTCCGCGTCGGAGATCGACGGCGCGACCTCCAAGCGGGCCTTGACCTTGCCCTTCACCTGGACGACGCAGGTCACCGTCTCGTCCACGACGTACGCCGGGTCGGCCACCGGGAAGTCCGCGTGGACGATCGTGTCGGTGTGGCCCAGCTTGCGCCACAGTTCCTCGGCGATGTGCGGCGCCAGCGGGGCGATCAGCAGCACCAGCCGCTCCGCGACGGTGCGCGCCACCGGGCCGCCGGCCTTCGTCAGGTGGTTATTCAGCTCGGTGATCTTGGCGATGGCGGTGTTGAAGCGCAGGTTCGCCATGTCCTGGGTGACGCCGTCGATCGCCTTGTGCAGGGCCCGCAGCGTGGCCTCGTCCGGCTCGGTGTCGACGACGGTGACCTCGCCGGTCGCCTCGTCGACCACGTTGCGCCACAGCCGCTGCAGCAGGCGGTACTGGCCGACGACGGCCCGGGTGTCCCAGGGCCGGGAGACGTCCAGCGGTCCCATCGCCATCTCGTACAGCCGCAGGGTGTCCGCGCCGTACTCGGCGCAGATCTCGTCCGGCGTGACGGCGTTCTTCAGGGACTTGCCCATCTTGCCCAGCAGCCGGGAGACCTTGCCGCCCTCGTAGTAGAAGACGCCGCCCTCGTGCTCCTCGACCTCGGCGGCCGGGACGGCGATACCGCGGGCGTCCCGGTAGACGTACGCCTGGATCATGCCCTGGTTGTACAGCTTGTGGAACGGCTCGGCGGACGAGACATGCCCCAGGTCGTACAGCACCTTGGACCAGAAGCGGGCGTACAGCAGGTGCAGCACGGCGTGCTCGGCGCCGCCCACGTACAGGTCGACACCGCCGTGCGGCCGGTCCTCGCCCGGGCCCATCCAGTACTGCTCGACTCCCGGGTCGACCAGCGCGTCGCCGTTGTCCGGGTCGAGGTAGCGCAGCTCGTACCAGCAGGAACCGGCCCAGTTGGGCATGGTGTTGGTCTCGCGCCGGTAGCGCCGCACCCCGCGGCCGTCGCCCAGGTCCAGCTCGACGTCGACCCAGTCCGCATTACGGGACAGAGGGGTCTCGGGCTGAGTGTCGGCGTCGTCCGGGTCGAAGGTGCGCGGCGAGTAGTCGTCGACCTCGGGGAGTTCCAGCGGCAGCATCGACTCGGGCAGCGGGTGCGCCACGCCGTCCTCGTCGTAGACGATCGGGAACGGCTCGCCCCAGTAGCGCTGGCGGCTGAACAGCCAGTCGCGCAGCCGGAAGTTGACGGTGCCCTCGCCGATGCCGTTGGCGGACAGCCACGCGGTGATCCGCGCCTTGGCCTCGGGCACACTCAGGCCGTCCAGCGAGACGGTGTCGCCGCTGGAGTTGACCAGCTTCGCGTCGTTCGAGCCGAAGGCGTCGTCCCAGGTGGCGGTGTCGGTGCCGCGGCCGTCGGTGGGCTCGACGACGCAGCGCAGGGGCAGCTCGAAGGCGCGGGCGAAGGCGAAGTCACGGCTGTCGTGTGCCGGGACGGCCATGATCGCGCCGGTGCCGTAGCCCATCAGGACGTAGTCGGCGATGAAGACCGGGATCTGCTCGCCGCTGACCGGGTTGGTGGCGTGGACGCCGGTGAAGACACCGGTCTTGTCCTTGGCCTCGGCCTGCCGCTCGACGTCCGACTTGGCGGCGGCCTGCTTGCGGTAGGCGGCGACGGCCTCGGCGGGGGTGGCGTGGCCGCCGGTCCACACGTCGTGGGTGCCCGCGGGCCAGGCGTCGGGGACGATCGAGCCGGTGCCGTTGTCGGAGCCGGCGATCAGCGGGTGCTCGGGCGCCAGGACCATGTAGGTCGCGCCGAACAGGGTGTCCTGGCGGGTGGTGAAGACGGTGATCTTGTGGGAGTCGCCGACCGGGAAGTCGACCCGGGCGCCCTCGGAGCGGCCGATCCAGTTGCGCTGCTGGAGCTTGATGGCCTCCGGCCAGTCCAGTGCGTCCAGGTCGCGCAGCAGCCGGTCCCCGTAGGCGGTGATCCGCATGTTCCACTGGCGCAGCTTGGACTTGAAGACCGGGTAGTTACCGCGCTCGGAGCGGCCCTCGGCGGTGACCTCCTCGTTGGCCAGCACCGTGCCCAGTCCGGGGCACCAGTTCACCGGGGCGTCCGAGGCGTACGCCAGGCGGTACTCGCCCAGGACGTCGGCGCGCTCGGTGCCGGACAGCTCCGCCCAGGGGCGGCCGTCGGGGGTGGGCCGGGTGCCGGCCTCGAACTGGGCGACCAGGGTGTCGATCGGCCGCGCCTTGTCCGCCTCCGGGTCGTACCAGGAGTTGAAGATCTGCAGGAAGATCCACTGGGTCCACTTGTAGTACGCCGGGTCGATGGTCTCGATCGAACGGCGCTGGTCGTGGCCCAGGCCCAGGCGGCGCAGCTGGCGCCGCATGTTGACGATGTTGGCCTCGGTGGAGACCCGCGGGTGGGTGCCGGTCTGCACGGCGTACTGCTCCGCCGGCAGGCCGAAGGCGTCGAAGCCCAGGGTGTGCAGGACGTTGTGGCCCGTCATGCGGTGGTAGCGGGCGTAGACGTCGGTGGCGATGAAGCCCAGCGGGTGCCCGACGTGCAGCCCCGCACCCGAGGGGTACGGGAACATGTCCATGACGAACTTCTTGGGACGGGCCACCGCCTCCGGGTCGCCCGCCAGCTTCCCGCTCGGGTTGGGGGCCTCGTAGGTCCCGTCCGCCTCCCAGAAGTCCTGCCAGCGTGCCTCGATGTCGGCGGCCAGCGCGGCCGTGTAGCGGTGCGGCGCTGCCACCTCGGTGGGGGTACCGCCCGCGCCTTCGGCAGCGGGGGAGGAAGTCGTCTCGCTCATCGTCCTCAAAGCTCCATCGATCGTCTCGCCTGCGGCTGCCGCGGACACGGTTTCCGTGGAAACAAAAATGCCCCTCGCTCAGGAGGGGACGCCGCGCCGATTCCGACCCGGGCGGCCACAGCGAAGGGCCCGGTCGGGACTGATCAGCGCGGCCCGCTAAGCAGAAGGCGTACGGCACACATGGCGCCAGGGTACCGCAGGGCACACAGGGCCCGCGCCCGGGATTCCCCGGCGCGGGCCCTGTCCTGCTATCCCCCCTCCCCTACCGCCGCGTCCATGAAGTCACGGCGCGGCTCGGGGACGCCCCTGGCTCAGGGACGGTAGGAGCTGACGTATCCGGCCCCCGGGGAGCCGACGCCGGTGACGTCGTCGTAGCCCACGGTGGCGTGCAGCGAGCTGTCCTTGCCGAGGCTGCGCAGCGAGGTGATGGTGCCCTTGCTCGCGTCGATGCCGTTGGCGAAGTCCACCCGGACGACCGCCAGGTCACGGCCGGCACCCAGCGGGTGGTCGGTCACGTCGTGGTAGGCCGAGGTGCCGTACCGCTGGTAGATGGCCGGGTTGGCGAAGCCGATGGCGATGCCGTGCCGGGCCTGCTGGGCCAGCGCCTGGACGCCCGCGATCACCGGCGCGGCCAGGGAGGTGCCGCCGATGCGGTACTCCTCGTAGCCGAGCTTGCCGTTGGGCAGGGTCTGGGTCTGGCCGACCAGGAAGCCGGTGTTCGGGTCGGCGACGGCCGAGATGTCCGGAACGGTCCGCATGGCGCCGGCGCCGTTGGCCTTGGCGAGCGTGTCCGGGACGACACCGCGCTGGTAGAAGGGCTGCGCGACGGTCTTGCTGGTGCCGCCGCCCGCGCCCCCGTTGAAGGCGCCGGGGAAGTCGGTCCAGTCGTTGCCGTCCTTGGAGAGCACCGACTTCTGGGTGCCCCAGCCGGTCTCCCACTGGTAGCTGTTGCCCTTGCCGACGGCCAGGGCGGTGCCGCCGACCGCGGTCACCCACGCGGAGTTCGCCGGGGTGTCCACCTGCTTGGTGCCGGTGTTGGCGACCTCGTCACCGTTGTCGCCGGAGGAGAAGTAGAAGCCGATGCCCTCGACGGCGCCGCGCTGGAAGAGCTGGTCGTAGGCGGCGGCCACGTCCGGGGTCTCGTTGGCCTCGATGTCGCCCCAGGAGTTGGAGACGATGTCGGCGAGCCGCCCGTCGACGACCTTGCCGAGCGAGTCCAGCAGGTCGTCGTCGTTGCAGGAGGCGGCACCGACGTAGACGATGTCCGCGGCGGGGGCGACCGCGTGCACGGCCTCGACGTCGAGGGTCTCCTCGCCGTACCAGCCGGCCGCCTTGCACTCGTCGATGTGCGTGTAGCCCTTGGGCAGGACCTGCGACAGCTGACCCTTGCGGTAGTGCGGGTCGCCGTTGCGGCCGGCGTAGGTGTCCGCGTCCTTGGCGATGGTCGGCGAGGCGTAAGCGTCGGTGATCGCGACGGTGACGCCCTTGCCGGTCCAGTTCTTCGCCCCGTAGGCGGCGCGCAGCTGCTTGCCGGTGTAGCCCTTGACCGCGTACGGCGCCTTGCTCCCGTAGGCCGAGGGCAGGTCCTTGTCGGTCCGCGAGCCGTAGTACGTGGAGAACGGCCCGGCGTTGCGGAAGACGGGGGACGGCGGCGGGAGTTCGGCGGAGTGGTGCCGGGCCATCCGGGGCGCGTTGTCCAGGCCGGTGACCGTCAGGACCGCGTCGGAGAGGGCCGCGGGCGCGGAGGCGGTGGCCGACGGCGCGTGGTAGGTGTGGCCGTTCTTGCGGTAGTTGTGCAGGTCGGTGGCGAAGGCCCGCTCGGCGGCGGCCGCGTCGCCGGTGACCGTCACATAGCGGTCGGTGGTGCCGGTGACCGTCAGGCCGGACTTCTTCAGCCAGGCGGTCACCCTGGCTATCTGGTCCGGCGTGGCGCCGTAGCGGGTCTTGACCTGGGCGGCGCTCAGGTATTTCCCGTACGCGGCGGAGTGCGGGTCGGATACGGCCTTGGCGTAGTCCGCGAGGCCCTTGGCGTCGCGGCCGGCCAGGTAGACCCGGGCGTCGACCCGGGCGCTGTCGGCGGTGGTGCCCTGGTCGGCCTGCGCGGTCGCCCACTTCGGCTTGGTGCCCTGCAGCGCGTGCCGGCCCCCGTCGTGGCCCGCGGCGTCGGCGGCCGGTGCGCCGAGCGCGAGCGCTCCGGCGACCATCGGCAGCGCCGCGGTCAAGGCCAGACCGGCGCGGACGCGCGGTGATCTGGTGCGGCTTGCTCTCATGTAACCCCCTGCTGTGGCGATGCGGTGCGCTGCGGGGTGACGCGGCGCCGGTGCGCCGGTGCGCGACACCTCATCAGCGGTGAATGCGCCGGATGTGACGCTCACGCGATTCGCCACTCTTTCGGTGAACCGTTCATGTCAGGGTTATGCGAACACCAAGAAGAGACCAAAGAACCGCCAGGAGCGGGCGGAAGCGGTCGCGAAAGGGCCGTCCAACTCGCCGAATGCGACAGGTTGTTGACCGGATATCAGGGCAACCCCGAAAGGCCCTCTGCGGTGCGCCGATCCCCGTAAACGCACGACAGAGCGGGCCGTCCGCTACGGACGACCCGCTCTGCCTTCTGTGGAGCTAAGGAGAATTGAACTCCTGACCTCCTGCATGCCATGCAGGCGCTCTACCAACTGAGCTATAGCCCCAGGTCCTGATCCGCTGCGGTTTTCCTTCCGGCTCCCCGCTGCGGCATCGCCTACATTACACGGACCCCCCGGCCTTCTGCCAAATCGCCTACCCGCCCCCGGCCACCACCCCTAGGCCCCTCGGGCCATAGCGCCCCCGCAGGCCCTCCGGTGGGACCCGGGGTACTGTCGGCGAGCCGTGCCCGATTCGTCCAGGGGAGCCGTACGCCGTGACCGCGCTGGAGCCGGACCAGCCCATCCACCCTCGCGGGCCGCGCCCCCGCGCGGGCGTGATCCGCCGCCACCCGGTGGGCGCCGCGGCGCTGGCCTGCCTGCTCTCCTTCGCCGCCTTCTGGGTCGCGCAGCGGCTGGCGCACGTCTCGATGGTGGACCTGATGGTCTACCGCGCCGAGGGCGAGACCGCCCGCGACGGCAAGGCCCTCTACGACATGGTGGCCACCTCCGCCCGGCTGCCCAACACCTATCCGCCCTTCGCCGCGCTGCTGTTCGTTCCGCTCACCTTCTTCGGCGTCCCGGTGATGCGCACACTGGCCACGGCGGGCAACCTCGTCCTGCTCGTCGCCGTCGTCCACCTCTCCCTCCGCCTCGTCGGCCGGCCCCGGCGGGTGCCTCCGCTCGCCGCGACGCTGGCGCTCTCCGCGCTGCTGGTGTGGTGCGAGCCGGTCTGGACGACCCTGCGCTACGGGCAGATCAACCTCCTGCTCGCCGTGCTGGTGCTGTGGGACCTGACCCGCCGGGACAGCAACCGCTGGGCCGGCCTCGGCATCGGTATCGCGGCCGGAATCAAGCTGACCCCGGCACTGTTCGCCGTCTTCCTCGCCCTGGCCGGGGCGGTCCACGCCGTCCGGCGGCTGCGCTCCGGCGCCGGGTGGCGCGCCGCCTGGAACCCCTGGCTGCGGCAGGCCGCCGTCGCCACCGGCACCTTCGGCGCCACCGCCCTCCTCTCTGCGGTCGTGCTGCCGCGCGACTCGCACCGCTTCTGGACCGAGATCGTGTTCGCCGCCGACCGGGTCGGCGAGGTGGAGATCACCGCGAACCAGTCACTGCGCGGCGCCCTGGCCCGGCTGCTGCACACCCACGACCCAGGCACCGCCTGGCTCGTCCTGGCCGGGCTGGCGGCGGTCGCCGGGCTGGCGCTGGCCGCCGGGGCGCTGCTGCGCGGCGAGCACGCCTGGGCGACCCTGGCCTGCGCGGCCACCGCCCTGCTGATCAGCCCGATCTCCTGGTCGCACCACTGGGTGTGGGGCGTCCCGATGCTGATCCTGCTGGGCTCCGAGGCACTGCGGCACACCGGCCCCGCGGCCCGCCGCTGGTGGGCGACGACCGGGACGATGGGGCTGCTGTTCTGCTCGTTCGCGCTGTGGTGGGTGCCGCACCGCTGGCACCAGCACGAGGAACTCCACCAGAACGCCGGGCAGATGCTGCTCTCCGCGATCTACCCACTGGCCGGGCTCACGCTGCTGGTGCTGACCGCGGCCCGGCTGCGGCGGCCGGCCGGTGCGGGCGCGATATCCGAGCCCGCGACGCGGCCGGAGGCCAGACCCGAGCCCCTGGCCGGTACGGCGTCCGGCCCCGCCGCCCCCTCCGGGCCTCCTCGCCCGTGACCGGCCGCGCCACCGCTCGTCCGCTGCTTGCCCCCGTCATGTCCGCTGCCATGTCCGCCCTCGCCTTCGACCGCCTCACGCGCCCGTCTCCGGTACGCGCTGCCACGGTCCGTCCGTACGCCGCCGGCCGTTCCGGCAGCGGTTCCGACGGCCGTCCCACCAGCCGTCCTGACACGTGAACGCCCCGCCGTTCCAAGGGAATTCCGGAACACCGGAAGTGATCGAAAGTGTTCGCTCTCGCCCAACGCGGCAGGGAAAACGATCGATTGGCGACGACCCCGGGCGGTCCGGTCTCGCTGGCCGGACCCAACTCAGGCCGTGGCGAAGGAATAGAACCGTTTCAGCGTGCAGTGCTCGTCCAGGAGCCGGCCGTAGATCGGCTCCCCTTCGAGCTCACGGTAGGTCTCGATGGGGTCGCCCTTTATGACCAGGGCGCGCGCGCATTCCTCGCACCAGTACTGGTAATCGGCGTTGACCGGTTCCATGTCCCGGACGATCGGGGTGCCGCTGCCGCACCAGTCGCACTTCCTGCTGTGGGCGCCCATCGATCAGCTCCAACTGTGGCCGCAGGCCGTACAGACGAAGGAAACACCGCCGTTGTCGCCCAGCACCTGCGCGACATGGGAGGAACCGCACGAGGGGCACTGGAGAGCTACCCCCCCGGCGGCGCACGCGGCAGTGGGGGCGGGCAGGCCCTCGGCCTCCCCAAGGATGCTCGTGGGCATCGCGATCTCTCCTCCCCTGGCGGCGCCGTCCGATTCTGCCACGGACCGCCCACCGGGTCAGGCCCGCCCGCGCGGCGCCTCCGCCACCCCGTCGAGCGCTCCCGCCCCACTCGGCGCGCGAACGGCCCACCCACGGCGCCGCAACGCCCCGCCAGGCCCCGCCACGCCCTCCGGACCCTCCGCGCGGACGGCCGTGGAGTACCCCGGCCAGACCGGCTCGCCGGCGACGAGCCGTGAGGAGCCGGCGAGGAGCCGGTGAGGAGCCGGTGAGGACCGCGAGCGAACCCCAGCCGGGAACCAACGCCGCGGGCCCCGGAGTTCACCATCCGGTCGTCGGCCGGACCGGCCGCCCGCGGCCCGCGGCCCGCCCGTAAAGCCCGCGCGGCTCTGGAGCGGAGAGGGAAGCCCGGCGAGCCCGGCGGCATCGCGTCCAGGGAGAGCCGAGAGCCGAGCATCCCGACGGAGTGACGTAGCGCACAGCCGGGTCGGCGGCTGACTGTGAACGCCCGGCCGCCGGTGCGACATCCGGCCGCAACGCGAAGATCCCCACCTCCCGAGGGAGGCGGGGATCTTCCGGATTGTGGAGCTAAGGAGAATTGAACTCCTGACCTCCTGCATGCCATGCAGGCGCTCTACCAACTGAGCTATAGCCCCTGGTCTTGCTGCGGTTCCTTCGGGGTTTCCCCCGCGTTCCCCGCGAACAAGAAGAACTTTAGCCTGCGACCTGCCCGGATGTGAAATCCGATCCCGGCGGCGCTGCCCCCAGGGCTCAGGCGTCGTCGCCGAGCACCGGTTCCGGCAGGGTGCCGGCGTTGTGCTCCAGCAGCCGCCAGCCCCGTGCGCCCTCGCCCAGCACGGACCAGCAGCAGTTCGACAGACCGCCCAGGCCCTCCCAGTGGTGGGCCTCCAGGCCGAGCAGCCGGCCGATGGTGGTACGGATGGTGCCGCCGTGGCTGACGACGACCAGCGTGCCGTCGTCGGGCAGCTTGTCGGCGTGGTGGAGGACGACCGGGGCGGCTCGGTCGGCGACCTCGGTCTCCAGTTCGCCCCCGCCGCGGCGCACCGGCTCACCGCGCTTCCACGCGGTGTACTCCTCCCCGTGGCGCGCGAGGATCTCGTCGTGCGTCAGGCCCTGCCAGACGCCGGCGTAGGTCTCCCGCAGCGCGGCGTCGTAGGAGACGTCCAGCCGCGTCAGGGCGGCCAGCTCGCCGGCCGTCGCCATGGCCCGGCGGAGGTCGGACGCGATGATGGTGTCCGGGCGCAGCGCGGCCAGCAGCCGGGCGGCCCGGCGGGCCTGGGCGAGACCGGTCTCGGTCAGCTCGATGTCGGTCGAGCCCTGGAAGCGGCGTTCCAGATTCCAGGCCGTCTGGCCGTGGCGCCACAGGACGATGCGACGGCCACGACCGCCCTTGCTGCCGTTCAGCGCGCGTCTCCGTCCTCGTCCACGGCGGTGGTCCGGGCGTGCTCCGCGGCCTTGCCGCGGGTGGCCTTGGCGTCCTCCGGGAGGTCGATCTCCGGGCAGTCCTTCCACAGGCGCTCCAGCGCGTAGAACACCCGCTCCTCGCTGTGCTGGACGTGGACGACGATGTCGACGTAGTCGAGGAGCACCCAGCGGGCCTCGCGGTCGCCCTCGCGGCGGACGGGCTTGGCGCCGAGGTCCTTGTTGAGGCGTTCCTCGATCTCGTCGACGATCGCCTTGACCTGGCGGTCGCTGGGCGCGGAGGCCAGCAGGAAGGCGTCGGTGATCGAGAGGACGTCGCTGACGTCGTACGCGATGATGTCGTGCGCGAGCTTGTCGGCGGCTGCCAGGGCGGCGGCGTTGATGAGTTCGAGGGAGCGGTCCGTGGCGGTCACAAGCGGCTTTCCGGGTCGGTGGGGCCGCTGCCGGCCGGGACGCGGGACGCGCGGCGGGGCCGCGGCGCACCTGCGGTCCTGGGCGGCCGGAGCGGCGTCAGGTACCCCTTTAGGGTCTCACGGACCACCGACACTCCCGGCGGGCATTTCCGCCCCGCCGGGAGGTGACCGCATCCTGCCTGGTCAGCCCTTGTAGTCCTGGCCCAGGACGACCGCGATGTCGGCGTTGTCGGCGACCTTGCCCTGCCGGACGGCGCCCGCCGGCAGGCCCAGCGTCTTGGCGACCTCCCCGGCCTTGGCCCGCTGCGCGGCGTCCCCGTACGTCACCTGGGAGGTGGCCGTGGTGCCGCCGCTGCCGCCGTCGACGAAGGTGTAGCCGCCGTTGAGCAGCGCGACCTGGGCCTTGCCGGTGGCGGCCTTGTCGCCGGTGGCGTTGCGGACCGCGACGCGCGGGGTCGCGCCCGGTGCGGTCTTCTTGACCGTGCCGCCCAGGATGTCCTTGACGGCGCCGGCCGCGGTGTTCTGGGCGATGGTCCCGTCGGCCTGCACCGGGAGCACCTCGGTGTCGTACTTGCCGGTCTTCGCCAGTTCGGCCCGCTGGGCCAGCGAGCTGCCCAGCTGGGCCTCGGTGAGCGGCGGGTCGAGGATCTGGAGCAGCGACTTCACGGTGGCGGTGGCGCCGTCCGCGTCGCTGGAGACCTTCTTCAGGGTGGCCTGCATGACCTGCCCGAACCGCGCCAGCTGCTTGGTCTGGGTGTCCCCGGGGCCCTGGTAGGTGGCGTAGGCGACGGCGGCCTGCCCGTTGAGGAGCTGGCCGGCGCCCTGCTTGACGGCCGGGGTGCCGCCCTTCTTGTCACCGGGGACGGCGGTGTCGGTGTCGACGGTGATCCCGCCGACGGTCTCGACGAGGTTCTCCAGGTAGGGGGTGTCCAGCCGCCAGCTGGCCTTCAGGTCGGCGCCGAGGAGGGTGTTGAGGGCCTCCCGGGTGGCGTCGGTGCCGTCGTCCTTGACGGACTTGCCGAGCGTCGTCGTGGTGCCGTCGTCCTTGGTGACGATGAGGTTGTTGGGCAGGAGGAGGGTGGTGCCCTTGTGGGTGGTCTCGTTGTCCACCAGGAGAGCGGTGGAGCTGTTGCCCGTCTTGGTGTCCCGGAGGTTCACCACGAGGACGTCGCGCTTCTGCCCGCCGGCCTCGGCGGCGGTGCCGCCGCCCGCGCCGGACAGCCCCGGCAGCTTGCCGGCCCACCACAGATAGCCGACGCCGCCGGCCACCAGGAGGGCCAGGACGACGGAGAGGGCGATCAGGCGGCTGCGGCCGCGACGTTTCGCCTCCTCGCGCCGCTCGGTGCGGCTCTCGGTGAACTTCAGCCAGTCGATGACGTCTTCGGAGTCCTCGTCCGGATCCTCGACGAACGCGAACTGCTCGGTGTGGTACTCCTCCCCCGGAACCCCGGCACTCCCGCCGGCGGTCCTACCGGCGCTCTTGTCAGCCCCGTCGGGCGCGGACGGCTCCTCGGGGGCGGCCGTCGGTGCCGCGGCGGCCTGACCGGTGTGCGGCCGGCCCTCCCCGTAGGGGTCCTGCTCGTACGGCGGCTGCTGGGCCTGCTGCGGGATCCAGCCCGTCTGGTGGGGCGGCTGCTGCTGGGGCTGGGCGTACGGGTCGTACTGCTGGGGGTAGCCGGTCTGCTGCGGTACCTGCCGGCCGTAGCCGTCGTAGCCGTACTCCTGCTGCCCCTGCCCCTGGTACGGCTGCTGGGCCGGCGGTGCCTGGCCGCCCTGCGGCCCGTAGGGGGCATAGGGGTCGTAGGAACCGGGCGCGCCCGGGGCGACCGGCTGCCCGTAGGCGTCGTACTGCTGCTGCCCGTACTGCTGTTGCTCGTACTGCTGCGCCTGGTACTGCTGCGGCGCCTCGTGGGGCACCGGCCGGCCGTACGCGTCGTAGGCGTAGCCCTGTTCCGGCTGCCCCTGCTGCGGGGCGTACGGGTCCTGGGCATACGGGTCCTGCGGCCCGTACGGATCGTGTCGGTCGCTCACCGGCGCCCCTTTCCGTCTGCCCCGTCAGCGGTCGTCGCGGTACAGCTGCTTTTTGTCGATGTAGCGCACCACACCGTCCGGTACGAGGTACCAGACCGGATCCCCCTGGGCGACGCGCGCCCGGCAGTCGGTCGAGGAGATGGCCAGCGCGGGCACCTCGACCAGGGACACCGCCCCCTCGGGCAGCCCGGGGTCCGCGAGGACGTGGCCGGGCCGGGTCACCCCGATGAAGTGGGCGAGCGAGACCAGTTCCGCCGCGTCGTGCCAGGTCAGGATCTGGCTGAGGGCGTCGGCGCCGGTGATGAAGAACAGGTCCGCGTCGAGGTGCTCCGCCCGCAGATCACGCAGCGTGTCTATCGTGTACGTCTTGCCGCCGCGGTCGATGTCGATACGGCTGACGGAGAACTGAGGGTTCGACGCGGTCGCGATGACCGTCATCAGATAGCGGTCCTCGGCCGGCGACACCGTCTTGTGGCTCTTCTGCCACGGGTGCCCGGTGGGCACGAAAACGACCTCGTCGAGGTGGAACTGGCTGGCCACCTCGCTGGCGGCGACCAGGTGTCCGTGATGGATCGGGTCGAATGTGCCGCCCATCACGCCCAGCCGCCGCTTCACAGGCCCTGTGTGCTCTCCCATGCGAGCAGACCCTACTTGGCGGGACGCGGTCCCGGCTGCCGGGTCCGGAAGGCTCAGCGGTCGCGGTTGAAGCGGGTGGTGATCCAGAGCAGGAGAAGCAGGATGAAAAGGGCGCTGCCACCGGTGAGGTAGGGGCTCAGGCTTTCGTGCTGGCCGCCCTTCTGCCCGGCTTCGGCGAGGGTGACCAGGGACTGTGCGGCAGAGTGCAGGCTCATCGTTGGCGGGACCAATCCGGGCGGGGTTCGGACAAGGCTTTCCGCCACATCGTAAGCGCCACGTCACCGCGGGCTCACGCCGACTCCTCCTCGAAGGCGCCCGGCCGACGTCAGGGCCCCTTCCCGGTGCGGTGTCGGTCCTGCCGGTGCGATGTCCGGTGCGGTGTTCAGTCCTGGTTGCCGTAGCCGCGCAGCAGGATCCAGGCGAGCAGCACGGCGCCCAGCACACCGACGATGATCACGGTGCGCAGGATCCAGCCGGGGCCGCTGTCCCTGGAGGTCTCGGCGACGGCGAGCAGCAGGCTCGGATGCGGCATGACGATGGCTCCCTTTTGTGCGGGCCTGACGGGGACTGGTCCGCTCGCCAGCGTACGCCCGGGCATCCATTCGGCTGTCAGCGGCGTCCTCTAGGCTGAATCACACGCAGTCGAACAGGGGGAGGCCCCAATGACGGAGAGCCCAGACAGCGACGCGAACGTACCGGGCCGGAACCGCAAGCGGTTCCCCGGAATCTCGTCGCGGTCCTACGAGCACCCGGCGGATCGCTCGGCGCTGGTCGCGCTGCGCAAGCTGAGCGGGTTCGACACCGTCTTCAAGACGCTCAGCGGTCTGCTGCCGGAGCGCAGCCTGCGGCTGCTCTTCCTGTCGGACTCGGTCCGCGTCGGCGACCAGCAGTTCGCCCACCTCCACGCGATGCTGCGCGACGCCTGCTACATCCTGGACCTGGAGAAGGTCCCGCCGATGTACGTCAATCAGGACCCGCAGCCCAACGCCATGTGCATCGGCCTGGACGAGCCGATCATCGTGGTGACGACCGGCCTCGTCGAGCTGCTCGACGAGGAGGAGATGCGGGCCGTCATCGGCCACGAGGTGGGCCACGCCCTCTCGGGGCACGCGGTGTACCGCACGATCCTGCTGTTCCTGACCAACCTGGCGACGAAGGTCGCCTGGATCCCGCTCGGCAATGTCGCGGTCATGGCGATCGTGACGGCGCTGCGCGAGTGGTTCCGCAAGTCGGAGCTGTCGGCCGACCGGGCGGGCCTGCTGGTCGGGCAGGATCTCCGGGCGTCGATGCGCGGCCTGATGAAGCTGGCCGGCGGCAACCACCTCCACGAGATGAACGTCGACGCCTTCCTCAAGCAGGCCGAGGAGTACGAGTCCGGCGGCGATCTGCGCGACTCCGTGCTGAAGATCCTCAACGTCCTGCCGCGCAGCCACCCGTTCACCACCGTCCGCGCCGCCGAGCTGAAGAAGTGGGCCGAGAGCCGCGACTACCAGCGCATCATGGACGGCCACTACCCGCGCCGCGACGAGGACAAGGACGCCTCGGTCTCCGACTCCTTCCGGGACTCCGCGGCGCACTACGCCGAGTCGGTGCGCACCAGCAAGGACCCGCTGATGGGTCTGGTGCGCGATATCGCGGGCGGCGCCGGGGACTTGGGCGGCAAGCTCCGCGACACCGTCTTCGGCTCGCGGTCCGGCGGCACGGGCGGAGCGGACGGCGCTAGCGGATCGGACGGCTCGGGGTCGGCTGGGAAGTAGCCGAAAGCCGGCCGCAGAGCGCGGCGTCGGCCCGGCCCCGGGCGTAGGGGTCAGTGCCGGCGGGCCGGTCGGGGCCGGCGTGCTGCCCGGCGAGCAGCGGGTGCAGCGTGCCGGCCGGGTCGGCGGAGCAGCTCAGCGGCCCGGCCTGGAGGCTGCTCTGCACGACGGACAGGCGGTGGTCGGCGAGGTCGTCCCGGCCGATCCGGAAGTGCATCTCGCGCCGGACGGTGACGAGCGAGGCGGCGCCCGGCGTCGCGGTGCCGGTGTGCTGCCCGGCGGCGTCCCGCGGGGCTCCCGGTGCCGGCTGGACGGCGTAGACGAAGGTGTAGTCGGCGGCCACGTCGAGGGTGTCGGCGCTCACCTCCGTGGCGCTCAGGGTGCCGTCGACGCGGACGTCGCGGTCGGCGAGCGTGATCTGCTTCGGGTCGAAGCGGACGAGCCAACCGGTCGCCGCATCCCGGCCGTTGTCGTCGGGGTGCGCCAGGCTCCGGTCGAACTGGTCGAGTTGGCCGGTGTCCAGCAGCAGTCTGACGGGGCGTACGGAGCCGCCGGTGAGGGTGGCCGGATCCACCGACGAGCGGACGAGGTAGTCCTTGGCGATGCTCATCGCGGTGACGATCTGGCCGTCGGAGAAGTGCGCGGTGCGCTGGACGGTGGGGAGGTTGATGCCGGCCGCGCCGATGCGGTAGCCGGCGGCCGGGCTGTGCGCGAAGAGGTCCGCGGGGGTCGCTCCCGGGACGGTGCCGGACGGCGCCAGCGGCACCACCGAGGACCGCAGCGGCTGGGCCGGGGCGGGCTCGGGGGTCTTGTACGGGTGGCGTATGCCCATGTAGACGGCGGTGCCGAAGGCCAGCACGATCAGCAGCACCAACAGGACCGCCTGGCGGGAGCCGCCCGGCCGCAGCCAGGCGTGGCGGGTCTTCACCGCCGGTGCGTGGTGCTCGCCCAGTCGCTCGTCGGCGGAGAACTCCTGCAGTCGCGCCGCGCGGACGAACCGCTCGTCGAAGACCACGGATCGGTACTCGTCGTCACCGCCTCCCGGGGCGCCGTCGGGCGTCCCTTCGGGAGGGTCACCAGGCCCGGTCATACAACAAGGGTAGGTCTGACGGGGCCGACGTAAACGCCGGAGGACGCCGCGATTTCGGGTCAGTGCGACCCGGAGCCGGCGGAGAAGGACGGGCGCAGCGGCTCGGCGGGAGCGCCGGGGGTGGGCACCCCGGGGCGGGGCGTGCCGAGCGCGTCCCGGCCGCCCTTGGGGGGCGTGCCGGAGGCCGGGGCATCGACGCCGGTGGAGCTGGCCGGGGCGGGGCTCTGGGTACGGCCGGCGGCGCCGCGGTAGACGGCGCTGAAGGCCAGCGCGACCAGTCCGACGCCCATCACCACGGCCAGCACCCAGGCGATGGGGCGGTGCCAGCGGGCGGCGCCGCGGTAGGGGCGCAGGGATCCGCCGTAGGGACCATAGGCGCCATAGGGGTCGTCCGGGCCGAAGCCGTCGCGGTCGTCGGGGCGCTCGGCGAGATCGTCGTGGTCGTAGTCGTCGTCCGGGCCGAAGCCGCCGCCGGGGCGGGCGGCCGCCTCGGCCTCGGCGCGCGCCTCGGCGGCGGCGAGCATGCGCTCGACCGCCGAGGGTTCGTGGATCGTCGCGGCCCGTACGAAGTCCTCGTCGAAGACCACGGAAGCGAACTCCTCGTCCGCTCGTCCGTGGCTCCCGTGGTGGTGCTCGTCGGGCTCTTCGCCGTCCGGGAACGGCGTGCCCCCCGCGTCGTCCGGCACCCGTCCAGGGTAGCCCCGGCGGGGCCTTTTGGGCAGGGAGAGAAGCGACCGGACAGCGGCGTGAACGGGGCCGTGCGCGGGGTGGGTCAGCGGGTGTGGCCGTCGCCCGTGACGATGTACTTCGTGGACGTCAGCTCCGGCAGTCCCATGGGGCCGCGGGCGTGCAGCTTCTGGGTGGAGATGCCGATCTCGGCGCCGAAGCCGAACTGGCCGCCGTCGGTGAAGCGGGTCGAGGCGTTGACCGCGACCGTCGTGGAATCCACCAACTGGGTGAACCGGCGTGCGGCCGCCTGCGACCCGGTGACGATGGCCTCGGTGTGGCCGGAGGACCAGCGGCGGATGTGCGCCACCGCGGCGTCGAGGTCGGGCACCACGGCGGCGGCGATGTCGTAGGAGAGGTACTCGGTCGCCCAGTCCTCGTCCGTGGCGGGGGCGACGAGGCCGGGGCCGGCCTGCTGCCAGGCGGCGTCGCCGTGCACCACCACGCCGGCCTGGGTCAGTGCCTCCAGGGCGCGCGGCAGGAACTTCTCGGCGATGCCGGCGTGCACCAGCACGGTCTCGGCGGCGTTGCAGACGCTGGGGCGCTGGGCCTTGGAGTTGACCAGGATGTCGATCGCCATGTCGAGGTCGGCGGCCTCGTCGACGTAGACGTGGCAGTTGCCGGTGCCGGTCTCGATGACCGGGACGGTGGACTCCTCGACGACCGTGCGGATCAGGGCGGCGCCGCCGCGCGGGATGAGCACGTCGACCAGACCGCGGGCCCGCATCAGCTCGCGCACCGAGTCGCGGCTCTCGCCGGGGACCAGCTGCACGGCGTCGGCCGGCAGCCCGGCGCTCTCCACGGCGCCGCGCAGTACGTCCACCAGCGCGCTGTTGGAGGCGTAGGCGGAGGAGGAGCCGCGCAGCAGTACGGCGTTGCCGGACTTGAGGCAGAGGGCGGCGGCGTCCACCGTCACATTGGGCCGGGCCTCGTAGATGATGCCGACGACGCCGAGCGGGACCCGGACCTGCCGGAGGTCGAGGCCGTTGGGCAGGGTCGAGCCGCGCAGCACCTCGCCGACCGGGTCGGGCAGCGCGACGACCTTGCGCACGTCGTCGGCGATGGCGGCGATCCGCTCGGGGGTGAGGGTGAGCCGGTCCACGATCGACTCGGAGGTGCCGGCGGCCCGGGCCGCCTCGACGTCCCGGGCGTTGGCCGCGACCAGGGCGTCGGTCTGCGCGACCAGGGCGTCGGCGATGGCGAGCAGCGCCCCATCGCGGGCCGTGCGCGGCAGCGGGGCCAGGACGGCGGCCGCCTCCCTGGCGCGGCGGGCGGTGTCGAGGACGGGCGAGGACTGGGATGCACTGCTGGTCATGGCCGCAGCCTAACGCCGCGCCGGGCGGCGGCCGCGCCGGATTCCACAGAGCGGGACGCCGGTCGCACCGGCGGTGCGGGCTGTGGACGGCCCCGCGGGCCGCCGCGGTACGGCGGGCGGGTCAGTACGGATGGACGCCGACCGGCGAGGCCGGCGGCGGACCGTAGCCCTCCGCGACGCGCTGGTGGTAGGTCTCCCGGTCGATGACCTCCAGGCCGACGATCTCCCAGGGCGGCAGCTTGGCCGTCGAGCGGTGCTCGCCCCACAGCCGGAGCGCGACCGCCGCCGCGTCGTGCAGGTCCCGGGCCTCCTCCCAGTAGCGGATCTCGGCGTGGTCGTTGGCGTAGCGGCTGGTCAGCAGGAAGGGGTGGTCGTGGGCGAGCTGTTCGAGCGCCCGGCGGACCTCCTTCAGCGGGGCCTCGGCGCCGGAGACGCTGAGGGTGACGTGCCACAGCCGGGACGCCTCCCGGCGCTCGGCCTCCCGCGGCCGCGGTGCCGTCCGCTCCCGCTCCGTCCGCCGGCCCTCCTCCGGCCGGGCGGCGGGCGCGGCGGTCCCGACGCTGGTCAGTGCGCGCTCCGCCGTCCCTCGGGCCGGAGCCCCTGGGCGCCCTCGTGTCACCGGCGGCCTCCTGTGATGCGAATCGCTCCGTCCCCTGGGGGCGGAGCCGACTGGTGCGGTCGTCCTTCGGCGTCTGCGCTCGCGTACTGCGGCGCCCCTCAACAAAGTTGACCAGTCCGCGGCGGCTCGCGGGGCGGTTTTGCCGAAGGTCCTCGGTGAAGGGCTGATGAAGGCCGGCCCCGTACGGGACCGCGCCGGCGCCCCTCGGGGGCGGGTCAGTGGTGCAGCAGCACCAGGTCGTCGCGGTGCACGACCTCGCGCTCATACGCCGGTCCGAGCTCGCGGGCCAGATCCCTGGTGGAACGACCAATCAATCGGGGGATTTCGCGGGCGTCGAAGTTGACGAGCCCGCGGGCGACCGCGCGGCCGCCGGCGTCCCGCAGCTCGACCGGGTCCCCGGCGGCGAACTCGCCCTCCACGGCGGAGATCCCGGCCGGCAGCAGCGAGGAGTTCCGTTCGACGACGGCCTGCACGGCACCGTCGTCCAGGACCAGGGCGCCCTGCGGCGTGGAGGCGTGCGCCAGCCACAGCAGCCGGTCGGCGGAGCGGCGGCCGGTGCGCAGGAAGTGCGTGCCGGTGTCGGCGCCGGCCAGCGCGTCGGCGGCGTGCACGGCGGAGGTGAGGACGACCGGGATGCCGGCCGCGGCCGCGATCCGGGCCGCCTCCACCTTGGTGACCATGCCGCCGGTGCCGACGCCGGACCGGCCGGCGCTCCCGATGGAGACGCCCTCCAGGTCGCCGGGGCCGGTGACCACCGCTATCCGGGACGTGCCGGGGGTGGACGGGTCGCCGTCGTAGAGGCCGTCCACGTCGGAGAGGAGGACCAGCAGGTCGGCGCGGACGAGGTGGGCGACGAGGGCGGCCAGCCGGTCGTTGTCGCCGAAGCGGATCTCGTCGGTGGCGACGGTGTCGTTCTCGTTGACGATCGGCACCGTCCCCATGGCCAGCAGCTGGTCCAGGGTGCGGCAGGCGTTGCGGTAGTGGGCCCGGCGGCTGGTGTCGTCGGAGGTGAGCAGCACCTGGCCGACCCGGCGGCCGTAGCGGGCGAAGGAGGCGGTGTAGCGAGCGACCAGCAGGCCCTGACCGACGCTGGCGGCGGCCTGCTGCCGGGCGAGGTCCCGGGGACGGCGCTCCAGCCCCAGGGGGGCGAGGCCGGCGGCGATGGCCCCGGAGGAGACCAGCACGATCTCCTTGTCCTGGTGCTTGGCCAGGACGTCCACCAGAGCGTCGACCCGGTCCGCGTCCAGTCCCCCCGCGGCCGTGGTCAACGAGGACGAGCCGATCTTCACCACGATCCGGCGGGCGTCTTCCACGTCCTGCCTTGCCCCTGCCACCTGCGTACCCCTGTGCTCGCGAACCCTTGGCCGTACGGGAAAGCCGTACAGCCGCAATCTACGGCAGCACACCGGGCGGACGCTCCGCCATATCGCCTGGCGGACGCGCCGGCGGACATCCGGGCCCGCCGAATCCGAGGAAGGGCGTAAAAAATTAAGACGGCTATTGACACTCGAAGGTTGCGTTCGACTGGTCCGTTTCGCGGCGAAGAGCGCCACAGCAGATTGTCACCAAGGCCGGCAAGGTCATACGGTCGGGTGTCCGTCGGTCCCGTTTCGTCGCCTCGGCGGTGTCGCAGCGCGGGACCTGGCCACCGCCCCCGGCCTCCCCCCATGACCTTTCTGCTGCCAGGAGCCCTCCCCCGTGCCTTCCGCCGGAATCGCCCCCAGACGAGCCGTCCAGCTCGCGGCGCTCTTCGCGATGATGGTCGCGTTCACCGCCCAGCTGCTCGGCGCGCTGCTGTCCGTCATTCCGCTGTTCATCGCAGCCTCCGTGGTCAACCTGGTTCTTGACCTGGTCCTCCAGCACCAGCAGCCCGCCCTGCTCGCCCTGCTCGGCCGGATCCGCTTCGACGTGACGGTGCGTCAGCTGCTGCGGGACATGCTGATGCTGGTCGGCCTGCTGCACATCGACGGGATCAACCCCCTGGAGGAGCAGGCCCCCCTGACCATCACTCTGCTCGCCTTCTACGGCACCCACTTCGTGTGCCAGGCGGTCGCGGTCCTGGTCCGCCGCTCCCGGAGTCTGCCGATCGTCACCCGCAACGTCGACGCCGGCGCGCTGGGCCTCACCGACGCCCCACCGCGGCTGCTCTACCGCCAGACGGGCCGGCGGCTGCTGCGCTTCTCGGTGCCCACCACGGCCGGGATGATGGTCACCGCGATCACCGGCAACGCCTTCTGGGGCGGTCTCGGCATCGGCGTCGCACTGCTGCTCTCGGCCGGCGGCACCCTCTACCTCAGCACCTGGCTGCTGCCCCACAAGCAGGTCGTCGGCGAACAGCGCGCCCTGGAATGGCTGGACCGCTGGCTGGCCGCCTACCGGCCGACGGTCGGCATGTACTTCTCCGGCGGCGCCGCCTCCGCCTACCAGGCCAACATGTGGCTCGACACCCTGGCCGGGCTGGACGGCCGGCCGATCATCGTGCTCCGCGAGCGGTTCATGGTGCAGAAGATCGAGGCCACCGACATCCCGATCGTCTGCATCCCCAAGGTCTCCCACCTGATGCGGCTGGAGCACTCCACCCTCAAGGTGCTGCTGCACCCGGCGAACTCCGGCAAGACCTCGCAGATCCTGCGGATCCCTTCCATCAAGCACGCCTTCATCAACCACGGAGAGAGCGACAAGCTCTCCTCCTGCAACCCGTACGCCAAGGCGTACGACGAGGTGTGGGTGGCCGGCCCGGCGGCCCGGGACCGCTACCAGCTCGCCGACATCGGCATCGAGGACAAGGACGTCGTCGAGGTCGGCCGCCCCCAACTCGCGCCGATCCGGCCCTACGAGGGCGCCCCGGTCGGCCGGTACACCACCGTGCTCTACGCGCCCACCTGGGAGGGCTGGGACGGCAACCCGGGCAACACCTCGGTGATCCTGGCCGGCGAGAACATCGTCCGCGCCCTGCTTGCCGACCCCTCGGTCCGGCTGCTCTACAAACCGCACCCGATGACCGGCTCGGTGGACCCGCAGGCCGGCGCCGCCAACCTCCGTATCCAGGCCATGATCGCCGCGGCCAACGCCCGGCGCGGCGGCCCGCGGCCCGCCCCCGAGACCGCAGCCGAACTGGACCGCCGCACCGCCGAACTCGACCGGCTGACCACCGCCGACTTCCGCAAGAGCGCCGACGAGCTGGAGCGGATGCGGCTCCAGAGCACCCCCGAGGAGGGCCGCGCGGCCGCCGTCGAGGCCGCGGTCACCGCCTGGGAGAAGGCGTACTGGAATTCCCTCCCGGAGTGGGAGCACCGCGTCGTCGTCACCGCGCGCCCCGGCATCTTCGCCTGCTTCAACGAGGCGGACCTGCTGATCAGCGACGTCTCCAGCGTGGTCTCCGACTACCTGACCAGCGAGAAGCCGTACGCGGTCGCCAACACCTCGGGGCTCGACGAGGACGACTTCCGGGCGCAGTACCCGACCGTGCGGGCGGCGACCATCCTCGCGCCCGACGCGGCCGGGGTGCCCGCGCTCCTGGAGGCGGTCCGGCATCCGGAGCGGGACGGCCTGGCCGCGGCCCGCGCCGAACTCAAGGAGCATCTGCTCGGCCCGTCCGACCCGCCGTCGGCGGTCCGCTTCAACCAGGCCGTGGTGGAGCTGTGCGCCCGGGCCGACGAGCGGCGGCGGCGGATGGAGAGCCGACTCTCCGGCATCCCCGTCCAGCGCTCGCAGCGGGCCGTACCCGCCGCCGGGACGGCCCGGCAGGGCACCGACGGCGCCCCGGACGCCCCCGCCGCCGTCTAGCCCGCAGCGGGTCGTCCACGGCCCCGCAAACCGTATGCAAGGGACCATTCGCAAGGGGACCATTCGCACGGAGACGGTACGAAGGCCCCGGGAGGAACGCTCCTCCCGGGGCCTTCGTGCTGCATACGCTCCGGACCGCTTCCGGCCGTACGCCCTGGACCGGTACGCCCTGGAACCAGTGGGCGCCGGAACTAGAAGGGCGAGAAGCCGTCGTAGTCGCGCTGCGCCTCGTCGCGGGCCGCGTCGCGGTCGCGGCGGCGCTGGGCGGCCGGGCGCGGTGCGTCGAAGCGGTGGTCCTCGCCACGGCGGCCGAGCATCTCCGCGCCGGCCGACAACGACGGCTCCCAGTCGAAGACCACCGCGTTGTCGTCGGGCCCGATCGCCACGCCGTCCATCGCGCGGGCGCCCGCCTTCAGCAGCGCGTCCTCCACGCCGAGGCGGTTGAGCCGGTCGGCCAGATAGCCCACCGCCTCCTCGTTGTTGAAGTCGGTCTGGCGGACCCAGCGCTCGGGCTTCTCGCCGCGGACGCGGAAGAACCCGTCGGCCTCCTTGGTGACCGTGAAGCCCGCGTCGTCCACCGCCTTGGGGCGGATCACGACCCGGGTCGCCTCCTGGACGGGCTTGGCGGCACGCGCCGTGGCGACGATCTCCGCCAGCGCGTACGACAGCTCCTTCAGGCCCTGGCGGGCGACCGCGGAGACCTCGAAGACGCGGTAGCCGCGCGCCTCCAGGTCCGGGCGGATCATGTCGGCGAGGTCCTTGCCGTCCGGGATGTCGATCTTGTTGAGGACGACCACCCGCGGCCGGTCGCCGAGGCCGCCGTACTGGGCCAGCTCCTCCTCGATGACGTCGAGGTCGGAGACCGGGTCGCGGTGCGACTCCAGGGTGGCGGTGTCCAGGACGTGGACCAGCACCTCGCAGCGCTCGACGTGCCGCAGGAACTCCAGGCCCAGGCCCTTGCCCCGGCTGGCGCCGGGGATCAGACCGGGGACGTCGGCGATGGTGTAGACCGTCTCGCCCGCGGTCACCACGCCGAGGTTGGGCACCAGCGTCGTGAACGGATAGTCGGCGATCTTCGGCTTGGCGGCCGAGAGGACCGAGATCAGCGAGGACTTGCCGGCGCTCGGGTAGCCGACCAGCGCGACGTCCGCGACGGTCTTCAGCTCCAGCACGATGTCCCGGGCCTCGCCGGGCTCGCCGAGCAGCGCGAAGCCGGGGGCCTTGCGGCGGGCCGAGGCGAGCGCGGCGTTGCCGAGGCCGCCGCGGCCGCCCTGGCCGGCGACGAACCGCGTGCCCTGGCCCACCAGGTCGGCCAGCACCTCGCCGTTCTTGTCGAGGACGACGGTGCCGTCGGGCACCGGCAGGATAAGGTCCTGGCCGTTCTTGCCCTCGCGGTTGTCGCCCGCGCCCGGCTGGCCGTTGGTGGCCTTGCGGTGCGGGTGGTGGTGGTAGTCGAGGAGCGTGGTGACGTCCTGGTCGACGACCAGGATCACATCGCCGCCGCGGCCGCCGTTGCCCCCGTCGGGGCCGCCGAGCGGCTTGAACTTCTCCCGATGGACGGAGGCGCAGCCGTGGCCTCCGTTACCCGCGGCGACGTGCAGCTCGACGCGGTCCACGAAGGTGGTCATGGTGGGGATGCCTCCAGATCAGCGGGGTTGTCTGCGTACTGCGCGGGATGTCCGCGGACGCCGGGGTGCCGCGCGCATCGCGGCGGGGTCTGCTTCGTCTTCTTCCTAACGCGCCAAGGGCGGACCGGTCTTCCCGCTTCGCGCGGAAAGAGGCGGTCCGCCCCTGACGTGCTGTCGACGTGCGTCGTCCGGGCCGAATTACTCGGCGATCGGGACGATGTTCACGACCTTGCGGCCGCGGAAGGTGCCGAACTGCACCGCACCGGGCTGCAGGGCGAACAGGGTGTCGTCGCCGCCGCGGCCGACGCCCGCGCCCGGGTGGAAGTGGGTGCCACGCTGGCGGACCAGGATCTCACCGGCGAGGACGGCCTGACCGCCGAAGCGCTTCACGCCGAGCCGCTGAGCGTTGGAATCGCGACCGTTCCGAGTGGACGATGCGCCCTTCTTGTGTGCCATGTCTCCTCAGTCCCTTACTTCGCCGGAGCGTCGATGCCGGTGATCTTCAGCGCCGTGTGGAGCTGGCGGTGGCCGATCCGCTTCTTGTAACCGGTCTTGTTCTTGTACTTCTGGATCCGGATCTTGTCGCCCTTGTGGTGGTCCACGACCTCGGCCTGGACCTTCACGCCGGCGAGGACCCACGGGTCGCTGGTGACCGCGTCACCGTCGACGACCAGCAGCGTGGAGAGCTCGACGGTGTCGCCGACCTTGCTGGTGGAAATGCGGTCAACCTCGATGACGTCGCCAACAGCAACCTTCTGCTGGCGTCCGCCGGTGCGCACGATCGCGTACACGCGGAACTCTCTCTCGCTAGGTAACGGATCCTCTGATGCCAGCCGCTCTCACAGGCTCAGGGACGTCCTGTGGAATCCGACCCGTGGACCACGAGCGGGACGAGCGGCCTCCCTCGGCGGGGCCGAGAGGTGTTTGCTCAGAAGGGGTGGTGCCACACAGACACCGACGGTCAAGGTTACGGGGCCTCGACCAGGGGGTCAAACCGGCCCCGGACCGCCTCGCGACGGTCCGGGGCCGGCCACTGCTCAGTCCTCCGCCGACCCCGAAGCCGCCGCGGTCTTCTTGGCCGCCGCCTTCTTCGTCGTCGTCTTCTTCGCGGTGGTCTTCTTGACCGCGGCCTTCTTGGCGGTGGTCTTCTTCGCCGCCGTCTTCTTGGCCGTGGTCTTCTTCGCCGCGGCCTTCTTGGCCGTGGTCTTCTTCGCCGCCGCCTTCTTCGCGGTCTTCTTCGCCGCGGGCGCCGGCTCGGCGGGCTCAGCGACCTCGGCGGGCTGCTCGGGAGCCTCGGCGGGGGCCTCCGCGGCCGGCGCGCCGACCACGATCGTCCCCACCGCCTCGTCGGCGGCCTCCGGCGAGCCCGCCGGAGCGGACACCCGGCGGGTCGCCCGGCGGCGCGGACGCGGCGGCGCAGGCTCGGCCGCAGGGGCGGTCTCCGCCACCGGCGCGGGCTCGGCGACCGGCTCCGGAGCGGGCTCCGGCTCGACCGCCGGGGCGGCCGGCACCACGATCGCGGCGGCCTCGGTGGCCTTGGGGGCGCCGGCCGGTGCCGTCGCCTTCCGGCTGGCCCGGCGGCGGCCACGGCTCCGGCCCGTCGCGGCGGCCTCGGCTTCCGCGGGGCTGCCGAACCACTCGTCGGTGCCGTCCACCGACGGCTGCAGCTGGGCCTCGGTCACCGCGACCGGCTCCAGCTCCGGCAGCTCCTCCGCCGGGGCGGCGACCGCCGGCACGGCCTCGGCCGCGACCTCGGCCACCTGCTCCGGCTGGGCACCGTTCGCGCCCGCCTTGCCCTTCTTCTTGCGCTTGCCGCCGCCGGCCGACGGCTGGTCCATGTGGACGATCACGCCGCGGCCGTTGCAGTGCACGCACTGCTCGGAGAACGACTCCAGCAGGCCCTGACCGACCCGCTTGCGGGTCATCTGGACCAGGCCGAGCGAGGTGACCTCGGCCACCTGGTGCTTGGTCCGGTCCCGGCCCAGGCACTCCAGCAGGCGACGCAGCACCAGGTCCCGGTTGGACTCCAGGACCATGTCGATGAAGTCGACGACGACGATGCCGCCCAGGTCGCGCAGCCGCAGCTGGCGCACGATCTCCTCGGCCGCCTCCAGGTTGTTCCGGGTGACGGTTTCCTCGAGGTTGCCGCCCTGACCGGTGAACTTCCCGGTGTTGACGTCGATCACGACCATGGCCTCGGTCTTGTCGATCACCAGCGAACCGCCGCTGGGCAGCCAGACCTTGCGGTCCAGCGCCTTCATCAGCTGCTCGTCGATCCGGTACGTCGCGAAGACGTCGACCTCGGAGGTCCACCGCTGCAGGCGGTCGACGAGGTCCGGCGCGACGTGCGAGACATAGCCGTGGATGGTCTGCCAGGCGTCGTCACCGCTCACGATGACCTTGGAGAAGTCCTCGTTGAAGATGTCGCGGACGACCCGGACGGTCATGTCCGGCTCGCCGTAGAGCAGGCTCGGCGAGCTGGTGTTGGACGCCTTGGCCTTCTTCTGGATCTCCTCCCACTGCGCCTGCAGCCGCTCCACGTCACGGCGCAGCTCGTCCTCGCTCGCGCCCTCCGCGGCGGTGCGGACGATGACGCCCGCGTCCTCGGGGACGATCTTCTTGAGGATCTGCTTCAGCCGGGCCCGCTCGGTGTCCGGGAGCTTGCGGCTGATACCGGTCATCGAGCCCTCGGGCACGTAGACGAGGTAGCGGCCGGGCAGCGAGACCTGGCTGGTCAGCCGGGCGCCCTTGTGTCCGATCGGGTCCTTGGTGACCTGCACCAGGACGGACTGGCCGGACTTCAGCGCGGTCTCGATGCGGCGCGGCCCGTTGGCCATGCCCAGCGCCTCGAAGTTGACCTCGCCCGCGTACAGCACGGCGTTGCGGCCCTTGCCGATGTCGACGAAGGCGGCCTCCATCGACGGCAGGACGTTCTGGACCTTGCCCAGGTAGACGTTGCCGACGTAGCTGGTGGCCTGCTCCTTGTTGACGAAGTGCTCGACGAGGACGTCGTCCTCCAGCACGCCGATCTGGGTGCGCTCGCCGCTCTGGCGGACCACCATCACCCGCTCGACGGCCTCCCGGCGCGCCAGGAACTCCGCCTCGGTGATGATCGGCACCCGGCGGCGGCCCTGCTCGCGCCCCTCGCGGCGGCGCTGCTTCTTGGCCTCCAGACGGGTCGAGCCCTTGATGGACTGGACCTCGTCGGCGCCGGTGCTCTCTTCCTTCTTGCGCGGCTCGCGGACCTTGACGACGGTGCGCTCCGGGTCGTCGACGTGCGCGGTCTCGGCCTCTGCGGTGTCGCCGCTGCGCCGGCGGCGGCGCCGGCGACGGCGGCTGCTGCTGGTGCTGGACTCCGGGTGCTCCTCGGCGCCCGGCTCCTCGCCCTCGGCGGCCTCCTCGGCCGGCTCCTCGCCCGCACCGGCCTCGCCGGGCTGCTCCTCGGCATCCTCGGCCATCTCACCGCGGCGGCGGCGACGGCCGCCCCGGCGGCGGCGGCGCGCGGGACGGTCGCCGTCCTCGCCGGTCCCGGTCTCGTGCTCCTCCTCGGGCTCCTCGACCTCGGCGGCCTCGGCGGCCTCCGCGGCTTCTTCCGTCACGGGCTCCTCGACCTGCGCGGGAGCCGCCTGGGCGGCCTCGGCCGGCTCGCCGCGGCGCCGGCGACGGCGGCGCGGGGCACCGGCCGGCGCCTCCTCCGGCGTCTCCGTGGTCGTCTCCGCCTCGCGGCGGGCGGCGTGCTCGGCGGCGGCGCTCTCGGGGGTCTGGAACATCGGCTCCGCGAAGACCGGGGCCTGGAAGACGGCCGTCGGCGGCCGCTGTGCCCGGCGGCGGCCACGCGCCGGCGCCTCGGCGGGAGGCTCCTCCTCGGCCTGCGGCGCGGGCGCCTCGGCGGCCGCGGGCTCCGCGGGCCGCTCGGCGCGGCGGCGGGTCCGGCGGCGCGGCGCCTCGGCCTCGCCGGCCGGCGGCTGCTCGGCGGCGGGGGCCGCGGGCTCAGCGGCGGCGGCCGGAGCGGTCGCCTTACGGGTGGCCCGACGACGGGCACGGGCCGGACGCGGCTCCTCCTCGGCGGCGGGCGCCTCGACGGCCTCGACCGCCTC
Organism: Streptomyces sp. MspMP-M5; assembly: GCF_000373585.1. Lineage (GTDB taxonomy): Bacteria > Actinomycetota > Actinomycetes > Streptomycetales > Streptomycetaceae > Streptomyces. Next base: position 135,624 of record NZ_KB891880.1, read on the forward strand.
TTCGGCCTCCTCCTCCGTCTCTTCCTCGGCGGACGGCGTCTCGACGACCGGCTCCGGGGCGGCCGACGGCGCGGTCGCCTTACGGGTCGCCCGGCGACGCGTACGGGCCGGACGCGGCTCCTCCTCGACGGGGGCGGCCGGGGCCTCCTCCGCGGCGGCGGGCGCCTCGACCGCCTCCGGGGCGGCGCTCTCCTCGGCGGCGGGCCGCGGCGCGCCGGCCGGAGCGGTGACCTTGCGGGTGGCCCGGCGACGGGTGCGCGCCGGACGCGGCTCCTCCTCGGCAGCGGCGGCCGGAGCCTCCTCGACGGCGGCAGCGGCCGGGGCCTCGGCGGGCTCGGGCGTCTCCGCGGACACGGAGGCGCGCGGGGAGCCGGCCGGGGAGGTGGCCTTGCGGGTCGCCCGGCGGCGCGGGCGGGCCGGCTTCTCCTCGACGGCGGCGGCCTGCGGCGCGGTGTCGGCCGCGCCTGCGGTGTCGGAGCCCGCGGCCGGGCGGTCGGTGCTCACCACGGCGGCCTCGGCGGCGCCGGCCGGCGGACCGGCCGGGCGGGACACCGCGCGGCGCCGGCGGCGCGGCGGCAGCGTGTCGCTGGGCGAGTGGTTGTTGTCGCTCTCGCGGTCCGTGGGCCGCGAGGACTCGGTGGGCTCAATAGCTTCGAGCATGCGGGCGGTTCTCCCGTCACGCTCCCGGGCGCCGCGCCTGATTCCGGCCACGGTCCGCGCGCTGGGCGCGGTCCCGCCGTCCGGGGCGCGTGCGCCGCACGGGAGCTGTCGTCTCGCTCGCCGGGCCCGGGGTCCGGACCGGCGAAAGTCTTCTGGTCAGTGCGTCCGCCGGACCGGGGTGGCACCCTGGCTGATCGGCGACGCGACGACGCGTCCTACGCAGTGCCGTCCCCGGAAGTGGCCGGGGAGGCCCCGCCCTGCACCGTCGCGGTACTCAGCCCGGCGGCCGTGGATGGGGCGGCCGTGGCAGCGTCGCGGTCGGGCGCCAGCGGGTCGGTCACCGTGCCGGTCTCCTCATCGAGCAGCCCCTGCGCCAGCCTGGTCACCGCTGCGGGGACCGGCGGCGCCAGGTCGGCCGTAACCCGGAGGCCGGACAGGACGTCGTCGGGTCGAACGGCAGGTGTCAGATGCCGAACAACCAGCCGCAGTATCGCACAGGCACTGCCGTCGGGCCTATCGCCCTGAGCGGGGCCCACGGTGTCGCCCTCCGCCGGGACGGCCTCCAGACGTGCGACCGCGGCCCGGGCGTCGAAGGTCCGCATGCCGTTCTTGGTGCGGCGCTCGACCGGCACCTCCTCGGCGGCGAGGAACGCCTCCACGGCGCGCCCGGCCTCCTCGGGGGCGACCCCGTCGAGCCGGATCTCCCACACCGACGCCTGGAGCCGGTCGGCGAGACCGCTGGTGCGGGCCTCCACGGCGTCGGTCACATCGAGACCGGCGGGCAGGGAGGCGTCGAGCAGTGCGCGGAGCGTCTCCGGGTCCCGGTGCTCGGCCAGCTGGATCTCCAGGTACTCGGCCTCGCTGCCGGTCCCGGTGGGCGCCGCGTTGGCGTACGACACCTTGGGGTGCGGGGTGAAGCCCGCCGAATAGGCCATGGGGACCTCGGCGCGGCGCAGGGCCCTCTCGAAGGCGCGCTGGAAGTCGCGGTGGCTGGTGAACCGGAGGCGGCCGCGCTTGGTGTAACGCAGTCGGATGCGCTGCACCGCCGGTGCAGGCGGCGGGCCTTCGGGCTGTCGCTTGCCCAGTGTTACTTCTCCTTGGTGTCAGGGCGCGGCTGGCGCCGCCCCGTCCGGATCGTCCCCGCGTGGGCGCGGATACATCGACCCGGACGTCTCTGCCTAGAGTACGTGCCGGCGTCCCGGACAGTTCCCGGCGGGGCGCCGGGGCCGGGTGCCGCGATCCCGTCCGCCCCGGGGAAAACCCTTCGGACGGGTGGGCCGGCTACGGCCCGGACACTGCGCCGACGCGGAGATCACGCGGAGATCCAATACCGAAGTTTCTCCGCCCGGCGGTCCTCGAAAACCCCGCCGCACTCCTCGATCACCCGGCGCGAGCCGGTGTTGGTCGCGTCGCAGGTCACCAGCACCGGGTCGATGCCCAGCCGGTGCGCGTGCGGCAGCACGGCCCGCAGCATCGCGGTGGCGTGACCCCGGCGACGGGCGGTGGGACGCACCGCATAGCCGATGTGGCCGCCCAACTCGCGCAGCGACGCGGTGAGCCGGTGCCGGACGGTGATCCGCCCCAGGTACTCCGTCCCGTCCACCCACCAGAACGTGGTCATCGGCACGGGGCCCTCGGACCGCTCGTCCATGCCGACCCCGCCCGTCTGGCGAACGTAGTCGGCGAAGCCCTCGGCGGACTGCCACCGGGTGTGCCAGGCCCGCAGGTCGCGACCAAGGCTGGAAGAGGGGGAACGGTGCACGCCCTCGGCCCGGAACTCCGCCATGGCGGCGAGGAACGACTCATGAACACGAACGGTCGGTGCGCTCAGCTGCGGTGCCATGGCGATCATTCTGCGGGCCGTCGTCGTCGCGCGACAGGGGCGGCCGCGGGTGCGTGCGTCAGCGACCCACGATCGGTCCCGCCGCCGTCCTCCAGACAGCCAGCCTGCTCCCCCTGCCCGCCCGTCCCCTTCGAGTCCCCTGCGAGGCGCCCAAGAAGTCACCCGAAAGCCAACCGGCTTCACCTCCCACCGCGCCCGGAAATCCCCAACCCGCCTGTGCCGCCTGGCGAGTTGGCGACGCAACACATCGAGGCCGACCACCTGGACACCGAGGCCGGCCCGGACTGGGGGCGTGGCGCGCCTCACGCAAACGGACCATCTCTTTTCACGGCAAAGTCCGCCAAATGGGTACCGTTGTGTCCATGCGCAGCTCCTGGCGCGCCTGTCTTCAGGCGCCGCCCACTCCCGCCAAGGAGGAACAAGCCATGACGCATCTTCGTCGAATAGCGACCCTCGCAGCAGCAAGTGCAATCCTGACCCTCGGACTCATCGCACCCGCCCAGGCGCGCCCCCTCGGAGGCGAGGGCGACGACGACTTCCTCCACCTCCACATCCACGGGCACTGTCCGCCCGTCATCGGCTGCCTCATCTCCCTCTAGCGACGGCAGGGCAACCGCCGGCCGACTTCCGAGCCCGCCCGCCCCAGCAGCCCCCGAACGAGCACTCCGCTCAACTGGGCCACGTCACAGCCGAGTTCACTGACTCCACCGGAATCCGTCGGCGCCACGAGGACTACCGCTGATTGTCCTGGCGGCGGCCTTCAGCCTGCGGTCGCGCGGCCGGGAAGCCCTGTTCGCGCGAGTCCCGCCGACGCGGTCATCCCGTACGGCACGCACCACACAACAGCCGTCACGGGCGCCCGAGTTCACGGAGTACACGGGTGAAGCGACGCAACGTCCAGGAGATCGCGGGAAGTTCCGGCGGCCAGTTGAGGAAGCTGTGCGGCATCCCCCTGGCCATCGCCAGGTCCACCCGCACCCCGGCGGCCGCGAGCTGTGCGGCGAACGCCTCGCCGGACGGCCGGAGATCGTCGTACTCGGCTGTGACGATCAGGGTCGGTGGCAGTCCGGCGGCACCGGCGGTGGCCGGGTGGACGTAACGGCCGCCACGGGGACCCGCGTAGTGGCGGTACATCGCCGTGACCGCTTCCGGGGGAAACCGCCGGACGCCGGGCACCGGCCCGGACAGCTCCGCCAAGCGCGCCATGAGCTCGGCGGACGCCTCGGGGACCACCTCGTGCACGAGGGGATAGGCCAGCAGCAGGGCCGCGGGCAGCGGCGCTCCGTCGTCGCGAAGATGCTGGGCGACTCCGACGGCCAGGTTCGCGCCGGCGCTCGCCCCGCCCATGGCGAACCGCTCCGGCGCCGGACCCGGCTCCCGCGCACGGCCGCACGCCCAGGCCCAGGCCGACCGGACGTCGTCATGCGGTACGGGGTAGTGCACGCCGCCGGTCGCGAGCCGGTAGCCGACCGAGACCACCACCGCCGGTGTCCGATGGGCGAGTTGCGCCGAGACCAGGTGCGCGTGGGGCACATCGAGGCCGCCCTGGGTGAAGCCGCCGCCGTGCATCCAGACGAGACCGACCGCGGCTGGGGTCCCCCGGGGGACGTAGACCCGGACGGGGACACCGTCGGCCGTGGTGTACTCGATCTCCACATCGGGCAGGTCGTAGGGCCGGCCACCGGGTCGGGTGGTGGCGATTGCGGGGTGGAGCGGCGGCACGGTGCACACCGCCCCTCATCGGGTCGCGGCGTGGCCGACCCGGCGTGTCCAGTAACGCCAGCCCGCCCACATCTGACCGGCCGGCCAGCACTCCGCCGACTTGCGCACGCTCTCCTCGGGGCCGGTCCAGCACCGGATCTCGCCGGCGGCCTGTGCGGTGAGCTGTATCCGGCAGGCCCGCTCCAGGAACAGGGCGGTCATCACGGCGTGCGCGACGTCCTGGCCGACGGCGGCCAGGCCGTGCTGGGGCATCAAACAGGCGCGCGCCGGGCCGAGCGTCTCGGCCAACGCCCGCCCCAGCGCGGGAGTGCTGACGAGACCGGCTGTGGCCGCATAGCGCGGCAGACCGTGCTCGGCGAAGACGACCGCGTCGTGACTGACCGGCAGCAGCGGTCGGTTCAGCGCGGCGAAGGCGTTGACGGCCGCGGCGTGCGTATGGACCGTCACGTTCACGTCCGGACGGGCCCGCATCAGCTCGGTGTGGATCGGATACTCCTTGTGCACCTGGTCCGGACCGGCCAGGGAACGGCCGTTCCAGCCGACCAGAACGACGCGGTCCGGCCTGACCTCCTCCAGCCCCCAGCCGGGGGCCTTCATCCACACCCCCCGCCCCTCCGGGTCGCGCACCGCCAGGTGCCCCCACACCATGTCACCCTGCCCAGCCGCCGCCAGCACCCGGCTGCCCAACACCACCGCAGCCGTCTCCGCCGCGCCCCCGTCCTGACTGAGTGTCATACGCCGCACTCCCCCTCGACTTCCCATTCCTGGGCCCGTTCCTGGGCCCGTTCCCGTCGGTTGATCCGCTCACAGCCACCAACATACTGAAGGTGCCTCTTAATTAGCACCCCTCATTAAGATGTACCTTCATAAAGAAGGTGGTTCAGTTGGCTGCTAACCTCGGCACATGGAGACCGACCATGGAGACTGACGAGGCGTCCGGGCGCCTGGGAGAGCTGTTCCTGAACGTGGCCAAACAGGTGCGGGCCCGGCAGGCGGAACGCTTCGCGCCCTTCGGCATCACCCCCGCGCAGGCCCGCGTGCTCGGCCTCCTCGCGCGCAGCGGGACGCCACCGCGGATGACGGAACTGGCGGAGCGACTGGGCGTGGTGCCACGCGCGGTGACTCCCCTCATCGACGCCCTGGAGGCGGCAGGGCTCGTACGCCGCCTGGCCGACCCGGACAACCGCCGCTCCACACTGGTCGAACTCACCGACCAGGGCTCCGACATGCGCCGGTCGCTCCACGCCGAGCGCGTGCGCGTCGTCGAGGACGTCTTCGCCCCCCTCACCCCACGGCAGCGCGCGACCCTGCTGGACCTCCTCGGCAGACTGTGAGCGCCGGCCCGTAACGGGACCCGACCAGAGGGCCAGCCTCACGCAAGGCATCCGTTGCGTCAGTGGCCGTGATATCAGCACGCGCCGTGCCCTAAGAACGGGGAACCTCATGCCCGCTTACGTCATCGTCAACGTCGATGTGCTCGACGAGGAGGCCGGTCTGGCCTACGCACCCGTGGCCCAGGAGTCCATCCTCAGCCACGGTGGCCGCTACCTGGTCGCGGGCCCCACGCCCGAGCCGGTGGAAGGCAGTTGGGACGCCTCCCGTTTCATGGTCATCGAGTTTCCCGACATGGACCGGATCCGGCAGTGGTACGACTCCCCGGAGTACCGGCGCGCCCGAGCGATACGGGAGGGCAAGGTTCGGGTGGCGATGCTGTTCGTCGAGGGCGCGCCGCCCGAGGGCTTCTCGCTCCCGGCCTAGGCCGCTTCTGGAGACATTCCGGCAACGCCGCATGGGGGTCCCCCCGCGCCGTTCAGGCGTGGGGGGAGTGCGTGCCAGGCGCCGCGACGCCGCGGAGATCCGTCAGAAGCGCCCTAGGCCAGCTTGCGGATCACCCGGGCCGGATTGCCCACGGCCAGCACGCTGGGCGGTAGGTCCTTGGTGACCACAGCCCCCGCACCGACCACCGTGTTCTCACCGATGTTCACACCAGGACAGACGATCGCCCCGCCGCCCAGCCACACGTTGTCGCCGATCGTGATCGGCAGCGCCTTCGACCAACCGGCCCGCCGCCGCTCCGCATCCAGCTCATGGACCGGGGTCAGCAACTGCACGTTGGGCCCGATCCGAACATGTGCGCCGATGGTGATGGGGGCGACGTCCAGGAACACGGCCCCGAAGTTGACGAACGTGCCGGTGCCGATGTGGATGCGATACCCGTAGTCACAGTGGAAAGGTGCCCGGATCCGGACAAGTTCGCCTACCGAGCCCAGCAACTCTCCCAGAATCGCCTGCCGTTCGTCGACGCTCCTGCCTGCGTTGTATGCCGCGCACAACTCCTCCCGCCGCAGCATGTCAGGGTCCAGTTCATCCAACTCGGGCATGTCGGGCAGGTACCAGTCACCACTTGACGTGTGACGCCTGGTCTCGTCCATCAAGGCTCCCTTCCCGCTGCAAGCTCCCAGATCTTGCCCCGAAGCGAAGCCGATCGCACCAGGGACTCGGAGCCTGCAAGACAGCCCGCCAGAGAAGCCAGTGCCGGACGGCCGGCCATCTCGGCAAGGCGTCCCGAGTCGGCCCCACGCGGCGCCAAGGCCCCCTGAAAATGCGAAGGCCCCTCACGCACCCACTCCGCCTCGCAGTGGACGTTCGAGGGGCCTCCCTGCGCCGGCAGAGGCGTTCCGGGGGCCTCTGCCGACGTACGGTGCCGCTCGCGTCCGTGGCCGCTTCCGCTTCTGCCGGCCGTGGGCTACTTCACGGTCAGAGGCAGCAGCTTCTTGCCGGTGGGGGCGATCTGGATCTGGGGGTCCATCTGTGGACAGGCGTCGCAGAACACTCCTGCGCACCGCCGATCCCGGTGCTGGTGCCGGTGCCGGTGCCTCCTAAAGAGCTGGGAGGACCTGCACTAGCGCCACGCCAACGACCGCTCGAACTCCCACCCTGGTCGGCGTACTAAGGCAGTTCGAACCGGACTTCCGGGTTGGCCTTCGAGGGGCCGTCCAGCAGCGGCTTCTGGATGCCACGCAGATGCTGGTCGAAAAACGCGCCAACGTAGCTTCGCGTGATCTGCGCGGCGCGCTGTCCCGGCAGCGGCGCAGAAGGGGCGCTCACACCGAGTTGGGTCGCGAGGACGGGGAGGTCGAGGAAGCTGAGGTGATTGCTGCCGGCGACGGTCAGCCACCGCTTCCATCCGTTCAGCCGGGCCCACCCCTCATCCCATGTCGCGTCCTGACCGGGCCTGTGATCGGCGTTGCCCAGCAGCATGAAGGGCCTGCCCTGAAGTCCGGACGCGGGGAGGGGCACGTTGAACATCCCGTCCATGTTCATGCCCGCTCGCACCCGGCCGTCGGAAGCCATGGTGTGCGCTGCACTGTCCCCGCCGATGGAGTGCCCGGCCACCCCGATCCGCTTCGCGTCGATCATCGACCCGTATTTCCAGGCGGAGTGAGGTCCGGTCAGCTCGTTGATGACGAACGACAGGTCCTTGGTCCTGTTCTTGGTCACGATGCCTTCTTGCCCCGGCTTGACCGTTTCGCAGGCGACGCAGGTGAGCGTACGGCCGCCCGGGAAGGTCGTGCCAACGGCTTCGTAGGCGTGGTCGACAGTCGCGACCACATACCCGTGGCTGGCCAGGTCCTCGGCGAGGAGGGTGAGGGTGGTGCGCGGCAGCCCGAAGCCGGGCGAGAGCACCACGAGCGGATACCTGCCGGATGCCGGCCGCGCGCTGGTACGCGCATAGGTGTGGGTAGCGCTCAGCGTCTGAGCTGGTACCCGGTCCTCCAAGTGCTGGCTCGCCAGGAGCAATCGAGCCTCTTCAGTGGACATGTAAGCAGAGGAGCGCCCGCTTCCCTGGTGCGCTGGGTAGTACACGGAGAGCATCAGCTCCCGTGCCCCCGACTGCGGAACCCAAGGATCGCGACGGCTCTTGTCGACGAGGGGCACGATGCTGCGCCCCACCGCATGGGGGCCGGTGGGGCGGGGGAGTTCGAGGTGAACGGCCCGCGCGGTTCTGGCGGATATCGGCGCGGGAGCGGTCGCAGCAAAAGCCATGTCGGATGCAGCGATCGGCAGGGACAGGGAAAGGGCGAGCAGCGCGGTTGTCGCGGCACGGCGGAGTCTGATCACGAAGGAACGGTACGACGACGCCAGGGCCGGCGTCCCGAGTCGGCTCACCGGACGCCAAGCCCCCACGAGAATGCCCGAAGGTCCCTCAGGGCCATTCCACTTCGGAGTGGACGTTCGAGCGGCCTCCCTGCGTCGGACGAGGCGTTCTGGGCACCTCTGCCGACGCGACGGACCGCCGACGCTCCGAGACTCCGGCGCCGAGCGCGCTCAGCATCTCAGCCATCTCAACCTCTGCGACATCGGTCACAGCGTCGGCGATCCGTCGTAAGAGGACGAACGCCAAGACAGACCAGGGACAGCAAGCCGCCGAGTCCGAGTGGACAGCGGCGGACGGTGGCATCGCCGAGATCGAAGCCGCCAACACCAGCACCCGGGTGGCCAGCCTCTGGGACTACACCAAGACACAGAGCGAGTGATTGGTGGGCAAGCCTGCCTACGGCTACGCCACCGACGTGGACAAGAACGGCAAGGTGGTCCTCCGTATCGATAAGGACGCCCACCGCGCGCTGCACTGGTGCCGAAGAGCGGCGTGAAGTTCGGCGGAACATCATCCGCCGCTTCGACGCCATGCGCGCCACCTGCGTAGGCGCATCCCAGTCGACTGCACTACACAGCAGTATCGTTCCGGAACGCCAACTCCAGGGCTGTAGCAGGGCTACCGAACAACACTGCTGTACTGCTCACGCCTGCTACGCAAGGACAGCCAAATCGTCACGTTCCCAAGGACTATGGCCATAGCGATGAAGATCCAAACCATCATGCTCGTAACGCTACACCGCGGGACAGTGGCCTTGGCCGCAGTCTCGTGAATGACCTACGGCGTGTACTTACCGGCCAGCATTCAAGGAGCCCGTCGGCCCGGTCATGTGGGCACCGGGCGGGCGTCATCCACGTCGTGCCAGGCGTTGCCGCCCGCGTCACCCCCGTCGGACTGGTCGGGGGCGGAGCCTGGCCGACCTCGTCAATCCGTCGAGAACAGTCGTCGGCCTGCGCCCCTGACCGAACACGAATGCCCCCGCCCCGGCAACTGGCCGGAGCGGGGGCAATTCAAGCGAGCAGGATACGCCTAGGGTGTCACACAGCAGAACTCACATGACAGTGACACATTCCCTGTCCTGCCGTGGAGTTGACGGGTTCAGCGGGGCATCATGCAGGGGTGGGGGACGTAACCCGTGATGCCCTTATAGGTCACCTTGTTCCACGCGTCGGCCTGGATGTAGCCCTTGCTGCCACAGGCGTTGTGCTTACCGCCGCTGAAGACCATGACGCTGCCGCCGTTCATAAGGGCCTTGGCATTGGCCCCCTTGGGGAGCAGACCCAGGGCCGAGCTGTTGGTCGTGGTCTTCGCGCGGATCTTCACCGACTCCGTCGCGTAGAAGGTGTGGGTGGTGGCGGCCGACGCACTGGGCGCGGACAGCAAAAGAAGCGACGCCACAGCCGATGCGCCCATGCCGATGGTGGTCAACGTCTTGCGCATGAATCCCCCTGGATAAATGTGCCTGTTGGACAAACGAAGAGCACCATAACTGACGGGGATGACAACGAGCCAAGCCGGAGCGTTCAGGGGCTTTTGTGCGGCATATGGTTTGAACTACCTATTGAGGCAGACTTTTGGTGACTCCGCTCTCCTGGTTCAGCCAGTTTTGACGGCGGTGGCCATCTGGTCGAGGTTCGCGGCGGCGAGGTTGCCGATGGTCCGTTTCACCAGGGACCAGATGCCTTCCTGCGGGGTGAGGTCGGGCGCGTAGGCGGGGAAGTGGAAGACCGTCAGCCAGTCCTCGTTCGCGGCGATGAAAGCCTTCATCTGCGGCATGAGGTGAGTTCGCAGGTTGTCCCAGACCAGCACGATCGGGCTGCCAAGCCGGATGTGTGCCCGCACGATGAAGTCGCGGTGGTCCCGCCGGATGAAGCCCTTGGGCTCGCCTCGGCGGCCGCGATGCACGCGGAAGCTGTAGATCAGCCGCGAACGCTCCCCCTTCTTGAAACAGGTCATTCCGGCCACGGAGACGCGTCCGGAGCCCCGGCCGCGGACGCTCACCACCGGAGTCCGGCCCACGCGGCCCCAGGTCCTGGCCCGTGGCGGCCTCAGTGACTGGCTGGCTTCGCCCTCGCAGACGATCCAGGCACCGCCGGCCGCCGCGGTGCTTTTCCCCGCGGCCACACCTTCTTCTTCCACAGCTCGACGGACTCGTCGTCCCGCTCGATCGCCCGACGAGCCGGCTGCTGCCACGACCAGCCATGACGTTTCAGCTGCCGTCACGTGCCCTCCACCGTGTAGCCGACGTGGAACAGCCGCCCGATCAAGGTCTTCACACGGGCGGGCAGTAGCGGCGTGGGAAGTGAGCTACCTTTTTGCCGCTTTCAGGAGCTGAGCAACTGTGGCTTCGGTCTTCCGATTGATCTGGTACATTCCGCACAAATCCCCTTCTGGCGGACTCTGAGTTGCTTCAGGGTCGCGGGAGATCCCTGCGTACATGTAAGGGAGGGTGTCACCCTTGGCGAATGGCACCCCCTCGCGCCATCGCGGAATAACCCACCAGGAGTTCAGATAGCGAGCACTGTGCGTCAGGTTCAACATTTCACTACTGTGGTAAATTTCGGCGTGATAGCGCAAGAATTCGTCACCCGGATACGCAAGCCAGCTAGGCGCATCCCGAGTGTGTCGCTCGTCTTTTGATTTCACATCCCAAGAGACTTCGAGAGAATCACCATAGTCGCTCGCCGGCTTACACTTATCGCCTCTTACGAACCCGAAGGACGTGAAAACCGCGATACGGCCGAGGCCGGACCGCAACGGCACATCGATGATGGACTCCGACGATGATTCGGCACCTGAGAGGACCCAGACACCCGGGATCCAAATGTGTCCAGCGCCCAGCATGCGAGAGGGGGAGAAAGTTACATGTCTCAGCGTTTGAGGTCCCCCCGGCGCCCCTAGGTCGCGCTTCCAATCACTCATCCCGCTACCTTTGGAATTAAACTTTGTCACATAACCTTGGGTCACCCAAAACGAACCCGCAACAAAAATTCCCGCCAAGCCGGGATTGCTGATTTTGAAATGCACTGGAACGTGAAGCAAAGACCCGTCCGCACTCACGGCGGGTTGACCAAATGCGACGTTGAACGGCATTTTTGTCGGACTTGCGTATGGGACATAAAGCTGTGAATAGCCGACGCTCGCGAGTCCGATGGCACCGGACACCACCACGCTCATAGCGACGCCTTTAGGATGCGGAATCCCCCGCCACACTTTCTGCCGGGTCAGCGTCCAGAACGCCCAGAACGCCCAGAGCGCCAAGCCAATCCACAGCCAGAGAAAAGGGGTGTAGTCCCTACCCTGAAACTGAACGATCAGGAACACTAGATCTGTGACCGTTACGGTGCCAACCCCCAGGAGGACCGCCACACCTGAGTAACGCAGGGCCCTCTTCCCCCAGTAATCGCACAATGCCAGGACCGCGACCACTTCCACCAGTGCCGCGGTCATGAAGATGACCCCCACGATGCGCCCGCCGTACGCCAGAGCGCCGAACGCGTCCGTCGCGCCTACGTGGAACAGCACCGCAGCGGATGCGAGAAGTCCCAGCGCCATCCCCACGCCGGTAGCACGCCGTCGCCACGGGCGGTCGGGCCAACAAGTCGGGTCCGCCAACCAGTTGACGCATGCAGGATCATCGAGATCGATGTCCGGAGGCAGGCCAGCCCGGCGCAGAAGTCTTCGCAGGCCGCGCGGCGACCAGATCCGGCCGATGACTTCACCCCGGAGGCGCACGGCCCGCAAGCCCCGACCGTCCGGGGCCTCCACAACGACAAGAGGCTGGTTGCTCACGAGCAAAGGGTGACCTCTCCGCTGCCGCCATTGCAGCAATGACACACACCCGCACCCCAGGGCGAGCATCGGACGGCAGAGGCCCACAAGACAGCCCGAAGGCCCCTCACACCCACTCAACCTCTGAGTGGATATGCGAGGGGCCTCCCTGCGCCGGCAGAGGCGTTCCGAGGGCCTCCGCCGACGTACGGTGCCGCTCGCGTCCGTGGCCGTTTCTGCCGGCCGTGGGCTACTTCACGCTCAGAGGCAGCAGCTTCTTGCCGGTGGGGCCGATCTGGATCTGGGTGTCCATCTGCGGGCACACGCCGCAGTCGAAGCACGGGGTCCAGCGGCAGTCCTCGACCTCGGTCTCGTCGAGGGCGTCCTGCCAGTCCTCCCAGAGCCAGTCCTTGTCGAGGCCGGAGTCGAGGTGGTCCCAGGGCAGGACCTCCTCGTAGGTGCGCTCGCGGGTGGTGTACCAGTCGACGTCCACCCCGAAGTCGGGCAGCGTCTTCTCGGCGCACGCCATCCAGCGGTCGTAGGAGAAGTGCTCACGCCAGCCGTCGAAGCGGCCGCCGTCCTCGTAGACCGCGCGGATGACCGCGCCGATCCGGCGGTCACCGCGGGAGAGCAGGCCCTCGACGATGCCGGGCTTGCCGTCGTGGTAGCGGAAGCCGATGGAGCGGCCGTACTTCTTGTCGCCGCGGATCTTGTCGCGGAGCTTGGCCAGGCGGGCGTCGGTCTCCTCGGCGGAGAGCTGGGGCGCCCACTGGAAGGGGGTGTGCGGCTTGGGGACGAAGCCGCCGATGGAGACCGTGCAGCGGATGTCGTTGGACTTGGCGACCTCGCGGCCCTTGGCGATGACGTTGACCGCCATGTCGCCGATCTGGAGGACGTCCTCGTCGGTCTCGGTCGGCAGACCGCACATGAAGTAGAGCTTCACCTGGCGCCAGCCGTTGCCGTAGGCGGTGGCGACGGTCCGGATCAGGTCCTCTTCGGAGACCATCTTGTTGATGACCTTGCGGATCCGCTCGCTGCCGCCCTCGGGGGCGAAGGTCAGGCCGGAGCGGCGGCCGTTGCGGGTCAGCTCGTTGGCGAGGTCGATGTTGAAGGCGTCGACCCGGGTGGACGGGAGCGACAGGCCGATCTTGTCTTCCTCGTACCGGTCGGCGAGGCCCTTGGCCACGTCGCCGATCTCGGTGTGGTCCGCGGAGGACAGCGACAGCAGGCCGACCTCCTCGAATCCCGTGGCTTTCAGGCCACGGTCCACCATCTCGCCGATGCCGGTGATGCTTCGCTCCCGCACGGGGCGCGTGATCATGCCGGCCTGGCAGAAACGGCAGCCGCGGGTGCAGCCACGGAAGATCTCGACCGACATCCGCTCGTGGACGGTCTCGGCCAGCGGGACGAGCGGCTGCTTGGGGTAGGGCCACTCGTCGAGGTCCATGACGGTGTGCTTGGAGACCCGCCACGGGACGCCGGAGCGGTTCGGGACGACGCGCGAGATGCGGCCGTCGGCGAGGTACTCGACGTCGTAGAACTTGGGGACGTAGACGTTGCCGGTGCGGGCCAGCCGGAAGAGCAGCTCGTCGCGGCCGCCGGGGCGGCCCTCGGTCTTCCACTCGCGGATGATCCGGGTGATGTCCAGGACCGCCTGCTCGCCGTCGCCGATGACCGCGCAGTCGAGGAAGTCGGCGATCGGCTCGGGGTTGAACGCGGCGTGGCCGCCGGCCAGGACCACCGGGTGGTCCTCGGTGCGGTCCTTGGCCTCCAGCGGGATGCCGGCGAGGTCCAGGGCGGTGAGCATGTTGGTGTAGCCGAGCTCGGTGGAGAAGCTCAGGCCGAACACGTCGAAGTCGCCGACGGGCCGGTGGCTGTCCACGGTGAACTGGGGCACCTTGTGCTCGCGCATCAGCGCTTCGAGGTCCGGCCAGACGCTGTAGGTGCGCTCGGCGAGGACGCCCTGCTGCTCGTTGAGGACCTCGTAGAGGATCATGACGCCCTGGTTGGGCAGGCCGACCTCGTAGGCGTCGGGGTACATGAGCGCCCAGCGGACGTCGCACTCCTGCCACGGCTTGACCGTGGAGTTCAGCTCACCGCCGACGTACTGGATGGGCTTCTGCACATGCGGGAGCAGAGCTTCGAGCTGCGGGAAAACCGACTCGGACATCTCGAACCTTCGTGGACGGACAAGGGGCGACTCACAAGCGTAACCCGCTCGGGGGTGCCCTCCGGACGGCGATCCTGGAAGGCGGCGCCCCGGGACGCCGTGGGGACGGGCGGGGGCGCCGCCCCGTTCACGCCCGCAGCGCCTCGCGGAGCCGGCGGCGGGAGACCTTCGCCCACAGCCCCGGCAGCTCCTGTTCGCGGCGGTCCGCGAGGGCCTCCTGGCGGCCGTGGAGCAGGCCGAAGGTGAAGCCGCTCTCACCGGCCCCGTGGGCCTGGGTCGCCAGCTCGCGCAGGGCGGCGCGGGCGACCACGCTGTCCTGGTGGTCGCCGAGCAGCTGCTGGAGCTGTTTGGCGCGCCGGGTGAACTTCCGGGCCGGGCGGCCGAGCGCCGGGGTGGCCGCCTCCGCGGCGTACCGGGTGCGCTTGGCGGCCTTGCGGGCGCTGTGCAGGGCCTCGTCGCGGGCCGGCCCGGCGGGGGTGTCGAGGGCGGTCTCGATGCGGCGGGCCAGCCGCCGGTAGTCCTTGAGGACGGCGCCGGCGACGACGGACCGGGCGGGGCGGGCGGCGGGGCCGCGCAGCGGAGGGGCGCCGAGCAGGGCGTGCAGGTCGTCCAGGAGGGCGAGGTAGCGGGGGCCGTCGAGGGCGTCGAGCAGCCGGTCGCGGGCGCCCGCGCGGCGCCGGACCGACCAGGTGCGCAGCCGGGCCGAGACCGGTCCCAGCCGCAGTGTGCGGGGTACCTCGGCCAGTGCGGCGGTGAGCCGGTCGGCGAGCACCTCCTGGTCCCGACCGGCACCCAACTCGGCGGCCAGCCACTGGAGTTCGGCGCCCAGCGGGTCGGTGGCGGCACGGTCGAGAACCTTGGCGTACGAGCGGAAGGCGCTGCGCAGCCGACGGGTGGCGACCCTCATCTGGTGCACCGCGTCGGGCAGATCGCGCCGGACCGCCGGGTCCAGTTCGACGAGGGCCCGCACCTGCGCGCGGACGTAGCGGAGGACCACGTCACCGGCGGTGTCGGCGGGGCGGTCGGCGCCCTTGGCGGCCTCGGGTCCCTCGGGGGCGGGCCGGGCGGCGGCCTCCGGCAGGTTCCCCGGCGCGGTCTCCGCCAGGGCGCGGGCCAGTTTCGACGGCGCCGCGGCGGGACGCGCACCGGCCTCGGTCAGGACCCGCTCGACCTCGTCCAGCAGTTCCTGTCCGGCCCCGGCGCCGGCCCCGGGGGCCAGCTCGACCTCGATCTCCCGCCAGCGGGTCTTCCGCTTCGCGCCCTCCGGGTGCAGCCGCCGGGCCCGCACCTCGTCCACCGCGACCTCGGCGAGCGGCCGGCCGGCGGCGTCCCGGAGGTCGTGGACGGTGCGCCGGGTGCGGAGGCGGACGAGGGGGACGAGGGCGGCGCCACGGGCCCGGGAGCGGACCAGGGCGGTGAGTTCGGCGGGCGGGGCGTCGGAGAGCGGGGCGCGGATCTCGTCGCGCACCGCGCCGGTGACCTCGGGGAGCGCGACCGGGAGTTTGAGGTGCCAGCCCTCGTCGGGGCCGCCGGTGCGGCGGCGGAGGGTGACGCCGTCCGCGGCGAGGCGCTGGTCGGCGGTGTCGTAGTAGACGGCGTCCAGGTCCTGGGGGGCGCGTTCCGTCGCGGTGGCGACCCGGCCGGCGCGGGTCAGGTCGGGCAACCGGCCGGCGTCGGGGCCCGTTTCGTATTTCCGCTCGATTTCCCGCACGGTGTCCGCCATGCATCGAATCTAGTCAGCCACGCGGCGGCCGACCAGCCGTCCGGCATCGATATGCGCCAAGAACGGGTGGCACCGCCGGCGCACGGTGTTTTACGGTGTGTGACTAGCCGCGCACACAGCGTGGTGATCGGCTCGACCGACTCCGGGAGACACCGTGCACCCCGACACCGCAGCCCTCGCCCGGCCCGCCTTCCGCGTCGCGGCGGGCGCCCGCCCATATCTGCTGACGGCGCCCAGCCGGCCCGGCACCCCGAAGACCGCCCGGGACTTCGTCCGGGCGGTGCTGGGCGACGGGCCGCTCGCCGCGCTCCGGGACACCGCCGTCCTGCTCACCTCGGAGGCGGTCACCAGGGCCCATCTCCGCACGCCCGGTTCCGCGGACATCCTGCTGCGGGTGCTGACCGCGGCGCACGGTCTGCGGATCAGCGTGCACGACGAGGGCCCGGCGCTGCTCCCGTCCCCGTCCCGTCCGCCCGGCGACCGGGACCCGGCGCACGGGCTGCTGCTGATCAGCCGGCTCGCCGACGACTGGGGGACGACCCCGTTCGAGGGGCCGCCGCACACCACGTCCCTGTGGTTCGAGCTGCACACGGGCCGCTGACCGGCGCGGGCGCGGCGGCCTCAGCGGGAGGCGGAGACCGGCCGCTGGACGCGGATCGACTGCAGCAGCCCGATGGCGATCCACACCGCGAACATCGACGTGCCGCCGTAGGAGACGAACGGCAGCGGCAGACCGGTGACGGGCATGATGCCCAGGGTCATCCCGACGTTCTCGAAAGCCTGGAAGGCGAACCACGCGATGATGCCGGCGGCCACGATCGTGCCGTAGAGCTCGCCGGTCTCGCGGGCGATCCGGCAGGCGCGCCACAGCACCACGCCGAGCAGCAGGAGGATCAGGCCCGCGCCGAGGAAGCCCAGTTCCTCGCCGGCGACGGTGAAGATGAAGTCGGTCTGCTGCTCGGGGACGAACTGGCCGGTGGTCTGGCTGCCGTGGAAGAGGCCGGAGCCGGTGAGCCCGCCGCCGCCGATGGCGATCCGGGCCTGGTTGGTGTTGTAGCCGACGCCGGCCGGGTCCAGGCTCGGGTTGGCGAACGCGGCGAACCGGGCGATCTGGTAGGCGTCCAGCAGTCCGAGCTGCCAGATGGCGACGCAGCCGACGACGCCGGTGCCCAGCAGGCCCAGGATCCAGCGGTTCGAACAGCCGCTGGCCAGCAGCACGCCGAGGATGATGGCGCCGAGCACCATCACCGAGCCGAGGTCGGGCATCAGGAGGATCACGCCCACCGGGACGGCGGCCAGGCCCAGCGCCTGGACGACGGTGCGGTGGTCGGGATACGGGCGGTCGCCGGCGTCGACCCGGGCCGCCAGGATCATCGCCATCCCCAGCGTGATGGTGATCTTGGTGAACTCGGCGGGCTGGAGCGAGAAGCCGCCGGGGATCGCCAGCCAGGAACGCGAGCCGTTGATGGTGGCGCCGAGCGGCGTCAGCACGAGCATCGCCAGCACCACCGAGGCGCCGAAGAGGACCGGCACGGCGCCGCGCAGGGTGCGGTGGCCGAGCCAGATGGTGCCGGCGGCCAGCCCGATGCCGATGGTGGTGTTCAGCAGGTGGTGGACGAAGAAGAAGTACTCGTCGCCCCGGTTGAGTTCGGTGCGGTTGCGGGTGGCGGAGAAGACCAGCAGCGCCCCCATCAGGGAGAGCACCAGGCAGGACAGCAGCAGTATCCAGTCGAGCCGGCGCACCACGGAGTCGCGTGCCGTCAGCCGGCCCCAGACGCCGCGGTCGGGGGCGTAGCGGCGGACGGAGAAGGTCCGGGAGAAGAGCGGCGTGGTCACTGCTGGGGGCTCCCGGAGGGGGACGGCGACGGGTCGGCCGGCGGCTTGATGGGCGGCGCGAGGATGGTGCCGTCGCTCTCGATCTTGGGCAGCTTGTTCTCCGGGGCGGGGAGCAGCGCGGCCTTGGGGTCGATCTCGCCCTTGTCGTTGACGCCGTAGAGCGCGTTGTAGATGTTGCGGACGGCCGGGCCGGAGGCGCCGGAGCCGGTACCACCCTGGGAGATGGTCATCACGACCGCGTAGTCCTTGGTGTACGTCGCGAACCACGAGGTGGTCTGCTTGCCGTAGACCTCGGCGGTACCGGTCTTGGCGTGCATCGGGATCTTGTCCTGCGGCCAGCCCTGGAAGCGCCAGGCGGCGGTGCCCCGCTCGGTCACGCCCTGGAGCGCGGCGTCGATCTGCTGGATGGTCGCCTGGGTGTCCGGCAGGTGGCCGTGCGCCTGGGGCCGGATCGTCTTCACCGACTTGCCGTCCGGGCTGACGACGGCCTTGCCGACGAGGGGGTTGTAGAGGGTGCCGCCGTTGGAGAGCGCCGCGTAGATCGTCGCCATCTGGATCGGGGTGACGAGGGTGTCACCCTGGCCGATGGCGTAGTTGATCGAGTCGTAGGCGTGCAGCTTCATGCCTTCGAGGCAGTTCTCCCGGGCGAGCTTGGAGACGTAGTCGTTGCCGTCCTTGGGGTGCGCGCACCAACTGTCCTTGTTCGCCTTCCAGAAGGCGTTCTTCCACTGGCGGTCGGGGACCCGGCCACGCACCTCGTTGGGCAGGTCGATGCCGGTCTCCTTGCCGAGACCGAACTGGTGGGCCGTCCTGTAGAACCAGTCGCGGGGGTTCTGGACCGGCTTGTCCCCGCCGTCCTTCTTCCACTCGTCGTGGCCGATCCGGTAGAAGACGGTGTCGCAGGAGACCTCTAGCGCGCGGCCCAGGCTGATGTCGCCCTCCGATTCGCCCTCGAAGTTCCGGAAGACCTGGCCGCCGATGCTGTACGCGCTGGTGCAGGGGTAGTGGCCGTCGAAGGGGTAGCCGGCGTTGACCGCGGCCGAGGTCGAGATGACCTTGAAGATCGAGCCGGGGGCGGCCTGCCCCTGGATGGCGCGGTTGAGCAGCGGGTAGTTGGAGCTCTTGCCGGTCAGCTTGGCGTAGTCCTTGCCGGAGATCCCGCCGACCCAGGAGTTGGGGTCGTAGGTGGGGTTGGAGGCCATCGCCACCACCCGGCCGGTCTTCGCCTCCATGACGACGACGGCGCCCGAGTCGGCCTTGTAGTTGGTGCCCGTGTTCCGGTCCATCTGGGTGCGGGCGTCCTTCATGGCCTTGTCGAGCTGCTGTTCCGCTATGGCCTGGACGCGGGCGTCGATGCTGGTGACCAGCGTCGAGCCGGCCTGGCCCTTGTCGCTGTCGGCCTGGCCGATGACCCGGCCGAGGTTGTCGACCTCGTAGCGGGTGACGGCGGCCTTGCCGCGCAGGTAGTTGTCGTACTGCCGCTCCAGGCCGGACCGGCCGACCTGGTCCGAGCGCAGCAGCGGCGACGGGCCGTTCTTGGCCTTCTGGATCTCCGCGTCGGTGACCGGCGAGAGGTAGCCGAGGACCTGCGCGGTGTTGGCCTTGCCGGGGGCCGGGTAGCGGCGGACGGCGGTGGGCTGGGCGCTGACGCCGGGGAAGTCCTCGGCGCGCTCGCGGATCTGCAGGGCCTGCTGGGTGGTGGCCTTGTCGGTGATCGGGATCGGCTGGAAGGGCGAGCCGTTCCAGCAGGGTTGCGGGGTCTTGGCGTCGCAGAGCCGGACCTTGTTGCGGATCTCCTGCACCGGCATGTCCAGCACCTTGGCCAGCCGGGCGAGGACGGCCTTGCCGCCGTCCTTCATCTTCATCAGGTCGGTGCGGCTGGCGGAGACCACGAGCCGGGTCTGGTTGTCGGCCAGCGGCACGCCGCGGGCGTCGAGGATGGAGCCGCGGGTGGCGGGCTCGATGACCTGCTGGACGTGGTTGGACCTGGCCTTGGCCGCGTACTCCTGGCCGTTGCGGATCTGGAGGTACCAGAGCCGCCCGCCGAGCGTCGCCAGCAGCGAGAAGACCAGGATCTGAATGGCGATCAGCCGGGTGTTGATACGGGAGGTCCGCCCCGTCTCAGGAATGTTACTCATGGCGCGCAGCGCCTCCTTTGAGGGTGGCGGCGGGCGACGGGTGGGCATTGCTCACAGGCGCTTGACCCCCTTGATGCCCTTGACCCCCTTGGTGCGCCCGCCGCGGCCCGGCTTGGGCACCCGGCCGGTGCGGATCGCCTTCATGGCGTTGCGGCTGGCCTTCAGGCCGGTGCCGGTGGTGAGCCACCCGCCGGCCCACGACCCGCCGCCGGAGCCGCCGCCCACCCAGCCCTGTCGCCCGGCGACCGCCCCGGTGGTGCCGCCGGCGTCCGTGGCCAGCGGATCGTGCTCGGTTCTGCGCGCCACCGCCATCACCAGCGGAACGGTGAAGGGGGCGAGCAGCAGATCGTAGAGAGTGGCGCTGAGCAGCAGCCCGACCAGGCCGACATGACGGGCCGCGGTGTCGCCGACGAGGGAGCCGACGCCGGCGTACAGCAGCGTCGAGCCGATCGCGGCGCCGGTCACGACGACCAGCGGCAGGGTCGCCGAGCGGTGCTGGCCGGTGTCCGGCTTGGTCAGGCCCGCGGCGTAGCCGATGACGCACAGGACGAGGGCGTAGCGGCCGATGGCGTGGTCGGCGGGCGGGGCGAGGTCGGCGAGCAGCCCGGCGCCGAAGCCGATCAGCGAGCCGCCGACGTGACCGTAGACCAGGGCCAGGCCCACCACCACCAGCATCAGCAGATCCGGTACGGCGCCCGGCAGATGGAGTCTGGCGAGGATGCCGACCTGGACGATCAGGGCGACCACCGCCAGCGGGGCGGCGAGCAGGATCCGGTTGATGCGCATCGGTCAGCTCCTGGGTGAAGCGCTCTCGGAGGGGGTGGCCGTGACGGTGACCGTCGGCGTCGGCCTGGGCTTGACCGGGGGTGGGAGGACGGTGTCCCGCGGGTCCTTGCGGGGCGGCTGGACGACGACGCCGACGACGTCGAGGGAGGAGAAGGTGACGAACGGCCGGACCTGGAGGGTGCGGGTCAGATCGCCGTTGAGCGGCTCGACCTTGGTGACCGCGCCGACCGGGACCCCGGGCACGAACGGCTTGTCCTTGCTGGAGCCGAAGGTGACCAGCCGGTCGCCCTTCTTGACGTCGGCCCGGCCGTTGAGCAGCTCGACGCGGAGCGAGCGGACGCCCTGCCCGTTGGCGAAACCGATCTCGTTGGTCTTCTCCATCCGGGTGCCGACGGTGAACTCCGGGTCGGCGGCGAGCAGCACGGTGGAGGTGTGCGGGGTGACGGTGGTGATCCGGCCGACCAGCCCGTCGCCGTTGAGGACGGTCATGTCGCGGACGATGCCGTCGCGGCTGCCGGCGTCGATGGTGACGGTCCAGGAGAAGCCCTGCGCGGACCCGATGGCGATGACCTCGGCGCCCTTGATCGCGTACTGGCCGGCGGCCGCGGTCTTGAGGATCTTGTCGAGTTCGGCGGCGCGGTTGCGGTTGCGGTCCGGGGAGCCGAGCTTGAGTTTCAGCGCGGCGTTCTCGTGCTCCAGGTCGCTGATGCGGTTGTGGCGCTCGCCGGAGTCGCGTACGGCGCTGACGGCGTTGCCGACCGGGTTGACGAGGCGGGCCACGCCGCGTTCGACCGGGCCGAAGGCGGAGGCGGCGGCCTGCCGGGCGCCATCGAGCGGGGACTGTTCGCCGCCGCGGATATCGACCGTGATCAGCGCGAACGCGATCGCGATCAGCAGCACCAGCAGCAGCCGGCTCTCTCGTGTGTCCCTCACGTGCGGCGGCCGTGTCCTTCCTCGTAAGGACCGGCCGGCTGCGGGCCCCGCCGGTCTCGTTCGGGGGTTGAGCGTTGTGCCTTGCTGTGACGGCGCGGTGGTGGAGCGTCAGTGCACCGTGTCTGTGGGGGCGTTGCGGTATGGCCCGGCGATCCGCCGGGCGGATCGGCCGTTTCTGTATGGTGCCCGGCCCGCGCGAACGCCGTGTGACGCCCGCGCGACGGGCCGGGACCGGTGGTTCAGCGGCGCGGCTGGGAGTCCAGGACCTGCTGGAGCGCCTCGAACTCCTCGACGCACTTGCCGGATCCCAGCGCGACCGAGTCGAGCGGGTCCTCGGCGATGTGGATCGGCATGCCGGTCTCCCGGCGCAGCCGCTCGTCGAGGCCGCGCAACAGGGCGCCGCCACCCGTCAGAACGATGCCGCGGTCCATCACGTCACCGGACAGCTCCGGCGGGCACTTGTCCAGGGTCGTCTTGACGGCGTCGACGATGGAGTTGACCGGCTCCTCGATGGCCTTGCGGACCTCGGCGGCGGAGATGACGACGGTCTTGGGCAGACCGGAGACCAGGTCGCGGCCGCGGATCTCGGTGTGCTCGTCCTGCTCCAGGTCGTACGCCGAACCGATGGTGATCTTGATGGACTCGGCGGTGCGCTCGCCCAGCAGGAGGCTGTACTCCTTCTTGATGTGCTGGATGATCGCGTTGTCCAGCTCGTCGCCGGCGACCCGGATGGACTGGGCGGTGACGATGCCGCCGAGCGAAATGACCGCGACCTCGGTGGTGCCGCCGCCGATGTCCACGACCATGTTGCCGGTGGCCTCGTGGACCGGGAGGCCGGAGCCGATCGCGGCCGCCATCGGTTCCTCGATGATGTGCACCTGGCGGGCGCCGGCCTGGGTCGACGCCTCGATGACCGCGCGGCGCTCAACTCCCGTGATACCGGAGGGAACGCAGACCACCACCCGCGGACGGGCGAGGTAGCGACGCTTGTGGATCTTGAGGATGAAGTAACGGAGCATCCGCTCGGTGATCTCGAAGTCGGCGATCACCCCGTCCTTCAGGGGCCGTACGGCGACGATGTTGCCGGGGGTCCGGCCGATCATCTTCTTCGCCTCGGCGCCGACGGCGAGGATGCCGCCGGTGTTGGTGTTGATGGCCACGACCGACGGTTCGTTGAGGACGATTCCGCGGCCCCTGACGTACACCAGCGTGTTGGCGGTCCCGAGGTCGACAGCCATGTCACGGCCGATGAACGACATGTTGTTCCCCATGAGGATACGTCTGGCCTTCCCAACTGGAGCGAATGCTTACTTTGAGGTCGGCAGGAGGTGATGCGCCGTGCGGCGCGGAAGCCCCCATCGTAGTTCGTAGTGGGTTCCCACTCGAACACGGCAGGAGGCCGTTCCGCCATTGTCAGCCGTACACGCACCCGCCCCCCTTAATGGTGACGTCGTGTCGCGGGAACGCGTTCCCCCGCTCGCGGCGAATACACCGAGGGGCGACCGATGATTTCACCGGTCGCCCCTGGTCACAAGGGGGTTGGCCGTACTCTTCGGATCAAGAAATGCCAGGGAAGAAAATCTTGATCTCGCGCTCGGCGGACTCTTCGGAATCCGAGGCGTGGATGAGATTTTCTCGGGTGATCGTTCCGAAGTCCCCACGAATGGACCCACTGGGCGCGGCAATCGGGTCAGTGGGCCCGGCCAGCGCCCGGACACCCTCGATGACCCGCTCGCCCTCGACGACCAGCGAGACGACCGGCCCGGAGGACATGAACTCCACCAGCGGCTCGTAGAACGGCTTGCCGACGTGCTCGGCGTAGTGCTGCTCCAGCACCTCGCGGTCGAGGGTGCGCAGCTCCAGCGCGGTGATCGTCCAGTCGGCCTTGCGCTCGATGCGGCGGATGATCTCGCCGATCAGACCGCGCTTGACGGCATCGGGCTTGAGGAGGACGAGGGTGCGCTGGCTCACGGAGGGACTCCCGGTATCTGAACGACGATCAGGGGCGCCAGGCTATCGCCTGGGTACGGGGCGGAGGTTGCCGGCTTCCCCTGCCGTGAGGGTTCGCCGCTTTTGCGGCCTGCGCCCCGCCTTTTACCCGCCCACCCACGGAAGCCCCCACCCACCGTCTTTCCCACCCCCCCCCACGGGAGGGGACGGGCCGGAGGGGCAGGGGG
>NZ_KB891881.1 GCF_000373585.1 Streptomyces sp. MspMP-M5
CGGCGGCACGGCGGCACGGCGGCACGGCGGCATGCGAGCGCAGGCAGGGCCCCTGCCCAGGCAGTCCGGGCAAGAGCATTGGTTCAGGCGCGGTCGGGTGTCCGGCGCAAGACCAGGGAGACGAAGCCCCAGCTGTCCCGGTGCCGCGCAGCAATTCGGAGCGGCGGGTCGTGGCTGTCTCGAGCGCGTAGCAGCTGTCCGGGTCGGCAGGGTGCCACCGGCAGAGCCCCGACGAACACACCACTGTGGGACAGGCTCCTCGCCACCATGCTCACTCGTGCCAGTCAGCCCCAGTTCGTGCGCGACATTCGCCAGGACATCCGCATCTGGCACCACAAGACCTACCTCGAACGCCCCCGACTCGCCGAGGGCGACGGCCCGATCACCGCTTGGCGCCGCTGGACCAGCCAGTTCTATTCCCCCGCCCAGTCACGCATCCATGACTGCCCCACCGCCGCAACGGAACCGCTCTGCGGACCACAGGCCAACGGGCTCCGCCTACGACCTGTGAGCAAGTGCTGCGTTCCGGCTGCTGCGTTCGGCATGTGAGGTGGCAGCATGCCGTTTCATGGCAGACGACGGCACGAGGGGGACGCATAGACGCGCCCGTCTGCTCGGCGCTCGCTGATGTGCTTGGGCAGCATGGCGCTTGTTTTTTTGGCCTGCGGTTTGCGAGCTGTGGGCGGTTTCCGGGGAGTTCACTGAAGTCGTGGCGCATCTGACGGTCGCTGATGGTCAGGACGATGGTGTTCTGGATGAGATGGAGACCGACCTGCTCAGCAAGCTCCCTTCACGTCCTGGGTCTCCTCGGTTGACCTCATGGTGCATGACGGTGCGAGGTGGCGGGAGCGTGCGCCGTTTGCACTCCGTGACGCGTGACGCGTGACGTGTGGCGTGTGGAAGGGCTTGAGCGGGTGTTGCTCAGCTTGCTGCGGCCCTTGGGCTTCGTGAGGTGTTGGTGCCGGGGACCGGCTCGGACGGGTCGGTGCCGAGGGCGACGATGCGGTTGTCCGCGTCGACGTGCACGACCTTCGGCTGGAGGGCGCGGGCCTCGGCCTCGTCCACCTGCGCGTAGCTGATGAGGATGACCAGGTCGCCGGGGAGGACCAGATGTGCGGCGGCGCCGTTGATGCCGATGACGCCCGAGTCGCGTTCGCCCTCGATGACGTAGGTCTCCAGGCGGGCACCGTTGTCGATGTCGACGATGTGGACGAGTTCGCCGGGCAGCAGGTCGGCGGCCTCCATCAGTGCGGCGTCGATCGTGACCGACCCCACGTAGTGCAGGTCGGCCTCGGTCACGGTGGCCCGGTGAATCTTGGACTTGAACATGGTGCGCAGCACAGCGTCACACTCCTGCCAGAAGAAGGTCGCGCCCCCAGGTGAGGTGCGCGCCGGAGCAACCATGCTAGCGGCGAGCCCGGCGAGCGGGACAGGGGCATGGTCGAGCCCTGTCACTCTCTGTAGTTGAGGTGTCGGGCGGGCGCTGAAGCCCCGGTGTGGGTCGGGGAGAGGCGTGGCGCATGATGGCGGGCGTTGTTGCGGGCGGCTTGTGGAGGCGGAATGGGTAGTGGGGGCGAGGCCGGGCGGGTTTTGGTGGTGGATGATGATGCCGCCATTCGGCGTTCGCTGGGGCGTGGGTTGCGGTTGAACGGGTTCAGCGTCGATCTGGCGGACGGGGGCCGGGCCGCGTTGGCGAAGGCGGCGGACCAGGCACCCGACGCCATGGTGCTGGACGTCTCGATGCCCGATGTGGCTGCTCCTGGACCTGGTGGGCAGGGACCTGCATGAGCAGGCCGACCAGCGGCTCGCCGAGCGCGCCCATGGTGTGGCGGCGGCCGCCCGGGGGTTGCTGCGCGCGGCCTCGCAGGACCGGCCGCGGGCCGAGCAGGCCCATCAACGGAAGCTGTACAGCGCGGCGTTGGACGTCGGCATCCGGTTGCAGGGGCCGGACCGTACCGTTCAGGAGGGTCCGCAGCCGGATCCGTCCGTGCGGCTGCCGACGGTGCCTGGCAAGCCGGTCAGTGTCCATGCGCGGGGCAAGACCTGGCGGGTGCTGGCTGGCCGCCGTGCCGCCCGGCCGTTGCGGCGGCTCCAGCAGCGGACCAGCGGCCTCGATCCGCGTACCAGCGACGTCCGCCTGGAGCATCGCCCCACCCGGATCACCGAGGTCGACGACCTTGCGCGAACAGTGCAGACGGTTCTCGCCCGCTATGACGAACAGGCCGCCCGGACCGCCGAGGCGCTGGCGACGGCCCGTTCCTTTTCGGCCGCGGCCTCCCATGAACTGCGCACGCCCCTGACGAGCATGCAGACCAGCCTGGACATCCTCGATGCCCTCCAGGACCTGGACGCGCAGGACCGGGCGGAAACCGTGGAGGATCTGCGGCGCGGGCACGCCCGCCTGTTGGGGCTGCTGGTGATGCTGCGGGCGCCGGCCCAGGGGGATCTGGTCGAGGCGGATGCGTTCGGGTCCGTCGATCTTGCCGATCTCACGGACGTCGCCGTGGCCGATTTCCGCCGTGCGCACGCCGACGCCGAGGTGGCGCTGGAGTGCACCACGGGCCTGGTGGTGCACGGCTGGCAGCCGGGGTTGCGGTCGCTGGTGGACAACCTCCTGGCCAACGCCCTGGCGCACGGCCGGTCCGCCGATGGGCGGGCCCGTATGGCGGTGGCTCTGCGGGCGGCCGTTGAGGGCGGGGCCCGGGTGGCTGTACTCACCGTGGACGATCAGGGGCCCGGAGTGCCGTCGGAGCGGCGGCGGACCATCTTCGAACGGTTCCAGCGACGTGCCGACAGCCCGGGGTCCGGCCTGGGGCTCACTCTCGTCGCCCAGCAGGCCGATCTGCATCATGCGCGACTGCAGGTGCAGACCGCCCCGGTGCCCAGCAGGCCGTCGCCTCGGCGGACGCCAACGGCGACGCCGACGACGCCGGGAACTGAATCGGGTCGGTTGCCTGTGCCGGGCCGGGAACCCCGCGACCGGCACAGGCAACGCCCGGGCCCGGACACGCGGACATTCGGACGCCCGGGCAGACGCTGGTGACTGCGCCCCACCTGCCGTTGTGCACCCGCCGCAGATCCTCATCTGCCCCAGATCCTCCGGTACGCCGCGCGATATCCGGGCGGGTCCCAGGTCGTCGCCCCGTGGCTGTTGGCGGCCGTGGCGATGTGCACGGGGGCGACGTAGCCGCTGGCGGGCGCGTCGGCGAAGGCGCGGTTGAGCTCGTCGAGGATCTGCCAGCCCTGCTGGGCGAACGGCTCGGGGACGGTGGCTGCCTGGAACTGCCGGCTGTTGACGCGCTGGAACGCGGACGGATCGCCGTCGCCCGCGCCGATGTTGAAGGGGGCCCCGGCGCCTTTCCGGCGTGCGGCGCGCAAGGCCGGGGCGGCGTCGGCGAAGTACAGGTCGTTGACGGCGATCGAGTGGGTCCAGGCGTGCGGGAAGCGGGAGAGCAGCGAGGCGACTTCCACGGGGGTGCGGCCGCTGCTGTCCGCGATCGGGATGTTCTCCTCCGTCAGCACGCGCACGCCGGGGCAGGTGGCGAGTTCCTTCTCGATCAGGGTGGACTTGGTTCTGGCGAACGGGATCGAGGCATCGGTGAACACGACCACTCCGGCGTGCCCGCGGGAGTGCGTGATGACCCAGTCCGCGCCGGCCTTCGCGACGTCCTCGACCCTGGTGGTGACGTTGCTGAAGAGCGCGGGGTGGCTGCTCGGGCCGGGGGAGCCGACCGCGTGCCAGCCGACGAGCGGGATGTGCCTGGCGGCGGCCGTGGCGACCTGAGTCGACGTCAGATCCGGGTCGAAGCCGCCGATGACGATGCCGGCGGGCCGGAGCTCGATGGCCTGGTCGAAGGCTGCCTGGATCCCCGTGGGGGTGCCCTGGCCGTCGATCAGGCGGAGTTTCCAGCCGATGACCCGGGCGGCTTCCCGCACACCCTCGGCGGCGCCCGCGACGCCGGGGTTGGTCATGGTCTGCGCGACGTAGACGATGTTCTTGCCGGCGGCCGCCGGGGGGCCGTCGGTGGGGCCGGGCGTCGCGGGGGCGCCCTTCTCGGCCCGTGCGACGGCGACCGCCGCGTGGGCCAGGGCGGCGGGGCAGCCGGTCTTCGCCGGGCCCGGCGAGAACGCTCCACCGCCGACCGACGCACCGCGCTCGCAGCCGACGAGGGCGACGCCGCCGGCGAGGACGGCGACCGCCACCGACCACACGGCGACGGCACCGCCCAGGGGCGTCCGGCGCCGCGAGCGTACGGGGACGCCTCGTACGGGAGCCACGATGTGCTGACCGGAGGAGGTCACGAGGCGACTTTCGGCAGGTCGGGGAGCGTCCGCGGCGGTCCCTTCCGGCGTTGCCGGGCCTGCCGGCGGGCGGTGTAGCCGGCCAGGCCGACGGCGAGCAGCAGGGTGGCGCCGTTGAACAGCGGGATGACCCAGAACCGGGCGCCCAACTGCTCGATGCCGGCCAGCCCGATGGCCAGGACGACGACGGCGACCAGCGTGCCCAGCGCGTTGGCCCGGCCTGGTCTGATCGCGGTGGAGCCGAGCAGCGCACCGACGAAGGCGGGCAGCAGATAGTCCAGTCCGACGCTGGGGTTGCCGATGCGCTGCTGTGCGGCGAGGAGGACACCGGCGATGCCGACGACCAGTCCCGATCCGACGAAGGCGTGGACGACATGGCGCCGGGTGGGGATGCCGACCAGCTCGGCGGCGCGGGGGTTGGAGCCGATGACGTACAAGTACCGGCCGAGGGGCAGCCGTTCCAGCAGCAGCCACAGCAGGGCGGTGAGGATCAGGACGTAGCAGGCGGACACCGGCAGGCCGAGGAACCTGGAGTCGTACAGGTCGGTGAAGGCGGCCGGCAGGCCCTGCGGGCCGGGCACGATCCGGGCCCCGTCGGTGATCCAGCCGGTGACGGCGTAGAGGACGCTGCCGGTGCCGAGGGTGGCGATGAAGGAGTTGATCCTCGCGAACTCGACGACCACACCGTTGAAGGCGCCGACGACCGCCCCGCCGACTACCACCACCAGGCAGGCGAGCGGCCAGGGCCAGCCTTCGACGGCGATGAGCCACATCGTCGTCACATGCGCGAGGCCGAGGCCGTAGCCGAGGGAGAGGTCGAACTTGGCGGTGACGATGGGGAGCGTCGCGCCGAGCGCGAGGAGGGCGGGGATGGACTGGTTGGACAGCACCGCGGAGATGTTGTCCAGGGTGGGATAGGTGTCCGGCAGGGCGAGGGAGAAGGCCAGGAACAGCAGGACGGCCAGGGCCAGGAGGCCGTAGGCGCCGAGGAGATGCCCGAACCGGCGGCGCGGCGGGCGACGGGCGAAGCGGCTCACGGGCCCGTGGTCCCGGTGAGTGCCGGCATGGCCGACGCAGCCGCGGTCAGCGCGCCGACGGTGAGGGCGTCGCCGCGCAGCTCCGTCGTCAGCGCCCCGCGGACGAACACCAGGGCGCGATGGCACACGTCGGCGATCTCCTCGAAGTCCGTGGACAGCAGCAGGACGGCGAGACCGTCGGCCAACGCCTCCCGGAGCAGGTCGTAGAGCGCTGTCCTGGCGCCGACGTCCACCCCGGCGGTCGGCTCTTCGAGGATCAGCAGTCTGCGGTGCGTCCCGAGCCATCGGCCGACCATGACCTTCTGCTGGTTCCCTCCGGAAAGCGTGGAGATCGGCGCTTCGCTGTCCCGGGGACGGACGGCGAACCGGCGCAACAGGGCCTCGGCCTCGGCCCGTTCGCGCCGCGGGACGGTCCAGCGGAGCGCCGGGTGGCCCCTCGCCCGTGGGTTGGCCAGGAGGTTCTCCCGTACGGTCAACTCTGCTGCGCAGCCCTCCTCTTGACGGTTGCTGCTGACGAAGCCGACGCCGGAGCCGACCGCGGCCGCGACCGATCCCGGTCGGTAGGGGCGTCCGTCGAGCAGGGCCCGCCCGCCGAGGAGGTGCCCGGCGCCGGCGAGGGCGCGGCCCAGCTCCAGGTGCCCGGCGCCGGTGAGTCCCACCAGGCCGAGGATCTCGCCGGCGTGCAGCTCCAGGCCGACCGGTGCGGTGTCGACCGTCCGTACGCGGTCCAGGCTCAGGACGGTGCGGCCGGTGGCCGGGGCGAGGCGGTGGCCGCCGGGTTCGTGGCCCACGATGTCGCGCACGAGCCGGGCCGGGCTGTGGCCGGCGAGCGGGCCGTGGCGGACCAGGCGGCCGTCGCGCAGTACGGCGAAGGCATCGGCGACCTGGTAGACCTCGTCGAGCCGGTGGGTGACGTGGACGATGGCGTGGCCCTGGTCGCGCAGGGCGTGCAGGACGCCGAAGAGCCGGGCGCAGTCCGCCGCCGGGAGACTGGCCGTCGGCTCGTCGAGGACGATGACGCCGGCCCGGGTGGAAAGCGCCCGGGCGAGGGCCACCAGGGAACGCTCGGCGCGCGGGAGGTCGGCGACGGGGGTGCGCGGGTCGAGGTGGGCGGCGAGGATGCCGAGTGCCTCGGTGCAGCGCTCGTGGGTCCTCCGCCAGGACAGCAGTCCGGCGCGGCGGGCATAGCCGGTGCCCAGGGCGATGTTCTCGGCGACTGTCATCCACTCGACCAGTCCGAGGTCCTGGTGGATGAACGACATGGCGCGGGCGGCCGCTTGGGTGCCGAGCGGATGGCCGGCCACCGTCACCTCGCCGTGGTCCGCGTGATGGACACCGGCCAGGATCTTGATGAGGGTGGACTTGCCGGCACCGTTGGGGCCGAGCAGGGCGAGGACGCTGCCGGAGTGGATGTCGAGGTCGACGCCGTCCAGCGCGAGGGTGCCGCCGAACCGCTTGCCCAGGCCGCGGATGCGTACCAGCGGCTCCGGACCGTGGGGAGCGGGAGGGCTGCTGTCGGGAGTGTCGGGCACGGGCTTCTCCGGGGATCGGCCGCTCGGTGCACTGCCGGTATCGGCACGTCCGCGCATGCTACGGCCCCCGTTGCCGTCCCCTGGGCTTCCCGGCCCGGAGGTGTCGCTCAGATGGCGGGAATGTCGTCGAGGCAGATCGCGGCGAGGCCGGGCCGTCCGCCGGACATCTTCAGGGCGCACTCGGCCCAGATGACCTTGCCGTCGGCGGTGTAACGGGTGCCCCATGCCTGGGCGAGCTGTGCGACGAGGAACAGGCCGCGGCCGCCCTCGTCGGTGGTGGCCGCATGGCGCAGATGCGGGGCGGTGCTGCTGCCGTCGGAGACCTCGCAGGTCAGGGCGCGGTCGTAGAGCAGGCGTACCCGGATCGGGGCGGTGCCGTAGCGGATGGCGTTGGTGACCAGCTCGCTGAGCACCAGTTCGGCGGCGAACGACACCTCGTCCAGTCCCCAGGCGGCCAGTTGACGTGTCACGGCGGCGCGGATGCGGGAGACCATGGCCGGGTCGTCGGTCAGTGCCCAGGTGGCGATCCGGTGCGCGTCCAGTGTGTGGGTGCGGGCCACGAGGAGGGCTATGTCGTCGGTGGGGTGGCGGGGCACCACTGTCCGGAGGACCTCCGCGCAGGTCTCCTCGGGCGGGCGGTTCGGGTGCGCCAGGGCTCGGCGCAGCCGGTCCAGGGCGGTGTCGAGGTCGCGGTGGCGGTCCTCGACCAGTCCGTCGGTGTAGAGGACGAGCTGACTGCCTTCGGGGAGAGGGATTTCGGCGGTTTCGAAGGGCAGGCCGCCCAGCCCCAGTGGCGGGCCGGCGGGCAGGTCGGGGAAGGCGACGGTGCCGTCGGGATGGACGAGCGCGGGTGGCGGGTGGCCGGCCCGGGCCATGACGCACTGCTGGGACGTGGGGTCGTAGACGGCGTACAGACAGGTCGCGCCGATGATGCCGGTGATGCCGTCCGGCTCCTCACCGCCGTCGTCCCGGGCCAGGCGTGCCACGACGTTGTCGAGGCAGGTGAGGACCTCGTCCGGGGCCAGGTCCAGTTCGGCGAAGTTGCGGGCCGCCGTGCGCAGTCGGCCCATGGTGGCGGCGGCGTGCAGCCCGTGCCCGACGACGTCCCCGACGACGAGCGCCACGCGGCTGCTGGACAGGGGGATGACGTCGAACCAGTCGCCGCCGACGCCGGACTCGGCGGGCAGATAGCGGTGGGCGACCTCGACGGCGTTCTGCTCGGGGAAGCCGCGCGGCAGCAGGCTGTGCTGCAGTGCCAGCACCATGTTGTGTTCGCGGGTGTAGCGGCGGGCGTTGTCGATGCAGATGGCGGCGCGGGTGGCGAGTTCCTGGGCCAGTGAGCGGTCGTCGTCCCCGTAGGGGGCCGGATCCCGCGAGCGGTAGAAGCTCGCCACGCCCAGGGCGATGCCGCGGGCGTTGAGGGGGACGGCGATCAGGGAGTGGACGTTGTGGTCGAGGAGGCGCTGGGCGTGCGCGGGATCCTGGGCGATCCAGCCCGCGGCGGTCCTCAGGTCGGGCTCCAGCACCGCTCGTCCGCCGGCCAGACAACGGAGTTGGGGAGTCGAGGGGCGCAGGTCGATCGGCTCACCGGCGGGGTAGAAGGGGCAGTCCTCCCGGTATCCGTGGAGCACGACGCGGTAGAGCCCGGCGCGCGGGTCGGTCGGCTCCTCGCCGCGCAGCACCGCTTCGGGAAGCTCGATGGTGACGAAGTCGGCCAGGCGGGGCACGGCCATCTCGGCGAGTTCCCGGGCGGTGCGGGACACGTCCAGGGTGGTGCCGATGCGGGTACTGGCCTCGGACAGCAGCTCCAGACGCCGCCGGGCCGCCACGGCGTACTTCCCCACCCCCGGCTCGCCGACCAGCACCAGCCCGCTCGCCGCGGGCGCGGAGGCCGCGCCGGCGGTGCCGGGCGTGTGTGCGGTCGCGGCCGCTCGGCTGGGTACGGCGCCGGGGCGGTGCCGGAGCCGCGGGGCCGCGGGCTCGGGGCGCTGCGGCGCCGGGGGGCCGGACGGGGTCTCGGGCGGGGCGGGGACGATGACGGGCAGTTGCCCTGTGGAGAGGAGGGCTTCGATGGCGATGCCCTGGACCCCGGAAGGGCTGGTGACCGGTCGGCTGAGCAGGGTCGCGCAGCGTCCGCCTGGGAGCGGCACCGCCACGGCCGCCCGCTGGGCCAGGGCGATCAGATCGGCGGCCTTCTCCTGGAGGATCATCTGGTCCCGCCAGTCCAGCCCGCGCCCGGTCGGCTCGCCCGGCTCACCGTCGCCGGTCGGCACCTGGCGCCTGGCATCGAGGTATGCCTGGAGCAGGGTGCGCTCCCGCTGTGAACTCTGCTCCAGGAGGCGTCGTTCGATGGCGCCGGCTGCCTTGCGGATCACGGAGTTCAGCGCCGTGTCCACGTCGGTGAGCGGATAGCCCAGGCACAGCACGCCCTCGATGCGCCCACTGAGCGGGTCCCGGACGGGGATCGCCGAGCAGGCGTTGGACTGGGAGCGTTCGGCGAAGTGCTCGGCGCCGTAGACGTTGATCAACTGCCGTTCCGCGAGCGCCAGACCGATGCCGTTGGTCCCGCCGAACTCCTCGGCGAACACGTACCCGGGCACGCTCTGGATCGCCGCCAGCCGTCTGACCAGGGAAGGACTGCCGAAACGGCGCTGCAGCACGGCGCCCCGGCCATCGGCGAGCGAGACGTTCATGTTCCGGTCGGTGAACAGCTCCTGGAGCCGGTCCAGCACGGGCCCGGCCGCTCGGACGAGCCGTCCCTCCAGATCGAGGTCGGCGCGGTAGGGGAGGTCGCATCCGGCCGGCGAGAGACCCCGGGCGAGCGAGCGTTCCCAGGAGTTCAGGATCGGGCTGCGTACGGCCTCGTCGATCGACTCGCCTCGAAGGAACCGGTCACGGGCACGTGTGGGGCCGACGTCAACTCCCACCAGCCCCATCGGAATCACTTCCCTTTCGGTACGTGCCGCGGGTCCGCCCGTCACCCTCCTGCCGTCCGCTCGGAGCAGCTGTACCGTTTGCTCCGATTGTAGGGCGTTCGTCGAAGGCGATGTCGGTCGCGCGGGGGCGGAGGAGGGGCGTCACAGCACCGCGATCGGGGTGACGGGTGAGCCCGTGCCGCCGGGGATGTTCAGTGGAGCGACCACGAACAGGAAGTCGTAGCGGCCGGCCTCTGCGCAGGCGGCGGAGAGCGCTTCGAGATCGAGGTTGTCCAGGAGCGGCACCCCCATCGCGGCGATTGCCAGCGCGTGGACCGGGGAGTGCACCCCCTCGACCGGCGAGGGCCGCACATCGCTGTCGCCGTCGTTCCCGAGCAGGGCGATCCCGCGCGCGCCAAGCAGCGGGATCGCGTTCACATGGAAGCCCGCGCTGGCCGCGTCGGGGTCCCAGGCACCCAGTTCCCCGCGACGCCGGGTGCTGCCGGTCCGCAGCAGCACCGCGTCACCGTCGCCGATCGTCACGCCGAGTGCCCGCTCGGCCATGGCGATGTCCTCGGCGTGCACCGCGTGCCCGGGCTCCAGCCAGGCGCTCCCCGAGACGCCGGGCAGGTCGAGCAGCACGCCCCGGGTCACCAGGGCGCCGAGCGACGACACGGCGCCGAACCGGGCGCCCCGCGCATCGACACAGGCGTCCGCGGGCCGGCCGTCGTAGAGCTGCCCGCGGTAGGCGATGTGGGCGAGCGCGTCCAGGTGGCTGACGGCCTTGCCGTGGTAGTCGGCGCCGACGAAGTCCTTGTACGAGGTGGGTTCCGGGGCGGGCTCCGGGCCCTCGGGGTCGCCGAGCTGGGACATGAAGTGCAGGGCAGGCTTGCTGTTGTCCGGGCCGGCGGCGGTGTCCCACGGGCGCGCCATCGGGACGACCGTGCCGGTCCGGACCAGGGCGGTGGCCCGCCGCACGTGCTCGGGGGTCACCCGGCTCCAGGCGCCGCGGTCGGCCGGTGTCCAGCGGCCCCACGTGCGGACCGCCGCGAAGAGCGCGTCGAACTCCGCGCGCGGGACGGCGGGCCCGTTGCCGTCACCGGTCGCCGGGGGAGACGGGGCGTCGCGGGGATCGCCGGTCATGTGCCCTTCAGCGCTCCAGGGTGGAGGGGCCGTCGTCCGGCCTCGCCGTTCCACCCTCCCCAGCATGTCCCCTCCGCACGGCGCCCCGCATGTGATCGCCAAGCCATTCGCCGACGGGAAACGCAAAACCATAGGCGCAGAAAAGTAATGCCAGTGGCGCACCTTCTCAAAGATTTCGCCAATTGAATTCGCCGCACCGAGGGAATGAAGGGGTGATCGGATGCCTTCGATCCGGCGTTCGGATCGCCTCATCCGCCTCAACTGACCCAGTATTCCGCCCATTTGCACGATGTCGAATCCATGAGTCCCCCATGAGTTTTCCACGGAAAATAACTTTTCTGTCACCAGCTATTTCCAAGACCCCGAAAGCTCCCTACGCTGAGGCAACTTTTCGGCCAGCTGTCTTGAAAGGCCCCTCATGGCAAGCGTTGACGAGATCACGCCACTGCAGGCACGCGCACCAGGCTCTCTGCGCAGGGACGTCGGACTGATCGGCCTGATGTGGGCCTCGGTCGGCTCCATCATCGGATCCGGATGGCTCTACGGCGCCCAGAAGGCCGTGGTGGTAGCCGGCCCGTCCGCGATCATCTCCTGGAGCGTCGGCGCGGTCGCGATCGTGCTGCTGGCGCTGGTGCACGCCGAGCTCGGCGGTCTCTTCCCGGTCGCCGGCGGCACCGCGCGCTACCCGCACTACGCCTTCGGCGGCCTGGCCGGCATGTCCTTCGGCTGGTTCTCCTGGCTCCAGGCGGCGACGGTGGCCCCGATCGAGGTCGAGGCCATGATCGGCTACGCCGGGCACTGGTCATGGGCCAAGTCGCTCCAGCACGCCAACGGAACCCTCACGGTCAGCGGATTCATCGTCGCGGTCGCCCTGATGGCGATCTTCGTCGCGGTGAACTTCCTGGGCGTGAAGGTACTGGCCCACACCAACAGTGCGGCCACCTGGTGGAAGATCGCCGTACCCCTCGGGGCGATCTTCGTCATCGCGGCGACCAACTTCCACCCGCACAACTTCACCTCCCACGGCTTCGCCCCGTTCGGCGCCAAGGGTGTGCTCAGCGCCATCAGCACCAGCGGCATCATCTTCGCGCTGCTCGGCTTCGAGCAGGCCATCCAGCTCGCGGGCGAAAGCCGCAACCCCAAGCGCGACCTGCCCCGCGCCACCATCGGCTCGGTGGTGATCGGAGCCGTCATCTACACCCTGCTCCAGGTCGTCTACATCGGCGCCCTGCCCCTGGCGTCCTTCGCCCACGGGTGGGCCAAGCTCGACTACGCCGGCATCAGCGGCCCGTGGGCCGGCCTGGCCACCGTGGTGGGACTCGGCTGGCTGGGCTGGATCCTGTACGCGGACGCGATCGTGTCCCCCGGCGGCACCGGCCTGATCTACACCACCTCCACCTCGCGGATCTCCTACGGCCTGAGCAAGAACGGCTACGCCCCCCGGCTGTTCGAGCGGGCCGACGGCCGCGGCGTGCCGTGGTTCGGCCTGATCATCTCCTTCGTGACCGGCGTGATCTGCTTCCTCCCCTTCCCGAGCTGGCAGCAGCTGGTCTCCTTCATCACCTCGGCGAGCGTCCTGATGTACGCCGGCGCCCCCTTGGCGTTCGGTGTGTTCCGCGGCCGCCTGCCGCACCGCCAGCGTCCCTACCGCCTGCCCGGCGGCAACGTCATCGCGCCGCTGTCCTTCGCCGTGGCGAGCCTGATCATCTACTGGGCCGGCTGGTCCACCCTGGAACGGCTCGGCTGGGCGATCGTGATCGGCTACGCCCTGCTCGGCAGCTACGCCTGGTACGCCACGAAGAAGCGGCTGCCGAACGCTCCGCGACTGGACTGGAAGGCCGCGCAGTGGCTTCCCGTCTACCTCATCGGCATGGGCGTCATCTCCTGGCAGGGCGGCTTCGGCGGCCAGGGCCACATCCCGATGTGGTGGGACATGGCGATCATCTCGGTGTTCTCGGTGGGGATCTACTACTGGGCCCTTGCCACCGCCGTCCCGCCCGAGGCGATCGAGCAGAACATCGAGGAGATCACGGTCGTGGACGAGGGCGGCCACTGACCATAGCTCCCTGAACCGAAGACCCCTCAGACGCGCAACGGAGTCCGGCCGGCGGCCACCCGGCCGGACTCGGCGCGCCGCGTCACGTCCCCAATTCCCCCACTCGGTAAGGCCAGTTGATCGACACGATCGACGATCCACCGATGACCCCCAGCCGGCGTTCAATCCAGCCGGCGTTAAATCGGTTGGACTGTCCGGCACCCGCTGCTACGGTCTGAGCAGCCGTGAGAGAACGCGAGGAGGTGAGACCCATGAAGGCCGTATCCCTGTGGGTGCTCCCCCTTTTCGTCACGGTGGGCGATTGACGTAGGTGTCGCCGGGAGCGCCTCGAACCAGGCACTCCTGAGAGGCAACACCTATGAACTCTGTGCATTCCACGTCGGGCGCGAGCGACCACGCGGTCGTGGTCACGCGGGTAGCGGACACGCAGTGGCACGCCGTCGAGGAAGACCGGACGGTCGGCCGCGGCGACGCTTCACGCCGGCCCGACGGCCGGCTCTTCATCAGCATCGACGCCTGGCACCGCCCGGTCTTCGACCGCATCGCCGACGCGATGCTGGCGGACCTGCCCACACCGCTGTACACCGTCCTCGACGAGGCCGACCACGACTCCAGGTCCGCCTGGGAGCGGGCCGGCTTCGCCGTTGCACGCCGCGAGTGGGGCTATCGCGTGTCCACCGACCCGCAGGCCACCGGTCTCGACTCGGTGCGGCCCCCGTCCGGCGTGACGATCCTGCCCGCCGGTGAGGCGGAGGAGGGCCCGCTGCGCGCCCTGGACCGCATCATCCGCGACGAGGTCGGGGCCACCGTCGGATGGCACACGATGCCGGCCGAGGTACTGCCCCGCCCCGCGGGAATCACGCTGCTCGACCTTTCGAAGTACGCGGTGGCGCGGTACCTGGACCAGTACGTCGGCCTGGTGCGGGTGGCGCCGCTGACCAGGCAGCCACGGATCGGGCTGCTCGCCGTCCGGGCCGACCGGCACCGCCGCGGCATAGCCCGGGCGCTGCTGGCCCAGGCACTCGGTTCGCTGCACCGCTCCGGGACCCCTTCGGCCTGGGCCGAGGTGGACGAGTCCAACGCGGCCGCCACCGCCCTGTTCGAGGGCATCGGTGCCCGGCGCGCGGGCAGCACCCTGGAACTCGTCCGCCGCTGACGCCCCGCCACAACATCCCGAACGACCGAGCCGAACCCGCAGCAGGCGCGTCGGACGGCCGTATTTCCCACCGGATATCCCGTCACGTCAATACACCGTCGCAGAACGGGAGAAGTGAGAGACCATGACAAAACCTGCCGGAAGAATAGAAGTTGAGGGCACCGTCACCGAGTGCCTGCGCAACGCCACCTTCAGGGTGGAGTTGCAGACCGGGCACACAGTGCTCGCCCACATCAGCGGGAAGATCCGCAAGAACTACATCAAGATCCTCCCGTACGACCGAGTCCTCGTGGAACTCAGCCCCTACGACCTCACCCGCGGCCGGATCCGCTTCCGATACCGGTCGTAGCGGCAGCAGCCCACCGGCGCAACTCCCAAGGGTGAGCCCGTGACTGGAGCCCCGGCCCGACATGACCGGGGCTCCGGCCTGCTGTCGGCGGGGAATGCCGTGATCATTGCCTGGGTTGCAGGGTGGGTCAGCAGTAGTCGTAGGAAGGGATCCCCGTGCGCGCTCTCCAGACCGATCGCTTCGGCACACCCGACGTCCTCGGCCTCGTCGAGGTCGCCCAGCCTGAGCCGGGGCCCGGGGAGGTGCTGATCCGGACGGTTGCGACCAGCATCAACCCCGTCGACGACAAGACACGGGAGGGAGCCATCGGCGAGGGGACGCCACCGCTGCCGATGACGCTCGGCTGGGATCTGGCAGGCATCGTGGTCGACGGCGGCAACAGCGGACTGCGCACGGGGGAGCGCGTCATCGCGATGTCGCACCAGCTCGGCTCCGGCCGCGGGACCTGGGCCGATCTGGTCGCACTGCCGGCGGAGGCGGTGGCCGCCGCGCCGCGGGCGGTCAGCCTGGTGGAGGCGGCCACGTTGCCGCTGCCCGGGTTGACGGCACTTCAGACACTGGACTGGCTTGCCGTGTCCGGCGGTCAGCGGCTCCTGATCACCGGTGCCGCCGGCGCGGTCGGCGGGTTGGCGTTGCAGATGGCTCGCGCACGGGGCGTCGAGGTCGATGCCTTGGTCTCTCGGGACGCGCAGGTCGCCTTCGCCCGCGACCATGGCGCCGGCTTTGTCACCACCGATCGCGATGACTTTCAGGACCGCAGTTACGACGCGGTCTTCGACACCTTCGGGGCCTTCCTGACCGAGGTGGTGGTGGACGGCGGCCGGTACGCGTCGATCGCGACGCAGGCCGGACCGGTCCCTGACCTGTCCGCACGCGGTGTCCGCACCACCGTCAACCAAGTGCACGAGGACGGGACGGGGTTGAGCGAGCTGACCAAGCTCGTCGACAGCGGCTCCCTGCAGCCGCGTGTGGACTCCACCTTCGGCCTCCACGAGATCCATGCCGCACACCGACGCTTCCGCGCCGGGAGCCTGGCCGGAAAGATCGCCGTGACCTTCTGAGCTGGTGTGGTGCGGTACGTCCGGCACGAGGACATTCGGCGCAGTCGTTACGGCCTCAGGACATTTACCGGGCCGGTTGGTGGGGAGAAGTGAGCCTGAGCAAGGGTTCCGGTGGAATGCCTGTGAGCCGCCGAGCGAAGAGGGAGTGTTCGTGATGCGTACTACCAGGAAGATCGCGGCCGCTGCGGCCGCTGCCATGGTGCTGGGTGCGACGGCAGCGGGAGTGGCGCAGGCATCGCCGACGGCGGCGGCCAAGGCTACGGCGGTCGGCAAGGATGCCTCGTCCGCCACCAGCGGCCACCGTTGCCACACCGGCGAGTTGCGCTACAGCTGGGACTCCGCGCACGGTGGCCGCCCCGACATGGACGCCACCAGCCAGCAGATCGCGGCGGTGCGACTGAAGAACAACGGCGGCCGCACCTGCACCCTCCACGGTTTCCCGGGAGTCCGCCTGATCAGCGCATCCGGTGAGGCATGGGACCTGCGCCGCTCCGCGGACAGGCCGAGCACCATCACCCTGCGGCCCGGTGACGACATGGCCCTGGTCACGGTGGCCATCCTGCCGGTCGCCAGGCACAGCGCGGGCGCGTTCCTGCCGAGCAAGGTCCTGATCACCCCGCCCGACGAGAGGACGCACGTCACCCTTGCCTGGCCCTACGGCGGAGCCATCCTGGACCAGTCCGGCGCCACCCACCCCGGTACCTACGTCAACCCCGTCGGCGTGGGCTGAGCTCGACGCAGACGCCGACAGGCCCCGGGTTCCGAACTGATGGGATCGGAACCCGGGGCCCATCTGCGTTACCTGATTCCCTTACATGTCACCGCCGCCGTGGCCGCTGTCTTCACCGCCACCCTGGCCGCCGCCTTCACCACCGCCGTGGCCGCTGTTTCCGCCGCCACCGTGGTCACCCGTCCCACCGCCGTGGCCGCCGCTTCCGCCGCCCTCGTGGCCGCCACCGCCGCCACCGCCGCCGTGGTGGCCCTCGCCGCCACCCATGTCGCCGTCGACCGAGTTGTTGCAACCCATGCGGGAGCCCATCGAGGTGCCCTGCGCACCCGCGTTGCCCTCGCCGTTGAGCGCGTTGCCCAGGAGGCCGTTCAGGATCCCGACCTCGCCGAGCACGTCGACGTTCAGGTCGTGGGAGCGGCAGGAGTTGTGCTGCGAGACGTCGACGCCGCCGCCACCACGGGCGGCCGCGTGGGCGGTGCCGGCGCCGAAGAGGGCGAAGCTGCTGAGAGCGGCGGCCATGACAGCCGCCTTGTGAAGCTTGTGCATTTCTGCTCCGGAAGTTTGGGGTGATTCGGCCTGGGATTTGCCGAATCCGTACAGTTGCGGAAGGCTAATACGAAATATGATGGAGGTATTCGCCGACGCGCCGGATCGATCCGACCTTGGCGAGCGTCGCCATGCCCCAGTCGCGGGCGTGTCGCGGGCCCGGTGAACGGGTTCCGCCGACGGCTCTCCCCGAAGACGCCGACGTCAGAGCGTTGCCGACGCTCCCAAGAGGCGCGCGAGTGCGACGCCCGGCCACCCCGGCCAAGCACGCCAACCTCAACTGCCTGGATCACTGCAACTGCCGCAGGCCGCCACCCGGTCGGCGGCCTGCCGCGGGGCGAGGTGATGGGCGGCGGCTAATCTGCCGGGCAATGACTCGTATCCGCCATCAGCCGGTCGCGCCGACCCGGATGCGGTGTCTGGCGCCCGGCGCCGGCATTGACGCCCACCGTCACGACGATCACCAGATCGCCTACGCCAGCCGCGGAGTGGTGGCCGTCACCACCGACGCAGGCTCATGGGTGGCACCGGCCAACCGCGCCATCTGGATACCGGCCGGCGCCCCGCACGCCCACCGCGCCCACGGCAGACTCGAACTGCACCTGGTCGGCCTGCCCGCCACCGACAACCCGCTCGCCCTCGAACGCCCGACGGTCCTCAAGGTCAGCCCCCTGCTGCGGGAGCTGATCCTCGCCTACACCCACGACACCGAGGTCGGCGACAGTCCCCAACGGGACCGGTTGCGCGCGGTCCTGCTCGACCAGTTGCACCTCTCCCCTCAGCAGCCGCTGCACCTGCCCGCTCCCACTACACCCCGCCTCAAGGCGCTGGGCGACATCCTGCACGCCGATCCGGCAGACAACCGCACCCTGGCCGCACTGGGCAGGCAGATCGGAGCGAGCGACCGCACCCTGTCCCGGCTCTTCCAGACCGAGCTGGGTATGACGTTCAGCCAATGGCGAACCCAACTACGCCTCTACCACGCGCTGGTACTCCTCGCCGAGGACGTGCCGGTGACCACGGTGGCCCGCCATTGCGGTTGGTCCTCCGCCAGCGCCTTCATCGACGTCTTCCGGCGGGCTTTCGGGCACACCCCTGGGTCGTTCAGGAACCAGTCTGCTTCGCCGAGTAGTCGGAAAGGGTAGGCGTTTTCAGGCGAGGGCGGACGGCGGATGGGTTCGGGCTAGAGGCCCAAGGCCGCGGCCGCTTGGGAGGAATGGTGGTCGGCGTCGCCGAAGGCCAGGGCGGTGGCCGCGGCGTGGCGGGTGAAGAGGTGCAGGCCGTGTTCGGCGGTGAACCCGATGCGCCGTGGACCTGATGGGCCAGTGCGCACACCTCCTGGTACTGCTCGCTGGCGCATGCCTTGGCCGGCGAGACCTCCGGAGTGGCAGGGAAGTCGTGCGACAGCCGCCAGGCGGCCTCGTTGGCAAGCAGGCGTGCGGTGAGGACGTGCACGGCCATGTCCGCACCGTGTTGCTGGACCGCCTGGAGACTGCCGATGGGGCTTTTGAGTCCAACTGACGGTGAGCGCCGGCCGGCCCTCCGCCGGGCCGGGCTGTCGGCGTTCTCCGTGGCGAGGTCGGCAGCCCGGCTTATGGATAAGGGTGCGACCGGCCCGGCATGACTGCAGGGGGTGCCGTCACCTGCGGCTGTCGTGAAGGAAGTCGCGGATGAGGGTGGCCCATTCCTCCGGCCGCTCGATGAAGGGGAGGTGCCCGGAGGCGATCTCGGCGTAGCGCGCCCCCGGAATGGCGTCCGCGAGTTGCCGGTGGTGGTGCGGCGAGACGAGCTGGTCGAGCGCGGTGGAGATGACCAGGGTCGGCACGGCGATGGCCGCGAGGTCGGCCCGGACGTCGACGCAGTCGATGAGCAGCTCGACGTGCTCCGGCGTGCCTGGCGGGATGGTGGCGGCCGTGGTCGTGAGGGTGGTGTCGAGGTCGTCCTGGGTGAGGGCGTCCAGGACCGGGGAGCTCAGGCACATCAGGGTCAGGAAGCCGGCCAGTCGCTCCAGATCGCCGGCGCGCAGCAGGTCGCGCCACAGCCGTGCCGTCAGCAG
The DNA here is from genome assembly GCF_000373585.1 of Streptomyces sp. MspMP-M5. Taxonomy (GTDB): domain Bacteria; phylum Actinomycetota; class Actinomycetes; order Streptomycetales; family Streptomycetaceae; genus Streptomyces. The sequence goes on from NZ_KB891881.1 coordinate 18,884, forward strand.
GAACCGCGGGTCGGGGTGGGCGAAGCCCGCGGTGAGGACCAGGGCCGTGACGCGGTCGGGGTGGCGGGTGGCGGCGCGGATGGCGACCGGGCAGCCCAGTGAGTATCCGGCGATGGCGAAGGTCGCCAGGCCCTCCTCGACGGCGGTGGCGACCAGTTCGTCGGCCAGCGCATCCAGGGCGAGCGGCGCGTCGGCGCGCGCGGTGCGGCCGGTGCCTGGGTAGTCCGGGCCGACGACGGTGTGCTGTGCGGCCAGCACGTCCAAGAGGGGGCCGTAGTTGGCGTCGATGCCTCCGCCGGCGCCATGGGCGAGCAGCAGGCCCGGGCCGTTCCCGCGCACCAGGCGGCCGAGACGGGAAGTGGGCAGAGCAGTGGACATGGAATCGTCTCCTTCGGTTGCGGCGCACCCAGCCCGCCCCAACATGACCGGGGTGCTGATGGACATGACCGGGACGCTAGAGCCTCACATCGGTGTGAGAGTCAAAGCGGTGAGGCGTAGCCCGCACGCGGCTCGACGAGGTCCGGCTTCGACGAGGTCCGGCTACTGCCCCGTCATGGCGGTGACCAGTTCCTCCAGTCCGCTGAACTGCCAGTCGAAGCGGTCGGAATCCGCGGGTGGATCCCCGACCGGTCGCTGGACGTAGGCGGTCCGCATGCCCTGCGCCCGGGCTCCGCGAAGGTCCCAGGCATGGGCGGCCACCATCAGTACGTGTTCCGGGGGAGAGCCGGCCGCGTCCAGGGCGAGCCGGTAGACCTCGAGTGCCGGCTTGTAGGCCAGGGCGGCCTCGGCGGACAAGGCTTGATGCCAGCGCAGCCCGGCATGTGCGCTGAGCCGCAGCAGGGCGGTGCGGCTGGCGTTGGAGAGCCCCAGCACGGGGAATGTCTGCGCGAGCCGCTGGAGACCCGCGACCGAATCGGCCCACGGTGGAAGGCGTTGACCAGCCGTGGCCAGCCGGGCGATGGCCGCCTGCCTCGCGAATTGCCGTGCGCAGCCCACTGGGTTCGTCGACCAGAGTCCCCAGGACGTCGAAGACCACGACCTCGACATCGCCGATCTCAGTCAGTTCGGCCACAACTCCTCCTCCTTCTTCTTCTCTGCCTTCTCTTCCGTCTCCCTCTTCTCGTGCCCCGTTCGCCCTGCGTCACCTCAAGGAGTGCGGACGCGCCGGCTGCACTCGTATCTACCTCGATCGCTCGCGTGGCGCCCGACGTACCTGGTGCGGGATGGACGCCTGCGGCAACCGCGTCAAGGCCGCGGCCTACCGAGCCCGCAGACGCGCCTCGACCTCGGCCGACGCCCCAGTGGCTCCGCATGACGCGCACTGCAGGCGAGAGCGCCGCCGAGCTGGTCCGGGTGCTGCTGCGGACCAGTAACGTCGGTGCCTGTCTGTGGGCCGATCAGTCTCTCGTTTTCGGTGCTTCCTCGGGTACGGGGAGCGAGCGCCACAGTCCGCCGCCGGCGGCGGGGACGAGGTTCGGTGCGGCGTCGCGCAGACAGCGCGCGGTGGCATCGGGATCCGGTACGGAGACGACGAGAAGGCTGAAAGGGGACGACGGGGGTAGCCCGATGCAGAGCACGGGGCCGTCGGGTCGTACGGCGACGAAATCCTTGCCGGCCGAGTGCCGGCGTACGCCGACGCAGAACACTTCGGGCACCCAGACGCCTCGTCCGCGTCTCCCGCGCAGGGCGCGCCACCAATCCGGTTCGATCATCACGGTGCGCACCGCGGAGAGCGGCACGAGGATCCGGAAGCGTCGGGCGGCCGCCTTCTCGGGCCACGTCAGGCGGAGGAGGAGCTGGTCCTCCCTGATCGTCAGATGTGCCATCGGCTCGACAGCTCCTGGTCGTGGTGCGAGGGGCCGGCCCAGCGTCGGGTCAGCGGCGGCGAACGGCTCCGATTACGGCTCGGCAACCGTTGCCTACCAGACTCGGAGCGGGAGCCGGGTCGGTGGCGACGGCGTGGCGCACGGGTCGAGCCCCGCGTAACGACCCGACTGGCGGAGGCCGGGTCTTACGAAGTCATGACGTGAGCGTCGTGGTGCACGTCGGAACGCGGCACCAGGCTTAGCGTGATCGGCATGCGAGTACTGGTTACCGGCGGTGCCGGATTCATCGGATCGCAGGTCGTCGAGGCGCTTCTCAGGCGGGGCCATGAACCCGTCGTGTTCGACGCACTGCTGCCTTCGGCCCATCCGGAGCCCCCGCCGCCGCACTCCGGGGCGGACCGGGTCGTCGGGGACGTACGCGATCGGGCGGCCGTCGAGACGGCCCTCGTCGGCGTCGACGCGGTCTGCCACCAGGCGGCGATGGTGGGCCTGGGCAAGGACTTCGCGGACGCGCCCGACTATGTCGGCTGCAACGACCTGGGGACGGCCGTACTGCTGGCGGCCATGGCCGAGGCAGGCGTGCGTCGGCTGGTGCTGGCCGGATCGATGGTGGTCTATGGGGAGGGGCACTACAGCTGCCCCTCCCACGGCCCCGTGCGGCCGGGTCCGCGGGCGGTCGCCGAGCTGGCAGCCGGGCGGTTCGAGCCGGACTGCCCGCGCTGCGGTGCCACGTTGCTGCCCGGCCTGGTCCGCGAGGACGCGCCCGTCGATCCGCGCAATGTGTACGCGGCGACCAAGCTCGCCCAGGAGCACCTTGCCGCCTCCTGGGCCAGGGCCACCGGCGGCCGGGCCGTCGTACTGCGCTACCACAACGTCTACGGGCCGGGCATGCCGCGTGACACCCCGTACGCGGGGGTGGCGTCGTTCTTCCGTTCGGCGCTGGCCCGTGGCGAGTCACCCACCGTCTATGAAGACGGCGGTCAGCGGCGGGACTTCGTCCACGTCCGGGACATCGCGGGGGCGAACGTCGTCGCGTTGGAGGCGCTCCCGGAACGGGTGGAAGGGACGCTGACCGCCTACAACGCCGGCAGTGGGCAACCGCACACCGTCGGCGCGATGGCGCGCACGCTGGCCGAGGCGTACGGCGGGCCGGAGCCGGTGGTGACGGGGGAGTACCGCCTCGGCGATGTCCGGCACATCACCGCCTCCTCGCAGCGGATCGCCGAGGAACTGGGGTGGCGGGCGGAGACCGGATTCGCCGAAGGGATGGCGGAGTTCGCCCGGGAGGGGATGCGGGAGGGGAACCGGGAACGGCCGCGGGAGGGGACGCGGGAGCTGCCGCGGAAGGGCACGGGGCCGGGCGCGGAGCGGGGTGCGGGGCAGGCGACGCGGGACGGGACGGGGGCGGACGCGGCCGGGTCTGACATCGGCCCGGCGGCGGAGAGAGCTGCTCGCGGCGGTCCCCGGCCCGCCTCGGTGGACGTCGTGCTGCCCTGCCTGAACGAGGCCGCCGCACTGCCGTGGGTGCTGGCGCGCATCCCGGACGGCTGGCGGGCCATCGTCGTCGACAACGGCTCGACCGACGGCTCCGCCGAGATCGCCCGTGGCCTCGGCGCCACCGTCGTCCACGAACCGCGGCGCGGCTTCGGCGCCGCCTGCCACGCCGGACTGCTCGCCGCCGAGGCCGACATCGTCTGCTTCTGCGACTGCGACGCCTCGCTGGACCCGGCGCTGCTCGACCCGTTCGTGCGCGCCGTACGCGACGGGGAGAGCGACCTCGTGCTGGGCCGCCGCCGCCCGCAGGGCCGTGGTGCCTGGCCGCCGCATGCCCGGGCCGGCAACCTGGTCCTGGCGCGGATGCTGCGCCGGCGCACCGGTCTGCGGCTGCACGACCTGGGCCCGCTCCGTGCCGCCCGACGCGCCGCGTTGCTCGGCCTGGATCTGACGGACCGTCGCAGTGGCTATCCGTTGCAGATGGTCGTCCGCGCCGCCGACGCCGGCTGGCGCATCGAGGAGCGGGACGTGCCCTACCGGCCGCGTACCGGCCGCTCGAAGGTCACCGGCACCTGGCGCGGCACCTGGCACGCCGTCCGCGATATGCGCGGCGTCCTCAACCAGCCGCCGCTGACGGCACGAGTACAGGAGACGGTGGCGCGATGACCGGGGCTCCACAATTTCCGTCGGACGCACAACTTCCGCCGCATGCACAGGGTCTGCGAGGATCGCACGATCCGGCCGTGCCAAGCGGCCCGACCGGCTCGACCGGCCCCACGACGGTCCTGGTCATCGCCAAGGAACCGGTGCCGGGTCGGGTCAAGACCCGACTGACGCCGCCCTACGCGCCGCACGAGGCCGCCCAGTTGGCCGAAGCGGCGTTGTGCGACACGCTGCGGGCCGTTGGCGCGATGCCTGCGCGGCGGCGGGTGCTGGTCCTCGACGGGCGGCCGGGCAGCTGGTTGCCAACCGGTTTCGACGTTCGGCCGCAGGGCACCGGCGGCCTCGACGAGCGGCTTGCCGCGGCCTTCGCCGAGAGCACCGGACCGACGCTGCTCATCGGCATGGACACCCCTCAGGTCACGCCCCAACTCCTCGCCCCAGCACTGGACATCGGTGCCTGGGACGACTGCGACGCCTGGTTCGGGGCGGCCGAGGACGGCGGATTCTGGGCGCTCGGCCTGGGCTGCCCCGAGCCCGGGCTGCTGCGCGGCGTCCCCATGTCCACCGCCCACACCGGCGCCGCGCAGCGCGCCAGACTGACCGCCGCCGGGCTGCGGGTGCGGGATCTGCCTCCGCTGCGCGACGTCGACACCGCGGAGGACGCCGACCGGGTCGCGGCCGACGCACCCGGCGGCCGGTTCGCCGCCACCCTGGCCAGGCTGCGTCCGGTGGGCAGCCGATGAGTCCCCACCCCGCCCGCCGCCAGGCCCGCGGGTGCGTGGGGGAGGACGGCGAACAGGCCGGGCCGCTGGCCGACGGTGCTCCGCCGAACGTGTCTGTGCGGAAGCGGGCGGGCGGCCGCGACCTTTGGGCGGTGGCGGCCGCGGTGGTGCTGTTCGTGCTCGCGGTGGTTGTCGGGAACGCCGTCAACCGCACCGTCTACGGGACCGAGGGCATTCTGCGACTGGGGTGGCCGCCGCTGTACGCGTCGTGGCTGCCGCACCTCGGCCCCGGTACGCCGGCCGCCCTCGTGGTCGCCGCCCTCGTGGTCGTCCACGGCCCACGCATCGCGCAGCGTCTGCCGTGGCGGGCGCTGGTGCCGGCCGTCTGGAGCGTGTCGATGGCCTGGACATGGTCCCTGGCACTCGTGGATGGCTGGCAGCGAGGGGTCGCCGGACGGCTCACCAGCAGTATGGAGTACCTGCAATCCGTCGCCGACGTACGTGAAGTGCCCGCCTTCCTGAGGGACTTCACCCACCACATCCTGGCCGACTCACCGCACAACTGGCCCGCGCATGTGGCCGGACACCCGCCTGGCGCACTGCTGACGTTCGTCGGCCTGGACCGGATCGGGCTGGGCGGAGGTGCCTGGGCGGCGGCCTGGTGCATCACCATCGGGTCGTCCGGCGTGGTTGCGGTCATGGTGACACTGCGGGTGCTGAGCGGTGAGCGCCTGGCGCGGTTGGCAGCGCCGTTCCTGGTACTGGCCCCCGCGGCGGTGTGGATCGGCGTCAGCGCCGACGGCTACTTCGCCGGCGTCGCTGCCTGGGCCATCGCTCTGCTCGCACTGGCGGCCACCCGCACCACCCGGGTGCCCCGCCTGGCGGCCCTGGGGGCCGGGCTGCTGCTGGGGCTTGCCTGGTACCTCTCCTACGGCCTGACCGTCCTGGTCGTGCTGGGCGCCGCTGTTCTCCTCCTCGCCCGCTCCGCCCGCCCCCTGCCGTATGTGGTGGCGGGGGTGCTGCCTTGGGCCGTGGGCTTCACCGCCCTGGGATTCTGGTGGCCCGAGGGCTATACGACTCTCGTCGAGCGGTACTACCAGGGTGCTGCGAAGGTGCGCCCGTACGCCTATTTCGTCTGGGCCAACCTGGCCGCCCAGGTCGTGACGGTGGGACTGGCGACGGTCGCGGGGTTGGTCCGTGCGTCCGCGCGACTGGGGCCGGCCGTGCGGGGGATGCGGCGCGCGGCGCCCCGCGGGGGCGGCGCGCTGACTGTCCTGGTCGGCGCGGCGTTCTGCATGATGCTGCTCGCGGACGTGTCCGGAATGAGCAAGGCGGAGACCGAACGCATCTGGCTGCCCTTCGCGATCTGGCTGCTGCCTGCCTGCGCGCTGCTGCCGCGCAGCATGCACGGCAGATGGCTGGCCGGCCAGGCCGTCCTCGCGCTGCTGGTCAACCACCTTCTGCTGACGGGCTGGTGACGATCGCTCGACGGGCCGGCGAGGGCCTTGGGTCATGGGTCGTGGGGACGTGGGTCATGCACGGTGGCGAGCCGCGCACCGGTCCGATGCGGCCGCCCTTCACCGCCGCTCGGCCCCCCTCCGCCCGGCCGCCCTCCTCCGCCCCGCCACCTCCCTCAGTGCGGCCTCCCGACCGGCGCCGGACCGTGGTCGGAGCCACTGCCACGAGGTTGCCGCAGTACGAGGAAGTGGCGGTCGTCGAGCGTCCAGTCATCGCCGGTCTGCCAGCCGGTGACCGCCGCCTTGCGGCGCAGCGCGGGGAGGCCGACGCGGGCCCACGGGAAGGGGCTGCCCAGGTGGCCGCGGCCGTCGTCGAAGCGCACGTCCAGCCGTTCGTCGACATCGTCGGGAGCCGCTTCCACCAGCAGCATTCCGTAGGGGGCCACAAGCGATCCGATGCGCGCCAGCAGTGCCCGAGGGTCGCCGCCGATGCCGATGTTGCCGTCCATGAGCAGAGCGGTGTTCCACAGCCCCTCACCCGGCAGTCTGTCGAAGACGGACCGGCACAGCGCGATACCCCCGGTGTGCTCGGTCCGCGCAACAGCCGCGTGACTGATGTCGATGCCGAGCGCGACATGGCCGCGTGCGCGGAGGGCGCTGACCAAACGCCCCGGCCCACAGCCGATGTCGAGGACCGCGCCATGGCAGCGTCGCAGGACGCTGACGTCTGCGGAGTCCGGTGCGGCACACCAACGGTCCACCTCCGACAGCAGGATCCCGCCATCCGTACAGCGCATGTACAGGGGACCGCGGCCTTCGGCGAGCGCATGGGCATAGGGGTCCTCGTGCCGGGCGCGGGGAGCTGCGCCGGGCTCCGGTGCCTGTTCGTCGGTGCTCATCGGATCCGGGCTCCACTGCGGCCGGCACATTCACGGAGGTTCATCGAGTTTCATCGAGGTTCGTCGGGGTTCGTTCGTCCGGGCCCCTTCAGCCGGGCTTCGCGCACCGCCGGACGGCGCGGCCGCGCGCGCCACACCGCCACCAACAGGCATGCCGCGGAGAGCGCGAAGAGAACGGCGGTGATCAGCAGCCAGCGCCCCCAGAAAACGTCGGCCGGCAGGCCGGTGTAGCCGCTGAAGCCCGGGACCCGGCCGAGGACGAGCGGGTACCAGACGAGGAGCAGCAGAAGCGCCAGACAGGCGGGCACCCGGACATAGTTGATGCGGCCTGCCACGGGACGGGAGCGGCTTGCCGTGCCCCTGATCCGGCGCTTCCGAAACAGGCGTTGCACCGCACGGTCGGTGACGGTGTAGAGGGGGAGGAAGACCAGGTCGTGCAGGAGCGCCGCGCCGACGAACCAGACGACGACGCCGAGCGTGTCCCCCTGCAGCAACCGGAGCCCGGCGTACCCGGTCAGGGCGAAGGAGCACAAGACCAGGACGAGATGCGCGAGAGAACCGCCGTAGCGTGCCCGGATGCCCTCGGCCAGCCCCTTGGCCATGCGCTTGGCCATGCGCTTGGACTTGCCCCTGAGCATGCCCCTGGCCGTTCCTTTCCCCCGGGCCCTCCCGCGGCCCTTCATCGCGGTGCTCCGAAGGTGAGGCGGGTGACCCATTTCGTGTTGTGCACACCGGGGTTGGCGGGGACGATGATCCGCGCCGGATAGCCGTGGTCCACCGAGAGGTCCGCGCCGTTGACCCGCAGAGCCAGCAGTGACCTGGGATCCCGGACCTGGTTGTCGCGCAGGTGGGTGGAGCGGAAGGCTCCGGAGCGCTGGGCGGACTCGACGAAGACCCCGGGCGGGCTCTCCCGCAACCCCACCAGGGCCGCCAGGTCGGACAGCCGTACGCCCCTCCAGTGCTGGTCGTCGGTGGACCAGCCTTCCACGCAGGCGATCGGCAGGGCGGCCGTGTGCTGCGGCAGGGCCAGTACCTGCTCCCGGGTGAAGCTCCGTTCCCGGCCGGGGCCGCGTACGACGAGGCGCCAGTCAGGCCCGATGTCGCGGGCGCGGATGCCGAGCGCCGCGGCGGTCTTGTTGATCTGGAAGCCGTTGGGTCCCGCGCCCGGTTCCTGCCCGTGCGGAGCCAGCAGCGCGGTCCTGCGGAGGGCTCCGCCGATGCTCTGACCAGCAGTCACGATGAGCAGTACCAGCGACCCGGCGCCCACCATGCCGAGCGCGCCACGGCGGGACGTCGTGGGCGGTGCGGGGTCGGGGGTCACCAGTCCGGTGTCGTCCGGCGGTTCGGGCCTGGTACGCGTGACTGGGGTACGCAGTTCACTGCGCCAGCGGCGGCTGCGCAACGCCGTGACCATGGTGGGGATGCGGAAGACGACGTGTACGACGAAGGCGCCGATGAAGACCCAGGCACCGTAGAAGTGCAGGGTGTAGAAGGACCCGGGGAAGATGTAGTGCAGCTGGATGTTGAGCACGCCCGTGACGAACTCGAACAGTACGCCGCCCACGAGCAGCAGCAGCGAGAGCCGCTCCAGCGCGTGGCGCGGGGACCGCAGCGGTGGCCACCCGAACAGCTTCGGGATGACCGACCACAGCTTCGCCAGCAGGACGGGGACGAGCACCACGCCCAGGGTGACGTGGACTCCCTGGGTGAGCCGGTAGAGCCAGTACGGCCGGGTCGGCCAGGCGAAGAGATAGAAACCCAACCAGCCCTTGTCCGGCGTGTGGTCGTTGCCCGGCGCCAGATCCGGGTTGTACGCGGCGTAGGACAGCAGCCCGGTCACGAACATCACGGTGATACCGATCAGCAAGATCAACCCGAACACCGACGTCAGCCACGGACCCCGCAACGGGCTGCGCCAGAAATCCGGGCGCGCAGGGCCCGGCGGGGGAGCGCTCAGGAGCGCGGCCAGGCGACGAGGAGCGCCGGCACGCCGCCGTTTGCGTGCGGGCCGGTCCTGGCGCGGCCGACCATCTCCCGCCGGGCCGCCGGCCTTGCCGCCCGCTGTCGCGTCCGGCTCGTGGCGCTCGGGGCGGCGTGACTCATCGCCGCGGTCCCTACCCTCCACATCCATCCCTTCCGGCGGCCCGCGCACCGTGACCGCCACGCACGATCACCGTATGTGGCATATCGCACATAACAGCCCAAGGTGACCTTTTATGAACCCTTTCGGCCTGAGGACTTCGGAGCGGTGGAGGAGTGGGGCGGGTCGCACCCAATGCCGGCGGGGCGGAGCCAGCCGCTGGCGCGCGAGCTGCGCGTTTGGCTATTTGATCGATAATCGATCGATAATGGGCCGGCGATTCGACGCACGAACGAATTGCGAAAAAGTTCAATTAGGGTGTGTGCGGATCACTTCGCACAGCAGAACGGACGTAGCCCGCCATGGACATGAGCGCGGCCAGTAAAAAGAACCTCAGTCTCTTCGCCCTGATCATGATCGGGCTGGGGTCCATCTTCGGCTCCGGATGGCTCTTCGGAGCCGGCCAGGCCGCACAGGTCGCAGGCCCCGCGGCGCTGGTCGCCTGGGTGATCGGGGCCGTCTTCATCGGCATGATCGCCATGTCGTACGCGGAGGTCGGGGCCGCCTACCCGCTCCCCGGCGCCATGGCGCGCTTTGGTTCGATCTCCCACGGGCCGGTGCTCGGCTTCGTCAGCGGCTGGGCGGTGTGGATCGCGATCGCCTCCCTGATCCCGATCGAGTCCATCGCAGGCACCCAGTACATGGCGTCCTGGAACTTCGGCTGGGCCAAGGGGCTCGTCGCCGACGGCAGCCTCACGGCCTCCGGCATGGTGATGGCCCTGGTCCTCACCTTCGCCCTGTGGTTCGCCTGCTACTGGTCGGTCGCGCTGCTGGCCCGGGCCAACACGGTGCTGACCCTGGTGAAGTTCGCCATCCCGGTGCTCGCGGTCGCCGCCCTGATCGCCTCCGGCTTCCACACCGGCAACTTCACCGACCACGGAGGATTCGCCCCCAACGGTTGGTCCGCCGTGCTGACGGCCGTCACCACCTCGGGCGTCGTCTTCGCCTTCAACGGCTTCCAGGCCGTCGTCAACCTCGGCGGCGCCGCCCGGAACCCGGGCCGCTCCATCCCGCTCGCGCTGGTCGGCGCGCTCGCCCTGGGCCTGGTGATCTACCTCGCGCTGCAGATCGCCTTCCTCGGCGCGGTCCCGCCGGAGAAGCTCGCCGAGGCAGGCGGATGGCAGGGGATCAACTTCGCCTCCCCCTTCGCCGACCTGGCCAAGCTCCTGATGCTGCACTGGGTCGTCACCCTGCTCCAGTTCGGCGCCTTCATCTCGCCCAGTGGCGCCAACATCGCCAATGTGGCCTCGGCCTCGTACCTGGCGCAGAACCTGGCCGAGACCGGCTTCTTCCCCAAGAAGATCGCCGAGGTGCATCCCCGCTACGGCACCGCTCGCCCCGCGATGTGGCTCAACCTCGGCGTCTCCGTGCTCCTGCTGCTCACCATCGGCCACAGCTGGGAGGCCCTGGCCAGTGTCGTCTCGGCCGCCATGGTCGTCTCGTACCTGATCGGCCCCATCGCGGTGGGCGTCCTGCGCCGGACCAAGCCGGACCTGCCGCGGCCGTTCCGCCTGCCGGCCGCCTCGGTGCTCTGCCCGATCACCTTCGCCTTCGCGGCCTGCGCCCTGTACTGGTCGAAGTGGCCCAACACCGGCAAGGTGACCCTCCTCGTGTTGGTCTCCGTGCCGATCGCGGCGCTGGTGCTGCGCCGCCGGGGCGAGCGGAATCTCGCCCGGCAGTTCGCCGCGGCCTGGTGGCTCATCGGGTTCCTGCTGTGGCTGTCGGTGCTGTCGGCGCTGGGCGGCAAGGAGTTCGGTGGCCATGGCGTCCTGCCGGGTGGTGTGGATGTGGCCGTGGTCGGCATATCGGCTCTCGGCTTCTACTTCTGGGCGGTACGCGCCGGCATCCAGGCCCATCGCGCGGGCCTGACGGACCCCGACCCCGTCGTCCGCACCGGCGAGCCCGAGCCGGGGTCGGAGCCGACCGTCCTGCCCGGCCAGCGGTCCGGGGAACGCGAGGCCGTCGCCTCCTGAGACGGCAGGCACGGCACGGCTCGGACAGCCGTCAGAACCGACCACGGCCGGTTCTGACGGCTGTCTGTTTCCACGGTCGCTTCGAGGCCGGTGCTCATGGGGCCGGAGTGACCGTTGCACCCTTGGTGGCCTGGTACGCGCCCTTGCCGCCGACGCGTGCCGGATGTCGAGGGCCATCGCGTGGGCGGCCAAGCCAAGCCACGCCGTGCCACACCCCGCCGTGCCGAGGTTGCGGATTCAGGCCGCCGTCACGGGCGCGCTGCTGCCTGTGCGAGGGCCGACGAGGACGCGGGACAAGAGCCGTGGATCGGCCAGTGTCAGGGGCCCGGCGGTCATATGGAAGAGGCTGGAGAAGGTCGTGTACACCTTCGGGTCGTGGGGGACGGTGTCGACCAGACGGTTCATGAACCAGTTGCCGGCCTTGGCCCACGCAGGCCGCGAAGTTTCCCAGGCACGGTCGGGGATGGTCGCCATCAGCCAGGAGGAGGCGGTCACGCGGGCCAGCCGCTTCTGGAAATCCTGTCCGTCCAGGGGGGTACGGGCGCGCCGGCTGCGGAGCGTCTGCTCCAGGAGACGGGCTTCGAGGGCGGCGACCGTCATGCCCTGCCCGTAGGCGGGGTTGAAGGTGCACACCGCGTCCCCCAGAGCGATCAGCCCTTCGGGCCAGCGGGCAAGGCGGTGGTAGGCGATCTTGCGGTTGACCGTACGGGCGTAGCGGCGCACGGCGGAGGTGGGGGTGAGGGAGGCGATGGTGTCGGCGATGGGGCCGGGCAGGGACTTGGCGTAGGCGAGGAAATCCTCGTCACTATGGGGGAGTTGGGTGCCGCCGGCTCCGTGCAGGGTGACGTGGAGGGCGTTGTTCTCGATCTGGATCGCGTAGCAGCCCTTGTGGAAGTCGGGGGCCCGCAGGGGTTGCAGCAAACCCATCCACGAGGGCGAGGTCTGACCCTCCGGGTAGGCGTAGGTACGTGAGGCGTAGCCGACCTGGGCATCCACGGTCGTCGTACGAGGGCTGGGCAGACCGAGGGCGGCCAGCCATTGCGGCAGGTGGGAGGAGCGCCCCGAGGCGTCCACGACGAGATCCGCGACGATCTCGTCCGCACCGTCGCCGTCCTTGACGCGCACCCCGGTGACCTTGCCGGGACCGGCCGTGCGCAGGCTGGTGACGGCCAGTCCGTCCCGCAACGTGACGGGCGCCAACGCCGTCACCCGCCGGCGGAGAACATGCTCCAGGAGGGGCCGGGAGAACGTCTGGATCGGCATCCCCATCGGCGTAGGCTGCGGGATGCCGTTGGGCAACACGGCACAGAGGCCCTCACCCCAGTCCCACACCGGCGCACCGGCCTGTTCCAGCTCCGTCCGCAGCCCGGGGAAGTAACCCTCGAACACCTTCGCTCCCAGGGCCAGAAGGCCGTGGACATGGTGCCCCTGCGGCACTCCGGACCGGGGCCCGGACGCGCTCGGAAGCGTGTCGCGTTCGATGACGGTGACGGCCTCGAAACTGTCGGCCAGGACACGTGCGGCTGCAAGCCCCGCCAGACCCGCCCCGATCACCACGGCGTGCCGAACGTCAGTACCCATAGGCATGCTGCTCCCTCTCCCTGCTGTGGGTCGAACCCCCGCTGCTCCAGGGCCCTTTCCTGCCCCGATCCGCTTCCGGGTATTCCGAAGGAGTAAGCAGATGAGCACGCTGCGTGGCAGGGGGATGTTCGCTTCTGCAGTTGCCTTGTGCCCACACCTCGGGACGGTTCGCGGCGACCGGTACGCCATGCTCGCGCTTCTCGCGCTCGGAAACCTGTCTGAGGAGCCGACGTTGACAGACCTGGCCGCACTGCGACTCTCGACGCGGGACAGTGCGTCCAGGGCCATCCGGGACACTTCCGGCTGCTGTAGCAGCGCACAAATCACGCCGACTCGGCGGCCACTGGTCAGCAGCACGGGTGCCCTCGCCGGGCAGTCCGCGAGCGGATCCGGAGCACCGTGCGCGAACAGTTCCACCGGTGCGAGCAGGTGCGCCACGTCGGGCAGCGGATGGTCGTGGTCGGGGGCGGTTTGGCCGATACTGACCAGGCCCGACTTTGGCTTCGTCATCGTGGGGCACTCCTTGAAGAACACCATCGGGTGTTCGGATACCGGAGGGATTCCCTGTGCGGATCGTGCTGCTCGTCGGAACGCTTGCCGAGTTGGACAGCTGCCATGCCCTGTACGCCAACCACCTTTTCGCCGACGGGCACGAGGTCTGGATCGGCATGGTCAACGGCCTCACCGGTGCGGGAGAACGGATCCTGTGCCCGATGGGAAAGATAGACGGCGCATTGGAGGCTTTCGGGCCGCTCCCCGGGAAGGTGGAGGTGCGCGACGCCGCCGCCGGCGTGGACCTGGTCTGGGTGCTGAACTACCCCCACTCCGTCGTACAGGAAGTGGCCTGGCAACTGCTGTGGCAGCTGAACCGACAGGTGCCCTTCGTCAACGACGTCGAGGGCATCGTGATGCTCAACACCAAGACCGGCCTCCCGGCCGTCGTCCCACCCGAGCATCTTCCGCGCACCCTGATCTCCAACTCCTTCAGCGAACTGTGGGAGGAGTACCAGACCGACCCCGATCGCACCTGGCTGATCAAGCCCCCGGGCGGGGACGCCGGCGCCGATGTGTACCTGCTCTCCCCAGGGTCGAGCAACAATCGCGTCCTGCTGCAGTCCATGACCGGGAACACGGCGATCGACAGCCTGCTGACCAAAGGCGGCCTCAACGGCTTCGGCAACCGCTACTGCGTACTCCAGGAGCACATTCCGCACACGGAGGAAAAACGTGTACTGCTCGCGGGCGGACGGCCGTTGGCCCAACAGATCCACTATCTGGCACCGGACGAGCATCGCGGCAACACGGCCCACCGTGCCCGATGCGAGGACACCACACTGACTCCCGACGAGGAACAGCTCTGCCGCGACGTGGGACAGCGCCTGCTGCGCCACGGAATCCGCTTCGCCGGCATCGACCTGGCCTATCCCCACGTCTTCGAATTCAACATGGTCAACCCCGGCGGACTGGACGAACGCCTCGCATTCGGCATGCCCGACCGCACCCCCCACGTGCTCGACGCCGTCCTCGAAGCCCTTCTCGACACGGCGGCCTACTCATGAGCCCGAGTACGCCGCCCGTGACCGAACTGGCTTGCCAGGCACGGGAAATCCTCCCGGACCTGGTCGCGTTGCGGCGGCGCATCCACCGCGCCCCGGAGATCGGCAGTCATCTGCCCCGCACCCAACAGGCGATCCTGGAGGCGCTCCACGGCTTGCCCCTGACGGTGAGGACCGGCAGGAACCTGAGCTCCGTGGTGGCCGTCCTGGAAGGACACCGCCCCGGACCGACCCTCCTGCTGCGCGCCGACATGGACGCACTTCCCCAACAGGAGAACACCGGCCTGTCCTTCGCGTCCGAGGTGCCCGGCGTCATGCACGCGTGCGGCCACGACATGCACACCGCCATGCTCGTAGGAGCGGCGCGCCTGCTCGCTGAACGGAGAGAGCAGTGGGCCGGGCGAGTCGTGTTCATGTTCCAGCCCGCCGAAGAACTCGGGGGCGGCGCCCGCCAGATGATCGAGGAAGGCGTCCTGGCCAGCACGGACGGCACCTCGGTCGACGGTGCGTTTGCTCTGCATGTCACCACCCGCCACGAGGTCGGCACCCTCCACCTCCGGGAAGGGCCCCAGTACGCGGCGGCCGACACCCTACGGATCACCGTTCGCGGAACGAGCGGCCATGCCGCGGCCCCACACAAGTCACTCGACCCCGTCCCCGTCGCCTGCGAGATCGTGCAGGCCCTGCAGACGATGGTGACCAGGACCGTCAGCGTCTTCGAACCCGCCGTCCTCACGGTCACCGCCCTCACGGCCGGACGCGCGTACAACATCATCCCGGAGACCGCAGAGCTGACAGGCACCTACCGCACCCTCTCCGAAACCAGTCGCCGCGCCGTCCGCGAGGGCATCCGCCGCGTGGCGAGGGGAGTGGCGGCCGCCCACGGCATGTCCGCGGACATCGAACTCCCCGAGGGCTATCCGGTCGTACGCAACGACGCGGGATTCACCACTCTCGTGCGCCACGCCGCGGCCGGCGTCCTCGGCCCGGCCGCAGTCCACGAACTCCCGCAGCCCACCATGGGTGGTGAGGACTTCTCCTACGTCGTGCAACGCGTACCCGGTGCCATGGCGTTCCTGGGTGCCTGTCCACCGACCCAACTGCCGGGGACGCCACCGGACAACCACTCCGACCACGTGGTGCACGACGAGAACGCCCTACCGGCCGGAGCCGCCGTGCACTGCGCGGTGGCCTTGGCCTTCCTGGGCCGGGAGGCTGCCGGCGCCGCGGAGGACGCGCCCCTCGCCGGCCATGACGCGTAGGGGAAGCGTCCGCCTGGTTCGTGCAGGGCAGCCGTACGACGGCATGCGGTTGTCCTGCACGGGGCTCAGGCCCGGCACGCGGGCCACTGGATCAGCCGCGTCCCATGATGTGCGGCAGGTCTGCCAGCACGTTGCGCAGGCGCCCGCCAGGCATGCCACCGCCGCCAGGCCGGGCCGCTCGGCCGGGAGCCGGTCGCGGACGACAGGGCCAGGCCGCGCGCCGCACCGGTCGGCCCCTCCGTAAGCCGTGGTGACGACCAGGGTGCCGTTCGCGTCCACGCCGGCGGCGGCCGGCTCTGCGGCCCCGGCGGGATGACTGGGACGTGGACCGTTACGTCCTGGCAGGCAAGGGCGCAGGAACGCACGGCCGCACGCATCACGGATGCGCCAACCCCAGGTGAGCCGACCATGGATGCGCCGACTACGGAGATCCGCGCACCACGGACGCACCAACGCACGGACACACGGACGCACGGACGCACACCTGTCACGCGGCTCTGGTGAGGGCAGGCCCGGCGACGGGGTGCAGCGCGGCGTACTCCAGCGGCGCGGACGGGTCGACGGACATGCTCAGTTGGGCGGGGGCGGCACCGGCCCGTACCAGCAGGTCACCGACGGCGGCGATCATCGCGCCGTTGTCGGTGCACAGGGTCAGCGGCGGCACCCGCAGTGCCACCCCGGCCGCCGCGCACCGCTCCTCCGCAAGCGCCCGGACCCGGGAGTTGGCAGCCACCCCGCCCACCACGACGAGCGTCCCCACCTCGTACTCCCGGCAGGCGGCCAGCGCCTTGCGGGTCAGCACGTCCGCGACCGCCTCCTGAAGCGAGGCGGCACCGTCGGCCAACGGGACCTCCTCACCCCGAAGACGGTGGGTTTCGGCCCAGCGCGCCGCGGCCGTCTTCAAACCGGAGAACGAGAATGCGTACGGGTCGCCCTTCCCGCTGGTCAACGGCCTGGGAAAGGCGACCGCGCAGGGGTTTCCGCCGCGGGCCGCGCGGTCGATCGCCGGGCCGCCGGGATAGGGCAGGCCGAAGACCCGGGCCACCTTGTCGAAGCACTCACCGGCGGCATCGTCGACGGTGTCACCGAGGTGCACGATGGGGTCGCGCACGAGGTCCCGCACCAGCAGCAGCGACGTATGGCCACCGGAAACGATCAGCACCATGCACGGGTCGGGCAGCGGGCCGTGCTCCAGGGTGTCGGCCGCGACATGGCCCGCCAGGTGGTGGACCCCGTACAAGGGCACCCCGGCCGCGTAGGCGAGGCTCTTCGCTCCGGCCAGCCCCACCTGCAGGGCTCCCGACAGACCGGGGCCGGTGGTCACGGCGACGGCGTCGAGGTCGCCCACCCGCAGCCCTGCCTGGTCCAGAGCTTCCCGCACGACCGGGGCGAAGGCATGCAGATGTGCACGCGCGGCGATCTCCGGCACCACGCCGCCGAACCGGGCGTGCTCGTCCATGCTCGACGCCACCACATGCGCGAGCAGCCGCCCGTCGGACACGATCCCGGCCCCGGTCTCGTCACAAGACGACTCGATACCGAGCACGATCCGGCCCTGCGGCATGGCCACTCCTTCACGACTGCCGACATGTTGCGTTAGTAGTGTAGTTGCAATCAATGTGCAATAGGCAGGGAGGTCGGGCGGCTGAGGACGGCCGAAGGCCCGTACGCGACGCGTACGGGCCTTCGACCGTTGCAATGGCCGTGGACGACCGGCTCAGGTGTTCGGCAGCTGGCCCTTGTCCGGCTCACCGGCGGGCACCGGCTCCAGCACCGCGACATCCATCGGGCCGGCCAGCGCGTCGGCAATCTCCCCGCCCAGCGCGGCCAGCACCGGCCCGGCCGAGTGGGCGTCGAGGGCGGCCTGATCGGCCCAGTTCTCGACGACGGTGACCCGGTCGTCGCCGGCATGGGCGGCGTAGAGCAGGCAGCCGGGTTCGGCGTGCACGGCGGAAGCGTGCCGACGGAACGCCGCGAGCACCTCCTCCCGGCGGCCGGGCTTCGTCCGGAGGGTGGCGACGACGATGGGCACGCTGGCTCCTTGGGGCGTATCTGTCCATAGCGCGGACGCGAATTGCTGGTCACCGGAACCCTATGCCAGGCATGGCGCCGCCACTTCGGCAGGATGCCTGGCCAGCGCACGGTGACCTGCTAACCGGCCATGCTGCCCGACACCGCGGCCGACGTCTGCACGTTCGGCTTCGCCGCGGGGGCCGGGAGCCGGAGGGCCACCGCCCATGAGGCCGCCGGGACGCAGGCGATGACCGCATAGACCGCCTGGTAGCCGCCCGTGGCATCCCCGTGACGGCTCCAGACGAGCATGACCGGAGCCGCGGCCCCATACGGGAGGGCGGCGAGCGCGGTGACGCCGGAGGCGGGGGTGCCGGGGGGAGAGGGCGGTGACGACCTGCGGAAAGAAGCACTGCAACGAGTAGGCGGCGAAGGACACGCCCGCCTGCACGAGTGCGAAGTGCGCGATGCGGCCGAACACGGTCCGGTCAGGGAGAGCGGGCGGTGCGTCCTTGGTCAA
This sequence comes from Streptomyces sp. MspMP-M5, assembly GCF_000373585.1. Taxonomy (GTDB): domain Bacteria; phylum Actinomycetota; class Actinomycetes; order Streptomycetales; family Streptomycetaceae; genus Streptomyces. Next base: position 36,987 of record NZ_KB891881.1, read on the forward strand.
CTCGTCTGCTGGTTGCCTGCGTTGAGCCCCCATCAGTCAGACAGTCTGGCGCGGTGAGCCGGGCAGGCGGCGGAGTGCCGCGATGCCGAGGGCGACGACGGGAGCGGCCTCGATCAGGAACATCGATCGCCGGCCGCTGAGGCCGAGGACGCCGGCATGCTCGACCAGTACGCCGGAGGTGGGAGGCCGACGGCGGTCGCGACGGGGACGGCCAGCAGGAACGCCGCCAACGCCCGGGTGCGTTGCCGGGTGGGCAACCACGTGGTCAGATAGGCGACGACGCCGGGAAAGAAGCCGGCCTCGGCCACACCGAGAAGAAATCGGGCCCCGTTGCGGTCGTCAGCCCCGCAGGTGTTTCGTGTGGTCGCCGGCTTGACGCCGCGTCGGCTTCGGTTCCGGTTTCGACGGGTTGGGGGAAGGCCGGGTTGTCGCCGCAGCGGCAAGTAACGGACCCCCTCGGACGGGTCGGCGTAGCGTCGCCTGGTGTCCTTCATTTGCTACCTTGCGCAACTGTATAACCTTCTCCAAAGGGAACCGCCCCTCTGCAGGAACCGGACGGACATGGGTGCACAGTTGACAGGCAGCCACGAGGCACGGGCCGGACGCCACGGCAGTCGGCCCGCCTCGCGGAGGCGGCGCAAGCGCGGCAGCAAGGTGGGCATGGCTGCCGCGACAACGGCTTCCCTTCTCGTGCTGCTTGTCGGGGGAGCAGGCTGGGTCTACCTCCGGCTCAACGGCAACATCGCCACGTTCGGCGCGGACGGCGTGAGCGAGGACCGGCCGCCCGAAGGGGCCGGCGGCAGCAATGTGCTGGTCATCGGCTCCGATTTACGCTCGGGGGGAAACCGGGGACTGGGCGGTGGGGAAGGGGAAGTGGGGCGCTCGGACACCGCGTTCCTGCTGCATGTCTACGGGGATGCCAGGCACGCGGTCGCGGTGTCCGTTCCCCGGGACAGCCTGGTCGACATCCCACCGTGCAGGCTGCCCAACGGCGACTGGGCCCGGCCCCAGCACAACGTGATGTTCAACTCCGCCTTCACCGTGGGGCTGACGGCCAAGGGCAACCCGGCCTGCACCCAGAACACCGTCGAGAAGCTGACCGGCTTACGCGTCGACCACACCGTGGTCGTCGACTTCGAGGGTTTCTCGAAGATGACCGCGGCGGTCGGCGGGGTACCCGTATGCCTCCCCAAGGACGTCTACCAGGGCGACCTCAACCCCAACCGGGGCTCGAAAGGCAAGATCCTCTTCGCCAAGGGGCCGCAGAGGGTGTCGGGTCGGAAGGCGCTGGAGTACGTCCGTATCCGGCACGGCCTCGGGGACGGGTCCGATATGGGGCGGATCAAGCGCCAGCAGGCGTTCGTCTCCAGCCTCATCAAGAAGATCAAGTCCGAGGGGATCAATCCGTCGACGCTGCTCCCTCTGGCGAACGCCGCAACCCAGTCGATGACCGTCGACCCGGGATTGGGGTCGGCGAACAAGCTGATCGCGTTCGTGATGTCGATGAAGGACATCGATCTGCACAACACCAAGTTCGTCACCGTGCCCTGGCACTACCAGGGTGCACGGGTCGCCATCGTGCATCCCGCGGCCGATGCCTTGTGGGCGGCGCTCAGGGCGGACCGGACCGTCGACGGCCAGGACGCCAGTGCCCGGCACGGCAAGAAGAGCGCGGACGCCAAGGGCGGACCTGCCGGTTCTCCCGGCCCCGGCTCTTCGGTCTCGGGGGCCGGCATCAGCGTCGTTGTCTACAACGGCACGCGGGTGAGGGGACTGGCCTCCCGCGCGGCCGGCGAGCTGAGGGCCGTGGGTTTCACCGTCACCGGCACCGCCACCGCCCCGACCCAGGACCGCGCCGCCACGCTGATCGCCTACGGGCCGGGCCAGGACGACCAGGCGCACACCCTGGCCCGCCTCTTCCCCGGCGCGGACCTTCAGCAGGCAGCGACCCCAGGCATCCGCGTCACCCTCGGCCGGTCCTACGCCGACACCACCGCGCCCACCACCGCCTCCTCCGGCGACATGCCCCCCGGCATGGCCGACAAGATCCGTTCCGCCGACGACAACCCCTGTTCCAACCTCTCCTACGGGTAGCACGCGAGAAGGTCGCGCATCAACGAGCTTGTCGAGGTGGAAGGCGGCGAGCTTGCGCGAGATGCCGACGCCGGCGGCAGCCTCGTCCCGGGTGACGGGGCGGCCCTGCCGTCGGATGAACGCGAACATGTGCTGGCGGGAGTCCGCATGGCCGGTTCCTCGCGTCGATGCTTACCTCAGAGGTAATCGTGGTGGGTGTCGCGCAGGGCTACGTTCGAGGCGTTTCGAGGCGTACGGAGCAAGTGAAGGAGCAGCCGGGCGTGCCTGCATATGGTTTCGCGCATCTACGTGACCGTCGTCACCACCCCGACGTACTTGAGTACTTGGAGCGCATCCAGGCCACCCTGGACCCGTTTCACGGCCGGTTCCTGGCCCACGGCCCGCCGGCCGAGGTGGTGGAGGGGAGCTGGCCGGGCAGCATGGTGCTGATTGAGTTTCCCGGCCTGGTCGAGGCTCGCGCCTGGTACGCGTCCCCCGCATATCAGGCGATCCTTCGGCTGCGGACCGACCACATCCAGGGTGACGTCGTGTTCGTCGAAGGTGTCGAGCCTGGCTACGCCTCGAGTGAACGCGCGGCGAAGCTCCGGGCTGCGGAGGGGAGGTCGGCGGCGAGGAAGTCGCCCTCGATGAGGGTGAGTTCCTGGTGGTCCGCGGCGAGTTCGTGAGCGCGGGCGATCATCTCCGGCGACTTGTCAATGCCGGTGACGTGCTTGGCCCGCTCGGCGAGCTTCCGCACCAGCAGTCCGTCGCCGCAGCCGACGTCCAGGGCGTCGCCGCACCCCGTGGGGACGGCGCGCAGGATGCCCGGGTGTCTGGCGGGGCGCGGCTCTCAAGCCGGAGGGGAATGTCCGTCCGAGGCAGTCAGTTGAGGAGGCGCGCGATCCTGGCGGCGACTGTTTGCGGTTGCTCGGCCTGGATGAAGTGGCCAGAGTCGACCTCTTCGAAGTGCCCGTCCGGCAGTGACTGGGCCCAGCGTCGCTGGTGTTCGGCGAGAACGGCGTGGTTCCGTTCCCGGCCCTTCTCGGGGCGGGACGCTGAGAGCAGGATGGTTGGGCAGGTCGGGAGGGCCGGCGGTTCGGCGCGGAGTTGGGGGATGGCCGCGGCGACGGCCTTGAACTCCTTCCTCGCCTGCACGATGCCGGCCGGGACGAAGTCCTCGGCGAGCATGGTCGCGTAGGTGTCCGCCGGGAAGAGGCGGCGCAAGTTCCCGCTGATCGCGCGGGCCAGCGAGCGCGACCGGACCAGTGTCTGTGTCACGCCCATGGCACGGTCGACCTTCTTGGCGGTCTGGCCGAACGTGTCGTAGACGGGCGCACTCTCCGGCGTCGGATCGAGCAGCAACAGTCCGCGCAGCCGTGGGCCCAGACTCTCCACCGCGCGACGGGCGACCAGTCCGCCCATGCTGTGTGCGACGAGCACACAGCGGCCGGGGACGACTGCCTCGACCATGGCGACCAGGTCCGCGGCCATGTCGTCGATGCCCAGCTGCGCCGTCGTCCGGCCGCTGCGGCCGAAGCCGGCGCGGTCGTAGGTCACCAGTCGCCCCCGATCCGCCAGCAGCGGCAGTACCGGATCCCAGGAGGTACGCCCCAGACCCTGGCCGGCCTCGAAGACCACCCAGTCCTGCCCGCAGCCGCTCTCCTCCACATAGACGGACCGGTCGTTCACCTGCACCGCCCGCCCCACTGCCTCGCGCATGGTCCCCTCCCGCAACGTTCCCGTTCCCGCTTACGTTATCAACTTCGATAAAGGTATCGCATATGAAAGAGTGGCGTCATGGACACCACAGATGTGCTTCTCCACCCGGTTCGGCTGCGCGTGGTGCACGCGCTCTCCGGCGGACAGGTGCTGACGACCTCTCAGCTCTGCGCGCGCATGCCCGAGGTGGGGAAGGTGACGGTGTACCGGCACGTCGCCGTGCTGACCGAGGCCGGCTTCCTGGAAGTCGCCGAGGAGCAGCGGGTGCGCGGCGCCGTCGAGCGGCACTACCGGCTACGCCAGGACCGCCCCGCGGTCGACGTGGACGCAGCCGCTGGGATGTCGCTGGACGATCACCGCCGGGGCTTCGCCGCCGCCATGGCCGTACTGATCGCGGAGTTCAACGCCTATCTTGACCGCGACGGCGCCGACCCGGTGGCCGACGCGGTCTCCTATCGTCAGGGCACGCTCTGGCTCAGCCCCGACGAACTCGCCGATATGCAACACAAGTTGCTCTCGGTACTGCTCCCCCTGCTCGCCAACCAGCCGGAGCCGGGCCGCGCCCCGTACCTCCTCAGCCGGATCTTCTTCCCGGCCGGACAGGCACTCCCACTCCCGGATCCCCCTGACGAGGACCGGTCGTGAGCTCGATGGTCATGTTCTTTGTCTGGTGTTCTTTGTCTGGCCACGCTGATGTTCGTCGGGTGTGCGGACCCGCGGCGCTGGTGCTTCTGCGCCCGGCGTCATCGAACTGTCCGTGTGTCAGGTGAGGCCGGTGGCCTGTTCCGCTGCGTTCTGGGGAGCGTTCGCGCGGAGCGGGAGCAGGAGCGGACTGGCCAGGAGAAGGACTCCGGCCAGGGCGATCGCGGTGCGGGGACTGGTGAGGGCGGCCAGCAGACCCCACACGGCGGTGATGACCGCGATGCTGATGCTGCTGCTGACGGACCACGCGGACAGGGTGCGGGCGACCCGGTCGGGAGCGGTGTGGTCGAGCCGGTAGGTGGCCAGCACGGGGTTGAAGACGCCGCAGCAGGTCACCAGGCCGAGCTGGACGACGATGATGAGCACGATCCCGGGGAGACCGGGCCGGACGAACGCCAACCCGACAGGCCAACAGGCACGCAGCCCCCCGGCGGTGAGCAGCACCTTGCGCTGCCCGAAACGCGTCACGAGCCGGTGCGCGAGGCGTGAGCCGACGAGACCACCGACGCACGGGACCGCGAACACGAGGCCGTACTGCCAAGGTGCGAAGCCGAGATGGTCCAGCAGGAGCACGGCGAGCAGTGGTTGGGAGGCCATGATCAGGCCGTTGACCGCGACGGAGTTGAAGAACAGCGGGCGCAGCGTGGGGTGGGTGAGGAGGTGGCGCCATCCTTCGAGGAGATCGCTTGCCCGCAGCCGTGCTGCACCGGTACGGGCGGGGCACGGTTCGCTGCCGCCGATGGCCCGGATGCCCAGTGCCGAGAGCAGATAGCTGAGCGCATCGGCCAGCACGGTCGTCACCGTGCCGAGCAGCCCGATCGCAGCCCCGCCGAGCGGTGGCCCGACCACGGTCGCGCTCCATGTTGTGGACTCGAACCGGCTGTTGGCGACCAGCAGATCCGCCGGCGGCACGAGCGCCTTCAGATATGCGCCGCTGGCCGTCTTGAAGGCGATATCGGCCGCGGCGACGACGACGGAGACGACGAGGAGCTGGGCGAAGCCGAGCCAGCCGAGCGCGAACGCGGCAGGGACACTGATCAAGGCGGTGAATCGGACCAGGTCCATCGCCACCATGACCGGACGCTTGCGGCGGAACTCCATCCACGGACCGAGCGGGACCGCCACCACGGCTCCCACGGCACGCCCCGCGGCGGCCAGCGCAGCCACCTGGGTCGGCCCGGAGTGCAACACGAGGACCGCGATCAGGGGGAACGCACCGAACCCGAGCCCGGTCCCGTACGCACTGACCGCATACGCGGCCCACAACCACCCGAACTGCCGCCCCAGTGCCCGCCTGCCTGTCATTCCCACGCCACTCTCGTCGATCCGGACGTCCGGACAACCACGTACCGCCGATCCATCGGCATCAAAGCGGGGCGAGGATGCTCGGATCAAACAACCGACGTGGTGGGAGGCACAACCGGGTGTTGTACTGCCCCGTACCGGTACACACGTCGGTGTCGACGGTGCGGCGCATGGTGTCCTTCTCTACCGCCTCTTCCGCCTACCTGGTCGAGCGGGTGGCCAGTGCGTCGAAGTCGCGGTCGGGCAGCGTCCTGTTGAGTTCCAGGAGCTTGTCGGCGAGCCAGCCGACGGCGTACCGGGTTTCCGGGCGGTCGGACTCGACGGCCTGCCGGATGGTCTCGGCGACGACGTCGGGTTCGGAGGCTCCGGCCAGCTCGGTCTCTCCGCGCCGCGCCATGGCCTCGGCCATCTCCTGATAGGCGCCGGCCCCGGAGATCTCCCGCAGCTGTGCGGGTGTCCCGTCCTCGAAGCCGGTCTTGATGATGCCTGGCTGGATGATCACCACCCGTACGCCGAACGGCGCGACCTCCATACGGAGCGTGTCGGAGTACGCCTCCAAGGCATGCTTGGACGCGTAGTACCAGGCGCCGAGCGGAAGCGCGATCTCGCCGCCGATCGAGGAGACATTGACGATCGTGCCTGTCCGTCGCGCACGCATATGGGGCAGGACGAGCTGGACCAGCCTGGCCGGCGCCACGACGTTGACTTCAAGCTGCTCGCGGGCCGACGCCATCGGCACGTCCTCGGCGGCCCCGTGCAGTACGGTGCCGGCGTTGTTGACCAGGACGTCGATCCGGCCCTGCTCCTCGATGACGGTGGCCACCGCCCGCTCGAGGTCCGTGTCGTTCCTCGCATCCATGTGCAGCGCATGGCCCCCGGCTGCGCTGAGGGGAGCCATCCGGTGCGTGCGCCGTGCGGCGCCGTACACGGTGTGGCCGGCGCGCCGCAGCTCCAGCGCGGTCGCCAACCCGATCCCGGACGAGGCCCCGGTCACCAGACAGACCTTCATGGATCACGCCTCCCAGGTGACGGGCAGCTCGTGCACGCCGTAGATGAGCATGTCGGTGCGTATGGCCACGTCCTCGACGGGACACGCCAGTTGGAGGGTCGGGAACCGCGTCAGCAGCGCGCTGAACACCACCCGCAGTTCGACACGCGCGAGTTGCTGGCCGAGACACTGGTGCACGCCGTGGCCGAAGGCCACATGCCCACCGGTCGGGCGGAGCAGGTCGAGGACGTCGGGATCCGCGAAGTGCGTGGCGTCCCGATTGGCCGCGGGAAGCGAGACGGTGATCGCCTCACCGGCCCGAATCCGCTCACCACCCAGCTCGATATCCTCAAGCGCCGTACGCACCGTGAATGGGATGATGCTGAGATAGCGCAGCAGTTCCTCGACGGCCCGGTCGGCGACGCCCGGATCGGCGCGCAGCGCGGCGAGCTGGTCAGGATGGCTCAGCAGGGCGAAGGTGCCGAGCGCCAGCATGTTGGCCGTCGTGTCGAGACCGGCTCCCAGCAGTACGAAGCCGATGTTGACGAGTTCCTCGTCGGTGAGGTCGCCCGTGGTCAGGCCGCTGAGCAGGTCGTCGGTGGGCGCGGCACGCTTGGCGGCCACCAGTTCGCTGACGAACTCGTGCACCGACCGGTAGGCCGCCGTCACCCGTTCCGGTGCGGAGTCGAGCCGGAACAGGGCGAGCGCGTCCTCCTGGAATCGCGCCCGGTCCGCGTACGGCACGCCGAGGAGCTCACAGATGACCTGCGCGGGTACCGGCTGTGCCAGGGCCGACACCAGGTCCACCGGCGGGGCTTGCTGTACCAGCGCGTCGAGGTGCTGGTCGGTGATCTCCTGGATCCGATCGGTGAGTTGCCGCATCCGGCGAACCGTGAACTGACCGGTGAGCATCCGGCGGTAGCGGGTGTGCTCGGGCGCGTCCATGCCGGTGAACATCCCGGGAGGCGCCGGCCGGTCGCTGCCCGGCGTGCCGGGTACCGGCAGATGGCGCAGCTCGGTCCGGATGCTCAGCCGGGGATCGGCCAGCACCTCGCGCACCAGGGCGTGGCTCGTCACCAGCCAGCCCACGTGCCCGTCCGGATAGTCGAGCCGGCTGAGCGGGCGCTGCTCACGCAACTCGGCCAGTTCGGCGGGCGGATCGAAGGGCGAGCCCGCGGGCCGTTCGGTAGGCAGTACTGAAGCCACTGAGGCCATGTCGTGTCCTTCCACGCAGGTCTTTTCCGATGTCTCTTCCGATGCCTTCTCCGACGTCGACGACCCTAGGAAGTGCGTTCTCCAACGGGCAAACGCGAACGGAAATATGTGCAGGTCAGCGCGCTCTATACGGTGCAATGAGAGTGTCGCTGAATGCATCGGTGATGATGCAGCGGAGAGGAACACATCTGTGACGGATGCGAAGCACTGGCTGGCTGGATGGCTGACTGGTGCTGGCTGGTGAGTGAGCAGGAGGACCGATGCCGGGAAAGCGCCTGACGTACGAGGAGCGGCAACGCGTCGCCGAGGGGATGGCGGCGCGGCTGCCCTACGCCGAGATCGCCCGCCGTCTCGGCCGTTCCAAGTCGACGATCGTCCGCGAGGTCGCGCGCAACGGCGGGGCCCGTGCGTATCAGGCCGGCCGCGCACAACAGGCCACCAAGTGGCGGGCCCGCCGCCGCCCGCCGGCCAGGCAGTCGGCCACACCTGTCCCCGTCCCACAAGAAGACACCCCCATGGACCGGCGCGTGTTCGAGGAGGAGTTCACCGACATGATGGTCAGGACGGGCGTCCCGACGATGGCTGCGCGGGCCCTCGTCCCGCTGTTCACCAGCGAGGCGGGCGGACTCACCGCGGCCGAACTCGTCTCCAGACTGCGCGTCAGCCCCGCGTCGGTCTCCAAAGCGGTCGGCTGGCTGGAGCAGCGCGGGCTGATAGTCCGTGAGCGCGAGGGCCGCCGTGACCGCTATGTTATCGACGACCAGGTCTGGTACCAGGCATGGTCGATCAGCGTCCAATCCATGGCCGCCTGGGCGCACTTCACCCAGCGGGGAGCCGAGCTGTTCGGCGCGGACACCCAGTCCGGCACCCGGCTGCAGACCACCAGCCGGTTCTTCCGGCTCCTCGGCGACGACATGGCCCAGGCGGCCGAGCACTGGCGCCAGGCGCTCTCGGCGGGCCGCTGAGGGTGCCGCCTGGATCGGCAGGCCGGGCTGGCCGTTGACCACGAGAATTGGGCCGGAGGCAGGAGCTGCGGTGGCTGTCCGCGCGGAGTGACGGCGGCGGGGCAGGCCGCGTTGTGGCGCGGTGGAGAGCCGGCGCAGTAGGAGATCACCCGGGTACGCCTGAACGTCGCGATGTAGCGGCGTGTTCGGCTTCGCCCACAGGCCGGCGCGGGGCGGTCCCGGCCATGCCTGTGGTCACGCCAGGATGTTGGTGGTGTGGGAGAGGCGGCGGGCCGTGGCCAGGAGGGCGTGGATCTGGGGAGCGGCCTGCTCGATTTGCGTCAGGGGAGTGGTGAACGGCAGGCGGACGTCGTGCCAGGTGCGCGGGTATTCAAGGCGCAGGGTGATGCCGTAGCGGTCCATGGCCACCGGAAGGGCGCGCAGTACGCCGCTGGGGACGGGGCGGACGAGGCGGAGCAGCAGCGGCACGATCTCGCTGTGCGCGTCGACGAGGTGCGTCAGCATCTCTGCCTCGCTCTGCGCCAGCGGGTCGAGCTCGGCTTCCTCCAGCTCCTGGAGGGTGACGTAGGTGCGTTCCGAGGCGTCTTCCAGGACTGCCTGGCCGAATTCCAGGCAAGTGCTCTTGTCGGAGTGCGGGTTGTACGGGGCGGTCAGGAGCCCGGCGACGGTGACCCGGGCACGTAGCCGGTCGCGTACCGATGTGGGGGCGATGTCGGTGAGTTCCAAGCGGACCGGGACGCGCCTGGTCGCGGGGGCGTCGGTGGCCTCGCCCTCGCACGGGGCGTGCAGGTGGAAGAGGCCCGTCGCTCCGCCGCTGAGACGGTGGATTTCGCTGCGGAGCCCGTCGCTCACCACCGTCATGGAGTGGGCGACGGTCAGGATCGAGCGGATGCGCTCGGCTGGGGTCGGTGTGATGGCACGGGCACGAGTTGCACGCATCCGGCTCCTCCAAGAACAAGGAAACTTAGGTTTGCCTAACCTAACCTACTTCGTTCCGGCTCGCGAGTGAGTGACGGTGCCGGGAGCGCCATCCCGGCTGCTCCCTGACTGCATTTCGACTGTCTCCCGACTGCATTCCCGACTGGCTTCGCCGCCGGGTTCGTCGTGAAGTACGTCACCAATCAGATGAGAACCGGACTTTTCGGCCGCGCGTCTCTCCACTCGACATCGGCCGCCCGACCCACGGGATTCGGAACCGAAGGAGAGCAACTGTGTCCTTTCCCATCGCCCTGAGCATCGGCGTCTTCGGCTGTTTTGCCATCGTGGGGGTGACGTTTCTGGCGGGGCGTCCCCGGAGAGCGTCCCATCGCGTGTGCGCTGCTTTGGGGTGGTTGTGGGTGGCCGGGGTTGTGGGGCTGACGTTCGGGACGCGCTCCGGTGGCGGCCAGGCGCTGAACTTCAAGCTGCTCGACCTCGCCAACCCCGCCGACGCCTGGGACTTCTTCCTCAACGTGCTCATGTTCGTCCCCGGCGGCCTGCTCCTGGCGAGCGCAGGCATGCGTCTTCTGGGTGCGGCGACCTGGGGGTTCCTCGGTTCCCTCGCCATCGAGACGATGCAATACCTCACTGCCTCGGGGCGAACGGCCGATATCAACGACCTGCTGGCCAACACCCTCGGCTGCGTCGCTGGATTCGCCTGCGCCGCGGCGGTCCGGATCGCGTTCCGCACGAAGCGGGCGGTTGCCAGGCCACGTGTGCGGACCTGAGGCTGGGCTGTGGCAGGTGTGGCGCCTGCACTGCCTGTGAACTCCCGTACGCACCACTGCCGGGACGGGGCTTGGCACGGTGCGCTGGATGCCATGACAACCTTCACCGGCCGGGCCGCGGACGTCGCGGCCTCGGTGTCCTGTTGGTCTAACTTGCCTCACTCTTGGGCCTCTTGATGGACCGCTTCGGGACTCTGGCGCAGGTCGCCTACTCCCGTGATGCAGCGATCGACGTTGCCTTGGCCTTCTGCGGGGAGGTTCTGGTGTTGGTGCGATGCGATGCCAAGGAAGGTGGCTCGTCAGCGGGGCCACTTCTCTGGCGTGCTGCTGGTGGTCACCTGGCACACCGCCGGACGGCCAGGCGCAGGTGACGTGCCTTGGGCGACGACCCGGACACCATCGAGCAGGATCCGGCACGAGGCGACCGTCCCCGGCTCCGGTTCGATCACCACCCGGGCCGTCTGGCCGGTGTTGACCAGGGCCTCCTTGCGCCATGGCAGGGGAGTGGCCCCGACCTGCTCATCCTTGTACTCCGGCTTGAAGCGGTCGGGGTTGTGTCGGTAACGCACCGTGACGGCGCGGGCGTCGCCGCTGAGGGCAGTGCCCTCGTAGACCAGGTCCCACGCATTGCCGCCGCGCGCCTCCTTCAGCACGCCGATGTTGCTCCGGGCCCAGAGCGCGCCACCGATGAGGAGGGCGGCTACCGTCAGTCCGACACATGCGAGGAGGATGCCGCCGCGGCGGGAGCGGTGGGCCGGAGGGGTGGGAGACGTCATGGTGGGGGACTTTCTGCCTGGATTGCGTGCTGCCTGCTGCCTGCTGCCTGCTGCCTGGGGTTTCCTGTCTCGCCGGCCCTGTGAGGCCAGGCCGGACTGCGGCCGTGAGTATGCAGCCGCGGACAGCGGCGGTGCGGCTGTGCTGGCACGGGTCCGCGGGCATGGGGCAGCTGACATGGGTCCTGAGGGGCGGCTGCCCCCCGCCCCTCTTGACGCCCATTGTCCCGTCCCGTGTGGATGGGCGCGCGCAATGCCTGGTCCGGGCGCTGAGCAGGGGCTCGTCGCCCTGCGGGGCGTCGCGCGTGCGTCAGTCGTCGTCCCCCGGCGCCGGCCGCTCTTCAGCCACCTGTTGCCGTGCGCAACCTGCCTGGCTCTTCGGCCGGAGACGACGGCTATGGTGAAAAGTCGACGGGAACGTGGCCGAAAGCTGGTGGAGGGCAGGCAGTGTCGGACGAGGGGAGGCTCGTCGCCGGGCGCTACCGGCTCACGGAGCAGATCGGCCGTGGCGGCATGGGCACGGTGTGGCGGGTGCAGGACGAGGTCCTGGGCCGCCAGGTCGCGCTGAAGCGACTGCACGTGCAGCCTCAGCTGTCCGACGACCAGCTGGCCACCCTCTATGAGCGCATGCGCCGGGAAGCGCGCAGCGCCGCCCGGATCGTGCATCCCAACGTGGTCGTGGTTCACGACGTCGTGGATGACGCGGGGCAGCCCTGCATCGTCATGGAATATGTGCCGGCAGTCACCCTCGGTGAGCGCATCAGGCAGCATGGGACCATCGCCCCGGAGGAGGCCGCCCGAATCGGACTGGGCATGGTCGCCGCCCTGCGGGCCGCGCACCGCGCAGGCGTACTGCATCGCGATGTCAAGCCCGGCAACGTCATGCTCGGCGCCGAGGGCCGGGTGGTGCTCACGGACTTCGGTATCGCCATGACCGCCGACGCCTCGACGCTGACCAAGACCGGCGAAATGGTGGGTTCCATCCACTACATGGCGCCCGAACGGATACGCGGGCGCAAGCCCGGACCGGCTTCGGACCTGTGGGCGTTGGGTGCCACGCTGTACCAGGCGGTGGAGGGTCGGCCGCCGTTCCACCGGCCGACCGCGATGGAGGCTGCCTACGCCATCGCCGTCGACCCGCTGGAGCCGATGAAACTGGCCGGGCCGTTGGAACCGCTCATCACGGCCCTGCTGTCCAAGGAGCCCGACGAGCGGCCGTCCGCGGAGGAGACCGAGCGGGCGCTGCGGGCCGTGCGGTCCAGCGGAGCGACTGCGCCCGGCGGCCCGACCGCACCCCTCGCGCCAACGGCACCCATCGCGTCAGCCGCACCGATGGGATCGACCGCGCCGACGGGAACGAGCGGACCGACGATGGCCCTCTCCCCGGACTCCGCGTCCCCGGGTTCCGCCGCAACCGCCACCAGCCGGTCCCTGTCCCAGCCGCCCACCGGCGAAGCGACGGCCCCGACCGAACCCGTCCGGGCCGACCCCGCCCAGGCCGAAGGCTCCGGTGACCGGCGTCGACGCGGCAGGCGCCGTGGTCTCGTGACGACCGTCGTCGCCCTCACGGTGGTGGCGGCGTCCGTTGCAGGCGCGATGTACGCGACCTCGGGACGCGACGGCAGCAGCACATCGCAGACACCAGGGACCGACGCCCGGCAGCGCCCCGGGGCGGCAACCCCCTCGTACGCCTACACCCCGCCGCCCATGCCCCAGGGCTTTCACCAGGTCAGCGAGATCGGCGCGGACTTCCGCGTGCCGGACGGCTGGAAGGTCATCAAGCGCACGGGTGAGACCGTCATCTATGGAGACGAGTCCGGTCGGGTCGGCCTCACGGTCGGAATGGTGCAGCCCGCCGGTTCGAACCCCATGCCGCACTTCGCGGACATGGAGGCGAACACCAAGCTCAACTACTCCGTGTACCGGAGACTGCGGATGCAGCAGACCGCGTTCCGGGACCAGCCGGCCGTCGTGTGGGAGTTCACCTTCAAGGGGCGGGCACGTTCGTACCGCGGCATCAAGCTCGGCTTCGGCCGCGAGGGCGGCCGGGAGTACGACATCTACCTCTCGGCGCCGGAATCGCAGTGGGACACCTACCGCCCCCTCTTCGACAAGGTCACGGACGGCTTCACGACGAGCGGGCGCTGAACTCCCCTCGCGGGCAGGGAACAGCCCACCGGCGAACGTTCACTCGTCGGAGAGGCCCAGCCTGGCGTGCAGGCGGCGCAGGGGAGGCGGCGCCCACCAGTTGGCCCGTCCCGCGAGCCGCATCACGGCCGGCACGAGGACGCCGCGCACCAGCGTGGCGTCCAGCAGTACGGCCAGCGCCAGGCCCACGCCCAGCAGCTTCAGGAAGGTGATGCCGGACGTGGCCAGCGCGATCATGACGACGGCGACCAGCGCAGCCGCGGCGCTGACCAGGCGTCCGGTGCGTTCCAGCCCGACGGCGACGGCCAGGGTGTTGTCTCCGGTCTCGTCGTACACCTCCTTGATCCGCGACAGCAGGAACACCTCGTAGTCCATGGACAGGCCGAAGGCGACGCAGAACATCAGTACCGGCATGGTGATCTCCACCGAGCCGGTCACCGTGAAGTCGCCCAGCAGGGCCCGCAGATGGCCTTCCTGGAAGACGTACACCATGGCGCCGAACGTCGCGGACAGACTGAGCACATTGAGCAGTACGGCCTTGACCGGGATCAGCACGCTGCCGGTGAACAGGAACAGCAGCACCATGGTCGTGCCGCCGATGATCAGGATGGCCACGGCGAGTCGGTCGACGAGCGTGCCACGGGTGTCCTCCAGCATCGCGGCGTCACCGCCCACGAGCACCGGGCCCGGTGCGCCGTCCGCCCGCAGCCGCTCCACCAGTTTCGTCCCGGCGGCGGAGTACGGCTCGACCGACGGCACCACCGACAGCCAACTGGCGCCGCCCGCGGCGAAGGAGGCCGTGGCGGCGGAGGAGGGTGCCACCTGCCGTCCCGCGGCGTAGGAGCCGGTGAGGGTGTCCACCCGCGCCACGCCAGGCAGGGCCGAGAGTCGGGTGGCGTAGGCGGCGAGCTTCGCGCGGTGCGCGGAGCCGCTGACGGTGGGCAGTACCACGGACAGGGCGGAGGACTCGCGACTGGCGAACTCCTCCCGCACGAACTGTGCCGTACGGTGCGCGGGTGCGTCGGCGGGCAGGACCCGGTCGTCGACCATGCCGAAGGAGACCCGGGTGAACGGCAGCCCCAGCACCACCAGGACGGCGACCACGGCGACCGCGCACAGCACCGGCCGCCGCATGACGGCGGAGGCGAGCCGCCGCCAGAATGCGCCCTTCGCGGCGCCCGATGCGGACCCCACGTCCTGGCCGGTGCCTGGCCGCCTTCTGCGCCGGAACAGCCGGCGTACGTCCAGTGCGTCGATGCGTGGGCCGAGCAGCCCCAGTGCCGCGGGCAGGACCACCAGCGCGGCGAAGGCCGCGAGCGTCACCACTGCCACGCCCGCGTAGGCGAAGGAGCGCAGGAAGTACAGCGGGAAGACCAGCAGGGCGAGGAGCGAGAGGGCCACCGTCAGCGCGGAGAACAGCACGGTGCGGCCGGCCGTGCGGACGCTCTGCGCGACCGCCTCGGTGGTGCCCAGGCCGCGGGCCAGCTCCTCCCGGTATCGGGTGACGATGAACAGGCTGTAGTCGATGGCCAGTCCCAGCCCCAGTGCGGTGGTGATGTTGGTCGCGAAGACGGACACCGAGGTCAGCTCGGAGAGCACCCGTAGGACGACGAACGTGCCCAGGATGGAGAACACCCCGATGAGCAGGGGCAGTACGGCTGCCGCCGCACTCCCGAACACGAAGAGCAGAATGAGCAGGATGACCGGGGCCGCATATGCCTCGGCCTTGAACAGGTCCTGCTGGCTGCGCTTTTGCACCTCCACCGCGACCTGCGCGAACCCGGTCGCGGAGACCTGCAGCAGCCCCTGACGGCCGGTGAAGTGGGGGCCGAGCCGCTTCGCGGCCTTTCGCACCTGGTCCTCGTCGCCGCCCAGACGCACGAGCACCAGCGCCGCACGCCCGTTGCGGGCCTTCAACGGCGCCGCCGAGTCGTGCGGGACGGTCCAGTACGAGGTGACCGACAGCACGCCCGGCTGCTGGCCGAGCCGCCGGGTGAGGCCCCGTCCGGCGGCCGCGGTCCGTGGCTCGTCGACCGGTCCAGGAGCGCGCGCCAGCAGCGCCAGGTTGGGGACACCCGAGCCGAAATGGTCGGTGAGGAACGTCTCGGCCTTCGTCGACTCCGCCGCCCGGTCGGTGAAGCCGCCGCTGGACAGCCGGTCGGTGACACCCCCGCCGATCGGGACCGCCACGAGCATGGCCAGCAGCGCGACCAGCAGCACCGGTAGGCGCAGGCGGACCACCAGGCGTCCGAGAGCGGCGAGCCGGGAGCGGTCGGCCGGTGTCCCGGGCCGGAATCCGGCGGGTCGGTCCTCGGCGGCGGTGGCGGTGTGGGTGGGTCTGGACACGGTGACTCCTGTGGATCGGCGCGGAGCCCCCTTCCCCGCGCGCGGTCAGACGCCGAGGAGCAGCACCGCGTACAGGGTCAGCCCGGGGCCGAAGGCCAATGCCAGGCCGTACTCCTCGGGCGCCAGTGGGGACCGGTGCTGCAGCTCCGCCATCACGAGGGGCAGGCCCGCGGAGGCGCAGTTGCCGTGTTCCTGCAGCACGTGCCGGGAGGCGGTGAGGGCCTCGGGCGGCAGGCCGAGGCTGCTCTCGGTGGCGTCGAGGATGCGCGGCCCGCCTGGGTGGACCGCCCACCAGCGCACATCGGTGAGGCTGATCGAGTGGCGTGACAGCAGATCGCTGACCATGGTCGGCAGATGGCGTTCGAGTACCTCGGGCACGCGGGGAGACAGTCCCATCCGGAAGCCGTGGTCCCCGACCGTGAGCGACATGTAGTCCTCGTGCTCGGTGTCTGTTTGCGCCACGACATCGATGATCTTCAGTCCGTGGTCGACTCCGGCGGGTCGCTCGGGCTGGATGACGATGGCCGTGACGGCATCGCCGAAGAGCGCGTTCACCACCTGCTGGGTGGTGTTCCAGGGCGGCGGCTGCAGGTGCAACGACGACAGTTCGGCGTTGACGAGCACGGCCGACCGCTGCTGCGTGCGGACGAAGTTGGCGCACGCGGCCAGGGCCGGCAGCGCCGCCAGACAGCCCATGTGCCCCACCAGGAGGCGCTGTACCGTCGACGGCATTCCCACGTCCCGTGCCAGGCGGGTGTCCAGGCCCGGTGCGGCGTAGCCGGTGGAGGACGTCACGCATATCAGGCCGACCTCGGCCGGTTCGGTGCAGGTCTCGCTGAGGGCCGATGCCACGGCGTCCTTGCACAGCGGAAGCGCCTCTTCCTGATAGCGGCACATGCGTGCGGCCGTGGACCAGTGCTTGACGTCGTCGAGCAGCGGGCTCACCGCCACATGACGGCGCGAGATGCCCGAACACCCGGCGATCCGGTCGACGAGCCGCTGCTTGGCGTCATCGCCTTCCAGGAGCGCGTACTCCTCCTGACTGTAGGAGATCGCCGGCAGGCCCACCGCCACACCGGTCACCACTGCCGAACCGCATCCGCCACCCATACGCCTGACCACCTCCCGCAGTCACTCTGATACGTACGGTAATCATACCGGCGTGGAGTGGGGCCGCCAGGCGTCCTGGTCCACGCCTTGTGGCCGACGGGCGGCCCCGGACCGGCGACGCGGCCACGGCCGCTACCGATCCCGAAGGGAGCGGCGGATCAGGCCGGTGCGCTTGATGGTCGTCAGGAGAGGAGTGGTCTCGATGGCGGTGATGCCGTCGAGGGGGCCGATGGAGTCGGTGAGGAAGGCGTAGAGGGCGTCGAGATCGGCTGCCGCGAGGGCGACGACGAGGTTGGCCGGGCCGGTGGTGGCGGCACAGAACCGGACGTGCGGATGGACGCTGAGGGCCTGTGCGGTCCGGTGCAGGGCGCCGGGTTGGACGGCGATCCACAGGACGGCCTCGGCGTGTGCGCCGAGCAGGGCGAGGTCGAGCTCGGTCGCCAGGCGCAGCACGTGACCGCGTAGCAGTGCGTCGAGCCGTCGGCGGGCGGTGAGCGCGGTGGTGCCGGCGTGCCGGGCGAGGTCCGCGTAGGTGGCCCGGCCGTCTTCACCGAGCGCCCCGATCAGGGCCGTGTCGATGCCGAGGGGTGCGGGAGGGGCCGTCGGGGGTGCCGCATCCTCCTGGACGTCTACGAACGCGTCCTCGAACGCAACCCCGGTCTGCCCGCCGGCACGTTGGTGATGGAGCACGGCGGACTGGCCGGCCCCGAACAGCGCGCCCGCGCCGTGGCGTTGGGCATTCCCGTCACCATCCAGCAGTCGCTGCTGCATGACACCGCCGAGGTGGAAGAGGGCTTCTGGGGCCCGGAACGCGTCGCCCGGCTCTTCCCCGCCCGTGGCTGGCTCGACCTGGGCGCCCAGGTCAGCGCCGGATCCGACTTCCCCGTCGGCCAGTTCGGCGCCATGCGCTCCGTCTGGGGCATGATCACCCGGCAGACCGTCATCGGCGTCAAGGGCCCCGAACACGCCATCACCTATGACGAAGCCCTCGCCCTGCACACCCGCAACGCCGCCCGGCTGCTCGGCGAGGAGCACCTGCGCGGCACTCTCACCCCGGCCGCTTCGCCGACCTCACCCTCTGGGACCAGGACCCCGCGCACTGCCCCTCCGACGCCCTGCGCGACCTCAACCCCGTCCAGACCATCGTCGGCGGAACGGTGGTCTCGCCGGCCTGATCGCCCGGCCCGCGGGCCAGGCGGTCGGTCTCGTCGTGGGCTCGGTTTCGAGGGGCAGGGGCGGCGTTCAGGCTGCGAGCCCCGGGACGCGGCGGGCCGGCTGCCCGGTGAGATGGTGAACGTACTCGTGTTCCAGGCGGAAACCGGCGGTCCAGGCAAGGAGTCGGCTCGGGCGGTTGTCACGTGAGCAGGTCCAGCTGGGGGTGTGGCCGCGCGCCGCGATGTCCTGGCACAGGGCGGTCACACAGGCCAGGGCGAGGCGCTGGCGGCGGTGTTCGGGGACGGTGAGGCAGGCGATGTCTTCGTACGTGCTGCCGCGGAAGTAGGTACAGGCCAGGGCGAGCACCCGGTGCCGGTCGAAGGCTGCCCAGCCGTGACCGGAGGCGGCGAGCCCGGCCGTTCCGCCCCAACTGGCATGAATCCAGGCCGATTCGGCGCCCAGTGCGGCAACGGCAGGAGTGTCCTCGGGCGTCAGCCGACGCACCGTCACACCACGGGGCGGGTGCGGGCGTGCCACCGGGACGCGATGGACGTACCCCATGCGTTCCCACGGCACCAGCTGGTCGAACGCACAGCCCAGCAGGGGGAGGAAGCGGGCCGGTGCCTGGACGTGGTGCGCGACGAACGGGGCGAGCGCGAGCGGGGCCAGGGCGGTTGGCTCACCACGGAGCAGCAGGTGATCGGCGCAGGTCACCGCAATGGTGCGGGGGTCGATGGGGCGGTCGGCCCACCAGTGACCGGCTCCCGAGGCCAGTGTGTGTTCGGCCAGTGCCATCGTCCCGGGGGGTCCGGCCGCGAACCAGTGGGAGACTGCGGCGGCTTGTCGGGGAGAGAGCTTGATCACGGTGCTCCTTGTGGCGCTCGCGGAGTGGTGCACCTTGGTTTCCGGCCAGTTGCCTGATGGTGCGTCAGGTGGTGGGGCGGGTCGTTTGTCTGGGGTCATGGGTCGACGGGCGCGCGGCAGTGAGGTGCCTGAGGAGGGCGGGCCCGTCGAAGGGGCGAGACGTCTCAGCGGGAGGCGGACGTCTTCATGCGGTACGGCGCGGTGCGCGTCGCAGGGCCTTCGGGTGAGGGGGACGGCCGAGGAGGAGCCATGCGCTGTTCACCTCGCCCATCCAATTCCGTACCGGCGCCCGCCTTCAAGGGGTCCACGCCGCAATTGACGCACCCCTGACGAGCGGGCGGCGGGCCGGTGGAGCAGGGTCGGAGCGGGGTGCGGACCTATCCGCGTGGCCAGGGCGCTCCGGGTGAGGCCGGGCCGGTACCGACCGAGCGAAAGTCCACGGCGTGAGCGGCGGCCCCGTTGCGCGTATGGTTGGGTTAAGTGTCAGTAGGTATCAGCGAAGTTCCTTGGAGGGAACGGAAACCCGGCTGATCGGCTGGAGAGCTGGTGAGGGCCGCACCGCCGCCCCCGGCGCACACCCAGCGAATCGGAGATGGTGTCGTGCACGCCTGTGTACTGTCTGTCACGTACTTGCCTGGCCCGCTCGTGGATGCGGGGCCAGGCACAGCCCAACCGGCAGGGCTCCGGCGGCGGCCCGGCGGCGCCGGTGTCGACGTCGACGCGGCGGCATCGGCTCGTGGCCGGCTGCCACCCGCTCGGGGACGCACTGGATCCGGCGCCGCTCCCGCTCTGCGGCCGCCGTAGGCGGAGTGGCTGCCGTCCGTGGCAGTTGACGGCCGGTGACGTGGTGGGGCCGTGGTCACATCACCCTTTCCTGCGGGGCTGTTCGAGCCACCTCTCCGGCGCCACCGCGGCCGGGCTCGCGTACATCGGTGTCATGAGGACGCAGAGGAAGACCGTGAAGACCGCACCGCATCGCGCACCGATCGACCACAGCGGCATGGGTTGCCTGCCCCAGCTGCTCAGGCAGCAGGTCGAGGCACGGCCCGACGCCGTCGCGGTGGTCTGCGGCGACCGGTGCCTGACCTACCGCGAACTGGACGAGGCGGCGCGCCGACTGGCCGCGTACCTCCGCCAGGTCGGTGCGGATGTGGAGCACAGCGTCGGACTGTTCGTCGAACCGTCCCTGGAGCTGATGACCGGGGTGTGGGGCATCCTGTTCGCCGGAGCCGCGTATCTGCCGCTGTCGCCGGAGTACCCGGAGAGCCGGCTGCGCTACATGATCGACGACAGCCGGACACGTGTCATCGTCACCCAGGACCACCTGGCAGCCCGCTTGGCCGAACTGGCCCCCACAGGCACCCGGATCGTCACCCCGGCCGACGTGCTGAGCAACTGCCGCACCCGACTCGCCCCGGTGGCGGTGCGGCCGGACTCGCTGGCGTACGTCATCTACACGTCCGGCAGCACCGGCAGACCGAAGGGCGTGATGATCGAGCACCGCAGCATCGCCTCCCAGATGCGCTGGATGCACCACCACGGCTACCTGGGCCAGGACGTCACCGTGCTGCAGAAGACACCGATGAGCTTCGACGCGGCGCAGTGGGAGATCCTGGCCCCGGCCGTCGGCGGCCGGGTGGCGATGGGGACACCAGGCATCCACCGGGACCCGCAGGCACTGATCGCTGCGGTGGTCAGGCACCAGGCGACCGCGTTGCAGTGCGTGCCCACACTGCTGCAAGCCCTCCTGGACACCGAGGAGTTCGGCCGGTGCACCTCGCTGCGACGGGTGTTCTCCGGAGGCGAGGCACTGTCGTGGCGGCTCGCCCGTGCGCTGGCCGACGAGCTGCCGTGGGTCTCGCTGGTCAACCTGTACGGGCCGACGGAGGCCACCATCAACGCCACCGCCTGCCTGGTGGACCCGCACGCCGCCGGTGCCGGCACGGGCAGCGTGTCCATCGGGGCGCCGGTCGGCGACACCGAGTGCTTCATCCTCGACGCCAACCTGGCGCCGGTGGGCATCGAGGAGACCGGCGAGCTGTACATCGGCGGCATCCAACTGGCACGCGGATATCTGAACCAGCCCGAGCAGACCCAGGAGCGCTTCATCACCTCGCCGTTCAGCCGCGCCGAACGCCTGTACCGCACCGGCGACCTGGCGTACTGGAACCGGGACGGCACCATCCAGTTCGCCGGCCGGGCCGACAACCAGGTCAAACTGCGCGGCTGCCGCGTCGAGCTCGACGAGGTCGCCCTGGCCATCGAGGAGCACATCTGGGTCAGACACGCGGCGGTGGTCGTCACCGACAACCAGCGCACCGGTTCGGCACACCTGATTGCCTGCGTCGAGCTGAACCCCAAGGAAGCGGCGCTGATGGACCAGGGCAACCACGGCGCCCACCACCAGTCCAAGGAAAGCCGGCTCCAGGTCAGGGCGCAGCTGTCCAACCCGGGGCTGCGCCGCCGCGAACAGCTCGCCGGCCGGCCCGCGGTGGAGCTGCCCGGCAGACAGGAGACACCCAGGCAGCGCAGGGAGGTCTTCGCCCGCAAGACGTACCGCTTCTACGACGGCGGGCCGGTCACCCGCACCGACGTACTGGCCCTGCTCGCCGAACGCCCGGTCGCCGGCCGGTCCCGCGCACTGGACGAGCTGACCTTCGCGGAGCTGGGCGAACTGCTGCGGTGGTTCGGCGCGTACCACAGCGACCAGCGGCTGCTGCCGAAGTACGCCTACGCCTCCCCGGGCGCCCTGTACGCCGCACAGCTGTACCTGGAAACCGGCGGCGGCGTGGCGGGACTTGCGCCAGGCGTGTACTACTACCACCCCGTCGACCACACTGTCGTACGGATCGGGCCGCCTTCCCAGCGATCCGACGGCTGTCTTTCGGTCCATCTCCTCGGCTGCAGACGGGCCATGGAACCGGTGTACAGGAACAACATCCAGGAAGTGCTGGAAATCGAAGCCGGGCACATGGTCGCGCTCTTCGAGGACGTGCTGCCGGAGTACGGGCTGACCATCCGGCCGCTGGCCCACGACGAGTCGGTCAAGGACCTCCTGGACGTCTCCGTCGAGGACTACTACCTGGGCACGTTCGCCATCGGCCCCGCCGACGGGGCAGCCTGGGAGGACCCCACGGAGATCTACGTGCAGTCCCACCCGGGACGCATCCAGGACCTGCCCACGGGCCAATACCACTACACCGGTGGCGAGTTGATCCACCTCTCGGACGAACTCGTGCTGCCCAAGCATGTCATTGCCATCAACCAGCAGGTCTACCGGCGCGCGAGCTTCGGCATCACCGCCGTCAGCCGCGCCGACCAGCCCTGGCTGGAGTACGTGGCCCTGGGCAGAAAACTCCACCACCTGCAACGCAACGGCGTGCGCCTCGGCCTGATGTCCTCGGGATACAGCTCGAAAACGGGCCACCCCCTGCCCGCCGCCCAACGCATCGACGACATCCTGGCCGCCCGCGGCCTGCCCACCGGCCCCTCGTACTTCTTCCTCGGCGGCAAGGTCGGCGACGAGCAGATCCGCAGCGAGGGCATGCGCGAGGACATCGTCCACATGAAGGGCCCGGCCGAGATCATCAAGGACGAGCTGATCCGCCTGCTGCCCGACTACATGGTCCCCGACCGGGTCCTGGTGCTCGACCGGCTGCCGCTGACGGCAAACGGCAAGGTCGACGTCAAGGCACTCACCGCCTCCGACCAGGTGCGGTCGGCGGACCGCAGCACTCCCTACCTCGCCCCCGCGACCAGGCACGAGAAGTGGCTCGCCGAGGCGTGGGGCAGGGCGTTGGAATACGACCACGTCTCGACCGAGGACGACTTCTTCGCCTGTGGCGGCGACTCGCTCACCGCCGTCGAGCTGGTTCTGACGATCAACCGTGAGTTCGGTACCCGGCTGCCGCTCCAGGTCGTCTTCGAGCACCCGAAGCTGGCCGACCTCGCCGCCCGCATCGCCGACTGCACGGCCCACCCCTCCTCCCGCCTGGTACCCCTGCACGACGCGGGCCTCGGCCGGCCCGTCTTCTGCTGGCCAGGACTGGGCGGCTACCCGATGAACCTGCGCCTGCTGGCTCGCCAGGCAGGCATGGGACGGCCCTTCCACGGGATCCAGGCACACGGGGTCAACTCCGGCGAGGAGCCCTACCCGACCATCCGGGAGATGGCTGCCGCCGACCTCGCCGAGATCCGGCGGGTGCAGGCCGAGGGGCCGTACACCCTGTGGGGCTACTCCTTCGGGGCCCGGGTCGCCTTCGAGGCCGCATGGCAGCTGGAGCAGGCCGGCCAACCGGTGGACAACCTGCTGCTGCTCTGCCCCGGCAACCCCAAGGTCCACCACGCCAACGCCGACCGCCACGGGCGCCAGGCGTCCTACACCAACCCGGCGTATCTGACGATCCTGTACTCCGTCTTCACCGGCTCCATCACCGGGCCCGACCTCGACGAGTGTGCAGCGGCGGTCCGCGACGAGAACAGCTTCGTCGCCTTCATCCACCATCTGCTCCCCGCACTGGACGAGCAGCTGATCCGCCGTATCACCCGGATCGTCGCGCTGACCTACGAGTTCCAGTACAACCTCCGCGAACTCGCCGCACGGCAGCTCCATGCGCCGGTCACCGTCTTCAGGGCCACCGGTGACGACTCCTCGTTCATCGACACCTGGTCCGGCTACTCCGCCACACCCCCGACCGTGATCGACCTCGACACCGATCACTACAGCGCCCTGAAAGAGGCCGGCGTCACCGAACTCGCCTCGGCCATTCAGGCCCGGCTGAACGGCTGACCCGCCGGCTGCCGCCCGATGCCCCGGGTTTCAGGCGCCGTTCAGCGCCGCGGCGGACCGCTTCAGGGCATGCAGCAGCCAGTCGATGTGGTCGGATTCCAGGATCGCCGGCGGGGTCAGCCGGATCACCCTGCTGGCGTTGAGCGTGTACGAGGTCAGCACCCGCTCGCGGAGCATATGGGTCAGGAACAGCCCGGCCGGCGCCTCGGAGGTGAACTCGATCCCGATGAGCAGCCCGCGTCCCCGGACCTCCCGGATGAGCTGCGGGCCGGCGGCGGCGAGCGCGTCGGAAATCAGCGGCAGGAGCCGGCCGCCGAGTTCTCTCGCCCGCTCGATCAGGCGATCCCGCCGCAGCACCTCGATGGTGGTGGCCGCCGCCACGGCCGCGAGCGGATTGCCGCCGTAGGTCGAGGAATGGAACAACGGGTCCCGGTTGAGCACTTCGTAGACCTCGGGCGTGGCCAGTGTCGCGGCGACCGGAACGACCCCGCCGCTGAGCACCTTCCCCGTCGTCAGCAGGTCCGGGCGCACCCCGTCCGCATCGCACCCCCACCAGGCGCCGAGGCGGCCGAGCCCGGACTGGATCTCGTCCAGGGCGAGCAGCGCGCGGAACTCCTCGCACAGCTCGCGCACCTGCCGGAGATAGCCCTCGCGGGGAATGCGCACCCCGCCCTCGGCCTGTACCGGTTCCAGCAGCACGCAGGCGCGTGCCGGGGCACCGCGAAGGGCGGCCTTCAGGGCGTCGGCGTCACCGAACGGAACGAACTCCACATCCGGCAGCAGCGGTTCGAGACCGGTCCGGTAGCGGGCGTTGCCGGTGGCGCTGAGCGACCCCAGCGTCTTCCCGTGGAAGCCGCCCTCGGCCGCGATCAGCCGGTGGCAGCCGTTCGCCCGGGCGAGCTTCATCGTCAACTCCACTGCTTCCGCACCGGAGTTGGTGAAGAAGGCGTACTGCAGACCGGCGGGCGCCACCGAGACCAGGCTCGCTGCCGCGGATGCCACGTTCGGCTCGATCAGGGCGCGCGTCGACAGCGGATGCCTGCCCAACTGCGCCGTGACGGCGTCGACGACGTCCGGGTGGCGGTGCCCCAGGAGGAACACCCCGTACCCGCCGCAGTCGAGATAGGGATGGTCCTCCTCGTCGTACACCAGGGCGCCGTCCGAGCGCACCTCCAACGGCAGGCCGAGCAGCGCGGCGATGCGGGAGTGGCCGCGATTGACGTGGTCGCGGAGGTGGTCCAGCGCGACCTCCCGCGCCCGGCCGGTACCCGCCGGGGTCACCGCACCGCTCCCGAGGCGTCGCGCGCATGAAATCCGCTCGCCTTCGCCCACCTCAGCAGGGAGGCGCGCAGCGTCTCCCTCTGGTCGGGGAGTTCCGCCACATCACTGGGGAACGGGTTGCGTACCGACACGTAAGGGGTCAGCTGCTCGGCGAGGGCCTGGATCAGCCTCCGGGTGTCCTCCGGCATGGACGTGAGAAACACCGGCACGATCAGCCGCTCGTACAGGTCCTCGTCGACGAAGCGCGTGTTCGGAACGGGCCGGCCCAGTTCCTCCGCGGCGGCCTGGATCTCGCTGACGACCTCGCTGATGTGCAGGGCCCGGGATCCGGCGGTCAACCACAGTTCCGTCCGGTCGGACTCCTCCTCGATGAGGTCGGCGATGTGCCGCGCCACGACGTCCTGAGGCACGAAGTCGACCAGCCGGGTGGGATCCAGCGGGATGAGGGGGAGATGGCCGCCCAGGACCGCGCCGCACACCTTGTGGAACCCCTGATGCCTGGCGATCTGGCCGGTGTGGGAGTCGCCGACGATGATCGAGGGCCGGACGACGACCGCCGGCAGGCCACTGGCGCCCACCAGCTCCTCGGCCTGCGCCTTGGTCCTGGCGTAGGCCGGTGCCGAGGAGCCACCGTCGGCGCCCAGCGCGGAGAACGCGGTACTGACGTACACCAGTCGCGCCTTGGCCTCCCGGGCGAGTTCGATGATCCGTTGGGTACCGGCGACATTGGTTTCGGCCAGCGCGGGCCCGGCGCCGAAGCTGGTGTTGGCCGCGGCGTGCACGATCACATCGATCACCGCGCAGGCTTCCTTGAATTCACTATGGGACAGTCCCAGGTAGGGCAGTCTGATGTCGCCGCGCACGGTCTTCACCCTCGGCGCATTCAGCGCGGTCTCGTGGAGGAGACAGGTGACGTGGTGCGTGCCCAGGTGCGGCAGCAGGGCACTGCCCACCACTCCGGTCGCGCCGGTGAGGAGCACATTCAGTGGTCGGCCCCCGACTTCGGTCTGCCACATGGGTGTTGTGTCCTTCCATCGGGAGTTCTCCACGGGAGAACGAGCCGGCGGTGCCGGCCCGGGGCGCTGGGAGAAGAGATACCCACGGTTCACCTCCGCCCGTCGAGGCGGCCGGAAAACTGTCGGACGTAGCGCACCGTTACGTCAGGAACCGAGGAACATGCTATGGAGGTGTCGGAGCGCCCACCACCGGAGACAGCATCACGCTCGCCCGCCCCTCGGAATGCGTGTTCACCCGGCACATCCGTTATCCGGATGCGGCGCTTTTCCCCGTCCCTCGTGCCGCGCCCGTCGCGACCGTCCCCGGATGGCGGAAGACCGCAGCTCTCGGCAGGCGTGCCCACCTCTTCGCGACCTAGCATGACGGTACGCAATGCCTGGCGTTGCCCCACTGTCGTGGGAGCGTCGCCGCCGTATCCGAAGAGGACAGAAGCCGACACATCGACCGCAATTCCAGTGGGAACGCTGCACCCGGTTCGCGTGGGTACCGCTGACTCGTACCGGACTGCCGAACATCACGCCTTCCCTTCATCCATGGCTCGGAAAATTTGGGGGCGCAGTGCGCGAGGTCCGCGTTGCTCTTCACATTCCCGGTGCACAGCCGAGGAAGGTATTCGACTCACTCTCGGATTTCGCCAGCTTTCCGCGGCACTCCGATGTGGTGCACTCCGTCTCCCTGGAGGAAGGCCCGGACCACGACCGGATCTCCACCTGGGAAGTCGACTTCGCCGGCGGAATCCTCAGGTGGCGGGAACGCGACCGCCTGGACGAGCGGCGCCTGCGGATCGACTTCGAACTCATCGACGGCGACCTGCTCGCCCTGGCCGGTGACTGGTCGATCGCGCCGCTCCCGGAGGGCAGCGCACTCCGGTTCGGCGCCCGCTTCGACCTGGGGGTGCCCGGCATGGCGGACCTCCTGGAGCCCGTCGCCGGCCGGGCCATGACGGACACCGTGACCAAGATGATGCACGGGGTCTTCGGCCCGGCCGCAGAGGTCACCGAGTGCCAGGACCTGGCCGTCGCACCTTTGGAGGGTGGCGGTGGTCAGCCCTGAACGCACGGTAGTCGGCGCACCGGCCCCCTGGCAGATCGACGTGGTCGACAGCGTCTCCGAGATCCCGCCGGAAGTGTGGCGCAAACTTGCGCCGCCCGACGACCCGATCTACGAGTACGCGTTGTTCCAGGCCATGGAACGGGCCGGAATCGGCCCGGACGCCTATCGGTACCTCCTGCTCAGACAAGGGCAGCAGATCAGGGCCGTTTTGCCGACCTGCGCCTACCGCGCACTGGCACTCGAAGACGCACTGGGAAACGAGGGCCGACGAGCGCTGCGGCCGCTGCACCGCCTCATGGGCAGACCGCTGCATATCAGACTCCTGCTGTGCGGACACCTGCTGGGCGAAGGGAGGGTTTTGCGCGCGGACGCACTCGATGAATCCGCACCACACCTCCTGATCGAAGCGGTGCGCCGACTGTCGGCTTCGATGGGCACTCGGTGGACCGTTTTCAAGGACTTCCCCCAGGCGGACCTGGAGTGGCTGGACCCGGCACTGCGAAGAGCCGGATACTTCCGAGCCCCCGGGCTGCCCGACGCCCACATCTCCCTGCACACCACGACTTTTGAGGAATACGTCTCCACCCTGTCCAGGAACAACCGGAGCACCACCCGACGCAATCTGGCGAGGTTCTCCGAGCACGACGACGTGACCATGGAGGTACGCGAGCGCTTCGACGACCTCGTACCGGCCATGATGCCGCTCTACGAGGCGGTGCTCGACCATGCGGAGAGCCGGCTGGACGTGTGGACACCGGAATTCTTCTCCCTGCTCTCCACCGACCCGAGGATTTCGGCCAAGGCCGTCACCTGCTGGGAGAAGGACCGCCTGGTGGGGTTCCTGGTCTGCCTGTTCGGGGCGAAGAACGCGGTGGCCATCCGGATCGGCATCGACTACGACTGCTCGCGGGAACTGCGCCTCTACCAGGTCACCTACTACCGCGGCATCGAAGAGGCGATTCGGCTGGGAATGGCCGACATCAACCTCACACAGACCGCCTATGAGGCGAAACGCAAGATGGGGTGCCACCTCGTCCGGTTCGAACATGCCGTGACGCACAGCAATCCGGTGTGCCGGACGATCCTCCGGCACGTGTTCCCGATGGCGCTCAACAGGTCAGGCGACCGCGGGCAGGACGGGGCCCGCGGGCAGGACGGGTCGGCTCGGCACGGAACATAGGTCACGCCTCGCCTGGATGGCTCGCCTCACCCCCCACGTATTTGCCCTCCACAAGAGATCGCCAATAATTCCGCCTGGACGGTCCGGCCCCGTGCCGGACGCATGGGGCATGAAACGCACGTACGGCCCACGCCTCGTGCACGATGTGCCCGCTGCGCGCGGCATCCGCGTCATGCGCCGGCCGAACGGGAGGAGTGTGCACGTGGAGCTGGAGCTTCGGCACCTGAGAGTGCTGTGCGCGATCGCCGATGCCGGAAGCGTGGGCCGGGCCGCGTCCGAACTGGGCTACTCGCAGCCGGCGATGAGTACCCAACTCCGCCGCATAGAGCGGCATTTCGGCATGCCGCTGTTCGAACGGAACATGTCCGGCGTCGAGCTGACCCCGTACGGCGCGGAGGTGCTGGCGCAGGCCCGCGACGTGCTGGCCCGCGCGGATGCGATAGGGCGCCGCCCGGCCGGCAGCGATGCCGCGACACGCCGGCCGCTCCGTCTGGCGGCGACCAACTCCCCGGTGCTGTCCGGGATGGTCGTCCGGCTGCGGAGCCGGCTGCCCGACGTCGCGCTCACGGTCAGCAGCGTCTACCCGTCCTCGGAGATCGTCCAACTCCTGGAAGACGGTGCGGTGGACGCGGCGATCGCCGCCGACTACCCCGGGCTGGAGCTGCGGCATTCGGCCGCGGTGGCGCACCGGGGCATCGTCACCGAGCCGTCCTTCGTGGCGCTGTCGGCTCGGCACCGGCTCCGGCACAGCGTGGAGGTGGGACTCGCGGACCTGGCCGACAGCGCCTGGTTCGTGACGCCGGACGACGGGGCCGGCTGGCCGGGAGTGTTCTACGCGGCCTGTGAGGCGGCGGGCTTCACCCCGGCGGCGGTCCATGAATTCCTCGGCGATCAGCTGCAGTTGCAGAGCATGATCGCCGAGGGTCTGGGGGTTGCGGTCGTGCAGGCGACGCTCCGGCCGATTTCCGGTGTCGTCGTCAAACCGCTGATCGGCACGCCGCTGTGGTGCCGCTATGTCCTGGCCTGGCGGCGGGGGAGCGTTGCCGACGAGATCGCGGACACCCTCGTCGGCTCGGCCTCCGCCGCGTACCGCGCGCTCATCGCCCAGTCGCCGCATCTGCGGACCTGGGCCTCGCGGACCTGGAGCGTGTCCAGGCCATAAGGGCGGCGGGGGCGTGTTGTCGAGGGCCGCGCGGGGCTGTCGCCGGCCGACGCGGCCGAGTTCGCCCGTCGGTGATGTTATGGCGGGCCAGTCCCATGTGCTATGTCACACCTCATTGTCGGCGGCCGGAGCGCCCTGAGAAGGTGCCGATCACGCCTCAACCTCCCGAGGTGCATCTGTCCACAAAGGAGCAGGGATGCGCTATCGCTTCACCTGGCCCAGATGTGTGGTCGGCGGCCTGGCCGCCTGCGCGACGATCGCCAGTCTCGTGGCGACGCCGGCGCTGGCCACACCCTCACCGGCGGACGCCCCCACGTCCCCGGCCGGGCCGCGCGCCACCACTCACCCGAAACCGCCGCCGACCGGCCCGCTCACCGCCGCGAACGAGCGTCCGGCAGTACAGGGCCGCCCGCTCAGTCCCGCCCAACTCCGCCCGCTCAGCGCGAAGAATCCCCCCACTTCTTCGACTGCGGCGGCAGAGCACAAGGGAAAGAAGCACCCCGCCCCGGCGTCCTGCGCCCCCGGCGACTTCGGCGGCCGGACCGGGGACGAGCTGGTCACGGCCGTCAAGGCCGCGCCCATGGACTGCATCAACACCCTCTTCTCGGTCACCGGCCAGGACGCGCACGACGTGTTCCGCGAGGAGCAGATGGTCACCATAGCCAACGCCTTCAAGGACGGGGCGGCGTCGTATCCCGGCGACGACTCCACCAAGGTGTGGCAGCTGGTGCTCTTCCTGCGGGCCGGCTACTACGTGCAGTCCAACCACCCCGCCGACGTCGGCCAGTACGGCAAGAACCTGGCCACGGCCACGGAAGGCGGCCTGGACGCCTTCTTCGCCAACGCCCATTCCAAGGACGTGTCAGCGGGCAACGGCGATGTCCTCGGCGAGGTCCTCGTCCTCTCCGACAGCGCCAACGAGCAGGGCCGCTACCTGAACGTCTACAAGCAGGTACTGACGGGCTACAACAGCTCCTACGACGCCATCCCCAGCATGGTGGCCGCCGTCAACGACGTCTACACCCCGCTCTGGCGCGGGAACTGGAACGAGGACTACGTCAAGGCGGTCACGGCCGACCCGAGCATCATCGACACCCTCGACGCGTTCGCCCGGGACCACCTGAAGCTGCTCGGTACCGACAAGTCCTACCTGGACTCCAACGCCGGTATGAACGTGGGCCGTTACGTCGAGCACCAGCCACTCCAGGCCAAGGTCCGCCCGCTCATGAAGGGCCTGCTGGACGCCTCGAAGATCACCGGCCCGACCGCACCCCTTTGGGTCACGGTCGCCTCCCAGGCCGACTCCTACGACAAGGGCAACTGCTCGTACTACGGAGTGTGCGACCTGGCCGACCAACTCACCAAGGCGGCACTTCCGGTCAGCCACTCCTGCGACAAGACGCACACCATCAGGGCACAGGCGCTGAACGCGGCCGACCTCGACGCCGCCTGCAGCAGCCTCCTGGGCCAGGACCCGTTCTTCCACAACACCGTGAAGGACAACGGTCCAATACCCGGCCAGTACGAGTCGACCGTCCAGATCGTCGTGTTCAGCAGCCGCGAGGACTACCAGACCTACGCCGGGGCGATCTACGGCGTCGACACCAACAACGGCGGCATCACACTGGTCGGGGACCCCACCAAGCCCGACAACCAGCCGATGTCCATCGAGTACCAGAAGGGCCCCGACGACGGCTTCCCGGCCGGGATCTGGAACCTCAACCACGAGTACACGCACTACCTCGACGCCCGCGACGACATGAAGGGCGACTTCAACCAGCAGACCACCGTCCCGGACGTCTGGTGGATCGAGGGACTGGCCGAGTACGTCTCCTACAGCTACCGCAAGGTCACCGACACCGAGGCGGTCACCGAAGCGGGCAAGCACACCTACAAGTTGAGCACGCTCTTCCAGAGCACCTACGCCAACAGTGACGTGACCCGCACCTACCCCTGGGGCTACCTCGCGGTCCGCTACATGTTCGAGAAGCACCCCCAGGACATCGCCAACATGCTGGGGCACTTCAGGACCGGCGACTACGCGGGCGGCTACGCCGTCTACAACAACGACATCGGCACCCGCTACGACGACGACTTCGACACCTGGCTCACGGCCTGCGCCTCCGGCGCCTGCAAGGTCAAGTAATCACCGTGACAGTGACGGTGACCATGAGGGTGACAACAGCGTCGCACTGAGCGATACCGAGCACCGCACCGCACACGGGACGAACACAGAGCCGTGAACACCAGACGCGAGGCTCCTGGCACGGCCCACCCGGCGCTGGCCGGGCGGGCGTGCCGGGAGCCTCGCATGTGGTGGCGGAGCGGCGTGGAGGGAGCGGGAGCGGCTCGCCGCGGTCACCGGGCCAGGCGTATCTGCGACGCTGACACCGCCCGGCGCAGTACGCCGACGGCCCGGCTGCGGTCCCGCGGGACGCCCGCATGGACTGGCTTCGGCGCCGATTCTTCACTCAGCTCTTCCTCCAACTCTCCCACCGGCTTGAACATGCTGGTGCCGGACGGCGACTACGCGATCAATGTGAGCCCCGACTTCGGGTACGGCACGTTCGGGCACCCCTGGGAGTACACCCGCTGCGTCGGTGCCGCGATCCGACTGGACTGAAGCAGGCAACAGCCGATGCGGGCCGTGCGTCAGGCCAGCATCTGCCGCAGCCAGGACCGTTCCGCGCGGCTGGTGGCGCGGGCGATGGTGAGCATGCCGCGGCGGTAGGGGTCGTCGGTCTGCTCGGCGCGCAGGGGGCGCTCGCCGTCGTAGAAGAAGCTCGCGGGCTGCTCCAGGAAGTCCAGCCGCCGGCGCAGCACCGCGCGCCGATCGGCGGTGTCGGGAACGTGGGAGAGGAACGCCAGGACCGTGAAGTACCGGGTGCTGTCGCTGATGTCCAGGCCGTCGGCGTCCCGCAGCCGGCGCAGCAGCTCGCCGCGGCCGGCGCCGGTCAGACTGAGGGTGTGCCGCTGGGCGGCCGAGGCGCCCGGTTCGGTGCGCCGCTCCAACAGACCGGCGTCCACCAGCCGGTTGATCGCCGGGTAGAGGCTGCCGTCGCTGACCGGCCGGGCGTGGCCGGACAAGTGCGCAATGCGGTGGCGCAGTTGGTAGCCGTGCAGGGGGCCTTCGGCGAGGAATCCCAGGATCGCGAGTTCGAGCATGCTGCTAGTCTCACACATCGAAACGAGGTACCTCGAATCGATGGAGGGAGCTGAGGATGGCGATGACGTACACCGAGGAGTGGGTGACCACCCGGGCGCGCACTGCCTACGAGCAGGGCCGGGCATCGTTCGACATACCGCCGGAACGAACGGCACTGCTGGTCATCGACATGCAGGACGAATTCGTCCGGCCCGGCTGGAGCCCCTACTGGGTGCCCGCGGCCACCCGGATGGCTCCGCGGCTACGGCAACTGGTCGAGGACTGCCGGGCCGTCTCCGTCCCGGTGATCTGGACCATCTTCGACGACACCCATCTCGGACTGGACCGTCCGCACGCCCTGCGTTTCCTCCCGCACGTCGACACCGACTGGCGCCGGCCGGGCCCCGCCGAGGTCTGGCGGCAGATGGGCTACCGCCCCGACGAGGTCGTCATCCGGAAGCCCTCCTACGGAGCGTTCTACGACACCCCGCTCGACACCATGCTGCGCAACCTCGGTTGCGACACGGTCATCGTCACGGGAACGCTCACCAACTACTGCTGCGGTACCACGGCCCGCCAGGCATACGAACGCGGCTACCAGGTCGTCTTCGGATCGGACGTCACGGCCACCGACGACGAGTCCCGGCAGGAACCGGAACTCGCCGTCCTGCGCAAGGGTTTCGCGCTGGTGCTGACGGCCGAGGAGATCGCGAACCGACTGGCCGCAGCCGGCTCTGCGCCGGAGCGCGGTCAGGCCGCGGTACGCGTGAAGAACTCCAGGTTGTGACCGTCGGGGTCGTTGACGTAGCAGCCGCGGCCACCGTGCATGTCGTTCAGCTGGCCGGAACGCCTGTGGTAGGGATCGGCCCAGAATTCGAGTTCCTTCTCCACCACGCGGGCAGTCGAGCGTGACGCCGTTGTCCAGGCGGATCGCGGCGAACGGCCCGTTCACCTCAGGCTCCGGGCCGTCGACGAGCTCGGAGAAGAAGCGAGCGGCGGCAAAGCGGTCAGTGCTGTTGGCCTGGGTCGAGTTGTCGGCGCGCTGCTGGTTCTGTGGTGCGGACAGGACGGGGACGTCCTGGATTTTGACGTTCAACAGGTCAACGAGGTCCTGGATGTTCGCTTTGGTGGGAATGCCGAGGCAGCACCATCAGGTTGCCGTCCGGGGTGCGCCGTGCGAGCGTGCCGGTGCGGAAGTAGCCGTCGGTGGTGAAGGAGCGGGCGTTGTGGTCGGGTGCCCGGTAGTAGCCCCGGACGGTGTACGGGCCGCGGGCGAGGAGTTCGCCGGGCTCCCCGTCGGGCACGTCCTTGCCGTGGGCGTCGACGATGCGGGTCTGGTCGTCGGGCGAGAGCGGGCGGCCCTGCGTGGTGAGCACGGTCTCGTCCGGATCGGCGGGCCGGGTGAGAGTGAGCAGTCCCTCGGCCATACCGAAGACCTGCTGGAGGCGACAGCCCAGTTCGGGGCTTACACGTGCGGCGGTTGCCCGGTCCAGGGGTGCGCCGCCGATCTGCACAAGGCGCAGACTGCTCAAGTCGGCCTGGATGGAAGGAAGTGCGTCGAGCCAGTGGCGGGCGAGCGCGGGATCGACTGAGGTGACGGTGACCCGTTCCCGTTGGATGGCCGAGAGGCATGCGGCGGGTTCCGGGGCCTCGGGCAGGACGACGGTGCCGCCGACGGAGAGGGTGCCGACGATGCCGGGGCCGCCGAAGGCGAAGTTGGACACGGCGGGCAGTGCGGCGAGATACCCGTCGTTCTCGGTGAGCGACATCAGCTCGGCGGCGGCCCGTGCCTGGTAGGCGTAGTCGTTGTGGGTGCGCGGAACGAGCTTGGGCGCCGTGGTCGTATCGCCGGAGAGCAGGAAGAACGCCACCTGGTCGGCGCTCTGCGTAAGCGTCCGCTCGGGCGGGGCGTCGATCGATCCCAGCGGGAAGTAGTGGCAGCCCGACGGGTCGGTCGAGAGACCACCGCCGAACGGGGACGTGGCGCCCGGATCCTCCAGAGTGAACACCCGTCGCAGGAAGGGCCCTTGAGCCGCGATGTCCGCGGCCATCGCGGTGTGGTCGAAGCCCTGGTGCCTTGAGGGACCGACGTAGCCGACGGCCTCGGTGACCCGCACGATGTGGGACACCTCGGCGCCGCGGTGCGTGACCGGGCAGAGCACGGGGACCGCGCCGGCCCGCATCAGTGCGAACACGGAGAGGACGAACTCCGGAACGTTCGGCAGCTGGACGACGACCCGTTGACCGGGGCGGAGGCCACGCAGCCGGAAGCCGGCGGCCATGCGGTCCACCCGCCGGTTCAGGTTCGCGTAGGTGAGGCGGTTGCCACCGTGTACGAGCGCGGTCCGCGGTCCGTACTCCAGGGCCCAACCGCGCAGCAGGTTGTCCAGCGTGGTGCCACGCCAGTGCCCGACCGCCCAGTAGCGGTCGACGAACACCTCGGGCCAGGGCGTGCAGCCGTCGAGCATGGTTGTCATTCGTTTCCTTACTACCGCCTTGATCTGGAAGTCCCACGGCAGTCCAGCCTCTCAACGCCCTCATATGCAATGCGCTTTCCTGACCATGGATGCTGAATAACCTCAGCGGAAAGTCCAATGACTGCCGTTGACCATGGGTTGTTGACCGACGCTGACCGTGGGCTCTCGCGGTCGCGTCCGGGAAGCCGGGTAGACGGGTAGCCAGGTGTATGGGATGACGCCTGGCCTGGCGGACTGGGGTGGGACCCTGCTGGGTCGTGGGTCCGGCGCTCCGCACATCAGCAGGATTTCATCGGCATTACATCGCCTCGCGCAAGACTCCCGCACGCCGCTTCGGGCCCGCGGGTGCGCCTGCCCAGGGTCCGGTGCATGGGACGTGGGTGCAGGGGAGTTGTCTGTGGCGTCCCGGCGGCGAAGACCGGACGGAAAAAAGCGAGTTGCCCCGTGAGTGAGATGTCACCGCCGGACCCCCGAGTGGGGTTCGGCCAGAGCCGCCCCACCCAGCCTCTCCGGCAGGGAACGCCTGGCTGGGGACCCGCGGCCCAGGCCCCCGACCCGGCGCAGGCAGTGCCGCCCATGCCGGGACAGGCACCGCCTCCGGTCCCGGGCCGGACGCCGGGGACACCCTCGGCGTGGTCGCAGCCCGGCCTGCCGACGCCGGCGCACAACGGTGCCCCGGGCGCGGGGCGGATGCGCGGCAGTGCCCGGCCGTGGCTGATCGGTGGCGGCGCCGCGCTGGCCGTGGCCGCGGTCGTCGGAGTGGTCATCGCGATGTCGGGGGGCGAGGGCGCGAGCGACGCGTCGGGGAAGCCGCCGGCCGCCGCGGGCGGAGCCGGTACATCGCCCGAGGCGGGGCCGGGGGCGTCCGAGGGGAAGACCTACACCAAGGTCCCCGAAGGCTGTCAGCTGGTCAAGGCGTCCACCATCGCCCGCATCGCACCCGGCACCGAGTGCAAGCCGTCGCAGTTCGACAACGCCACCATGGCGGCGATGATCACCAGGATGCCGACTTGGCGAACGCCCTTCGGCTCGGGCGGCGCGTATCGGAACCTGGGGGTGAACCTCTCGGTCAGCCCGGGCGCGAAGGGCCTGTACGACATGCACAAGAAGACCGCGCTCACCGCCTTGGGCAAGATGCGCAAGACCACCGACTCCCGGCCGCTCAGCGGCCTCGGCGACGAGGCGCACGTCGTCCATGCCGTCGACAACGAACCGATGCGGCTGGCCGAGGCAACGGTGATCGTCCGCGCGGGCAACGCCTCGTACACCGTGAGCTACACCTACGACACCGGCCGCTCCGGCGTGAACCAGCAGCAGGCCGAGGACGCCGCCGTCGCCGCCGCCCACGACGTGCTCGGCTCCCTCGGCTGACCCCGCCGCGACGCAGTGGACGCACTCCGGCAGGGCCGCGGCGGCGACGCGACGCCGCGGCAGACCCCTCCGCACACCACCCTCCCGCACCCGCACCACCCGGGCCCGCAACAGCAGGGCCCGGGCCGGATCGGCCCCTACGAGGTGTTCCAACTCCTCGGCGAGGGCGGCATGGGACGGGTCTACCTGGGCAGGTCACCCGGCTCGCGCCTGGTCGCGTTGAAGGTCATCCGGCCCGAATACGCCGAGCTGCCGGCCTTCCGCGGCCGCTTCCGGCGCGAGGCCGACGCCGCCCGCAGGGTCAGCGGCTTCTACACCCCGCCGGTGCTCGACGCGGACGCCGACGCGCCCCAACCCTGGCTGGCCACCGCCTATATCCCCGCACCGTCCCTGCACGACGTCATACGCCGCTTCGGTGTGCTGCCGGAGCCTGCTCTGCGGGCGCTGGGCATGGGCCTCGCGGAGGCGCTACTCGCCATCCATAAGGCCGGCGTCGTCCACCGCGACCTCAAGCCAGGCAACGTGCTCGTCGCCGACGACGGTCCCCGCGTCATCGACTTCGGCATCAGCCGGGCCGTGGACGCCACCCAGCTGACCCGGACGGGCACCGTGATGGGAACGCCCGGCTTCATGGCCCCCGAACAGCTCGTCTCCAGCCACGACGCCGGTCCGCCGGCCGACGTCTTCTCCCTCGGCTGCCTCCTGGCCTTCGCGGCCACCGGGCAGGGGCCCTTCGGAGCCGGCACGCCCACCGAGGTCCTCTACCGGGTCGTGCACGCCCCGCCCCAGTTGACCGGCCTGCCCGCCCCGCTGCGCTCCCTGGCGGCGGCCTGCCTGGACAAGCACCCCGACCAACGGCCGCCCGCCACCGAAGTCCTGTCCGCGTTGAGCCCCGCCGAGCCCGCCGCCCTGCTCACGCCCGGCCTGCGGGAGAACCTCGCCACGCGGCAGGCACATGCCGCCGTCCTGGTGACCGCACCCCCGCTGCCCGACACCCCGCTGGAGACCGTGACCCCGAGCCCGCCGAGCCGCCGCCGCTTCCTGCGGCTCGCTGTGGCCGGCGGCAGCGCCGCGGCGGTCGCGGGCACCGCCGCCGCCCTGGCCGGGTGGGGCGCGCAGCCCGACCGCACCCCGAGTCGGAGCACGGGCGCCACCATCCGCCCCCGCACCAAGGTCCCCGCGGGCCCGGCGCCGCAGTGGTCGCGCCCGCTGCGGAAGCTGCAGAACGGACAGCTGCGGCTGCTCGGCCACACCCTCGTGCGCTGGGACCAGACCACGGCGCTCGGCTACGACACCACCACCGGAGCGGAACGCTGGACGGCCGCACCCCGCCTGCCCTCCGGCGCCAACGGCAGGCCCGAATGGCTCGGCGTGCAGGGCCCGACGCTCTACGCCACGGCCTGGGGCGACCACGGCTATCTGCTCGGCCTGGACGGCAACGGCGTACTGAAGTTCAGCCACGCGGTGACCCGGCCGGAGGCGGGCAGCAGCTTCGCCGCCCACATCCACGACGTCTTCTGCACCGCCGGTTCGGTCGCCCTCCTGGGCACCAGCAGCGACAACGGCTACGGCGTGTACGCCGTGGATCTCGCCACAGGGCAGGTGCTGTGGTCCCGCAAGGTGGCCGGCAGCGACTTCCGGGCCCACTCCGACGGCCGCCGCTGCTTCCTGCACGACGCCGGCACCCTCCACGGCCTGGACCTGCGGACCGGCACGGTGCGCTGGACGGTCCAGGACGTCGCCAGGCCCGGCGACTATCCGCACCTGGCCACCGACGGCAACGCACTGCTCGTCACCAGCACCAAGGTGCAGGCGTTCAGCGCGGCCGACGGCCG
This sequence comes from Streptomyces sp. MspMP-M5, assembly GCF_000373585.1. GTDB lineage: Bacteria > Actinomycetota > Actinomycetes > Streptomycetales > Streptomycetaceae > Streptomyces. The sequence continues at coordinate 75,366 of NZ_KB891881.1, forward strand.
CAGACTGTGGACCGCCGTCGACGAGCCGACCACCCTCAACCCCACCACCGTCCTGGGCACATCGGCCTACGTCGTGGACGGCCAGGGCACCGTCTTCGCCCTCGACACCCGCACCGGCGAACAGCTGTGGCACACCGCGAGCCCGCTGTCCCTGAGCCCCTCCGGCGCGACCGATCCAGGCCCCTCCGTCTCCTCGTCCCTGCTGGCATACCCGCTGTTCAGCGCAGTCACCCCGGGCTTCGTCGTCCTGCGCGCCGGCGACGGCAAGGTCCTCTGGGCACACCAGGACTCCGGCGCCGCAACTACGAACAAGGGCATCGCCTGGCGGGTGCAGACCACCGGCACCACGCTCTACGCCGCATCCGACACCACCCTCTACGCCTTCCGGAGCACCCCCCGATGACGACGCCGACCACGCGGCCCGCCACCGCCCCCGCCCCCCACATCGGGCCGTACCGGCTGATCCGGGAACTGGGCGCCGGCGGCATGGGCCGCGTCTACCTGGCCGCATCCCGCAGCGGCCGCGCCGTCGCCCTCAAGGTCGTCCGCCCCGAACTGAGCGCCGATCCCGATTTCCGGCGGCGCTTCAAGGCCGAGGTGGACGCGGCACGGGCCGTCGGCGGCGCCTTCACCGCGCCGGTCGTCGACGCCGACGCCGAAGGGGCACAGCCTTGGCTGGCCACCGCCTACATCCCCGGCCCCGCACTGGACGACGCCATCGAGACACACGGCCCGATGCCCGAGACCACCCTGCGCGTGCTCGGCGCGGGCCTGGCCGAGGCACTGGCCGCCATCCACCGTGCCGGGCTGATCCACCGCGACCTCAAGCCGTCCAACATCCTGCTCACCTTCGACGGGCCCCGCGTCATCGACTTCGGCATCAGCCGGGCCATCGACGGCACCGCACTCACCGCGCAGGGCCAGATCATCGGATCGCCCGGCTTCATGTCGCCCGAGCAGTCGACGGGCAGTCAACTCACCCCGGTCAGCGATGTGTTCGCCCTGGGCGCCGTACTCGCCTACGCCGCCACCGGCAACCCGCCCTTCGGCACCGGCGCGGTCCACGCACTGCTCTACCGCGCCACCCACGAGCCGCCCGAACTGGACGGCGTCCCGCACAGCCTGCTCGGCATCGTCGCCGCCTGCCTGGACAAGGACCCGGCCAGGCGCCCCACCATCGCCCAGCTGCAGCAGTGGCTGCGCCCGACCCACACCACAGGCTGGCTGGGCGCGGTCGAGCTCCAGGTGGCCGAGTCCGAACGCAGCTTCCACCACGAGGTGCGCACCGCCCTGCCCAGCCGGCGCCGGATACTGGCCGGCGGCGCGGTACTCGCCGCGGCCGCCGCCACCGCAGGCACCGTCCTGCTGCTCCGCCCGCGCGACGAAGACCCGCCGGCCACCCCCGAGCTCGCCTGGACCGCCGGCCTCCCACAGCCCGACATGGCGCTGGCGGCGATGACGCCCGCCACGCTGCTGTGCGCCGGCAAGACCACGGGAGCCTGCTTCGACCGCACCACCGGCAAGCTCCTGTGGAAGGACGTCAGCGGCCAGAACACCGCCGCCCTCGCCGACAACCAACGCGTCTACACCGTACGCACCGACGGAAAGGTCCACGCCGTCGACGTCCGCTCCGGAAAGCCGCTGTGGGCCGCGTCCCCCACCGGAAGGGGCGCGCCCCACCTGGAGTTCGCCAACGGCTCACTGATGGTGACCATGGACAACACCGGGCGCTTCCAATGCCTGGACGCATCCACCGGCCGGCTGCGCTGGAAATCCCAGCTCACCGGCGGACTCGCGGTCGTCGGCACCACCCGGGCGGACCAGCTGATCGTCTGGGGCGGCGCCGCGACGACCTCCACCACCGCGACCCTCAACGGATACACCGCCCTGGCCCCGGACACCGGAACCCGGCTGTGGTCCAGTGACCTCGTCGCCCTCTACCCGCCACCGCCCAAGGCCAAGGCGCTCTACGCCCTCGACGGCGGGATGAACCTGCTCGCCCTCGACCCCGCCGACGGCCGAACCCTCTGGCGCAAACCCACCCAACTGCCGCCCACCAACAGCCAGTTCCTCATGTACGAAGGATCTCTGCGGCTGCGCGACGACGTTCTCTTCTGCTACCCGGGGACCGGCGCCGGCGGCGCGACCAGCGGGCTGCTCGCGGCCTTCGACCCCGCGACGGGACGGACCCTGTGGAGCGTGCGGACCGCAGCCCGGGGAAACCGCGGCTACGACCGGTCCGGCGCGACCGTCTGCTATCTCGACAAGGTCCTGCACGCCGTCGACACCCACACCGGGGCGGCCCGTTGGACGGCCGGCTCCGGCCTCGGCACGCTCCAGTTCCTGGGTGCGGCCGGCAACCTCTTCCTCGCCGCAGGGACGCAGGGCCTGTACGGCTTCCACGCCGAGACCGGCAAGCAGGTCTGGCGCTACCCGGTCACCGGCGGCTCCGGCTCCTGGTCGGCGTTCCCCGCCGACGGCCGCTTCTTCGCCAGTTCGTCCGGCAGGCTCTTCTGCTTCTCGGTACCCGACGCGTAGTGGTGGAGTACGGCACGTCACCGATTGGCCACTGTCGGCACGCGAAAAGTAAGGGCAATAACGTACCTTTTCCTGAATTTTCATAAAAATCCTTGTTTGAACTGCTGAGGCGACGTAGTGTCGACTACGCCGCAGCCAGGCGTTCCAGCCGGGCGAACCTCCAACGGCGAACCTCGCGGACGCACTGAATCGCCGCCGGACGACGATCCGGAAAGCTGCGACGAGGCTCGATCACAGGAGGCGAAGATGACCTTCAAGGTGTTCTTCCCCCGCAACCGCAAGACCGACTGGGACGGGGACTGCGACGACTGGGGACGCGGACGCGGATGCGGTGGCTACGGCCACTGGCGCCGTGGGGGATGGCGTGGTGACGGCGGCGTCATCGTCATCATCCGTTGACGACCTGGCTCGTTGGGACCGCACTCGACCGACACCGAGTGCTACGTCTGAGTACAACGTCGAAGACGACCGCCTGATCAGGCGGATCTCATCGTGCCCGGCGTGCGCCGGAAGAAGCGGCGCACGCCGGGCGTCGGCACGTTTTCCGGGGGAAGGGCGCCCACGGAGGATCGTGGGCCCGCGCGGCGTGGACGCCCTCGCGCGTCAGAAGCCGGTTGCGAAATCCTGGGTCCACCAAGGCCCGTTGGGGGAGAGGTTGACGCCCACGCCGGTGGATTTGTAGGAGCAGTTGAGGATGTTGGCCCGGTGACCGGGGCTCTTCATCCAGCCGTCCACCGCAGTGGCCGCGTCCTTGGGACTCTTGAAGATGTTCTCGCCCCAGCTCTGCCAGTGGAAACCCGCGTTGGTCATCCGCGTGCCCGGATCGACGCCCTCCGGGGTCTCGTGGGCGTAGTAGTCGCGGGCGGCCATGTCGTCGGAGTGTGCTTGGGCCGCGGCCTGTATGTGGGAATCGACGCTGAGGGGCGCACAACCATGCTGGGCCCGCTGGGCGTTGACCAGATCGACCACCTTCTGGGCGAACTCCGAGGCGGCGCCGGTCGCGGCCCCGGACCGGCTGGGAACGGTGGCTCGGCCGGCACCGGACGTCATGCGCGGTGTCGTCTTCTGAGCCGCGTGCGAGCGTTCCGCAGCGGTGTTTGTCGGGGACGGTGTGTGCCTGTCGTCCTGCTGCTGGGAAGCTGACGGAGTGGGCGACGGCTTGTGGCGGCGCGGAGAGTGCCAGGTGCTGCTCGGCGTCGGCGCGACGGAGGAGATCGGGGCGGGCCGCCGCGGTGTGGCCAGATCGGCCACGAGCGTCTGCTCGGCCCCCGATCCGGGACGTATCAACACCAGGCAGGTCCCGCCCACCGCAAGGACGGCCGCCACGGCCGGCACCGCCACCTTCACGGCCGGACGGGCGGCGTCGGCGCGGTGGCTCCCCCCTCTCTTCCCCGGCCGGCGGCCGGGACGCGACGCGGCGTGACGCCGAGGGGCGGTGGTGGGTACGTCGGCCCGCCGTCCACTGCCGACCGTCGGCTCCTCGTACGAGCCGGGCTCAAGTCCCTCGTTGCGCTCCATGTTTCCGTTCCGTTCCGTTTGATTCCGTTTGGCACCCCGGTCGTGGGGCGGTGCGCTCCGCGATGTCGGTCGACCGGGGGTGGTCCGTGCGGTCCGCCTGGTGAACGGCCCGCACTGGGGGAGACCCTTGAACCGGACCCGGACAACAGAAAGTCCCTGGCTTTTTTCCCCGTAGTTTTTGTGTTGTCGCCGGGCTCCGGACGGGTCTCCTGAGCACGGGGGCCATGAACGTGTACGCGAAAGAACAGGACCGAACAGGCGTGAAGTGGGAAAACGGTACGGCGACCGTCGAGGCGGCCAGGGCGGGAGACGACGATGCCCGGGAGCAGTTGGCCTCCGCGTACCTGCCCCTGATCTACAACGTCGTCGGCCGGGCGCTGGACGGCCATGCGGACGTCGACGACGTGGTCCAGGAGACCATGGTGCGTGCGCTGGAGTCGTTGGCGGAACTGCGGGAGCCGGCGGCCTTCCGGTCCTGGCTGATCGCGATTGCCATGAACCAGGTACGGCGGCGCTGGACCGCCGCCCACAGGGCCCCCACGGTCGGCCTGGACCAGACAGCGGAACGGCCCGACCGCTCCGCCGACTTCGTCGACCTCACGATCCTGCGACTGGGACTGTCCGGCCAGCGTCGCGAGGTGGCGGAAGCCACCCGCTGGCTGGACGAAGACGACCGGTCACTGCTGTCCTTGTGGTGGCTGGAGGCCGCCGGCGAGATCACCAGGCCGGAACTCGCCTCCGCCATCGGCTGCGGGACGCGTCACGCGGCGGTACGCGTCCAGCGGATGAAGCAGCAGTTGGAGACCGGACGCGTCGTCGTCCGCGCCCTTGCGGGAAACCCACCCTGCCCCCGACTCACGGAGCTGACCGCTGCCTGGGACCACGCCCCCGCGCCGCTGTGGCGCAAACGCATAGCCAGGCACGCGCGCGACTGCAGGGCCTGCTCCGAGCACTGGAACGACCTGCTGCCCGCCGAGGGACTGCTGGCCGGCCTCGCCATGCTCCCGCTCCCCGCCCACCTCACCCCACACATCGCCATCCCACACGCCCCCGCTGCGGCAGCCTCAGCCACTTCCACGACGGCACCGACCACCTCCACAACGGCACCGGCTACGTCTACGGCGCCGACCACCTCTACGGCACCGCATACCTCCTCTGCTGCGCCGACCGCGCCGCGGCGAACTCCCGGCCCACGCCGGGCCGCTGCCAAGACAACGGTCATCGCTGGAACCGCGGCCCTCACACTGGCTGCCATCGCCGCCCTGTGGTGGTACCCGGGCGCGCCCCGCGACGACGACCACCCCGCGCCCAAGGCAACGCCCACCGCGGAACCATCCGCGACCACCACCACTACCGCCCCCGCACCCCACCCCACCCCCACGCCGACCCCCACCCCCTCGCACACCCTCGCCACCACCCCGACGACCTCGATGACCTCCGCCCCGCCTTCCCCCACCACCACCCCACCCGACCTGGAACAACAGGCCACCGCCCTGGTCAACGACAGGCGTGCACAAGCCGGCTGCGGCCCACTCCACATCGACCCCAGACTGCACCTCGCGGCCCAACGGCATTCCGCCGACATGGCGGCCCGCGACTACTTCGACCACCTCACACCCGAGGGCGTCGGCCCCGATGCACGGATCACCGCCACCGGATACCAGTGGAGCCGCTGGGGCGAGAACCTCGACCGGGGCCCGGACAGCGCCGCCACGGTCGTACGTGACTGGATGGGCGACGCCATGCACCGCGACAACCTGCTCGACTGCAGATTCACCGCGGTCGGCATCGGCGTCGCCCACGGCTCAGGCGGCCCCTGGTGGACCCAGGACCTCGCCGCACCGCGCTGAAAGCCCGTACCCGGAGACGGTGCGCGATGGACCGGCAAGGTACCAATCCGGTACCTTGCTCGTATGCCATCGCTGAATGTGACGTTCACCGACGACGAGATGCAGGAGGTCCGCGCAGCCGCCGCGGCCGAAGGCAAGTCCCTCAAGCAGTATCTTCACGACTTGCCGCTGCGCGAGAGGCACCGCCTGCAGTTCGTCCGCTATGCCGTGAGCTGGGGCGCGGACCATCGTGCGGAGTTCGACGACGCCTTCCCGGACGAGGTGCCGCCGGCCGCCCGGCGCGGCGAGGGCCGCGCCGCCTGATGGCCCTGCATATCGACGTTGCCTGGCTCCTCGACGTTCAGGAGCAGGCCGTCCCCGAGGACGTCTCGGTGGCCGATTACTCCGCCCTGGTGGCCGCCGTCGCCCGCCACAAGACCCGCATTCCCCGCGCCAGCGCGGCCGAGCCCGATGCCGCCTGGCGGGCGGCGTCGTTACTGGACACGTTGGTGCGGCTGCAGCCGCTGCCGCACCGCAACGCGCTGTACGCCTGCCAGGTCGCCGTCGCCTATATGCATGCCGCCGGCGAGGGCATCGACCCGCCCTACGGCGCCCTGGTCGACCTCGTCCGGGAAATCCAGGCAGGCAAGGCCACCATCTACGAGACGGCCGGCCGTCTCCGTGCCTGGCGTATCTGACCGCAGCCGTGCAGGAGTGCGTGGAGTCGTGCAGGCGCGCTTGTGTGTATACGCCGACGGACCTTTCCGGCCGCGGCACTGATTGATCGCCATTCGTGAAGGGTGCGTTCGTGGAGTGAATCTTGGTTGGTGTGGTGCCTGCGGGTTGACTGTGGATCGGGCGGAGGGGCCGCCCGCAGCAGGCAACGAATGACAGGAGTTCCTCATGAACAGCACTGAGCCCAAGGACGTGGTGCGGCGCTACTTCGACGCGCTGGCGGCCGGCGACCAGGACGTGATCCGGGAGTCCTGGGCCGCGGACGGCAGCTGCTGGTACGGCGGTGACCTGCCGATCTCCGGTACCTGGGAGGGCCGGGAGCAGGTGATCAACGGTTTTCTGGCGACCGCTTTCGCTCACCTGGACCCGGAGCGGGAGGTCGGCGTGCGCGTGACCAATGTCTTCGGGGAGGGCGAGCAGGTGCTCGTCGAGTGGGACTCCTGGGCGACCGGCCGGACCGGCAGGCCGTACCAGCAGAAGAACACCGGCATCTTCACCGTGCGCGACGGGAGGATCGTCAACATGCGCGAGTACGCCGACACTCAGCACTGGGAGCGCGCGCTGGTGGCCGACGCGTCCTGATGGGGGCCGGGGGGCCGGGGTTTCCAGATGGCCCCCTCGTTGGGGGCCAGTACAGGGGAGCCGGCGCCTGGTGAGGCCGCTGGGATGGTGGTCAGGTGTCGTTCCCAGCGGCGGCCGGCGAGCAGCCGCCCGAGGTGGATCGCGCGGTCGGTGAGGTTGAGCGTCACCAGGAGGGGTTGGCCTTCGGGCCCGGTTTGCCGAGGTGTGGAGCGGGTGTAGGCCAGTACTTCGGTCGGGCCGTCGAGGAATTCGATAGTGCCGGTGCCGGTGCCGGTGCCGAGTGCCGGGTGGTTGCGGCGCAGGGTCAGCAGGGTGCGGGTGAGGGAGAGGAGGGATCGGGGGTCGGTTTCCTGGGCTGCCGCGGTGCCTCCGGGAGGAAGCGTCAGGGGGAGCCAGGGGCGGGTGCCTGGTGCGGTGAATCCGGCGTTCGGGCCGTCGTGCCACGGCATGGGGGAGCGGGCGGGATCGCGGCTGAGGCCGGGGTTGCGCAGTCCCCAGGGGTCTCGGATGTCTGCGGGGGCGATGTCGGCGTTCGGCAGGCCGAGTTCGTCGCCGTTGTAGAGGATGGCCGTCCCGGGCAGGGTGAGCAGCAGCATCATGGCGTTGGGGGCCTGTGCCGTGCCGACGCGGGAGGCGACCCTCGGGTCGTCGTGACTGCCCATGACCCAGGTCGGCACCGCGCCGTGGGGGAGTGCGCCGAGGACGGCCTGGACGAGTTCCCGCACGGCCTGCGGCTGCCAACGTGTCTGGAGCAGGCCGAAGTTGAGGGGGAGATGGATTTCGTCGAGGTCGCGTCCGAAGTAGCGGCTCCAGGCGGTCCAGTCGTATTCGTGGATTTCTCCCAGGGAGATACGTTCGCCCGACGTATCGCCGTAGGAGTCGAGCAGTTTGCGGAAGTCGCGGTAGATCTCGTGGATATCGGGATGGCTCTGGTCGTTGAGGTGTTGCTGACTGTCGTAGTCGCCCATGGGACGGTGATGGGCCAGGGTTCCCGCGGCGGCGGGGGGATTGTCGCGTAGTTCGGGGTCCTTTGCCAGGAGCGGGGCGCAGTCCACGCGGAATCCGTCGACGCCACGGTCCAGCCAGTAGCGCGCCACGTCGAACATGGCATTGCGGACGGCCGGGTTTCGCCAATTGAGGTCGGGCATGGACGGCAGGAACGAGTGCAGGTAGTACTGACCGCTTTCGGTGTCCCGGGTCCATGCGGGTTCGCCGAACAGGGTGATCCAGTTGTTGGGCGGTCCGCCGTCCGGTGCCGGATCTCGCCATGTGTACCAGTCGCGCCGGTGACTTCCTGGTCCCCTTCTCGATTCCTGGAACCAGGGGTGTTCACTGGCGGTGTGGTTGGGAACGTAGTCGATCAGTACGCGTAGGCCGTGGCCGTGCGCGGTGTCGATGAGCGCCTCGAAGTCCCTGGAATTCCCGAAGAGGGGGTCGACGGCGGTGTGGTCCCGGATGTCGTAGCCGAAGTCCTCCATAGGGGAGGAGAAGAACGGCGAGAGCCATAGCGCGTCGACTCCGAGGGAGGCGAGATAGGGGACCTGGCGGCTGATACCGCACAGGTCTCCGACGCCGTCCTGGTCGGTGTCGAGGAAACTCCGCGGATAGACGTGGTAGATCACGGCGCCGTTCCACCAGGAACGCTGTGTCATCGGCCGGTAATCCCTGCCGCGTTCAGAAGGAGCCGGTTTCGCAGCGGCGGACCCAGTCGGTCGCTGCGACGGCATATACCGGATCGGGGCTGAGGGCGTCTTCGCGCCGGCAGGCTTCCACGTATTTGATGGCATGCGGGTCCTCGCTTTTCACCGCGCGTTCGGCGAGGGTGACGTAGTCCCGGACCGGCTCCTCGGGGTGGTGTTCGCGCCGTCCGGTGCCATAGGCGCTGCGGATGGCCGCCGAGAACCGGACGGCGGCCGCGACGCTGGGCCAGTGCAGCTCGGTGGGCAGGCTCGGCAGGGCCAGGCGCACCGCCGCGGGTGTGGTGAGCGCGTGGACGAAGGCCATGGGTGTCTTGTGCTCGTCGGTGAGATAGCTGCCGGCGGCGGCGCGGGTGAGTCTGCTCAGTGCCTTGTCCGCGTCGTCCTCGGGGCGCAGGGAGTCCACGGCCGGCGCGAAGTCCGGTTCGAGCCAGACCGATTCGAGGCGGATCCGGAAGATCATGCCCATGCCCTGGTCGCTGCGGAGTTTCGGGACGGCCTCCCAGGTCTGGACCAGGTCCCGTTCGCGGGGTGTCGCGGGGGCCTCGGGGAGTTCCTGGTAGCGGGCGGCCCAGTAGCCGAGTCCGTGGGCGAGTTCGTCGATACGCCACGGGGTGTGGGCCTCGGTCAGCATGCGGACCGCGTGCCCGGTGCGGATGACGCCGTGGCCGCCGCCGGCGGCGAAGCCCGGCAGCAGCCGCGGCCACCAGCGGGCGAGGACATCGGTCCAGGCAGCGCCGTCGAGTTCGCGTCGGAAGAATTCGGTCCAGTCGCCGAGGAGTCGCATGTTGCCCAGGGCGGGTCGCCAGTTGTCGTGGGTGATCTCGTGGAAGTGCCCGTAGGTGTCGTCGTAGAGGAGTTTCCGGTAGGAGGACACCCACGCTCCGATCGCCGCGGTGTGCCCGAGTTTTCCCAGCGCCTCCGCAGCCATGGGGCCGTGGTTGCTGACGCCGGGGCCGAACTCCGGCCCGGAGCCGCTGAGGTACTGCAACGCGCCGTCCAGCTCGTCCACTGTTCCCCCTTAAGATCGCTTCCTCTCCATGGAAGGGTGAGGTGCGGCTGTCCCGTGGGCAACATGGCCGATGGACATTGGCTGATTCCAGGGCGGCCGCAGTGCCGGCGGCCCTCGACCCGTGGGGCACCAACGGACGGATTCAGCAGGGTGCGTGGGGTTCGGCGGCAGGGGCGTATGCCGTAGGTCTATGCAGGCCCGGACCGGTGCCCGTGGCCGCCGCGTTGCGGCGATCTTGGCTCGACTCCGAGAGCGTGGCGTGCTGGTGGATGTCTGTGAAAACGAGACAGTTGCCTTTCCGGTGTTGACGTGGGAATTTCGCCAAAACTAAAGTCCCTCCTCGGCCCTCATGCCGCGCTCTCTCATCTCCGCATGGCTCAAAGAAGCTTGGCGATTCGTTCGTTTTCCCTTCACTGACTATTCGGTCGGCGGACTTCATCCGCACCACCAATGTGGCGTCATCGCTCCGTCCGGGTGCCTACCCCTGACCGTTTGTGCGGGCTGACACGTGACGACAAGGAGAGTCCATGATCAAGCACACCTCGCCGATCAGCGGGATCGATGCGCACGGCGATCTTGTAGTGACCGCCGGATACGACAACCGGGTCATTCTCTGGAATGCGACCAGGCGCACCGCCATCACCGAGGCGCGCCACGACCATCTCGCCAACCAATGCCGGTTCTCCGCCTCCGGCCGTATCGTCGTGACGTCCAGCAGCGACTATTCCGCGCGTTTATGGTCCGTCCCCGACCTGCGTCTCATCACGGTCCTCACGGACCAGAAGGACGACGTGGAGATGACCGTGGTCTCCCCCGACGAAACCCGGGTGGCCACCGCCTCGCGCGACCACAATGCACGGATCTACGACCTGGACGGCCGGCTGATCCACCGCCTGGAAGGGCACCGGGCCGACGTCCTGTCCGTCGAATGGGTCCGGGACGGCACCGAGTTGGTGACCACCAGCGACGACGGCACGGTACGGCGCTGGGACGCGGTCAGCGGATCCCAACTGAGCGTCATCGACCTCGGGGAGGTCGAGACGGACACCGTCGCGGTCCTGGGCGTGGACCGCTTCGCGCTCGGCAACGACGAAGGGGAACTGATCCTCATCGACCCGTCGGGCACCAGGCCCCACCGTGTGCACGACGCCGGGATCAAGCGCCTCGCCTACGACGCCGAGAACGGCATCCTGCTCAGCTCCAGCTACGACCGCACGGTGCGGTTGTGGCGCCTGGACCAGGGCGCGGACCCCGTTCACCTCCTCACCAGCCAGGTGCCGGCCGATGTCTGGCTGCGGTCCTGCGCCAAACTGGACGCCACCCGCTGGGTCTTCGGGACGTTCGGCTCCAGTTACGCGGTCTTCGACCGGGAGACCGGTGACTGGGACCTGACCGCCGTGGAACCCACGCCGGGACTGAACGCGGTGGCGAGCACCCCGCTGGGGCGGTTCACAGTCGGCGACAGCGGCACCGTCCGGCGCGACGGCGAGGCGGTCGCCGAACTCGGCAGCTGCTGCAACTTCGTCATCCCCGTCGCCGGCACGGTCGTCAGCGGCGGCCAACTCGGTGCCCTCTACGACGCGACCACCGGCACGATGCTGTACCAGCACCGCTCCCCGCTCAACTGCGCCGCGGTACACGCCACTTCGGACGGTGAGACGCTGGTCGTCGGCACCTACACCGGTGAGGCGCTCGTGCTGCGCGACGAGGCGGGGGCCGGGCTGAGGCTGGTCGGCGAGCACCACATCCAGGACAACGCCATCAAGGGCCTGGCCATCCAGGGCGAGGTGCTCTTCAGCGTGTGCGCCACCGGAGCCGCACGGTGGCACTCGCTGCCGGATCTCCAGCTCGTCGCCGGCAACGACGAGGCGCACACCCGCATCGCCAACGGCGCGGCGGCACTGCCGGACGGACGGTTCGTCAGCGTGAGCCGCGATCTGACCCTGCGGATCTGGACCGCTTCCGGGGAACGCCAGGCAGTGGTGCCGACTCCGCACCGCAACAGCATCAAGTGCGTCGCGGTCGACCCGCACACCAGCCTGATCGCGACCGGCGGCTACCACGGCCGGGTCGCCGTCTACGATCCCGCCTCAGGAAAGTGGGTGCGCGACGAGCGGCCGACGACCGCCGGCATCTCGGCCCTGACCGCGGCCGGTGCGCCGGGCCGCTTCCTGGCCTCCTCCTACGACGGCCGGGTGTACGAGATCGCCGTGCCCGCCGCCGTGAACTCCCGCCGGAGCAGGTGAGCGCCCCGATGACGCCCTCTGAGGAGACCGCGGTGGCACGCCTTGCCAGTGCCCCCGTCCCGGTCGGCTCCACCCTCATGCAACTGACCGTCTTCGGACAGGTCGGGGCGGACGGTCAGGAGACCGAAGAAGTGGTCACCCTGCGGACCCTCGCCCCACGGAGCGAATCCGACGCCCCGCCGCTGGCACGCATCCACAGTGCCTGCTTCACCGGAGACGTCCTCGGCTCCGAGAAGTGCGACTGCGGTCCCCAACTGTCCGCGGCCCTGAACGCCATCGTCCAGTCCTCCAACGGCGTTCTCGTCTACATGCTCCGCCAGGAAGGCCGAGGCATCGGCCTGGCGAACAAGATCCGTGCCTATGCGCTGCAGTCGGCCGGACACGACACCATCAGCGCCAACCTCGCCCTCGGCTTCCCCGCGGAAGGCCGCGACTTCCGGACGGCCGCCGACTGCCTGCGGCATCTGGGCATCACCCGCGTCCGGCTGATGACGAACAACCCCGAGAAGGTCGGACAGCTCACCGCCGAGGGGATCGTGGTCGAGGACCGCGTCCCGCTCGGAGGCTTCCGCACCCCCTTCAACGAGGCTTATCTGGAAGTCAAGGACCGTCTGATGGGCCACCTCGACGCACTGGGCACCACGCGTCCGCTCACCGGGCTGCCGCTGGGCGTCTCGCCACAGGGGGCACCGTGACGGCCGACGCGTCCGAGGACGCACAGACCTTCGCCGAGGGGGAGCGGGCCGCGATGCGCCGCGCGGTCGCGCTGGCCCGGCGCGGGCTGGGCACCGTGGCACCCAACCCCGTCGTCGGCGCGGTGATCCTCGACCGGGAGGGCCGACCGGCCGGCGACGGCTGGCACCGAAAGGCCGGCGGGCCGCACGCCGAGATCCACGCGCTGCGCGCCGCGGGACCGCTGGCCGAGGGCGGCACCGCCGTGGTCACCCTGGAGCCCTGCAGCCGGCAGGGGCGCACCGGCCCCTGCACCCGGGCCCTGCTCGACGCCGGGATCAGCCGGGTCGTCTACGCCGTCGCCGATCCCACCCTGGCCGGCCAAGGCGCGGCAGTACTGCGCCGAGCCGGAGTCGAGGTCCGGTCCGGGCTGCTGGCCGAGCAGGCCGCCGAGGTCAACCATGCCTGGCTGGCCGCCGCGGTCACCAAGCGTCCGCACGTCACCCTCAAACTCGCGGCCACCCTCGACGGGCGGATCGCGGCACGCGACGGCAGCAGCCGATGGATCACCGGTCCGGCGGCCCGCCGGGACACCCATCTGCTGCGGGCCAGAACCGACGCGATCGCCGTCGGCAGCACCACGGTCCTGGTCGACGACCCCCAGCTCACCGCCCGCGACCCGGCCGGCCGCCCACGACCGCGGCAACCGGCCCGGGTGGTCTTCGACCGCCGGCTGCGCACCCCCGCCGACGCGCGCCTCGCCTCCGACGGCGCGGCCCCCACCTGGATCCTCACCACCCGCACAACGGGGGAGGGGCGCCACGGGACAGCCGAACTGATCACGGTCGATCCCGGGGAGCCTTTCCTGACCGCGTCCCTGCACGCGCTGTACGACAGGGGGGTCCGGTCACTCCTCGTCGAGGGCGGGGCCACACTGGCCGGCGCCCTCCTGGGCGAGGCGCTGGTGGACCGGATCATCTGGTACAGCGCCGCCCGACTGCTCGGACCGGACGGCGCGCCCGCCGTGCGCGGCCTCGACATCCCGTCCTGCGCCGCAGCGCCGGGCTTCCGCATCATCGCCACCCGCCGGCTCGGCGAGGACCTGCGCACCGTACTGGAACCGGAAACCGCCCGCGGGAAGTAGGAGCGACGTGACGTCCCACATCGCGCACACCAACCTGGTCGACGCCGACATCAACTCCCTCACCGACAGAGCGGCGATGGGGCTGCCCGAAGGCTACGTGGCACCCCGGGCGGAACGCCTGGCGCACTTCGCGCAGATCGCCGGCGAGCCGCCCGCCCGACTGGCCGGCCTCGTCGAGGACGCGGCACTCCCGCTCGAACACCGCCTGGCAGCAGGCACCGCCCTCGCCCTCGCGGGCGACCCGCGAATCCGCTGGGACGCCCCGGAGATGCTGCCGGTCCCCGCCGGCCGCGCACTCCTGGGCACACCGGACAGCGACGTCGACGCACTGCACGCCGACTCGGCCCAGTTCGGAGTGCAGCGGTCCTGGGTGGCGAAGGAATGCCCCCGCCACACGCTGCCGATCGCCGCCTTCGCTATCGCCAAGTACCCCGTCACCAACGGTGAGTTCGCGGTCTTCCTCAAGGACACCGGTCACCCGGAGCTGCCGAGCAACTGGAACTACGGCCGCTTCGATCCCGCCGCCGCCAACCACCCCGTCTACACCGTCACGGCCGAAAGCGCCGACGCCTACGCGCACTGGCTCAGCCGCCGCACCGGCCGCCGCTTCCGGCTCCCCACCGAACAGGAATGGGAGTACGCCGCAGCAGGACCGGAAGGACTGCGCCACCCCTGGGGTGACACCTTCAGCGCCCAGGCGGCCAACACCCTGGAGACCGGCCTGCTGATGACCAGCCCCGTCGGCGCCTTCCCCGAGGGCAGGTCGTGGTGCGGAGCCCTGGACCTGGCCGGCAACGTCGAGGAGTACACCAGCAGCACCTACGGCCCCTACCCGGGTGGGGAAGTCGTCCACGACGACCTGTACCGCAGACTGGGGGCCTACCGCATCGCCCGCGGCGGGGCCTTCAACCGCTTCCGCGACCTGGCCAGGTGCCAGCGCCGGCACGGCCCCTACCCACGCTCGCTGTACGCGATGGGCTTCCGGCTGGCCGAGGACGCCCAGGCATCCGGAAAGGAGTGACGAGCGGTGCGCATCCTCCACGTCCACTGGACCGGACTGCCGGTCACCGGCGGTGTCGAGACCCATCTGCACGCGGTCGTCCGCCAGCTCGGCGCCCTGACCCGCGAGGTCCGGGCCGTGGTCGGCACCCGCCAGTCACCCGGCTGCGACTACGATCCTGCCCTCGACATCGCCGAACCCTTCGTCCCCGCCCGCGCCGCCGCACTCGCCGAACGGTGCCTGGACGCGGACCTCGTGCACTGGCACAACCCCCAGTGGCACAAACCCGAGGTCGTGACGGCCGTCGTGGCACGGCTGCGGGAGCGCCGATGGCGCGGCCGCCTCGTCCTGGACCTGCACAACATCGACGAACAGCCGGAACAGTGGGAGTTCCTCGCCACCCTCCCCGGGCCGGTCGTCGCCCACTCCGCCTTCGTCGCCGACGAGGTCCGGCACCGGCTGCCCGATGCCGACGTCACCACCCTCGCGCTCGCCCTGCCGCTGGAGGAAGAGCCGTACCGGCTCCCCGGAGAAGGGCACCCGACCGTACTGCAACCCAGCCGCATGACCCGCTGGAAGGGCTCGCACCTGAGCCTGGAGGCGTCGATGACCCTGCTGGACGAGGGCACCGAGCTGCACTTCGTCCACGCCGGAACCCAACACCTCATCTGGCCCCCGGGCATCCCCCGTGCCCTCCTCGAACGGGCCGAAGCCTGGCAGGAGAAGGGACGCGTGCACTTCACCCACTACCGTCCCCCGCAGAGCTGGGCCGCGATCCGCGCCAGCGACATCGTCATCCACCCCACCATCGACCGAGGCGCGCACGGAGAGCCGTTCTCGCTGTCCGTCGCCCAGGCCGTCATCTGCGGACGGCGCATCCTCGCCAGCGACTCCGGCAACCTGCCGCTGCTGCTGGCCGACTACTCGGCCGCCACGCTCGTCCCCGCCGGCGACGTCCAGGCACTGACCGGCGCACTCAGGGACGCCGTGCACCGCCCCCCGGTCGTACCGACCGCCGGCGACCGCGCACTGGCCCAACGCCTCCGCGACGACTTCGCCACCGCAGGCCAACGCCACCTCGCCTACTACCAGACCCTCGCCGACAAGGCGTAACGCGGCCCCCGTCCCCAGCAACACCGGAACCCACCCGCCACAGTCTCCCGACCGAACACCTGGAGCCCCCATGCCCACCCCCATCATCCTGGACTGCGACCCCGGCCACGACGACGCGATGGCCATCCTGCTCGCCGTCGGCGACCCCCGCGTCGAACTGAAGGCCGTCACCACCAGCGCCGGCAACCAGACCGTGGAGAAGACGGCCCTGAACGCACGGCGCATGTGCTCACTGGCCAAAGCCCTCGACGTGCCGGTCGCCGCCGGATACCCCAAACCGCTCACCGGCAAGCTGCTGATCGGCGACGACGTACACGGTGAAACCGGCCTGGACGGCTGGGACTTCCCCGAACCGGAGGTGCCGCTGCACTCCGCACACGCCGTGGACCTGATCCACAACCTGCTCGCCGACAGCCCCGAACCCCTCACCCTGGTCGTCACCGGACCCCAGACCAACATCGCCGGGCTCCTCGCCCGCCACCCACAGGACAAGGACAAGATCAAGGAAATCGTGTGCATGGGAGGCGCCACCCACCGCGGCAACACCCAGCCCTACGCGGAGTACAACATCCTCGTCGACCCCGAGGCCGCCCACGAAGTACTCGCCAGCGGCGTCCCCCTGACGTACTGCGGCCTCAACGTCACCCACCAGGCACCCGTCACCCGCGACGTGCTCCGGCGGATCACCGACGTTGGCACCCACATCAGCAAGGCGTCCGCAGCCCTCCTCGGCTTCCGTTCCAGCACCTACGACCAGATCTGGGACCTGCCCGACGCGCCCCTGCACGACCCCGTCGCCGTCGCCCGCGTCCTCGACCCGACCCTCGTCGAATGCGTCGAAGCCCCCGTCTCCATCGAACTCCACGGTGAGTTCACCCGCGGCGCCACCGTGATCGACCTCTACGGTGTCACCGGAAGGACCCCCAACGCCCGGGTGGCGACACGCCTGGACACCGAACGGTTCTGGGACGTGTTCATGACGGCGCTCACCGCCCTGGGCTGACCGTCGACCTACGGAGGCTGACCGACCGTGCCCGTTCCCCCCGCTCCGACGCCCGGCGCCCGCTTACTGACGGCACTGGCCGGCGCACAACTCCTGGTGGCGCTCGACTTCTCCATCATCTACGTCGCGCTGCCCGGCATCGGGACCGGCCTCCACTTCTCCGCCGTCGCCCTCCAGTGGATCGTGAGCGCGTACGCCATCTTCTTCGCCGGATTCCTGCTGCTCGGCGGGCAGTTGGCGGACGTCTTCGGCGCCGGCCGGATCTACCTCACCGCCCAACTGGTCTTCGCCGTCTCCTCGACCGGCGCCGCACTCTCGACCTCCGCCGCGGTACTGATCGCCGCACGCGTCGGCCAGGGAGTGGCCGCGGCCCTGCTGGTACCCGCGACACTGGGCCTGCTCAGCTCCGCCTACCCGGCAGGGCCGCAGCGCGACCGGGCGGTGAGCGTCTGGGGCACCACGGGCGCCGTCGGCCTCGCCCTCGGCGTCACGGCCGGCGGCGCCATCCTCGCGGTCGCCTCCTGGCAGTGGATCTTCTGGCTCAATCTCCCCATCGTGGCGATCTGCCTGCTCACCGCCGGGAAGGCACTCCGTTCCCCCGCGGCCGGAGCCCGTACCCCCGTCGCCACCGCCGCCACCCTCTCCGCCTGCACCGCGGTCGTCGCCCTCGTCCTCGCCTGCACCGAACTCTCCCGCACCCACCCCGCCCTCCCCGTCGTCGCCGCCGCGCTGGCCGTCGCCGTCCTGGCCGGCGGCCTGCTCGCCCTCAGCCAGACCAGGCGCAGGCCGCTCGTCCCCCGGCCCCTGCTGCGCGTACGAACCCTCCAAGTCGCCTGCCTGGTCGCCGCGTTGTACATGGCCAGCTTCGGCGCCGAGTTCTACCTCGTCACCCTCTACCTCCAGGAAGTCCGCGCCTACCCCGCGCTCGCCGCCGGCCTGGCCTTCCTCCCCCTGGCCGGCGCCATCACCGTGGGGAACACGGTGGCCGGCCGACTCGCCGGCCGGATCCCGCTGCGGCGGCTGCTGTCCACGGCCTTCCTCACCGGTGCGGCCGGCCTCCTGGCACTCGCCCCGGCCGTCGGATTCGACGCCGGATACCTGCTCGGCCTCCTGCCCGGCCTGCTGCTCAGCGGGTTCGGCCAGGGCATGGCGTTCACCGGCATGTTCATCGCCGGGACCCGCGACCTCCCGCAGGCGAGCAACGCGACCGGGAGCGCCCTGGTGACCACGGCGCAGTACATCGGCGGCTCCCTCGGCCTGGCGCTGCTGGTCCTGCTCCACGGGGAGCACCCGACGGCCCCGGACTTCGTCCTGACGTTCTGCGTCACCGCGGTCATCGCCACGGCGGCCGCGCTGTCGGCGCTCTCCCTCCTCGTCCGCACCGGGCGAGCACCCGCCCCGATCTCCCGACCAGACCAGACCCCAGAGCCCAGGACCGGAGGCCGTCGATGACCGCTGCCCGCCTACTCGACCGGACAGAACTCCTCCCGCAGGCCCGGCGCACCGTGGACGACTTCGAAAAACACCACGACACCTGCTTCAGCCACCTGGTCCACTTCGACCCCCAACTGCTGGCGTCGCTGCACGCCCCGGGCACGCTGCCGGACACCGTACGCGTCGCCTCCACCGGCCGTCCCGGAGTGGTCGAGCGGATGGCCGCCGTCACCGCGGTCGCCAACCTCCCCCAACAGCGCCACGCCGACCGCAGCCGCTATCTCCGGGCACTGCTCGACATCTACGGAATGCTGCCCGTCCAGGCACAGCACAGCGCGTCCGCACCCGGCACGACCGTCATCGCACCCGAACGCGAGGGCCGCATCCTCGCCGAGCGCCTCGGTGTCCTCCCCCACAAGCGGGGCTGGACACCGCACGCCAAACGCATGCCGGTGGACGGCGGACTGCTCGTCGGCGTCGACGCCTGGCTGCCCTCGCCGACGGACCGACTGGTCATCGTCGACGGCGTGGTGGCCAGCGGCGTCACCCTCATGGCGATGCTCCAGCTGACCCTCGCCCCCGGAGCCCACGCCGAGATCTTCACCTGCCACTCCACCCTCCAGGGCGCACTCGCCCTGGCCAGGTACGCCGAACAACTGGAGGTCACCCTCACCGTCCACGTCGGCCATGTCTCAGGGACACTGAACGGAAAGTTCTACGCCGTCCGACCCGACGCCCCCGAACAGGTGCTGCTCGGCGACGTCGGAGACACCATCAGCCCCCTCACCCCCGCCTTCCCACCCCGCGGACCGCGACGTGGCCACGCCTGAACAGCCCAGGCTCCGCCCCGAACCGCCCCCACCCGCACCCGAGTCCGCCGCCGGAGCCGTCGACCGGTACTTCTCCCTGAGCACCCGAGGCTCGACCTGGCGCCGCGAGATCGCCGCCGGCATATCGACCTTCCTGGCGCTCTCCTACATCGTCGTCGTCAACCCGGCCGTCCTCGGCCAGGCAGGCATTCCGCACGCCGCCGCCTTCTTCGCCACGGCGGCCGTCGGCGGCCTCGCCACCATCGCCATGGGCCTGTGGGCCAGACTGCCCTTCGCGGTGGCCCCCGGCATGGAGATGAACGCGATGATCGCCTTCTCCGTCGTCGGCACCCTCGCCTACACCTGGCCCCAGGCACTGGGCATGGTGTTCTGGTCCGGCGTCGCCATGCTCGCGGTATCCCTGCTACGGCTGCGCGAAGCCGTGATCAACGCCATCCCGCCACAGATGCGTTCGGCCCTCGCCGCCGCGGTCGGCACCTTCATCGGCCTCGTCGGCCTGCAGATCGCCCATCTCGTCACCACCTCCCACGGCCGACTGTCCGGACTGGGCGACTGGACCGGTCCACCGGCCATCGCCCTCTACCTCGGCCTCACCACCGCACTGGTCCTGGACGCCCTGGGCGCACCCGCCGCGGCGATCCTCGGTGGCATCACAGCCGCCGCCGTCTACTGTGCCTTCGCCGGCATCCGCACCCAGACACTCCACGACAGCGTCCAAGGCAGCGGGGCCGCACTGTTCCGCTTCGACCTCACCGTGATCGCCGACCCCAGGGCCTGGAGCGTGATCCTGGTGCTGTTCGCCCTCGACTTCTTCGGCAGCATCGCGAAAGTCGTCGGCCTGTCCGCGCACACCCCCCTGCAGGACGCCCAGGGAAAGGTGCCCGGCATGCGCCAGGCACTGCTCGTCGACGCCGGCGCCACCGTAGCCGGATCCGCAGCCGGCTCGACCAGCTTCGTCGCCTTCGTGGAGAGCGCGGTCGGCATCCGCGCCGGCGCCCGCACCGGGATCGCGGCCCTCGTCACCGGACTGCTCCTGCTCTCCTGCCTGTTCCTCAGCCCGTTGCTCGCCCACGTCCCCGTCGAGGCCACCACCGGCGCGCTGGTCTTCGTAGCGGTCAAAATGCTCACCACACCTCACCCGGACCGAGCCGACCGGCCGGTACGACCGGATCGCGCGCATCGCCTGGACCTGGCCGTCACGGCCACCGCCGTCGCTGTCACCCTCGCCACCCTCGCGATCGACCAGGCCATGGCCGCCGCCTTCCTCGTGACCACGGCAGCAAGCATCCTCGGCCGCCGCCGACCCCACCCCGCGCTCTGGGTGACGACCACGGTCCTCACCGCCAGCGTGCTCCTCCAGTACCTCAACCTCTGAACAGCGCACACAACCCGCCAAGGAGCAAGCCCATGCCCAACGACGACACCGCCCGGCTCGCCGAGTCCATCACCCAGCCCGACGGCACCCCCGAACGACTGCGCCGCCAGATCGAGTTCATCATCGAAGTGGACCGGCTCAAGGACGTCTTCCGCCAGAGCCCCCTCCTCGCCGCCAACCGCAAGGAGAACGACGCCGAGCACTCCTGGCACCTCGCCCTGATGACCCTCGTACTCGCCGAATACGCGGACGAGCCCATCGACACCAGCAAGGTCCTCGCCCTCGTCGTCCTCCACGACCTGGTGGAGATCTACGCCGGAGACACCTTCCTGTACGACTCCGCAGCCGCCGCCGACCAGGAAGAACGCGAACAGGCCGCAGCGGACCAGCTCTTCGCCCTCCTGCCCCCCGACCAGCAGGCCCACTTCCGCTCCCTCTGGGACGAGTTCGAAGGACGCCGTACACCCGAAGCACGCTTCGCCAAGGCCATGGACCGCCTCCAACCCCTTCTCCTCAACTACGGGAACCGCGGCGGGACTTGGCGCACACCCGGAGTGACGGAACGGGACGTCCTCACCCGCAAGTCCGTGATCAAGGACGCCTCCGCGGACCTCTGGCGCTACGCACAGGACCTGATCCACACCGGAGCCGACAACGGCTGGGTCCCGCGCGCCGACCCCACCACCTGACGACAACCGGGCCCGGGTCCGGTCACCGTGCGAACAAAGCACTGCAACAAACCACTACTGGTCCCGCGCCCGGGCGATGAGAAGGGCGACGTCGTCGTGGTTGTCGGGTTGGCGCAGCGCTCGTAGGAGATGGTCGCAGGTGTCTTCGATGGGGCGCTGGGGATCGTCGAGCAGGCTGAGGAGTTTCTTCAGCCGGTCGTCGAGGTGCTGGTGCCGGGTTTCGACCAGCCCGTCGGTGTAGAGGACCAGCTGGTCCCCGGGGGCGAGGTCGAAGGTGGTGGTGCGGAAGGTGACGCCACCCACCCCCAAGGGCGCGCCGGTTGGCACTTCGAGCAACTCCGGATCCCGGCCGGCACGTACGCGGACGGGAGGCAGGTGCCCGGCGTTGGCGATCTGGCATCGCCGGCGGTGGGGATCGTAGATGACGAACAGGCACGTGGCGATGTAGTGAACGAGCCGGGCGGTGATCTTGTCGAGCTGTTCGAGCAACCGGTCGGGGGCCAGCTCGAGTTCCGCCAGGGTACTGGTCGCGGTGCGCAGCCGGCCCATGGTCGCGGCGGCCGCTATGCCGCTGCCCATCACATCGCCGACCACGAGTGCGGTCTTGTCGCCGTCCAGCGGGATCACGTCGAACCAGTCGCCGCCGACCTCGCTGGCGGCTCCGGCCGGCTGGTAGCGGGAGGCGACCGCCAACCCCGTGGCGTGGGGCGGGTGTTCGGGCAGCAGGCTGCGCTGGAGCGTGACCGCGGTGTTGCGTGCGTTCTGGTACCAGCGGGCGTTGTCGATCTGCACGGCTGCCCGTGCCGCCAGCTCGCGCGCCAGGACGGCATCGTCCGGGGTGAACGGCAGCGGGTTGCGGGTGCGTTTGAGATCCAGCGCACCGAGCACCTCTCCGCGGGCGGTGAGCGGAACCGCGAGATAGGAATGGAGCCCCGCCCGGGAAAGGAGCTTCGCCGCCTGGTCGTTGCGGGCGATACGGCTCAGGTCCTGCTCCTCCACGTGGCGCACCAAGACCGGGCGTCCGGTGTGCACGCACTGGGTGACGAGGCGATCGGCGGGGTACTGGGCGATGTGTCCGGGCGGGTCGGCGGCACGGAGCGCCTCGGTGGGGTGGTCGATCTTGACGGCGAGGGCCCGGATGACGATCGGCCCGGTGGGTGTCACATGGGCACGATCCCCTTGCAGGACGTCGTCGAGCAGGTCCACGGCGGCGATGTCGGCCAGGTCGGGTACGGCGACGTCGGCCAGTTCGTGTGCGGTCCGGTCCAGCTGCAGGGTGGTGCCGATCCGGGCGGAGGCGTCGACGAGAAGGGAGAGCCGACGGCGGGCGCGGTCGGCCTCGATCTCCGCGAAGTACCGCTCGGTGACGTCCATCACGGAGATGACCACGCCCAGGACCGTTCCGGCGGCATCCTCCAGCCGGTGATAGGAGACCGACCAGGCGTGATCCTCGTCCGGAGCCGCGGGAGTGCGGCCGACGGCGGGCTGATCGATCAGCGGGGTCCCGGTCTCCAGAACCTGGCGCGCCGCGGACTCGATGACGTCGATGTCCAGGAACGGTAGGACCTCGCGGACCGTATGGCCGAGGTGCGCTTCGGCGGGTATGCCGTTGATCCGCTCCAGAGCCGGGTTGACCGCGACATACCGCAGATCGGTGTCCATGACCGCCAGGCCGTAGGGCGACTGCGAGACCATCTGCACCGACAGTGCCCGGTCCCGCTCCACCCTCCGCACGGCCGCCCGGTCACTCGCGATGCCCAGAGCATAGAGGTCCCCACGATCGTCCAGGAGGCGCATGTTGCGGAATTCCACCACCCGCGTGCTGCCGTCCTTGCGCCGGACCGGAAAGGCACCGGCCCACCCCTGCCCGGTGGACATCACCTCGTCGAACAGCTTGACCACCGTGCCGAAATCCCGCTCGTGGACCATGAGCCGCCCTGCGTACTGGCCCAGCGCCTCCTGAGCGGTGTAGCCGAACAGCTCCTCGGCCTGCGGGCTCCACAGCACGATGCGCCCCTCGGCGTCCAGCACGACGGCCGCCACGCTCAGCACGTCCAGCAGGCCACTCGGCTCGAACGGCCCGGAGGCCGCCCCGCCGCCATTCGCCCACAAGGATCCGGCAGTGCTCATCCCAGGCCCGCCTCCGCCGTCCGCTACGAACTGTCCACTCGGCTCGTACCGTCTCCGGTCGGCGCATTCCGCCGTCCGCGCTCTCCGCTGACTCCATCGTCGCCCCGGACCGGCCGGTAGCCCAGTCCTCGCACGCCGGACGTAACGCCACGCCAACCGCCACGTCACGCAAAGTAGCCGCACGAAGCGCTCGGGACCGGTAGCAGAGCGGGGTCGGTCGCCAGCCGGCGTCAGCCAGGGAGGAACTGCTGCCCCGCCTCGTAGATGAGCAGCCCGCGTTCCGGCCACAGCCGTGCCTCCGGGCTGGTCAGATGCGGGTGCAGCGTGCCGTCGTGCATCAGGTGCAGCACCTTGACCTGGCGGGCGAGCACCAGGAAGTCGGAGATCATTTTCCGGTGGCAGCGCCACCACACGGTTTCCGCGCACATCACCGCGGTGCGCTCCGCGGCGGCGTCGGCGAGCAGGTCGTCGACTGCGGTGAGGAACTCCGCAGAGCGCATGTGCGCGGCGTACCCGACGAAGGCCCGGTTGCGCAGTGCGGTATCGGGCGTGTCCGGCCGGGCGGCTCGCCGACCACCGAGCCGCTGCTCCCAGCGATAGGCGATGCCGCCTCGTGGCAGCCACCGCTCCATGGCGAGGCGCCCGGCGTCGGGATTGTGCCGACTACCGGGCGCCCTGCGCACATCGACCAGGCGGCGCACCTCGGCCCCCTGCAACAACTCCGTCATCTCCGCGGCGTCGGCAGTGCCGTGGCCGAAGGTCAACAGGAGCTTGGCGGCGCCGGGCCCAGAGGGCGATGCCGACGCTGTGCCGTCGGCATCGCCGGGCCGCTCTTCGGGCTCGAACTGCGTCATGGACAGCGGCCCCTCTCCGTTCCGTGCCCCTTCTTCCCGTACGGAATGACCAGTTGCGGCCACGGGGGACGGTTCGCGAAGCCGATGCCCTTGCAGACTCGGCTGACTTACTTTTCGTCGTGGTCGGACTTGCCGCCACCGAAGGAGTCGTTGCAGCCCATGTCCGAGCCCATCTTGGTGGACTGGGCGCCCGGGGAACCCTCGCCACCGAGCGCGTCGCCCAGCAAGCCGTTGGCAATCCCGACCTCACCGAGGACATCGACGTTCAAGTCGTGCGACCGGCACTGGTTTCCCTCGCTGATGCCGGATTGACCCCCGCCATGTCCGCTCATCCTGGCGTGGGCGGTGCCGGCACCGAGGGCGCCAAGAGCGCCGAGGGTGGCGAGCACGACGGCAGCCTTGTGAAGCTTGCGCATTTCATCTCCGTAGATTGAGGCGGATGCGATCGGCGATTGACCGACTCCCTGCGCTGCGAAACATTAGTGCGTCTATCTTTTAACCATGGTGTGACGCGCCGCATTCCACGATTGTCGGGAAATTGTCCACCCAGGACACCTTATGAGTCGGTTAATATTATCGATCTGATTTATGGCGGGGCTGGACTTTCCGGGATTTGAACTCGCGGATTTCTGGGTGACGCCCGCTTCGATCGCCGCAGAGTGAGTGGCAAAGCTGCTGCTGCAATGCTGCAGGCATATGCGTGTCCCTACCTGCCAGGCGTAAAGCGGGCCCCTAGAGTTGGCCTGCGGCCCGGGCCTGGTCGTCGTCCCATGGGCCGTGAGTGCCTGCTGGACTGTGTACTCGGGGTATATCGCCGGCACAGGGCACTTCTGCAGTCCCCGGCTGGCGCTGGAATCTCCCGAACAGGGCGAGTCGGGGACTGCAGCACCGGATCGATACCTGAACCGGCTGCTCTCGGCATTGATATCGCGACGAAGATAACTTTCCCCGCCGCCCGGTACGCCCCGCGGAAAGAGCATGAGGCATAGGGCATGGGGGCGGTAGTCAGTTCTCCTGCACGCCCATCGGGCCGATCGCGCCCACCCCTGAACAGTCCACACATAGCCGGTCCGAAGTTGCCGGGTGTGTCGCCCCGGGCAAGGCTGGGGAGCACACGCATCCTTCTCCTGTGTGTTCTCCCCGCCTCCGGTCCCGAGCCGCAGGCGGGGAGAACACTGCGCCTGAAATGCGCCTGAGATGTGGAAACCAGCGGGGTGGCAAGTCCATAGCGGCAGAAGGGCAGGGGAGTCCTGATGCCTCCGTATCCGCATTCGCATCCGCGTCTTGGCGCCCCTGCCATGGGGCTACTGCTTGCCCTTCCTCGCCTACCGCTCTTCGCCCACCATGTCGCGCAGCAGCTTCGCGGCCACCGTTGCCCCGTCGGTACGGATGGTGCCGGCCACACGCCTTGCTTGTGTGCGTGTCTCGGGGGACAGGGCCGTCTTGAGCGCGGCTGACAGGGACTCGAAGGTCAGGGTCGGGCCGTCGTGTGCCGCGCCGATGCCCAGTTCGGCCACCCGGGCGGCCCAGTACGGCTGGTCGGCCATCTGCGGTACGACCACCTGAGGCACGCCGGCCCGGGCGGCCGTCGTCGTGGTGCCTGCGCCGCCGTGGTGCACGACGGCGGCCACGCGGCCGAACAGTGTCTGGTGATTGACCTCGCCGCCGACGAAGCAGTCGTCTCCCTCGTCGGTCAGCGCCAGATCGGCCCAGCCTCGGGAGAGAAGCACGCGGCGGCCCTGGGCGCGGACTGCTTCGATGGCCGCTTGGGCGACGTCCCGTGCATCGCGTATGGGCATGCTGCCGAAGCCCACGTACACCGGTGGTGAGCCGGCGTCCAGGAACGCCTCCAGGTCGGCCGGGAGCGGGCGTTCGTCCAGGCGGATCCACGCGCCGGTCTGCACTACGTCAAGGTCCGCCGGTTGCAGCCAAGGTCCCAGGTTGGGGTCTGCCGCCAGCCACGGGCGGTCGGTGAAGATGTGGTCGCGGACGTTGGCCACCGGGGGCAGGTCGATCGATGCGCGGTGGGTGTTGATCGCCTCGCCGAACAGGGCATTCATGTTCTCCGTGTTGAGATCCCACAGCTCTCGGTTGTCTGTCACGTCCGGCGGGAGCGGCCGGCCCGGCCACACGAGCGGCGGGTGGTGCGGCGACGGCAGATAGGTCGGGAAGTACGCCACGAATATGTAGGGGATGCCGAGCTTCTCGGCGGCCGATCGCGCGGCGGCCGCTGCCGGGATCAAGCCGGTCGCCACCACCGCGTCGCATCCCTCGGCCACCGTGGCGATCTGTTCGTACGTCGCGGCGACCATCTGGGCCGCACGCTCGGACAGGCCCACCGCCGGCGCCGACTTCGTCGCCCCGGTCACCGCCTTGGTCGCCATCTCACGCACAGACTGGCCGAGCGGCACCAACGGGAGGCCGAAACCGTCGAGTAGCTCCGCGAAGTCCGGCGGCGCGCACATCTGCACCTCCGCGCCGAGTGCGCGCAGACTCACCGCGAGTCCCACCATGGGTTCGACGTCCCCACGCGACCCGTACGCCAACAACAACACACGCATTTCCCGACTCCCCTGCCCTTGCGTACTTGGCTTCGGTCGGCGATTCTGCGGCACGACCCGGGCCTTGCCGCAAGCCCCCCGGTGCGCTATATCTTGATCTTGGTAGGGCCCTTCCTTTCCTCCCATCGTCCACTGTCGATGGGGGCGGTGTGCTTCTCCCAGCGGTTCCCAGGCGGCGGAAGCGGCGCAGGCGGCCGAACGTCCGCTTTGGGAACGGGGATTCGGGCAGCGCCGATCGGTCCGCTACGAACGCTCCGTTCCCGTTCCGGCGCCTGTGATCGAGGTCAGGACGTCCTCCAGAATGGTGGGGTCCCCGCCTGTCTGGGAGCGCCAGGCGATGAAGCCGTCGGGCCGTACGAGGACCGCGCCCGTGTCGTCAAGTCCCATCGCCGTGGCACTTTGTGCGTCGAGGCGTGTCGCACGCAGATCGATGCCGCGCGAGGCGCCGAGCTTCTGTGCGGCTGCGCACCAGTCTTCCCCCGCAGGTCCGGCCAGTACCGCGAAGCGGGAGGCGTTGAGGTCCACGGTGGAGACGTCCGAGCCGTTCAGCCAACGGTGCGGAACGCGCGACCCCGGCGCTCCGTCGAGGCTCGCCGTGACATCTTCAGTCGACGGAACGTCCGCGACCGGGCCGTGCACCGCTGAGGAGTCGTACCGGTAGCCCATGGTGACCATCGGGGCGTTCCATGCGCCTGCGGCCCGGCGCTCGTCCGCGGCCGACGGGTCCCAGTGCAGCCGAGGATTCTCCCAGCGCAGCCATGCCTGACGCGTCACCAGTTCGGCGACCGCGTGACGCTCTTCGTGGTAGCTGTCCAGCAGACGGTCGCCCGCCTGGCCGGCCAGCACCATGGCCAACTTCCAGGCCAGGTTGTGGGCGTCGGCCATCCCGGTGTTCAGACCGAACGCTCCCAGGGGAGTCACGGCCCGTGCGGCGTCACCGACCAGGAAGGCCCGCCCGGAACGGAAGCGGTCCGCCATCCGCAGGGTCCCGCGCCACGGCAGCACGCTGAGGATCTCCACCGGTATGTCGGTTGCTCCGATCGCCGTGTGCACCGCTTCCCTGCAGTGTTCCACTGACCGGCTTCCGTCGGAGAACGGACGGGTGTGCAGTACCCAGCGCCGCTCGCCCACGGCCAGCAGGATGCCTGCCACGTCGGGATGATGGATCTGTGTCATGGCGGGCACCGACCCGAAGCGGTCGATGAGATCGGCGGTGAACAGGATGTTCAAGGTGACATCGCCGATGGCGCCCGGGCCCGTCGTGCCGATTCCCAACATGCCGCGCACCGAGCTGTTCACGCCGTCGGCGGCTACGAGATAGTCCGTGCTGACGGTGCGTCCGTCGGACAGCGTCACCGTCACCTTCTCGGCGTCCTGCTCGACCCCGATCGCCTCGACGCCGAACTCGACGGTGGCCCCGCGCTCGCGTGCGGCCGGGAGGAGCAGGGCGTCGATCCGGTCTTGCGGGTAGTGCCCGTCCGCCGTCTCGGGAGAGGCGCCGGAGGGGACGGACGGGTTCTGTGCCGGTGCGGGGCGGCTGCGGTCGATATCGGCGACGGTGCGTGCGTCGACCCGCCACAGACCGGCCGAGCGCACGGCGACATCCGCCAACTTCTTCCGCAGCCCCACCTCGCGGAAGAACTCCAGGGTGCGCAGGCTCAACCCGAGCGCACGAGGGTGGATCGACGGCTCAGGGCGGCGCTCGACGACGAGCGACGAAATCCCGTGGTGGCCCAGGAACACCGCAGTCGCCAGGCCGATGGTGCCCCCACCGACGATCAGAACCGGGACTTTGGACATGGTTTCCTCCCCCTTACGCATGTCTCTTTCACGCATGTCTGTGCACCGCACGGGAAATGCCGTGCGGAAGGAAGTGGGAACAGTGTTCCCACTTCGGGAACACTGTACGGGAACACGTACACTGTGCCTATGCCGTCTCAGTCACAGCCCGCGACGCTGATCTGGATGCGCGACCGCCGGCCCGGCAGTCGGCCGGCGCTCAGCGAGGAGAGAATCGTCCGCTGCGCGATCGACATCGCCGACGCCGAAGGCATCGAAGCCCTGTCCATGCGGCGCATCGCGTCCCAACTGGGCTCCGGCACAACGTCGTTGTACCGCCACATCGCCGGTAAGGACGAGCTGATCGAGTTGATGGTGGACACGGTGTACGGCGAGGAGCCACCGTTGGAACCACCCGGCGACGACTGGCGTGCGGGGCTGACCGAGGAGGCCCGCCGCTTTCGTGCCGCACTGCTCAGGCACCCGTGGCTGGCGCAGCAGGCATCCCGCCGGCCCGCCCTCGGCCCCAACGTCATCGAACGCAGCGACCGGGCGCTCGCCGTGGCAGGCAAGGCCACCGAGGACGCCACTCTCGCCGGGATGATCGTCAACGCAGTCAACACCTACGTACTCGGCGCGGTCTCCACCGAACTGGCCGAACTGGAGGCCCACCACAGCACAGGCATGACCGAGGAGCAGTGGCGGGCGTCTGTCGGCGCCTATGTCCAGCAGGTGGTGGACTCCGGGCGATACCCCCACTTCAACCGGCGCATCCTGGAAGCGGAGGACCCTGACGCCGACGCTCGCTTCGCATTCGGCCTGAACTGCCTGCTCGCCGGCCTCGCCGCAGCCGTCGAGAGCCGATAGGCACAGCCACCCGGGCGGAACGGCTGCCGACACCAACCGCGGCATCCACAACATCCACGACAACCTCGACAGCCTTGACAACAAGCACGGCAGCAACCGAACCAACGGAAGGCAAGGCATGCACCACATACGCCGGGCCCGCGCGGCCGATCACCCCACTCTCGTGGAGTGTGTCCAGCAGTGGTGGGGTGACTCCCGCACCCCCGAACAGGCACGTGAGCTGTCACTTCTTCTGCCGCGGCTGTTCCTCCAGCACTTCGCCGCGACCAGCCTGGTACTGGAGGACGAGACCGGCATCCGCGCGTTTCTGATCGGGTTCCACTCGGCCGACGACAACCACCAGGCGTACATCCACTTCGTCGGCGTCGACCCGCAACTGCGTCAACAGGGCATCGCCCGCAGGCTCTACAGCCTGTTCTTCGACCGCGCCGCAGCGGCCGGCCGCACCGAGGTACGTGCCATCACCGCACCGCGGAACACCGGCTCGATCGCCTTCCACCGGGCCATGGGCTTCGAGCCGTACGCCGGCGACCACGAGTCCGACGGCCTGCCCGTCCACCGCGACTACGACGGTCCCGGCCAGCACCGCGTCGTCTTCCGCAGGAAACTCGGCGCCTCGCCCCAGGGCAACGCGCTGCCGCCCTTCACGACCCGCCGCGCGAAGCCCGAGGACTTCGACGCCATCGTCGAAGTGGTCGACGACTGGTGGGGCCGCCCCGCCTCCCGCGCCCTGACGCGCGTCTTCGTCAACCACTTCTTCGCGACCAGCCTGATCGCCGAGCGCGACGGTGAACTGGCCGGCTTCGTCATCGGCTTCCTCTCACCGTCCGAGCCCGACGAGGCGTACATCCACTTCAGCGGCGTCGCCCCCGCCTGGCGCCGCTCCGGCCTCGGCCGCCACCTCTACGAACGCTTCTTCAACATGGCCCGCGCCGAGGGCCGCACGCTCGTCAAGGCCATCACCTCCCCCCAGAACGCCCGCTCCATCGCCTTCCACAACGCCATGGGCTTCACCAACTCCACCCCGATCCCTCACTACGACGGCCCCTCCCTCGACCGCGTCACCTTCACCCGCCCCCTCTGAGCGAGCCCCCAACAAGTCACGCGACCAGGCGGACTTCACCACGAACCGCCCGTCGACGACCGCGCTCGACGACCGCCAGAGCGTGTCGTCCTTGCCGCCGACCAGCGGGCGCATCGCGATCGGGCGCACGCTCAACTCCGGCGCGACGACCCGCAATGCATCCGCAAGTGCCTCGGGGGAGCAGTCGCTCAGCCACCTCACGCCGGCCACCCCATCACGACATGTCCGTCCCGGGCCGGCCTGCGCCGCAAATGACTGGCATTCCTAAGGCTCCTAGGTTATAACTAGAGCCCCTAGGGGATTGCGGGAGGACGTATGGCGCGGGCCGGGCTGACGGCGGAGCGGGTGACGATCGCGGGTGCCGAACTGGCGGACGAGGTCGGGCTTGACCAGGTGACCATGTCGCAGGTGGCACGGCGGCTCGGTGTGAAGGACGCGAGTCTCTACTCGCACGTGCGGAATCTGGCGGACCTGCGCGGACGGATCGCCCTGCTGGCGGCGGATGAGAAGACCATCCGTATCGCCGAGGCAACCGCCGGACGGGCAGGCAAGGACGCACTGGTCGCGTTCGCCAACGCCTGGCGCGACTACGCCCACGAGCACCCCGGCCGCTACACCGCGACGCAGACACCGATCCAGATCGACCCCGAGCTGGCCGCACAGGCACCCGGACCGCGGCGCGCTATCGAGCTGACCTACGGCATGCTGCGTGGCTACGGACTGACCGAACCCGACCTGACGGACGCGGTCCGACTGCTGCGCAGCACCTTCCACGGGTTCGTCGCCCTGGAGGCCGTCGGCGGATTCGCGCACCAGCGTACGCCGCAGCGGTCCTGGGTCCGTGCCCTCGACGCCCTGCACAACCTCCTGGAGCACTGGCCCCCGTCCCGAGAAGGAGAGCCCTCATGACCGCCCCGACCATCGGTAGCCTGCCTGTGCGCGGCGCGACCCTGCACTACCAAGTACGCGGCCGCGGACCGCTGTTGCTGCTGATACCGGGAGGGGCGGGTGGCGCCGCCGCCTTCGACGGCATCGTCGACGACCTGGCCGCCGAACACACCGTCGCGACCTACGACCCGCGCGGCATGTCCCGCAGCACGCTGGACGACCCCCATGCCGAGCAGCGCGTGGCCGTGCACGCCGACGATGCGTCGCGGATGCTGGAACTGCTGTCGCCCGACGAGCCTGCCCGGGTGTTCGGCGCCAGCTCGGGCGCGATCACCGCCCTCCATCTGCTCACCACCTACCCCGAACGCATCGAACGTCTCGTCGCACACGAGCCGCCGGTGGTGGAGGTCCTGCCGGACGCTGCCGAACACCGCGCGCTCGTCGCCCACGTGCAGGAGACGTTCCGCACCGAGGGGCTCATGCCGGCGATGGCCGTGTTCGCCGCGGGGTTGACGAAAGGGGGCGCGGAGACCACTGGACCGGAGCCGGAGGCAGAGCTCAAGCTTCCGCCGCAGGCAGCGGCACGGGCCGAGCAGACGATGGCCAACCTGCCGTTCTTCGTCAGTCGCATCGTGCCCAGCTTCATGCCCTATTCCCCGGACATCGACCGGCTGCAGGCACTGTCGGACCGGCTCGTGATCGGCGGCGGCCAGGACTCGCGCGGTGAGCTGCCGTACCGCACGGCCGCTGCCCTGGCCGAGCGTCTCGGTGCGCCGCTGCTGCACTTCCCGGGCGGGCACACCGGCACGACCACACACCCCGCTGAGTTCGCCGAGCGGCTTCGTCAAGCCTTCCGTTCCTGAAACCGGCCCCCTCACCTGCCCTGAGGCGGGGGGCGAGGCGGCGGGCTGGGTCAACTACCCAGCGGCTGGCGGGCGTTGGGCGGACCTGACGACGGCCGCCAGGTCCGTGCCTGCTTCGAGCAGTGCCACGGTCCGCGCCGCGATCTGGTCCAGGCGTTGCTGCAGGACGCGTTCGGTCTCTCCCAGGCCGTCGAGCCTGCGCAGACCGCCGATGATCTCGCGCACCGCGGGAATGCCGTAACCGGCATTGCGCAGCGCCGCGACGATACGGGCCGCCCTGATGTCGGAAAGTCCGTAGCGACGCGCTCGCAGTGAGGTCACTCTTTCGGGACTGACCAGCCCCTCCTGCTCCCAGAACCGCAGGGTCGAGGGACGGACGCCGAGCGCACCGGCGAGCTGCGTGATCGTCATCGTGTCGCGCTCCGCGGTACTGGCCGCGTCACTCGCCGACCGGAACGTGGGCGCGTGCCCTTCTGCCCGTATCGCGTGCAGTGCCTGCTGGGCGCGCAGGGCCTCGTCGCGTTCCTGTGCGAGGCGGACATGGACCGCGCTGACCGCCGAGGCTGCCTCCGCGATCGTCGCGGTCCGCAACTCCGTCAGCAGCTGCCTGGCCGCGACGGGGCCGACGGCACGTGCGAGTCCTCGATAGGCGCGAAGGGCTTGCACGTGAAGGGGCGCGTAGGACCGGTAGCCGTTCCTCGACCGGGCGGCTGGGGGAATGACCCCCAGTCGCTCCAGGTCGCGCACCTGTTGCAGCGAGTACCCCGACGCGCCCGCGACATCCACCGTGCGGAGCGGTGCCTGTTGGGCACCACTCATCCGCTCGTCCAACGCCAACCCCACATAAGCACTTGAAGGTGATGCTTGAACCATGAGTATGGAACAGATCATCGCGACCGTACGAGGCTTCGACGGTGCACTCGTGGTCGTCGCCGAGCCGGGAGGCGCCTTCCCGGAGCTGGTGTGGGGAGACGCGTTCTTCTACTACGCACCGGACGGACAGGTCCCCCGTAACGTCCAGCCCTACGGGACGATCGTCACCAAGAACTACCCCGGCGACGACGCGTCCGGCCTGGACGCTCCGGACCGCTGGCGGGTCAACCTCCACGTCGACCGCGCGACGTTCGCGGAACTCACCGGGGAGCAGCCGCGCCGGCTCACCCTCCAGCGCGACCACGCAAGCACCGACACCGTGCTGCCGCACCCGGTATACGGCGAGCTCGGCTGGGTCTGTGTCGTCAGTCCCGGTGAGAGGACAGCGGACACGGTTGCGCAACTGCTGCGCGTCGCCCATGACGCCGCTCGGGCCCGCTTCGAGCGGCGGCAGGAACATGGGAAGGGCGCTGGAGACTGACGTCCGCCGGCCCGCTCAGGCCCGGGTGGGCGTTCCGGCGACCACGCTCGATCGGATCGATGCCGCGGTCCGGCGCAGCAGGTGGCGGTAGCGGATGGATCCGGGAGCAGCCGGGTCCAGGAGGTCGTCCGGCCCGGTCACGCTCAGTGCGGCGGCGCACTGCGGCGCTTCCGGGCAGGGCACGACGGTCGCCAACTCGGCGATGTGCGAGTTCGGTTGGCGTACGAAAGCGCAGCGCCCGTCGTGCGGTGCGGTCAGCACTCGCGCGGCCGCGGAGTCGTGCGGCAGTACGTCACCGGTGGCCAGTCGTTGGGGACTGTTGTCGGGTCGGAAGACGTGGTGGATGAGCTGCACACCGCGCGGGTGGGCCACCGCGAGCTGCGCACTCATTCCGCTGAGTGCGGCCAGCTCGTCGGTCCAGATCATGGCTGCGGCCCGCAGACAGTTGCAGTCCTGTGGTGGGGCGGCGGTCCGCTCGTCGATGTGCTGGGCCGCCAGTCGCAGGGATGAAAGGGCGCGGTGCAGCACGGCGGATGTGCGATCCATGGCAACAAGCTCCTCACCTGGGATCAAGGGGGATTCCGTTTGTCGACCGGTCTGCCCTGTCAACGGTACAAAACGGACGGCGCTCGGGTGTCGGCCGTGTGGCGGGTCCAGCGGGGGACCGAAGGGAGGAGAGCGGCGGCCAGGCGGTCCGCTGATCGGTGGAGGCGCGGGTCCCCGGCCTGCCCGCACCAGGTTGACCGGGCCCGCTGCCGGCCGCAGGCCGCCGCGAACCGTGCCGGTCATCCGGCGCGGCTCGCGGCGGGCCACAGCCAGCGATGCGCCAGCACGGCCAGCAGACCGCCCAGCAGGTTGAGCACCACCCGCACCACCGCCGCGTACCAGGGCATCGGCTTGTCGAAGTCGCTCAGCAGCAGGAGCAGCACGGGCGAGGCCAGTGCCCAGTAGGCGTAGTTGGCAGGTCGGAAGGCGTAGGCCAGCGCGCCGGAGATGCCGACGACGGCCGCCACCGCGTACGCGCCTGGGCGGGCCAGCAGCAGTACGGCGGCGACGACCCCGCCCAGGCTGTTGCCCAGCACCCGCTTCTCGGACTTGGTACGGGTGCCCTCGGGGGTGGGCTGCAACGACAACAACAGCGAGGTCACCAGCCAGTGGCCCTCGCCCCACAGCGAACCCTGCCAACCGGTGGCCACCGTGGCAGCCCCACTCAGCAGCGCCAGTCGACCGGCATGGCGGACGGCGACGGCTGACGAGCCGACCGCATGGGCCTGGCCGGGAGCGTCGCTCCGGGCCGCCTCCGGCCGCAGGGGCAACAGCAGTGCGGTCGTCCACAGACATCCCACCAGCTGGGGCAGCCCCGGCAGCAGCACGGGATGGCCACGGTCACCGGTGATACCCACCAGCAGCACGGCCAAGGCAGCCGTGGTCCCCATCCGGGGCACCAGCGCGCCGATGAAGGCCGCCACCGCCACCCCAGGCGCCAGAGCCGCCACCCCGCTCCCCGCCAGGGCCACATAGATCCCGGCCAGGGTCACGCCGACCGTACGGACCGCCAGGCAGCGAGCCCGTTCGGCGCGGCTCGCTCCGGCCGGGAAGGGCATCGCCACCAGCACCGCGGGGACGGCGACAGACGCCCCCGTGGCCGCATGACCGGCCCAGGCACCCACCGCGAGCGGGCCGGCCAACGCCACCCCGGCGGCGACCCCGTCCGCGTACCGCGGCCGTCCCTCGGGGCGCAGCAGTTCGGCGACCGCGTCCGACACCGCGCGAACTCGCGAGCGGATCACCACGGCACCACGGTACGAGCACAGCCGCGACATCTCCTGGAAGGCGCCTTGCCGGGCATGGCTCACCGCCGCTCGGACACCGGCCGGCGTCCCCCGGGCCTTCCGGCCTCCCCGTGGTTGCGTTGAGGCAGATCGCTCAGGCCGGCCAGCAACGTGACCAGCACCGCAACGCCCGCTCCGATGAGAAAGATGACGGAGTAGGCACCGCGGTCGGCCAAGTCCGTGGCGAGGGCGGGAGCGACTCCGCCGCCGACGAACATGCCGGTCACATACAGTGACACCATCGTTCCCCGCACCTTCGGCAGCACGGTGGCCGCCCGGGAGGCGAGCGAGGAATTGGTGAACATCCACCCGCCACCGAGCAGGGCTGCGGCCACCACGACCGTGGACAGCCGGCCCCCGGTCGCGGCGACGAGCAAAGCAGCGATGGCCAGGACACCGCCGATGGTGGTCAGTCCCCACCGCGGCACGCGCCGGGCCAGCCTGCCGTAGACCAGCGACCAGACCAGGCCGGCGAGTCCGAAGACGGCCGAG
The DNA here is from genome assembly GCF_000373585.1 of Streptomyces sp. MspMP-M5. Lineage (GTDB taxonomy): Bacteria > Actinomycetota > Actinomycetes > Streptomycetales > Streptomycetaceae > Streptomyces. Next base: position 111,487 of record NZ_KB891881.1, read on the forward strand.
ATCAGACCGGCAACGGAGGCCGAGGCGCCGTGGTGTTGCAGCAGCGCGGGCAGGAACGTCACACAGCCCAGCACCACCGCGCCCGCCAGGAACCCGCACAGGACCACCAGCATGGCCTGCCGGGAACGCGCCACCAAGGCCATCTGAGCCAGCGGCCTGCCGGGCGGGGAACGATCCGGCTCCGGCAGCCGTCGCACCGCCACGACCAGGACCGATGCCGCGACCGCGGGCACGGCGAAGACATAGCGCCAGCCGGCCGCGCTCACGATGACGCCGCCCAGGGCGATACCGGCGGCGACGCCCAACCCACCCGCCGCGTAGAACGGCGACAGCGCACGCTTGACCGCGTCCGCAGGGACGAGGTCCCCGACGTAGGTGACCGAGGTGGGATTGACGCCGCCGTAACAGGCACCGCTCAGTGCGCGCGCCACCAGCAGAACGGTCAGGGACGGGGCGGCCGTCGACACCACCCCACCGACCAGGGCGCCCGCCAGCGCGAAACGCAGCACCCGGACCCGGCCGAACCGGTCGGACAGCACGCCCCAGACAGGTTGCAGACAGCCATAGGCCAAGAAATAGGCGCTGGCCACCGCCACCGCCGCAGACAGCCTGACATGGAAACCGGCGGCGATGGCCACCAGTACCGCCGTCATGGCGAACCGGTCGAACGCGGACCAGAAACCCGCCGTCACCAGCACAAACGGCATCCGGTCCGACTGACCGGACTGCCGCGTCACCCATGCTTCCTGCCTGGCTCGGGCCATGATTTCACCGTACGGGCGCAGGTCTGCGGGCTCATCTCGACGCCGGATCGGTCTGGATCGGCCCGCTTCGGCCCGGGGCGGCCGCCCTCCGCGAGAACGCCGCGAGAGCTCTGCCTGGGGCAGTCACTCAAGCAGATGTCGCCGCATCGCCTCGGCCACGGCGGCTGCCCGGTCGGAGACGCCCAGCTTCTCGTACAGCCGCTGGGTATGGGTCTTGACGGTGCTCGCTCCCAGGTACAGTTCCGCGGCCAGCTGCGGGATGCTCTTGCCCTCGGCGAAACCGCGCAACACCTGCCGCTCCCGCTCGGACAGCACCGGCGCGTCGTGGTCGGCCCGCATCCTGATCTCCTCGGCCAGCCCCCCGGACACGTCCTCCGAGATCACATGACCACCTTGGGCGACCTTCACCACCGCATCCACGATCCGCGAGCGCGGCGCGTCCTTGGCGAGATAGCCGTACGCACCCTGTTCCACCGCCCGGTACACGACCGCGCTGTCCGTGGTGGCGGTCAGCAGCAGCGCCCGGGTGGGCAGCCCGTCCCGGGTCATGGCGTGGATGACCGCGATGCCGTCCATCCGCGGCAGCCGGTAGTCCAGCACGGCAACCTGAGGACCCAAGTCCCGGATGGCCTGGAGAGCCGACTCGCCGTCCGCGCACTCGGCCACCACGTCGATCTGTCCGCTGAGTTGGAATCCCCGGGCGAGTCCCTGGAGGTAGACGGGATGGTCGTCGGCGATCACCACGGTCACCGGCGTACCGGATTCGGTCTCCATGGAGTCCACTCCCGTCAGGTGCGGAAACCGGAAACAAGCACTCGAAGCACAACGTAACCGTCGGCCATGGTGATCACAAAAGCTGGACGGGGGAGGGGCCGTCGACCGTCCGATGGCCCACTCGGCCGATCCGCGCGGGGTCGAGCCGTTCCTATCGTGGAACGCGGCGAGCCAGGAACTTGCAACGGACTCGCCACGGACTCGCAAGGGACGAGGAAGGACTGCCGACGATGAACAACACGATGACTGCGGTGCGCCGCGTGGTGGTCGGCGTCAACGGCTCGGCCGGGAGCTCCCGCGCACTGCGGCGGGCCGCCGACGAGGCACGCCGCCACCAGGCACAACTGTGCCCGGTGATGATCTACTCCTCACCGCAGGGCGACTACATCGACATGCTCTGGCCGCCGGACCCGGACCTGGAACGCGAACTCGCCAGCGCTGCCAGGCACCGTCTGACCTGCATCTGCGACAGCGTCCTCGACGATCAGCACGACTGCGCCTCCTGCGCCCCCTTGGTGGCCCGCGGTCTGCCGGGCCCGCTGTTGGTGCGGGCCGCTGACCGGGAAGGCGACCTGCTGGTCATCGGCGGTGGCTCGCGGGGCGTGCTCAGCCGCCTGGTCAGCGGATCGGTGGGACGGTACTGCCTGCGGCACGCGGCGGGCCCGGTGCTGGTCGTACCCGATGGGGCATCCGAGCCTGCGGAATCCGAGCATGCCGAATCCGAGCGTGCGGAATCCCACCCCGCCCTGTGAACGCCCACCCGCACCGGCATCGACACCACGCCGACTCGGCCGCTCAGGCAGGAAGACGCACCTCGATCGTGGTCGGGCCACCCGGCGAACTCTCCACCTGCCACCGCCCGCCCGCGCTCTCCACCCGCGCACAGTGGCTCGCCAGGCCGATATGCCCTTCGCGCAGCCGCTGTTGGGCCAGCGCCGGGTCGAACCCCGTCCCGTTGTCGCGCACGGAGAGCACCGTCTCGCCACCTTGTGTGGTGTGCAGGCGCACGGAGACCTCGGTGGCCCGTGCGTGTTTGACGACGTTGGTCAGCAGCTCCCGTGCCACGGAATAGAGGAGTTCCCGGTGGGCGACGGGCTCGGATGCCTGGATGTCGTAGTCGACGCCGAAGCCGCCGCGCTGCGCGCACCGTTGGCCCATGGCCTGCAGCGCCGGCCCCAGGCCCTTCGTGGACAGGACCTGCGGGTGGAGATCGACGATGATGCCCCGGATCTCCCCGATGGTCCCGCGCAGCTGTGCACGAACCGGTGCGAGCAGGTCACCATCGGCCCGTTCGGCCACCTCGTCCAGATCCTGTACCGCGACCGTAAGGGTCTGCACCGGCCCGTCGTGCAGCGCATCCGCGAGGTCGCCGCGCTCGCGGCTTTCTGCCTGCAGTGCGTCCTCCAGCAGCATTTCACGGGCGCGGAGCAGTTCATGGATCCGGTTGGTACGGCGCCTCAACAGCTCGGCGATGACGATGGACGCCAGCACGGTCCACAGCAGGTACGTCTCGTCCGACATCACCGACCAGGTCCAGTCGGCGTACTGCGACGGCAGTCCCGGAACCGACATCACGGTGTACCCCACCACACAGATGAGGCCGAACACCGCGGTCACCAGCGGAAGCTGCCACAGGACCGTGGCCATCGGCCACATGAAGTAGGCGTAGCGCACAGCCGAGTTCCGGCCACCGGACACCGCCGCCAAGGCAGTGATCAGCGTGAGGTCGACAACCAGCGCGGCCGCCGCACCGCGTACATCGGTGACCGGCCGCCGGTACACCCACAGCAGACGGGCCCCGGCCCACAGCGCATAGCCCACTGCCAGCAGGCCGAAAGGGAGCGCCGCGAGGGAACGGCCTGCCTGCAGCCCGGCCGGCACGAGCGGCACCAGCATGAGCAGTCGAACCCAGGCCACATTCCGGGAGGCTTCCGCCGCCATGTCACCGGCCGTACCCCGGGACCATGATGGCGGCAGCGGAACCAGGCGGCCATGCGGGCGGTCGCCGCTGCGAGGGTGCATGCTGCGACAGTAGCGAACAGCAGCCCCCAGCCACGGTGATGACGGGCCGTCGGATCAAAGGACGCCCTGCCGAATCTCTCGGATGCCCGACGTCCGCCGCGGTCTTCCGTACGTACGACACCGGGCGGTACCTGCTGCCCTCCGCCGCTCGCCCTTCCGCAGGCATCCGCCGGGCCCTCCATCGCGCAGGTGCAGCCGGCTGCCTCATGGCTCGTAGCGCAGCAGCAGCGCCGCGGCATCATCGTCGAGCGAGCCGCCCGTATGCGCCCGGACATCCGCGTGGAGGCGGGTCAGCAGCTGGTCCGGGTCGCCCATCTGCAGCGTGGCCAGGCGTTGCCGCAGCGCATAGAACCGCCTGGCAGCGTCGCGGGCCTCGGTGATGCCGTCGGTGTAGAGCAGCACCGCGTCGCCGCGCCGCACCGGATGATGCAGCACCGGCGGGCGCACGTCCTCGGGTGACAGCACGCCCAGTGGCGGTACCGGCTCCGGAGGAGCCAACGCCTCCGGTGCCTGGCCCGACCGCAGCAGCAGGGGAGCCGGGTGCCCGCAGTTGACCACCTGAAGGTCGGCGTTGCGCCCACTCGGCGATGACGGCAGACACAGCACCGCCAGAGTGACGAACTCCTCCGTGCACGGCGGAAGGCTGCGGTCCAGCGAGCAGGCGATCCTGCGCACGAGCGCCGACGGGCAGCGCTCGTCGTAGGCCGCCTCACGGAAGGCGCCCAGCACCACGGAGGCGGTGGACACCGCCGACAGGCCCTTGCCGCGTACGTCACCGATCAGGGCCCGCACACCCCAGCGGGTCAGCGCCACGTCGTAGAGGTCCCCGCCGATACGGGCGCAGGCAGCCGCGGCCGAGTAGTCCACCGCGATCCGCGCCGGCCCCAACCGTGGGGGCGGCGGACGCAGCAGGACCTGCTGGGCCACCTCGGCGGTGACGCGGACTTGGGCCAGTTCCCGCTCCTGGCGCGCCCGCGCCCCGACAGTGGCACAGCCGATGACCGTGGTCAGCGCGATCGCATCCAACGTGGCCAGATGACCGACGACGAAGATCCCATGGCTGCGGGAGGCGTCGATGAAGCTGGCGGCGGCGGTGACCACGCCAAGCTCCAGCGGGTACCACCCCCGACGTCCCACTGCCGCGGCCAGTGCGGGCACCGCCGCCAGCGCGGGAGCGATGACCACCCAGTCAGGGAGCGCCACATCGACGGCGACCAGCACCACCAACAGCGCCCAGGGCAGGAAGGGCGCCCATGCCTGGCGCGAGAGCACCACGCCGTCCGCGGGCGCACGGTGTGCAAGCCCGCCACCGTTCGGCAGGCCGCCGTCGAGGTGCCGGCGCTGCCGGATGATCGTGTCCATCGTGCCCACGGGACCGGTAGGTGATGCGCCTCGCTCCTCGCTCATGCGCCTTCCGCCGGCGGGAGCCATCGCCCGATGGGACAGGGCCGCCCACACGGCCGCTCACGTCTCGTCGTCGGTGGAGTGCACCAGGAGCACCGGGCAGTGCGCGTGCCGCAGGCAGTAGCGGCTGACCGAGCCGTGCAGCAGTTGGTGCACGGGCCCGTGCCTGTTCTCGCCCACCACCAGCACATCGGTGTCCTGGGCGGCGAATGCCACCAGGGCCATTCCGGCCGGCGCACGGACGGTCCTGGGCCGCATACGTGCCCCGTTCCCAACGGTTCCGAACGCCTCCTGGCAGGCCCGTGCCAGTCGGCCGTCGGCGTCACGCTGCCAGTGCGCGCGCACGTCCGCCGGCGCCGGACAAACGGCGTCCGCCGCCTCGCCGCCCGGGGGTGCCCAGGCATGTATCGGACACAGCAGCGCCTTGTGGCGTGCGGCTTCCTGGGCACCCTGCCGGAGCGCGGCGATGCTGCCGGGCGAGCCGTCCACGCCGACCACCACACGCTTGACCACTGTCGACATAGCACTGCACTCCTTCTTCTTCCTCGTCTTCTTCATCGTCATCGGGGAATTTCGACAGTAGGAGGTGCGGGGGCCGGCGGCATCAGCCGGATAGCCGATTCACCGGACGACAGCCGGGTCGACCGGAGGCCAGAAGTCCGAGGCCGGAAGTCATAACCTGCCGGTTGGTGCCGACTGTCTGGCGCTGACCCTACGGTGCGTCGGCCCCTCGCCCCGGCACACTGCCCGGCCCCTGGACTGGCCGGCCCAGCGCGCCGTCGCGGCGATGGTGGCGTTGCTGACCGCCGCCCTCAACGAAGCAGGCAGGCGCGGCCGGCTCGACCCGGCCGTCCTCGCCCTGGCGGGGCTTTCGGCGCTGTGCGCAGCCGCCTTCGTCGCACGCGAACATCTGGCGCGCCTGCCTGTACTGCCGCCACGCCTGCTGCGCTCACGCCCGAGGGGGGGAGCCGCCATCGGACTGCTGTTCAACTTCGCCTTCTACGGCAGGGTGTTCACCGTCAGTCTCGACTTTCAAAGACAGCGCCGCTACAGCGCTCCGGTGACCGGAGTGGCCCTGTTGCCGGTGGTGGCGACGACCACGTTCGCCGCCGCCCTGTCCGGCCGCCTGGCCCGCCGCACCGGCCACCGTCCCCTCGCCGTCTCCGGTATGTCCGCTGGCCGCGGCGGGCCCTGCGTGCGCGGACCCGGAGCCTTCTCCAGGACGACGACGTCCCAGTCGAGGGTGTCCAGACGTTGGGCCAGGGCGATGCCGGCACGCCTCATGACGCTCGGCCACGGCCCCTATGACGCTCGGCCAGGTTCCCTCCCCGCGCCTACGATCTGCCTCCGACGAGCGCGAGGACCTCCAGGCGGGAGCCGCTATGCGGGCGCTCCCGGCTGTGAGCCGCCGCCTGCTCGGCGTATGGCGGCGATGATGGTCCGGGCCCAGGCGGCGGGGGACGGAGTGGTGAGGAGGGCGGCGAGACGTGTGATGTGTGTCTGTCGCTGGGCAGGGGTCATGTCGAGGGCCTGGTGGAGGGTGTCGACCAGGTCCTGGGGACGGTGCGGGTCGGTCAGCAGGGCGGCCGTACCGAAGTGTTCGGCGGCTCCTGCCTGGCTGGACAGGACGAGGGTGCCTGGACGATCGGTGGCCGACTTGGCGGCGATGTATTCCTGGGCGGTGAGGTTCATGCCGTCGGCGAGAGACGTCACCCAGAACACATCGGCTGCCAGGTAGTGGTCGACGACCTCGGGGAAGGGCAGGGACTGGGGGCGGTAGTCAACGGGTGTCCAGTCTTCCGTTCCCCAGCGGGCGTTGAGTGTGCCGATGGCGTCCTCGAGCGCGGCGCGTGTGGCGTCGTAGGCGTGGATGCCTGGTTCGGGTGGTGGGCAGATCAGGCGGAAACGGAGCCGCCCACGTAGTCCGGGGCACTGTTCGAGGAGTGCCGAGAGGGCATGGATCTTCTGGACCGGGGCCTTGGCGTAGTCGAGGCGTTCGACGGACAGGACGAGTATGGCGCCGTCGTCGGGAGTGGGGCGGTGGGGCCGGCGGGAGCGGGCAATGCCGGCGACGGCCTGGCGGTCGATGCCCAGGGGGTGGACGCCGATGCACGGCAGGCGTTCGGAGTGGTCGGAACGGTCGGAACGGTCGGAACGGTCGGAACGGTCGGTGAGAAGGTCTTGGAAGTTGCGGGCGGAGGCGGCTGTGTGGAAGCCGGCCCAGTCCAACTGATCGAGGGAAGAGCGCAGTTGCTCGGCCACGGGGAGCTGCCGGAAGGTGTCGGGGTCGGGAAAGGGCGTGTGGTGGAACAGGCCGATGCGCAGGTCGGGCCGTTGGGACCGGAGGATGCCGGGGACCAGCCAGAGGTTGTAGTCGTGCAGCCAGACCGTCCCACCGTGTTCCGCGTGCGCGCCGATGTGATGGGCGAAGTCCTCGTTGAACGCCTCGTAGGCGGCCCACTGGGGCGTCGTGTGCCGGATCAGCTGCGGCTGGGACATCAGCGCAGGCCACAGGGTCTCCTTGCAGGCACCGTGGAAGTACCCCGCCCACCGCAGGGACGGGACCGGTAGCAGTGCCATGAGGAGGTTGGCGGGAGGTCCGGGGACACTGGCTGCCGGGCCGTCGTGGACGACGGCGGCGGCCCAGACCGCGGAGGATGTGTGGGCGCTTTCGTCGGTGAGGGCGGAGGTCAGAGCCGGCAGGATTCCGTTGGGGCTCAAGGGGCGGTGCCACTGGCCGAGGGACCACTGCGCGGGCGGGCGGTGGTAGGCGATGACCACCGGCGAGGGGGTCCGTAACCACCCCAGGCGTTCCAGGGCGGCGAGGACCCCGGCGGCTCCGTGTCGGACGGTCCGGAAGACGCGGGCGGTCGTGGGCGCTTGGGTGGACAGGCCCGGTTCGGCGTTGCCGACGATCACTCCGTGGGCGCCGAGGCGGAACATCGACAGGTCGTTGAGCGAGTCACCGGCCACGAGGATCCCGGAGGCGGGCCATTGGAGTTTGCGGGCGAGTTGCTGGACGGCCGGGCCCTTGCCTGCCTGGGGCGGGAGGACATCGAAGAAACGACCCTCGGAGTACGACCACGAGCACCCCAGGTCCTCGACGGCCGCTTTGAGGGGCCCGGTGAGGTGCTGCGGGGACAGATAGAAGGAGCAGCGGCCGTCCTGTGCCACTCCCTCCTGGTGTCTGAGCTGGGGGAAGCGGCGGGCGAGGGCCGTGCGAACGTGGTCGTGGCCGGGCCAGCCCGCCCGGAGCTGGGCTTCCAGGACGTCGACGTGGCTCATGTCGGTGGCGTCGACGACGCTCGCCCCGACGTCCGCGATGATCCACCGTGGCGACGGGACGAGGGGATCGCGGTCCAGGAGTGCCTGGACGGAGGGCAGACCGCGTCCGGTGGCGAAGACGACGGTGATTTCCGGGTGCCGGTCCAGTGCCTGGCGTAACCGTCGCCGCTCGTCCTCGTCCCCTCCGAGCAGGGTGCCGTCCAGGTCGGTCACCAAGACCTTGATGTGTGTATGCGCCGACCGCACACCGGCGTCGGCCTGGCTCGTTTCGTCGGCCATGGGGACCCTCTCGTCGTCGGTGTGTCGTTGTCGGTACGGCCGTTGGGCCTCGCCGTCAGGATGCCAGGGCGAAGCGCGGAGGCGACAGACCGTCCCGCAACGGAAGCCATGGCGACGGGGGAAGTGGTCGACAGGGCTCGGCGGTTTCGCGCCCGGCGGCCACCTCCTGCTCGGCTTCTTCGAGTCGGAGGGTGAACCGGTGACGGCGTTCGATCACAAGGTGGCGACAGCCTACCGATGGCCGATCGACGACCTGGTGGCGCCGGCCGGCGAAGCCAGGTTCGTGGAGATCGGCCGGATGCTGGGCGAGCCGAGCGAGAACGAACGGTTCCGCGGAGGCCATCTGCTGGTGCGCAGGGGCAAGTTGCTCCGGCGACAGACACCCGCCTGACCGCCCGACCGACCGACCGATCGATCAGTCGGGCGGGTGGCCTGCGTGCCGCCTGCGCAGGCGGCACGGATCGCACAACGCGTGTTGCCGACGGCAGTCAGTTCTTGACCGGGTTGATGGTCATCAGTCCGGTGAAGAACGTGACCGGCACGGTGTCCGTCTTGTTGGTGGTCGTGCCGCTGCTGGTCGACGAGGTCTCGGACGAACTGAGGCCCGCACCGAACGAAATCACCTTGTCGAAGCTGGCGTTGATCTGTCCCGACACCGCCGTCTCCAGGCCCTGCTGCCGGATCTGCTGCTCACTGAGGGTGACCGAGGTGAATTTGACGTCCCGTTGGATCGAGAACACGTAACTGCGCTGCTTGGGATCCAGGCCGGCGAGGGTGAGCTTGCCGACCAGATGTGTGGTGATCAGCAGGCCGGGCGGGGTACCCACGGTGGCCGGATTCCCTGCCATGGCGGAGGAGTAGATCGAGGGGTAGGTCACCCAGTGGGTGGACGAGCCGTCGACCACGATGTCCAGTGGCTTGTCCGGGGCGATCTTGCCGTTGAGGATGACGCTGGGAGCCGCGGGCACCACGTTGTCCTGGCCGAGCACCTGCCTGTTGTCCTGGAAGACGGCGATGGCGAACCTGCCGCGTTCCCAGTCCGCTTCGCTGGGGCCGAAGCTCACCGGGGCGAAACTGAACACGAACGATCGGTTGTCCGAACTGATCGGCACCGGCGGCCGCGGGGTGGGACGTGGCGCGGGAGCAGGCGGGTGCGGTGTACCGGATCCGCCGTCGCCGGAGCCGGGTTGTGTACCGGGACCCGGCGTACCGGGGGCGCCGCCCGGGTTGGGGACCGTTCCGCCGGTGCCTGGGGTCGGGCTGCCGGCCGTTCCGGTTCCGCTTCCGGTACCGCCGCCCGGCGTTCCCGCGCCTGGCGCGCCGGTTCCCGCACCGCTGCCGCCCGGTCCTGCGCCCGGCGTCCCACCGGTGCTGGGCGTTCCGGGCGTCCCTGGCGTTCCGGGCCCACCGGGCGTACCGGGGTTCTTGCCGGCCAGCCCGGCCGCGTTGCTCGCCAGTGAGGTCAGCAGCGCGGCGACCTCCTTCTGCATCGACTCGTCGCGGAAGATGTCGCCCTTGCCCAGGAGTTGCAGCGCTGCCGCCATGCCGACCGGGTCGGGGGCCTGCGGCGGCTGGACGATGGTGACCGCCGACGCCGGCAGCCCCGAGGGCGTGGTGGGGACGACCACCTCGCGGCTCGCCGTGGACACCGGAGCGATCTGCGGGGCACTGTCCGGGTCGGGCGACTTCTGCCAGTCCCAGAAACGCGTGTCGTCGATGACCTCCGCCGCATTGCAGTGGCCGAGTTTGGCCTCGGCGAAGACACCGCGGGTGGGCAGACTGACCAACTGCTCGCTGCGCGCAGGTGCCACCTCGGGCAGGCGCACTCGCCCCTCGCCCGAGCCCTCGAACAGGGCCGGGTCGAGCGGAAAGGCCGTGGCGTCCCCGAGCACTTCCAGGGCGCGGTTCTCGATGGCCTGGAACAGTGGACGCGTGGTGGCCCCGACGGTGAGGCGGCTGCCTGCCAGATCCGTCCACCGGGCGTTGGGATCCTCCCCGAGCCGGATCAGCCGGTAGTAGTGCTCACGGTTCTGCACCAAGTGTCTGCGCAGCCGGATCCGCAGCAGGTTCTCCTCGTCGCTGAGCCGTTGGAACGGGGTCGGTGCGGGGGCCGGCTCCGGTGCCTGGCGGGCGGCCAGTGCCCAGGTCGTGGACGGCTTCTGGAAGAGCTTGCCGCTGGGCTCGTCGACCAGGAGATGGGTGTTGCCCGCGGTGTCCACGGCCGTGACGACCAGATGCTCCACGGCGACGTCGTCGTTCCTGCCCTCCGTGTGAGGAGGGATCATCGTCACCGAAATCGTCCGCAGATCACGCCAGTTGACCCGCTCGTCGGACCTGGGTACACCCGCGAGGTCGACCACCGCGTTGGTGTGTTGGAAGTCTCCGGGATTCTGCAGATGCGTCGGATCGGGGTCCCAGTCGCTGTGCTGCGGGCGGACGAGGTTCGTGTCCTTCTGGGCACCGTCCGGTGCGCGCTGGGTCAGCGTGACCGTCGTGGGCACGCGGTCCTGGAAGCTGGACAGGCCACCGATGGTGAAGCGGAACTGGAAGAGGATGAACTCCACACTGCCCGGGTCGGGCGGCACCGGCACCTCGGGCTGGAGCTCCCGCCAGGCAGCGTACTTCTCCACCGCGTCGAATCCGCCGGCCAGCTGCGGGTCGAGCAACCCGGCCGCCAGCAGGCGGCGGTAGCGGACGATGACCAGTTCGTCGTCGAGGTTCGGAGACCCCGCGGGCAGCAGAACGGCCGGCCGGACCCTGCCACGCTCGACGAGCACCCGGAAGTGCCGCAACACCTCGTAGTAGAGCAGCGTCATCGCATGCGCGTGATTGTGGTTGCGTACCGTCCGGGTCTGCGCGGTGGACGCCTCCGCCTGCCGCGACTGCACGACGACCGTGCTGCGCATATCGCGTACGGAGGTGGAGTGCTGCCTGATCTGATCGTGCAGGTTCTGCACGGTGTCCACCGAGACACTGCGGTCGCCGGTCGTCGTGGCATAGCCGCCACCGAGCGCGGCCGAGCCGCCGAACATGCCCAGCGACGCCGCACCCGCCGCGCCGGCCATGACCGACCCACCACGCTGCCACTCGTTGACGGCACCCTTGACCACCTCGTCCACCGTCCGGTCACGAGTCAGGGCGTGCTCCAGGTCGTCCGTGAGAGCGATGTCCTCCAGCCGACTGTCGGTCGACGTCCGCGACCAGTCCACGATCGCGAGCTGCACCTGCTCGCCCGGCGCCAACGGGAGGCTGTAGGTGACCTGCCCGAGCCCGTGCCCCACCGGGATCCAGGTGACGTCGTAGCTGATGACCAGGGCGATCGGCACCGGAAATCCCGCGATGCGGTCGGCCGTCCCGCCGCCCCCGACGGGGGCCGCTTCCTGCGCACCGTAGTCCAGCAGCGCCATGAGATCCGGAACGGTCACGATCTGGTGCACCTGGTACTGCTGGGTGGCGACGTTGGACGGCAGCAGGGTCTCACAGCCGTCCTGCCCGATGAGTTCGGCCGGTACGTACGCGAAGGAGCCCGGTGAGAGATACCAGTCAAGCAGCGAGGGCGACTGCATCGACGGAAAGCCGCCGGCGGAACCGGTGAAGACGCCACCGCGGTCCACCCCGAGCCGCAGGACCAGTGCCTGAGCCTCCTCGTCGGCCTCGGCCAGGACGTCCACCGCGCTCTGCAGCGGACCGCCGAGGTACAGCCAGACATGGTCGAGCCGTACCTCCGCGGTGGCACCGTCGGGCCGCTCGGCCAGTTGCCGCGCCTGCCGCCACAGCGGCGCCAGGTCCCACGAGCAGTACCCGGCGTGGTCACTGCCGAGCAGGCCCAGCGGCATGCGCACCGATCTGTCGGCTCGGGCGGCAGCCCCCGCCCCGCCGCCTGAGCCCTGTTCGGAAACGGTCAGTTGGGCTTCGAGGAAGGCCGGCGCCCCGGACACGGGCCCGCCGGTCCGGTTGTCGAAGAGAAACACACAGCAGCGGGCCGGGCCACCGGTGTCGTCGGTCGGAAGTGCGATGTCCATGGTTCCCCCCATCGACCTCACGCCTGAAGAGGAGCCGCAACGGCGGACGGTCAGGCGACGGCAGGAAGGTAACGCAAGAAGGCTCGATCAAATCTCGAACTTCTTGTGGAGCATTTGGACAGGTCGTGCAGTCCGTGACCAGACCACGCAGAGAACAGACCACTCCACTCCCTCCAGTGCCACCGACACCAGCCTCACCGCGCTTTGGGGACAGTCCTATTGCTGTGTGAGGTGAAAATTTCCCTGCAGTGCAGTGCGCTGGGCAGCGCCGCGCCTCCTCCAGAGGGAGGGGAGCCATGGGAGTCCTTGGAGTCCTTCGTGCCCTTGCGCATGTCAATGGGAAGCACAGTGACTGGCAACGCCGGATGTCCAGTTCGCCGCCCGGCCCGACGTGCTATGGCGCTGGAGACCGCGTGTTCTTCACGATCTCCCTCCTTCCTAAGGAATACGTTAAGGGCCTTGGCAGGTGTTGAACATCGGCGAGTTTGCTCCACGCGGTTTCCAGGGACGACCCAATCCTGAGCCACTCCAACACTGCGGGACGGCTGAGCCGAGGGAGGAATAACGCGATGGACCGTGGCATCGGTACTACGCACGCCGTCACCCTCAGCGGTGTCCCGGAAACACTGATGTGGAACCTCTATCAGCGTGCGTGGGAAGCGCGCCGTCCCCGGCCGGTACTCCACGACCCCAAAGCGGTGGAACTGGTCGACACGATCGACTTCCCCTTCGAGCGGCGCTTCGGGCGCCCCAACGGCCTTATCGCCCAAGGCCATGCATTGCGCGTCCGTATGTTCGACGCAGTGGTGAGAGACTTCCTCGCCGCCCATCCCTACGGCACCGTCGTTCAACTCGCCGAAGGGCTGGAAACCCAGTTCTGGCGCTGTGACAACGGCCATGCCCAGTGGCTCGGCGTCGAGCTGCCCGAAACCGCCGAACTGCGTCGCTCCTTGCTACCGGACAGCGAGCGCCGACGTACCCTCGCGTGTTCGGCACTCGATCTGTCCTGGCGTGACGAGATCGACCCTTCGCGAGGAGTACTCATCACCGCCCAGGGGCTGCTGATGTACCTGCAGCCCCGCCAAGTGCGTGACCTGCTCGCAGGCTGCGCCGAAGCTTTTCCCGGCGGCGCGCTCGTCTTCGACACCGTGCCACGCTGGTTCAGCGCCTATACCTTTACCGGCGCCGTCCGCACCGCGCGAGGATATCCGGCACCACCCATGCCGTGGGCGATCAACCGGAGTGAGCTTCCACGGCTGGTCACTGCGCATCCCGCGATTACCTCTGTCCGTCAGCTCCTACCGTCCGTAGGAAGAGGTCTCTATCATGGCGCGGTAGCTCCCCTCCTCAGTCGCATCGGTATCCGTAACGCTCTGGTACTGGTTACGGCAGTGGCGCAATTCGGGCAGCTGTCACGTATGGAGCCTTCGGCTATGAAGTCTTCGGGTGCGGAGCCCCCGGCACGGCATCTTCGAGTAGGGATTCTTCCGGCCGAAGCCGGTTGACGTGACGGGACATTGCCGAGCGGCCGGTAACTGGGAGGATCGCTGCGATGAAGGTCTTGCTGATGTCCCATGGCACGCGCGGTGATGTCCAGCCGTATGTGGCCTTGGCCTGCCGTTTGATGGCGGTCGGACACGACGTGACACTGATGGGCCCGAACTCCCTCTGGGAATTGGCCCGCTCGGCAGGAGTGCCCTACGTTCCTGTGGTGGACGGGCCCCTTGAGCTCCTTGCCGATCCTGTTGTCCTGCGAGCCAACGAGGATTGCCGCGGGCTTCGCGGTGCGGTACGCGGTATGCGCTGGTTCAGAAGAAACCGGCCGTATTACGTGAAGCTGCTGGAAGACCTGATTGCGAAGGTCCAAGGACTGCCTCGTCCCGACGTCGTGGTCTTCGCGCCCTGGGTGCAGGCGCATCACCTCGCCGAGTGGCTCAAGGTGCCCGCTGTGCCGGTGTGTTTGCAGCCTGGTTGGGTGCCCACACCCGACTTCGTCAATCCGTTGGTACCCGTTCCCTTGCCCGCCTCGCTGAGCGGGGCCTCGTATGCCTACGCCGAGTGGCTGGTGCGTCTCCTGTACGGCTCGTCGGTGACGCGATTGCGACGCGCATTGCTGGGATTGCCGAATCGGGCGCGTGGGCCCAGCATCCTGTTCCGTCCTGATGGGCGGCCGGCCACCGTATTGCAGGCATTCGATCCCGGAGTGCTGCCCGGCGCACCTCGCTATCCTCCGACCACGCACACCACGGGCTTTTGGCATCTGCCGATCACCGACGAGTGGTCCATGCCTGCGGACCTGCGCTCGTTTCTGGAAGCGGGTGATCGGCCCGTGTACATCGGATTCGGCAGTATGGTCGTGAGCCGTTCTGTCGCGAGAAGCAGGGCCGTCCTTGCCGCGGTACGCAAAGCCGGGGTCCGGGCGGTGATTGCCGCCGACTGGGGTGGGGCAATGGCCTCCGAACAGGAGCAGTGCCGAGGCTCCGACGATGTCTTCTTCGCCGACGAGGCACCGCACGACCGCCTGTTCCCCCATATAGCTGCCATCGTGCACCACGGCGGCGCCGGAACCACGGCATCGGCCCTGCGATCGGGCCGCCCGCAAGTCGTGTGCCCGTTCACCTTCGACCAGCCCTTTTGGGCGCGGCGCATGCATGCCCTCGGCCTTGCGCCGGCGCCTCTGCCGCAGAACGACCTCACGGCGGACCGTCTGGCCGCCGCACTCCGTCGAGCCGTCGGTGACGGCCAACTGAAGGAAAGCGCCGAACAGTTCGGCCTTTGCAGTCTCACCCGAGATGGCGTGGGAAGAGCCGTCGAGGTCCTGGAATCCGTCGTGGAGTCCTCCTGACGGCCGGCCCGGCGATGCGTAGCGGCAATTCAGCAGCGCAATGCCGCGGTGCAGCCACCGCGAAGGCGGCCGAGTGCTGGTGCCTGGGCGATGTCAGTGGACGCCGGTAGCCTGGGCTTCCTGTTGGTGGGCACCGAAGAGAGCCGACTCGTCGTCCTGCGCGGCAACAGCGCGTCCGGCAAGTCATCTGTCGCGGCGGGCCTGCGTGAGAAGTTCGGCGGTGGTCTGGCCGTCGTCGCCCAGGACAACCTGCGCCGCATCGTCCTGCGCGAACATGACCGACCCGGCGCGGCCAACCTCGGCCTGATCGACCTGACGGCCCGCTACGCCCTCGATGCGGGCTTCCACGTCGTGGTCGAAGGCATCCTGGGCGCCGACCGCTATGGCGCCATGCTCGCCCGACTGCGCGCCGACCACCGCGGCGCGACGCACCACTACTACCTCCACGTGCCGTTCGCGGAGACCCTCGCCCGGCACGCCACCAAACCGCAGACCGGTGAGTACGGCGAGGCGGAGATGCGAGCCTGGTACCGGGAACGCGATCTCTTGCCCGGCGGCGTCGAGACGGTCATCGACAGCGACAGTTCTCTGGCCACCACGGTGGCGCGCATCATGCGGGAAACCGGCCTGGCCGGCCTCCCCGCCCTGGACTGCTGACGCACCCATGCACGACACCCCACGGATTCGCGGCACCCGCCCGCGTCAGCGCCCGTGACGCAGGAAGTCGCCTGCGCCACGCAGTGTGGTGCGCAGGGTGCGTTGCGTCCGCGTGCTGTCCAAGCGGACGTCCAACGCTCCCGGGGAACCGGTGCCGGCGCGGCGGCCGGCAGTCAGCCGGGAGGTGTCCAATGCGTCGCGTTCGGCGATCAGGGCGCCGAGTTCATGACGGCTGACGGCATCCGATCCGGCAAGGTGGCACACGCCGGCGCGGTCGGAAGCGGCCAGTTCGAGAACGGCCTGCGCGAGGTCGGTGACATGGACGGGGCACCGGATGTCATCGGTGAACAGCATGCCCTCGCGGCGCCCGGTGGCCAGATCGTGGACGAGTGTTTCGTGTACGGAGCCGCCGTCGCCGATGATCAGCGAGGTGCGAGCGATGACGGCGGCCGGGGCGATCAGGCGGATCGCCGTTTCGGCCGCGGCCTTCGCAGCCCCGTACGGGGTGACCGGATCCGGCATGGCCGATTCGTCGTAGCGTACGTCGGCCCCGGAGAAGACGGCGTCACTGGACACGTGCACCAGCCGCGCTCCGTACTCGGTGGCGGCCGTCGCCAGACGGATCGCGCCGTCGGCCGTAGTGGCCCAGTCGGCTTTGCGATACGCCGCGTTGATGACCACGTCCGGCCTGGACCCGCTGAGCACCGGTGCGATCTCCCTGCTCTGACGGAGGTCCATGGGAAGCCAGCGGATCCCGGCGATGGCGCCGGCGCGGGTGGCGAAAGTCGCTGTCACGGTGTGCCCGGTCGTCTGTGCCTGGTGGGCCAACTCGCGGCCCAGGAAGCCACTGCCGCCTACGATCAGGATGTTCATGACCGGTCAGGTTAACCCGTTCTCGACCGGATCGGGGCTCGTCGTCCGTGCGGCGGTCGGTAGGTTGAGGTGGTAGCCCAACCGCCGCCTCGGAGACTGCGGATTCATCCAACGGCCGGTTGCGGGTGCGGCACGGCGAGGGCGACGGACTCCCGGACGGATTCCAGCGCAACTGCCCTTTCGTGGTCGGTCATGTGAGCCGGTCCGTAGGTGATCACGGGGGCGAGGGTCTGGTAGCCGACGAACTCCAGCATGCCGCGGTGTATATGGAAGAGAAAGTCGTCGATCGAGCCCAGGGCGCCACCCGACTGGAACGACTCGCTGGGCCCGCCGGTCGTGACCAGGAGCATCGCCCGCTTCCCGGCGAGGGCAGCGTCGTCGAAGAGCCCGTAGTCCCCGCCGAAGACCCCACCCATCACGAAGACCCGGTCCACCCATCCCTTGAGGATGGCCGGCAGCGAGAACCACCACAGCGGGAACGAGAGCACGAGCAGATCAGCGGCGAGCAGCCGATCGAGATGGGCCTTGACCGTGGCGTCGAGCGTTCCGTCCTTCAGGGCGCGCATCTGCTCGGCCTGCGGCTTGAAGTGGCCTTCTACCGGCGCGAACTCGTCACGGCCGAGGACCGGGGCCCAGGCGTCGGAGTAGAGGTCGAGGACATCGACCCGGTACCCGGCGTCACGCAGGGTCTGGGCCGCGGTGGTCATCTGGGCGGTGCTGAACGAATGGGGCTCGGGGTGAGCGTGCACGATCAGGGCGGTGGGAGCAGCATCGAAGGGCGACATGAGGAGATCGTATCGACGTATTGCGATGTGTCAATGGGGTGACCGGGGTCGATCGCTCGCGCCGGCTGCGTCGGTCGCTCTTCGTGGCCGTCGAGGCGAGTGCCGTCAGGGTGCAACGCCCGCCCACCGCACGGGCGTTCACGGAAAGCGGCCTCGTGTAGCCGGGAGAGTGGTTTGGCGTTCCCGTCCGGGTGAAGGCACTGGCTCCGCCTCGCGCGTACGCCAAGTGTGATGAGCGAACAATTCACACGACAGGAGTACACCGAACGTGGCCGTTCCCCACCCCAAGAAGCCAGGCACGTCGAGTGGCGAGCCACTCGCCTCGGACGCTTCGTCCGCCTCGCAACCTGTGCCGCAACCGCACGACGCCCAGCCCTCACGGCGCGCCATCGTCGCGGCGACCGGTGCCTCGGTGCTCGCCGCCGGCCTGACCGCCGCCTCCAGTACGCCCGCACTCGCGTTGAGCCCCGCCACGGCACCCGCGACGGCGCCGACCGCAGCACCGCCCGGCACCGACCCCACGGCGTACACCACCGTCGCCCGCGCCATCGCCGTCTACGACCAGCAGGACAAACCCCTCGTCCCGACGTACCTGAAGGCCGTCGAACAGGGTCTGCCCACCAGCCGGGCCAAGGCGACCAAGCGGGTCCTGATCGTCGGAGCCGGCCCGGCCGGCCTGCTCGCCGCCAACCTGCTCCACCGTGCAGGCCACGACGTCGTCGTCATCGAGGCCAACGGCAACCGCGTCGGCGGTCGCATCAAGACATTCCGCAAGGGCGGCCACGAGAACGGGGAGCAGCCCTTCGCCGACCCCAAGCAGTACGCCGAAGCCGGTGCCATGCGGCTGCCCGACAGCCACCCCCTCCTCATGGCACTGCTCAAGAAGCTCGAACTCCCGCTTCGGGAGTTCTACCTGGTGGATGTCGACGTCGAGAACCCGACGAAGCGGGCCAATCGTGCCTGGATCCACGTCAATGGCGTCCATATGCGCCGGGCCGACTACGAGAAGAATCCAGAAAAGATCAACGCGACCTTCGGCGTCACGGGCCCCAACCGCACAAAGACCGCATCGGCCATCCTCGCCAATGCCCTCGAACCCGCCATGCGGCTCATCCGGGGCAAGGAAGGCGCAGCCCTGGTCGACGGATGGGCGGAGGTCCTCAAACGGTACGGCCACTGGTCCATGTACCGCTACCTCACCGAAGTCGCCGCACTCGACACCCGGACCATCGACCTCGTCGGCACCATCCAGAACGTGACCTCGCGACTGCACCTCTCCTTCACCCACAGCTTCCTGTCCAGCGCGCTGATCGACCCCAAAACCAAGTTCTGGGAGATCAAGGGCGGTACCGCACTGCTCGCCGATGCCCTGTACAAGCCTGTGAAGGGGCAGGTGAAACTCGACCGGCGCGCCGTACGCATCGAACACCACGCCGGCAAAGTCAGGGTGCACACCGTTTCCGAGGACTGCCGGCCCGGCAAGGGCGGTGTCACGGAGGTCTTCGACGGCGACGAGGCGATCATCACCGTCCCCTTCTCCGGACTGCGCCATATGGCCTTCAACCCGCCACTCGGCTACGGCAAGCGCCGGGCCATCACGGAGCTGCACTACGACGCCGCCACCAAGGTGCTGTTGGAATTCTCCCAACGCTGGTGGGAATTCACCGAGGCACAGTGGGAGACGGCGCTGAACTCCATCGAGGACAAGCTCTACGACAGATACCAGGCGGGCAAGGTCGACGCCGGCAAATACCTCGGTGCGCACAAGTCCGTAAAGGCGCTGGGAGTGACGATCCCCGACGACGTCAAGAAGTGCTTCACCGCCTTCCGGCCCGTGATGAGCAGCGAACCGGACGCCGCTCATCTCCGCGGCGGCGGCAACGTCAGTGACAACACCAACCGCTTCATGTACTTCGAGCACGCGAAGCCCATGGCGGGCAGCGAAGGGGGCATCCTGCTCGCCTCCTACAGCTGGTCGGACGACGCCCTCAAGTGGGACGCCTTCGCCGACGACGAGCGGTATCTGCGCGCGCTCGCCGGGGTGCAGGAGGTCTTCGGCCGCCGATGCGAGGTCTTCTTCACCAACAAGTGCAAGACGCAGTCATGGATGCGCGACCACTACGCCTACGGTGAGGCGTCGGTGCTCCTCCCCGGTCAGCACACGGAACTGTTCCCCGACGTCCCCACTTCCGAGGGCGCGCTGCACTTCGCGGGGGACCACACCTCCATCAAGCCCGCCTGGATCGAGGGCGCGCTCGAGTCCGCCGTCCGGACGGCACTGAAGGTCCACACAGGCTGACGGGGAGGGCGCTCCGCCGCCTCCCGACAAGTCTGCGATTGTTGGGAGGCTGGCGCTTCCGGCCTCCGGCACGACAAGCCCTACGAGGGCAGGGTTGACTCCTCCTGCCGGCGTGCGATCGGGAGGGCGAGAGGGGTCGGACGCGATACGCCTCCTCGGTGAAGCGCACCATGGCGATCGGATCGCTGACGATGGCGTACGCCTCGGCCGGGGTGGCGTGAACCGTGACGGACCCGACGGCGGCGGGCTCGGGGAAGCGGGGGTATGCGCATGACTGCCCCCTCGGCTGATGTACGCGGCGCAGTGGAGCCCGCTCCGCCGCACCTTGCGGCCGAACGCCATGGCCTGATCCAGCCCCACCGACCAACCGCACGGCGATCACTCGGGTTCGATTTCGATAGGGTTGCGCGACTTCTCTGTGTTCCCGGATCTGGTGAGGAGACCAACCTCTATGGCAGAGCAGCGAGTTGTCATCATCACCGGCGGAGGGACCGGCATCGGTGCCGCGACCGCCCGACTGCTGCGAGCCGACGGGCACCAAGTCGTCATCGCCGGACGGAGGCCGGACCCGCTGCACCAAGTCGCCGCCGAGACCGGTGCCTTGGCCTGCCCCACCGACGTCACGGACTCGGCTGCCGTCCGGCAACTCGTCGAAACCGCAGTGGCCACTTACGGCCGCCTGGACGGACTGGTCCTCAACGCCGGCGTCGGACGCAGCGGGGCCGTCGGGGACCTGTCGGACGAGACATGGGAGACGGTCCTCCAGACCAACCTGACAGGTCCCTTCCGGTTGCTGCGCGCCGCACTGCCGCATCTGCTCAAGACCCGCGGCTCGGTGGTCGCGGTGGCCTCGGTCGCCGCACTCCGCAACGGCCGCGGCAACGCCGCATACGCGACCTCCAAGGCAGCCCTGCTTCAGCTGTGCCGGTCGCTCGCGGTCGACTACGGGCGATCGGGTCTGCGGGCCAACACCGTGTGCCCCGGCTGGGTGCGTACCGAAATGGCCGACCGGCGCATGGCCCGCTTCGCGGAGGAGGCCGGCCTTCCGGGTGGGGGAGTGGACACGGCGTATGAGGAGGCCACCGCGTTGGTGCCGACGGGGCGCCCGGGCGAGCCGCATGAGGTTGCCGAGGCCATCACCTGGCTGCTCTCGCCCGCCGCCTCGCTGGTCAACGGTGCGGTACTCACGATGGACGGTGGAGTGACGGCGCTCGACCCCGGGACCGCAGCGTTCGACTTTCGCCTTGAGCCCCGCGACAACGGCCGCTGACACCCCGTCGGGTATTGGACTCCATCCCTGGAGGTCGGGCAGGGCTGGGTGGGGGAGAGTAGTGGTAGCCGCGGTGCTTGTTGCGCACAGCCCAGGGAATCAGCCTCAGTCAAAAGAGGCCCACCGGTGGTGACCGATGGGCCTCAAAGGAGGGCTGTGGTGCTCGCGGTGTAGCTGTGGTGTTCGCGATGTATCAGAGAGGAATTCCGAGGACGCTCCAATTGACCGGAGTGCTGTGGTCGGTGAGAAGCCCGCCCAGAGGCATCGTGACATGCGGTTGGATCGGGGTGCCGTCCCTGGGAGCGGCCACGGCCGACACCGGCATGGAGCCGAGAAGCACAGTCACAAGCGCGAGACCGAAGAGTGTGCAACGCGTATTTTTCATGTCGTGCCAACGATTCGATGACACCGACGTCACCATAAGGTGCCCCCGCCTTAGGCCGGGTGGGCTATCGCCGCCGGCTGGCCGATCGGCCCCGCACCGGTCCCCGCCGTGCGGGATTCCGGCAGCCACATGGCCAGGATCGGGCTCGTCCGGTCGAAGACTTTCGCCAGGGGGAGGAAGTCCTCCGCGCCTGCCACTCGCCACAGACGGCGGTCCACTCCCAGGAAGAACGGTCGGTCCCAGAACTTCACTCCGGGCTCGAACTCCAGCTCCTGGCTGGTGAATTGCTCGTAGTCACGTACGTTCTCCCAGGTGTCGAAGAGGTACCGGCCTCCGATCTGTGGCGCTCCCGTCACCGGGGCGTAGCGCAGCGGCGTGTACTTGTGCCGCATGCCGGGGCGGACGTCCATACTGCGCCGTTCGATCTCCAGCAGGTCGACGAGCCGCTGTACCGTCACATGCGTGGTCTCTCGGCGGCCATGCCCCTTCACGTGACGCCGAACCCGAACACCATGCTGGGCCAGTCGGTATCCGGCGCTCTGTCGTCGAGCGCTTTGCTGATCGCGCGCTCTTCGTACCTGAAGTGGGATTCCATGATGGCCGCCAAGCCGTCAAGCTCACGTCCGATCGATTCCAATGCCGGACCATGCAACCCGGCGGCTCTCTCGGCGAGTTCGCTCACCCGGGACAAGATCGAGGAGATCATTTCGTGATCCTCGACCAGCTTCGCAACCGTCGTGGTGAGATCCGGGCGCTCCTGCAGCAACTGGGAGAAGATTCCATCGTCCTCACCCTTGTGGTGCGCGGTCAGTGAAGAGCAGAAGGCCAGGCAGTGGGCGAGAAGTGTACCGTCGCTCAACCGGCGGTGTCCGAGGCCGTTCCTGATCTCTTCGACTTGGTGGAGGAGTTCTTGATGCGCTTGTGCGAGCTGTCGGCTCAAGGCGACTACCCGGTCGCCGCCGTGGGAGGCCATTGATGGCGGTCCCTTCGGTTCCGCACCTCCATGCCTGACGCTGTCCGTCACCGGCACGCGATGCTGGCAATATCTGACCACGTGGAGGGCGGGACGGCAAGCACGGTTGCCCAGGCCGGGCCGCACAATGGGAGTCGGGGTGTCGATGGCGGTTCATGAGGGTGGTGTCGGGGGCTTTCAGGTCTGCACGGGGAGGGAGCGTCCCGAATGGTGGGAGAACGAGGAGCGAGCGGGACAGCTGGAAGCCGCTGTGGAGGGGCTGCGGCAAATCCGCCGTCTGGCCAACGTGGGTGTGCCTGAGCCTGAGGCGCTACCCGCCGAGTGGGAGCGCCGCCAGCCGTTGCGAGCCGTCAGTCTCCTGCTGGAGGCGGGCGGGATCGTCCCGGCTGCCGTCGATAGGTCCGGTGCGGTGGCCAGAACGGGATACCGGACGAGCCTGGCTGCCGATGGTGGGGATGGAGGAGACGGAGGGGACGGAGGTGTGCGCGTGGAGTGGGCCGGCCCGCGGGGGAGCGGATCCCGCTACGAGGAACATGAGCAACTGGCGTACTGTGCTTCGGCGTTGCGGCCATGGGGGTTCGACGCATTGATGGTCAAGGGCCCCGGCCGTCGCTGGCACTTGGAGGTTGAGCCTCGTCCAGGCGGACGCTGAGTCTCGACCAAGCGGGCCCTGAGCCGATACGCGTGCCTGTTGGTTGCCGACGGCCACCCGCAGACCCCCTGCACCTCTGCCGCGAACAACCTTGGCTGTGGGGGAGTTGGTTGAGATGCTTCATGAGGAGCACGATAATTTCGGCAAATTAACCTATAGCTGCACTGGGAGTGCGGTGTTGTCGTTCCGGATTGGGTGGGACGGCCGATGGGTCGGGGCGCCAGTCGCTCCACCTTGACGCTCAACACCGGAAGTCCGTAAGGGGATAGCGTCCTGACCTCTGCGTGGTCAGGGCCGGGGCGAACGAGTCTTCCGTGCCTGGGTTGCTCGGGGCAGGCCGTCGCGGCCTCACTCGGGAAGCCCTCCCTAGGCGTGTCCGATGGGTCACTGACCAGGTCTGCCCGTATTGTCAACCGCGGACCAGAGAGTGGTCGGTTCATCGCATCCACCGGGTGGATTCGCTCTTGCAGACATGTCGCTGCGGGCCAGACGCGGCGGCGTTACCCAGCACCCCGTTACCTGTCGTAGGAGGAACGCCATGCCCCGTAGCACTCGCCGAGCCGTCTCCGTCGTCGTCGGAGCTGTTGCGCTCGTCGGACTCGTGGCCCCTCAAGCCAGCGCCGACGAGGCCGCCAGTCCGGTCAAGAGAGTCATCACGAAACTGGGCTTCCCGACGGAGAACGTGGACAACCTCGTGATCGATGCTGCCGGCGCCGCGAACGATCTCGTCTGACTGCGGCCCGTGAGGGAGTGAACAACCGCGGGGCGGGGCGGTGGGCTGCCCCGCCCCGCGTGCACGACGGTCGTGTAGTTGTTGCTGGCTGTGCAACCGCCGGGTCAGGCGGCGCCGGTTAGTGCCTGAGGCCGCTGTGCAGTTCCAGCCGCGTTCCTGGGAACCGCTGGCGGAAGCCGCGATCGTGCGAGACCGCGACGACTGCCCCTGGGTATGCGGCGAGCGCGGCCTCCAGGTCTTCGACCAGGTCGAGCGCGATGTGGTTGGTCGGCTCGTCCAGTACGAGCAGGTCCGCGGGCCGGGTGATCAGGTGCGCTATCTGCAACCGTCGTTGCTGCCCCGCGGAGAGGGAAGCGACCGGGACGCGCAGGTCCTCCTCGCGGAACAGGCCCAGTGCCAGCAGTTGTTCGGCGTGCTCCTCAGGTAATCCGGGTCGGCCGGCGGCGAACGCGGAGAGCAGCGGTAGGCGTGTGCAGCGCGTGGGGAGTTCCTGCGGCAGGTATCCGATCCGGGCAGCGCGGCGTACCGTACCCGCATCGGGTTCCAGGTCGCCCGCCAGGATACGCAGCAGGGTTGTCTTGCCGGCGCCGTTCTCGCCTGTGACCAGGAGCCGCTGCCCGTGGCTGATCGTCAGCGGTCCGTCCAGGCAGAAGCGCTGGCTGACCGCAACGCCGTTGAGCTCGGCGAGCGGGCGGTCGACGGGATGTTCGCCGCGTGTGACTGACAGTGCGGCCGTGAACCGCAGTGGTTCCGGCGGCGGCGCCACCGGATTGCGCTGCAGATGGGCCAGCCGCTCCCGGACGGCCCGCACCTGACCGCCGAGCTTCGCCTCGTGCGACCGGCGGTGCTTGCCGAAGCCCTGGCGGGGGTCCCTGCCGGTGACGGCAAGTCGCCTTCCCGCGGCTTCGAGCAGCTCCTCGGTACGGGCAACCTCCTGAAGCCAATCCTCGTATGCCTGTTCCGCGCGGCGTCGGGCCGCCGCCTTGGCGGTGCGGTAGCCGGCCCATCCGTCACCGTACCGATGCACCGTGCGCGCATCCCGGTCGACCTCGAGGATCGTGGTGGCGATGCGTTCGAGGAAGCCGCGGTCGTGGGTGACTGCGACGACGGTGCCGCGGTGCGCGCGCAGGTGTTCCTCGAGCCAGCGCACGGCCGATGCGTCGAGGTGGTTCGTCGGTTCGTCGAGCAGTAGAAGCTCAGGGGCGGCGGCCAGGACACAGGCGAGTGCGAGCCGCGACTGCTCACCGCCGGAGAGCGATCCGAGCACGCGGTCGCGGGTGATCCCGGCGAGGCCGAGCCCGTGCATGGCTGCGTCGACCCGGGCGTCCGCCTCGTAGCCACCACGTTCCTGATAGGCCATCAATAGATCGCCGTACGCGGTGAGTTCGTCCGGGGAAGCCGCGCCCAGGCGCTGCTCCGCCGCACGGATCCGGCGCTCCATGTCGCGCAGTTCGCTCAGTGCGCGGTCGACGGCATCCTGCACGGTGCGGTTCGGGCCGAGGTCGAGGGTCTGGGCGAGGTGGCCGGTGCCGCCTGGAAAGCTGACGGTGATCTCCCCGGCGTCCGGCGACTCGGCCGCGGCGAGCAACCGCAGCAGGGTGGACTTGCCGGAACCGTTCTCACCGATGACGGCGGCCTTCTCGCCTGGGCGGACGGTGAAGGAGACCTGGTCGAGGACGGTCCGGGTGCCGTAGGACTTGGTGAGGTGCTTGACGGACAACTGTGCCACGGCAGCGGGTGCAGCGGTATGGGCGCGTTCGCGCATGTGACTTTCCCTGAGAGTGTGAAGTGTCTACGGGCAGCAGAAACGGCGGCGTCGGCCGTGCCCGGACTCAGATGAAGTAGAAGAAAGTCATGCCCTCACCATAGCAGAACGATCCGTCTCGTCTCTGTTTGATGCTGCCACCCGACGCGCCACGTAGTGCTTGACTGTCGACGTGGCGTGAAAGCAGCGGGAGTTGCGGGCTTGGGGTGGCTCCGGGGTGGGGGTCGAGCCGGCGGCGTTGCGGGAATCCGTCGGAAGCATGCTTAAGCAGCGCATGGTTGCATCGGTCGGCTTGTGAGGGGCGGAAGGCTTCCGTCCGGTCGGATATGGCTTCCGCGGTACTCCGATCGGAACGAGTGGGTGGCAGCATGGCGGGGTCATGGCCGCAGCATCGCTGTCGAGAGGGGTGCGCGCCGCGCTGTTCGCCGCGGTGTGCGTTGTGCTGTCCGCGGCCGGCCATGTGATGATGTCCGGTTCCGACGTCGCGTGGTGGGCGCTGGCCGCTGCGTTCTTGGTGACGGGGGCGGGCGCGTGGGGGGCGGCCGGTCGGCAGCGTGGCCCGGTGGCGATCGTGGGCGGGCTGCTGGGTGCGCAGGTGTTGCTGCACCATCTCTTTGCGTGGGCGCAGGGAGGGGCTCACGGGGCCATGCCTATGCCCATGCCCGTTCCCCTGCCCATCCCCATGCCCGTACCTGTGCCAATGCGCGCGAACATGGCTATGTCGGCGGATATGGATATGGGCATGGGCATGGGCGCGGGCATGGACGTGGGTGATGCAGCGCATTGCGTGCACGGATCCCTCGGGATGGTTGTCGTGCACGGGTTGGCTGCCGTGGTGTGCGGGTTGTGGCTGTGGTGGGGCGAGAGTGCCTTTTTCCGGCTGTTGCGCTGCCTGGGCATGTTGGCCGTACGAGCCTTCGGGTCGTTCAGGCTGCTGATCGTCTGCTTCGTTCGTCCCGTACAGCGGGCGAGCGTGCGGGCCCTGGCGCGGGCGGAGTTGCCCGTCGACCGGTTGCGGGCGGCGTTGCTGTGTCATGTGGTGTCGCGGCGCGGGCCGCCGTCGGGGTCGGCCTGTTTGGCCTGTTGCTGAACGTCCGTCGCGGGCCGCTGGGCCGCCGGACTGCCGGGCTGCTGAGCCGGCCTGGTGGTCGGTGGCGCCTGCGCGCGGGCGATGGACGTGTGGAGTGAGCGACCGTCGCGGCTGCCCGTGATCCCTGTGGTCGAGGGCGCGCGGCGGGATCTTTGCTGCCTTGCGGCCGCTTGTCCCGGTCCGGCACTCATGTGGTGGCGGTGACCGTCAGCGGACGGCGGTCGTCCATCTGCCGTGCCCTGGTGCGCTGGGCACCGGTGCGGCCGCATACCGAGGACTGAACCCCGATGACACGCATACATTCTTGGCGTACGCGTGCGCTCGACCGCGCCGTGGTTCGCCGGCTGAGGGCACCGTTTCCCATTCCCCGTCGCTTCCTGTCCGAACTGAGGAACTCAGCTGCCGCCCGTACCGTCCCGGTGGGCCGTCAGCGACTTCAGCAACCGGTCCGTCCAATCGGGGCCGGGGCCGGGAGTCGTACTGCTCATGGTGCGCAGCCTTTCGGCATCGGCGGCCCAGCGGCGGCAGTCGGCGCATCGGGCGAGATGCCGGTCGAGGGCCTCCGACTCAGGGGCGTCGTAGTCGAGTTCGCCGTCCAGGCGGGCGGAGAGGGCGGCGCGGTGGGGGGCGCAGATCATGGCTCCATTGTCGCTCCTACGAAGCCCCCCGTGGGTATACGTGCTGTCGCTTTCCCGGGGCCGGGGGCGTGCGATGGACGATGAGCAGGTGACCGCCCTGGCGTTGGCCGCACGTGCCGGCGACTCGGCGGCAGTGGAGGCGTTCGTCCGGGCCACGCAGCGGGATGTGTGGCGGTTCGTCGCCCATCTGACCGATCCGCAGTCGGCGGACGACCTCGCGCAGGAGACGTTTCTGCGTGCGCTGGGCAGCCTGGCGCGTTTCGCCGGGCGTTCCTCGGCCCGTACGTGGCTGCTCTCGATCGCCCGCCGGGTGGTGGTGGACCGGCATCGGGCCGCCTCCGCCCGGCCCAAGAAGGCGGATGTGGCGGACTGGGAGGCGAGCGCGGAGCGCTGCCAGCCGCATGGCCTGCCGGGTTTCGAGGAGCGGGTGGCGCTCGACGAACTGCTCGCCGGCCTCCCGGACGACCGGCGGGAGGCGTTCGTGCTCACGCAGGTGGTCGGCCTGCCGTATGCGGAGGCGGCCCAGGTCGTCGGCTGTCCCGTGGGCACGGTGCGGTCGCGCGTCGCCCGGGCGCGGGACCAGCTGATCACCTTGCTGCGGGCCGCCGAGGCTCCCGTGGAACGGTCCCGCGCAGGGCGCGGCGAAAACGGCCGGGAACCGAAGGCGTTCGGTGTCCGACAGCTCTCCATGGCCGGGGCGCATGCCCCCGGGACGCGGCACGCGATGAGTGCGGGGAGGAGGGTGTGATGGACGGGCTCGGCGTACACATGGCCGAGGTCTGCTGCCGTCACGGCCGGCAGGAGGTGGTGCGTGAGGTGGATCTCGACATCGCCGCCGGTTCGCGGGTGGCGCTGACCGGAACGAACGGGTCGGGCAAGACGACGTTGCTGCGTGCGGTACTGGGACTGCACCGCAAGGTCGGCGGCCGGATCTCGGTGGGCGGCAGGCCGGCCGGCACGGCGGCCGAGTGGGCGTGGCGGCGGCGGGCCTGTGCCTGGATCCCGCAACGCCCGGCCGTCGGCCGCTTCCCGCTGCTGGTACGGGAGTTGCTGGCCAGCAGCTGGGCTGCGCGGGAGGCGACGGAGGCGGCAGGGCGGCTGGGCGTCGGTGAACTCGCCGACCGGCCCCTGCACACGCTCTCCGGCGGCCAGCTCCAGCGGGTCCATCTGGCCAGGGCGGTCGGCTGTGTGGCGGCCGGCGCGGGAGTGCTGCTGGCCGACGAGCCCACGGCCGCGCTGGACTTCGACGGGCAGTCGGAGGCGGCCGAGGTGCTCACCGGCCTTCCGGTGACGCTGATCGTGGTGACCCATGACCGGGGGCTGGCGCAGCGGTGCGACCGGGTCCTGGAGATGGCCGCCGGGCGGCTCCGGGAGGTCCGATGAACGGGGCCGGGTTCGCGCACCTCGGCGATCTGCTGAGCCTGGTGCCGGTGCAGCGCGCGGGTCTCGCGCTGCTGCTGGCGGCCGTCGGGCTGCCGGTGGTGGGGGTGGTGATCGTGGGGCTGGACATCATGCCGGTCCGCTTCGCGATGATGCATGTGGCGCTGCTGGGGATCGCGATCGGGATGCTGACCGGGCTCGACCCGGCCGTGTGCGCGATCGTCACCTGTGCCCTGGCCGGAGCCGGGATCAGCCCACTGGCCCGTACACCCGACGGGCTGTCCGGGGCGATGGGGCTGCTGATGAGTCTGGCCATCGCCGCGGCGCTGCTCGTCCTGGCGGTCTCGGGCGTCAATGCCGCCGGGGCCTTCGCGCTGCTGTGGGGGGCGATCCTGTCGGTGGGCGACGGGGACGTGGCCGTCCTCGCGGTCCTCGCGGTGATCGTCCCCGGGCTGTTCTGGTGGCGGCGGCGCCAGGTGGCACTGCTGCTGCACGACCGCGAACTCGCCGTCTGTGCCGGGGTACCGGCGCAGCGGCTGACCCTGATCCTGCTGGTCCTCGTCGCGGTGGCGGTGGCCGGCGCGATCCGGCTCACCGGTGCACTGCTGGTGGACGCCCTCACCCTGCTGCCCGCGCTGGCCGCCCGCCGACTGGGCCGCTCCCTGGGCTCGATCGTCGGCTGGGCGATCGGCATCGGCACGGCCGTCAACCTCGTCGGCTTCCTGCTGGCCCTGGTCCTGGACCTGCCGCCCGGACCGATTCTCGTCCTCGTGGCCGGGGCGACGGCCCTGGTCGCCCACCTCGTCCCCGAACGGAGGAACCGCTCATGGCGCAAGTCCGCGTCTCCTTCCTCTCCGCCGTCGCACTGACGGCGGGACTGTCCCTGCTCGCCGCCTGTTCCGGCGGCGGCAGCACCGACGACGCCGCGCATGCTGGGTCCCACGGCAAGAAGAACGGCGGGCCGGTGGTCGTGGCCACCACCACCTGGGAGGCGGCCTTCGCCCATGCCGCCGGTGCGCCGGACGTCAAGGTCATCGTGCCGTCGACCGTGCAGCACGCCCCCGACTACGAGCCCAAGCCCTCCGACCTCGCCGCGGTCGCCGGCGCCGACTATGTGCTCTACGCCCCGTTCGAGCCCTTCGCGGGGAAGATCAAGAAGGCCGCGGGGTCGAAGGCCGAACTCGTGGAGGTGAACCTCGACAACACCGCCGCCAAGGCCACCGCCCAAGTGGCGGCGCTGGGACGGAAGTTCGGCACCGAGAAGGCGGCAGCTGCCTGGACGAAGTCCTTCCAGGCCGAGTACGGCAAGCTCTCTGCCGAGGTGAAGAAGGCGTGGCCGGGCGGCCGCCGTCCGTCGGTGGTGGCCCAGACGTTCTCCACCTGGGCCGCGCAGATGGCGGGCGCCGACCTGCTCGGCACGTACGGGCCGGACCCGGTGACCCCCGGCCAGGTGTCCAAACTGTCGGCGAAGAAGCCGTCGCTGGTCCTGGACAACGTCCATATGTCGACCGGCACCGTCCTGCCGGACTCCGGCGCCAAGCAGGTGGAGATCGCCAACTACCCCGGCAAGGACCTGGACCTGCTGAAGGTGTATCGCGAGGCCGCGACCGCGATCGAGAGGAGTCTGTCCACGTCCTGAGCGGGGGCCTGTTCGACAGGTCGCCAAGTCAGAGTGCTGACATGCCAGTTGGTCGACAGGTTCGGTAGGGCGACAGTGTGGTGAAGGGCCGCGGATCGATCTTTGCCGCGGCCCTTTCGCCTGCCCGGGCCGTGGGTGCGCGGCTACTCCGCCTGGGCGCCGCCGGTCTCGGCCAGTCGTTCGCGCAGGGCTGCCCGGTCCGGCTTGCCCGCCGGGGTCAGCGGCAGCTCGTCCAGGAGCAGCAGCGCCTCGGGGTGCTTGCGGCGCTCCAGGCCGCGCGCGTCGAGGTGATGGCACAGCTCCTTCAACGTCGGTTCCCTCAAGGTCAGTTCCGTCAAGGTCAGTTCCGGCGACGGTGGTTCTGGGGCCGATGGTTCTGGGGACAGTGGGTCCCGGACCGGTGGTTCCTGGCTCTGTTTCGGCACCACGCAGGCGCCGAGCCGTTCCCCCATCAGCTGGTCCGGTAGGCCCACGCAGACCACCTCCCGAACCTGAGGGTGCGTCAGGAGGTGCCGTTCCACCTCATTGGGACTGATGTTGACGCCTCCTCGGATCACGATGTCCTTCAGCCGCCCCATGAGGCGCAGCGAGCCGCTCTCGTCCAGTATGCCGAGGTCGCCGGTACGGACCCAGCCGCCGGGGGTCCGGTAGCGGGCGTCGAGTTCGGGGGAGCCCACGTACGACAGCGGGGTCATCGGGCCACGGGCGACGATCTCACCGGTGACACCCGGCGGCGCCGGGGCGACCTCGCCGGGCGGGGCGTCCAGGTCGGCGATCAGGATGTCGGCCACCCGGGGATCGGGGTGCCCGGCCGCGATGCCCGGCCCGTCATCGGGCTGCGTTCGCTCGGCGAGCCCCGTATGGCAGTTCACGCCGTCGGCCGACCCGTAGAGGTTCACCACCGCGCAGCCGAAGGCGCGCCGGGCCTCGGCCGCGGTGCCCGCGTCGAGAGGAGCGCCGCCCAGCACCATCGCGGTGAGGGAGGAGGTGTCGGTCGGTGTTCGGCCGAGGCGCTCCAGGAGCATACGGATCATGGTCGGTACGGCGAAGAGGTGTGTGGGGCGGTGCCGGGCGATCGCGGTGAGGGCGGTGCCGGGGTCGAAGCGGTCGAGGAGGATCAGGGTGCCGCCGTGGCGGGCGAGGGTGACGGCGGTGCCGCTGCTGCCAAATGCCGAGGCCAGCGGCACCAGGTAGAGATTGCGCGGCGGTTGGCCCCTGTCCAGGAGGGACGCCATGACGTTGCCGCGGCCGCCGGCCAGCGCGTTGTGCGAGTAGGCGACCATCTTGGGTTCGGCCTCGGAGCCGGAGGAAACCAGGATGCGGACGGCCGCGTCGGGGTCGGGGCGTGCGGGCGTGAAGGCGGCGCCGTCGGCCTCCAGCAGCGCGTCGAAGGAGGCGGCGCCGGGCGGGGGCTGTCCGGGGCCGGCCGCGAACACCGTGGGGAGCGCCGGGAGTTCGGCGGAGAGTGCGACCAGGTCCTCGGCGTGGCGGTTGCCTCCGTGCTCGGTGGCGGCGATGACGGCGACCGCACCGGAGCGGCCGAGCAGTGAGGCCGCCTCGCACCTGCCGCGACCGACCGGAAAGGGCAGGACGACCGCACCGAGGGCGGCCAGCGCGAGGTCGGCGATGACGGCCTGCCGTCCGCTGGGCAGCTGGACCCCGACGATGTCGCCGGAGCGCACGCCGGCGGCGGCGAGGCCGGCGGCCAGACATCGCGCCCGCCGGTCCAGTTCGGCGTAACTCACCTCTCCCTGCGGGTCGATGACGGCGCCGCGGTGCGGGTCGGCGTAGCGCCGGGCACGGAAGAGCCCGTACAGATCGAGGTCGGGGCAGCTGCCGTCGGCCGCCCAGGAGCGGCGTAGCGCGGCCGGCACCAGATCACGGATCGGTGCGCGCACCTCGGTCCGCTCCGAGACGGCGGGCGCCGCGCCTGTGCTGGTCGAGTCGGTCACGGTCACTGTCCGGGTCACGAAAGACTCCAAGGAGACGGGACGGCGGGTGCGCCGTGGGCGTCACGGGTCAGGGCGCCGGCGAGCCGGGGGTCGCCCGGGAGGCCGGCGAGGTCGGTGCTGACAGCGGTGGCCGCCAGCCCGCGGGTGCGCAGGTCGACGAGGGCTTCGACGGTGGGCAGCCGCCGTAGGCGTGCCGCGCGGCCGGCGGCTTCGGCGGCGTGGGCATCGGCCGGGGCCAGCCAGCCGTCCGCGGTCCGCAGTGGACGGCGGAAGCCCGTCGGACGACGGGGGTTCCGGCCGGCCGCCGCACGGCGCAGGGCCGGCGCGGTGAGCAGGTCGGCGGCGCCCAGCAGCGAGGAGTCGACGCGGATGCCGTGCCCGGTGCGTTCGCGGGCCAGCAGGCCGGCCAGGACGGCCTCCGCGCCCAGCAGTCCGCCGAGCACGTCCAACAACGTCATCAGGGAGGGTGCCGGCGGCTCACCGGCAGGGCGGGCGGCCTCGCCGACGCCCGTTCTGGCCTGCACCATGAAGTCGGTGCCCACCGGCGCACCGGGCAGCTCCCGGCCGGCGAAACCACTGGTGTAGGCGTATACCAGACCGGGGTTGGTGACGGACAGTGCCTCGGCGTCCAGGCGCAGCTGCTCGGCCTTCCCCGGCGCCCAGTTGTGGAGGAACACATCCGCCCCGGCCGCCATCTCGCGCAGCCGGCGGCGTTCGGACGCGGACTTGATGTCGATCTCCACGGCCTTCTTGCCCCGGTTCAGGGCCAGCCACCGCGCGGAGAGACCGGAGCACGTGGGCGGCATACCGCGCAGCGGGTCACCACCCGGAGGCTCTATACGGATCACCTCCGCGCCGAGCAGACCCAGCAGGTGCGCGACGAACGGTGCCTGGATCCGGCGTCCGGCCTCCAGGACGACCAGGCCCTCCAACGGACGGGCGGACGACGGTATGCGCGCACGGGCGGCACGCGGGGCGGCCCGGCCGGGTGCGAGCGCCCACGGCACATCCGTCGCACCGCTCTCCGCCGCCCGCTCCACCAGGGTGTGGAGCCGGCAGACATCCGCCCCCGAGATGTCCGCGGCGCGGCGGACCTCCGCCCAGCTACGGGTCCGGGTGGCGACGTGCAACACCTCGGGCAGCGGGGCACAGCCCGTCGCGTACCGGAACTGGAACGGCCGCCAGCCCTCCCGTATCGCCGTGTGCGGCGCGCCCACCGCACGCCAGAAGGCCGCCCACACCGCGGGCTCCAGCGCCTCCAGCTCGAAGCGCGTCCCGTCGGCAGTGGTGAACGGCGGCCCGCCCGGCCCCGTCGGTGCCGCTTCCCCCTCCTCCGCTCCGGCAGCGGCTATGTACTGGGAGACCGTCAGCAGCGCCGCCCTGTCCACCGCGGTGGAGACCGAGCCGAACGTGCCGCCGCGCGCCTGACCGATCAGCGCGGCGAGCAGCCCCTGCACCGTGAGGACGCCGGCGGCGGTCGTCGCGTAGTCGACGGCCAGCCCGCGCGGGCCGCCCTCGCGCTGCCCGTGGACGGCCATCACTCCGCAGACCGCCTGCGCGGTGGCCTCGTCGCACACCTCCTGCGGAGGGCATACGTCCGCCCAGCCCACGCGGGCCAGCACCGGCGGATGCCCCCGTCCCGCCAGGACCAGTCGGGCACGGTCGGCCGGACCGCGGTCGGCGACCGGTGCCGGGCGGGCACCCAGCGCCCGCAGATGACCGACGGCCGTACCGGCCGGACCGGACGGGCCCGAAGCACTCAGCTCCAGCCCGTCGAGCGGCAGAGCCGTCCCCGTCGTCGTGGTGTGTGCCATGGCTGATCCTCCTCCGGCGGCGATGGCCGCCGCTTCGGCACCGGACTCGGCGCGGGAACCCGAGGGCGGTCGGAGCCGACAACTGTCCCGCGAGCCCAGCAGTCGGATGGCCGCAACGCCTGGTTCCCGAAACGAACGGAGAAAGCTGATGGAGATTCCGCGATCTGCCTGTGCGGACCGGAACCGGAACGTGGGAGGGCGCGCCGGGGAGGGGGATGACCACACCGGCGGGGGCGCGGTGTCGTCCTGCCCGGCGCCTGTCGCAGAACTGCGGGAGCGCATAACGGAATTCGTCACCCGTCGCGTCATCCCTCAGGAGCCCGCACTCGACGCGGGCGGCCCGACGGCGGCGCGGACCCTCGCCGCGCTCCAGGAGGTGGCGAAGCGGGAGGGGCTCTGGGCCTTGCCTCTACCGGTCGAACTGGGCGGTCAGGGGCTGCCGTTGACCTCGTACGCCCCCCTCGCCGAGGCCGAAGGGGCCAGCGACCACGGCCCGGCCGCACTCGGCTCCGCCACTCTGCTGGACGCCCGCATGCTCCACCGGCATGCCACGCTCCGCCTCCGCACACGCTTTCTGCCCCCGCTGACGGCCGGCAGGCTCCGCTCCGCCTATGCGATGACCGAGCCGGAAGCGCCGGGCAGCGACCCGCTCCTGACCAGAACCCGGGCCGAGGCCGGGGCCGACGGCTCCTGGAAGGTGCGCGGCCGCAAGTGGTTCACGACCGCGGCCGCCGAGGCCGACTTCGTGACCGTCCTCGCCCGCACCGACGGCGAGCCGCCCGATCGACACGGCCTGTCCCTGCTCCTGGTCCCCACGGACGCCCCGGGCTTCCGCCTCGTCAGGGAGCTGCCCATCCTGGGCGTCGGAGGCCAGTGGGAGATCGAACTCGACGACGTACGAGTCCCTGCCGACCACCTCGTCGGCGAACGCGGCCAGGCACTGGCCGTCGCCGCGCAACGTCTCCAACTCGGCCGCACACTGCGCTGCCTGCGGTGGCTCGGCCAGGCAGATCGGGCCTTCGCACTCATGCGCACCCGCGCCCGGGAACGGACCCTGCGCGACGGGCCACTCGGCAACCACCAACTCGTCCAACAGCAGCTCTTCGAAGCACTGCTCGCCGTCCGTTCCACCCGGCCCTTGGTCCACGAAGCCGCCCGGCTCATCGAGGCAGGTCACGACGCCCGCATCGAGGTCGGACTGGCCAAGGTCGCGGCGGCACGCATGCTCCAGCACGTCGCCGACGCAGCCATCCAGGTCCACGGTGCCGCCGGCCTCGGCCCGGACACGCCGCTCCCCGCGCTCTTTCGCATGGGCCGCCTGGCGCGCCTCCTCGACGGCCCGGACGAGCTGCACATCACCTCCGTGGCGCGACGGGTGTTGCGGGACGAGTGAGAGACAAGTACGGGGAGAGGGTTGGGGGAGGAGACGGTGCTCCGGCGGGGTGTGCGGACGCCGTGGGCACCGCCCGTCGCGTACGTAACACGTAACACTTCACACGTCGTCGGTATCCACCAACCCCGTCACCAGCGCGAGCCCGAGGGCGAGAAAGAAATCGCCCCACACCAACTCGTGCCGGACGGCAATGCCCTGATCGAGGTCGTAACAGCCATGGAGCAGCATCCCGGGCGGCCGGCCCGCGCCCGGAGCCGTCAGATGCGCGGTGACCAGATGCTCCAGGATCGTGGTCGCCCGCCCCCGCAACCCTTCCGCTTCGGACGCCGTGACAGCCGCCGCGAGCTTCAACAACGCAACCGCCTCGATCGCGGCGGCGGACGTGTCCATCGGCCCCCGCGACGTCAACTGGTCACCGAACAGGGCAGATTGATGTCCCGTCACCTGGGCGGCCAACGGAACGATCTCGTCAGTCATTCCCCCGTCGCGCCCGAGCACCTCCCGGGCAACTTGCACATACGCGCGGTCCTCCAGATACCGGGCGGCGTCGGCGAGGGCCAGCAGCAACCATGCCCGCCCGCGGCGCCAGCCCGGCGCCGGACGTGAACAGCCGACCCACCGTCCGTTCGCGGTCCATTCCCACGCCGGCCTCAGCGGCTCCGCACCGAGGCAGAGCGCGAGATGCCGGTCGAGATGGGACCGGGCGGCACGCCGTCCCTCGGCCGTTCCGGCGGTCGAGAGCAGCGGCACCATCCCGGCCGCTCCGTCCACCCGCGCCACCAGGCGAGGCCCGCCGAAGGCGGCGCCCCACGGCACGATGCCGAGCACGGCGTCGAAGGCGTCCTCCAGGCATACGCGAGCCGCCCGGTCCCGCAGACCCACCGCGGCGGGATCCCCACCGGGCCCCGCGCCCAACGCCGTGCCGTACCAGAAGATCAGCCCCCGGGCCGCCGTATCAACACCCAGCCAACCCGCCAGCCGCCCCGTGCACTCAGCTGCCTCCGCCTGATCCCGTACGTCTCCGGAGTGCAGCGCTCGCAGCCACCGCAACCCTGCCCAGAAGCCCCCGGCCCACGAGCCGCGCGAAGTCGTCGTCCACCGCCCGCTCTCCGGGTCCGCATACAACGGGAACCGTTCACCGACCTCCGCGGCCGTTACGGCCACCCGGTCCAGGACGAGGGCGAGAGCATGACGCGCCCATGGCATCGACCCGGGACCGTCGGCTCGGGCTGCCTTCCTCGACCGCGCGTTCATGTCCGTACCCCGCTGCCGGTCCGGCGCCGTTCCCGCACCGCCCACACCGCCGCGACCAGGCACGCCGCCGCGAACTCCACCGCCACCAGCAGCCACCCCGGCCCGTACCCGGACGACTCCACCAGCGCACCGAACGCCGGCGGCCCGACGGCGAACCCGGCGAAGAATCCCGCGGACACCAGAGCGGAGTCCCGCCCGGCCCGACCAGGCGCCGCCCGCTGGATCACCACCACCATCGACACGGCATTACCGGCGACCGCGAACACCCCGACCGCCACCGCCGACACCCACACCAGCACCGGGACCCGCAGCGCGGCGACCAGCAACAGCCCGGCAACCACTGCACCACCCGCCAGCACCGCGGGCAACACCACCGCCCGCTCCGGCCGTCCAGCCGCCCTCGACCAGCCCATCCGCCCGGCGATCCCCGCCAGTCCCAACACCGCCACCAGAACACTCGCCGAGGTAGGAGCGAACCCGAGCCGCTGCGCCCCGAACAGGGCCAGATACGTGTTCACCGAGGCTATCCCCGCCCCGAGCAGCAGCGAGAACACCAGCAACCACCCCACCACGGACCCCGCCGAAGACACCTCCCCACCGTCCGGCTTCCGCACCGCACGCCGGGCCGGACCGCCAGGCAACGCATCGACGGGTAGTCCACGGACCGCCCACAGCGCCGCGACCACGGCCAGGGCCGCGGCCACCCACACCGCACCCCGCCAACCGACCCCGCCCGCCAACGCGGCCAACGGCAGACCGGCGGCAAACGCCCCCAGCTGCACCCCCGACTGCTTGGCGCCAGTCACCGCACCGCGCCGCGCCTCCGGCACGACGGCCAATATCACCTTGTTCGTCGCCGGGTTGGCCAGCGCCTGCGGAACCCCGCCCACCGCGACCGCCGCCAGCAGCACCCCGTACCGCGGGGCCGAAGCGATCAAGGCAAGAGCCACACCGACGAGCCACAACAACGCGATCAGACAGCGCCGCGGCCCCACCCGGTCCACCACTCGTCCCGCCACCGGGGACAGCACGGCGGCGGCCCCGAACCCCGCCGTCGTAGTCAGCCCCAACATGGCCCGGCTCAACCGCAGTTCCCCCACCAGCATCGGACCGAGCGCCCCGAGCAGGAACAACTGCAGCATGGAAAACGCCATCGCCGACGTCAGCAGCAGGGTCAGCCCCGCCCCGGTACGCGGCTCGGCGCCCGCGTCACCACCCCTCCGTGGGCCCGCTGGTATCGAGGACGGCGGGAACGACCGGTCTGCGTGCACACGCACTCTTCCTCCATGCCCGGACCACGCACCGCACGAGGCCCACGGCAGAGAGTCGTACGCACCCACCCACCGGTTCCCGCGCCCGGTGCCACGGGGCGCGGCGTCGCAGCTGGTACCTCCCATACCTCCCACGGAACACCGGTGACTGGGATGGCCTGGAAACACGCACAGGAACGCGGCTGGCACCGCGGTTCCACACCGCCGGCGGCCAGGGGGCACGTCGCGCTATGGGCGCGTCACGGCCCGTCTCCGATGGCCCGCTGTGTGGCCAGGCGGATCAGCCTTCTGTCGCTGCGCGTTCGATGCGGTCCAGGAGGCGGTGGCGGCGTACCGCGTGGGCGAAGTCCGGTGCGTGGTGGGTGCCGTTGGTGAGGTCGGCGTGGATCTGCTCGTAGGAGTGGGCGATGGTGTACGCCATCTCGGTGCGGCGGCTGGTGAGTTGGGGCAGTGTCTCGTAGGAGGTGGGGACCGGCAGTTCCTTGAGGGTGGTTTCCTCGCCCCGGGCGCCGTGCACGGTTACCTGGCCGAACTGGAGGTGGCCGGAGGGGCCGGTGAGCAGCAGATCACCTTCGGTTCCGTTGATCTCCCAGTGGAAGTCGGTCGCGCGGGACAGGCCACCACGGAAGTGGACGGAGGCGACCGCGCCGCCCTCCAGCACGCCGTTGACGGCGAGTTGGTCCGGCGCGGTCATCGGCAGGATCTCACCGGTTGCCTCGTCGCGCACGGAGGTACGGCGGGTGGCCATGGTTGCGCCGAGGTCGGTGAACTCTCCGAGAGTCATCGTGAGCGCGTCGATGGTGTGGCCGAAGGGGACGGTCAG
This sequence comes from Streptomyces sp. MspMP-M5, assembly GCF_000373585.1. GTDB lineage: Bacteria > Actinomycetota > Actinomycetes > Streptomycetales > Streptomycetaceae > Streptomyces. Next base: position 150,528 of record NZ_KB891881.1, read on the forward strand.
CATGGTGGCGCCGTTGGCCGGGTCGAGGGTGTAGGCATTGCGGCCCGGGATGTCGCCGCCCCAGCCGCGTCCCGAGGCGATGATGCTGGTGGAAAGCACCTCCCCGACGTACCCCGACGCGATCAGATCGCGTACGTAGCGGACTGGGGGAGCGGAGCGGGCCTGCAGGCCGACGAAGGTGCGCAGCCCCTTGGATTCGGCGAGTGCTGCCAGCTCTTCGGCCTCGGCGAGCCCGTTGCCCAGCGGCCACTCGCTCAGCACCATCTTTCCGGCGTGCAGCGCGGCCAGTGCCAACTCCCGGTGCTGCGGGACCTTCACGGTGATGACGACCAGGTCGACCTCGTCGCGCCGCACCAGCTCCTCGTGGGTGCCGAAGGCGAGCGGGATGCCGTATTTCTCGCCCGCCGCCTTGGCGGAGGCGGCGCTGGAGGCGGACAGTGCGCGGACCTCGAAGCCGTCCAGCGCGCGCAGTGCGGGCAGGTGGGCGGTGGCGGCCCAGCCGCCGGAGGCGCTGAGGCCGATGATGCCGACGCCGATGGGGGTGCGGGGTGAAGGGGTGGCAGGCATGGGTGCCTCCTGGATGTTGCGGAGCAGGATGGGTCCGCCGGTGGCCTGGGCCTCCGGTGTTCGATGATCACGACCGTAGCCCATGTTCGCATGAATGTGAACATGGAGGCGTGTGGTCATGGATACTGGAGCCATGGCCAGCCGTACCTCTTCGCCCTTGGTCCACCCCGACGAACGGGACCTGGACCTCTTTGTGATCATGAGCGCCCTCGCCGACCCGATCCGGTTGAGCATCGTCGTCACGCTCGGCCGCCACGTCGAGGTCGCGTGCGGGACCTTCCAGTTGCCGGTCGCCAAGTCCGCGCTCAGCCGCCACTTCAAGATCCTTCGTGAGTCAGGGCTGATCCGGCAGCGGGACGCGGGCACCCGACGCGTGAACACTTTGCGCTGCGAGGAACTGGACCGCCGCTTCCCCGGGCTGCTCGACCTCGTACTGAAGGAGGGGGCCGGGCGAGAGGTGGCGGTCGGCGAAACCAACTGAACTGCTATTGAAGGGCGTTGGCCGGTGTGTGTTCCGAGAGCAGGCTGCACGCGGAACCGCATGAGACATCGAGACATCGAGACATCGAGAGGTCGAGGCATCGCAGCGGCTTCGCGTCGGTGTGCCCGCTGAGGGCTCACTTCAGGACGACGCACCCGCGTTCCTCCAGGCTTCGCAGCAAGCGATGGGGGAGCGTGCAGGCGTTCCAACGAAGATCCAGCTTTTCCAGCGCGGGCATCTGCGTGACCCAGTCGGGAATCCGGGCCAGGCGGTTGCTGCGCAGGTCGAGCTGCCGAAGCAGTGGGAGGCCGGCCAAGGACTCGGGTAGTTCGGTGAGGGCGTTCTCACGCAGGTCCAGGTGCCGAAGTTCCTGCAGGTCGGCCACGGTGGACGGCAGATCGGTGAGTGCGTTTCCCTGCAGCCAGAGCTCGCGCAGCTTGTGGAGGTGACCGATGCCGTCAGGCAATGCGGTCAGCTGGGTGTGCTGGGCTCGTAGCTCGGTCAGTTCTGCGATCCGGCCGATGGTTTCGGGCAGGGCGGTCAGAGGGTTCTCGCCGACGTTGAGGTAACGCAGCCGCGTCAGGTTTTCCCATGTGTCCGGGAGCCTGGTCAGGTGGTTGTCGTGGAGGTAGAGGTAGTCGCTCAGCTCGACCAGGTCGCCCAGGGCGTCGGGGAGCGACGTGAGGTTGTTGTGGCCGAGGTCCAACGTGGTCAGGCGGCCCAGGAGCCCGATCTTCGGCGAGAGGGTTGTAAGGCCGGTTTCGGCCAGGATCAGTACGCGCAGCTCGGTGCGCTGCCAGACCCACTCGGGCACCTTCCCGAGCTGCTGGCGCCAGAGGTTGACTGTGGGCTGCACGGCCTGGGCCCCTTCCGTTGACGTCCGCCCGACCGTGTGCCCCTTCCGCAGGCTGATTGCGAGGGGGCGGTCGCCTCGGCCGCAGCAGCGCCGTTCCGTCCCGCGGCTGCTGCTGCCGGCCCGGGCGGTGTGGCGGCCACGGCGAGCAGCGCCAGCACCGCCGTGGTCGCACCGACCCCGCCAGCACGCGAACACCACCAAATCCTGGCTTCACTGCTCTTCTTGGCTTTACCTCTCCTCATGAGTCAACTTTAGGGAGAATAAGCTGAATTGGTCGATAGAGTGCAGGAGGTGAGATGGGAGGCGACGGGCAAATCCGGAGTGGCGGGCTGCCTGTCTCCCCATATCACCACTTCTTGCAGGCGATCCCCATGCTCTGGTTGTTGTCGATGCGCTTGATCTGACCGCAGCTCTTGATGCCGACCCCGTGCGCGTATGTGGCGTTGATGGTGAAGTTGTGACTGCAGCTGTTGCCCGTACCGCTACCACCGCAAATCATCGTGGCCGACTTGGTCGGTGACGTCGTCGTGGAGTAGATGAACTCGTACTGCGCGGGCCCCTGAAGCTCCGGCACCCCGTCAGCCTCTTGTTCTTCACTGACTTACCTCCAGAGGTGTTGCGCCCAGGTGATGAATAGTGGGTCATGGTCGACAGTTGGCCGTCGAGCCTAGGGTTCCCGCTCTGGCGCTGTCAACGATTCCCTTTCCAACTGCCATGTTGGGTAGGGGATTTGGGGGAACGTGTCGCGAGGGCCGGTCCTCGCGGGCCAGTCCCGTGACCCGGTGGGGCATGAGATGAACGCAGAGAGGCGGTTTGACCGGGGCGTCGCTGGGCCGCCGTCCCGGCCGCCTTTCAGGCAAGACACCCAGGTCTGGCACCCCGCAAGTCAGCCAGGCAGGGGTGCCAGGCAACGCGGCCAGACAAGGCCAGGCATTATCCCCAGGAGGTGGGTCCCTGACCTCTCCAGGCCATGGACCGTGAGGAAGCTTGACGCCCGGAGCGCCGTCTGCCGCCCCCGACGCGATGCCGTGCCCAGGCCGCGCCCGTCAGGCGTCGTTCTTCCTCGCCGGCCGCAGGCGCTCCAGCAGGCCGTAGAGCGTCGCGCTCTCGACTTCGGTCAGGGCATCGAGGGCGCCGTGCGTCTCCTGCATCTCCTCGCGCACGCGGCGGATGATCTCGCGGCCCGCGTCGGTCGCGACGACGTTCTTCACCCGGCGGTCCGCGGGGTCGGCTTCACGGCGGACCAGCTCGCGGGCCTCCAGTCGGTCCACTATCCCTGTGACATTCGACGCATCGCATACGAGCAGAGTGGCCAGGCCGCGCATCGGCAGCGGGCCGTCGAGCTGGGCGAGGACCTTCGCCTGCGTGGCGGTGAGGCCGTGGTGGGCTGCGGCGGCCGCGAAATCGCGCCACTGGGCGGTGCCCACTGCGGCCAGCAGTTCCAGCAGCTGGAGCTTGGTGGGTGCCGGCGCGGGTGTGGTCCTCATGGCCAGAGCGTACCCAAAGATGCTTCACGTCATCAATTGTTTACTTGACTACCTGAACTATTTAGGTCTACCGTCTGTCGAAATACTTGATGCCATGAAACATCCATGGCCTGAAGCACCGAAGGTCCCTGCCAGTCATGAGCCACGCCGCATCCGCATCCGCCCCCGCCGCAGGGCGACGGCACGAGACGCTCGTCATCCTCGCCCTGAGCCTTGCCGCGATGGTCGTGTCGATGATGCAGACCCTGCCCGTCCCGATCCTGGGCCTGATTCGGAACGACCTCGGCACCTCGGCCGCCGACGTCAGCTGGGTGACCACCGCCACTCTGCTCTCCGCCGCCGTCTTCACCCCGCTGCTCGGCCGCTTCGGCGACCAGCACGGCAAGAAGCCCACCCTGGTGGCCGTGCTCGTCGTCATGGTCGCGGGCTCCGTCATAGCCGCGGTCGCCGGCTCGCTGCCGCTGCTGATCCTGGGCCGGGTGCTCCAGGGGGCCGCCACCGCGATCTTCCCGCTGGCCCTTTCCGTCCTGCGTGAAGAGGTCCGGCCGCAGCGGCTTCCCGGCGCCATGGCCCTGGTCAGCGGCACCCTCGCGTTCGGCAGTGGGCTGGCGCTCGTCGCCACGGGCCTGCTCACCTCCGGTGCCGACGCCGACTACCGCAACGCCTTCTGGATGGCCACCGGCTTCGCGGTCCTCGCCCTGCTCGCGGTCGTCTTCCTGGTCCCGGCGACCCGGCACAAGACCGGCGGGCGCACCGACTTCCTCGGCGCCCTCACCCTCGGCGTCGCCCTGCTGCTGCTCCTGCTGCCGATCTCCCAGGGGCACGAGTGGGGCTGGGCCTCCGGCCGTACGCTCGGCACCTTCGCCGGTGCGGCCGTCATGATCGCGGTCTGGGTCCTGACCGAGCTGAAGGTTCGCGAGCCCCTCGTCGACATGCGGATGTTCGTCCACCGCCCGGTCCTCATGGCCAACCTCTCCGGCGTTCTGGTCGGCTTCGGCATGTTCGCCAACTTCCTCGGCGTCTCCTACCTCGTACAGATGCCCAAGGCACTCACCGGCTTCGGCTTCGACGCGTCCATCCTGCGGGCATCCGTCCAGTTCCTGCTGCCCGGCGCGATCGTCTCCCTGCTCGCCTCGCCCCTCGGCGGCCAGCTCGTCCGCCACCGTGGCCCCCGGTATGCGCTGGGCGTGGCCGCGGCTTCCGGCGCCGTCGGCTTCGGCTGGCTGGCCCTTGACCACGGCCACACCGCCTCGGTGATCGGAGCCGGTCTCCTGACCGGCGCGGCTGTCAGCTTCGGCTACGCCGCCATGCCCGCCGTCATCATGGCGAGCGTCCCGCACCACCAGAGCGGCATAGCCAACGGCATCAACTCGATCTCCCGCTCCACCGGCAGCGCGATCGGCAGCGCCATCGTCACCACGATCCTGGCGTCCAAGACCGTCGAGCACCTGCCGGCGGGCGTGGCACCGCTGCCCGCCGAATCCGGGTTCACCCTCACCTTCGGCATCGGGGCCGTGGCCTTCGCGCTGGTCGCGGTGATCGGCTGGCTCGGCCTGCGCGGACGACAGGGGCAGCAGGCACAGCACCGGCTGCACGGCCCCGGGACCGCCAAGGTGGGCACGGCGAGTGCTGATACCTCGTCAATTCAGGCTGAGGAAGCGACCGTTGTTGACTCCACTACAGAGCTCGCGCCCCAGGCCGACGCCGTCCCGACGGGCGCCGCGCAGACTGACGCCGTCCCAGCCGATGCCGTCTTGGCCGGGATCGTCCGGGCCGGGGCCGGGTTTCACGGCCTGGTGCGGGACGCCGCCGGCGAGGCGCTGGACGGTGCCGCCCTCACCCTCATATCGCCGGACGGACGGCAGGTCGGCCGTACGCTCTCCCACCCCGACGGCCGCTACGCGCTGCACGCCCCGGCCAGCGGTCCGTACGTGCTGATCGCCGCCGCCGAGGGCCATGAGCCGCAGGCCGCCGCGGTCATGGCAGCAGCCACCCCGGTCGCCTACGGCGTACGGCTCCGGCGTGCCGCAGGAACGGCCGGTGCGCAGGTGCGGGGCACCGTGCGCGCCGGGAAGGCCGGCGATCCGCTGCCCAACGCCCGGCTCACGCTGGTCGACGCCGCCGGGAACGTCGTGCGCACCACCCTCTCGGACGCCGACGGCGCGTACGCCTTCACCGACCTGACCGCGGGCGAGTACTCACTCATCGCCAGCGGCTACCCACCCGTCGCGTCGGCGCTGGCCGTCGAGGGCCGCGGCACGGACGACTTCGCTCTGGAACTGGCACACCCCGCGCCGCAGTAGGCCACAGCCTCCGGGAGCGCCAGGCAGCTCGCCGGACCGCCGGAATCCCGCGCCCCCAGACGGCAGACGGTCGTCCTACGCCACTCCAACACACTCATTGCGCACACCTACTGATACCGACAAGGAGCACCCGATGACCGTCTCTACGTCCCCCGCCTCCCGCGCGGCCGAGATCCTCTCCCGGCCCGTCGCGCTGAACGGCCTGACCGTCCCGAACCGCATCGTGATGGCGCCGATGACGCGGATGTTCTCCCCGGGCGGCGTCCCCGGTGAGGACGTGCGGTCGTACTACGCCCGTCGGGCCGCCGCGGGCGTCGGCCTGATCGTCACCGAGGGTACCTACGTCGGCCACGACTCGGCGGGGCAGAGCGACCGCGTTCCGCGTTTCCACGGCGAGGAGCAGCTCGCCGGCTGGGCGAAGGTCGCCGAGGACGTGCACGCGGCAGGGGGCACGATAGTGCCGCAGCTGTGGCACATCGGCATGGTCCGCAAGCCGGGCGAGCCGCCCTTCGTCGACGCCCCCGCCGTCGGCCCCTCCGGCATCCGCATCGACGGTACCGAGGGCACCGGCAAGGCGATGACCCGAGGCGACCTGGACGACGTCATCGGTGCCTTCGCCGAGGCCGCCGCGGCCGCCGAGCGGATCGGCTTCGACGGCGTCGAACTGCACGGCGCCCACGGCTACCTCCTCGACCAGTTCCTGTGGGAGGGCACCAACCGCCGTACCGACGCCTACGGCGGCGACCCGGTGGCCCGGACGAAGTTCGCGGCGGAGATCGTGGCCGCCGTCCGGGACACCGTCTCGCCCGCCTTCCCGGTGATCTTCCGCTACTCGCAGTGGAAGCAGGAGGCGTACGACGCACGGCTCGCCCAGACCCCGCAGGAGCTGGAGGCGATCCTGGCTCCGCTCGCCGCGGCCGGCGTCGACGCCTTCCACGCC